>NZ_JAEKEC010000001.1:2732500-3932500 GCF_016651305.1 Pseudomonas sp. TH06 | reverse complement strand
AAGCTCCTTGCTCCTTTGGTAAGAGGTGAATCTTTTGGCGCCCTTCGGGGCGCCTTTTTTATGTCCGGACTTCAACGCAACACCAAAACCTGTGGGAGCGAGCCTGCTCGCGAAGACGTCGGCACAGCCAACACCATCGTAGGTTGACTCACCACTTTCGCGAGCAGGCTCGCTCCCACACGATTATGCGGTGGGCTCGACGTTATCCAGCGCCCTGTTCACCGCCAGTTCGCCGAGCATCACAACCTGGGCGATGCCCAGAATTGTCTTGCGATGCGTGCCTTCCAGCAGCGCGGCGAAGTCGCCGAGCATGACGGAGGCCGAGGCCAGGGACTCGCAGGCGTTGGCCAGCAGGGATTCGGTGTCGGCTTTGGGATTGGCCAGGAACATCTGGTTGGGGGTGTAGGGCGCGGACATGATGGCGGCCGACGGTTTGAGGTAAAAATCCAGGGCGCGGTCGGCGGCTTTGTGGAGTTTTCGAATGTCGGCGGAGACGTAGGGGGATGTTGTATTGGCGTCCGCTGGAACGGTTGTTTCAGGCGGATTGGGTGTTGGCTTTTTCATAAAATTTTCACTCAGCTTGACGGTGGAGCTGACCCATTCGGTTCCACGCGAAGGGGTGGCAGCTGTACGCAGGTTGGAACCCGGGCAACTGAGCAAAACCCGACAGACTCGAAGTCTCCCGCGCACAGCCGCCATAACGGAGTGCACACCATCAAGGTGCGCAAGCATACGTCATGAAAGATGCTTTTGCTTTCAGTTGAACAGCGGGGTTCCAATCCCGATCGCTGATTTGGCAGCGACATCCACACACTAGAGAGCCGACGTCCGACGGACAACCTGAAAACATTGTGGGAAGGTTCTGCAATTGACCTACACAATTAAACATCCCGAATTTAAATACACATCGTGATATCGAAATCCCTCCCGGTAGGAGCTGCCGCAGGCTGCGATCTTTTGATCCTGGTCTTTTAAAGATCAAAAGATCGCAGCCTTCGGCAGCTCCTACACAGAACCACGTTGTGATCGTGGCGGGTTCGCGAAGCATGTGAGTCATCAGCTTCCGCTGTTTCGGCAAACCCCCGCCACGCTGTACTTGAGCGTATTGAGCTGCCCTTGCGAATCTTCGTACGTCATGGCGGTGGGGACGACCGAGCAGGCAGGCTGCGGCTTCACCACGCTGACGATTTTCACCACATCCAGCTTCATCCCGTATTCGTAATCCCTCACCACCGGCGGCGCCTTGCCCAGGTTGGCGGCGTATTGCTCCATGGCTTTGGCATTGGCGCTGAATGCGCGCTCGAACGTGCGGTCACCACCGCCCTCGGCCAGTACATTCATGGACATCGCCATGACGCCGGCGAGGGTCAACAGCTTGATCAACTTCATGTTCAACTCCTCCAAAAAAAAGCCCGGCATCGATGCGCGATGACAGGCTTGGTCGAGCACGGTGTGGTTACAGGTCCTGGGTCTTGTCGTCTTTCTTTTCATTGACGACGACCGGAGTGCCCGCAGCCTTTTCCTTGGCGACAAACAGCTCCACGGAGCGGTCGTTGGCGGCCATCATTTTTTCGAAAGTGCGGTCGCCGCCACCTTCGGCCATGGCCAGGGAAGACAACGCGAGGGCTGCGGTGAAGGCACTGATCTGAGCGAATTTCATGTTTGATTCCTCGTTTAAGTAGCTGACGGGATCAAGGTAACAATCCGAACCTTTCGTGACGGTGGCGTGGAAATTACATATCCGTTATGTAATGGATCAATGCTGTGAACAGGACTTTCCAGCTGAAGAAATACCTTGTGGCGAGGGGATTTATCCCCGATGGGGCGCGCAGCGGCCCCGCTCTTCATCTGGAAAAAAGCGGGCCTGCTACGCAGGCCATCGGGGATAAATCCCCTCACCACACAAATCCCCTCACCACAGGATTGTGTTCACAGTCAGGTGAGGGGGGGGGTGTTCACAGTCAGGCTGAAGTTGTGTCCTCATCCCGGCGATGGGCGAGTTGGTAGAGCGCCGGCAATATCAGCAATGTGAGAATCGTCGAGGACAGTATTCCGCCGATCACCACCGTCGCCAGTGGCCGCTGCACTTCCGCCCCCGTGCCGGTCGCCAGCGCCATCGGGATAAACCCCAGCGACGCCACCAACGCCGTCATCAATACCGGGCGCAAGCGTGTCAGCGCACCTTCGTTGATCGCATCCGACAGCGACCGCCCCTCCTCGCGAAGATTGCGAATAAACGCAATCATCACCAAGCCGTTAAGCACCGCCACACCCGACAACGCGATAAACCCCACGCCCGCCGAAATCGACAACGGAATATCGCGCAACCACAACGCCATGACCCCACCCGTCAAGGCAAACGGAATCCCGGTAAACACCAGCAAACCATCCTTGAGATTGTTGAACATCATGAACAACAACCCGAACACCAGCAGCAACGCCACCGGCACGACGATCTGCAAGCGTTTGGCGGCCGATTGCAGTTGCTCGAACTGCCCGCCCCAACTGGTCCAGTAACCGGCCGGCACTTGCACGTCACGCTCGATGACTTCACCCGCCTCGCTGACAAACGATCCGATGTCACGCCCACGCACGTTGGCGCTGACGATCACCAGGCGCTTGCCGTTTTCGCGACTGACCTGATTCGGCCCGAGCACCAGGTCGAGGCTGGCGACTTCTTGCAGGGCGATGAAGCCGATCTGGTTGGCCGTACCGTTCACCGCAGGCACTGGAATCAGCAGCGCCGACAAGCCATCGATGTCCTTGCGCATGGCATCGGACAAGCGCACCACCATGTCGAAACGCCGATCGCCCTCATACAACGTCCCGGCCTTGCGGCCACCCACCGCCACGGCAATGGTGTCCTGCACGTCACCGACGTTGAGCCCGTAACGCGCGGCCTTGTCGCGATCAATGTTGATGGTCAGCACCGGCAATCCGGTGGTCTGTTCGACCTTGACCTCGGACGCGCCGTTGACCTTTTGCATCGCCGTCGCGATCTTCGCGGCAGTGGCATTGAGCACGTCCATGTCATCGCCGAACACCTTCACCGCGACATCGCTACGCACCCCGGAGATCAGTTCGTTGAAGCGCAACTGGATCGGCTGCGACAGCTCATAGTTGCTGCCCGGCAGCGTCGCGGCGGCGGCTTGCAGTTCGGCCATCAGGGTTTCGCGGGACTTGCCCGGGTCCGGCCACTGCTCTTTTGGCTTGAGCATCACGTAGCTGTCGGAGATATTCGGCGGCATCGGGTCGGAGGCGATTTCCGCAGTGCCCGTTCGGGCGAACACGCGCTCGACTTCCGGCACCTTGGCGAGAATCAACGTTTCCAGACGCTGCTGCATGTCCACCGACTGCGTCAGACTGGTGCCCGGTACACGCAAGGCTTGCAAGGCAAAGTCACCCTCGCTGAGGCTCGGCACAAACTCGCTGCCCATGCGGCTGGTGAGCACGCCGCTGAGCACGATTACCGCCACTGCCGCGCCCACGGCGACAGCACGATGCGACATGACCCAGGCCAGTGCCGGCGCATACACCTTGCGTGCGCCGCGCATCACCGCACCCTCTTCTTCCTTGACCTTGCCGGTCACGAACAGCGCAATCGCCGCCGGCACGAAGGTCACCGACAACAGCATCGCACCGAGCAAAGCGATGACCACGGTGAACGCCATCGGGTGGAACATTTTCCCTTCGACACCGCTGAGGGCGAAGATCGGCAGGTACACGACCATGATGATCAACTGACCGAAAATCAGCGGTCGCCGTGCCTCTTTTGCCGCCGCAAACACTTCCTTGAAACGCTCGGCGCGGGTCAGCAAACGCCCGTGGTGTTGCTGCGCATGGGCCAGGCGGCGCAGGGTGTTTTCGACGATCACCACCGCGCCGTCGACAATGATGCCGAAGTCGAGCGCGCCGAGGCTCATCAGGTTGGCGCTGACCTTGTTGCTGAACATGCCCGTGAAGGTGAACAGCATCGACAGCGGAATCACCATCGCGGTAATCAGCGCCGCGCGGATGTTGCCAAGGAAAAGGAACAGAATCGCGATCACCAGAATCGCGCCTTCGATGAGGTTTTTCTTCACCGTGGCGATGGCTTTGTCGACCAGATGCGTGCGGTCGTAAACCGGCACGGCGACCACGCCGACAGGCAAGGACTTGTTGATCTGTTCGAGCTTGCTGGCGACTGCTTGCGAGACCGTGCGGCTGTTCTCGCCGATCAGCATGAATACCGTGCCGAGCACCACTTCACGGCCGTTTTCGGTGGCCGCGCCACTGCGCAATTCGCGGCCGATGTCGACGGTGGCGACGTTCTTCACGCGGATCGGCGTGCCGTCGACATTGGCCATGACGATGTTGGCGATGTCCTCGGTGCTCGCCACTTGCCCCGGCGCACGGATCAGCAATTGTTCGCCGCTGCGCTCGATGTAACCGGCGCCGACGTTGGCGTTGTTGCGCTCCAGCGCGGTGACCAGATCGGTGAGCGTCAGCTTGTACGCGGCGAGGCGTTTCGGGTCCGGCGCGATCTGATATTCCTTGGCGAAACCACCGATGGTGTTGATCTCGGCAACGCCCGGCACGTTGCGCAATTGCGGCTTGATGATCCAGTCCTGAATCACCCGCAGATCAGTCGGCGTGTAGGGCGTGCCGTCGTCCTTCAGCGCGCCCTCCCTGGCCTCGACTGTCCACAGAAAAATCTCGCCGAGGCCGGTGGAAATCGGCCCCATGACCGCTTCCGCGCCTTCGGGCAATTGCTCCTTGGCGATCTGCAAACGTTCGTTGACCAATTGGCGAGCGAAGAACAGGTCGGTGCCGTCCTTGAAGATCACCGTGACCTGCGACAGCCCCGAGCGCGACAGCGAACGGGTCTGCTCCAGCGCCGGCAAACCGGCCATCGCGGTTTCAATCGGGAAGGTGATGCGCTGCTCGGTTTCCAGCGGCGAGAAGCCGGCGGCGCCGGTGTTGATTTGCACCTGGACGTTGGTGATGTCGGGCACGGCGTCGATCGGCAGTTTTTGATAACTGGCGATGCCGAGACCGGCCATGAGCAGAACGGCGAGCAGCACGATGATGCGCTGCTCGATGGCAAACTGGATCAGGCGTTCGAACATGAGGGCCTTCCGGGATCAGTGAGAGTCTTCAGCGTGCTTATCAATGACTGTGCTCGGCGGAGGCTTTGCCCAGTTCCGATTTGAGGACAAAGCTGCCGGCGCTGGCGACTTGTGCGCCCACGTCCAGGCCTTGGGTGATTTCCACAAAACCATCGGCGCGGCTGCCCAGCTCCACGGCTCGCGTCTCGAAGCCGTCGTCGGTACGCACGAACACCGTGGGTTTGTCCTCGACCGTCTGGATCGCGGTTTCCGGCACGGCAACTTGCGCTTCGCGGCTGTCGGTGGCCACCAGCGCGGTGACGAACAGGCCCGGACGCCACGAACCTTGCGGGTTTTCCAGCGTCACGCGGACCGTTGCAGTACGGGTCTGCTCGCCGAGCAAACTGCCGACGTAAGCCACGCTGCCGACTACTTCGGCATTCAGCTCCGCAGCGCTGACCGTGACAGCTTTGCCCACCTGCACCTTGTTCAGATCCTTCGGAGAAACGCCGAACGTCACCCACACCCGCGACAAATCCGAGAGGGTGAACGCGGCCGTGGACTCATCGACTACTTCGCCCGGCGTGAGGTGTTTTTCCACCACGACGCCGTCAAACGGCGCACGCAATTCGTAGCGATTGCCGCCGGTGGCCACCACGCTGCCGCTGAGCACGCTGATTTTTTGCCGGGCATTGCTCACGGCGATTTCGGCTTCCTGCAAGGCCTGGCGCGCCTGGAGGAAATCCTGTTCGGCGGAAATCTTGTCCTGCCAGAGTTTTTTCTCACGCTCATAGGTGGTGCGCGCCAACGCCAGACGCCGTTGCGCGGCGGCTTGCTCGCTGCGCTGATCGGAGATCTGCTGACTGGCGATCACCGCCAGCAACTGACCCTTTTTCACCGACTGGCCAAGGTTGACCGCCACCGACTCGACCACGCCCGGCACACGCGGCACCACATGGGCGGTGCGGTCTTCGTCGAAGCGCACTTCGCCGGGGAACGGCAAACCGCGGCTGATGGTCTGCGCCCGCGCTTCGACCAGTTGAATGCCGGCGGCGGTGATCTGCTCGGCGCTCAATTCGATGTGGCCTTCTTCGCCATGTTCGCCCTCGGCAGCGGCGCCCTCCTCGGAATGATCCGCGTGATCGGCATGTTCCGCGGCCTCGTCGGCGTGCGCGTCGATAGCGCCATTGCCCGCCCACATCGAGCCGATGCCGATGCCCAACGCCAGCGTCGCCGCAGCGACCACGATCAGTTTTTTATCCATGGAAACTCCTCTGCGCCGAACCTGCGCGCAGTGATCTGAAAAGTGAAATTCAAGGGCGGACGCTGAGGTCGCCGAAAATCCGTTCAATGCGTACCCGGGCGTCAGTTGCCTCGCTGACGGCCTGAATGTATTGGCTGCGCGCTGCGATCAGGGTGCGCTGAGCATCGAGCACATCGAGGAAGCCGAACTTGCCCATTTCGAAACCACGGGTGGCGCTTTCAACTGCGCTCTGCGCGGCGGGCAGGATGGTCTGGTTGAACGCTTTGACTTCGCCATTGGCGGTCTGCCATTGCTCAAGGCTGGTCTGGATTTCCGTGCGCAAGCGCAGCTCGGTGGCGTTGCGCAGATCCCGCGCCTGATCGGTTCGGCGTGCCGCCGCGAGGACGTTGCCCTGATTACGGTTGAACAGTGGAATCGGCATCGACAGCCCGACCACGTTGACCCGCTCGCGCTCGGTTTCGCTGTACTGGCTGCCGATGCTCACGGTCAGGTCGGGGATGCGTTGGGACTTTTCCAGCCCCAGAGAAGCCTCGCGCTGATCGATCTGCAACTTGGCCAGACGCAGCTCGGCGGTCTCGTTCAGACGTTCAAGCAAACGGTTCGGCAGCGGAACGTTGGCAAGGTTTGGCGTGGCGGTTTGCACCGCGGTCGAAGTCGGCAACGGCGCGCCCATGACCTGCGCCAATTGTTGATAGGCGTTGGCCTGATCCCGCTCGGCACGGCTCAATTCCAGGCGCACCTCGGAGAGTTGCACTTGCGCCCGCGTGCCTTCGACCGGTGATGACTTACCGGCCTCGATCCGCCCTTGCGCGACGCGTAAACCGTGCTCGGCCAGTTGCAGTGACTGGCGCGACAACTGCAAGCGTTGCTGCGCGGTCTGGGCACTGTTGAACGCCTGAATCACATCGGCGCGCAAGGTGTTGCGTTTGCGCTCCAGTTCGATACCGGCGGCATCCTGCGCACGGCTGGCGACGTCGATGCGCGCACCGCGTTTGCCGCCCAGTTCGATCGGCTGGCTGAGCATCACCGTGGTGGTGCGCGAGTCGCGGCGGGTGTCTTCAGCCTCCCACGAGACCTCGGGGTTGGGGATCAACCCGGCCTGTTGGCGGTCACCTTCGGCGATGCCGATTTCCCACTGTGCGGCGGCCAGATCCGGGTTAACGGCGAACGCCGTTTGCAGAGCCTGATCGAGGGTCAGGGTCGATGCGCTCGCGAGGCTGGTAAGGGTCAGCAACAGAATGCCACTGGCTGTTTTTTGCAGGCGTGATCGCGCCGTCAGTTGTCTTGAACCGGGCAATGGAAGACTTCCTTCATTGAGGATTTTTCGATGCTGCCACGGTAGGGTTTTGAACTTATCGACAAGGTGACTGGAACATTACAAATCTGTTATCCACGGTTTCACCAAGTTGTTTTGCTCTAGGATGCGAAGTGCAAAAAAAGCCAACTTGCAATACATGGAAACAAATGAGTCTAAGTTAACCGCCGAACAGCACTTGCCCGAGCAGGAAGGTCGTGTGCAAACGCCTGCCGAGCTGCGACAGGCTGTCGCAGATAGCCACTTTAGAGCCTCACCTCGCACGTCTCAGGTTGACTCTGTAGCCACTTCAGCCTTTACCGTGCACGCCTGCAAACGGAGAAATATCCGTCAGAAAAACCGTTAGTCGTTAATCGCGCCTGCCCGGAAGACCTTACAAAAACAACAACTTTCCCGGTCACCTTAATTACATTTCCATTCAATGAAAGTGGTGATTGATCATGCGAATCCTTGTGATCGAGGACGAGCTTAAAGCTGCCGAATACTTGCATCAGGGTTTAACCGAAAGTGGTTATATCGTTGACCACGCGGCCACCGGCGCCGATGGTTTGCATCTGGCGCAACAACAGGTTTATGACCTGATCATTCTCGACGTCAATCTGCCCGAACTCGACGGTTGGGGCGTGCTGGAGCAACTGCGGCGCACGCATTCGACGCGGGTGATGATGCTTACCGCGCGCGGGCGTCTGGCCGACAAGATTCGCGGCCTCGATCTGGGTGCCGACGACTATCTGGTCAAGCCGTTCGAGTTTCCCGAATTATTGGCGCGGGTGCGCACGCTGATGCGCCGCAGCGAGAACATCCCGGTGCCGCAAGTGCTGAAAGTCGCCGATCTGGAACTCGACCCCGGCCGCCACCGTGCGTTTCGTGGCGAGCAGCGCATCGATCTGACCACCAAGGAATTCGCCTTGCTGCATCTGCTGATGCGCCAGTCCGGCGAGGTGCTGACGCGCACGCAGATCATTTCGCTGGTGTGGGACATGAATTTCGATTGCGACACTAACGTCGTGGAGGTCTCGATTCGGCGTCTGCGGGCGAAAATCGATGACCCGTTCGAGCACAAGTTGATCCACACCCTGCGCGGTGTCGGTTATGTCCTCGAGGCGCGGGAATGAAGCCGGCCAGCCTGTCGATGCGCCTGGGTTTGACGGTGAGTATTCTTGGCGCGCTGCTGGTGGTGTTCCTGGCGATCCTCGCTTATTTCGCCCTGACCCATGAGCTCAACGCGCTGTCCAGAGACAGCCTGGAAAAGAAGATGGAACAGGTCGAGCACAGCCTGTCGCTGTACGTCGACGCCAATGAAATCAGCGGCAAACCGCACATTCTGCTCGATCAGGTGATGGGCCACGACAACCTCACGCTGACGATTTACGACCGCGTCAATCAGCGCTCGCCGCTGCTCAAGTCCGGCAGCGGATTGAGCGATCCACGGGTTGAATTGAAAGCCGTACGAGCCACCACCGATCAATTGGCTTATTCGGAAAGTACCGATGCCGCGGGGGCAAAATTCCTCACCGTGTCGAAGCTGATTCGCCTCAAGGATGGCAGCAGCGTGCCGGTGCTGTTATCGATCGATAACGCCCACGACCAGGCCCTCCTCAGCGCGTATCTGCGCTCGACGCTGATAGCCTTGCCGTTGCTGCTGGTATTCATCGGCCTGACCGCGTGGGGCGCCGTGCAGCGCGGGTTGGCGCCGATGCGTGAATTTCGCAAAGTGGCGGCGATGGTCTCCACGCAAGACCTCGATCATCGACTGTCGGTGGTGAACATGCCGCAGGAGCTGAGCGAACTGGCGCAGGGCATCAACTTCATGCTGCACCGGCTCGATGCGGGCGTGCAGCAGTTGTCGCAGTTCTCCGATGATCTGGCCCACGAGTTGCGCACACCGATCAATAACCTGATGGGCAAGGCGCAGGTGACGCTGTCACGCGAACGCTCGGTGGATGAGTACAAGGATGTGCTGGTGTCGTGCACCGAAGAACTGGAGCGCGTGGCGCGGATTGTGTCGGACATGTTGTTTCTGGCGCAGGTGAGTCATCCGTCAGCGCTGGCACCGTTTGAATCGGTGGCACTGGAAGTTGAAGCGGCGAAAGTCGCCGAGATGTTTTCGCTGTCCGCGCAGGATAAGAGCATTCATTTGAATGTGCTTGGCAGCGCTTCGGTGATGGGCGATCGCTTGATGATTCAACGGGCGATCTCGAATTTGCTGTCCAACGCCTTGCGCCATTGTCCGAACGGGAAAACCGTGACGTTGCTGATTGAACAAAGCGCGACGCAGACCTCACTGCTGGTCAGCAATCCCGGCGCGGGAATCGAGGCACAGCATCTGCCGCACCTGTTCGACCGTTTCTATCGGGTCGACAGCAGCCGTTCGCGTTCACAGGGCAGCACTGGGCTGGGGTTGGCAATCGTGCGCTCGATCATGAGCCTGCATCAGGGCGTGGCGGAAGTTAAGAGCCTGCCGGGGGCGATGACCGTGTTCCGTCTCGGCTTCCCTGCGTCGACACCCACGGCCCCATCGCTGGCAAGCCAGCTCCCACAGTGATCTCGACTGTTCCAGGAATTTGTGGACACCACCGAAACCTGTAGGAGTGAGCCTGCTCGCGATAGCGGTGGGTCAGTCGATATCTTTGTTGTCTGACCCACCGCTATCGCGAGCAGGCTCACTCCTACAGTGATTTGCGGTGGATGCAGAATTTGAGGGCACCACAGAAACCTGTGGGAGCTGGCTTGCCAGCGACGGCGGTGGGTCAGTCGATATCTTTGTACGATTTTTTACCGATTTGCTCCCACCCCACACAAACACCGAAAGCTCTCGCCGCAACCTCCGTTTTGTCCTACAGCCAGTTTTGAGTAGATAGCTTTATGGTGGAGGCCTTGGCAGATGGAATATCGACGAGAGGCAAAAAATGAACAGGGATATCGTTTGCGAATGGGCTGAAGAAGTTTATGGATTGGCAGCGCTGAAATATTCTGGCTATATTTGTCCAGAATACAGGGGTGAGCTGATGATCATCGTTCCGCTGGCTGAAGCCAAAAACAATTTATCCAAACTCGTCGATGATGCCGCTGCTGGCCAAGTCATCACGATTGCCAAGCATGGCCGGCCGATGGCTCGCCTCGTTCCCGTAGGAAAACCCAGCGCTCAACGTATTGGCGCAATGAAAGGCAAACTGGTGTTGCCCGACAATTTCGACTCACCATTGCCCGATGACATGCTTGATGCATTCGAGGGCACTCAAGCATGAGGCTTCTGCTCGACACGCACATTTTGCTCTGGACGCTCAGTGATGATGCCAGACTGTCCGGCAAAGCCAGAAAACTGATTGAGAACGCCGCCGAAATCTACATCAGCGCCGCCACCTTCTGGGAAATGGCGATCAAGGTCGGGCTCGGCAAGCTTAAAGTTGATCTGGAAGAAGTCCGCCAATATTGTCTCGACAGTGGCTTTATCGAACTCCCAGTGACTGCAGAGCACGCCATCGCCGTGAAGGATCTTGAGCACCATCATCGCGATCCGTTTGACCGCATTATTGTGGCCACAGCAGTGACCGAACCGATGAAACTGCTTACCGCTGATCCTTTAGTTGCTCAGTACACGGATTTGGCTGTCCTGGTCTAACCCAATGCTCCAGAGCTCTGTGAGCTTGGCTTGCTCGCGACTGCGGTGGGTCAGTCGATATCAATATTGAATGTGAGACAGCAATCGCTGGCAAGCCAGCTCCCACAGTGATTTCGGGTGTTCCCAGATTTTGCCAGCACCGCTGAAACCTGTAGGAGTGAGCCTGCTCGCGATGGCGGTGGGTCAGTCGATATCTTTGTTGTCTGACACACCGCTATCGCGAGCAGGCTCACTCCTACAGTGATTTGCGGTGAATGCAGAATTTGAAGGCACCACAGAAACTTGTGGGAGCTGGCTTGCCAGCGATGGCGGTGGGTCAGTCGATATCTTTGTTGTCTGACACACCGCTATCGCGAGCAGGCTCACTCCTACAGTGATTTGCGGTGAATGCAGAATTTGAAGGCACCACAGAAACTTGTGGGAGCTGGCTTGCCAGCGATGGCGGAGGGTCAGTCGATATCTTTGTTGTCTGACACACCGCTATCGCGAGCAGGCTCACTCCTACAGTGATTTGCGGTGCATGCGGAATTTGAGGGCACCACAGAAACCTGTGGGAGATGGCTTGCCAGCGATGGCGGTGGGTCAGTCGATATCTTTGTTGTCTGACACACCGCTATCGCGAGCAGGCTCACTCCTACAGTGATTTGCGGTGCATGCGGAATTTGAGGGCACCACAGAAACTTGTGGGAGCTGGCTTGCCAGCGATGGTGGAGGGTCAGTCGATATCTTTGTTGTCTGACACACCGCTATCGCGAGCAGGCTCACTCCTACAGTGATTTCGGGTGTTCCCAGGTTTGGTCAGCACCGCTGAAACCTGTAGGAGTGAGCCTGCTCGCGATGGCGGTAAATCGGCCAGCAAAAAAAACGGCACCTTTCGGTGCCGTTCGCCTTTCACATTTCCAATATCACTTGCGCGCATCCGCCCACGACTTGAGCAGTTCGTTGTAGCTCACGGTCTCGCCCTGCGGCTTCTCGTTGGCCAGTTTCGGTTTCGGTGCGCCCGGCTGGTCAAACCAGTATTGCGCGTCGCGTTCCGGGTTCATTTTCGGTGCGCACACCGCTTGGGCCTTGGAGCGTTCGAGGCGCGTCATGATCGCGTCCTGATCCTTGGCCAGGCCATCCAGCGCCTGTTGCGGGGTTTTCTCGCCGCTGGCCGCTTCGGCGATGTGGCTCCACCACAATTGCGCCAGACGCGGGTAGTCCGGCACGTTGGTCCCGGTCGGGGTCCATTGCACACGCGCCGGGCTGCGGTAGAACTCAACCAGACCACCGAGCTTCGGCGCCAGATCGGTCATCGCCTGCGAGTTGATGTCGGACTCGCGGATCGGCGTCAGACCGACGATGGTTTTCTTCAGCGACACGGTTTTCGACGTCACAAACTGCGCGTACAGCCACGCTGCCAGTTTCTGTTTCTCAGGCGTGGATTTCATGAACGTCCACGAACCCACGTCCTGATAGCCGAGCTTCATGCCCTCTTCCCAGTATGGGCCACGCGGCGACGGCGCCATCCGCCATTTCGGCGTGCCGTCGGCGTTGACCACCGGCAGGCCGGGTTTGGTCATGTCGGCGGTGAACGCGGTGTACCAGAAAATCTGCTGGGCGATGTTGCCTTGCGACGGCACCGGACCGGACTCGGAGAAGGTCATGCCCGCCGCTTCCGGTGGTGCGTAGGCCTTGAGCCAATCGACATATTTCTGCGTGGCGAATACGGCCGCCGGGCCGTTGGTATCGCCACCACGGGTCACGCTGGAACCGACCGGATGGCAATCCTCGACACGAATCCCCCACTCGTCCACCGGCAAACCGTTGGGCAGGCCCTTGTCGCCGCCACCGGCCATGGAGAACCAGGCATCGGTGAAACGCCAGCCCAGCGACGGGTCTTTCTTGCCGTAGTCCATGTGCCCATAAACGCGTTTGCCGTCGATTTCCTTGACGTCTTCGCTGAAGAATTTGGCGATGTCTTCATAGGCCGACCAGTTCACCGGCACGCCCAATTCGTAGCCGTATTTTTCCTTGAACTTGGCTTTCAGGTCGGCACGCTCGAACCAGTCGGCGCGGAACCAATACAGGTTGGCGAATTGCTGGTCGGGCAGTTGATAGATCTTGCCGTCCGGCGCGGTGGTGAACGAGATGCCGATGAAGTCCTTGATGTCGAGGGTCGGCGAGGTGAAGTTCTTGCCTTCGTTGGCCATCAGGTCGGTGATCGACTCGGTCTTGCCGTAGCGAAAGTGCGTACCGATCAGGTCCGAGTCGTTGACCCAGCCGTCATAAATATTCTTGTCGGACTGCATCACCGTCTGCATTTTCTCGACCACGTCGCCTTCTTGCAGCAGGTCGTGGGTGAGTTTGATCCCGGTGATTTCGGTGAAGGCCTTGGCGAGTACCTTGGACTCGTATTCGTGGGTGGTCAGGGTTTCCGAGACGACCTTGATTTCCATGCCGCGAAACGGTTCGGCAGCCTTGATGAACCACTTCAGTTCTTCGAGCTGCTGCTCGGCCGTCAGGGTCGACGGTTTGAATTCACTGCCGATCCACTTTTTCGCCGCGTCTTCGTACGCATCGGCCCAGGCGGCTGCGCTCAAACCGCTGAGTGCGAGCATGGCTGCCAATGAAATGCTATGTCGCAGCTTATTGTTTTTGTCGAACATAGAGACCTCCTGTTTAAGTTGTGGAGCCAAACTGTCGAGCGATTCGACTAGCCCCAACGCATCACAGCCAACAGCCACACCAGGGACAACGCGGACGCCACCCAGATGCTCCAGTCGGTGGCGCCGATTACCAGCAGATGCAGGTAGGCGCTGCCGAGAAGACCGATAAACAAGCGATCGCCACGGGTGGTGGCAATCGGTAGAAGACCTCGCCGCAAAATGCTCGGCGAGCGCAATTCCCACGTGGTCATGCCCACCAGCAGCAGACCAATGGCGATGAAGAACCCCGCTGTCGGGGTCGTCCAGCTCATCCATTCCATCATCAGTTCCTCAGACCCGGCCGAGGGCAAAGCCCTTGGCCACGTGGTTGCGCACAAACCAGATCACCAGCATGCCCGGCAGGATGGTCAACACCCCCGCCGCCGCCAGCACGCCCCAGTCGATCCCCGACGCCGACACCGTTCGCGTCATCACCGCCGCAATCGGCTTGGCATTCACCGAGGTCAACGTGCGTGCGAGCAGCAGTTCGACCCAGGAAAACATGAAGCAGAAAAACGCCGTGACACCGATCCCGGAACCGATCAGCGGGAGGAAAATCTTCACGAAGAACTTGGGGAAACTGTAGCCGTCGATGTAAGCGGTTTCGTCGATCTCTTTCGGCACACCGGACATGAAGCCCTCAAGAATCCACACCGCCAATGGCACGTTGAACAGGCAGTGCGCCAGCGCTACAGCGATGTGCGTATCGAACAGACCAATCGATGAGTACAACTGGAAGAACGGCAGCAAGAACACTGCCGGCGGCGCCATGCGGTTGGTCAGCAGCCAGAAAAACAGGTGCTTGTCGCCGAGAAAACGATAGCGGGAAAACGCATAGGCCGCCGGCAACGCCACGCTCAGCGAGATGACAGTGTTCAGGCTGACGTAGTACAGCGAGTTGAGATAACCGTTGTACCAACTCGGATCGGTGAAGATCACCTTGTAGTTGTGCCAGGTGAATTCTTGGGGAAACAACGTCAAGCCGCCGAGGATTTCGGTGTTGCTCTTGAACGACATGTTCAACAGCCAGTAGATCGGCACCAGCAGGAACAGGATGTACACCAGCAACGGAATAAGCTTTCTTTTGCTCATGGCCGGGCCTCAGCGGTTGGCGTCGGAGTGCGTCATGGCGGTGTAGAACAGCCAGGACACCAACAGGATGATCAGGAAGTACACCAGCGAAAACGCCGCTGCCGGACCGAGGTCGAATTGCCCTACCGCCATCTGCGTCAAGGTCTGACTCAAGAAGGTTGTGGCGTTGCCCGGCCCGCCGCCGGTGAGCACAAACGGCTCGGTGTAAATCATGAAACTGTCCATGAAGCGCAGCATCACCGCGATCAGCAGCACGCTCTTCAACTTGGGCAACTGAATGTGGCGGAACACCGCCCAGGCCGAAGCCCGGTCGATGCGTGCTGCCTGGTAATACACGTCGGGAATCGCGCGCAACCCGGAGAAACACAACAGAGCCACCAGTGAAGTCCAATGCCAGACGTCCATCACCAGCACCGTCACCCAGGCGTCCATGGTGTTCGCCGCGTAGTTGTAGCTGATGCCCATCGCGTTGAGACTGGAACCGAGCAGACCGATATCGGCACGGCCGAAAATCTGCCAGATGGTGCCGACCACGTTCCACGGAATCAGCAACGGAATCGCCAGAATGATCAACACCACCGAGGACCAGCGGCCCTTGGTCGGCATGGTCAACGCGACGGCGATGCCCAGCGGAATTTCGATCAGCAGCACACACGCCGAGTAGATGAACTGGCGCAGCAGCGAGTCATGCAGACGCGGGTCGAGAAGTACTTGCCGGTACCAGTCAGCACCGACGAAATAGCGGCTGGACTGGTCGAAGATGTCCTGCACCGAATAGTTGACCACGGTCATCATCGGGATCACCGCACTGAACGCCACCAGCAGAAACACCGGCAACACCAGCCACCAGGCCTTGTTGTTCTGCACCTTGTTCATGGCTGCACCTCGCTGCTGTCGGCTTCAAGGAGGAACTCATCGGCATAGACCATCAGCCACTGCGCCGGAAAACTGATGTACGCCGTGCCCTGCGGCACCGGTTTGTCTTCGGCCAGACGCACTTTCAACGGCGCGCCGTCGAGGTTGAGGGTCATGATCTTGTAGGTGCCGAGGTCTTCGACGTGTACGACCTGTGCCTGCATCGCGTCATCAAACGGCTCGTCCCAGACATGAATGAATTCCGGACGGATGCCGACTTTCAGATTTTTCCACTGGCCGTGTTCGATATGTCGTTGCATGGCGTCGGACAACGGCAGGTGCGTCGAGGCAAAACCGACACCGCCGGGCTGTGGCTGCACCTCGATCAGGTTCATGCCGGGGCTGCCAATGAAGTAGCCGACAAAGGTGTGGCTCGGCCGCTCGAACAATTCCCGAGGCGTGCCGAACTGGACGATCTGGCCGCCGTACATCACCGCGATCTTGTCGGCGAAGGTCGAGGCTTCCAGTTGATCGTGGGTGACGTAGACCATGGTGATGTTGAACTGCTCGTGAATCTGCTTGAGCTTGCGCCGCAGTTTCCATTTCAGGTGCGGGTCGATCACCGTCAGCGGCTCATCAAAGAGGATTGCCGAAACGTCGTCACGGACCAGACCACGGCCCATCGAGACTTTCTGTTTTTCATCGGCAGTGAGGTTGCGCGCCTTCTTGCTCAGCAGGTTCTGCAGGTCGAGAACCTCGGCGATTTCCTGCACCTTGCTGTGCACTTTCGCCTCGGCCATGCCCTGATTTCGCAGGGGAAACGCGAGGTTATCGAACACGGTCATGGTGTCGTAGACCACCGGAAACTGGAAAACCTGGGCGATGTTGCGCTTCTCCGGCGTCAGGTCGTTGACCGCTTTGCCGTCGAACAACACATGCCCCTGCGAAGGGCTGAGCAGGCCGGAAATGATGTTGAGCAAGGTCGACTTGCCGCAACCCGACGGCCCCAGCAAGGCGTACGCCCCGCCTTGCTCCCAGACGTGATCCATCTCGCGAATCGCGTAATCCTCGGCGCCGCCCGGGGTTTTGCTGTAGCTGTGGGCGAGGTGCTGCAAACGGATTTCGGCCATCAGGCAACCCTCGCGACGCGCCGGCCCGGTGCCTGCACCAGACGGCCCTGCGCATCGAAAACGAACAGTTTGTGGGTCGGGATGTAAATGCGGATCGGCGCATCGACATCGTATTCATGAACGCCGGGCAGGTGCAGCACCAGCAGGAAATGCTCGTTGCGCACATGCAGGAAGGTTTCCGAGCCGCTGATCTCGGCGACTTCGACGGTCACCGCCAATTCGAGGTCGTCATCGTTGCTCGGCACCAGCGAGATGTGGCTGGGGCGCACGCCGAAACGGAACTCGCCCTCGCCCACCGGGCGCAGATCGACGTTCAGCGGGAAGTGCACGAAATTGGCGAAGCTGACTTCGTTGCCGGCGATGCGCCCGGGCATCAAGTTGATCGGTGGTTCGGAGAACAATTCCGCCGCCAGCACCGATTGCGGCTGGTGATACACCTCGGTCGACGGGCCGCTCTGAATCACTCGCCCTTCATGAAGAATGGTTGTGGTGCCGCCCAGCGCCAGCGCTTCGTTGGGCTCGGTGGTGGCATAAATCGCGATGGTGTGGCGCAGTTTGAACAGCTCGCGCATTTCCTGGCGCAGTTCTTCGCGCAGTTTGTAGTCGAGGTTGACCAGCGGCTCGTCGAACAGGATCAGCTCAGCGTCCTTGACCAGCGCACGGGCCATGGCGGTGCGCTGTTGCTGGCCGCCGGAGAGTTCCAGCGGATAACGCTGCAGAAACTTCTCGATGCGCAGCATCTTCGCGGTTTCCTGCACCTTGCTGTGGATGAGCTCTTTTGAGACACCGGCCTGACGCAGCGGCGAAGCGATGTTCTCGAACACGGTCATGGTCGGGTAATTGATGAACTGCTGATAGACCATCGACACGTTGCGCAAACGCACCGGACGCTGGGTGACGTCGACGCCGTTCATCAGGATGCGGCCGCTGTCGGGCTTGTCCAGACCTGCCATCAACCGCATGAGACTGGTTTTGCCGGACAGCGTGCGGCCGAGCAAAACATTGAAGGAACCGGGTTCGAATTTCAGGCACGCATCGTCGATCCAGGTCTGGCCTTCGACGGTACGGCAGACGTGCTCCAGGGTGAGTGACATGGCTCGGCCTTTTTATTATTGGAGTCAAGCGACCTGTGCACTGGAGCGAGTTTCGTGCCAGAAATGGCAAGTGATTGATTTGTCGTGAAAATCGTTGAAAGCGCCGGGAGACGGCGTTCATTGCTGAACACATTTGAACAGTCGGGCGATTGACAATGAACAATAGTGAACAACACTCTATGGATGCTTTTTACCCAGACTTCGTGAACACCGAAGATCAACTGTAGGAGTGAGCCTGCTCGCGATAGCGGTGTATCAGTCAATGCAAATCTGTCTGATAGACCGCTATCGCGAGCAGGCTCACTCCTACAGGGGATCTGCCCAGGTTTCAAAGATCGGGTCCATAACAACAATAAAAATCGCTGCATCAGAGACCCACTGCCATGGCCGCACCTGCCCCGCCGCTGTCCCATGACGCCCTCGTCCAGAATTCCTGGCAACGTTGCCGTGCGTTCGGTCTGGATCACCAAAGCGCCCCGGCCTTCGATCAACTGCCCGCCGCCGGCATTGCCCATCTGCTCGACCGCCATCACTCGCTGGTGCAGACCACTCACCAGGAAGTCCTGCCCTACTACGAAAACATTCTGAGCAACTCCAACTGCCTGATCATGCTCGCCGACAATCAGGGCCAGGTGCTGACGTCGTGGGGCACGCAACGGTTTATCGAACCGAACCTGGCGCGGGGTTTTCAGCCGGGTGCGAGCTGGATCGAACGCGCCAGCGGCACCAATGCGATCGGCACCGCGCTGGCCTGTGAGCAGGCCGTGCACATTGAACACGATGAACACTTTCTCAAGGCCAACCGCTTCATGACCGGCTCCGCCGCGCCGATTTTCGACGCCGAGCGTAAAGTCATCGCGGTGCTTGATGTGTCCAGCGACAGTTACCTGCCGCCCTCGCACACCCTCGGCATGGTCAAGATGATGAGCCAGACCGTGGAGAACCGGCTGATCCTCAACCTGTTCCATGGCCAACACTTTCAACTGACCTTCAACACCGGGTTGAACAACCTCGACAGTCAGTGGGCGGGATTGCTGATCTTTGATGAGAGCGGGCAAGTTTTGTCGGCCAATCGCCGGGCGGACAATCTGCTCGGTGTGCGCTTGTCGCGGGTCAGCGTCGAGAGCCTGTTCAAGGTGTCGTTGCTGGAGTTGATCAATCAGCCGGACGGTTTGCCGTTTGCCTTGCAGACGTCCGGGCGTAACCGTTTTCAGTGTCTGTTGAAGCGGCCGAAACAGGCACCGATTCAAGCGCGGGTGTTTGTTGCTGAGGCCAAACCCGCCGCACCGACGGCGATCAGCCTCAACACCCTGCACTTCGGCGACAGCCGCGTGGAAAAAGCCGTACGGCAGGCCGAGCGCTTACTGGAAAAAGACATTCCGCTGTTGATTCATGGTGAAACCGGCGTCGGCAAGGAGGTTTTCGTCAAAGCCCTGCACCAGGCCAGCTCACGAAGTAAACAGGCGTTCATCGCCGTCAACTGCGCGGCGATCCCCGCCGAACTGGTGGAGTCCGAGCTTTTCGGCTACGAGAAAGGTGCCTTCACCGGCGCCAACCAGAAAGGCAGCATCGGCCTGATTCGCAAGGCTGACAAGGGCACCCTATTCCTCGATGAAATTGGCGACATGCCACTGCCGACCCAGGCGCGGTTGTTACGGGTGTTGCAGGAACGCTGCGTTCAGCCGGTGGGTAGCAGTGAGCTGTTCGCGGTGGATTTGCGGATTATCTCGGCGACCAACCGTTCCTTGCGCGAACAAGTGCAGTTGGGGCGTTTCCGAGAGGATTTGTATTACCGCATTGGCGGGCTGACGCTGGAGTTGCCGCCACTTCGGGAGCGCAGTGACAAGGAGGCGTTGTTTAAACGACTGTGGGAACAGCATCGTGAACCGACGCAATGGGCGGGATTGAGCCGCGAAGTTCTGGAGCTGTTTGGCCGTCATCCCTGGCCGGGAAATCTGCGCCAGGTCAGCAGCGTGATGCAGGTGGCGCTGGCCATGGCCGAGGAACAACCCGTGCGGCCGGAGCATTTGCCCGATGATTTTTTTGTCGATCTGGAGATGGAGCCGGTTGAGAGCGCGCAGCCGCTGGGATTGGATTTGAATGATGTTGAAGCGTTGAACCGGGAGTTGAAGGCGGCCGGGGGGAATATCTCGCACTTGGCGCGGCGGTTGGGGGTGAGTCGGAATACGCTTTACAAGCGGTTGCGGCAGATTGAAGGTTGAGTGAACCCCTTCCCCTCATCGGAACGCCGCCCGCCCAGCCCTCTCCCGGAGGTAGAGGGAGCCTACCTAGGTGTCTGGCGTTATACATCGACCTGAAAGAACCGGTTGATTATGGATTCGGCACACATCTTTCAGGTCGGTGTATCTCGTGAATATCCCCCAATCAGTCCCCTCTCCTGGGGGAGAGGGCTAGGGTGAGGGCGAAAAGGCCGGCTCAACACGCGCAGTGGAAACAGCCGCCAATGTGCGCAGCCCAATCAGCACCACCACCATCATCATCACCCCCGCGCCAATCGCCACGCCAAACCCTGCGCGTGCACCAAAAGCATCGATAACCACCCCCGCCAGCATCCCCCCGAGCGCCACGCCGATGCTGATGCCGGTGGTCATCCAGGTCAGCCCTTCGGTGATCCGCGACGGCGGGATGATGATTGTCCCCAGCTTCATTACCACAACCATGGTCGGCGCAAACGAGATGCCGGCGATAAACAGCATCGCCGACAGCACATAAACGTCCGGTGAAAAGATCGGCAATACGCCGGTGACTGCCGTGACCAGAATCCCGATAAAGAACTGTTTCTCAATCGCCAGCGAAACCCGCAACGCACCGAACGTCAGCCCCGCCACCAGTGAGCCGAACGCGTACGCGGCGAGGATGAAGGTGGCCGACGCTGGCCAGCCTTGTGCGTTGGCGAAGGCCACGACGGCGACATCGATGGATCCGCCAATGGCGCCCATCGCCAACAGCGCCAGGACAATCGTGCGAACACCGGGAATCAACAGGGTTGAGCCGCTATTGCTGGCATGGCCTACGACCACTTTAGGTTCAGTCTGGCGCTGCAGGAGAAACGCCGTCACACCGACCGCCAGCAGCGCCACCGCCACCAGCGGCCCGGCTTCGGCGAAAAAGCTCACGCTCAAGCCGATCGCCAGTGGCGGGCCGATGATGTAGGCGAGTTCGGTCAGCACCGTGTCCAGAGAGAATGCCGTGTGCAGTTGCGGCTTGCCCCGGAACAACTGCGACCAGCGTGCCCTGATCATCGATGGCATGCTCGGCATTGTCCCGGCCAGTGCCGCCAGAACAAAAAACAATGCGGCGGGCGCCCTCATGTAAACGGCGAAGATCAGCGACAGCAACATGACGATGCTGAATGCCGTCACCACGGGGAGCACTCGGCTCTGACCACGCTGATCAACCAGTTTCGAAATGCGCGGGCCGAGCAGCGCATTGGCCAGGGTAAACGTACCGGCGACCGCGCCGGCCAGCCAGTAGACGCCAGTTTGCTCCACCAGCATGGTGATGATGCCGATGCCGATCATTGCTTGCGGTAATCGGGCAATAGAACTCGCGAGCACTAGCCCGGTGGCGCCTGGGGTCGTTAGCAGCTCGCGATAGTGATTGGCCATGGTGTTTCCCTTACATGATCGTCACCGTTCAGCATCCGGCTGAACGCGTTGCCGACATCAAGACCTACGCGAACGCCAAAAGCAACCCTCACCCCAGCCCTCCCGAAACGTCGGACCGCCCAGAGGGAGAGGGAGCTGACCGAAGTGTCTGGCGTTGTGCATCGACCTGAGAGATTGCGTCGATTATGGATTCGGAGAAAAGCTTTCAGGTCGGCGTATTTCTTGAACATCCCCCAATCAGTCCCCTCTCCCTCTGGGCGGTCCGACGTTTCGGGAGGGTTAGGGTGAGGGGCTCTTTCTCGCGCCCAAACAAAAACCCGCACAAGGCGGGTTTTGTTTTAAAGCCGATAAGACGATCAGTCAGCCAGACGCCAGGTAGTGCCACCCTTGCCGTCTTCCAGCACCACGCCCATGGCGGTGAGCTGGTCGCGGATGCGGTCGGATTCTGCCCAATCCTTACCCGCACGCGCTGCCAGACGCGCCGCAATCAGCGCATCGACTTCAGCCGCATCGACACGCCCTTCGGCGCCCGCCTGCAGGAAGTCATCGGCCTCAAGCTGCAACACGCCCAGCACGCTCGCCAGTTCTTTCAGACGCGCCGCCAGACCGGCCGCCGCATCAAGATCGCTCTCACGCAGGCGGTTGATCTCACGGACCATCTCGAACAGCACCGCGCAGGCTTCCGGTGTGCCGAAGTCGTCGTTCATCACTGTGGTGAAACGCTCGACGAACGCTTCGCCACCCGCCGGCGCCACGCTCGGCAGGCCTTTCAACGCGTGGTAGAAACGCTCGAGTGCGCCTTTGGCGTCCTTGAGGTTGTCTTCCGAGTAGTTGATCGCGCTGCGGTAGTGGCTCGACACCAGCAGGTAACGCACGACTTCCGGGTGGTACTTGTCGAGCACGTCGCGAATGGTGAAGAAGTTGTTCAAGGACTTGGACATCTTCTCGCCATTGATGCGGATCATGCCGCAATGCATCCACGCGTTGGCGTAGGTCTTGCCGGTGGCCGCTTCGCTCTGGGCGATTTCGTTTTCATGGTGCGGGAACTCAAGGTCGCTGCCGCCGCCATGAATGTCGAAAGTCTCGCCGAGGCAGCAGGTCGACATCACCGAGCACTCGATGTGCCAGCCCGGACGCCCGGCGCCCCACGGCGATTCCCAGCTCGGCTCGCCCGGTTTGACGCCTTTCCACAGGACGAAGTCGAGCGGATCTTCCTTGGCTTCGTCGACCTCGATCCGCGCACCGATGCGCAGGTCTTCGATCTTCTTGCGCGACAGCTTGCCGTAGCCCATGAACTTGCCGACGCGGTAGTACACGTCGCCATTGCCCGGGGCGTAGGCGTAGCCCTTGTCGATCAGGGTCTGGATCATCGCGTGCATGCCCGGAATGTGATCCGTGGCGCGCGGCTCCATGTCCGGCTTCTTGATGTTCAGGCGCGCTTCGTCTTCGTGCATCGCGGCGATCATGCGCTCGGTCAACGCTTCGAACGACTCACCGTTCTCGTTGGCCCGGTTGATGATCTTGTCGTCGATGTCGGTGATGTTGCGCACGTAGGTCAGGTCGTAACCGCTGAACCGCAACCAGCGGGTCACCAGGTCGAACGCGACCATGCTGCGGCCATGGCCGAGGTGGCAGTAGTCGTACACGGTCATCCCGCAGACGTACATGCGCACCTTGTTGCCATCCAGCGGCTTGAAGACTTCTTTGCTCTTGGTGAGCGTGTTGTAGATCGTTAGCACTTTAATTCCCTTGACGCTGAATCACTGGCCCCACGAATCACGCAGGGTCACGGTACGGTTGAATACCGGCTGACCTGGTTTCGAATCCTTGATGTCGGCAACGAAGTAGCCTTCGCGTTCGAACTGGAAACGGTCTTCCGGCTGTGCATTGCCAAGCGATGGCTCAGCACGACAACCGGTCAGCACTTGCAGTGAGTCAGGGTTGATGTTGTCGAGGAAACTCGCGCTGTCTTCGGCCTTCTCAGGGTTGGCCGACCGGAACAGGCGATCGTACAGACGCACTTCGCACTCGACGCTGGCGGCCGCCGGCACCCAGTGGATCACGCCTTTGACCTTGCGACCTTCCGGGTTCTTGCCGAGGGTGTCCGGATCGTACGAGCAACGCAGTTCGACGATGTTGCCGTCGGCGTCCTTGATCGCTTCGTCGGCACGGATCACGTAGCTGCCGCGCAGACGCACTTCGCCGTTCGGCTCCAGGCGCTTGTAACCTTTTGGCGGCTCTTCCATGAAGTCATCGCGGTCGATGTAGATTTCACGGGCGAACGGCAGCTTGCGCACGCCGAGTTCTTCTTTCTGCGGATGACGCGGCAGTTCGAGGTTGTCGACCTGGTCTTCCGGGTAGTTGGTGATGACCACTTTCAACGGACGCAGCACGCACATGGCGCGCGGGGCGTTCGCGTCCAGGTCCTGACGGATGCTGAATTCGAGCATGCCAAAGTCAACCACGCCGTCGGAACGGTTAGTACCGATCATGTCGCAGAAGTTGCGGATCGACGCCGGGGTGTAGCCACGACGGCGGAAACCCGACAGCGTGGACATGCGCGGATCGTCCCAGCCATTGACGTGCTTCTCGTCCACCAGCTGCTTGAGCTTGCGCTTGCTGGTGATGGTGTAGTTGAGGTTCAGACGGCTGAACTCGTACTGACGCGGGTGCGCCGGCACTGGCAGGGCGTCGAGGAACCACTCGTACAGCGGACGATGGCTTTCGAATTCCAGGGTGCAGATCGAGTGGGTGATGCCTTCGATGGCGTCCGACTGACCGTGGGTGAAGTCGTAGTTCGGGTAGATGCACCACTTGTCGCCGGTCTGGTGGTGATGGGCGTGGCGGATGCGGTACATGATCGGGTCGCGCAGGTTCATGTTCGGCGAGGCCATGTCGATCTTCGCGCGCAGCACACGGGCGCCGTCCGGGAACTCACCGGCGCGCATGCGGGCGAACCAGTCGAGGTTCTCTTCCACCGAACGGTCGCGGAACGGGCTGTTCTTGCCCGGCTCGGTCAGGCTGCCACGGTATTCCTTGGCCTGTTCAGGCGTCAGGTCGTCAACGTAAGCCTTGCCGGCCTTGATCAGCTCGACGGCCCAGTCGTGCAACTGGTCGAAATACTGCGAGGCGTAGCGCACTTCGCCGGACCATTCGAAGCCCAGCCATTTGACGTCGCTTTCGATCGCGTCGATGTATTCCTGGTCTTCCTTGGCCGGGTTGGTGTCGTCGAAACGCAGGTGCGTGACGCCGCCGAACTCCTGGGCCAGGCCGAAGTTCACGCAGATCGACTTGGCGTGGCCGATGTGCAGGTAGCCATTGGGCTCAGGCGGGAAACGGGTAACGATCTGGGTGTGCTTGCCCGAGTCCAGGTCTGCCTGGATGATCGGCCGCAGGAAATTGACCGGCACGGCAGGGCCGGACTTGGCATTCGAGGAAGGGTCGACAGTGGGCTTGCTCATAGGATCCTTGACTTACATGTGCGCGGCCGCAAAGGGGGCCAGACAAAACAAAGCCGCTATCATAGCCGATGCTGTCAAGGGGCTGACAGAGCAGGCCCTATAAAGGAGTGCATTTAATCGCAGGGTTTTCGAAAAACAGCCTCGAAATTCGCGCCTGTCACGCTAAACTGCGCACCTTGGCCGATGCAGGCTGAACCGGTTTCGGGACTGAATGTCCGAAAACCACGAATTCCTTATAAAGAGTAATGACCATGACTCAAGTCAAACTGACCACCAACCATGGCGACATCGTCATCGAACTGAACGCTGAAAAGGCGCCGATCACCGTCGCCAACTTCATCGAGTACGTTAAAGCCGGTCACTACGAAAACACCGTTTTCCACCGTGTCATCGGTAACTTCATGATCCAGGGCGGTGGTTTCGAGCCAGGCATGAAAGAAAAGAAAGACAAGCGCCCAAGCATCCAGAACGAAGCTGACAACGGTCTTTCCAACGAGAAGTACACCGTAGCCATGGCCCGCACCATGGAGCCGCATTCGGCTTCCGCGCAGTTCTTCATCAACGTTGCCGACAACACCTTCCTCAACCACAGCGGCAAGAACGTTCAGGGCTGGGGCTACGCGGTATTCGGTAAAGTGACCGCCGGCACTGACGTTGTCGACAAGATCAAAGGTGTTTCGACCACTTCCAAGGCCGGCCACCAGGACGTACCAGCAGACGACGTGATCATCGAGAAAGCCGAGATCATCGAAGCGTGATATTGCTGATTTCAGATTTGCATCTGGAAGAGGAGCGCCCGGACATTACCCGGGCGTTTCTGGATTTGCTCGCCGGACGCGCCCGCTCGGCGAGTGCGTTGTACATTCTGGGCGACTTTTTCGAGGCGTGGATTGGCGACGATGCCATGACCCCTTTCCAGCGTTCCATCTGCCAGGCCCTGCGCGAATTGAGCGACAGCGGCACGGCCATCTTTCTGATGCACGGCAATCGCGACTTCATGCTCGGCAAGGCCTTCTGCAAACAGGCCGGCTGTACGCTGTTGAAGGACCCGAGTGTCGTGCAGTTCTACGGCGAACCGGTGCTGTTGATGCACGGCGACAGCCTGTGCACCCGCGACGTCGGTTATATGAAGCTGCGTCGTTACCTGCGCAACCCGATCACGCTGTTTATCCTGCGCAACCTGCCGCTGAGCAGCCGCCATAAACTGGCGCGCAAGCTACGCAGCGAAAGCCGCGCGCAGGTACGGATGAAGGCCAATGACATTGTTGATGTCACGCCTGAGGAAGTGCCGCGGATCATGCAGGAATACGGCGTGAAAACCCTGATTCACGGGCACACCCATCGCCCGGCGATCCACAAGTTGCAGCTCGGTGAGCAAGCGGCGAAAAGGATTGTGCTGGGGGATTGGGATCGTCAGGGTTGGGCGTTGCAGGTGGATGAGAACGGGTATGCGTTGGCGCCGTTCGATTTTGCCCCGCCTCCGGCCCTGCCTGCCCCTTCTAACTGACGAGCCACAGAACAATGTAGGAGTGAGCCTGCTCGCGATGGCGATATCACATTCAACATCTCTGTTGACTGATACACCGCAATCGCGAGCAGGCTCACTCCTACAGTTTGACCGCGCTTCGGATCAGTGTCCGGAAGCCGCCGGGCCTGCCTTCGCGGCAAACGGCGGTTTCGCCAGCCACACAATCAGAATCAAACCCATAAAGCCCCAGCCCAACAACGTGAAGTAATCCACGGTGGAGAGCATGTACGCCTGGCTGGTCAAAATCTGATCCATCTGTGCATAAGCCGATTGGCTTGCACCGCCTAAATGATTCAAGGTCTCGCGGGTCGCCGGTTCGAAAGTGCTGATGCTTTCACTCATGTACGCATGATGCTGATCGGCCCGGCGTATCCAGATCCACGTGGTCAGCGACGCCGCAAAGCTACCGCCCAAGGTCCGCAGAAAAGTCGCAAGCCCGGCGCCGTCGGCAATCTGGCTCGGTGGCAGGTCCGACATCAGGATGCTCAGGGTCGGCATGAAGAACAGCGCCACACCAATGCCCATGAACAGCTGCACCAGAGCGATGTGCTGGAAGTCCACCTCGTTGGTAAACCCGGCGCGCATGAAACAGCTCAAGCCAATCGCCAGAAACGCCAGACCGGCCAGCAAGCGCAGGTCGAACTTGTTCGCGTACTTGCCGACAAACGGCGACAGCAACACCGGCAAAATACCGATTGGCGCGACCGCCAGCCCCGCCCAGGTCGCGGTGTAACCCATCTGGGTCTGCAACCACTGCGGCAGGATCAGGTTGATGCCGAAGAACCCGGCGTAACCCAACACCAACACCAGCGTGCCGATGCGGAAGTTGCGATGGGCGAACAGGCGCAGATTCACCACCGGGTGCTGATCGGTCATTTCCCAGATGATGAACACCGCCAGCGCAATCACCGAAATCGCCGCACCAATGATGATGAAGTTCGATTCGAACCAGTCCAGGTCGTTGCCCTTGTCGAGGATTACCTGCAACGCGCCGACGCCAATGATCAGCGAGATCAGACCGACGTAATCCATCGGCTGACGGCTGGTTTCCACCGGCCGTTTGGCCAGTTGCGAACGCACCACCATCACCGCGAAGATGCCGATCGGCACGTTGATGAAGAAGATCCACGGCCAGCTATAACTGTCGGTAATCCAGCCGCCGAGAATCGGCCCGGCAATCGGCGCGACCACCGTGACCATCGCCAGTAACGCCAGGGCCATGCCGCGCCTCGCGGGGGGATACACGGCGATCAACAGGGTTTGCGTCATCGGGTACAGCGGCCCGGCGACCAAACCTTGCAGGACACGGAAGCCGATAAGTTCCGGCATCGACGTGGAGATACCGCAGAGGAACGAGGCCAGCACAAACAGCATGGTCGCCCAGAGAAACAGCTTCACCTCGCCGAAACGCCGACTGAGCCAACCGGTCAGCGGCAGCGCAATCGCGTTACTCACGGCAAACGAAGTAATAACCCAGGTGCCCTGCTCCGAACTCACCCCAAGGTTGCCGGAAATGGTCGGCAACGCCACGTTGGCGATGGTGGTGTCGAGCACTTGCATGAACGTCGCCAGCGACAGGCCGATGGTGCTGAGCAACAGGCTGGGCGGCGTGAAAGAGGCGTTATTGCTCATTGTGAATCCTATGAAACCGGGTTGGCGCTGCGTCAGTTAAAGACACAGCAGCACTTGTAGGAGTGAATCCTGTGGTGAGGGGATTTATCCCCGATGGGTCGCGAAGCGGCCCCTCTTTTGACTCAAAAAGCCGGGCCTGCTGCGCAGGCCATCGGGGATAAATCCCCTCACCACAAGGCTCACTCCCACAGAGGTTAGATTCAGCGTTGCGCGGTTTTGCTGACCGCAGCGCTGTTGTCGTGGATCAGTTGCGCAATCATCGCGTCGGCTTCAGCCAGTTGGCGGTCGTAGACGTTGGTGCTGAACGAGGCTTTTTGCGGTGGCTGCTGAGCCAGCACCGGGCCGCTCTGGTCGTGCAGATTCACTTCAACGTTGGTCGACAGGCCGACACGCAACGGGTGTTTGGCCAGTTCTTCAGCGTTGATGTGAATACGCACTGGCACACGCTGAACAATCTTGATCCAGTTACCGGTGGCGTTCTGCGCTGGCAGCAAGGCAAACGCGCTGCCGGTACCGGCGCCGAGGCTGTCGACGGTGCCGCTGTATTTCACGTCGCTGCCGTAGATGTCGGACTCGATGTCGACCGGCTGACCGATGCGCATATCACGCAGTTGGGTTTCCTTGAAGTTGGCATCGATCCACAGTTGATCCAGCGGGATCACCGCCATCAGTGCAGTGCCCGGCTGTACGCGCTGACCGAGTTGCACAGTGCGTTTGGCCACGTAACCGGTGACCGGCGCGATCAAGGTGCTGCGCGCATTGGTCAGGTAAGCCTGACGCAGATCGGCGGCGGCCGACATCACGTCCGGGTGCGACGAGACCACGGTGTCATCAACCAGCGCGCTGGTTGTTTTCAGTTGCTGCTTGGCGTTGGCCAGGGCGTTTTGCGCCGAGGTCAGGTCGTCGCGAGCGTGGGACAGTTCTTCCTGGGAAATCGCCCCGCCCTGTGCCAGGTTTTTCCGACGATTGAAGTTGTCCTGGGCTTTTTGCACTTCCGCCTGTTGCGCGTTTACCTGGGCTTTCATGCCGTCAACGTTGCTGTACAAGCCGCGCACCTGACGCACGGTGCGCGCCAGTTTCGCCTGGGCACTTTGCAGGCCGACTTCGGCGTCATTCGGGTCGAAGTTGATCAGCACCTGGCCTTCGTGGACCAGGTCGCCATCGTCAGCACCAATGCTGACCACAGTGCCGGTCACCAGCGGGGTGATTTCCACCACGTTGCCGTTGACGTAGGCGTCGTCGGTGCTTTCGTTAAAGCGCCCGATGAACTCGTGATAGGCCCAGACGCCGGCACCGGCGAGCAGGACGACAACGGCCAGCACTACCAGCATGACTTTGCGCTTGCGCGGGTTGCCGGTGTCGGGGGTGTTGCCTTGAGCTTGGGTGTTTTCGGCAGTGGCCATGACAAATACCTTGAATTAGTTGTGCGGCGTGGCTGGGGTGGCGGCTGCGGTCAGGGTGTCCCCCTGGAAGCCGCCGCCCAGCGCTTGCATCAGTTGAATCGACAGGTCGATCTGCTCGGCATTGAGGTTGGCCAACTGACGCTGGGCCTGCAGCAGTTGCTGCTCGATGCTGAGCACGTCCAGGTAGTTGCCGATGCCGGAACCGTAACGCTGGACGACGGTGTTGTAAGAGTCCTGAGCAATCTCGGTGGCGTGTTGCTGCGCGCCGATCTGCCGACCGATGTCACGCAACTGGTTGATCGTGTCGCTGACATCGCCCAGTGCCTTCACCAGACTTTTGTTGTACTGCGCCACCGCCAGATCGTAATCGGCGTCGCGCGCATCGAGGTTGGCGCGCAGGCGCCCGCCATCGAAGATCGGCACCGAAATGGTCGGGGCAATGTTGAAGAAGCGACTGGCCGAACCGAACATCGCGTCACCCAACAAAGATTCGGCACCGGCCGAGGCCGTGAGGTTCAAGTTGGGATAGAACTGGGTTTTCGCCGAGTCGATGTCTTTGCTCGCGGCTTCAACGCGCCAGCGTGCAGCGACCAGATCCGGACGACGACCGAGCAGCTCCGCCGGCAATACCGATGGCACCGCAACGGCGCTGGCTTGCAGAACTTTCGGGCGGGCAATTTCATTGCCGCGATCCGGGCCTTTGCCAAGCAGCACAGCGAGCGCGATCTTGGCGCTGTTCAGGCGTTTTTCCGCATCGATCAAGCTGGCTTCGGAGCTGGCCTCAAGACTTTGCGTTTGCTGGAACTGGTACTGGCTGTCGATGCCGGAGCTCAGGCGACGCTGGCTCAGGTCGAGCATTTGTTTAGTGCGCTTGAGGTCGTCGTTGGCCAGGTCATAAACGATGTGCGCCTGACCCAGATCGCTGTAAGCACGGGCGACGTCGGCAGCCAGCGTCAACTGCGCGGCCTGACGATCGACTTCAGCAGCGCGGGCCTGACCGAGTGCGGCTTCCCACGCATCGCGCTGGCCGCCCCACAGGTCGAAGTTGTAATTGAAGCCGGCGCTGACGTTGCGCACGGTGGCGTAGGCATCGCCCTGCCCCAGCGGATCCTGATCCTTGGCCAGACGCGAACGGCTGATGCCGGCGCTGGCGTCGAGGGTCGGATACCGTGCGGCATCGGCGGCATACGCGGCGGCGCTGGCCTGATGGGCGCGCGCTTCGGCGATCTGCATGTCCGGGCTGTCGTGCAAGGCTTCGCGGATCAAACCGTCGAGTTGCGGATCGCCAAGGCTGGTCCACCAGTCGCTTTTCGGCCAGGCGGCCGGCGACAGGGTCACGCCGTTGAGGGATTGGCCGACTTTCAGGCTTTTTGCATCGAGGTTCTGGCCGTGGGTGTCGAGGCCGCTGTAGTTGGCGCAACCGGCAAGGATCATCGCCGACAGCACCAGGGTCAGGCTGCTGCGCAAGGTTTTACCGCTCATTGTGTTCACCTAGCCGCTGGATGGTGATCGGGTCACCGGCTCCCAGCAGAATTTTCTTGAGGATGTATTCCAGGGTTTTCAACTCGTCCGGGGTAACGGCGCCCGCCAGTTCATTCATCGCGTCGGCGCCGATGTGCGGCAGGCGATCGGCCAGTTGCTGGCCCTGCTCGGTAAGCTTGAGCTGCACCTGACGGCGATCGCCTTCGCTGCGTTGGCGAGCCAGAAAGCCTTTCTGCTCCAGACGATCGAGCATGCGCGTCATCGAACCGCTGTCCAGCGACAGGTGCCGGCACAGTTCGGCCGGGGTATCGACGCCGAACTGCGCCATGATGATCAACACCTTGAACTGCGCGGCGGTGATGCCGTGGGGTTCCATGTGGGTGTCGATGATCTTGTCTTTGAGCAGCGCAGCACGGCCAAGCAACAGGCCGAGATGGCAGTGTTTGAATTCGTCCGGGGTGAAATGCTTCATTTGCTCACCTAATAACTGCCTAGGCAGTGAATGTATGTCGAGATGTTACTGCCTAGGCAGCGAATGTCAATGGAATAGTTAGGTTGCTTGGTAATTAGTTGACCAATGGACTGGGTTTTTGTGGCGTCCACGCGGACGCCATCGCGAGCAGGCTCACTCCTACAGTGGATTTGCGATCAACACGAATTCTGTGATCGCAACAAAATCCCCTGTAGGAGTGAGCCTGCTCGCGATGGCGGCGACTCGGTGAAAGGTCGGTCAGGACTTGTCGGAAGGATTCGCGGGTGGCGGTTGCACCGGATGCACCTCGCGCCCCCGCAAGGCAGTGGCCGCATACCCAAACGCACGCTTGCTCACCGCATAAATACTGTGCCAGCCCGGCGGTGCCGGTTCGATCGCAGCATGCAAGGCCCGCGCGTAATCAAGCACCAGACCCGGCGTCCAGGCCATCACCTCGGCGCGCTTGCGCACTTGCGCCGCCACCCAGAACTCGGGGCTGATGATGACGCGGGCAAAATCCAGCATGCTCGAATGACCACGATTCATCGCCCCTTCAAGCGCTGCTTCGAGACTATGGGCGACGGCGCTGGAACAGTTGCGACTGGTGAGGTTGTAAGTGCTGTTTTGCCGATACTGCGCCCAGAACGCATTCAGCCGCCGGGCATCGTAGTGGGCAAAACTGACCTGAACCGAAGACGGACACCAGTCAGCCACCTCGCCCGCATAGTCCGGCAGAAACCTGCCAGCGACATCGTTGTTCGGCGTCGCCCGTAGCAAACGCACGAAATCCCCTGCCGAACGATCAATGTCGTCCAGCGGATAATGACTGATGTAGATGTCCGGGCCACATTCCAGCGCTGCGTGCCCGGCGGAGATCACGCCGTTGATGTCGACCGCCGCTATGTAGCGATTGAGCAGTCGATTGCGCACCAGGGTGTCATCAACGGTGCCGCTGGGTGTCCAGACATGAATCACCAGCGCGGCGCTGGGGGCCGGTGCACTGGCGGAGAAAGGGCTGACCGGCGACTGCCAGTTTTTGAAACGCAAGGACTGCCGCAACAAGGCGCAGCCCGAGAGAAAAATGCTCATGCCAATGCAGAACGGCACCGTCCCCTTATAAAGGGTCGGGTACGGTTCGAGGATGAACAGGCCAAAACCGATTTCGAACAACCCCGTCAGCAGCGACACTTGCCAACCGACAAAACGCACCACCACCGCAGCCGCCAGCCGAAAACCCCCATCGACCAGAAAAGCCCCGCCGAACAACACCGCCAGAATCAGGCCGGCGGCATGTTGCCTGTCGATGATCAGCAGCCCCAGCAAGAGAAAAGCCAACCCTCGCGCTTTACGCAGGGCAGCGGCGGTACCGGTCTGCGGTGCCGGCACCAGCAGCAGCATCAGAGCCTCCAGTAACAACAGATAGCCGAAAAGATGCAGCGGAAAATACAAAACACCGTCCAGCGCATCAATGAAGATGCCCACACCGGCCGCACCCCAGACAACGCCCGTCAGCGCCAGCGCGGACCAACGCTTGCGGACGAATTCGTGACCGAGCAAGACCATACTCAAGCGGACCATATGACCTCTCTGGTGAACCGGGGGCTGCACAACCTGCACGGTTTTCAGGCTTTGCTGAGTCTAATACATCGCCGCGTTTGCGCAGACGCGGGAGCGTGTTCTAAGAATCGCCTGATGTCCATCGGCAAACGGCGTGTTTAACGTATGCCGCTCTTTGGCCAATTACGTAAACCCCTTCATGAAGCGTTTCAAACTCCAGCGCCCGCTCCAGCTAACGAAATTGATTCACACGCTATGTCTGTCGTTACTTTTCGCGCCCAGCTACGCAGGCGCGGCTAATTGCTCGTTCTTCCCGGGTCATCATCAAACAACTCTCACTATGCAATTACCCACTACACTTTCGATTCCTCGTGATACACCTAACGGCACCGTAATATATGAAAGTCCTCCATTAACACTTGGACCTACGCCCAGCTCGTATAGATGTACTAACGAGTTTTCATATGGTGTTCAGAACAACGTCGGTGTGTCTAAATCGGGTGACCTTGTTTACGCAATCGGAAACACCGGGCTCGCATGGCAGTGGTCCTTCAGAGAAGGGACAGCCATACCCATTTATCCGGCTATTCGCCGAGCAGCGGGCGGGTACGGATGGGACACCACAAGACACGTGCTACGACTATTCAAAATAGCGGATGTAATCGATGTACAGAAAATCCCGGCAGGAACACTGGGGACTTTTCATGCAGATGGTGTATCACCACTAGCAATGGCGACCAATGGCACAACGATTGTGCCTCAATCCTGTGAAACGCCGGACATCAAAGTAGACATGGGGTCGCATGACATGAGTAGCTTTGCCCACAACGGAGCATATTCTGAGCTGGTCAAATTTGACATCAGCCTTAACAATTGTCCGCCGGGCATAAAAAAAGTAACTTATACACTCAAGCCTACCCCAACTTCTCCCTCGCAAAATTCCACGAGGGGTATCGTACAGCTGAGTGCAGATTCGACTGCTCAGGGTGTGGCTTTGCAAGTACTCAATAGCGATGGAAACCCCTTGGTTTTAAATCAAAGCTATGTATTCGCAGACTATCCCTCTGTGGGAGGCAACTTGAAGATCCCCCTGAGCGCTCGTTACTTTCGCGTCGCTGAAACAGGTGGCAATGGTGGGTTTGACAAGGGCATGCGCGCCGGAACAGCCAACGCAACGATTGCATTTGTCATGAGTTACCTTTGAATCCATTGATGCGTTGCTATAGCCAATTGTTTGCGCAGCTCTCTTTAAGAATCGTCTGATTTTCATCATGCCCGGCCGCTTCTACTGTGCCGGGATGCGATTGAAGAACTACCTCCATCAGATCAGCCCGATCCTGTCCTCGCCCGATGCGGCGCGGCGTCTGCTGCGCATTTTTGCCCTGGTGCTGCTGGTGGGCATTCTCGGCGGCGTCTACAGCTTTCTGCTGTTTACCTTCAACAATGAGATTTCCCAACGGCGCAGCTACATGAGCAGCGCCATCGCCGAAGCGCATACCTTTTTCACCACCCGCGAAGCACTGCTGGAAAGCCTGAGCCTGTCGGCTACGCACATGGCCAACATGGATTTGCCGGTCTCCGAGGAAGAGATCCGCCTGCTGCTCGGGCAAGCGCCGGGGCAGCAATGGAGCATCTGGCTGACCCGACGCATGCGCGATTACCTCAAGGCCCGGCAGCTCAACCTGGTCTACGTCAGCAGCGGCCCCCGGACCCAAGTGTTGCGCCTGTACAACGCAACCGCGGTGATCGGCCGTGTCCCCGAGACCATGCTCGAACAACTGCAGACCCTCAAGCACCACAACAGCGGCAACGTCAAAGAACTCTGGCTGACCCATGCCGCCGACGGCCACTCGCAGCTATACATCTTCATTCGTCTAGACGCGCGCGATATCAACTCCGGCTGGCTCGGCCTGGAAATGGACGACCGCGAAGTCTCCAGCGCCCTGAACGACCACAGTGCCGGCGAGTTCACCATGTTCAACTCCCAAGGCAAACCGCTGTTCAGCAACAGCCACAAACCACCGCCAGAACAGCACCTGCCGTTGCTGCGACAACAGGATTTCTTCGGCTTCGTCGGCGATGGCTGGCTGCCCGAGCAATTGGTGTTGCGCAAGCAGCTGAAATCCTCGGACTGGCAGCTGACTTACTCCATCGACTTGCTGGCGGTACTGCGCGCCCTGTGGCCACAAATGCTCGGCGCGCTGCTGTTCTGCGTGTTGAGTATCAGCCTAGTGTGCCTGTTGGTCCGACGTCTGGAGCATCGTTTCATTACCCCGGCAATCCAGCGCATTCAGGCATTGGTGGAAAGCGAACTGTTCAGCCGCGACGTGATTCAGACCGCGCCGGTGGCGCTGTGCGTACTGCGCCGCAGTGACGGTCAAGTGGTGCTGGATAACACCCTCGCGCGGCAATGGCTGGGCCAGTGCAGCGAGCAACTGGGCGCCGGCTGGATCCGCGATGCGTTCGACCAACACTCGCCGTGCCTGACCGATTACTTCGAGACTGCCGACGGTCGTCACCTGTACCTGAGCTGTGCGCCGACCCGCTATAAAGGTGAAGACGTCTTGCTCTGTGCGTTCAGTGACATCAGCGCTCGGCGACAGATCGAAGCAGCACTGGAACAGGCACGCCAATCGGCCGATGCCGCCAACGAAGCCAAGACTTTGTTTCTGGCGACCATGAGCCACGAAATACGCACCCCGCTCTACGGCGTGCTGGGCACCCTGGAGTTGCTAGCGCGCACGCAACTGGACACTCAGCAGAAAAGTTACCTGCGGGCGATCGAAGGATCATCGGCTACGTTGCTGCAGTTGATTTGCGACGTGCTCGATGTGTCGAAGATCGAGGCCGGGCAACTGGCGCTGGAGCTGAGCGAGTTTTCCGTCCCGGAACTGGTGCACGAAGTGGTGCAAGGCTATGCCGCCGCGGCGCAAAGCAAAGGCCTGCAACTCTATGCCTGCCTGGACCCGCAACTGCCTGAGCGCTTGATCGGCGATGTCAGTCGGGTGCGGCAGATCCTCAACAACCTGCTGAGTAACGCGGTCAAGTTCACCGATTCCGGGCGCGTGGTATTGCGGGTCAGACTGCTCGCTCGTGAAGGCGAACGCGTGAGCCTGCAATGGCAGGTTTCCGACACCGGCAAAGGCATCGCCCATGACGATCAGGCGTTTATTTTCGAGCCGTTCTACCAGACCGCCGGCAACACCAATGTCGCCGCCGGCACAGGCCTCGGTCTGCCCATTTGCCAACGTCTGACGCACTTGATGAACGGCACTCTGCGCATGGTCAGCGAGCCGGGCCTGGGCAGCAGTTTTTCCCTCAGCGTGCCGCTGGAGCAACGCTGCGGCAACGCACCCTCTACTGCTTTGCCGCCCTTGGCCGCGGACCTCGTCTATGTCGTTTCGCCCGTGCGCGAACTGGCCGACAGCATCAGCGGCTGGTTGCGCCGCTGGGGTGCCCGCGTGCATATCGGCGCACCGGATAGCATCGAGCCGGATTCGACGGCGCTGCTGCTGGAGCTGTATCCCGCAGCCTTCGGACAGCGCCCGAACCTGGCATGGCGTGGGCCGCGCGTACTGGCCAGCGGTGACGGCGCCCATGAGCCGCAGTTCAGCGGCGACGGCTGGCAGGTCAATCTGAATGATCTGCTGGCGATTCAACGCGCCGTTCGCCAAGCCCAGAGCGGCCAGATCGTTCAACGCCCGCAAGACACTGAATCCCATGCCCTGCGCCCGTTACGCCTGCACATCCTGGTGGCCGAAGACAACGTCATCAATCAACTGATCCTGCGCGATCAGCTCGAAGAACTGGGCTGCACCGTAGCGCTGGCCAGCGATGGCGAAGAGGCTTTGTCGCTGTGGCCCGACGCTGCGTTCGACATCGTCCTGACCGACGTCAACATGCCCCGCCTCAACGGCTACGAACTGGCCAAAGCCCTGCGGCGCCTCGGTTGCAGCATCCCGATCATCGGCGCGACCGCCAACGCCCTGCGCGGTGAGGATGCGCTGTGCCTGGCCGCTGGGATGAATCACTGCCTGGTCAAACCTTTTACGCTACGAGCCTTGTTCGCTGTCCTGGCTCCCTACGAACGAGTCGCTCATGAAGCCCTGTAGCATTCTGATTGTCGAAGATCACCCCTTCCAGCACCTGTACTTGCAGAACCTGTTCAGCGAGTTGGGTGACTTCGATCTGGCGTGCGCCAAGGACGGCGAAGAAGCACTGGACTGCCTGAAACAACGCGACTTCGATCTAGTGCTCACCGACCTGCTGATGCCGGGCATGGACGGCGTGCAATTCATTCAGGGCCTTGCCGCCCAACGCTCACGTCCGGCATTGGCGATCATGAGCGCCGCCTCACGACGCATGCTGATGGGCGCGAGCCTGGTGGCGAGCAACCTGCAAGTGAAAGTCATCGGGCTGATTTCCAAACCGGTGAATGCTGCCGCCCTGCGTTGCCTGATCGATCAATTGCAGGCGCTGCGCCAAAACGTCCCGGCGGCGACCCATCCCGGCATCGATCGCCAGAGTATCTGCAACGCCCTCGACAACGGTGAACTGCAAGCCTGGTTTCAACCGAAGAAGGCCTTGAACAATGGCCGGATCGTCGCCGCCGAAGCACTGGTACGCTGGAACCATCCTGAACATGGCACGATGCTGCCCGGGGTATTTTTGCCGGCGTTGATTGCGTTCGGTCTCGAAGAGCCATTGCTCTGGTGCGTGCTGAAACAAGCGATTGCCGCCCAAGCCATCTGGCGCGAACAGGGCTATGACATTCCGGTCTCGGTCAACCTGCCCACGCACCTGCTCAACAGCCACGACCTGCCCGACCGCATCCTCGCTTTCGTGCTTACCAACCAAGGCCTGCCCGCGCGGATCTGTTTCGAATTGATGGAGTGCTCGGTACCCGACGACATCAGCAACTTCTACGCCGGCGCGTGCCGCTTGCGGATCAAGGGTTTCGGTCTGTCGCAGGACGATTTCGGCAAGGGCTACAGCTCGTACATGAATCTGGTGTCGGCGCCGTTCACTGAATTGAAGATCGACCGCACGCTGGTGCAAGGCTGCAACGCCAACGAGGAATTGGCCCAGGCGCTGACCAGCATTGTCAGCCTCGGTCGCCAGTTGGGTCTGACGGTGGTGGCCGAAGGCGTAGAAACCGCACAAGAACTTGCTCTGTTGCGTAAAATCGACTGCACTCAGGTTCAAGGTTTCCTGATCTCCCACGCCGTTTCAGCCGATCAGTTCCAGCACTTGCTGACCCACGACGGGCCGGCGAACGCCTGGTGAGCGGCACGTGGCTATTGTTGAACGTCGCTCGCTACCGAGGTCACTGTGTCCCAAGGCTGCCCCATCACCGCTGGTCAGGCGCTGTAATGCCGCATACCAATGCATTTCTGGACAAACTGGCCAGCAGTTCGCTGCGGTTGAACAAAAGTCTGCTGCTGCTCGGCGCCCTTGTATTGCTGCTTTTGGGCATCAGCTATCTGGGGGTACAGCGCATGCTCGAAGAGCAGCGCGACACCCTGCAGTTTCACTTCGCCCGGCTGATGGAAAATATCCATGAGCAGGAAGTGTTCCTGCGCGATATCTCCCAGGCCAGTGCCAAGGGTCAATATTTTCCTTTGGTGGTGTTGCCCACTTATTCGCAAAAACTGCTGCCAGAAGAAGGCCCGAATGTCTATGAAGGTCGCGGCTTGCCGTTTTCACTGCCGTTCAGCGTAAAGATCGATCCGCAGAGAATCGCCGCCGACCAATACCCCAAGGTTTTCGCGCTGGGTAGTTATCTGGCCGCCTACTACAGCGCGTTCTGGGCGGCATCGCACTATCAGTCGCCGCAAGTGATCCTGCTCAATGGCCCCGACAACTTCGACGTGGCCGTGCCCTCCGCCGGGCGCTTGCGCGGTGCAGGCCCGATGCAGATCGGCGCGTTTGCCCAAGTCATGAGCCAGGTGAACCAGCATGCACGCGAGCAGTCATCAGTCGCTGATCATCAAGTGCATTGGGTGCCCTACCCGTCTACTCAGGACAACGAGTCAACGCCGACGCTGCTGGCCTACGTCAGGATCAATCTGCTCCAGCCTATGCAGGCCATCGAGGGCGCCGATTCCTGGGTGGTGCTCGGCACGTTGCTGAAACTGTCCCAGGTCAACAACATCGAGCGATTGATGGAGTGGTCGATCTACGATGACTTCACCTTGATCACCCCGGCCGGCGTGGTCTTGACCGGCGCACAGAGATCCGACCAGGAACTGGATGAGGGGATAAATTTCGACCGTGACGGCCTGGTGTTCAAACTGAGCAGCCCCGGCGCACAGCACTGGACCGCGATCTACGTCATCAGCCTGCGCAGTTTTCTCAGCTATGCGCTGTGGCCATTGCTGTGCCTCGTGGCGGTGGTGCTGGCGTTGCTTGGTTGCGGTCGGGCCATCAACCGCTGGTACACCGCACGCGTGATCATCCCCGCGCAAAGTGCGCACGCGAGCATCGCCGAAAGCGAGGCCTTCAGCCGTGCGGTGATCGACACCGCACCGACCGGCCTCTGTGTGATTCGCCGCAGCGATCACCACGTGCTCCTGGAAAACCAGCGCGCCCAGCAATGGCACGACAGCAGCCGTTTGATGAGCCTGCTCAAGTCACACAGCGAGTCCGGCCATGCCGATCTCGAGATCGACGGGCGTCATCTGCATCTGGCTTTCGTCTCGACGCGCTATCAAGGCCAGGATGCCTGGTTGTGTGCGTTGCATGACGTGACCCGGCATATCGAAGACGCCGCCGCCCTGGAAGAAGCCCGTCAGGCCGCCGACTCGGCCAACCAGGCCAAGAGCCGCTTCCTCGCCACCATGAGCCATGAAATTCGTACCCCGCTCTACGGCGTGCTGGGCACCCTCGAATTGCTCGGGCTGACACCGCTCGCCCCACGCCAGCAGGATTATCTGGACACCATCCAGCGTTCCTCCGCCAGCCTGTTCAAGCTGATCAGCGATGTGCTGGATGTGTCGAAGATCGAGGCCGGGCAAATGACCCTTGAGCTTCAGGACTTCTGCCCACTGGAGCTGACTGAAGATGTCGTGCGTACTTACAGCGCATTTGCCCGCGCCAAAGGCCTGCAACTGTATGCCTGCATCGATTCGGGCTTGCCGGATCAACTGCGCGGTGACCCGTTGCGCATCCGCCAGATCCTCAACAACCTGCTGAGCAACGCGATCAAGTTCACCGACAACGGTCGCGTGGTGCTGCGCGTGCGCGTGTTGCAAAACGCCGCTGGCAGCGCCGAAGTGCAATGGCAGGTCAGCGATTCGGGCATGGGGATTTCCCAAGCGCAGCAACAGCAATTGTTCGACCCGTTCTATCAGGTCAACGACGCCGACAGTCAGGCCGGCGCGGGTCTGGGCCTGGCCATTTGCAAATGGTTGTGCGAGTTGATGCACGGCCAGTTGAGCGTGGTCAGTGAACCCGGACTGGGCAGCAGTTTTACCCTGCAACTCTCGCTGGAGAACGTGCCGGGCGCATTGGCCGATTGCCCCGCCTTCGTGGAAGGCAGCGCCGCCGTTTATGTACGTGCACCGATCAGCGAACTGGCGCTGCAGCTGATGGCCTGGCTCAACCGTTTTGGTCTGGATTGCCGCTTGGTGACGACCGAGATGCCACCACTCTCGGCGCTACTGGTGGACCTCACCCCGCTCGACAATGCCCCGCACTGGAGCGGGCCACGGATCGTCGCTTTGTCGGGCGGCCCAAATCCGGCGCAACTGAATGGCCCCGACTGGACGGTCGACGCCAACGATGTCCGCGCGATTGCCTGGGCTATTTATCTGGCACAACACGGCGCCAATGCGCAGCGCTCAGCCGCGTTGCAAGCAAAGACCCGCCCACTGAATCTGCAGGTGCTGGTGGCCGAAGACAACGTGATCAACGCGGCGATCATCAAGGAACAACTGGAAGCCCTCGGCTGCTCGGTGATCGTCGCCGTGAATGGCGAACAAGCCTTGGCGCAGTGGGTGCCCGGCCGCTTCGATCTGCTGCTGACCGACGTCAACATGCCGGTCATGAACGGCTACCGACTGGCCGAAGCGGTGCGCCAACAGGACGCAACGCTGCCGATCATCGGCGTCACCGCCAACGCCCTGCGCGAAGAAGGCGAACGCTGCGCCGCCGTCGGCATGAACGCGTGGATGGTCAAGCCGCTGAACCTTGCCACCCTGCGTACGCAACTTGAGCAACATTGCAAAATCGCTGTGGCCCCCGTTATCGATACCCCGCCGTCGCTATCTGCAAAAATGCGCGAGTTGTTTGTCACCACCCTGCGCCAGGATATTCAGACCACCCTGGCGGCACTGGATGCGGCCGACGCCAACAGCGTGGCGCAGCAACTGCACGGCATGGCGGGGGCGCTAGGGGCAGTGCAGATCAACGTCTTGGCCAGCGCGTTTGTCGAGCTGGAATGTCGCTTGACCGGCATGGCCGTGACGCCCGCTCTGGCCGTGGCGGTGCGACAAAATCTGACGCGGCTGCAAGATCTGCTCGACTCCCTCGAATAACTTCACTCTGGATAAATCACTCATGGAAACCTTCAACGTTGTCATTGCCGATGATCATCCCATCGTGCTGCTGGGGGTGCGGGAACTGGTCGAGCGTGACCAACGCTTTCGCGTGGTGGGCGAAGCGGTAGGCTCCGATGAGCTGATCAAGCTGCTGGAGACCAAGCCTGTAGATCTGTTGATCACCGACTTCAACATGCCTGCCGATTCGACCTACGGTGACGGCCTGAAACTGGTGGAGTACCTGATAAGGCACTTTCCCAAGGTTCGGGTATTGGTACTGACCATGATTTCCAATCCGTTGATCCTGACGCGCCTGCAGGAACTGGGTGTGCTGGCAGTCATTCAGAAAAACCAGTTGCACGACGAAATCGAGACCGCACTCAAAGCCATCGCCAAAGGCAACCCGGTGCGCTGGCAGGCACCCGCGCCGACATCCGTAGTGAACGACGGCGCTGATCTGGATGAACGGTTTTCCCGGTTGTCGCCCAAGGAGCATGAAATCCTGCGCTTGTTCGTTCAGGGCCAGGGCGTCAACGACATTGCCCGTTACTTGAACAGAAGTGCTAAAACCATCAGTACGCAAAAAATATCGGCAATGCGCAAACTTGAAGTCTGCAGTGATCAGGACTTATTGGCTTATTGCATAGAGCGCAACTTGTTTAACTAACAGGTAATGACACCCTAGTTAAAGACGACTTCTAGGAATCGTCTGATATTCCAGCAAAAGTTCGCGCTATATCGTGTTGTTGTTTTAACCCCAACCATTGGAAAACAACATGAAAAAGCTGACTCGCGCACTTCTCGCCCTTTCGATCATTGCCGCTACCGGCAACGCTCTGGCAGAAGATCCACCGGCCCCAACCCCGACCAAGGCTGGCAGCGGCACCATCAACTTCACCGGCACCATCAACAACGATGCCTGCTCGGTTGAAGGCGCCGGAAGCAACAAAACCATTTCGGTCAACATGGGCGAAGTGTCGATCAAGGACATGGGCACCGCCACTGCACCTAAAGGCAACGGCACCCTGAGCGCCGAAAACTTCGACATGAAGATCAACTGCAACGCCGGCACAAAAGTGGCGATGATCTTCGAACCGACCAAGGGCGCAGGTTCGGGCATCGTGGCCGGGACCAAAGTACTGAAGCTGATCGACGGCCTCGGCGCTGCGAAGAACATTGGTATCGCCTTGCTCGACTCCAATGGCGCGTTGATCGACCTGAGCTCGCCATCCACCGCGAAGATCGAAAACACCCTGCAAGACAGCAACACCACGCTGAAATTCTCGGCCGCCTACGTCACCACCGCCGACGTGGCAACCGCCGTTGCCGGTCGTGGCGACGCCACCCTGCCGTTCACCCTGCAATACGAATAACCCGCGCGAATGCTCGAGCCCGGTGCGGGGCCACGCGGCCCCGCGCTTTCAATCACTTGCGCGGTAACCATCATGTTTTATCGACACTCACTGTCCTTTTGTGCAGGCCTGCTGGGCCTGTTCGTGGTCAATCAGGCCACCGCCGGCATTTCCTTGAGCAGCACCCGTCTGGTCTTCGACGGCCAGAACAAGGAAGCCGGAATCACCGTGCGTAACAGCGGTGCAGATGTACTGATTCAGTCATGGATCGACACCGATTCCGGTGAAACTGCCGCGGCCCCCTTTGCCGTCACTCCGCCCCTGGTGCGCGTCAGCGGCGACGAACAGCAGATCTTGCGGGTGATCTACGAAGGCGCGGGCATGCCGACCGACCGCGAGTCGGTGGTCTGGCTCAACGTGCAGGAAATTCCCCAGTCGGCGAAATCCGCCAACACTTTGCAGTTGGCCGTGCGCCAGCGCATCAAGGTGTTCTTCCGCCCCTCGGGACTGAAAAACAATGCCTACCTGGCACCGAGCGAATTGACCTGGCGCTTGGCCGAACGCGCCGGTAAACGAGTACTGGTGGTGAACAACCCTGGCCAGTATCACGTGTCGATTGCCGATATCACCCTGCAATCCGGCGCAGGCAGCGAACACCCTTTCGATTCGATGATGATCGCCCCCGGCGAACAGAAAGAGTTCAGCCTCGAACAACTTCACAACGCCAATACAGTTCGCCTGTTATTCAGCAGCATTAATGACTATGGCGCCCAAGACCGTTATGCCGCGCAACTTTCGAACAATGTCGATACCCGCGCCAGTCTGAATAAAGAAGCGCCATAACTTCCGTGCCGCTGCCACAGCCGCACTTTCACTGTATTTCTCTTCGCTCCGTTAGTTCGTATCGGAGGTGATATAGGGTTCCTGCATGTTTTTACTCAAGCGCGACGGATTGGCGCCTTTTTCAATGGCCCTGGTGTTCAGTTGCACCTGCCTGGCCGACGACGAAGAACAATTCAATACATCGTTTCTGCAAGGCGCCCCCTCTTCTGTTGACCTGCAATCACTGCTCGCCAGCAGTCGCGTGTTACCCGGCATTTACCGGGTCGACCTCTACGGCAACGAGACGCTGGTCGGCCGTCGCGATATCGACTTCCGGCGCCACCCGGGCACGGGCAAGGTCGAGGCCTGCCTGACCCTTGAAATGGTGCAGCAACTGGGGGTCGACATCGGCAAACTGCAAGCCAGCGGCAAACTGGCCGCTGATGACTCTGACGCCTGCATCGACTTGTCCGCCCTGATCGATCATGCCAGCGTGCGTTACGACGTGCCGCGTCTGCGACTGATGGTCAGCGTGCCGCAAAGCGCTATGGAACGTGGCCGCCGTGGTTATGTTGACCCGACGCTATGGGACGAAGGCGTGCCCGCCGCGTTCATCAACTATCAGTTAAGCAGCAGCCGTAACAGCACCCAGGCTGACAACACCCTGTCCAACAACCTCGGCTTGCGCAACGGGATCAACCTCGGTGGCTGGCGCTTACGCAACGAGTCGAACTTCAACAGCAGCACCGGCCGCCCCAGCACGTTCAAAAGCAACCGCAGTTACCTGCAACATGACGTGACCGCCGTGAAAGGCCAGTTCAGCGCCGGGGATATTTTCTCCGACGCCGACCTGTTCGACAGCGTGCGCTATCGCGGCCTGAAACTGGCGTCCGACGACGGCATGCGTGCCGACAGCGAGCGCGGTTATGCGCCGGTGATTCGTGGCATTGCGCAGTCCAGCGCGACCGTGGAGATTCGCCAGAACAACTACATCCTCTACACCGCCAACGTGCCGCCGGGGCCGTTCGAGATCAACGATATCTATCCCAGCGGTTCCAATGGCGACCTGGAAGTGACGATTATCGAAGCCGATGGTCGACGCCGGGTAACGGTGCAAGCATTTTCCAGCCTGCCGATCATGGTCCGTAAGGGCCAGCTGAAGTACAGCGTCTCGGCCGGCCAGTACAACAGCAACAGCGAGGATCAGCAGACCCCGCAGTTTGTCAGCAGCACACTGGCGTATGGCATCAGCAGCAACTTGTCCGGGATCGTCGGTGTGCAGGCGACGGACAATTTCAAGGCGTTGTCCGTCGGGGCCGGTCGCAATACCGCCATCGGTGCGATCTCACTGGACTTGACCCACTCAATGAGCAACACCTTCGGCGAAACGGTCACCGGTAACAGTTTGCGCGCGCTGTATGCGAAAACGTTCACCGGCACCGACACCAACTTCACCCTCGCCGCCTACCGTTACTCGACCGAGGGCTATCGCACCCTCACAGAGCACGTCGAGGAGTTGAGCCGCGATGGCCAGCAACGCAGCGGCAACTCGAAAACCCGCACCGACCTGACCGTCAACCAGAGCCTGGGGCGCAACCAGGAATTTGGCAGCGTCTACGTGAATGCCAGTGACCAGCGTTACTGGGGACGCGGCGGTTCGCAAAGCCTGTCGGCCGGGTACAGCAACTATTGGGGGGATGTGAGTTACAACATCGGCGCCACCTACTCCAAAGATGTCGGCAATTACGGGCCGGCGAACAACGACACACTGATCAACCTGTCTGTGTCGTTCCCGCTGGGTTCCAAGCCACGTGCACCACGGGCCTTTGTCTCGGCCAGCACGCAGAAATCCAGCGATACCACGCAGATGGGCATCAACGGCTACCTGTCGGAAAACAGCGACACCTATTACTCGGTACAAGCCGGCAACAGCAGCACCGGCGGCAGCTCTGGCTCGGTCAACCTCAGCACCCGCACCTCGGTGATGGATATCAGTGCCGGCTACAGTCAGGGCCGCGGTTACAACTCGCAGAACCTTAACCTGGCAGGTTCGATCGTCGGCCACCGCGGCGGGATCAACCTTGGACAAACCGTGGGCGAGACATTCGCGCTGGCGCAGGTCGAAGGTGTGGAAGGGGTGAAAATCGGCAGCTTTACCGGGGCCGAGACAGGCAGTAACGGCTTCGCCGTGGTACCCAATGCGCAGCCCTATCGCGTGAACTGGATCAACCTCGACACCCGCGACCTGGGCGGCGATATCGAGATCGACAATGCGACCCGCCAAGTGGTGCCACGCCGTGGTGCGGTAGTGCTGGCGCGTTACACCAGCAAGACCGGACGCCGCGTGCAGTTCGCCTTGTTCGACGCGCAACACCAGCCGATCCCGTTTGGCGCCTCGCTGGAGGACAGCGCCGGCAAGCAACTGGCGATCTCCGACCCCGGCGGCAAGGCACTGGCGCTGGTAGAAGCCGACGCCGGTACCCTGACCATCAACTGGCAGAACCAGCGCTGCGAAGCGACCTATGCCTTGCCGGAACGCAACAAGGCGCTGAACTACGAGCGGGCCTCGTTGGTGTGCCGCTCGCCAGTGGCTGACTGAGAAGACACCATCGCTGGCAAGCCAGCTCCCACAGGGTTTGTGTCGTACAAAACATTGATGTACGGCAGAGAAACCTGTGGGAGCTGGCTTGCCAGCGATTGAAGCGACTCAGTTCAGGACAAAGCGCGACCTAGAAATCGCGCTTGTAGAAGATATCCAGCGAACTCGCAACGCCGCTGGCCGCTTCGACATAAACCTTCTTGCTCAGCTTGTAACGCAGGGCAATGGTATTGGCCGGTTCAAACACGCCAACGCCATAACGCAAACTGAGTTTCTCGGAGATGTTGCCGCTGGCCACCACGCTGGTGGTGTTGCCGCTGCCCTGGGTGTCGAGCTGGAAATCCTGAATGCCAAGGTCTTTGGCCAGACCGCTGGTCACCCCGGAACTGCCCATCAAGCCCAGACCCAACGCCGCTTGCGCAAGCATGTTGTTGTCCTCGCCGTTGGTGCTCAGCGGACGGCCCAGCACCAGATACGACAGCGCCTGTTCCTGACTCATCGCCGGCTCGGAGAAGATCTGCGTGGTCGGCTGCTCGGCGCTGCCGCTCAGGCGAATACCGGCAATGACATCGTCGGTCTGACGAATGGCTTCGATGTCCAGATACGGTTGATCGATCGGCCCGGCGAACAGCAGGCGCGCACGCCGCACCGTCAAGCGTTGGCCGTAGGCGCGGTACTTGCCGTCGTTGAGCCACAGCTCGCCACGGGTGTCCATGTTGTCGCCGATGTGCACATGCCCTTGCAGGTTGGCGGTCAGGCCGAATCCGGCAAAACTCAGTTTGTCTTCGCCGACCACCACATCGATGTCCATTTTCATGGCCATCGGCGGCTTGCCCTCTTCGGTCTGCGAACCAACGATGATCGTGTCATCGGAGACTTTCACGGTCGATGGCGGCAGTTCACGCACGGTGATTTCGCCTCTCGGCACCTGCACCTTGCCGGCAATCTTCAGCTCGTCGTCGGCCATGGAAATCTTCAGGTCCGGCGCGACTTCAAGTTTGGCGTACGGCTCGACGGTCACCGGCAGTTGCGTGCCTTTAAGCGCCAGATCGACCATCAGCGCCTGGCCCCAGGCAACATTACCGTTGAGGCTGCCCTGCCCGGTCTTGCCGCTTTTCCAGCCGCCGTCCAGACGTACCGATTCACCGGCAATCACCGCTTTGAGCTGCAGGTCCTGCAACTCCATCGGCAGCTCGGCACCGGACACTTCGCCGTCGCTGAGTTGCACGGTACCGTTGACCAACGGTGCGAGCAGGCCACCGGAAATCGTGCCGCTGCCGTTGAGGTGCCCGGTGAGTTTTTCGACCATTGGCACAAACGGCCGCGCCACCGACAGATCCAGCCCGGTGAGACGGAACGAGCCGCTCAGCGGTTTGTTTTTCGGCAGCGGATTGAGCTGTGCCTGCACCATCAGTTCGCCGAGTTTGCCGCCGGCGAAGTTGAGGTCGGTGTCGATGCGCTTGGGCGTGAGTTTGCTGGTGAGTTTCAGGGTCTGATACGGGAAGTCCAGCCACTGATCCTTTTCCTTCATGCGCAAAGTACCGCCACTGGCGTCGATGCTGATCACCCCGTTCGGGCCGCTGGCCGGCAGATCCAGTTGCAGATCGGCGTTGAGCTTACCCTTCCAGGCAAAGTCTTTCGGCAACCATTGCGCCAGACTTTCGATCGGGAATTGCTTGAGGTGGTAACGCAGTTTCGGATCGGGCATCAGCCGTTGGTCTTCACCGCACAGGCTGGCACTGCCGGACATCCAGCAATGGGCGCCGAAGTTGATCTTGCCGTCGGCCAGACGTTCAAGCTTCGCCGGGTTTTGCAGTTTCCAGTCCTGGCCACCGGCCTGAATATCGCCGCTGGCCAGTCGACCACGCCAGTTGCCCTTGTCCAGATTGCCATCCAGACCCAGGGCCAGTTTCAGCTTCGGCCCGAGCAGGTCGAGATTGAGCTTCTGATTCTTGATATCGCCCTGAGCGCTGGCGGTCAGCGTGCCCAACGAGGTGTCGCCGGCCTGAATCCCCGCCCCTTTCAAATCGATCTTTGCCCGTTGCGCACTGTCGAGCGTGGCGTCGAGGTTGAGGCTTTGCAGGCGATTGTCTTGAAATGCCAGTTGCGAGCCTTGCAGATCAAGCTTGCCCTGCGGCGCCTTCAGCGTGCCGGCGACGTTGACCTGGCCGTTGATCTGCCCGCGCAGTTCTGGCCACAGTTGGGCCAGACGCGACAGCTTGATGTCGATCTGCCCGGTGAGTTTCTGTTGCAGGCTGCCCTTGCCGCTGATGCTGTTGTCGCCGAGGCGGATTTGCAGGGCATTGAGGTTCCACTGTTCGCCAGCGCCGTCAGCCTTGGCTTGCAGGATGGCCGGTTGGCCGCGCAATTTGCCTTTGAGGTCGAGGTCGGCGGTCAGGCTAAGGCGTTCGTTCTTCATTTCGCCTTGGCTTTTCAGCGGGCCGGCTAAAGTGCCCGGCAGTTCCGCGACCCAGTACGCCGGGTTGAGTGCCGACAACTCCAGTGCCGTGTCCCAAGCGATACCGTCGGCGAACTGCACATTGACGTGCCCTTCAGCCTTGCCCTGCCCGGCTTGCATTTGCAGTTGCGGCAAAGCGATCTGCTTGAGACTGCCACTGAACGGACTGCTCAGGCTGAACGCGCCCGCCGGGCCATCGAGCGCGGCGGCAAAGTTACCGATGTATTGACCGTCGGTGTAGGAGACTTCGCCAGTGAAGGTACGCAAAGCGACCTGCGGCTCGTCAATTTCGTTGTAGAGCCGATGCCAGGGGAAATCCTGCCAATTGATGTTGGCCTGGGCGCTGAGGCCTTTGCTCCAGTCGACACTGCCGGTGAGCTTGAGGCTTTGCTTGTCGTTGGCCGTCAGATCGAGGCCGGCGATCTGCGCGCCGCTGGCGTCGACCTTGCCTTTAAGCAGCAGCACAACCGGGCCTTGATCCGCCGGCAGCGTCGCATTGCCGTTCAGCTGATAACCGTTTTTCAGATCGCCTTCGCCGGTCAGCACCAGTTGATTGAGTTGCAGGGTGTCCGGTAGATCGGCGCTCGGCTTGAACGCTTCGGAGGTGATGCGCACCTTGGCCGGCAGGTTTTCCGCCAGCGGTTGCAGCTCGCCACTCAACTGGCCGTCGAGATAACCACGGCTGTCAGCGTGCAGGTTGAGGGTTTTCAGCAGATCGCCGTCGACTTTCAATGCCAGCGACCACGGGCCGGTGCCGGGAGACGGCAGGGTCAGGTCGCCGGCGATGTTCAGCGGCCAGTTGCCGGTGGGCTCAAGCAATCCGGAGAGGTTCAGGCTGAGGTCGTCGCGCTGCAACTGCACGCTGTCGATCTGCATGCCTTTGGCCGTCCAGTGCGCCGCCAGCTTCAGGCCCTTGAGCTGCTCACTGCCGTTGAACAGCAAGCTGCCGACCTGCACATCGCCCAGCTCGATCGCGACGGGCAATTGCAGATCCGGCAGTTTGATCGGACCGCTTTCAGTGGTTTCTTCGCTCGGCGGGAATTGCAGGATGACTTGATCAGCCTTGAGCTGTTCGATGCACAGCGTCATGCGGGTCAGGCACAGCGGCGACCATTCGAAGATCGGTTTCTGCAACTCGACGCGGCTGCTGTCCTGCTGCCACAACAAATGGTCGGCGCTCCACTGTCCGCCGAGCCGGCCCTGGAAGTTTTCCACGCTCAAGCCCGGCACCAGACCCAGCACCCAACGGCTGCCCGTCTGGGTGCCGAGCACCGTGGCGACGCTCAAGACAACAAAAAGCACCAGCGCCAACAGCGCCAGAGCCGCAATTTTCAAACCACGCTTCACAGCTCAGGCCCCATGGAAAAGTGCAGCCGGATGCCGCCATCGTCGTCCAGCGCATGGGCCAGGTCGAGGCGGATCGGCCCTACCGGCGAGACCCAGCGCACACCAATACCGACCCCGGTCTTGAGGTTCGGCAGTTCGAGTTTATTGAAAGAGTTGCCCTGATCGACAAAGGTCGCGACCCGCCATTTCTCGGCAATCGAGTATTGATACTCGACGCTGCCGGCGACCATGTAGCGGCCACCGATGCGGTCGCCGTCGGAGTTTTTAGGCGACAGGCTCTGGTAATCGTAACCGCGCACGCTCTGATCGCCACCGGCGAAGAAACGCAGCGACGGCGGCACCGAGTTGTAGCCATTGGTGGCGCTGCCGCCAACCTGCACACGGCCGAGGAAGCGGTGTTTGTCGAACACCGTGGTCAGGCCTTTGACCAACGCGGTGCCATACAAAAGGTTGTTGTCGGAACCGAGGCCCTCCTTCGCCACTTTACTTTCAAAGGTCAGGCGATAGCCGTTGTGCGGGTCGATACGGTTGTCGCTTTTCAGATAGGAATAGCTGATGCCGGGCATCAGTAGCGTACTCAGGCCGGAGTCGTCGCCGAGTTCATATTCTTCGCGCTGCCATTTCAGCGAGATCACCCGCTGCCAGCCGCTGGGCAACTTGCTGTGCCATTCCGGGCCGAAGGTCAGCAGTTTGCTCAACGTGTCGGAACCGTCGATATCTTCGAATTGATAGCCGCCGGCCCAACGCAATTTGTCGGTCAGTGGCGGGTCGAGCGGAATGTCATAGAACAGCCCGACGTTTTGTCGTGGCGCCGAGAGTTCGGCTTCCCAGCCATAGCTGTCGCCTTGCGGGTTGACCCAGTGGCGCGTCCAGTTGGCTTTGATACGCGGACCGACGTCGGTTGAATAGCCGAGGCCCAGCCCCATGGTGCGCGGCTTGCGCGTGTCGAGTTTGACGTCCACCGGGATCACGTCGTTTTTTGCCGCGGTCGGTGCAGCATCGACGCGTATGCCTTCAAAATAACCGCTCGATTGCAGATCGCGATTGAGTTCGGCAATCAGCTCGGAGTCATACGGCTCGCCTTCCTTGAACGGCACCATGCGTTGCAGCAGATCCTCGTCGAACGGCGTGTCGCCTTCGAATTTGACTTTGCCCAGCGCATAACGCGGGCCGCTTTCGTAGATCAATTCAACGTCGGCGACGCCGGCGCGTGGGTCGACCAGGAGTTTCTGGCTAGTAAAGTGACCGCTGAAAAAACCGAAGCGTGAAGCCTGATTCTGAATAAGTCTTTTGGCGTCTTCGTAACGGCCATGATTGAGCACCGCGCCGGACTTGAGCACGTCGCTGTTCGGCACACGAAAGGATTTGAGAGAGGCCGCCGGGCCGTCGACACGAATGGTGACGTTGCGCAGGCGAATCGGTTCGCCGGGATCGATCTTCAGCACCAGACGCGGCTTGTCGCCGCCCTTGACGTCGCTTTCGATCTGCGGCTGATAGTAGCCCAACGCCTGGGCGGCCTTGCGCGCCTGCTCTTCGGCGCCGCGACTGAAGCGCAGCAAGGCTTCTTCGTCGCGATCGCCGAGGCTGCCGATATAGCCTTCTATATTGGCCTTGAGTTCATCGTTGGACGGTTTGATCCGCACATCCAATTCACTTTGCGCCAGTGCCGCACAGCTGGTTAACAGCATGAGCACGCCACTGGTAAATCTTCCTGGAAACTTCATAGGCGCGGATGCTATCACGAGCTTGGGAGCGTGATAGAGCCTGAGGTGCCGGTAAAGTTCGACCTCTAAGCCATTGCAGTTTGTAACACCTGCGGATTGGCGTGAAAAAACACGTGCTCGCGCACCGGCCCGACGGCCACTTCGCCGATCTCTTCGTAGCCCTGCCTTTTATAGAACTCCAGGTAACGCGGATTGCCGGTGTCGAGCACCACGCCTTGCGAGGTTTCGTCCACGGCGCACCAGTTGTGTACGGCGGTCAGCAGTTGCTCGCCGAAGTGTTTGCCCTGGAACTGTGGATGCACGCCCAGCAGCGGCAGCATGTGCACCGAGTCGCTGGGCACGCATGCGGCCACGGCATCGTGATATTCCAGATAGCGGCGGGTGCAGCGGAAACCGGTGCTGAGCACCATGCGCAGGCGCCATGCCCAACTTTCGGTGATGCCCAGCCGTCGTTGCGGCGGTGCGATCAGGGCGATGCCGATCAAGCGGTCGTTGACCAGCAGGCCGATGGCCGGCAAGTCCTGCAGGAAGTGTTGTTTGACCAACTCGCGCACCGTCGCCCGCACCCGCTGCTCATAACCGGGGCGCTCGGCCTCGAACAGATAACCGAAGGTCGGTTCGTGGCGATAGGCCTGATACAGCAAGGATCGGGCTTCGCGCGAGTAGCCACGGTCGAGCATGTGAATGTCGGCGATGGCGGTCTGGGATTCAGGCATGACGATGATTCTCCCCGGGGCACGGCTCAAATGGCTGCGCTCTTGTTGGTACGAACCTTTTGGCGTTGGCACAGTTCCCCACAGGTATAGACCAACTCAGGATCTTCATCGACTGCGAGGACGCCAATCGCGAGCAGGCTCACTCCTACATTTGGAATGCGTTCCCCTGTAGGAGTGAGCCTGCTCGCGATGGCGCCATTGCTGGCGATACAAATCCCACAGGCCAAAATGATTTCTCCCACACTGGCCCATTTCCCCCCTGTCAGCTAGCATCGCCCTTTTGCCAGGACTGCCGACCATGAAGATCGTTTCCTTCAACATCAACGGACTGCGCGCCCGTCCGCATCAGCTGGCAGCGCTGATCGAAAAACACCAACCCGACGTGATCGGCCTGCAGGAAACCAAAGTCCACGACGACCAGTTCCCGCTGGAAGAAGTGCGCGCCCTGGGCTACCACGTGTATTTCCACGGCCAGAAAGGTCATTACGGCGTTGCCCTGCTCTCGCGCCAGGAACCGATTGCTATCCACAAAGGTTTCGCCACTGACGAAGAAGACGCCCAGCGCCGCTTCATCTGGGGCACGTTCGCCGACGCCAATGGCGTGCCGGTGACGATCATGAACGGCTATTTCCCACAGGGCGAAAGCCGCGACCACCCAACCAAATTCCCCGCCAAGCAACGTTTCTACAGCGACCTGCAAACCCTGCTGGAAAGCCAGTTCCACAACGAACAGCCGCTGGTGGTGATGGGCGATGTGAACATTTCCCCGGAAGACTGCGACATCGGCATCGGCCCGGACAACATGAAGCGCTGGCTGAAAACCGGCAAGTGCAGCTTCCTGCCGGAAGAGCGCGAGTGGATGGCGCGCCTGAAGAATTGGGGCCTGACTGACAGCTATCGTCACCTCAACCCGGACGTGACCGACATGTTCAGTTGGTTCGATTACCGCAGCCGTGGTTTTGAAGATGAACCCAAGCGCGGGCTGCGCATTGACGTGATTCTGGCGTCCCACGGTTTGCTGCCACGGGTGAAGGCGGCGGGCGTGGACTATGAATTGCGCGGAATGGAAAAGCCTTCGGACCATGCACCGATCTGGCTTGAACTGGCCTGACCTTGAAGCCACCACAGAATCACATTTGACAATGGGGTTCTGTGGTCGGCTGACCTGTGGCGAGGGGATTTATTCCCGATGGGGTGCGAAGCGCCCCCAAAATTTTTCCTGTTAATCCGCATTCACAAGTTTTGGGTCGGCTTCGCCAACCATCGGGGATAAATCCCCTCGCCACAAAGGCTCCTCTGCATTGAATCACTGTCATGTTTTGGTCATGCGCCTGACTTAATCTCCCCGGCAATCCCCTTGGCTTGATTCGGTGCCGGCATGACCCTGCGTGTTCTGTGCGTTTTTCTATTGAGTGGATGGCTGACGGTCTCTGCCGCTGCCCTGCCGATACCTGAAAACGGCCCGGCGCTGCGCATTCAGGGTTCCAACACGATTGGCGCAGAACTCGGTCCGGCGCTGGTCGAAGGCTTGCTGCAAGAGCAAGGCCTACTGAAAATCCACCGCGAAACCCCGGACACCGCCAACGAACAACGCATCGTCGGCCAGACCGCCCAAGGCAAACGTGTGGTGGTGGAAGTCGCTGCGCACGGCTCCAGCACCGGTTTCACCGCGCTGAAAAACGCCAGCGCCGATCTGGCCGCCGCTTCCCGCGAGATCAAGGACAGCGAACTGCTCAGCCTGCAAGCACTGGGCGATCTGAAAAGCCCTGCCGCCGAACAAGTCATCGCCATCGATGGCCTGGCGATCATCCTTCACCCCGATAACCCATTGCAGCAACTGGACACCGAGCAACTGGCGCGCATCTTCAGCGGCGAGGTGAAAACCTGGGAAGACCTTGGCGGTCGCGGCGGGGCGATTCATTTATATGCACGGGATGATCAGTCCGGCACGTACGACACGTTTAAGGAACTGGTCCTCAACCGTCGTGGGAAGAATCTGAACAGCGCGGCGAAAAGATTCGAATCCAGTGAGCAATTGTCCGACGCCGTCAGCACCGACCCGCAAGGCATCGGCTTCATCGGTTTGCCCTACGTGCGTCAGGCCAAAGCGGTGGCGATTGCCGATGGTGCGTCGCAATCGATGCTGCCGCTCAACAACCTGATCGCCACCGAAGACTATCCATTGTCACGCCGGCTGTTCTTCTACTTGCCACCCGACAGCAAAAACCCTTGGGCCAAGGCCCTGGTGACGTTTGCGCAAAGCCGTCAGGGCCAGACAATCGTCGCTGCCAACGGTTTTATCAGTCAGACCGTGCGCGCCATGAGCGTCGCACCGAATTCGCTGATGCCCGAGGGTTATCAATCCCTCAGCCGTCACGCCCAGCGTCTGACAGTGAATTTCCGTTTCGAGGAAGGCAGTGCCAGCCTGGATAACAAGGCGCGGCAGGATCTGGCGCGGGTGCTCGAGTATGTAAAGCGCCACGACAAGACCGACCGGGCGTTGACGCTGGTGGGCTTTGGCGATGCCAAGGACGACCCGGCACGGGCGGATTTGCTGTCGAAGTTGCGGGCGATGGCGGTGCGACGGGAATTGGTGAAGAACGGCGTGGTGTTGCGTGAGGTTCGCGGTTTTGGTGCGTTGATGCCGGTGGCGGCGAACAGTGCGGATGAAGGGCGGATCAAGAATCGGCGGGTTGAGGTGTGGGTGTATTGAGCCTGATGTTGATGTGTTGAGCCTTTAGGCCTCTTCGCGAGCAGGCTCGCTCCCACAGGTTCTGTGGCGTTCACAAATCCAATGTGGGAGCGAGCCTGCTCGCGAAGGGGGGCGACGCGGTCTTAGTGACCGCTGCGCAGCATTTCCTTCGGCACGTACTTGCCGATCTCGAACTTGCCAATCGCCGCGCGGTGCACTTCATCCGGGCCGTCGGCCAGGCGCAGGGTGCGTTGCATGGCGTACATGTAGGCCAGCGGGAAATCGTTGGAAACCCCTGCCCCGCCATGGATCTGGATCGCCCGGTCGATCACCCGCAGCGCCACATTTGGCGCAACGACTTTGATCTGCGCAATCTCGCTTTTCGCAACCTTGTTGCCGACGGTGTCCATCATGTACGCCGCTTTCAGCGTCAACAGGCGTGCCATGTCGATTTCCATCCGCGAGTCGGCGATCTTGTCGACGTTACCGCCCAAACGGGCCAGCGGTTTGCCGAACGCGGTACGGCTCACCGAGCGTTTGCACATCAATTCCAACGCACGCTCGGCCATGCCGATCGAACGCATGCAGTGGTGAATGCGGCCCGGGCCCAGGCGACCCTGAGCGATTTCGAAACCGCGTCCTTCACCCAACAAGACGTTTTCGTACGGCACGCGCACATTATCGAACAGCACTTCGGCGTGACCGTGTGGCGCGTCGTCGTAACCGAACACCGGCAGCGGACGGACGATTTTCACCCCGGGGGTATCAACCGGCACGAGGATCATCGAGTGCTGGGCGTGACGAGGTGCATCGGGGTTGCTCAGGCCCATGAAGATGAGGATTTTGCAGCGCGGATCGCAGGCGCCGGAGGTCCACCATTTCTTGCCGTTGATCACCCACTCGTCGCCATCGCGCACGGCACGAGCGGCCATGTTGGTGGCATCGGATGAGGCCACGTCCGGCTCGGTCATGGCGAATGCCGAGCGGATTTCGCCGCGCAGCAGCGGTTCGAGCCAACGCTGTTTCTGTTCTTCATTGGCGTAGCGCACCAGCACTTCCATGTTGCCGGTGTCCGGTGCCGAGCAGTTGAACGGCTCTGGCCCGAGCAGCGAACGGCCCATGATTTCCGCGAGCGGTGCGTATTCGAGGTTGCTCAGGCCGGCGCCAAGTTCCGATTCCGGCAGAAACAGATTCCACAGGCCTTCGGCTTTTGCCTTGGCTTTCAACTCTTCCATGATCGCCGTCGGCTGCCAGCGATCGCCTTCAGCGACCTGGCGTTCGAACACAGCTTCGGCCGGGTAAACGTAAGTGTCCATGAACGCGGTCACGCGCTCACGCAGTTCCTGCACCTTGGGCGAATAAGCGAAATCCATGAGCAATTACCTTCTTGTTGAGAGGTTGTTTAGGTCATGCAATCGATGCTAGAACAGCGCTGATAATTTACCTAGCCTATTCTCGGCGTGTATAAACATTCATCACCGATATATGATCCAGTGATCGTCAGCCCCTAAAACAGCCGCCCTTAATAACAAGAGAAGCCGCGTTATGAATCTGAGCAAGGTCGACCTCAACCTTTTCATCGTCTTCGACGCGATTTACACCGAAGCCAACCTGACCCGTGCCGGACAGATCGTCGGCATCACTCAGCCAGCGGTGTCCAACGCGCTGGCAAGGTTGCGCGAAACCTTCAATGACCCGCTCTTCGTGCGCACCGCCCAGGGCATGGTGCCGACGCCGATGGCGCAGAACATCATTGGTCCGGTGCGCAACGCGCTATCGTTGTTGCGGGTGTCGGTTCAGGAAAGCCGGATTTTCAACCCGGCGCAAGCGGTCAAGACCTACCGCATCAGCATGACCGACCTCACCGAAGCAGTGATTTTGCCGCCGCTGTTCCAGCGTTTGCGCCGTCTGGCGCCAACGGTGATCATCGAAAGTTTTCTGTCCAAACGCCGCGAGACCACCAAGGAACTGGCGGCCGGGCGTCTGGATTTTGCCGTGGACGCGCCGCTCAACACCGACCCGCAGGTGCGCCACGTCAAGCTGATGGAGGACCGTTACGTCTGTGCGATGCGCAAGGGCCATCCGATGGCGGGCAAGGAAAAACTGTCGCTCGATGATTATCTGTCGCTGACCCACATCCACATTTCCAGCCGCCGCAGTGGTTTGGGTTATGTCGATCTGGCGCTGGGCAAAATGGGTATTCAGCGCAAGATCGCCCTGCGTTCGCAGCATTACCTGATGGCGTCGCAGGTGATGCAGCAAACCGACATGGTCATGACCGTTCCGGAGCGTTTTGCCCGTCGGCATGAACTGCATGCATTCAATTTGCCGGTCAACGATGTGCCGCCGGTGGAGACGCATTTGTACTGGCATGAAAGCACTGACCAGGACCCGGCGAATCGCTGGATGCGCGAGCAGATGATCGAGTTGTGCCAGCAGGTGACGGCGCATGAGAAGAAGCTCGATAAGGTGTAAGACGTTAAACCGAGGCGCGCCCATCGCGAGCAGGCTCACTCCTACATTTTGAATACGCCCCTGTAGGAATGAGCCTGCTCGCGATGAAGCCCGCAAGAACACCACAGCTGATCCCGCTTGACGTAAACGTCAACCTGCCATTAGCTTAGCGCCAAGACCTTTTTTCGAGCGCTTTCATGAGCAGCCAGACTTACAGCATTTCCGACCTCGCCCGCGAGCTGGACATCACCACCCGGGCGATCCGTTTTTATGAAGAACAAGGCCTGCTCAGCCCCGAGCGTCGCGGCCAGGAACGGATTTATTCGCCTCGCGACAAGGTCAGCCTGAAACTGATCCTGCGCGGCAAACGCATCGGTTTCTCGCTGGCCGAATGCCGCGAACTGATCGAGCTCTACGACCCGTCGAGCGGTAACACCAAACAACTCAACAGCATGCTGGCGAAAATCAGCGAGCGCCGCGAACAGCTTGAGCAGCAGTTGCTCGACATCGAGCAGATGAAGCTGGAACTCGACACTGCTGAAGAGCGCTGTGTGCAGGCGCTGGAGCAAACACTCAAAAGCCAGCAAGCGATCCAGTAAACAACACAAGTCCCTTTGTAGGAGTGAGCCTGCTCGCGATTGCCATTTCACATTCAACAGTCATGTTGACTGGTCTACCGTCATCGCGAGCAGGCTCACTCCTACAAGGGGTCACCACGCATTCAAAATAACAGGTCAGCCCATGTCCCTCCCCTCTCAAGTACGCCTGATCGAAGTTGGCCCGCGCGATGGCCTGCAGAACGAAGCCCAACCAATCAGCGTGGCCGACAAGGTGCAACTGGTCGACGCCTTGAGCGCCGCCGGTCTCGGCTATATAGAAGTCGGCAGTTTCGTTTCACCGAAGTGGGTGCCACAGATGGCCGGTTCCGCTGAAGTGTTCGCGCAGATCCAGCGCAAACCGGGCGTGACCTATGGCGCACTGGCACCGAACCTGCGCGGTTTTGAAGACGCAATCGCCGCCGGAGTGAAGGAAGTCGCGGTGTTCGCCGCCGCGTCCGAAGCTTTCTCGCAGCGCAACATCAACTGCTCGATCAGCGAAAGCCTGGCGCGCTTTGCGCCGATCATGGAAGCGGCGCAACAGCACGGCGTTACCGTGCGCGGTTACGTGTCTTGCGTGCTCGGCTGCCCGTATGAAGGCACGGTCGCGCCGGAGCAAGTGGCCATGGTCGCACGCGAGTTGTACGCGATGGGCTGCTACGAAGTTTCGCTGGGCGACACCATCGGCACCGGCACCGCTGGCGCCACCCGCCGGCTGTTCGACGTGGTGTCGGCGCAAGTACCGCGTGACAAGCTCGCCGGGCACTTCCACGACACTTACGGCCAGGCGATGGCCAACATCTACGCCAGCCTGCTCGAAGGCATCGCGGTGTTCGACAGCTCTATTGCGGGACTTGGCGGCTGTCCGTACGCAAAAGGTGCGAGCGGTAACGTCGCGACCGAAGACGTTGTGTACCTGCTCAATGGCCTGGGGATCGAGACCGGTATCGACCTGGACGCCTTGATTGCCGCGGGTCAGCAAATCAGCGCGGTGCTCGGCCGCCCAAGTGGTTCGCGCGTGGCCAAGGCTCGCAGCGCACAGTGAGTGGCTACGGTGTTACCGCTGAGTCGAAAACGTGGGCAGAAGCGAGTAACACGGAAACAAATTGTCTGGCTTTGCCGGAATGCAAAATCCTCAAAAATCGTATCTATCTGATTTATAAGAATTTTTAAAAGTTGGCACGGCTTCTGCTATCTCTATGGCATAACAAGAATAAAAAGCAGCAAACCAATAAAAATAAGACGTACCGACTCTGACATAACAAAAACAACACGGCAGAGACGCAGCTAACAGATTTTTTTGGAGAAGGTGTGCTTTTCAGGGTGCTCTCAGGAGTGACCCGCAACCGGGCAGAGAACAATAAAACTACCTTCAGGTAGCTCCCGAATCGGTTGGATCGTTTAACGAGAAAGCAGATCAGCGCTCAAAAAAATACGTTTGCTCTTGACCCCGGATGGGGGTCGCCAAAAACAGCGGTAAAGGGCCACGGTTGCCAAAAACAACAACAGACCGACCCTCAATAATAAAAAAGAGCACGCGACGACAAAATTAAAGGGGAGCCTCGGCTCCCCTTTGTGCTTTCTGCGATTCCTCTTCCACCACAGTTCCCTTGTAGGAGTGAGCCTGCTCGCGATAGCGTCGTGTCAGTCGATGCAAATATTGACTGATACACCGCTATCGCGAGCAGGCTCACTCCAACATTTGATCTTCGTCAGGCGTGCTTTTCGCGCAGCTCTTCAATGCTGATCTCGCGCATGCGGAATTTCTGGATCTTGCCCGTCACCGTCATCGGAAACTCTTCGACGAACTTGAAGTGCCGTGGCGTCTTGAAGTGCGCGATGCGCTCCTTGCACCAGGTTTGCAGCTCCAGCTCGGAAGCATTGTGGCCGGGGTGAAATTTAATCCAGGCGACAATCTCTTCACCGTAACGCGAACACGGAATGCCGATCACCTGAACATCCGCCACCGCCGGGTGGGTGAAGAAGAACTCTTCCAGCTCACGCGGATAAATGTTCTCGCCGCCACGGATGATCATGTCCTTGTTACGCCCGGCGATGTTGACGTAACCCTCGTCATTCATGCTCGCCAGGTCGCCGGTGTGCATCCAGCCCGCTTCATCGATGGCCTCGGCGGTCGCCTGCGGATTGTTCCAGTAACCGAGCATTACGCTGTAACCGCGAGTGCACAACTCGCCAATGGTGCCGCGTGGCACCGGGTTGCCGGCTTCGTCGATGATCTTGCTTTCCAGTTGCGGCTGAGTGCGGCCAACAGTGGTGACGCGCAGCTCAAGCTCGTCATTCGGGCCGGTCTGTAACGACACCGGGCTGGTTTCGGTCATGCCGTAAGCAATCTGTACTTCGCTCATGTGCATTTCGCTGATGACCCGGCGCATTACTTCGATCGGGCAGGTCGCGCCAGCCATGATCCCGGTGCGCAGGCTCGACAGATCGAACTCGCTGCGTTGCGGCTGATCGAGTATGGCGATGAACATGGTCGGCACGCCATACAGCCCGGTGGCCCTCTCCTCGGCGACGGTTTGCAGGGTCAGCAACGGATCGAAAGCGTCGTTGGGGTAAATCATCGTGCTGCCGTGGGTAATACAACCGAGGTTGCCCATGACCATGCCGAAGCAGTGATACAGCGGCACCGGGATCACCAGGCGATCAGTCGGGGTCAGGCCGATGCTTTCGCCGACCATGTAACCGTTGTTGAGGATGTTGTAGTGGCTGAGGGTCGCGCCCTTGGGGAAACCGGTGGTGCCGGAGGTGTACTGGATGTTTACCGGTTGATCGAAGTGCAGGCTGTCGCTGCGCTCGCGCAACTGTTGTGTAGAGACACTGGCGGCCAGACCGGCGAGTTGCGGCCAGGGCAGGAAACCTGATGGCGGCTGCGCATCCAGGCTGATCACCCCGCGCAGGTCCGGCAGACGCTCGCTGCGCAACTGGCCGATGGCGTGCTCGGCCAGCTCCGGCACCAGGCCCTGCAACATGCCGTGATAGTTGGACGACTTGAACGCCCCCGCGCAGACCAGCCACTGACAGCCGGATTGCTTGAGCACGTATTCCAGTTCGGAACTGCGATAAGCCGGATTGATGTTGACCAGGATCACACCGATCTTTGCGGTGGCGATTTGCGTGATGCACCACTGCGCGCAATTCGGTGCCCAGATGCCGAGCCGGTCGCCAGCCTGCAAACCCAATGCGAGCAAGGCTCTGGCATGCACATCCACTGCCTCGGCCAGTTGTCGCCACGAGTAGCGCAACTGCTGATGGCGCACCACCAGCGCCTCGCCGTCAGCGTACTGCGTGACGGTCTGGTCGAACTTCTGCCCGATGGTCATCGCCAGCAAGGCTTTGTCCTGAGAACCGCGGCTATAGCTGCGCTGCGGGTTTGCACTGGGTTGATCCATGACGACCCCTATTGTCTTTATTAGTGGGTTTACCGGTTTACACTTTTTGTGGGAGCCAACTGTGGCGAGGGGATTTATCCCCGTTGGGTGGCGAAGCCGCCCCCTGCATAACTCCAGACAAATCAGATTTACAGATTTCACGACTGCTTCGCAGCCGAGCGGGGATAAATCCCCTCGCCACAAAAGCTCGTACCCACAAAAAAGCGATCCGCTTTCAATCTTGAACTGCCCCTACTCTCGCTCAAGTTGACGTTAACGTAAAGGGTGATTGACAGCCATTCGTCACAGGCTTACGTTAACGTAAAGGTGAGAACTGAATCGCCGCTCTCCCCACCCTACAAAAAAGCCAAAAGGTGCCTCATGAGCTATCCATCCCTGAACTTTGCCCTCGGTGAAACCATCGACATGCTGCGCGATCAGGTTCAGTCCTTCGTCGCTAAAGAGATCGCTCCGCGTGCGGCGCAGATCGACAGTGACAACCTGTTCCCCGCCGACATGTGGCGCAAATTCGGTGACATGGGCCTGCTCGGCATCACCGTGCCGGAAGAGTACGGCGGTGCTGGCCTGGGTTACCTGGCGCACGTCGTGGCGATGGAAGAAATCAGCCGTGGCTCGGCTTCCGTGGCGTTGTCCTACGGCGCGCACTCCAATCTCTGCGTCAACCAGATCAACCGCAACGGCAACCACGAACAGAAAAACAAATACCTGCCGAAGCTGATCAGCGGCGAACACGTCGGCGCCCTCGCGATGAGCGAGCCGAACGCTGGCTCCGACGTGGTTTCGATGAAGCTGCGCGCCGACAAACGCGGCGACCGCTTCGTCCTCAATGGCAGCAAGACCTGGATCACCAACGGCCCCGACGCCAACACCTACGTGATCTACGCCAAGACTGACCTGGAAAAAGGCCCGCACGGCATCACCGCGTTCATCGTCGAGCGCGACTGGAAAGGTTTCAGCCGCAGCAACAAGTTCGACAAGCTCGGCATGCGCGGCTCCAACACTTGCGAGCTGTTTTTCGATGACGTTGAAGTGCCGGAAGAAAACATCCTCGGCGTGCTCAATGGCGGCGTGAAAGTCTTGATGAGCGGCCTCGATTACGAGCGCGTGGTTCTCTCCGGTGGCCCGACCGGGATCATGCAGTCGTGCATGGACCTGATTGTGCCGTACATCCACGACCGTAAACAATTCGGCCAGAGCATCGGCGAATTCCAGCTGATCCAGGGCAAAGTCGCCGACATGTACACCCAACTGAACGCCAGCCGCGCGTATCTCTATGCGGTTGCACAGGCCTGCGAGCGTGGCGAAACCACGCGCAAGGACGCCGCCGGGGTGATCCTCTACACCGCCGAACGCGCCACGCAAATGGCCCTCGACGCCATCCAGATTCTTGGTGGCAATGGCTACATCAACGAATTCCCGGCCGGGCGCCTGTTGCGTGACGCCAAGCTGTACGAAATCGGCGCCGGTACCAGTGAGATCCGCCGCATGCTGATCGGTCGCGAACTGTTCAACGAGACGAAATGAATTTCGCCAGCCGCAAGCCACAAGTTTCAAGCTGCAAGAGGACCGCGCTCTTGCTTCAACTTGTAGCTTGTAGCTTGCAACTCGAAGCTGCTACGGAGTAGCCCCATGATTCTTCACACTCAGCTCAACCCTCGTTCAGCAGAGTTCGCCGCCAACAGCGCGGCAATGCTCCAGCAAGTCGACGCCTTGCATACCCTGCTCGCCCAAGTGGCGCAGGGTGGCGGCGCCAAGGCTCAGGAACGCCACACCTCGCGGGGCAAACTGCTGCCGCGTGAGCGCATCAACCGCTTGCTCGATCCGGGCTCGCCGTTTCTGGAAATCAGTCAATTGGCTGCACACGCCGTGTATGGCGAGGACGTGCCCGCCGCTGGCGTGATTGCCGGGATCGGCCGGGTTGAAGGCGTCGAATGCATGATCGTCGCCAATGATGCGACGGTAAAAGGTGGCTCGTACTACCCGCTGACCGTGAAGAAACACCTGCGCGCGCAGACCATCGCCCAGCAAAATCGTCTGCCGTGCATCTATCTGGTGGATTCGGGTGGCGCCAACCTGCCGCGTCAGGACGAAGTGTTCCCGGATCGCGAGCACTTCGGCCGGATCTTCTTCAATCAGGCCAACATGAGTGCCATGGGCATCCCGCAGATCGCCGTGGTCATGGGCTCGTGCACCGCGGGCGGCGCATACGTGCCGGCGATGGCCGACGAAGCCATCATGGTGCGCAATCAGGCGACCATTTTCCTCGCCGGTCCGCCGTTGGTGAAAGCCGCGACCGGGGAAGTGGTCAGCGCCGAGGACCTTGGCGGCGCCGATGTGCACTGCAAGATTTCCGGTGTGGCCGACCATTACGCCGAGAGCGACGAACACGCCCTCACCCTCGCCCGCCGCAGCGTTGCCAATCTCAACTGGCGCAAGCTCGGCGAAGTGCAACAGCGCACGCCAATTGCGCCGTTGTACGCCAGTGACGAGTTGTACGGCGTGGTTTCCGCTGACGCCAAGCAACCGTTCGATGTGCGCGAAGTGATTGCGCGGCTGGTCGACGGTTCGGTGTTCGATGAATTCAAGGCACTGTTCGGCACGACACTGGTGTGCGGTTTTGCGCATCTGCACGGCTATCCGATTGCGATCCTCGCCAACAACGGCATCCTCTTCGCCGAAGCCGCGCAGAAAGGTGCGCACTTCATCGAACTGGCCTGCCAGCGTGGCATCCCGCTGCTGTTCCTGCAGAACATCACCGGTTTCATGGTCGGGCAGAAATACGAGGCCGGCGGTATCGCCAAGCACGGCGCGAAACTGGTGACGGCAGTGGCGTGCGCCAAGGTGCCAAAATTCACTGTGATCATCGGCGGCAGCTTCGGCGCCGGTAACTACGGCATGTGCGGTCGCGCTTACGATCCGCGTTTCCTGTGGATGTGGCCGAACGCGCGGATCGGCGTAATGGGTGCTGAACAGGCAGCGGGCGTGCTGGTGCAGGTCAAGCGCGAACAGGCCGAACGCAGCGGCCAGGGCTTCAGCGCCGAGCAGGAAGCCGAAATCAAGCAGCCGATCCTCGACCAGTACGAAGAACAGGGCCACCCCTACTATTCCAGCGCCCGACTGTGGGACGACGGTGTCATCGACCCTGCGCAGACCCGCGATGTGCTGGCCCTGGCCTTGTCTGCGTCGCTGAACGCGCCAATCGAACCGAGCCGCTTCGGCGTGTTCCGGATGTGATGCTTTTTTGTGGGAGCGAGCCTGCTCGCGAAGGCTTCAGCGCGGTTATCGGCACGACCCCGTAATCGTTCTTCGCGAGCAGGCTCGCTCCCACAGAAACCGTGGAGACGGATGAATATGAGCGACTTCAACACCCTTGAACTGCAAACTGACCCACGGGGTTTCGCCACCCTGTGGCTCAACCGCGCAGAAAAGAACAACGCGTTCAACGCCGAGATGATCCGCGAGTTGATCCTCGCCCTCGACAAGGTAGCCAGCGACGCCAGCCTGCGTTTCCTGCTGGTGCGCGGGCGCGGCAAACATTTCAGCGCCGGCGCCGACCTGGCCTGGATGCAGCAATCGGCCGAACTCGATTACCACACCAACCTCGACGACGCCCGCGAACTGGCCGAGCTGATGTACAACCTCGCCAAGCTGAAAATCCCTACGCTGGCGGTGGTACAAGGCGCGGCATTCGGTGGCGCTCTGGGCCTGATCAGTTGCTGCGACATGGCCATTGGCGCCGATGACGCGCAGTTCTGCCTGTCGGAAGTACGCATCGGTTTGGCACCGGCAGTAATTAGCCCGTTCGTGGTGCAGGCCATTGGCGAACGCGCCGCACGTCGCTATGCGCTGACAGCCGAACGCTTTGGCGGCCAGCGCGCTCGGGAAATCGGTTTGTTGTCAGAGAGCTGTCCAGCCGCAGAACTTGAGCAACACGTCGAACAATGGATCGACAACCTGCTGCTCAACAGCCCTGCTGCCATGCGCGCCAGCAAAGACTTGCTGCGTGAAGTCGGCAATGGCGCGCTGACCCCGGCGTTGCGTCGCTATACCGAAAACGCCATCGCGCGCATCCGCGTCAGCGCCGAAGGCCAGGAAGGCTTGCGCGCCTTTCTGCAAAAACGTCCGCCGAACTGGCAAGCCGCAACCACCACCAAGGAGCCGCGTTGATGAGCGCACCTGTTCTCACCACCCTGCTGGTGGCCAACCGAGGCGAAATCGCTTGCCGCGTGATGCGCACCGCCAAGGCGCTGGGCCTGACCACCGTCGCTGTGCACAGCGCCACCGACCGCGATGCACGACACAGCCGTGAAGCGGATATCCGCGTTGATCTTGGTGGCAGTAAAGCGGCCGACAGTTATCTGCAAATCGACAAACTGATCGCGGCGGCCAAGGCCAGCGGCGCGCAGGCGATTCATCCGGGATATGGCTTTCTCTCCGAGAACGCCGGGTTTGCTCGCGCCATCGAAGCGGCCGGGCTGATTTTCCTCGGTCCGCCCGCCTCGGCCATCGACGCCATGGGCAGCAAATCCGCTGCCAAGGCGTTGATGGAAACGGCCGGCGTGCCGCTGGTGCCGGGTTATCACGGCGAAGCCCAGGATCTGGACACCTTCCGCGATGCCTGTGAGCGGATTGGTTACCCAGTGTTGCTCAAGGCCACTGCCGGTGGCGGCGGCAAGGGAATGAAAGTCGTCGAGGATGTCAGCCAACTGGCCGAAGCCCTCGCCTCGGCTCAGCGTGAAGCGCAGTCGTCGTTCGGCGATTCGCGGATGCTTGTAGAGAAATACCTGCTCAAGCCGCGTCATGTGGAAATCCAGGTGTTTGCCGACCAGCATGGCAATTGTCTTTACCTCAACGAGCGTGACTGCTCGATTCAGCGCCGCCACCAGAAAGTCGTCGAGGAAGCACCGGCACCGGGCCTGACGCCCGAACTGCGGCGCGCAATGGGTGAGGCGGCAGTGCGTTCCGCGCAGGTGATCGGTTATGTCGGCGCCGGCACCGTGGAGTTCCTGCTGGATGCACGCGGCGAGTTCTTCTTCATGGAGATGAACACGCGACTGCAAGTCGAGCATCCGGTGACCGAAGCCATCACCGGACTGGATCTGGTGGCGTGGCAGATTCGCGTTGCCCGTGGCGAAGCGCTGCCGATCACCCAGGCGCAAGTGCCGCTCAACGGCCACGCGATTGAAGTCCGCTTGTATGCCGAAGACCCGTCGAACGATTTCCTGCCGGCCACCGGGCGTCTGGAGTTGTATCGCGAATCGACTGAGGGTCCGGGACGTCGGGTCGATAGCGGCGTTGAAGAAGGTGACGAGATTTCGCCGTTCTACGACCCGATGCTCGGCAAGCTGATTGCCTGGGGCGAGGATCGTGAACAGGCGCGCCTGCGTCTGTTGAGCATGCTCGATGGATTCGCCATTGGCGGGCTGAAGACCAACATCAATTTTCTGCGCCGGATCATCGCTCATCCTGCGTTTGCCGCGGCGGAACTGGATACCGGGTTTATTCCGCGTTACCAGGAGCAACTGTTGCCGACTCCTGGCGAGTTGAGTGACGCGTTCTGGAATGCCGCAGCGCAGGCGTTCGCGCAGAGCCTGCCGGCGCTTGCACGCAAAGATGACCCGAGTTCGCCATGGGCATTGAACAGTGGTTTGCGTGCAGGTCTGCCGCAGGAAATCACTGTGCATTTGAGTTGCGAAGGCCAGGACCGAGCGCTGACATTGGGCGCCAGTAACGACGCGAAACTTTCCGGTGAAACCCTGGTTGTCGAGCACGACGGCGTACGTCGTTGCTTGCGTGCGATGCGCCAGGGCGATTCATTGTTTCTGCAATGGGAAGGCGAGTTGCGGCGCATTCAGGCCTATGACCCGATCAGCGCTGTCGAAGCCAGCCATAGTCATCAGGGTGGCCTGACTGCGCCCATGAACGGCAGCATCGTGCGTGTTCTGGTCGAAGCCGGGCAGTCTGTCGAGGCCGGTGCGCAACTGGTGGTGCTGGAAGCCATGAAGATGGAACACAGTATCCGCGCGCCGCATGCCGGGGTGATCAAAGCGCTGTACTGTCAGGAAGGTGAAATGGTCGGCGAAGGCAGCGCTCTGGTTGAATTGGAAGAAGTGTAAATGCGGGGATCGATCCTACGCCTGACGAGGATCGATCTGACTAGAAACGCGCCGTTGCCTGAACCACTACGCCGATGATTCGACAGTCATCGGTAAACAGGGCTTTCGGCCAGGTCGGATTGAGCGGTATCAGGTAACGCTGGCCGCCCTCTTCATCCAGCTTGCGGAAGATCGCTTCCTCGCTGTCGGTCCACTGGGCGATCACCAGTTTCCCGGGCACCGCTTCCACCTCCGGATCCACCAGGATCAACATGCCTTCGGCAATGCTCGGGCCGCTGGGTGCGGTCATCGAATTCCCGGCCACCGTCAGCCAGAACGCCGCCCCACGGGCATGGTAGTCCGTCAGCTGGAAAACCTGCTTGTCCGTCGCTACAACATAGGCAGGCTGACCGTCTTCGCGAACTTCGCACGGCGTCCGCCAATCGCTGACCGGGTAGCGGAAGTACGGGTTGTACTTCTGCGCCAGCGGCATGTCGTCGTCCGGGGTGACTTGCGGTTCACGAATCAACAGCACCACTTCGAGAAAGTCCATCCCGAGTGCTTGCAGCACGCGATTCATTTGCGTGATACCCGGCTCGCGGCGTTTGTTCAGCCAATGGCCGATCCCGCCCTGGGACATGCCGACGCGCTCTCCGAGCTCTGTTTGAGTGATTTTGAGTTCACTCATCTTGGCCTTGACCAACTCAATCCATTTATCCATATCCGGCACCTTACGCGGACGCCTTCGGCCGACAAAACACATATTGTAGTATTTAAATCCTAGTCACAACTACGCATCGTACTATTCTGAAGCCACGGACTTTCAATCGAACAAGGAGTGGTCCCGATCATGAATATCAGCAGCAAAGACTTGCCCGATCTGCAAATGGACACCACGTTCACCTCACCACAAGGCAACGCCGCGGCGCAGCGCGCCCTCGACTATTACTTGAAACCTGCTGTGTCAGAACCTGAGGTCGATGAGCGATTTTTCGACGTCAGACGTCATCTCAGTGGCGAAGAGGCATTGGTGCATGCCTCGGATCTGTTGCGTTGTGCGGCGGCGACCGCATTCAAGGCAGCAGAGAACCTGCAAGGCGCGAGTCGCGACCTGGCGTTTTCAGTGGTGCATATGGTGGATATGGCGCGGGCGATGGTCGACCATTCGCTCGATGGCGAAGAAGTCTGAAGAAGGGGATTTCGCGCGGACAGGAAAGAATTTTCCAATCGCGCAGATAAAAACATTTGACTTGCAAATGATAATGATTATTATTGCAAGCAACTGGTCGCGAGATCAGTCGATGGACCAGAGACCTTAGGTCGGTCTTCTGGACTATCTCCTCATCAGGCTAATCACGGTTTTTGACCCGGCTTTTTGCCGGGTCTTTTTTTACCCGTTATTCGGGCTTATGGCTTCAGGCTAATGAAGTCTTCAGGTGCTGCAAATTCGATGGCGCGGATAATATCAAAAGAATATCGGTTAGCAAGCCAAGCCCGGCCACATTGGGCCAAACTAATGACAATTAGCACTTGAGAATCAATCGCACAGCCTCTAAGCTGCATCCGCGTCATGGAGGACGCCCCCGCCACACCCCGCAATTTCCCTCGGTTTCACCTCTGTCTTGCGTGTAAAGTAGCCGCCATAAAAATCATATTCAGGAACCGATTATGACCGTGGCCAAATCTTCGTTCGACATCAGCGCCAACTTCGACAGCGGCAATATCCAAGTCATCGACATCAGCAATCCGCTCAACCCGGTTCTGGCCATCCGACCAGACACCCGCAGCGCGCACTTCCAGTGGTTCCACTTCAAGGCCAGCGGCCTGCATGTCCATCAGGAACACTGGTTTCGCCTGGTCAACGCCAGCCAGTCCTCCTATAACAAAGCCTGGACCGGCTATCAGGCCGTCGCTTCCTACGACCACGTCAACTGGTTCCGCATTCCGACCCAATTCGAAGGCGACAGCCTGCGTTTTTGCCTCGAAGCCGAGCAGACTCACGCCTGGTTCGCCTACTTCGAACCCTATAGTCGAGGCCGTCACGACTGGCTGATCGAGCAAGCGCTGACCAAGGCCGGCACCGAGTTGCTGGCGACCGGCAAGAGCGTCGAGGGCCGCGACATTCAACTGCTGCGCAAAGGCAGCGGCGCCGAAGGCCAGCGCAAAGTCTGGATCATCGCCCAACAGCATCCGGGCGAGCACATGGCCGAATGGTTCATGGAAGGCGTGATCGAGCGTCTGGAAAAACACGAAGATCCGGTACTGAACAAACTGCTCGCCAGCGCCGAACTGTACCTGGTGCCGAACATGAACCCGGACGGCGCTTTCCATGGCCATCTGCGCACCAACGCGATGGGCCAGGACCTGAACCGTGCTTGGCAGAATGCCAGCCAGGAAGTCAGCCCAGAGGTACTTTTTGTCCAGCAGCAGATGGAAAAGTACGGCGTCGATCTGTTCCTTGATGTACACGGTGATGAAGAAATCCCTCACGTATTCACCGCGGGTTGCGAGGGCAATCCAGGTTACACGCCACGGATCGAGAAACTCGAGGAGCATTTCCGCAGCCACCTGAAACACACCACCAGGGACTTCCAGACCAAGTACGGCTATACCCGCGACGAACCGGGCCAGGCCAACATGACCCTGGCGTGCAACAGCGTCGGCCAGAAGTACGACTGCCTCGCACTGACCCTGGAAATGCCGTTCAAGGATCACGACGACGCGCCAAACCCGGAAACCGGCTGGTCGGGCAAACGCTCGAAACAGCTGGGCAAGGACGTGCTGACCACTATTGCAGACATGGTCGATACCCTGCGCTGATCCCTCCCCCGGTATCTACAAAAGATCGCAGCTTGTCTGCGATCTTTTGCATTGTGTGGCCCACAGATTCGATCAATCAGGTTGCAAAATAAAACCAAAATACTTACCGTGATTCCGGTTTTAATTTGAAACCTAAAATGGATCCGGGTATGAAACCTCACTCACTCAGTAACAGCGTGGTGCTGCTCTTCGCCGTTGCCTGCGGCCTCGCCGTGGGCAATGTGTATTACGCCCAGCCACTGCTGGATGCCATGGCCGACGCATTCGCTCTGCCGCCGGCGACCATTGGCATCGTTATTACCCTGACGCAGGTGGGTTACGGCGTCGGATTGGTGCTGCTGGTGCCGCTGGGGGATCTGCTCAACCGACGGCGATTGATCGTCACGCAGACACTGCTTTCAGCCTGCGCGTTGCTGATGATTGCTTCGGCACCTGACAGTGTGTGGCTGCTGCTGGGCATGACGCTGACCGGTTTGCTTGCCGTGGTCACGCAAGTGCTGGTGGCCTATGCCGCGACTCTGGCGATCCCGGCACAACGTGGCCGAGTGGTGGGTGTGGTCACCAGCGGCATCGTCGTCGGCATCTTGCTGGCGCGGACTGTCGCAGGAGCAATGGCTGATCTGGCCGGATGGCGCGCAATCTATTGGCTGTCGGCGGGCCTGACGTTATTGATGGGCTTGCTGCTGCTTCGCGTATTGCCCAAGGATGAAAAGCCACAACCGGCGTCGACCTACCGCGCATTGATCGCCTCGGTATTCGTCCTGTTCAAGGAAGAGCCCGTCCTGCGCCAACGAGCGCTGCTCGCCCTGCTGACGTTCGCCAGCGCCATGGTGCTGTGGACACCGATGGTGTTGCCTTTGGCCGCGCCACCTCTCTCGTTGTCGCACAGCGAAATCGGCCTGTTCGGACTGGCCGGTGCAGCAGGTGCACTGGCTGCTGCGCGTGCCGGACACCTGGCTGATCGCGGCCTGGGCCAATGGGTCAGCGGACTTTCTCTGCTGCTGATGCTCGGCTCGTGGCTGCCGATCGCCCTCACACAATCTTCGCTATGGGCGTTGTTGCTCGGCGTGATCACTCTGGATCTGGGCCTGCAAGCCGTGCATGTCACCAGCCAGAGCATGATCTACAGCGTGCGACCCGAAGCACAAAGCCGCCTCACCGCCGGTTACATGTTGTTCTATTCGATCGGTAGCGCTCTGGGCTCGATCGGTTCGACCGCCATGTATGCGTGGGCCGGCTGGAGCGGCGTGTGCCTGCTCGGCGCCGGTATTAATGCTGTAGCACTGGGATATTGGTGGCTGACGTTGAAAAGCGGCGCATCCGCACGATGCGCCGCTCAACCGGGTTAATCGCGATCGCGCCCGCGCAACATGCTGTCGAGCACTTCGTCGCGGCGCACCCAGCCATGAAACAGCGCCGCCGCCAAATGCAGCAGCACCGTCAGGAACAACAGGTAGGCCAGATACCCATGCGCCTTGCGCAGCAACGCAAACAGCTGCGCATCCGCCGGCACAATCGACGGTAACTGCAACGAACTGCTGAGCATGACGGGCTCGCCCGAAGCGCTGATCATCGCCCAGCCGATCACCGGCAGCACCAGCATCAGCGCATACAGCAAAACGTGCGAAGCCTTTGCCGCCAGCACCTGCCAGTCCGGCAGGTCCGCCGGCAGCGGTGGCTGGCGAGTCGAGAAACGCACCAGCAGGCGCACGATCACCAGCGCGAGAATCGCAATCCCCAACGGCTTGTGCAGATGGATCAGCCATTCATGCCGTTCTGACACCGAGGTGACCATACCGGCGCCGATAAACAGCATCGCAATGATCATCAGCGCCATCAGCCAGTGCAGCAACCGCGCCAGCAGCGCGAAATGAGTCGGTTGAGTGCTCATTGACGAGCCTCCTGTTTGGCGGCGGGCAACTGGCTGACTTCGCTGGTGCGGCGCAGATAGGAATCGGCGTAACCGGCCGAGCGTGCGGCGAGCAACGGGTCGTCGGAACCTTGAATGCCAGCCGGCAGCACCAGCGGGTCGTAGTTGATGTCGCGGCACTCGCCACTGAGTTGCGGCTGGGTCTTTTCCAGCACCAACGTGCCGGCGTTCAACACCTTGCGCCCGGCGGGCCAGGTTTTGCTGGCGTCGTTGACCGGGTCATCGGCATTCGCCAGGGTGATGTTCAACTGAAAACGCAGCGGTGCGGCCGCCAAGCGTTGCACCAGGTCTTTTTCCAGAAAGTCGGCGCCCTCAGGCGCACTGGCACCGGCAGCGTCTTGCGCCAACGGCGTCATGCTCCAGCGCACTGCCTGCTTCTTGCCGCTGGCGTCGACCAGATAGAACGCGTTGATGCTGTTATAGGTTTCGGTGGCATAACTGGCCGACGGCTTGGCGGTCTTGACCCACGTCAGAAACGGCACCGCTTCCGGGTGCGAGGCGAAGAATGCCGGCACCTTGGCTGGATCCGGTTTACCGGTGGCCGGGTCCGGCGACTGCGCCTGCTGCAATTGATAGAACGCCTCAGGCGTGCCCACCGGGAACACCGGCATGCTGTTCATCCCCGTGCGCCATTGCTGACCATTGGCCTGGGTAAATCGCAGCGCCAGACTGCGGATCGGCACACTGCTGTCCGGCGCATAAGGGTTGCCCGCCGGCAGCGCGAAACGCCCGACCACCGGAGTGCGTGGCTCATTGAACACCTGCGCGGTGGAGAACACTCGCGCCTCGCCACTGCTCTCGAAATGCCCGATCACGCATACGCCTTTGGCGTGATTACGACGGAATCCCGGGTGCACGCCGTTGTTCTTTTCCAGCACATCGACCAGCGCTTTGGGCGTCAGACGCTGTGGGTCAAAGTTACCGTGAACGTAGGCAAATGCCCCGGCCGCAGCAGCGACCACCACGGCAATGCCGCCCAGACGCAGTATCAGGCTCGCCGCACTCAATGGCGGGCGTTGCGGCCCGCCGGGCCTCTTGCTATCGGGTGAGATGCGATCAACCATGAAAGACTCCAGGGCCAATGGCCATAGGGAAAGGTGCTATGAGACGCACGCCTCGTAGGTTTATTCCCTTTGAACTGTAGTTTCTTTCACCGCACTACGTGTGATGCTGCGTTTGAGTAATTTAAACATGCTCGAATCGGGGTTCACGCTTCTCCAGAAACGCCTGCATCCCCTCTTTCTGCCCGGGGGTGGCAAACAAGCCATGAAATACCCGACGCTCAAACAATATGCCTTCGCGCAGTGTTGATTCTTGCGCACGATCTACCGCTTCGCGGGCAGCCATCGTCGCCGCACCTGAAAATCCGGCAATCCGCTGCGCAACCGCCAGTGCCTGTTCGAGCAATTGATCGGTGGCCGTTACACGCGACACCAGTCCCGCCTGTTCGGCCTCCCTGGCGTTGATAGAACGTCCGGTGAGAATCATGTCCATGGCTTTTGCCCGACCTATTGCGCGCGTCAACCGTTGAGTTCCGCCCATGCCCGGCATTACACCCAGAGTAATTTCCGGCAACGCAAACTTCGCACATTCAGCCGCGATGATCACATCACACATCATCGCCAACTCACAGCCACCGCCATAGGCAAAACCCGCGACGGCTGCTACCTTCGGCGTCCGAAATCCGGTGAAAGCATCCCATCCGGCAAAGTAATCTTCCTGGATCATTTCCACGCAGGATTTCGCGTACATTTCCTTGATATCTGCGCCCGCAGCAAAATACTCCTTCGTACCGGTAATCACGAAACAACCCACATCCGGATCAGCATCCAGCCCACGAAGAGTATCCAACAGCTCCTGCATCATCTGCGCACTCAGGGCATTTCGGGCTTGCGGGCGATTCAGCCGGATCAGCACAACCCGGCCCAGTCGTTCAATCAGTAGATTCATGTTCATCTCATTCCTTGAAAAAAGTGTCTGTCAGAAAAACTTCGCAGCCTTGTCAGGAATCCCAGATAGCGCCGTAGGCCGGTATGCCCCGAGCTTCCATTTCCTCGACCACGCGCTCAGTCAATGTCTGATTGGAGATGCAAATGACCGCTTCAGCGCCGAACGACTCTACGGCGGTGTAAGCCAGTGTCACCAGATCGGGTTTTCCCCGCACGTCCGTGTCCCAGATCAGGGCGTCAGGCTGGGCCTTGAGGATTTCGTCCACCAGCGGATCGCCGTAGGTGGCTCTCGGACTGCGAGTCGACCAGATCAAGCGTATGGGCACTTGTCTGGCCAACAAATGTGGCAGCACCGGCCCGATACCGCTGCCGGTGGCGATATACACCACCGATTTGAACAGCGTTTCAATGTGCGCCACGCCTGCGGTGGTGATGCCCTTGACCCAAACATGCGTTGGCGCCTGCTCGATAAAAGCACCGGTCCAGTCGCCGGCACGGGAAATAATCAGTCGGAAACCGTCCTGCCCTGGCGTAGGAATATTGGCGAAGGAATGCCATTCCCACAGCGGACTACGGCTGATGGCCGTCGCGGACCCGGCAAACGGTGTGTGGTGATTGAAGTGGGCAATCACTGCATGTGACGAAGGCCGAACCAGACTGACAGGCACTTTTCGCAAATGCAGCCAGGGCAACGCGATGCTGAACGTCACCAGCAGCAACACCCAGAACGAGGCAGACGCAGAAAGAACGTCCATCATCGCAACCGTTGGATTCTGCTCTCGGGCAGACACCAGCGTCATCGCCCAGAACATCGCAAGTGCAGCCCATCCGGCAAAACGGTGAGTTCGTTCGAATGCATTGTGGAATCGCCCGCGAATTGCCGGCATGGCCATAATTGCCACCACCAACATTAACCCTAGCAGCCCGCCACTCAATCCAATCAAGGTCAGCGAAACACCGCCCGGCCCCTGGAACCGCTGCCAGAGCATCGAACCGAACAACAACGCAAACCACGCAATCGCAGCCATCGCCCCACCGCTGTGCAGCCCGCCGAAGTGGTAGACCTTGGCCAGCGTTCGCCGAATCGCCAGCGGCCAGCTGGTGGGCGCCCGGGTAGCCAGCCAGAACAACAGATTGATGAGGTACTGCTGACGAATCAGTATGGCCAGCGAGAGGTTAGCAACCACCAGCCCGGACAACGTCTGCAAATCCGCACCGGCGATCGACCACCATTGCCCGACCTTGATGCCGTAAACCAGCACGGCGATATTGCAGGCCAGCACCAGCACAACCAGACGATTGTAATGCGAGAACATCGGCAGCGTTCCCAGGCGCCGCCAGAGCACCCGTCGAGCAGGTAAAACGATGTTCAAATCAGGCCCGTTCATGCCTTCACCTGAGCATCGACGCCGGCATTTGAGGTCTGATGCGCCACAGCCCACTCGAGCAATAATCGCTTGTCGATTTTGCCCCGGGACGTGAGCGGAATCTCATCCACAGCGAGAATCAGCGAAGGCACACAATAGTAGGCAAGCCGTGCTTCACAGCAGACTCGCGCCGCATCGACGTCAGTTCTGGCGGGATAGACGAAGGCTACCAGATGACGATTATCGAGCTTCAGTGTGACCGCGCGCTCACAGTTCGGCGCAGACTCCAAGGCCGCAGACACCGAGTCGAGCTCAACCCGAAAGCCCCTGACCTTTACCTGATCATCGACACGCCCCAGGTGCTCAAGCTCACCGTCTGCCGTCCAGCGCCCCAGATCGCGGGTCCGGAACATCACGCGCCCCTCGCCCAGAAATGGGTCGGGCCGATAACGCTCACGGGTCAGTTGAGCATTGCCCAGATAACCCGCCGTCACGCAATCGCCGCCCGCCCACATCTCGCCCTGCTCACCCGGCTCGCAAAGTTGCCCTGCTTCATCGAGCACGTACACTGTGTTGTTGGGCGTTGGCTTGCCAATCGTCAGTGCTCCCGAGCCCCGATAGTGCTGCATAGTATTGACGATCGTGGTTTCGGTCGGCCCACACGCATTGTAAAACGTGCAAATCGCTGCCCAGCGATCCGCCAACGGCTGTGGGCAAGGCTCACCCGCCAAAGCGACCACCTTCACTTGGCCACAACGAGCGGGGTCAAGCGTGGCAAGAATCGACGGAGTCGCGATTAACACGTCACACTGTTCAGCGGTCTGCGCGATGTCCTTGCCTCGGATCATAAGCGTCGCACCATGGGCCAGACACCCCAGCACTTCCCAGGCCGCCATATCGAACGCGATGTTGAGGATCTGGCCGACTTTCAACCCCGGTCGCATGCCGAGATTGCCGGGCTCGGTCAGCAGAATGTTGCAGACGTTGCGCTGAGTCACACGTACGCCGTTGGGCAGTCCGGTGGTGCCCGACGTAAACAATACAAAACACAGTGAGTCAGCTGATGATGTTGCGCCAAAGGTATTCAGTTCGTCCGCGACCACACTGGCGACACGGATGAATTCATCCAGGTGGATGCAGTGTTGTGCCGTGGCCAGCGGAATCGCCGGTGCCAGTTCGGATAGAGTCAGGACCACCCGCACCCGGGCGACGTCCATGATGTGGCGCAATTGCGCAGCGGGGGTAATGCCCACATGCTGCGGAATATAGGCGGCCCCGACTTTCAGCGTGGCCAGCATGCCCACCAGCATCGGAATCGACCTTTCGACGAACAGTGCCAAATGGTCGCCCGGTAACACACCTTGTTTGAGCAACACTGCGGCGAGTCGATTAGCCTGGCGGTTCAGTTCGCCATAGGTGATGGAATGGCCCTGATGCCGAGCGGCGACAGCCTGAGGTCGGGCAAGGGCTTGTGCTTCGATTGCACGATGAATCAACGTCGCGTCAGGCTCGACTGTTGGGCCGCAGCCAAAGCGCTGCCATGGGTTGGACTGAACTTTCAACCGGGAATCGAAGCCCCGTGTCGACCGATTAGTTATCGCGAACGCATTCATTGGAAATTTCCCTTTTCTGATTTCAACCATTTTCTGGTCACGTCCCTCATCGGTGGCCTTGGCTGCACCGGTAGAAAAACGCGCCTTTCAAATGGGTTGAGCAGGGAAATTGAAATCCATTACACGGACTACAACTCGCGGAGAGCCATCCTACAAAACGAAGGATAAAAACTTACAGCTACGACGATGGAATAAGCTTCGCTGAGGGGCGTCTTCCTTCTCAACACTGTCTTTTTGGCTCAGGGTATTGCCTTCGATGAAAACCTCGGCATGAACGCACTCGATGAACAACTGCGTGAGCTGATCCCCAGATTGCGCCGCTTTGCCGTGTCACTGACACACAACAGCAGCAGCGCCGACGATCTGGTACAGGCTTGCCTTGAGCGGGCACTGTCGAGTTGGGGTGATAAACGCGCCGACGGCGACTTGCGTGCCTGGCTGTTCGCGATCCTGTATCGGCAGTTTCTCGATGCCCATCGTCGTTCGCGCCGCTATGCGCGGATGCTCGAGTTTTTCACCGGACGCGACGATGCCGAGCCCTCGGCGGAACGCACCGTGATCGCCCAATCGACCCTGCAAGCCTTCGACCGACTGCCCACTGAACAGCGCGCCCTGCTGCTCATGGTCTCGGTCGAAGGCCTTTCCTATAAAGAGGTCGCCGAGATTCTCGGCGCCCCGATCGGCACCGTGATGTCGCGCCTGTCCCGCGCCCGCCAGGCCTTGCGCCAACTCAGCGACGGCGAAATCAGCAGCCCTTCTTTGCGGATACTCAAATGATCAGCATGCCTCCCAACGAGCGTGACCTGCACGCTTTTGTCGACCACCAACTCAGCGACGCCGACCGGCGTGTGCTGGAAACCTGGCTGGCGAGCCATCCGGATGAAGCCGCGCAAGTTCGCGCCTGGCAACAGGATGCCCAGCAATTGCGCGCGGCGCTGAGCGGTGCGTTGCAACAACCGATGAATCCAGCGCTTGATCCGGCGATGATTCGCCAGCGCCAGAAGCGTCAGTCACGCCGACATCTGGCCAGCGCCGCGGTGTTGCTGATCGCGGTGAGCGTCGGCGGTTTCAGCGGCTGGCAGGCGCGGGAAATGACCCTCGTGCGCTCCTCTGTATTACCCATGACCGACGCGTTGCAGGCTTATCGACTGATTGCCCAGCAAGGCATGCTGCCGGCGGATTACCAGGTGGCAGGCGATGGCGGTATGCAGCACTGGCTCGACCGCTATTTCACTCAGGCCCGTCGTTTGCCTGATCTGACGACTGCCGGCTTCCACCCGGTCAGCGGGCGTCTGCTCAGCACCGATGAAGGCCCGGCGGCGATGGTGATGTATGAGGATTCGAGTGGGCACAAAGTGAGCTTCTACGTTCGCCCACCAGGCCCGAAAAACACCTTTTTGCCGCGAGGCAGCCGCAACGATGGCGATTTGCAGGCCGAATACTGGTCGGGCGGTGGTTACAACTATGCGATGGTCAGCCCGGTTGATACGCCGGCCGCCCCCCTGCTGAAACAATCCATTCAGTTCTGAATCGCCCTCTGTAGGAGCTGCGGCACGCTGCGATCTTTTGATCTTGAACCTTAAAAACAAGATCAAAAGATCGCAGCCTCGTTTCACTCGACAGCTCCTACAGGAACGGAGTCAGGTCAAAAGGGAACCGAGCCGAGTCAGAGGGGATTCGAGTCAAGTCAGAACCCCACATCCAGCACCACATTGTCCAGATACGTCCCCGCCGGCGGTGTGGTCTGGTCGGTATAGATCTTTGCGTTGTAATTGAAAATCTGGCTACCAGTCCCTAGCCCGTTGCCCGGATTGACCTCGGCATCGCTACTCGCCCGACGTGCCGCCCCCACGCTGCCCCAGCGCGTCGTGCCGGCACTTTTGAAAATGTCATAGGCCAGATAGTTGCTCCCGGAAATCATCCGGCGCCGTCCACCCGCGCTGACCGGGTTTTGCCCGTCGCTCAGGCCCACGGTGTAGGCGCTGCCCTTGGTGCAGGCCAGATTGATGGTCTGTCCGGTGACCGGAGTGAACGCGCTGATCACCGGAGCGCTGCCGAACGCAATATTAGGTGCGGTGATCGTGCAATCGTTGGAGACGGTAAGGTTCACGGTCAACGTGGTGGTGCCGCTGTTGATATCGCGGCCCAGGCACACGCTGCCGATGCCGATTCCCGAACAGTAATTCCAGTTCCAGAAGATGCTCAGGGTTTCGGTGTACACCCCCGCTGCGACGTTGCTGCCGATGGTCGTCCCCAGGTAGAGCGGCACGGTTTTCGGAGTCGTACCGCCCAGCAGACCCAGGGCATCGATGATGCCATTGCGGGCGAAGTCATACGCCGTGCCGCGCGTCAGCGGGTAACTGGTGCTGTTGTTGGCGTAGACCGTGTAGCTGATGACATCGCCGGTCGGTCCGAGCAATCCGCTCTGGGTCGACGAGACCGTGCCCCAGAAGTGGTCATTGCTGGTGAGCAGTGACAGCAACGAGCCGGTGCAACTCAACCCGCCATTGAGCGTGGAACTGGGTTGCGACGTGGTGCGCACGGCAATCGAACTGAGCGTTCCGAAGGCCGCCGGTGTGGTGCTGACCACCGAACACAAGGCCTGCGCCGCCCCCGGCAACAACAACGCCAACCCCAGAAGCCAGCGTGCGCCGATCATTGGCACACCAGCGGGCCGATCAGCGGCACCTGGTTCTGGTTCATGTCGACATCGAACTGCGCCTTGCAGGTTTTGCCGTCCGCCAGCGTCACCTGCAGCGAGTTCTGCGCCTGCAGGTTTTCCAGATAGACCAGGCCATCCCAACCGACCACCGTGCGCGTGCCGCTCTGCTCATGCAGCACGCCTGCGCCCAACGGCAGCTCACGTTGCTGCGCGTCGACCAGAACAATGCTCGCGGCAATGATTCTGCTCAGTGGGAACTCGAGCAGGTAACCGCTGCCACGGCGTACCGCGATGCGCTGTTCGACGTTGGGGCTGCGCACATTCGGCGGCAGGTTCAGCGGATCGATTTCGTACTTGCCGCGGTAATAGGCACTGCTCCACGGCACCAGGAGATGACCGTTTTTATCGGTCTGCCCCACTTGCTGGTTTTCGTAGCGCACCGGAATGTCGGCAAAACCATCGGTGCTGACCACCACAAATGCATCGTCGATACGGTTGGCGGCGAACACTTGCCGATCCATCCACACCAGCGATCCACTGGCATCGGCCCAACGGGTTTCGGCGTCGGACGTGCCATACACGCCGGCCTGCAACTGCACCGATTGCAGACGCCAGGTCACGTCGGCCTGACGATAATCGGCGCCATCACCCTTGGCGTACCCCAGATTGAAGCCGACCCCGCCCTCGGTCGGTACCGAACGGCTGTAGTTGACGCGCTGCTGGGTTTGCCCGGTTTTGCTGCGCTCGCTGCTGATCGCCAGGCTGCCACGCAAATCGAACGGGATCACCAGTTGCGCCTGCACGGCCCAGTTGCTGTCGCCGATCTCGCGGTTGGCCGACAGATAAAAACTGCTGTTGCGCCACAACGGTTTGCTCCAGCTCAAATTGAGCAGGCGCGTGCGCGAATCGTCGGCGGCACGCACATCGAAATAACCGGCACCGAGGCTGCCCCAACGATCCAGGTTGAGGCTCAGCGTGGCCTGCTCGCTGCGACGGCTGAGGCTGATGTAGGGGCTGTCGACCACGGTCAGGTCAGCGTATTGATCGTGACGTTGCAGGCGCTGGTAAGAAAAGCTGAAACGCTGATTGCTGTACTGATAGCCGAGGCTCAATTGTTCGCCGCCGTCACCGTCGAAACGGCTCTGACTGATGGCGCTGTTGAGCACGCCGAAATTGCCCAGGCGCAGGTTTCCGCCGAGGCCGCCGAGGGTCAGGTTTTCCGCAGCTTCGGCATGGCTCTCCAGAGTGAAGCTGTCGCTGACGCCATACCGCAGACTGCCGGAGGTGACGCCCGGCCCATAGTTGAAATCCTTCAGTGCGTAGTCGCGGCGCAAGGTACCGGCTGCCACGGAAAAGTCGCTCAGGCCCTTCTGCAACAAACTGCTGGTCACATAAAAGGGCACCGTGGTCGACACCTGCCGCCCCAGCGCATCCGTGGTGACCACCACTGCTTCGCCGGCACCGTTGATGAACGGAATGTTGGTCAGCGTATACGGCCCCGGTTGCAGATCCGCGCTGCTGGATTTGTAGCCATTGATGAACAGATCCACCGAGGATGGCACCGCCGCCTCCCCGGCAAACTGTGGCAACGGATAGGTCACCAGGTCCGGCCGCACCGCAAAGTCGCGGGAGAACTGCACGCCACCCAGACGCACCGAACTGCTCCAGGGCAACGCGCCGCTGATGACGTCGCCCGCCTCGTAGGTGAGCATTCGCTCGTCATCGGAGTAACGCCACGTCGTGTCGTAACGCAGGTAGCCGTTGTTCAGCGTACTCAGCGAATCACCGGACAAGGTGCGTCGGTATTGCCCGGTATTGGACAACGTGCCCCAACTGTCGAACAGCCGCACCTCGTTCCACGCCGCCAGATAGGTGCCGGCATCGTCGGTGTCGTTGAGGTACAGGTCGTAGTTGAACAGCGCGCCGAAACTGCTCAGTGCCGGCGTGCGCGGGTAGTTCTGGCGATTGCCGATGAACTGCTCCGGCAACCACTCCGGCGGCACATCCAGCAACAGGCGCTGGCCGACACTGTCGTAATCGCTGTGCAGCCCCGGCAGGCTGTCGAGATCGACTTCGGCACCGACACCGTCGGGCAGTTTCATACCGGTTTCGCGTAACGCCGTGCCCGGCAGAAACAGCCGCCCACCGCGCTGATCCACCGCCACCACGCGTCCGGTATTCATCTGGTTGACCACCAGTTCGAGAAACAGCTGTGCATCGCTGACGGCCTCCATGCCGCTGGGAGGCGGCGGCAGTTCACCGGCCCCGGATGGTTGAACGAACACCAGGCAACACGCGCCGGTCATGAGCCACAACGGACGCCGAATACGGCGAGCCCATCCTGGGCTCATACGCGCTTTACGTCCGTCAATGGACTCAATCCTCCTTTCGTCACACCCGAGTATTTCTGGCGCAACCCAATACTGTGGCGAGGGGATTTATCCCCGATGGGCTGCGAAGCGGCCCCAACGCAGTCATAACACGCGTTAAACCTGACACACCGCTCTTGCTAGCTTTGGGGCTGCTTCGCAGCCCATCGGGGCGGTGCGACGTTTCGCTAAATCCCCTCGCCACAAAAAGCACATCTGAAAAATCTTCGTCCGGCTACCGTGCCGGGCTGATGCTCTGTACCTGCGGCGCCCCATTGACCCGCACCTGCAACGCCGAATCACCCGCCGCAGCACCCGGTGCCGGCCAGCGCATCACCGCGCCCGGCAACACGTACCCCAGCAGCCCCTCGGCCAATGGCTTGCTCTGCCCGCCCTGTTTGATCGCCACGTCCGTCAACCGTGCATGCACCGCACCCTGGTTGCGCACTTCCACATACGGCCGTCCCTCCACTGCCACCGTGCGCCAGCTCAATTGCGGCAGGCCGATGCCTTTCGGATCACGCGGGCGAGTGCTGTCCTCTTTGCTCCACAGCCCCGCGCCGTAGGCAAACAGCGGCACCGAATAGCGCATCTGGAAACGAATGGCGGCGGCGGTCTTGCCGCCCTCAGCAGAGGTCGGCTGTGCGGACGGGATTTCGTCGATGATGATTCGATAAGCAAGTTCCTGCCCCGGTGGCACCTCTTTGGTTCGGGTCAGCCGCACCAGTTGCTTTTGCCCCGGCTCGATCTTCGCCACCGGCGGACTGCCGATCACGTCACGTTGATTCTGGTATTGCTCCTCGAAACCGCTCTGGCTCCAGCTGAAGACGCGAATCTGCAGATTGGCGGTTTCGTTACCGCGGTTCTCCAGCCATAACGCACTGGCCTGCTGATCGGCTTCCAGCACCGGGTCAATCGGCCAGATCAATACCGAACTGGCGGCATGCGTATTACCAGCCCCGAGCATGACCAGCGCCAACATCGCGCACTGAAACAGTGAATGCCGTGATGTAACTGATCCCATAGACCTGCTCCTTGTCGGCAATCCAGACTTCGCCTCACCACGACAGCTGCACCTGCAACACGTCGCTGTACGTCCCCCCAGGCTGATTGCCCGGCAATTGCACCTGACCGTAAATCGGCAGGCTGATGTTGTTCGCATCGCTGTAGGCCACCGCCACACTCTGGCCGATGCCCAGGCTCTGGCTGTACGCCGCATCACGAAACAGCGCATACGCCACCCGCGCGCTGCCACTGTTGATCTGCATGTGCCGGCCACTGCTGTTGTACTGACCGCCATCGACGCTCATGTTCAGCGACACTCCCGGTGTGCATTGCAATTGCACGCCCCCGGTCAGCGCGACCTGCACCGTGCCGGTGGCCAGGGCCGAACGCGTACCGAAATTCAGTCCGCCATAGTTCGACACCCCGCCCACCACCAGACACCCCGCCGTGACCGTGGCGCTGACCTGAAAACTCTGACTGGTCGCAGCGGTCAGCGGCAGCGGAGCACTGCCCGCACAAAGCAGGAGCAGCGCGATGCAGCCTTGACGGCGCATGGCATCAGAACGTCAGTTCAACAGCGACAGTGTCGGTGTAGGTCCCTGCCGGCAAACCGGCCTTGCCCACCGCCTGACCGTAGATATTCACCGTTTGCGCCACGCCGGTGCTGGCGGCCAGATTGATCGTGCCGTCAATCGCCAACAGCTGCGAGTGCCCGGCATCGGTGTAAAAATCGTACGGCACATAATTGGCGACGCCGTCGTACAGCGCGCGCGTACCGCCCGGTGACATGCCGTCATGGGAGCCGGCCCGGACCTTGACCGTCGGCGTGGTGCCACTGGAGCAAAGAATCGACAACGCCCCGCCGCCACCGCCCAGCACTTGCCCGGTGGCGGTGGTGAACAGGCTGTTGGCGGTGCCGAAATTCAACGCACCGAAGTTCAGACCGGTCGAACCGCCGGAGCCGTTGACCTGACAACTGCTGGTCAGGATCAGGCTCGAGGTGATCTGGCCGGTGACAGTGGTAGCGGCATGAGCACTGGAAACCAGCGCCAGCCCAAGCAGCGACAAACCTATCCTTGATGCATACATACGCATGGTGTCCGTCCTCTACGGGGTTACCAGTCGAGCGTCACCGTCAGGGTGTCGGTATAGACACCTGCCGGAACCGCGCGGGTATTCGCCACCACCGAGCCAAATACCGGAATCGGTATCTGCGCACCGCTGGTGACAGCGAAATTGTGTTGTTGGCCGATGCTGTAGCTCCGGGCGCCGGAGGGATCGACGAACAGTTGGTAGGGAATGGTCTGGCGGCCGTTGCTCAGGCGCCGGGTATTGCCGTCACCATGAGTGCCACCGTTGATGGTGACGGTGAAACCGGTGACCGAGGGGTTGCAGGCGACATTCAGTCTGCCGCTGCTGTCACCGTCGAGGCTGGCCTTGATCGGTGCGTTCCAGGTCGGCCCCTGAAGGCCGAAGTCAAGCTTGCCCAGATCGCTGACCGGGCTGGAGGGGTTGCCGGTGTTGGTCACTTCGCAACCGGCAATGAGGATCAGCCGTGCATGAATCTGCCCGCTCATCGCCGCTTGCGCGTCGTCCGCGAGTAATGCCAGCGTACCTGCCGCCACGACCATCCAGTGTTTGCCTGTCATTGTGTCCGTCCCTGCTCCTTGAGGAATGACTCAACCGCCCCGTTCATTGCTGAACACCTTCCTTGCACAACCCGCATCCGGCGGATTGCCAATCACCACCTGGCGATCACCAGGTGACCGTCACTTTGACCAGATCCGAATAGCGGCTGACCTTCGGTACTTGCGCCAGACGTTCGATCCGCGCATACAGCGGCAACTCCACGGTGCCCGTATCCGGCACCCGACCGCTGACCGGCACATCCACCACCAGCGGCACTCGCCGCGCGGCGTCCTGATACAAGCGATACGGAATCGGCTTGCTGTCAGCCGCCCCGGCCATGTAGCGAACTTCGCCGACACCGCCGTGCAAACCGCCATCGACGCGCAGTTGATAGGGCGTGTCCGGGTTGCATTCCAGGCGTGGCAACCGCTGGTTGGTCAAGGCCGCTGCGAGTGGCCCGGCCGGGTCGTCGAGACGCGCGGTACTGCCGAAATCAAGCACGCCGAGCTGTTCGATGCCGGCCTCGCGCTGCTGGCCGATCAACTGGCAGCCGCGCTGCACGTCGACGCGTACCTCGACCTGAAGATCTGCTGCGTATACGGGTGCAACACACGCACCCAGCAGGCCCATGACCACACGTAGATTCACTGCCCGGTTCCTTGTCAGCGAGCGCTTGCGTTGTCGTTACTGTGTTTCAGGTTAGCAACGGACGGCGATTGCGCCAGTCGATTGGATCCATGGATCGGACGAGATATGTTTCGAGAGGTTGGCAACAGGCCGAATCATCTCGCTGAAAATAACTGTACGCGCCGCACAATGTTGTTCACTGACCGCCCATTTTCGACCGTCCGCGCTGGAGCATCGATTACGCGTCTGGTTACACTGTGCCGCCGCGCCCCCGGGGGCCGGATTGATGACTCGGAGTGACGCAAAGTGCCCGCCCAACCGCCGAAACGATCACGACTGTCGCAGCGCTGGCCGGCGTTGCGGCGCCTGTTCGGCAAAGGCCTGCCCGCCAGCGCTGGCCATGACGCCAGTGCCCAGTCGATCCGCGATTACTTCCGTAACAAGGCGCGCAGTCAGGGCTACACCCTCAGCCATGCCCAGCAGCGAGTGATCGATTGCATGGCGCAGCAGGCCAGCCTGCTGTTCGGCGCTTCAACGCACACCCCGCCGAGCCTTTATCTGCATGGAGCGGTCGGACGCGGCAAGAGCTGGTTACTGGATGGCTTTTTTCAGGCGTTGCCGATCACGCAGAAGCGGCGCCTGCATTTCCATGAGTTCTTTGCGCAATTGCATCAGGGCATGTTCCGCCATCGCCAGCAGGATGACGCCTTGGCCATCACCCTCGATGAGCTGCTGCAGGACTGTCGCGTGCTGTGTTTCGACGAGTTTCATGTGCATGACATTGGCGATGCGATGCTCATCACTCGGCTGTTCAAGGCATTGTTCCAACGCGGAATTTTACTGCTGGTCACTTCCAACTATCCGCCTGAAGGCTTGCTGCCCAACCCGCTCTACCACGCACGTTTCAAACCGGTGATCGAGCTGATCAATTCGCGCATGCAGGTCATGGAAGTCGGCGGCCCACACGACTACCGCACTCAGGCGCACAACTCTGTGCATCAACTGTTCACTCAGGGCCATTACGTGTGGCCAGCCACGCTGGTCCAACGTCAGGCGCTGAATCTGCCAGCAGAGCACGCGCCAGCCATTTCGTTGATGGTCGGTACGCGGCCGTTTCGGGCACGGCTGCATCAAGATCGGCGTGTCGCTTTTACCTTCGACGATCTGTGCGAACAGCCGACAGCCGTGATGGATTATCTGGAGCTGTGTCGGCGTTTCGACCACTGGATCATCGACCACCTGCCGCTACTGGACGCATGTTCGATCGCCGCGCAACAACGCTTCATCAACTTGATCGACGTCCTCTACGACCAGGACAAACACCTGACCTTGCTGGGCCGACTGCCGTTGCACGAAAGCCTGGCGGGCAACACCATCGACCTGGCCCGCACACGCAGCCGATTGGGCCAGTTGCAAAACCTGACAACCACTCCCCATCACCTGTAGGCGCAGTTTCGCACTTGGGTCTGCGCCAGGCAGGCATCTGCCGTTATGATGTCGCCCATTCCCAGCGAACCCTTTATTGCGAAGTCCTTCATGCATACCCTTGCTCAATTGCGCGCCGGCGAATTGTCGGGCATTACACGGCTGGATCTGTCCTGCGGCCTGACCGAGTTCCCGCCGCAGATCTTCGACCTCGCCGATACTCTCGAAGTGCTCAACCTCAGCGGCAATGCCTTGAGCAACCTGCCGGATGATCTGCATCGCCTGACCCGGCTGCGTGTGCTGTTCTGCTCCGACAACCAGTTCACCGAACTGCCCGCCTGCCTCGGCCAATGCGCCACGCTGAGCATGATCGGCTTCAAGGCCAACCGCATCGTCGAGGTTCCCGGTGCCGCGCTGCCGCCGTTACTGCGCTGGCTGATCCTTACCGACAACTGCATCGAAACCCTGCCGAACGAACTCGGTGAGCGCCCTTACCTGCAAAAACTCATGCTGGCGGGCAATCGCCTGCAATCGCTGCCATCGTCGCTGAGCCAATGCCATCGCCTGGAACTGATCCGCATCGCCGCCAACCGCCTGACCGAGTTACCGCAGTCTCTGCTGACATTGCCGAGCCTGACGTGGCTGGCTTACGCCGGCAATCCGCTGGAAACCGAGGCCGATGCCGCTGCCCTTGAAGCCACCCCGCTGATCGACTGGTCGGCGCTGCGTCTGGAGCAACAACTGGGCGAAGGCGCCTCCGGGGTGATTTCCCGGGCGATCTGGCGACGCGCCGATGGCTCGGAGCAACCGGTCGCGGTGAAACTTTACAAAGGCGAGATGACCAGCGACGGCTCACCGCTGCACGAAATGAACGCGTGCATCACCGCAGGTCTGCACCCGAATCTGATTCGCGTGGAAGGCCGTATTCAGGGTCATCCCGATGGCCAGCACGGTCTGGTGATGCAGCTGATTGATCCGAGCTTTCGCAACCTCGCGGCATTGCCGAGCCTGGCGTCGTGCTCGCGGGATGTCTATGCCGAGGATCGCCGTTTCACCGCCGAGGTGGCGCTGAGCATTGCCAAGGGCATCGCCGCCGCAGCGGAGCATCTGCATCAGCAAGGCATCACCCACGGCGATCTCTATGGGCACAACATTCTGTTGAACGATCAGGGTGAGTGTTTACTCGGGGATTTCGGTGCGGCGTCGTTTCATGCCACCACCGACAATGCCGAAACGCATGCGCTGCAACGCATCGAGGTGCGGGCGTTCGGGATTTTGCTCGGAGAACTGCTGGCGCGGATCGACTCGGGGTTGAGCGATGAGCGGCGTGTGCTGCTGGAAGCACTGGAGCGGCGCTGCTGTCAGCCGGAGGTGCTGGCGCGGCCGGGGTTCAGTGAAGTCGTGGAGCAATTGCACAATCTCTGACTCATACAAACCCTGTGGCGAGGGAGCTTGCTCCCGCTCGGCTGCGCAGCAGTCGTCGCTTTGGGACGGCTTCGCCATCCAGCGGGAGCAAGCTCCCTCACCACAGGTCAGTTTTGTAGCAGATCAGCCAGCCAGACCGACAAACATGTCCTGCACGTCGTCATGGTTGTCGAGGCCTTCCAGGAACGCTTCAACTTCAGCCATCTGCTCATCGCTCAAGCCGCTGACCGGGTTCTTCGGCTGGTAGCCCAGCTTGGCCGACAGCACGGTGAAACCTTGTTCCGGCAGGGCTTTCTGCACCGAATCCAGATCGGTCGGATCGGTCAGGAACAGGGTCGCGCCCTCTTCGCCCGCTTCGAAATCCTGGGCACCGGCTTCGATCGCGGCCATTTCCGGATCGGCGTCCGGGCTGTCCGGCGACGCTTCGATCATGCCCACATGGTTGAAATCCCAGGCCACGGAGCCCGAAGCACCCAGTTGCCCTTTGCGGAATGCCACGCGGATTTCCGCGACGGTGCGGTTGATGTTGTCGGTCACGCACTCGACGATCAACGGTACCTGGTGCGGGGCAAAACCTTCGTAGGTCACGCGATGGTATTGCACGGTTTCGCCCAACAGACCTGCGCCTTTCTTGATGGCGCGATCCAGGGTTTCCTTCGGCATCGAGGCTTTCTTGGCCTGTTCGACCACCAGACGCAGGTGTGCGTTGGTGGTGGTATCGGCACCGTTGCGGGCAGCAATGGTGATTTCTTTCACCAGTTTGCCGAAGATTTTGCCCTTGGCGTTGGCTGCCGCTTCTTTGTGTTTAACCTTCCACTGTGCGCCCATTACTCACTCTCTTGATCTGTGGCGCCGAGACATCTATTGGCCGACGCGTGCCGGCCAGTTTATACGGCCTAAAGTCGGCAATCGACCAAAAAAATCCGATGTGGAATCGACTTCTTCACCAGAGCTTGTAGGGCGATTCTGAAAAACCCCTTTGACATAACCATTCAGCGCTGGGGTTTCGTACCCTCTGAGACCCGTATTGCCTCACAGAGCCCGCTCGAATGCTCAATGACAAGGAAAGTCCGTTCACCCTCACCCTGATAGATAGCGGATTGTGCCTGCCGGTATTACGTTTTCACGGCGAGGAAGCGCTCAACCAGCCCTATCGCTTCGACATCGAACTGATTGGCCTGGCGCCCGCCGTGACGCCGGGCGCATTGTTGCAGCAGCCCGTATTTTTGCGCCTGGACGACCAGCATGGCATTCACGGCATGATCCACAGTGCCAGTTGCGAACATCGCGGCACCCACCGGATCGGCTATCGACTTGTCGTGGTGCCAGCCCTGCAAAAGTTGGCGCAACCCAGCAAACGGCGTGTTTTCGTGCAACAGAGCGTGCCGCAGATTCTGCAGCAGTTGCTCGCGGAAAATACCTTGCCCGGCGATGGCTATCGGATTGAAATGACCGTGGGCCACTACCCGGCACGGCCGTTCTGCATCCAGTTCGACGAGAGCGATCTGGCGCTGCTGCACAGGCTTTGTGAAGAGGAAGGTATCCATTATCACTTTGAACACCGGGCGGACAATCACGTTGTCGTGTTCGCCGATGACAGCTTGAGCTTGCCGCAGGAACCGGCGCTGGTGCCGTTCACCGATGATGCGCAAGCGCCCTTGCCGAGTGTCAGCGCGCTTTACCAGCATCACCACGCCGCGCCTGTTGCGACGCTGCACGCCGTGCGCAATCGAGGGCCGCAGGCAAGCAGCGAAGCGGCTGCCAATCAGACCCCGGCCAATGCGCAGCCAAGCCTGCCGTCACTGGAGCAACGCCACAGTGAACAACGCAGTCGGCGTCACCTGGAGCGACAACGTTGCCAGCTTCGTTCGATCAATGGTCGCAGTGACTGTATCGGTTTACTCAGCGGGCATTTGCTGCAAGTGACCGAGCATCCGATCAACAGCTTCAACGAACAATGGCGGATCACCTCGATACGCCACCAGGGTCAGCACCCATCGATTCTTGACCCGCGTCCGAGCGAACATCGCTATCACAACGACTTCACCGCTCAGCCCTGGTCAAGCGACTTCCGCCCGCCGCTCAAACAACCGCGCCCCGGCATCGCCGGCTATCATCTGGCGCAAGTGCTTGGCGCGGCGGGGCATCCGGCGCGACTGGACGAACAAGGACGCGTCGCTGTCAGGTTGTGGCCGGCGCAACCATCGGCAACCGCCGATACCGATGCGATCTGGCTACCGGTTGCCATGACCCGAGCCAATGGCCGAGTCGCGCCCGATGACTTGCCTTGTGCGGGCAGTGAAGTGTGGGTGAGCTTCCTTGACGGCGATCCGGACCGACCGATTCTTTGCCTGGGCACCCAGCGCAATCCGCCCTCACAAAAAACACCGCCCATGCACGACGACAGCTTGTTGCTCGACTGGCTGCTCAATCAGCCGCACCCCCTGTAAACGCCGTTATGGATTGGCAACCTCCGCCCCTGCAAACGCTGCAATGGATTGCCAACCCCACTCCCTGTAAACGCTGCAATGGATTGCCAACCCCACCCCCTGTAGGAGCTGCCGCACGCTGCGATCTTTTGATGTTGTCTTTTAAAACAAGATCAAAAGATCGCAGCGTGCGGCAGCTCCTACAAGGGGAACGATGAGGTCCATTTATGGGGTTCAGCCTTTGTCGGCCTTGCCCGCGGCAGCGGCGAATTTGGCCAGGCGCACGTCCAGATGCCGAGGGCGCCGGCCGTGATCTTCGGCGCGTTCCTTGCGGCGAATAGCGTTGCGCACCATCAGGGAACCGAGGTAGCGGATCGGCTCCGGCGGGAAATAACCCAACGGCCCGTTGACCAGCGGTGAACGCGTCCACGGATTATCCAGACCCTGCACCAGCGACGCGAGAATCTGCCCGCCCATGTGGCACGGGCCGACACCGCTGCCGGAGTAACCAAACCCGTAAAACACATTGCCGCTACTGCTCATCTGGCCAAAGAACGGCAGCCCGGTGACCGAGCGATCCGAGGGCCCGTTCCACGTTGCATCGATTTTCACATCGGCAAACGCCGGGAAAAAGTCGCCCAGGCTTTGCTTGAGCAGCCCCGCATACGGCGACGGCTGATCGAACACCGGCAGCATTCGCCCGCCATAGGCAAAGGTGTTGCCGCCCTTGCCGAGCATGATCCGGCCGTCCGCCGTGTTGTGGTAGTAGTGCACGAAAATCCGCGAGTCGAGCACGGTGACGCCACTGGTCAAACCGATTTCCTGCAACAGATCCGGACGCGGTTCGGTGATCAGCATGTCGCTGGAGACAATCGCCACACTGCGTTCGAACTGTGGAAAGGCACGCGCCATCCACGCGTTCATCGCCAGCACCACGCGGTCGGCAATGACGTTGCCGTTGGCGGTCTGGATACGCGCCGGGCGCCCTTCCTCGAGGCCGGTCATCGCCGTGTTTTCGTGGATTTTCACGCCCAATTGCAATGCCACCCGGCGCAGTCCGCGCACCAGTTTGCCCGGTTGCACACTGGCCGCCGCCGGCGAAAACCAGCCTTCCAGGTGCTTGCTCGAGCCGGCCATGCGCTGCACATCGGCGACCGGACGCTGGCTGAACGAATTGATCCCGTTGCGCTCCAGCGCCGCGATCACCGCATCCGTCGAGCCGACCTGCGCCTGATTGGTCGCGGTGTACAAGGTGCCGTCGAGACGGTATTCGGCATCGACGCCGTACTGCTCGCAGAACTCGCCGATGGCATGAATGCTGCGCTCGGATTCCTTGACCAGGCGCACTGCTTCCTCGACGCCAAACAAGCGCTCGAGGGTGAAATATTTGGCCGACCACGACAGCGCACAGCCGCCGTTGCGTCCACTGGCGCCGGCGCCGCAGATGTCGGCCTCGATCAACAACACATCGAGTTCGGGGTTCTGTTGCTTGAGCATGATTGCCGTCCACAACCCGGTGTAACCGCCGCCGACGATGCACACGTCGGTGCGGACTTCGCCTTGCAGCGGTAGACAAGTCGCCGACGTATCGGCCTGCAAGGCCTGCTCCAGCCAAAACGGTCTCATGGATTTTCTCCAGTCAGTGGGCCACGACACAGCCTGCCGCGAACGCCGCAGCAGGCCGCGAGGCAAAGGGTTTTCAGGTACGCAGCGGTTTGATCGTCAGCGGGCAATTGGGAATCGACGCGCGCGGCTCCATCACCCCGACCGGGCGACTGTTCCAGTGCGGGATCAGTACGAGCGCCGAGAACAGCGCGCAGCCGGCGAAGACGATGAACACCGTCACCGAATCGAAGTAACCCGGCAGCAAGCCACCGAGCACCGCGCCGACCGAGCCGCAGCCGTTGACGAATCCGGCCGCCGTGGCGCCAGCCTTGGCTTTGCCGAAGTCGATGGCGGCCGCACCGCTGATCATCGAGTCCGGGCCGTACAGGGTCAGGCCCATGACAAACAGCAATGCCACCACCAGCAACACGCTGCCGGTGTGCAGGGCACCCATGAACAGCGCCAGCGTTACGGTAAGCGCCAGCAGACTCAGCACGCAGGCTGGCATGCGCCGGGCGCCGAAAAGTTTGTCCGAAGCCAGACCGATCATGATCGGCCCGAGCAACCCGGCCAGTTCAAAAGAGGTGGGAATGATCGCCGCGCCAACCTTGCCGACGCTGGGCATTTGCTCGAAAACGATCACCGGGCCCCACAACAGAATCGCGTAACGCGCCGGTTTCAGCATGAAATACGCCAGGCCCAGCACCAGCACCGTGCGGTTGCGCAGGATCTCCTTCAACGGCTCCCACACACTGAGTTTGCTGTTGGCCTCGGTCTCAGCAGCGCTCAGTTCCGGCTCGGGTTCCACCGCCGGCAGACCGACGTCTTCCGGTTTGTCGCGCTGGAAGATAAAGAACAGAACAGCCACCACGGCGACCACTACCGCACTGGAGATAAACGCCGCGTGCCAGGTACCGATCAGCGTATAAGCCCACCAACCGGCGAATGGCGACGCCACCAAACCGCCAAACGCGTAGCAGGAACTCCACAACCCGAGCACTCGCCCGCGCTGTGCGGAAGGGAAAAAACTGCCGAGGTTTTTACACAGGCCCGACCAGCCCGTGGACTGCGCCAAGCCCTGGATCAGCATGCAGGTGGCGAAGATCGGCAGCGTCGCGAAGCTGCCCATCACCAGCGCCGCCGCCGCGGAAATCAGCAATCCACCGAGCACAACGACTCGTGGGCCAAAGCGATCAGCGAGCATGCCCCAGGTGAATTGGCCAATGGCGTAAGCCGCCAGATAGATCGCATCGAGGTTGGCCATGGTCATCTTGTCGAGCATGAACGTCGGGTCTTCGCCGATGCCCAGTTTGGCCACAGAGAACGCTTTGCGGGTGAAGTAGAAAGCGGCGTACGCCAGCCAGGTGATCGCGAAAATCTGCATGCGCCAACGCGCAATAGTGCCGATGTGCTTATTCATTGTGGTTCTGACCTCAGGGTGTGAGTGTGCCGGCAGAATCGTTGAGTAAACGCCTGTGTTTTTTATTGTTGAGCACTGCGATATCACCCCATCCCTATGGCGATACCGGTCAGATGAGTCCTGCTGTTGCACGCGCAGGCTCATCGCCAACCCCGCTGCCCGACCGGGCAGTCAGCGATGGCGTGAGCCGATCAAAGCAATTACTGTTTAATAAATAAAATCGATTTATCGTATTTCACACATAAGCTCAGCTTGTTACTGACCGTTTAATCAGGAGTCACCATGTCTGTCTCCCACGCTCAGCTCAAAGCGTTTCATGCCGTGGCCGTACACGGAAGCTTCACCAAAGCCGCCGAGCGGCTTTTCCTCACGCAACCGGCGATTTCCGACCAGGTGCGCAAACTAGAAGAACGCTTCGGCGTTCTGCTGTTTCATCGCAATAAACGCTCGGTACGCCTGACGGATCTGGGCGAGCGCTTGCTGGCAATCACCCAGCGTCTGTTTGTGATTGAAGCCGAAGCGCAGGAATTGTTGCAGGAGTCCCAGGCGTTGCAGACCGGCAGCCTGATTCTGGCGGTGGACGCGCCAGTGCATGTGCTGCCGCAGATCGCGCGGTTTTGCGAGCGCTATCCGGGGATCAGCGTGAAGATCGAGACGGGCAACACCGACGAATCGCTGTTTCGGCTGTTCAACTATCAGGCCGATCTGGCGCTGCTGGGCCGCGATGTCAGTGATGAACGCTTGCTGTGCGTGCCGTTGCGCAACGACCCGATGGTGGCGTTCGTGTCGCGTAATCATCCGTGGGCCGAACGCGAGTCGATCTGCCTGGCCGACCTCGACGACACGCCGCTGGTGTTGCGCGAACACGGTTCGGTAACGCGGCAGACGCTGGAAGAGGAAATGGCCCGGGCCGGATTTCGCATACGCCCGGCCATTCAGGTCGAGGGCCGGGAAGCGGCACGCGAGGCGGTGGTGGTGGGGATTGGTGTCGGGGTGGTTTCGGCGGCGGAGTTTGGCGCGGATTCGCGGGTGTGTGCGCTGCCGATCATCGATTGCACCCGGCGGTTGACCGAAACGCTGGTGTGTTTGCGTGAGCAGAGTTCGCGGCGAGTGGTGGCGACGTTTCTCGACATGGTTCGCGAGAGCCTGGCGTAATCAGGGCCGGCCCCTTCGCGAGCAGGCTCGCTCCCACATTGGAACGGGTTCCTCCAGAAGAAACGCGGTCGAATGTGGGAGCGAGCCTGCTCGCGAAGGGAGTACCACGGTTTATCAAACGGGTGCGAGACCAAAAAAGGCCTGAATCAGGCGCAACTCCCGTCGCCGTTCCATGCACCCGATCATGTGCCGATTGACCAGGCCCTCGCCAACAATCGGAATCGCCACCACTCGCGGGTCGTGGCTGACCTCCACCGAGGACACCACGCCCACCCCCAGTTCTGCCGCCACGGCTTCCGTCACTGCCTCGCGGCTATCCAGCTCCAGCAGCACGCGTGGCTGAATCGAAGCCTGCGTACAGGCCTGGTCAAACGTGCGCCGGGTGATCGAACTCGGCTCACGCAGCACCATGATCACCTGATCCAGCTCTTTGAGTCTCACGTCTGAAGATCGCGCCGCCCACGGATGCCCTGCCGGCACCAATGCGCAAATCCGCGACTCGCTCAGCGCCTGCAAATGCAGACCTTTGCGCGGTTCGACCTCAGTCAGCACGGCCACATCGGCGTGCTCCGATAACAGCGCCGCCAGGGTTTCCTGAGCATTGCCCAACCGCAGATTGACCGTGATGCCCGGATAGCGCGCACGCAGACTGGCGAGCATCGGCATCACCATGTGCGGGCCATCCGCCGCCACCTCCAGCCGCCCGGTGAGCAGTTGCCGGTTGGCTTCGAGCATCGTCTGCGCTTCTTCCGCCAGCCCGAACATCGCCCGGGTAATGGCCGCCAGTTTGGTGCCCTCCTCCGTCAGCTCCACTCGTCGCGCAGTACGCCGCAGCAAAGTGATCTGGTAGTGCTCCTCCAGCGCCTTGATGTGCCCGGTGACCGCCGGTTGGCTGATAAACAGACGTGCGGCGGCGCGGGTGAAGCTACCTTCGCGGGCCACGGCATCAAAGGCGCGGAGCTGGAACAAGTTCATGAATAACTCTCACTGATGGCTGGCATAACAACAAACAATTTGATTGATGCAACGGCGAATTGCAACGTATGCCCCGTAGCTTCATCCCACAGCGCAATCCGAGGACACACGAATGAGTATCGCCGAACCCATCCTGCTCACTCCCGGCCCGTTGACCACTTCGGCCCGCACCCGACAGGCGATGATGGTCGACTGGGGGTCATGGGATGACCGCTTCAATCAACTGACCGCCAGCCTTTGCGAACAATTGCTGGCGATCCTCAACGGCGCGGCGACCCATGAATGCGTGCCCCTGCAAGGCAGCGGCACCTTTGCGGTGGAAGCGGCGATTGGCACGCTGGTGCCGCGCAACGGCAAAGTGCTGGTGCTGATCAACGGCGCCTATGGCAAGCGTCTGGCGAAGATCTGCGAAGTGCTCGGCCGCCCCTTCAGCACCTTCGAAACCGCTGAAGACGAACCGACGACCGCCGCTGACGTCGATCGTCTGCTGCGCGCCGACGGCACCATCACCCACGTCGCATTGATCCACTGCGAAACCAGCACCGGCATTCTCAATCCACTGCCAGAGATTGCCCAGGTTGTTCAGCGACACGGCAAACGCTTGATCATCGATGCCATGAGTTCTTTCGGCGCACTGCCGGTGGATGCGCAGAACGTACCGTTCGATGCGCTGATTGCCGCGTCCGGAAAATGCCTGGAAGGTGTGCCGGGGATGGGGTTTGTCTTCGCTCGCAAAGAGTCGCTGGCTGCTGCTTGCGGCAATTCGCATTCGCTGGCGATGGACCTGTTCGACCAGCACACCTACATGAAAAAAACCGGCCAATGGCGCTTCACCCCGCCGACCCATGTGGTCGCGGCGCTGCATGAAGCCCTGTTGCAATACAACGAAGAAGGTGGCCTGCCGGCACGGCATGCGCGCTACGCCGCCAACTGTCAGACACTGATGAAGGAGATGGGCAAACTCGGTTTGCGCAGCTTCCTGCCGGCGGCCATTCAGGCGCCAATCATCGCCACGTTTCATGCGCCGAAAGATCCGCGTTACCAGTTCAAGGATTTCTACGAGCGGGTCAAGGCCAAGGGTTACATCCTCTATCCCGGCAAACTGACCCAGGTCGAAACGTTCCGCGTTGGCTGCATCGGCCACGTCAGCCCGGACGAAATGCGCCAGGCCGTCGCCGCTGTGGGCGAAGTGCTGCGCGAGATGGAAGTGCTCGACATCTGATTACCACCACAAATCCCCTGTAGGAGTGAGCCTGCTCGCGATGAGGCCGTGTCAGTCGACCAAGATATTGAATGACCAACCGCTATCGCGAGCAGGCTCACTCCTACATTGAACCGCATTTCAACTGAGGAATTTTTGCCATGAACTATAACAACCCAACCAAGCTGCAAGCCGCGATCCTCGACTGGGCCGGCACCGTAGTCGATTTCGGCTCGTTCGCGCCGACGCAGATTTTTGTCGAAGCCTTTGCCGAGTTCGACGTGCAAGTCTCCATCGAAGAAGCCCGCGGGCCGATGGGTATGGGCAAGTGGGATCACATCCGCACCCTGTGCGATCAGCCACAAGTGGCCGAGCGTTATCGCAAGGTGTTCGGCCGCACGCCGACCGACGATGACGTCACCGCGATCTACAACCGCTTCATGCCCCTGCAAATCGAGAAGATCGCCGAGCATTCGGCGCTGATTCCCGGCGCGCTGGAGACCATTGCCAACCTGCGCCAACAGGGCATCAAGATCGGTTCCTGCTCCGGCTACCCGAAACCGGTCATGGACAAAGTCGTCGAACTGGCCGCCACCAACGGCTACGTCGCCGACCACGTTGTGGCCACTGACGAAGTACCCAACGGTCGCCCATGGCCGGCTCAGGCACTGGCCAACGTGATTGCCCTGGGCATCGATGACGTGGCGGCTTGCGTGAAGATCGACGACACCGAGCCGGGTATCCTTGAAGGCCGTCGCGCCGGCATGTGGACGGTGGCACTGATCTGCTCCGGCAACGCGCTGGGCCTTGATTACGCCGGTTTCCGCGCGCTGGGCAGCGATGAACTGGCCAGTGAACGCAAGCGTATCCACGCCTTGTTCGAGGGTTCGCGCCCGCACTACATGATCGACACCATCACTGACTTGCCGGAAGTGATCGCCGACATCAACAAGCGTCTGGCCAAAGGTGAGATGCCGCAAAGCAGCTGATTGCGCGGCCTGCGGCAAACAAAAACGCCAGTGTCTGCACGACACTGGCGTTTTTTTTGGGCAAACCACTGATTTCGCGCAGTGAAAGAGTTTTTAGACTCGGGCAAATCGGCCAAAGCGGATTACAGTTAAAGCATACCGTCGCTCAAGAACGGTACGTTTCGACCTGATCTGTGAGGAAACACCGTATGCCGTGGACAAGTTCCGAATCTCGCTACAGCACCGTGTCGGTCCTGCTGCACTGGCTGATGCTGGTGTTGTTGGTGCTGGTGTACGCCAGCATGGAATTGCGTGGCCTGTTTCCCAAAGGCAGCGGCGGCCGCACGCTGATCCGCGAAGTGCATTACATGCTCGGCCTGACCGTGTTCGTGCTGGTGTGGTTTCGCCTGCTCGCGCGCAGCCTCGGCCCTGCACCGAAAATATTCCCCGCCTCGCCGCAGTGGCAAACCGTACTGGCGCGGCTGATGCACTGGGCGCTGTACCTGTTCATGATCAGCATGCCGATTCTCGGCTGGTTGATTACCAGCGCCGAAGGCCATCAGGTGATGTTCTACGGGTTTGATCTGCCGCTGCTGGTGAATGAGGACAAAGCGTTCGCCAAGCAGGTCGAGCACTGGCACGTACTGATCGGCACCATCGGTTACTGGCTGATCGGGCTGCATGCACTGGCGGGGCTTTATCACCACTATGTGGTGGGCGATAACACCTTGTTGCGGATGATGCCCAAGCGCGGCTAAACCGCTTTTGGGAGCACGCTGAATTCCCTGTGGTGAGGGGATTTAGCGAAACGTCGCACCGCCCCGATGGGCTGCGCAGCGGCCCCCAGTTCAGCCACCACTAATCAACCTGATTCACCGCGTATCGAGGTTTTGGGGCCGCTTCGCAGCCCAACGGGGATAAATCCCCTCGCCACAATGAATCTCCTCATGACAGAGATACGCTGCAATCAGGGGACGCGGTTGACCCCCCCGTCGCCCCTGCAATCCGCCGGTATGCACGAAGATCAGCCGCGTGCCGCTGGCAAATCCGCCCGCCTCGACGTGGCTCTTTAGCGCCAGCAACGCCTTGCCGGTATAAAGCGGTTCCAGCGGCACACCGCTCGCCTGCTCGCTACGGTCGATAAATTCAAGCAACCCGGCATCGACCTTGGCAAAACCACCACGACTGGCATCGATCAATTCATACCCTGCATTGGCCATCCCTGCTTCCAGGAGGATTGCCTCAACCTGCGGCGCCACTCCATGATCCTCCGGCACCGCCAGCGCGCCATACACCGGATGTTCATCGGCCTCGGCCAGCACCAGCCCCGCCAAAGTGGTGCCGGTGCCACAGGCCAGCCACCAACCGTGGTAATCGCTCCAGCCGAGATTCGTCAATTGCGCATCCACCTGAACCTTCAGCGTTGCGCAGCCCAATGCCCCGGGCAGTCCACCGCCGCCCTCCGGCACCGCATACAGCGTCGGATAGTGCGCCTGCCACGGTTCCCAGAACCCCGGCTCATGCCGCGCCCGATAACCGGCGTAACCCAGCCAATGCAACTGCATACCGAACGCCTGTAAATCCCTTACCGTCGACGTTTCCTGCGCATGCCCACGCAACAGCCCGACGGTTTGAAAGCCCAGACGCTTGCCCGCCGCGGCCAATGCATGCAGATGATTGGAATGCGCGCCGCCGAGGCTGATGATGCCTTCGGCGCCGACCCGTTCGGCGGCTTTGAGGTGCTCGGTGAGTTTGAACCACTTGTTGCCGCTGATCAGTGGATCGACCTGATCCAGGCGCAGGATCGCCACTTCAACATTGGCGGCGGCGAGCCAGTCGAGCGAGAGTAATTCGAGAGGGGCTTGGGGTAGCCAATCGGAGGGAGGCAAAAACATGAGCGTCGATTCGATCTGGACAGAGCCAGCATTCTAGTCGCTTATAAGCAGCCATCGCGAGCAGGCTCACTCCTACATTTGAAATGCGTCCACCTGTAGGAGTGAGCCTGCTCGCGATAGCCATTGGCACGCTAGGCCTGCGAAATCAAAGTTCGGCTGCGAGACGCGAGCCCTGGTTGATCGCGCGTTTGGCATCCAGCTCCACCGCCACATCCGCACCGCCAATCAGGTGCACGTTCTGCCCGGCCGCAACCAGCCCGTCATGCAGCTCACGCAACGGATCCTGACCCGCGCAGATCACGATATTGTCCACTGCCAACACCTGCGGCTCGCCGTTTTCACCGATGCGGATGTGCAGGCCTTCGTCGTCAATGTTCAGGTATTCGACGCTGTTGAGCATCTGCACCTGCTTGTTCTTCAGACCGGTGCGATGAATCCAGCCGGTGGTCTTGCCCAGACCGTCGCCGACCTTGGTTTTCTTGCGCTGCAACAGGAACACCTCGCGGGCCGGTGCATGCGGTGCGGGTTTGATCCCGGCCACGCCGCCTCGTGCCTCGAGGTGGGTGTCGATGCCCCACTCTTTCCAGAACGCGGCGCGGTCCTGGCTGGTCGCCACACCTTGATGGACGAGGAATTCCGACACATCGAAACCGATACCACCAGCGCCAATCACCGCGACACGCTTGCCGACCGGTTTTCGCTCAAGAATCACGTCGAGATAGCTCAAGACCTTGGCATTCTCGACGCCCGGAATGGCCGGCACACGCGGTGCGATGCCAGTGGCAAGGATGATCTCGTCGTACCCGCCTTCCACCAGTTTCGCCACGTCGACACGGGTGTTCAGGCACACCTCGACGTGGGTGGTCTGCAACTTGCGCTTGAAGTAACGCAGGGTTTCGAAAAACTCTTCCTTGCCCGGCACACGCTTGGCGATGTTGAACTGGCCGCCGATTTCGCTGGCCGAATCGAACAAGGTCACCTGATGACCACGCTCGGCCGCCACGGTGGCGGCGGACAACCCGGCAGGGCCGGCACCGACCACGGCGATTTTCTTGATTTGCTGCACCGGCAAATAGTTAAGCTCGGTTTCGTGGCAGGCACGCGGGTTGACCAGGCAACTGGTCAGCTTGCCGCCGAAGGTGTGGTCGAGGCACGCCTGGTTGCAACCGATGCAGGTGTTGATTTCGTCGGCACGGCCTTCGGCAGCCTTGTTGACGAAGTCCGGGTCGGCCAGAAACGGTCGCGCCATCGAAACCATGTCGGCATCGCCTTCAGCAAGAATCTGCTCGGCGATCTCCGGGGTGTTGATGCGATTGGTGGTGATCAGCGGAATGCTCACCGAACCACGTAGCTTGGCCGTGACCTTGCTGAATGCTGCGCGCGGCACTTTGGTGGCGATGGTCGGGATCCGCGCTTCGTGCCAGCCGATACCGGTGTTGATGATGGTCGCGCCGGCCTGCTCGATGGCTTTGGCCAGGGTGACAATCTCTTCCCAAGTGCTGCCGCCCTCGACCAGATCGAGCATCGACAGACGGAAGATGATGATGAAATTCGGGCCGACGGCCTCGCGGACACGACGAACGATTTCCACCGGCAGGCGCATACGGTTTTCGTAGCTGCCGCCCCAGCGGTCGGTGCGGTGGTTGGTGTGCGCGGCGAGGAACTGGTTAATGAAATAACCTTCCGAGCCCATGATCTCGACGCCGTCGTACTCGGCGGTCTGCGCCAGCACCGAGCAGGTGACGAAATCACTGATCTGCTTCTCGATGCCTTCTTCGTCCAGCTCTTTTGGCTTGAACGGGTTGATCGGCGCCTGAATTGCACTTGGCGCAACCTGTTTCGGGCTGTAGGCATAACGCCCGGCGTGAAGGATCTGCATGCAGATCTTGCCGCCCGCCTCGTGCACCGCGCGAGTGACGATGCGGTGCTTGAGCGCTTCTTCCTCGGTGGTCAGTTTGGCCGCACCGGAGTACACGCCGCCCTCGTCGTTGGGGCCAATACCGCCGGTGACCATCAGGCCGACACCGCCACGGGCACGTTCAGCGAAGTACGCCGCCATGCGTTCGAAACCACCCGGCTTTTCTTCCAGACCGGTGTGCATCGAGCCCATCAGGGTGCGGTTGCGCAACGTGGTGAATCCCAGGTCCAGCGGGGCCAACAGGTGCGGGTAATGGGGGGCGGTCATCGGTAACTCCACAACGAGCGATCACGGAAAAATTGCGGGAGCTCTGCGTCCCCCGTCAGTCATGTTCGACAGACTAAGAGTCGCATCGCTGTCACTCAATGACCGTAACTGACAACTTAATGATCAAAATGCGCAGCGCCCCTTGGCAACCAACGCCATGGGCCCTACCCTAGTCGCCACACCCTGTACCCGGCTGTTGTTGGTTTTCATGCGCAAACTTTTGTACCTGTTTTTTTCCATGGCCATTGTCGCCGCCCTGACCACCTACGCCATGTGGGCGGCGGACCGGCCCCTGGGCCATTACCTGTCGGACTTGCGCATCAAACTGGCGGTTGACCAAGGCACGCCGCGTGATCGTGGCAATCTGCTGGGCATTCAGCCGGAACTGTTCCCTACCGATTACCAGAGCCCCGAGCGCCTGCATCGCAAACTCGCGGCCTATTTGCAGCAAGCGCAGGATCAGGGCTTGTTGAATGACAAGACCGTGGTGGTGTTGCCAGAGCACGTCGGCACCTGGCTGATGATCAGCGGCGAGAAAGACGAGCTGTATCAGGCCCCGACCGTCGCCGAAGCGATGAACTGGCTGGCGGCGAGCAATCCACTGCTGTTCGCCCGCGCCTGGCTCAGCGCCAAGGGCAACGACCGCCTGGATGACGCACACCTGCGCATGAAGTCCAGGTCGATGGCCAAGGATTACCAGGCCTTGTTCGGTGGTCTGGCCAAGGAATTCCATGTGACGCTGGTCGCAGGCTCCATCGTCTTGCCCGAGCCGAGCATTCGCGACGGCCAGCTCAAACCCGGCAGCGGCGCACTGTTCAACAGCAGCGTGGTGTTTGGTCGCGACGGTGTGCCGCTCGGCCAGCCGCAACGGCAGATGCATCCGGTCTTTGATCAGCGCGAGGTCATTCAGGCCAGTGAGCAGACGATCAACGTTGTCGACACCCCGGCCGGGCGTCTCGGCGTGCTGATCGGCAGCGACAGCTGGTATCCGGACAACTACCGCAAACTCGACGAACAAGGTGCGCAACTGGTTGCGGTGCCGGCACAGGTGTTCGGGCATGGCACATGGGACAAGCCGTGGCGTGGCTATAAGGGGTCGAGCACGCCGAGTTCAGTCAGCCTCAAACCCGGCGAGGTCAGTGAAGGTCAGGCATGGCATCGCCTGACCCTCATCGCGCAACCGCCGAGCAGCCGCGCCATTGCCGGTATGAGTGTGTTTCTGCGCGGGCAGTTCTGGGACATATCGAGCTCGGGCCAAAGTTTCCTCAGCAGCAACGGTCAGCAGTTCACCGATGGCGAAGCCCGTGGCGCCCGTTTGCTGAATATCTGGTTGTAAACGATGAAGCCGCTACCGATGCGCCTTGGGGATCTGTCGGTGGGTTTCGTTCATAGCCTCGCCGATGCTGTGCGCAGTCATGGCGCCGATCCCCAACCGCTGCTTGAGCAATACGGTCTGGACGCCGCTCGTATGGCCGAGGCCGGGGCACGGCTATCGATTCCGCGTTATATGCGTTTGGGCCATAGCGCGATTCAACTGACGGACGATCCGGCATTGGGCCTGCGCATGGGCCAGCTCAGTCGCCTGAGCCAGGCGGGATTGGCCGGTGTGACCGCCGCGCAGGCGCCGACCGTACGTGAAGCGGCCCGTTGCCTGATTCGCTTCGAGCCGTTGTACGGCTCCAACTATCGTGGCCAGTCGAGTTTCCACGAAGACGCCAACGGTGCGTGGTTGCGCTTCTATTCGATCAGCCCGTACAACGCCTACAACCGCTTTGTGGTGGATTCGATCATCGCCGGCTGGCTGCAGCAGTTATCCAGCGTCTGCCGCGAACCGCTGCGAGCCGAGCGCATCGAGATCGAATTCGACGAACCGGATTATCGCGATGCCTATGCAACCCTGGGAGATAGCCCGATTCAGTTCGGCGCCGAACGCAACCAATTGCGCCTGAGCCTGAGCAGCCTCGCCCAGCGCAACCCCGAGCACTGCCCAAGCACCTGGCGGCACTTGCTGCAACTGTGTGAACGGGAACTGGAACAACTGACCCGCACCCGCAGCCTGCGCGAACGCATCACGCAATTGCTCGGGCCGTTGCTCAATGGTGGGCGGGAACCGGATCTGGAGGAAGTGGCCGCGCGCCTGAAGCTGCCGACCTGGACCTTGCGACGCAAACTGGCCGAGGAAGGCACGCAGTTTCGCGCGATCCTCAATGACACTCGCCGTGATCTGGCGATGACCTACATCCGCGACACCGAACTGGCGTTCGGCGAGATCGCTTACCTGCTGGGATTTGCTTCAGCCGAAGCATTCCAGCGAGCATTCAAGCGCTGGAGCGGCCAGACGCCTGGCGAATTCCGCCGCAGTCATCGCAAAACAGCGTGAAGCTGCGAGTTACAAGCGGCTAGCTGCAAGCCAAAGATCAAAGCTCGGTGGCATCTTCCGCAGGCTCTGGCGGATCCAGCTCAAAGGCCTGGTATTCGAGCAGTTCTTCTTGATAGTCGTCCATCGTGTAATCCCCTACTGCTCTCTTTGTTTGTGTCCCGAGCATATCGTGCCCGTATGAAGGAAAAGTGAAACGTGCCCTTCATGGATAAAACGTAGCAGGCGGTCAGGAATTTATCGCGGGATTTTTGTCAGGGGAATGTAACGAGATTTGCCTTTATAGGAGCTGCCGCAGGCTGCGATCTTTTGATCTTGCTTGAGATCAGGATCAAAAAGATCGCAGCCTTTGGCAGCTCCAGGTTCAAGCCGGGATTAGTGACCGGGCAACGCCGGGATCGGCTCGGACGGTGGTGGGATGTCCGTCGGATTGGCCGGTGGCGTGATGGTTTCGGTGGTCGGTGCAGGTTCTGCGCTGGGTGCCGGGGTGATCGGCGCAGCTTCCACTGGCGGCGGAACCGGCTCCGAACTTACCGGGGCGGTCTCGGCGGGCGCTGGTGCGGTCACAGCCGGGCTTGCCGGTGCGGGAGCAGGTTCTGCCGCTGGAGCCAGAGGCGTCGGAGCGACTTTCGGCTCAGGTACACCCAGGTCGGTCTTCGGCTTCTCTTCGATGTGTGCCGCTTTCTTCGTCTCTGCCGGCAGGAACTGCTCGACCAAGGTAAAGAAGCGCTCGTAGAACTTCTGCGCCGTCACCGTTTCGCTGGCGACCTTGACCATCGAATCGTCCGAGGAGCCGATCGGCATCGACACCGAGCCCAATACACCAACGCCGAGACTGGCGGAATTGTTGGTTTTCTTCAGTGCGTAGCGATCCTGCAGGGCGTTGGCGAACACCGTGGCGTGGTGCTTACCGCTGGCGTCCTCGGCACAGACCACGTTGAAACTGATTTCCAGGTGAGTTTCGCCGGTCTGCTGAAAGCTCTTGTGCCCGCTGACCAGTTTCGGATCACTGCTGGTGATGATGTAGCCTTGGCTGAGCAACGCCCGTCGTGCCGCTTCGCAACTGGCGGTGTCGGTCACCGGATAATTGCGCGAGAACGTACCGGAGTCATCGAAGTTTTCATGCTCATACATCGGCTTGTCTTTCGAACAGCCGGCAACAGCGGTCAACAACAGCGCCAACCCGACAACACGCATGGGAGTGGAAATCAACATTGAACATCCTGAGGGAAAACAGTCCGGGGCGTATTGTGCAACAGAACGTGACCCCGCGGCGTATGGATTAGTGTCTTAAAACGGTTACAACTCTATCGACCTTCTGCGTCGGGAAAAAGTCGCATTGATAAATGATCGATGAAAACCCGCAATTTGGCGGTGGCATGTCGACTCGACGGCCACAACACCCAAAACTGCCCGGTGTGCTCCAGATACGACTCCAACACCCGCTGCAAGCGTCCCTGCGTGACCGCTTCATGGGTCATGAAGTCCGGCAGGCAGGCAATGCCCATACCGGCCAATGTCGCGTGGGCAACGGCCTCAATGGAAGTGCTGACCATCCGCGCCGGCAATATAGGCTCTGCCGCAAAGGGTTCTCTACGCAAGGGCCACGTTTCCAGTTTGCCGGTGGCGTGGAAGGTGTGACGTAAACACGCGTGAGCTGCCAGATCGGCGGGGGTTTGTGGTACGCCGCGTTGCTGCAAATAAGCCGGACTGGCCACCAACACCATATGAAACTCGCCCAACGGTCGTGCCATCAGCCGCGAATCCCGTGGTTGGCCGGTGCGGATGACGGCATCAAAACCCTCCTCCACCACGTCGACCATGCGATCAGTCAGGTCCAGATCCAGCTCAATCTGCGGATACCGCGTCATGAATTCATTCATGACCGGCATCACCAACCCATGCACCTGCGGCAGGCTGATCCGCAACTTGCCATGAGGCTGCGCAGCGGCATCGCACAGTTCGAATTCCGCTGCCTCGACCTCCGCGAGGATCTTGCGGCAACGCTCGAGAAACAGCGCACCTTCACTGGTCAGGGTGATGCTGCGCGTGGTGCGATGAAACAGCCGCACGCCCAGCCGCGCCTCAAGTCGCGCAATGCTTTTACCCACCGCTGAGGACGACACCCCTTGCAACCTGCCGGCCTCGGTGAAACTGCGCGTTTCGGCAACCTGAACAAACACCGAAATACTGCCCAGGCTATCCATACCAACTTTCCATTGAAGACATTCGTGTCCGATATGTTCGGAACCATAACCCGTTTTTCGCCAATGCGCAGCGCTCTACCCTGTGTCCCTCGTCAACTCTGCACAGGGATGCTGGCTCATGACCGACACACCACTCACCTGCACCACGCTCGATAATCCACCCGCAACTGAACGCTTACCCCTCGTCGCGTTACTGGCACTGGCAACCGCCGGCTTCATAACGGTGATGACCGAAGCCATGCCGGCCGGCCTGTTGCCACAGATGAGCAGCGGCCTGAATGTCTCTCAAGCGCTGATCGGGCAACTGGTCACCCTCTACGCCATCGGCTCGATCGTCGCCGCCATTCCGCTGACCATCGCCACTCGCAGCTGGCGCCGCCGACCACTGCTGTTGTCCGCCATCGGTGGCTTTGCCATCGCCAACAGCATTACCGCCGTGTCGGAACTGTACTGGTTGACCCTGACTGCACGGTTCATCGCCGGCGTATTTGCCGGCCTGCTCTGGGCCTTGCTCGCCGGCTACGCGAGCCGAATGGTCGCCCCGCACCTGCAAGGCCGCGCAATCACCGTGGCCATGCTTGGCGCACCGCTTGCGCTGTCACTCGGAATTCCCGCCGGCACCCTGCTCGGCACCCTGATTGGCTGGCGCCTGAGCTTCGCCATCATGAGTGCATTGACCGTGCTGCTGGTGATCTGGGTACGTTGGCAAGTGCCAGACTTCCCGGGCGAGCGAGCCGGCAAACAGCTGCCGCTGCGTCAGGTGTTTACCCTGCCCGGCGTACGATCGGTGCTGTTCGTAACCCTGTCCTACGTGGTCGCACACAATCTTCTGTACACCTACATCGCACCGTTCCTGCAACCATCGGGGTTGGGTGGGGAAATTGACCGGGTGTTACTGGTGTTCGGCGTGGCATCCGTGCTGAGCCTGTGGATCGTCGGCAGCCTGATCGACCGCTGGCTGCGCGAACTGGTACTGATCAGCGCAATACTCTTCATGGTTGCAGCCATTGCCCTGGGCATCTGGCGCGAATCGCCAAGCGTGGTCTACATCGCCACAGCCGTGTGGGGACTGGCATTCGGCGCCATGCCCTCGCTGCTGCAAACAGCATCCGCGAAGACCGCGAAAGACGCCGCCGACACTGCACAGTCAATGCTGGTCACACTCTGGAATGTCGGCATTGCCGGAGGTGGACTGGCAGGAGGCCTGCTGCTGGACAGCGTTGGGGTCGGGCACTTTCCATGGATAGTTGCGGCGCTGCTGCTCACGACCTTATATGCGGCTATCAATGCCCGACACCATGGATTTCCACGAGCGGGATAATCCTAATTGGTGCAATACCTCTCAATACCTGACCGGATATCACCCGGCGATGGCGAGATGCCCTATGTAGGAGCTGCCGCAGGCTGCGATCTTTTGACCTTCACAACGTCAAAGTCAAAAGATCGCAGCCTGCGGCAACTCCTACAGGGAATGGGTACACCTGCCAGAGCTTGGTTGGCTGTAAGGCCGCCATCGCTGGCAAGCCAGCTCCCACAGGGGTCGAGTACAACCGGCAGAAACAGGTCGGCTGCCAAGCCGCCATCGCTACCACAAAAAAAAGAGTTCACCCCAAAACGCGGCGCATGCCGCCCCACTCAACACAATGAGCGTTAGCTCGAGTACCGCTCTTGATCTAGAAGGCCCGTCGGCAGGCTGAGTGGAGGGATTGATCCGGGGGTGGGAGCGCAGCGACCGTTCGACGAAGTCGAATGCATCGAGAGGAGGTGCAGCGCAGCAAACCGGAGGCGATGCGCCCGGATCAATCCCGGAGCGAAGGAACCCGAGCCCCAGCGAGGGCCGAACGTCAGGGTATAGCCTTTTCGGTTACCTTTTCGGCGTTTGGAAAAGGTGACTCGCCGTCAGGGCGAAACCCTAAGAAGCCGTTACCGCAGCAACGGATCCACCAACAATCAACCGCCTCAATAAAAAAAGCCCCGACCAATCGGCCAGGGCTCCCTTATCAAACCTCAGTCAAACATCAGAACTTCTTGATGTCAGCCTGACTCTCCAACTGCTTACGATACGCCGCAAAGTCCTGCTGACCTTCACGCGACGCCAGGAAGCGACGGTACTGAGCCTTCTCTTCATCAGTCGGCGCAGCCGCTTCGTTGACGCCATTCAGGCGCACGATCATCAGGCTGCCATCCGGCAGAGTCACACTGCTGAACGTCGGCTTGTCCTTGGCAGCCGGCTTCGGCATGCGGAACAGCGCTTGCAGTACCGCCGGATCAACCCCTTCCTGACCACGAGTGGCCGCTTCGGTGGCTTTCCAGTTCTGACCATCAACAGCCTTGTCCAGCGGGGCCTTGCCTTCACGCAGATCAGCGATCAGCTTCTCAGCCTTGGTCTTGGCAGCAGCGCTGGCGTGCTCTTTGGTCAGCTGGGTGCGAATCGCCGCACTTACGCTTTCCAGAGGCAGTTGCGCAGGCTTCAGATGCTCCTTGGAGCGAAGCACGATCACGGTTTCCGGATCCAGCTCGATGGCGGTGCTGTTGGCACCTTCATCAATCACTTCAGTGCTGAATGCGGCAGTGACCACGGCACGGTTCGCCGCAACACCTTCACCACCTTCACGGCCGAACGGCTTGGAGGTGTGCACGGTCAGCTTCAGATCCGCCGCTGGCTGAGCCAGGTCGGAAGCTTCGAACGCAGAGTCTTCCAGTTGCTTGGTCGCCTCGACGAAACGCTGCTCGACCTGCGCTGCTTTCAGCTCACGGGTCAGTTTGTCTTTCAGGCTGGCCAGGGTTGGCACTTCTGGAGCTTCAACACCCAGCAGCTTGATCAGGTGATAACCGAAGTCGGTGCGCACCGGCTCGGACACCTGGTCTTTAGCCAGCGAGTAAAGGGCTTTTTCGAAAGCTGGATCGTAAACACCAGGGCCTGCGTAACCCAGATCACCACCATTGTTGGCCGAACCCGGATCCTGCGAGAACTCTTTGGCCAGCGCTTCGAATTTCTCGCCCTTGGCCAGACGCGCCTGGACTTCTTCGATCTTCGCCTTGGCCTGCGCTTCGGTGGTCTTGTCGTTCACTTCGATCAGAATGTGCGCGGCACGACGCTGTTCCGACAGATTGGCGATCTCTTTCTGATACGCCGCTTGCAGGTCTTCGTCTTTCACGGTGACCTGATCGAAGAACGAAGCCTTTTTCAGCTCCAGGTAATCGATGACCACTTGATCCGGGGTCATGAATTCCTTGGCGTGCTCGTCGTAGTAAGCCTTGACCTCATCGTCGGTCAGCTTCACCGCGGCTGGATCGGCCTTGATGTTCAGCGTCGCGAAATCGCGGGTCTGTTTTTCCAGACGGGCGAATGCCAGCACCTCAGCATCGGTGACAAAACCGCTGCCCGCCACACCGGCGCGCAGTTGGCCGATCAGCATTTCCTGAGCCAGCATCTGGCGGAACTGCATACGGCTGTAGCCCAGCTGACGAATCACCTGGTCGAAACGGTCAGAGCTGAACTTGCCATCCACCTGGAACTCAGGCGTCTGCAGGATCACCTGATCAAGCGCGGCTTCGGAGAAAGCGAATTTCGATTGTTCGGCGCCTTGCAGCAGCAACTTGCGATCGATCAGGCCCTTGAGCGCCGATTCGCGAAGCATTTTTTCGTCGAGCAAAGAAGCATCGAAGTCCTTGCCCAGCTGTTGCATCAACTGACGGCGTTGCATATCAACGGCCTGGCTCAGTTCGTTCTGGCTGATTTCTTCACCGTTGACCTTGGCCGCTTCGTTAGAGTGCGTCGTGGCCTTGAAAATGGCGTCGAAACCGGTCAGAGCCATCAGTGCAACGATGACCCCGATAATGGTCTTGGCAATCCAGCCTTGTGAATTGTCCCTGATATTCTGCAGCATGCGTCCCCCAGAAACGGTTGAACTTCAAAAATTAGGCAACCGTGGAGCGTGGGTAGAATCCGGATAGAAGAAAGGCGCATCCGAGGATGCGCCTTCTCGTAACTGGCGGAGCGGACAGGGCTCGAACCCTCGATCCCGGCGTTACAGGAAGCTGTTTCAGCGACCTGCTCTACCGCTCCGCTGCCAAGTCAGGCATGACCCGACCCGGATGGGTAAAAACCTGAAACTTAGTTAACCGCTTCTTTCAGTGCTTTACCGGCTTTGAAACCTGGCTTCTTGGCAGCAGCGATTTCCAGTGTCTTGCCGGTCTGCGGGTTGCGACCAACGCGAGCTGGACGATCAGTTACGGAGAAAGTACCGAAACCAACCAGGACAACAGAGTCGCCAGCCTTGAGAGCGCCAGTGACGGATTCGATTACAGCGTCCAGCGCACGGCCAGCAGCAGCTTTCGGGATATCAGCGGATGCAGCGATAGCATCAATCAGTTCCGACTTGTTCACTCTAAGTCCCCTTATATCTATTTTGAGATGATTCTAAGTTTTTTGGTGAAAGCAAAAACGAGTGCTGAATGGCCTACAGACACTTAAGAGCCGCTTTATAACAAGGGCTCTAAAAAGCTGTCAAGGAAGCCACCCAGGCAAAAACGTATTAATGCGTGCTAATTCTTTCCTTAGAGTCAGACTCGCGTTTTTCATCCTTGGCAACTATCTCCGGAGCCACATCCGGCAAGGGCTCCGGCGCGTATTGCAGCGCAATTTGCAGGACCTCGTCAATCCATTTAACCGGTTTAATCTGCAGATCCTGCTTGATATTGTCAGGAATCTCCTTCAGATCGCGCACGTTCTCTTCCGGAATGATCACAATCTTGATTCCACCACGGTGGGCCGCCAGCAGTTTTTCTTTCAAACCACCAATCGCCAGCACCTGACCACGCAGCGTGATTTCACCCGTCATGGCAACATCGGCGCGCACCGGGATACCGGTCAATGCCGACACCAGCGCCGTGCACATGCCCACACCGGCGCTCGGGCCGTCTTTCGGCGTCGCCCCTTCCGGCATGTGGATGTGAGTGTCGCGCTTCTCGTGGAAGTCCACGGGAATGCCCAGGCTCTTGGCACGACTGCGGACAACGGTCAGCGCCGCAGTGATCGATTCGACCATCACATCGCCCAGTGAACCGGTTTTGATCAGCTGACCTTTACCCGGCACCACAGCGGCTTCGATGGTCAGCAATTCGCCACCCACCTGAGTCCAGGCAAGGCCGGTCACCTGACCGATCTGATCCTGTTGCTCAGCCAGACCGTAGCGGAATTTACGCACACCGAGGAAATGCTCCAGCAAGTCAGCTGTCACTTTTACCGAGAAGCGTTTTTCCAGCGCGTGCTCTTTCACAGCCTTGCGGCAGACCTTGGCGATCTGACGTTCGAGGCCACGCACACCTGCTTCGCGGGTGTAGTAACGAATGATGTCGCGGATTGCTTCTTCATCAAATTCGATTTCGCCCTTCTTCAGACCGTTGGCAGTGATCTGTTTTGGCGACAGGTATTTGACTGCGATGTTGATCTTCTCGTCTTCGGTGTAACCCGGCAGACGGATGACTTCCATGCGGTCGAGCAGCGCCGGCGGGATGTTCATCGAGTTCGAGGTGCACAGGAACATCACATCCGACAGGTCGTAATCGACCTCCAGATAGTGATCGTTGAAGTTGTGGTTTTGCTCGGGATCGAGCACCTCCAGCAACGCCGACGCCGGATCGCCACGCATGTCGCTGCCCATTTTGTCGATTTCATCGAGCAGGAAAAGCGGGTTGCGCACACCCACCTTTGTCATCTTTTGAATCAATCTTCCCGGCATCGAACCGATGTAAGTCCGGCGGTGGCCACGAATTTCCGCTTCATCACGTACGCCACCCAGGGCCATACGCACGAATTTACGGTTGGTGGCATGGGCAATCGATTCCGCCAGCGAGGTTTTACCCACGCCCGGAGGACCGACCAGGCACAACACCGGCCCACGGATTTTCTTCACGCGCTTTTGTACGGCGAGGTATTCAAGGATACGTTCCTTGACCTCTTCGAGACCGTAGTGATCGGCATCGAGAATGTCTTCTGCACGCGCGAGATCCAGGCGAACCTTGCTCTGCGCCTTCCACGGCACCTGCACCAGCCAGTCGATGTACGAGCGCACCACGGTGGCCTCAGCGGACATCGGCGACATTTGTTTGAGCTTGTTCAGTTCGGCATTGGCTTTGGTCAACGCGTCTTTCGGCAGACCGGCAGCGTCGATACGCTTTTTCAGGTCTTCGATTTCGTTGTGGCCTTCGTCGCTGTCGCCGAGTTCTTTCTGAATGGCCTTCATCTGCTCGTTCAGGTAGTACTCGCGCTGACTGCGCTCCATTTGCTTTTTGACGCGACCACGAATGCGTTTTTCGACTTGCAGCAGATCGATCTCGGCATCCAGCAACGCCAGAACGTGCTCGACCCGGGCCGACAAATCGATGATTTCGAGGATTTCCTGCTTCTGCTCGATCTTCAACGCCATATGCGCAGCCATGGTGTCGACCAGGCGGCCCGGCTCATCGATGCTGTTGAGCGAAGACAGGACTTCAGCCGGGACTTTTTTGCCCAGCTGTACATATTGTTCGAACTGCGACAGCAGCGTGCGCACGAATACTTCGGATTCGCGCTCGGCAGCGTCGACTTCTTCGATCAGCGAGACTTCGGCACGGCAGTGGCCGTCGACTTCGCTGAAGCGTTCGACAGTGCCGCGCTGCTCACCCTCGACCAGAACCTTCACGGTGCCGTCAGGCAGCTTGAGCAGCTGCAGAACAGTGGCGATGGTACCTACGCGATAGAGAGCATCTTCACCGGGATCATCGTCAGCCGGGTTTCTCTGGGCCAGCAGCAGGATCTGCTTGTCGCCCGTCATCGCTGCCTCGAGGGCTTCGATGGATTTCTCGCGCCCCACGAACAGCGGGATAACCATGTGCGGATAAACCACGACATCACGCAATGGCAGGAGAGGCAATTCGATGGTTGTCTTCATGATTTCGCCTCTACGGCGGCCATATGGCCGTAATCAGATGGAATTAAGCTTGAAACCAAGATGGGGGCTGCCTTGAAAAAAAACAAGCGCAAAGCGGATGTAAAAAACGACATAAAAAAAAAGAGGCCCGAAGGCCCCTTCTTTATTCCGGCAGAGTGAACGCTTATGCGTCCGGCGCTGCCTTGGCTGTCGGCTCACTGTTCTCGTAGATATACAGTGGCTTGGACTTGCCTTCGATCACACTCTCGTCGATCACGACTTTGCTCACCTCGGACTGCGAGGGGATTTCGTACATCGTGTCGAGCAGTACACCTTCGAGAATCGAGCGCAGGCCACGAGCACCGGTTTTACGTTCCAGGGCACGCTTGGCGACCGATTTCAGTGCGTCGGAACGGAATTCCAGATCCACACCTTCCATCTCGAACAGCTTGGCATACTGTTTGGTCAGAGCATTTTTCGGCTCGGTGAGGATCTGCATCAACGCAGCCTCATCCAGCTCGTCCAGCGTCGCGAGGACCGGCAGACGACCGACGAACTCAGGGATCAGACCGAACTTGACCAGATCGTCAGGCTCGACTTCACGCAGGGATTCACCGACTTTCTTGCCTTCTTCCTTGCTGCGCACTTCTGCGTTGAAACCGATGCCACCTTTGGTGGAACGGTTCTGGATGACCTTCTCGAGACCCGAGAACGCACCACCGCAGATGAACAGGATGTTACGGGTGTCGACCTGCAGGAATTCCTGCTGCGGATGCTTGCGGCCACCTTGCGGCGGTACGGAAGCGACCGTGCCTTCGATCAACTTGAGCAAGGCCTGCTGCACGCCTTCACCGGAAACATCACGGGTGATCGACGGGTTGTCGGACTTGCGGGAAATCTTGTCGATTTCGTCGATGTAGACAATACCCATCTGGGCCTTTTCCACGTCGTAATCGCACTTCTGCAGCAGCTTCTGAATGATGTTCTCGACATCTTCACCAACATAACCCGCCTCGGTGAGGGTGGTTGCGTCGGCGATGGTGAACGGAACGTTCAGCAAGCGAGCCAGCGTTTCCGCCAGCAGGGTTTTACCCGAGCCTGTCGGGCCGATCAGCAGGATGTTGCTCTTGCCGAGTTCGACGTCGTCAGCCTTTTTGTCACGCTGATTCAGGCGCTTGTAGTGGTTGTACACCGCTACGGCCAGAACCTTTTTCGCACGCTCCTGACCAATCACATACTGATCAAGGATGCCGCTGATTTCTTTAGGCGAAGGCAATTTATGCGCGCTGCTTTCGGCCTGAGCTTCCTGCACCTCCTCGCGGATGATGTCATTGCACAGGTCGACGCACTCGTCGCAGATAAAGACCGAGGGGCCGGCAATCAATTTGCGCACTTCATGCTGGCTTTTGCCACAGAAGGAGCAATAGAGCAGCTTGCCGTTGTCCTCGCCGTTGCGGGTGTCAGTCATTCGTTCGATCCAAATCCGATAGGCTTGCAACACAAGATGAAGGCTATTGCGGGCTTTTTCAAGCCCGCCGCTGATCAGACCAGCCGACCAAGCCTATTTTGAGCTGCTTATTTTAAGCTGGGCGCTGGTTGATCACTTCGTCGATCAAGCCGTATTCCTTCGCAGCTTCCGCACTCATGAAGTTGTCGCGGTTGGTATCGCGCTCGATTTCTTCCAGAGTGCGACCGCTGTGTTTGGCCATCAGCGTGTTCAGACGCTCGCGAATGAAGAGGATTTCCTTGGCATGGATTTCGATATCCGATGCCTGGCCCTGGAAACCGCCCAGAGGCTGGTGAATCATCACACGCGAGTTCGGCAGGCAGAAACGCTTGCCTGGAGCACCTGCGGTCAGCAGGAATGCGCCCATGCTGCAGGCCTGGCCGATGCAGGTGGTCGATACGTTGGGTTTGATGAATTGCATGGTGTCATAGATCGACATGCCTGCAGTCACCGAACCGCCCGGGGAGTTGATATAGAGATGGATGTCCTTGTCCGGGTTTTCCGCTTCAAGGAACAGCAGTTGCGCACAGATCAGGTTGGCCATGTAGTCCTCTACCGGACCAACCAGAAAGATCACTCGCTCCTTGAGCAGGCGCGAGTAGATGTCATAGGCGCGTTCGCCACGAGCAGATTGCTCGACAACCATCGGGACCAGACCGCCTGCGGCCTGGATATCAGAGTTCTGCTGAATATACGAATTACGGAACATGCTCTGCAGTCACTCCCAAATAGTTATGTCTTGAATACGCATAAGCCAGCTCGAGAGCTGGCTTATGTGTGCACTTCTTAACGCAAAAACAATCAGTCGGCTTTTGGAGCTTCTACCGGCTTGACTGCTTCTTCGTAAGAGACCGATTTGTCGGTCACGCTAGCTTTCTGCAGAACAGTATCCACAACTTGTTCTTCCAGCACAACCGAACGGACTTCGTTCAGTTGCTGGTCGTTCTTGTAGTACCAGGACACAACCTGCTCTGGCTCCTGATAAGCGGAAGCCATTTCCTGAATCATTTCACGAACGCGGGCTTCGTCAGGCTTGAGGTCGAACTGCTTGACCACTTCAGCCACGATCAGACCCAGCACTACACGGCGCTTGGCTTGCTCTTCGAACAGCTCGGCCGGCAGTTGATCAGGCTTGATGTTGCCACCGAACTGCTGAACAGCCTGCACGCGCAGACGGTCAACTTCGTTGGACAGCAGAGCCTTAGGCACTTCGATCGGGTTGGTGGCCAGCAGACCGTCCATTACCTGATTCTTGACCTTGGATTTGATCGCCTGACGCAGTTCACGCTCCATGTTCTTGCGAACTTCGGTGCGGAAACCGTCGATGCCGCTTTCCTTGATGCCGAATTGAGCGAAGAATTCTTCGTTCAGCTCAGGCAGTTTTGGCTCGGAAACGGTGTTTACAGTGACGGTGAACTCGGCAGTTTTGCCAGCCAGGTCCAGGTTCTGATAGTCCTCAGGGAAGGTCAGGTTCAGAACGCGCTCTTCGCCAGCCTTGGCGCCGACCAGACCTTCTTCGAAGCCCGGAATCATGCGGCCGGAACCCAGCACCAGCTGAGTACCCTTGGCGGAACCGCCAGCGAATACTTCGCCGTCAACCTTGCCAACGAAATCGATGTTCAGTTGATCTTCGTTCTGGGCAGCGCGATCAGCCACTTCAAAACGGGTGTTCTGCTTGCGCAGGATGTCGAGCATCTTGTCCAGATCAGCGTCAGCCACGTCAGCGCTCAGGCGCTCAACGGTGATGCCTTCGAAGCCGGCAACGGTGAACTCAGGGAACACTTCGAACACAGCAACGTATTCCAGATCCTTGCCAGCTTCGAGCGACTTTGGCTCGATCGAAGGCGAACCCGCCGGGTTCAGCTTTTGCTCAACCACTGCTTCGTAGAAGGAGGACTGGATAACATCGCCAACAGCTTCCTGACGAGCATCAGCACCGAAACGGCGCTTGATTTCGCTCATTGGCACTTTGCCTGGACGGAAGCCAGCAATCTTGGCCTTTTGGGCAGTCTGCTGCAGACGCTTGTTGACCTGGCTCTCAATGCGCTCAGCCGGCACGGTGACGCTCATGCGGCGCTCAAGAGCAGTAGTATTTTCAACAGAAACTTGCATGGATATTCCTCGTTGCACAGACGTTAGCCGGCCGTTTCCGACCCCAGAATCAAGGGCATGCATTCTAGTGGGTCAAACTCAAGAAGTCACCCTACTGAAAACGGGTAAAAAAACAGCAGGCAATTTATAGGGGGCGACGCAAAGATGCTTCGCGCCCCACAGGCGAATACAACCAATCACGCCAGGGCTCTGCACCAACCTCTTCTATATATAGAGGAGAAGGCCATTCATCCCTGACGACCGACCTTGCAAGCAAGCCCGGCGAGCAGCGCAGTATCATCGAGCAACAAAAATACGACGAAGCGCCCTGCTCCTGCGACTCGAAACCGGCATTCGCCAGGTCTCCAAACCGCTAAAACAAAAAAGGCGCCAGACTGTTAAATCTGGCGCCTTTCGAAATATGGGGTGGACGATGGGGATCGAACCCACGACAACGGGAGTCACAATCCCGTGCTCTACCAACTGAGCTACGCCCACCATATTGCGTAACAAAAAAGCCAAACAACTTCTTTGTTGAACCTCACCAGCCCGAAGACATGGATGAAGCTTTAATTGGTGCGGATGAAGAGACTCGAACTCTTACGCCTCGCGGCGCTGGAACCTAAATCCAGTGTGTCTACCAATTCCACCACATCCGCGGATGAAGCTTTTTAAAGCAAAGGCGCCAGACTGTTACATCTGGCGCCTTTCGAAATATGGGGTGGACGATGGGGATCGAACCCACGACAACGGGAGTCACAATCCCGTGCTCTACCAACTGAGCTACGCCCACCATATCGCGCTACTTGTGCCAATGCTGCCTAATGGCGCACCCGGCAGGACTCGAACCTGCGACCATCCGCTTAGAAGGCGGATGCTCTATCCAGCTGAGCTACGGGCGCCTTATTAATCTGTACTCTTAAAGGACTACAAACTAAGTGCTTTCCAGTGTTGCAGAACGTTGATTCCGCATCACCTTCTTAACCAGTGCTAGGCTGTGCCCGACAAGTGCGACGAATAGTATAGAGCGCTCCAAAGGTCGTCAAATCATTTTTGAAAAAAATTCATTTAATTAAAGGAGTTAGGGGAATTTGCTGACCAAGCGCCTTTGCCCTCACCGCTCGACATGCGAGAATGCGTTCTCTTTTTTTCCCCTCTCGATGGTTAATCACGCGCAATGACTGCACAACTAATCGACGGCAAATCGATCGCCGCCAGCCTGCGCCAGCAGATCGCCAAACGAGTTGCCGAGCGTCGCCAGCAAGGCCTGCGCACTCCCGGCCTCGCGGTGATCCTGGTCGGCAGCGATCCTGCCTCTCAGGTTTATGTCTCGCACAAGCGTAAAGACTGTGAAGAGGTCGGCTTCCTCTCTCAAGCCTACGACCTGCCCTCTGAAACCACTCAGCAGGCGCTGACCGATCTGATCGATCGTCTCAATGACGACCCGGCGATCGACGGCATCCTGCTTCAGCTGCCACTGCCCGAGCACCTGGACGCCTCCAAACTGCTGGAGCGCATCCGCCCGGACAAAGACGTCGACGGCTTCCATCCTTATAACGTCGGTCGCCTGGCCCAGCGCATTCCGCTGCTACGCCCGTGCACGCCTAAAGGCATCATGACCTTGCTGGAAAGCACTGGCGCTGATCTATATGGCATGGACGCAGTCGTCGTCGGCGCTTCCAACATCGTCGGTCGCCCGATGGCGATGGAACTGTTGCTGGCCGGTTGCACCGTGACCGTGACCCACCGTTTCACCAAGGATCTGGCCGGCCACGTCGGCCGTGCTGACCTGGTGGTTGTGGCCGCCGGCAAGCCGGGCCTGGTCAAGGGCGAGTGGATCAAGGAAGGCGCAATCGTCATCGACGTCGGCATCAACCGTCAGGACGACGGCAAATTGGTCGGTGACGTTGTCTACGAAACCGCTCTGCCTCGCGCCGGCTGGATCACTCCGGTCCCGGGCGGCGTCGGTCCGATGACCCGCGCCTGCCTGCTGGAAAATACCCTTTATGCGGCGGAAACCCTGCACGCTTAAGACGTATTTTCAGCTGCACAAGAACCCCGCCTCGTGCGGGGTTTTTTGTTCATGAGAAAAAACACTAACCGTTCGCCGGAAACCACTCTTTTTTCAGGCCTTTTCACGAGATTTTCAGGTCACCCAAACAACCATCGACAGTTCTTCAGCCATACTCCTAAAATGCGCCGGTTTTAAGAAATAACCCGTTACAAACTAACGGAATATCCAACCTTTATGAGTTCGCCCGCGTGAAAATTCGTCTTTCGATTCTGAGCCTGTTTTTTGCTTTTACAGGCACATTCATCACGCCAACGATCAACGCTGCGGAAACCACCGCTGCCCCACGTGACGCTTCGACACTGAAGATCGCTTCCGGCAGCGCCCTGCTCATGGATATGCAGACCAATAAAGTCATCTATTCCAGCAACCCTGACGTGATCGTACCGATCGCCTCCGTCAGCAAGCTGATGACTGGACTGGTAGTGGTTGAAGCCCGACAGAACATGGACGAATGGATCGATGTCGACATCAGCCACACGCCGGAAATGAAGGGCGTGTTCTCCCGAGTCAAACTGAAGAGTGAGCTGCCGCGCCGCGAGATGCTGCTGATTGCCCTGATGTCCTCGGAAAACCGCGCGGCCGCCAGCCTTGCGCATCACTATCCGGGTGGATATGTCGCCTTTATCGCGGCGATGAACGCCAAGGCCAAGGCATTGGGCATGACCAACACCCACTACGTCGAGCCGACCGGTCTGTCGGAGCGCAACGTTTCCACTGCCCGCGATCTGAGCAAGTTGCTGGTGGCCGCGAGCAAATATCCGATCCTCAGTGAACTCACCACCACCAAGGAAAAAACCGTTTCTTTCCGCAAACCCAATTACACCCTGGGCTTTCGCAATACAGATCACCTGGTCAATAAAGCCGACTGGGACATCAAGATCACCAAAACCGGCTTCACCAATCCCGCCGGGCATTGCCTGGTATTGGTGACGAAGATGGGCAACCGCCCGGTGGCCCTGGTGATTCTCGACGCGTTTGGCAAGTACACCCATTTTGCCGATGCCAGTCGCATTCGCAGCTGGATGGAAACCGGCAAGAGCGCCAGTGTTCCGGCGGTAGCTCAGCAATACAAAGCCGAGAAAAACCTCAAGGCACGCCAGAGCGGCGTGGTTGAAGCATCCAAGTAAGCCGTCACACAAGGAAAAGCCCCGAATTTTCGGGGCTTTTTTTCATCCGTGAATCAGTCGTTTGGCAGTGGCATCTGGTCGTCATCGGGGATGCCATCGCCCTTGCTCGGATCTGGCGTCATTATATTGGGGTGTGCCAGCGGATCTCGCAGAGGACTGTCCGGATCCAACACTGGATCAACGCCCTCTTCCGGCGTGGTCGGCACACTGTCGGGCTTTTGGTCATCAAAGCTTGAATCGGTACTCATACGCACCTCACATCAAGGTTTCAGATCGGCTAGCGGATCATACGACTTGCCCGGTTTTTTCTCGTCTTCACCGGGTTTCACATCTTTTGGGGCTTTGGCGGGGCCAATGGGATCGACTTGCGGATCAGCGACATCCGGCGAATCCGGGTCAAATCCCAAGTCATCGCCAGAGGAATGCTCGGAAGAATGCGGGCCTTGCGGGGATGGGGAATCTGTCATGTCGCCTCCTGATTCAGCCGCGAAAACCGGCCATATTCATTTGAGGCTTGCCGGACGCAGTCGTGCCCGGCAAATGACGAACGGAACGTCAGTGCGCAGCCAGCGCCTTCTTCGCCTGTGCCGCTTCGTTTTCCTGACCGGCCTGAGCCAGTTCATCAGCGGCCTTCAACCAGCGCTGCCGGTCAACATTTGCTGGAATCTGAGAAGGTTTCTGAATCAATATGGCCCAGCCACCCGACTTTTCGAATGCCGACTCGAAAGCGCTGAAGCTCATCAGTTCGCGGCGGTTCATGCCGGCGCGCAGCAGCACTTTCTGCTTGTTACGGTCATAGCCGGACAGGATCGCGTAACGCGGTTCAGCCCAGAATGCCGAACCTTCGCTGAACCGCACCATCACCGGATAACCCGCGGCAACCTGCGTCAGCAAAGCCGGGAGATTCTTGTCCAGCGGATACACGACCATGCCGTATTCGCGAGCGAGGTTCTGCAGATTCTGTTGCAACTTGTCTTCAGCACCTGGCAAGTGCAGCGGTTTTTCCAACAACCCCGGAGTGATCACGATGCCTTGCTGCGACAACAGGCTGGCCAACACTTGCGGCGCGCTCTGGTTGGCTTCGCCCCGATAGAACGTGCCACTGAGCTCGACCCGCTCAGGCAGACGCTTGACCTCTGGCGCCACACTGCCCGCACAACCGGCCAACACGAACGCGCAACCAGCCAGCAGCAGCGCCGCACGAATTCGAGAAAATACCTGGACCATCGTCACTCTCTATTCAGACGCCGGTCATCGTGTTCCGGCAACGCCAGCGATCATAGGGCCGCGAACGGCTGCGGTATAGCTCTAAACCGCAGACGCATCGGTTGCATAGAGCGAACTGATTGGTCACCACCGACCTTTGGTCAATAGCCTGAAACACGGCATTGGCTAGACTGTCATTGAAATAGAGCGAATTGAAAAAGCGTGCGCCCGATGCAGGGCAAAGAGGAGGCACCGATGAGCCTGACCATGACCATCGTAATGTTGATTGCCGGCTGGCTGGCGGTTGCCGCCGCCATGCTGTGGGGGGTGTTGCGGGTTGCGCGGCGTCATCACCATCCCGCTCAGCCTGCGCCTGCTGAAAAGACTTCAAAGCACCGCGTACGTCACGCCACTGCGCATTGATTTTTGGTAACTGCATCTGAAGTAGCAGCTCCTACAATAAGCACACAAAAAAAGGCCGCCTGAACTTGGCAGTTCAGGCGGCCTTTTGGCTTTTCAGCGTTTACGCCTGCTCAGCCACTTTCTTCTGCCGAGCCCGGCGCGACATCATGTTCAACACCTCAATCGCCGCCGAGAACGCCATCGCGGCATACACATAACCTTTCGGTACGTGGGCGCCGAAGCCTTCGGCGATCAGCGTCATGCCGATCATGATCAAGAAGCCCAAGGCCAGCATCACCACCGTCGGGTTGTCGTTGATGAACTTGGCCAGCGGGTCAGCCGCCAGCAACATCACCAGCACCGAGACCACCACCGCGATAATCATGATCGGCAAGTGTTCGGTCATGCCGACCGCGGTAATGATGCTGTCGATCGAGAACACCATGTCGAGCATCAGGATCTGGCCAATAGCGGCGGCAAAGCCCAGGGTCACGGTCGAAGTAGCCGACTTCGGATCTTCCGGCGCCAGGTCCATGCTGTGATGGATTTCCGTCGTCGCCTTCCACACCAGGAACAGACCACCGGCGATCAGGATCATGTCCTTCCAGGAGAACGCCTGGCCGAGAATCTCGATAACCGGTGCGGTCAACTGCACGATGAAGGCGATGGTGCTCAACAGCGCCAGGCGCAGGATCAACGCCATGCCGATACCGATGCGGCGAGCCTTCTGGCGATGCTGCTCGGGCAGCTTGTTGGTCAGGATCGAGATAAAGATCAGGTTATCGATGCCAAGCACGATCTCCATCACCACCAATGTGGCCAAAGCAACCCAGGCGGTGGGGCTGGCGGCGAGTTCTAACAGATATTCCATGGGTCAGTCCTGACTCTGTGTAAGACGAATTAGATGGTCTTGGAGGAAGATTCGGATTTTTCCGAGTCTTTTTCCGGGGTTTCTTTTTTCTCGATCAGCCCGCCAGTGGCATCGCTGAGCGCTTGCTCGGCAGCTTTGTGGGTATCGTCGATGGCCTGTTTGGCACTCTCGGCCGCCTTGCCCATCAACTGCTGAGCGCTTTTCTCGGCCTGATCGCAACCGGACAGAACCAGTAAAGACGTAAACAACAACGCAGGGAATGTGTATTTCATGGGGCTTCCTTCGAATGAATAGACAGGGTCACAGACCGGCCGTCGATGGCTGGGCATTCTAGAGAAGCGAACACTTCAGGAAAAATCGTATTTTTACCGTCTATACTTCGTTTTTTACGAACTCAAGCAACAGGGACGCGCCGATGCTCAATTATCGACAACTGCATTATTTCTGGGTGGTGGCCAAGACTGGCAGCATCGTGCGTGCGTGCGAGCAACTGAACCTGACACCGCAGACCATCAGCGGACAGATCTCCCTGCTCGAACAAACTTACGGCATCGATTTGTTTAAACGGGTGGGAAGGCAACTTGAACTCACCGAAGCCGGACGCCAGGCCCTGCCCTACGCCGAGCAGATGTTTCAGTTGGGCGGCGAGTTGGAGTTGATGCTGCGCGCCCAGCCCAACGAACAGCAGATCCTGTTCCGTGTCGGCGTGGCGGACGTGGTACCAAAATCCATCGTCTATCGCCTGATTGCACCAACGATGGAACTGAACGAGCCGCTGCGCATCACCTGCCGCGAGGACAAACTCGAACGCCTGCTGGCGGATCTGGCGATTCAGCGCCTCGATCTGGTGATCTCCGACAGCCCGATGCCGTCGCACCTCGACATCAAAGGCTACAGCCAGAAGCTCGGCGAGTGCGGGATCAGTTTCTTCGCCACCGCGGAACTGGCCGAGCGCTACGGGCAGGACTTTCCGCGCAGCCTGCACGGCGCGCCGCTGTTGATTCCCGGGGCGGAAACCGTGGTGCGCAGTCGTTTGCAGCGCTGGTTTGCCGAGCAGCAGATCCAGCCGCAAATCGTCGGCGAGTTCGATGACAGTGCCTTGATGCAGGCATTCGGCCAATCCGGCAGCGGGATTTTTATCGGCCCGAGCGTGATTGCCGATGAAGTGAAACGCCAGTACGGCGTGGAATTGATTGGCCAGACCGATGCCGTGACCGAGTCGTTTTACGCCATTTCGGTGGAGCGCAAGGTCAAGCACCCCGGCATCGTTGCGATTACCGAAGGTGCCCGACGCGAGCTGTTTACCGCGTTATGAGGCCTCTGCGCACATTTCGCGCGGCTTGAGCGTCATCAACACCATGGCGAGGAATACCGAGAGCAGAATAAATCCGGCAGCGGCGAACCCGAGGAAGCCCAGCCCGGCACTGTCGATGACCCGGCCACCGATCATTGCGCCCAGGCCGATGCCCAGATTGGCCCCGGCAATGTTCAGCGAGGCGGCGAAGGCTGGCGCTTCTGGCGCGGCTTTCATCAGGCGCACATGGCTGACCAGGAACAACGCCGCCTGGGTCACGCCCCAGATACCCATCGCCACCGCCAACCCCAACGGCGAATGAATGTTCGGCACCAGCGACACCATGCCCGCAATCATGAACGCACAGAACAATACCGACGCCCCCAGCGGATGCCGGTCCACGGCACGGCCGCCCAACGAGTTGCCGATCAAGCCGACCGCGCCGAAACCCATCAGGCACCAGCCGACCACCGTGCCGTTGAAACCGGCGAGGCGTTCAAGAATGTCCGCCAGGTAGGTGTAAGCGGTAAACATGCCGCTGAACACCAGAATCGACAGCACGATGTGGCCGATCATCAACGGGCTGCGCAGGATCTTGAACTGTGAGCGGAAGCTCACCTGATGCTGATGCAGATCGGTTTTGGGCAGGTAAACAAACAGCAACAGCGCCTTGGCAAACGCGATAACCGCGAGAATACCGAAAGCACTGCGCCAGCCGAACGCATCGGAAATCAGCGTGCCAACCGGAATACCGAACACCGTCGCGCAGACAATGCCGAAGCCGATCTTGGCAATCGCACGACCGGCGTAGTCAGGGCCGACGATGTCCACCGCCGTTTCACTGGCCAGTGCCCAGAACACCGGCAACCCCAGTGCCGGGATCAATCGGGCAATGGCCATCACCCAGATGTTCGGCGCCAGCGCGGCCACGGTATTGGCCAAACCGAACATGATCAGGATGGTGATGAACAGTTTGCGCCGCTCGAAGCGGGCGAAATATGCGGTCAAGAATGGGCCGAACATCGCCACGGTAAAAGCGAATAGAGTCACCAGCAGACCGGCCTGCGGGATCGTGACCTCAAGGTCTCGGGCAATCGCCGGCAGCAGGCCGACGATGACGAACTCTGTGGTCAGCACCGTGAAGCCGGCGGCAGACAACAGAAGAATGGGCAACAGCATGGGAAACTCCAGCAAAACGACGACACCAGCGTTGACCGAAAGGCCCGCTGGCAGAACTTGAAAATGAGGATGGAGAATATTAACAGAGTGTTTCCGGACTGACTTGCACAAACCTGTCTATCTTGTCTGTCGATCAGGTGGCAGATCGTCACATGCCTGAAGGATAAGGCCTACGCTGTGATAAAGTCCGCGCCCTGCAAAACGTACACCCTGTTCAACGGCCAGTTTAATGGCGTTGATGTCGCGTCACCCTTTGGGTTCGTGCCTGTGGCCTGCCGCTGTTTCGCCACCGGTTTTTGCGCAACCTAGCACCCTATAAAAAATCAGAGATGCCGTCATGACCGTTTCATCCCCTTCTCTATTGCAACGCTTGAAAAACCTCAGCCTGGTCACGCAGATCCTGATCGGCCTGATTGCCGGCATCGCGTTGGCGCTATTCGCCCCGGAAGCGGCGAAAGGTACGGCGTTCATCGGCAAAGTGTTTGTCTCGGCATTGAAAGCCGTGGCACCGATTCTGGTGTTCGTGCTGGTCATGGCTTCGATTGCCAACCACAAGCACGGGCAGGAAACCCACATTCGGCCGATTCTGTTTCTGTATTTGCTGGGCACGTTCGCTGCGGCGGTGGTGGCCGTGGTTGCCAGCATGGCGTTTCCGTCGCATCTGGTGCTGTCCACCGACAACGTTGCCGTCACGGCTCCGGGCGGTATCGGCGAAGTGCTGCAAAGCCTGCTGCTGAGCGTGGTCGATAACCCGGTCAGCGCGCTGATGAACGCCAACTTCATTGGCATTCTCGCTTGGGCGATCGGCATGGGCATCGCGATTCGCCACGCCGGCGACACCACCCGCGAAGTGCTGGGTGATCTGTCCAACGGCGTCACCGTGATCGTGCGCGTGGTCATTCGCTTTGCGCCACTGGGTATTTTTGGCCTGGTGGCCTCGACGCTGGCGACTTCCGGTTTCGGTGCGCTGATCGGTTACGCGCACCTGCTGGCCGTGCTGCTCGGCTGCATGCTGTTCGTGGCGCTGGTGATGAACCCGCTGATCGTGTTCTGGAAACTGCGTCGCAACCCGTACCCGCTGACCCTCAAGTGCCTGCGCGAAAGCGGTATCACCGCATTTTTCACCCGCAGTTCGGCGGCGAACATTCCGGTCAACCTGGAATTGAGCAAACGTCTGGGTCTGCATGAAGACACCTATTCGGTGTCGATTCCGCTCGGTGCGACCATTAACATGGCGGGCGCCGCGATCACTATCACCGTATTGACCCTGGCCGCCGTGCACACGTTGGGCATCGCCGTGGACATTCCGACGGCGATTCTGCTCAGCGTTGTTGCCGCAATCTGTGCCTGTGGCGCTTCGGGTGTAGCCGGTGGTTCGCTGCTGTTGATCCCGCTGGCGTGCAGCCTGTTCGGCATTCCGAGCGAGATTGCCATGCAGGTGGTGGCGGTCGGTTTCATCATCGGTGTGCTGCAGGACTCGGCGGAGACCGCGCTGAACTCGTCGACTGATGTGCTGTTCACCGCTGCGGCATGCCTGGGTGAAGAAGCGAAAGCTCAACGCACCGCATAACCGCTCCCACAATGGAAAATGAAAAGCCCGCCAAGGTGTGAACCTTGGCGGGCTTTTTCGTATCAGGACGGTTTAGAACGCGCCCATGTAATCGCGCTTGCCCACTTCAACACCGTTATGACGCAGCAGCGCGTAGGTGGTGGTGACGTGGAAGAAGAACTGCGGCAGGCCGTAGGTCAGCAGGTAAGCCTGGCCGCTGAAGCGCTTCTCTTTTGGTGTGCCTGGACGGGTGACGATTTCGATGCCTTCCTTGCCATTGATCTGCTCAGGCTTGATCTCGCCAATGTAGGCCAGAACCTTGGTAATCAGCGCTTGCAACTCGGCGAAGGTGGTTTCGGTGTCGTCGTACTTCGGCACTTCGACTTCAGCCAGACGCGAAGAAACGCCTTTGGCGAAGTCGACCGCGATCTGTACCTGACGCACCAGCGGGAACATGTCCGGGTACAGGCGCGCTTGCAGGAAGGCGTTCGGGTCGATGTTTTTCTCGGTGGCGTGGGCTTCAGCCTTTTTCAGGACATCGCTCAGGGCGTTGAGCATTTGTTGAAAAACCGGGACGGATGCGGCGTACAGGGAAATGGTCATGGCAGTCTCGTGTGGTGGCTGGGTGGAACGTGGTGGCGATTATAGCCATGCTTGATGACCACACGGCTTGCCTTTTGTTTGGCAAGGATTAGGCTAGGCGCCTTCGACTGCAAAGGGAACGCGCGATGACCACCGAACAAGAATCCACCTTTGACGAGCCACGGCTCAACGCCACGGAAATCCGTATTTTGGGTTCGCTGATCGAGAAACAGGCGACCAGCCCGGAAACCTATCCGCTGACCCTCAACGCGCTGGTCACAGCCTGCAACCAGAAGACCAGCCGTGAACCGGTGATGAACCTCACTCAGGGCCAGGTCGGCCAGAGCCTGCGGGCCCTCGAAGGTCGCGGTTTTGCCAAACTGGTCATGGGCAGTCGCGCCGACCGCTGGGAGCACAAGGTCGACAAGGCCCTGGAACTGGTGCCGGCGCAGGTGATTCTGAGTGGCTTGATGTTTCTGCGCGGTCCGCAAACCATCAACGAATTGCTCACCCGCAGCGGGCGTATGCATGATTTCGAAGATGCCGAGCAGGTCGTGCATCAGCTGGAGCGCTTGATCGCACGGGGCTTGGCGGTGTTGATTCCGCGTCAGGCGGGGCAGCGCGAGGATCGCTATACCCATGCACTGGGTGATCCGGCGGACATCGAGGCGATTTTGTCGGCGCGGCAGAATCCGGGGGAACGTGCGAGCGGAGGTGTTTCGGTGGAACGCATCGAAGAGCTGGAAGCGCGGATTGCAGCGCTGGAAGAACGCCTGGCGCGCCTCGAATAACCACCACAAACCCCCTGTAGGAGTGAGCCTGCTCGCGATAGCGGTGTGTCAGTTACATCATCTTTGAATGACACACCGCTATCGCGAGCAGGCTCACTCCTACAGGGATCTCGGTTTCATTCGCCATCCCAGTAATCAACGCCATCTGCCTGCCGCGCCACGGCGACGAAACCTGACGCATTGCCCTCGGCATCCACACTGAAGTTGTCCATCACGGCGTACTTGTTCGAATCCGGGTATTCGCAGATGTCCGGCTGTTGTTGCGTGCTCACCGCCAGATAACGCAATTCGGCCTGGCTGGTGTTGATGATCTGATGGGCCATTTCCGGGCCACCCGCCGGGCAGGCGATCACGTCTCCCGCGCGGATCGGAAAGCGCTCGGCGCCGAGGCGCACCTCGCCCTCCCCGACCACCACGTAGAACATCTCTTCATTGACCCGATGACTGTGAAACGGGCTACCGCGCATGCCCGGCGGCAGCGCATACAACCGATATCCGAGTTTCTGTGCGCCGAGTCGCTGACCGATCCGGGCGCTGCGTTGCTGATAGCGCCCGGCGGTTTCGCCTTCCGGTGCCAGGGCTTGCGGGAGCGGTTCGAGTTCGACCTGATGCAGATTGAGGATGCGCGGATGCATGCTGACCTCGGTTTTTTGTGAGTGGGCAAGTCTTGGCTTGCTGGTGAGGCAGTATAGGCAATCGAAATTGAAACCGAGGGGCGGCCTTCGCGAGCAGGCTCGCTCCCACAGGGGTATGCATTCCAATGTAGGAGCGAGCCTGCTCGCGAAGAGGCCCGCCAAATCAACACAAAACCAGGAAGTCAGCTGCGGGCAAATGCCACCGCCGCCTGAAACTGCTCCTCTGTCGGCCGCACCCCGGTGTACAACACAAACTGCTCCAGCGCCTGGATCGCAATGACCTCAAGCCCGGTAATCACCCGCTTGCCTTCGGCCCGGCCGCGCACGATCAACGGTGTTTCCGACGGAATCGCCACCACATCAAACACCGTATCCGCCGCTTTGATCACCTCAGGCTCAAACGCCAGTTGCCCCGCTTCCAGGCCGCCGTCCATACCGACCGGGGTGACGTTGATCAGCATCTGCACACGCTCGTCACCCAGCTCAGCCTGCCAGCGATAGCCCAGTGAGTCCGCCAGTGCACGCCCGGCGCGTTCATTGCGGGCAATGATCAGGCCGTTTTTATAACCACCATCACGCAACGCGCTGGCCACCGCTTTGGCCATACCGCCGCTGCCGCGCAGGGCGAAGGTCGACTCTCGTGGCACCGCGTGGGTTTGCAACAACTGCGCGATGGCAATGTAATCAGTGTTGTAGGCTTTGAGATGACCCTGGGTGTTGACGATGGTGTTGATCGACTGGATCGCCGCCGCCGATGCATCCAACTCATCAACCAGCGCGATGCAGGCTTCCTTGAACGGCATCGACACGCCGCAGCCACGGATGCCCAACGCCCGAATCCCGCCGACCGCGCCGGTCAGGTCCTGGCTGCTGAAGGCCTTGTAGTAGAAATTCAGGCCCAACTGCTCATACAAATGGTTATGAAAACGCAGACCGAAATTCCCCGGGCGTCCCGACAGGGACATGCACAGCTGGGTGTCTTTGTTCGGGTTCATCTGCATGAAACTTCTCCTTCAAACGCACTTTCGGATGGACGGGATTAGCCAGCCCATCGGGTTCTGAACGATCATAGCGGCCTGTCTGCAGGGTGCTCAGCGGCCATTGCATGCCCCGGTAAAGAAGCCGGTACAGACCTTACACAAAATTTACCCAGCGGCTGTGCTGATTTTCCGAATTTCGCTGTCATAGAAGTATCCCCGCGACAATTGTGGGCCTGGTGCAGGCCCTGCCGCCGGGTAGAAGAACCGAGGATTTATCATGATTCGTAAACTCCCTATCGTGGCCCTGCTGATCGGTGCATTTGCTGTCGCAGGGCAAGCAGAAGCCCATGGCGGCAACTACTGGCAAGGCCCGGCGGTGTTTGGCGCGATCGTTGGCTCGGCCATCATCGGCTCGGCGCTGATCAATCAGGATCGCCCGGTGTATGTGCAGCAGGCGCCGGTCTATGCGCAACCGGCCCCGGTTTACGTGCAACAGCCACCGCCTCCGGTCTACTACCAGCCGGCACCGGTTTACGTGCAACAACCGGTCTATGTGCCCGCCCCTGTTTACTACGGCCCGCCGCGTGGTTACTACGGCCGGCCACACTACTACGGTGGCCCACGCTGGTAACCGAAACACAAAGCCCCGCTTTTTATAGCGGGGCTTTTTTATGACCGTCGGTCGGCCAGCGTCTGAAAAAATCTCGCAAAGGTCGCTGTGAGGACAGTTTCAGCCGTTAAAGTCGGCATGATTGATTTGCCCGACAGGGTCTTTTGCTTGAAACGATCATTTTTTTGTCATGACGGAACCGCAATCTGAATCCGTCCGTAAACAACAGGTTGATAACAACAAGGACGACTCCATGCCTACACAAAATCCGCACCGCATTGTCGGCTTGTGCACCTCCAGCAAGGTGTACAACGCGTTGACCGAGCTCAAGCACCTGGAAGGTCACCGCTGCGCCAAGTTTCTTTCGCTGCTGGCGGAAAATCTGGTGCACAAGGGCCTGCTCAATGAGCACGAAGTGGTGCACATGCTCGACCAGGTTGTCGATTGAAACAGTCCCCACTGTTATCAATGACCACTATCGAAAGCGTTGATTGTCGCTGAGAACGGCGAGCCCCTAAGGTAGCCCCATCGTTTGATGGAGGTACACGTCATGGCTCAGGTTCAAATCATGTCAGTAATCGGCAGCGCCGTTCCCGCACCACTCAGAGAGCTGGGATTGCTCGCCTGTTGGTATGTGATGCGTGACGGCGAAGCAATCAGCGGCCCGTTGACTTCCCTGCCGGCTGCGCAAGCCCTGTCGCAACAGATCGGCAGCGCAGCGTTTCACGCCTAAGGCAGCTGGACTTTGGGTTTGGTCTCGATGAACAAGGCCCAGCTCGACATGAACAGCGCGGCAATCAACGGCCCGATGACAAACCCGTTCAAGCCGAACACCGCCAGCCCGCCCAGGGTCGAGATCAGAATCATGTAGTCGGGCATGCGCGTGTCCTTGCCCACCAGAATCGGGCGTAGCACGTTGTCCACCAAGCCGATCACGAACACCCCGAACAAGCCCAGCACCATGCCTTGCCAGATCATCCCGCTGAGCAGGAAATAGGCAGCCACCGGCGCCCAGACAATCCCCGCCCCCACCGCTGGCAGCAACGACAGAAACGCCATCAATACCGCCCACAGCAACGCGCTGGGAATATCGAGAAACCAGAAAATCGCCCCGCCCAACGCGCCTTGGGTAATCGCCACGACCAGGTTGCCCTTGACTGTCGCGCGTACCACCCGGTTGAACTTCAGTTGCAGGCGACGTTTGTGATGCTCCTCCAGCGGCACCGCGATGCGTATCTTGCGCACCAGCTCCGCGCCATCGCGCAAAAAGAAAAACAGCAGATAGAGCATGATGAAAAAGCTCACCACAAACTCGAACGTCCCCTGGCCAAAACTGAACGCCTGACTCGCCAGCACCTGGCTGCCTTGCATCGCCGCTTTGACGATTTTCTCGCGCACGCCGTTGAGTTCGCCCATGCCGAAGCGATCGAGCAAGTGCTGAAAGTATTGCGGCAGGCTGTGTTTGAATTGCGCCAGATAGGCGGCGATATCGAGTTTGCCGCTTTCAATATTGCTGTAGAGCGTCGCCCCTTCCTGCACCAGCAGCACGCTGAGAATGATCACCGGCAAAATCGCAATCACCAGGCAGATGCTTAACGTACACAGCGAGGTCAGGTTGCGTTGCCAGCCGAATTTCATCTGCAACCGGCGCTGCATCGGCGCAAACAGAATGCCGAGGATTACCGCCCAGAACACCGCACCGTAGAACGGCAGCAGAATCCAGATGAAGGCCACCGTGACCAGCAACAGCAGCACGGTCAGGGATTTGAATTGAAGACTTTTTACGTTCATGTCCGGTCCATGTCAGTCAGGCGTCATGCACGCCCCGGTTGTTAGTCCGCCGGGGCGTGCACGAGTGCCATCTTTATTCATGGAGCATAGTTGCGGATCAGCGCGGGCTGATTAGCGAACCGGCAGTTTGACGATCTGCCCGGTGCTCAGCACGTCACCGAAGGTGTCTTCGACTTCCGCCAGCGCCGCTTTGTGCAGCGAGTCCTTGTCGATGGAAGCACCATTGGCGCGAGTGATTGCGCGGGTCGCCGAGGCATCGGACGCAACGATCACGTTGTAGCCCAGCGGCGCGGCATCCCGGGCTGCACCGGCGACGCAGGCGTGGGTCATCAGGCCGGCGATGATCACGGTTTCAATCCCCGACTTCTTCAGGCGCTCGTTGAGATCCGTGCTGCCGAACACGCTGACCGTGGTCTTTTGCAGCACGACATCGTTGGCGCGTGGCTGCATGTCCTTATGAAATTTCACCGTTTCGCCATCGATGGCAAACACCGCCGAACCGGCCGGCGCGACGTGCTGAACGTGGTAGACCGGAATCTTGTGGCTGTCCGCGAAGGCAATCAGCTCACGGGTTTTCGCCAGGGCGGCGGCACCGTCCGGGATTGGCATCCTGCCGGTGAAGTATTCGTTCTGGAAATCGATCACCAACAGTGCGGATTTGCCCGCCGGCAAGTGATCGGTCGGCGTGGCGCCGGACATCGCCCGGATGGTCGGATGGCTGCCAGCCACGGCGGCGGTGCTGGCCAAAACACCGGAGAATGCACAAGCGGCAAGAAAACGACGGGTAAAACGTTGCATGGGACTTTCCTTCTGCTATTGAGTGGATGAGCAAAGGTTAAGCGCGTATCGCCCCATCGAACACAGTGCAACCGGCACATGATCTGTGCAGTTTTTGCACAGATAACCACCACTCGCGCAAACATAGATCCATATCAATACACTCGATTGGCAAGCGCATTACCCTGCCGCGCTTTTACGATCGACGCCGCCATGACCTCCACGCCTGCCCTCGCCGCCCCGGAACTGCTCGCTCCCGCTGGCACCCTGAAAAACATGCGTTACGCCTTCGCCTATGGCGCCGACGCGGTCTACGCCGGCCAGCCGCGCTACAGCCTGCGGGTGCGCAACAACGAGTTCGATCACGCCAACCTGGCATTGGGCATTCGTGAGGCGCAGATGCAGGGCAAGCGCTTCTACGTCGTGGTCAACATCGCCCCGCACAATGCCAAACTGAAGACCTTTCTCAAGGATCTGGCGCCGGTGATCGAGATGGCGCCGGACGCGCTGATCATGTCCGACCCGGGGCTGATCATGCTGGTGCGCCGGCATTTTCCACAGATGCCGATCCACCTTTCCGTGCAGGCCAATACGGTGAACTGGGCCAGCGTCGAGTTCTGGCAGCAACAGGGCCTGAGCCGGATCATCCTGTCCCGCGAACTGTCGCTGGAGGAAATCGGCGAAATCCGCGAGCACGTGCCGGGCATGGAGCTGGAAGTGTTTGTCCACGGCGCGCTGTGCATGGCCTATTCCGGTCGCTGCCTGCTGTCGGGATACATGAATAAGCGCGACGCCAATCAGGGCACCTGCACCAACGCCTGCCGCTGGAAATACTCGGCGCAGGAGGCCACGGAAAATCAGCTCGGCGAGATCGTCCAGACCTATCAGCCCGAGCCGACCCTGGGCCTCGGCGCGCCCACCGAGCAGGTGTTTCTGTTGCAGGAAGCCAGCCGCCCCAACGAACTGATGCCAGCATTCGAAGACGAACACGGCACCTACATCATGAACGCCAAGGACCTGCGTGCGGTGCAGCACGTTGAACGGCTGACACGCATGGGCGTGCACTCATTGAAGATCGAGGGCCGGACCAAATCGCACTTCTATTGCGCGCGCACCACCCAGGTCTATCGCCGGGCAATCGATGATGCAGTGGCCGGGCGCGAGTTTGATCGCAGCCTGATGCTCGATCTGGAATCGCTGGCCCAGCGCGGTTACACCGAAGGTTTCCTGCGTCGCCATGTGCATGACGAATACCAGAATTATCAGCACGGCAGCTCCGTGTCGGAGCGCCAGCAGTTTGTTGGCGAGCTGACCGGCGAACGGCGTGATCGTCTGGCCGAGGTCAAGGTGAAGAATCGTTTTGCCTTGGGTGATCACCTGGAACTGATGACGCCCAAGGGCAACTTTCACTTCGATTTGCATGAACTGCACAACCTCAAGGGTGAAGCAATCGAAGTGGCGCCGGGGGATGGGCATACGGTGTATGTGCCGATCCCCGATGCGGTGGATTTGCGCTTCGCCTTACTGATGCGCGACCTCACCACCGTGTAACCCGTGTAACCCATGTAGGAGCTGCCGAAGGCTGCGATCTTTTGATGTTGCCTTTTTGAATCAAAATCAAAAGATCGCAGCCTTCGGCAGCTCCTACCTTTGTCAGCTATTCAGCCTCGCGGTCAGGTGAATTCCTCGCGCAACATCGCCACGAATGCCTCACGCGCCGGGTGTACCCCGGCGTTTTCATGCCAGTAAAACAGGTTTTCAATGGCGGTCAGTTCGGCAAACTCATACGCCACACACCCGGCGCCTTTGGCATATTGCTCAAAAACCCCTTTGGGCACCAACGCTACACCCGCCCCCGCACTGACACAGCCGACAATCGCCCCGTAACTGGCGAGACTGACAATCGGCAGCGCCTGCCCCTGCCGCAACAACCAATGCTCCAGCGCCGCACGATAAGGGCAACCTTGCGGCCACATAAACACGGTTTTGTCCTGCAGATCATTGATGTCGTGCACCGGCCCAAACGAAGTCGAGGCGATCAGCAGCAACTCTTCGCGGTACATCGGCGTGCGCTTGAGCTGCGAGCGTTCGACGTCCACCGCGACAATTGCCCCGTCGAGACGATGGCTGAGCGTATCGTCGAGCAACTGCCCCCAAGTGCCGGTGGTCAGCTCCAGCGCCACCTGCGGATAACGCTTGTGAAACTTCGCCAGCAGCCGTGGCAAACGCCCGGTGGCCGAGGACTCGATGGCACCGATGCGCAGCGGCCCCGAAGGTTCGGCGGATGGATCGACTGCGCGTTTGGCTTCCGCCGTCAGTGCCAAAATCTTCTCGGCATAGGCGAGAAACGTCTGCCCCGCCGGACTGATCCGCAGCCCACGGCCCTCACGCAAAAACAGCGCCACGCCCAGCTCGCCCTCCAGCGCCTTGATCCGCGCAGTGATGTTCGACGGCACGCAAAACAGCTGTTCCGCCGCCCGCGCGATGCTGCCGACCTCGGCCACGGTCTTGAACATACGGATTTGTGCCAGTTCCATACCCATCACTCTGAGTGAACATTCAGCGCAGTATAAGTCAGTTGTGGCGAATGATTGACCGCCCGGATACTCGGCGCATCAACCTTCTTGGTGCCTCGATCATGCAGCCTCCCTCCTCCTTGAAAATCGTTCTGGCCATGGCCTTTGTCGTCGGCTGCTGGGCCTATTCGCCGACCGGCATTCACATCGGCCTGCAAGCCTACGATCCCGGGCATCTGGCGCTGATGAGGTTTTTGCTGGCATCGGTGTTCATGGCGGTCATCGCAGCGTGCAAAGGCATTCGCCTGCCACACCTGAGTGATGTGCCGCTGCTGTTCGCCCTGGGATTCTTCGCGGTCAGCCTGCATCACGTCGCGCTGAACATTGGCCAGCAAAGTGTCAGCGCCGGGGCGTCGAGTGTGCTCGCGCAATCGAGTCCGTTGTTCAGCACGTTGCTGGCGCGTTTCGTGTTCAAGGATCAGGTCAGTGCCTGGCGTTGGGCGTGTGTGTTGCTCGGGCTGGTCGGTGTGGTGATTGTGGTCAGTGGTGATCGCGGCCTCGGCGAGATTGACGCGCATGGCTTGTTGATCCTGTTGGCGGCGCTGTCGTGGAGCATTTATTTCGCCCTGCAAAAGCATCATGCCCGTCGTTATGACGGCTTGAGCCTGGTGTGCTATGCGGTGTGGTCAGGGACATTGCTGCTGATGATTTATCTGCCGGGGTTGAGCGAGACCGTGATGAAAGCACCGCTGCGGGTGCAATGGGCGGTGTTGGCGCTCGGAATTTTCCCCAGTGCGCTGGCCTATCTGGCGTGGGGATTTGTGCTCAGGCATGTGGATTTGAGTCGGGCAACGATGACGCTGTATTTGATTCCGCCGACGGCGATGGCGATTGCTTCGGTGGGATTGGGCGAGCGGCCGAGCATGATGGTGCTGGTCGGCTCGGCGGTGGTGTTGATCAGTGTATTGGCGTTGAATCTGGAGCGACGGGTTTGGGGTGTTCGGGCTGTTGAGGTCTGATCCCGGATATGTGCTGAATTCAATTCCGCAATCGCGAGCAGGCTCACTCCTACAATGGGCGGTGGATGCACATGGATTCCGGGCATGCCATAAAACCCTGTAGGAGTGAGCCTGCTCGCGATGACGCCCTGAATAACAACACATTAATCAAGGCAATCACCGATCAGCGCCGATCATCCGACAACGGCGTCGGTTCATCTGCCGGCGGCACATCGTCATCCGCCGCCGGATCCTTCCAGTCTTCCGGCCGGTCAGCATCACTCAACGGATCGCGCCCTGGGGGCATTCCCATCGGTGAATCGTGATCAGCCAGGGTCGGTTCATCGGTACCGGGCAGCGGCCGGGTCGGGTCGGTGGGCAGCACCCCACCCTGAAACAGCAAATCGTTAGCCATGACGCACCTCACCAAGGAGGTCCGGAAAACCCGGGCCGTACAGCTTGGAATCAGCCCTGCCGGCGGCGTGCTATCGAACAGACCAACGGCGATCAGCCTTGTGCACTGAACCGGTCACGGCTGTTGGTCAGGTGCAGCCACATGGCGGCACGCGCCGCATCCGGATCCTGACGTTTGATCGCATTCAGAATCGCCTCGTGCTCAAGATTGGCCAGTTGCCCCAGCTTGCTCAAATCCGCCGCGCCCCGTTCGACTGCGTTGACCCGGGTACGAGGAATCATCGCGCTGCCCAGTTGCTGCATGATCTCGTTGAAGCAGACGTTGCCGGTGGCCTCTGCGATCAGCAGATGAAAGCGCCGGTCGGCCTCGACACAACTGTCGTTGTTGGCCAGCAGCCGCTGATAGTCGTCGAGCGCCTGACGCATCTGCAGCAGTTGCTGCTCGCTGCGTCGCTGTGCAGCCAGTGCGGCGGCCTGCGTTTCCAGGCCCATGCGCAATTCGAGAATGCTGCGCACCCCGAGTGCCGTATCCACATTCAGGCGCAGGCCCTGCTCCGGCACGCGCTGAATGACAAACGTGCCGATGCCGTGCCGCGTCTCGACCAACCCCGAAGCCTGCAATTTGGAAATCGCCTCGCGCACCACCGTGCGGCTGACACCGTGTTCCTGAACGATGGCGTTTTCCGACGGCAGCTTGTCGCCGGGCGACATCTGCCCGAGCAGGATGCTTTGAGTGAGTTTTTCCACCAGATCATGCGCGAGGTTATGCACGCGTTTTCGGGCGGGAGCGTCGAGATCTTCTTGCATGGTCGGTTCCGGTGAACGGGGCTTGCGGATCGTAGCACTGAGCGGATGGCTGACAAGCTTGATTCTAGCTTGAAAACGCCATCATCTTGTATGACAACACTCAATCTCCGCCAGTTTTCTCAGCACTCCCACAAAGGCTAAATACCATTAGCAAGCGGCATCCCCTTCTCTCGCACATCAATATCGACGCATAAAATCAGGGGAAAAACCTAAAAAGGCATAAAAAAACCGCGCACCAGAGGAAATTAATCAGTCCTTCCCACTTGTAGGACAAAAAAATCAGGTTGTATGATGTCTATCAACATCGCACGACCCAGCCGTACCCCGCATAAAAATAATCAGTGGGAGAAAACCAAGTGAAAACCTCCGTCTCCGGGATGAACGAGGGCGTTGATGCAACGCTGGCGTCCGCCATCTCGAAAGTGAAACGCCACGTCCTGCCGCTCTTCGTGATCATGTTCATCGTCAATTACATTGACCGGGTGAACATAGGTTTCGTCCGCACGCACATGGAACACGACCTGGGCATCGGTGCCGCCGCTTACGGCTTCGGCGCCGGCCTGTTCTTCATCGGTTACGCCCTGTTCGAAGTGCCCTCCAACATGCTCTTGCAGAAAGTCGGCGCGCGCATCTGGCTGACTCGCATCATGCTCACCTGGGGACTGGTCGCCGCCGGCATGGCGTTCATCCAGAACGAAACTCACTTCTACGTTCTGCGCTTTCTGCTCGGCGTGGCCGAAGCCGGTTTTTTTCCCGGAGTGATTTATTACTTCACCCGTTGGCTGCCGGGTGTGGAACGCGGCAAAGCCATTGCGATTTTCCTCAGTGGTTCAGCCGTGGCGTCGTTGATCTCCGGCCCGCTGTCCGGGCTGCTCCTGCAAATCGACGGTCTGGGTCTGCACGGCTGGCAATGGATGTATTTCATCGAGGGGATGTTCTCGGTGTGCCTGTGCGTGTTCGTCTGGTTCTGGCTCGACGCCAAACCCCACGATGCGAAATGGCTGACCCGCGCCGAACAGGATGCGCTGGTCACGGCCATCGACGATGAACAAAAGGCCCGCGAGGCCGCCACGCCGATCCGGCCATCGATGGGCAAACTGCTCAAGGACCGCCAGATCATTCTGTTTTGCCTGATCTACTTCTTCATTCAACTGACGATCTACGCCGCGACCTTCTGGCTGCCGAGCATCATCAAGAAGATGGGCGAGATGAGCGACTTCCAGGTCGGCTTGTTCAACTCGATCCCGTGGCTGCTGTCGATTGTCGGCATGTATGCCTTCGCCACGTTCTCGGCCAAGTGGAAACACCAGCAGGCGTGGGTCGCCACGGCCCTGTTGATCGCTGCGGCGGGGATGTTCATGTCGACCACCGGCGGGCCGATCTTCGCCTTCGTCGCGATCTGCTTTGCGGCGCTGGGTTTCAAGTCTGCCTCGTCGCTGTTCTGGCCGATTCCACAGGCGTATCTGGATGCACGAATCGCTGCGGCAGTGATCGCGCTGATCAATTCAGTGGGCAACCTCGGCGGCTTTGTCGCGCCGACCACGTTCGGCCTGCTCGAAGAACATACCGGCTCGATTCAGGGCGGCCTCTATGGCCTGGCCGCGACCTCGATCATCGCCGCCATCATCGTGTTCTTCGCCCGCACCACCGCGAAATCCACACCGGCCATCGCCGTGGCCGACGCCGCGCCGAAACATGCCTGACTTTCCGATTCCAGGGATAAAAACAAATGAACGCACACGACACCGCCAAAGCCCCGATCATCACCGACATGCAAGTCGTCCCCGTCGCCGGTCACGACGGCATGCTGCTCAATCTCAGCGGCGCCCACGGACCTTTCTTCACCCGCAACATTGTCATTCTCAAGGACAACGCCGGCCACACCGGCGTCGGCGAAGTGCCCGGTGGCGAACGCATTCGCCAGACACTGGAAGACGCACGCGGCCTGGTGATCGGCAGCCCGATCGGCACCTACCAGAAGATCCTCAATCAAGTGCGCCAGACCTTCGCCGACCGCGACGCCGGCGGCCGTGGCCTGCAAACCTTCGACCTGCGCATCACCATTCACGCGGTCACCGGCCTCGAAGCCGCCCTGCTCGACCTGCTCGGCCAGCACCTCGACGTACCGGTCGCGGCGCTGCTCGGCGAAGGTCAGCAACGCGATGAAGTGAAGATGCTCGGCTATCTGTTTTATGTCGGCGATCAGCGCGAAACCGACCTCGCTTACCGCAGTGAGCCGGATGCCGACAATGACTGGTTTCGCCTGCGGCACGAGAAGGCCATGAACGCCGAGTCCGTGGTACGCCTGGCGGAAGCCGCGCATGCGAAGTACGGTTTCAAGGACTTCAAACTCAAGGGCGGCGTACTCAGCGGCGATGCCGAAATCGAAGCGGTGACGGCGCTCTCCGAGCGCTTCCCCGACGCTCGCATCACCCTCGACCCGAACGGTGCCTGGTCACTGAAAGAAGCGATTCGTCTGTGCCGTGACCAGCATCATGTGCTGGCTTACGCGGAAGACCCGTGCGGTGCGGAAAACGGTTATTCCGGCCGCGAAGTGATGGCCGAGTTTCGCCGTGCCACCGGTCTGAAAACCGCCACCAACATGATCGCCACCGACTGGCGCGAGATGGGTCACGCGATCCAGTTGCAGTCCGTCGACATCCCGTTGGCCGACCCGCACTTCTGGACCATGCAGGGATCCGTGCGCGTGGCGCAGATGTGCCATGAGTGGGGCCTGACCTGGGGCTCGCACTCCAACAACCACTTCGATATTTCCCTGGCGATGTTCACCCATGTCGCTGCGGCCGCACCGGGTGAAATTACCGCCATCGATACCCACTGGATCTGGCAGGACGGCCAGCGCCTGACCAAGGCACCGCTGCAAATCATCGACGGTTGCGTGCAGGTCCCGCAGAAACCGGGGCTGGGCGTCGAACTGGACATGGACCAGTTGGCCAAGGCGCATGAGCGGTATAAAGGCATGGGCCTCGGCGCGCGGGATGACAGCGTGGCCATGCAGTTTTTGATTCCCGGGTGGAAGTTCGATAACAAGCGACCGTGCCTGGTGCGCTGATCATCATTTTAATCCACCACCGTCCCCTGTAGGAGTGAGCCTGCTCGCGATAGCGGTGTGTCAGTCGATATAAATGTTGAATGACACACCGCTATCGCGAGCAGGCTCACTCCTACAGGGGGTATCTATTTCAACCAGAGATTTGTAGCAGCCAGTTTTTGAACGCAAGCATCGCTGCGGTCTCCGGGCGTGACTGCAACCGAGTTAACCAGTAACTCACCGTCGTAATCTCAATCGCAAACGGCTGGCAAATCGCATCCGCCGCCAATTGCCGGGCGAACATTAGCGGCGGCGCCAACGCCACCCCGCTGCCCTGCAACGCCGCTTCCATCATCGCCAGTGACGAGTCGAAGACGATGCTCTGCGGTGGTGCCGCCTGGGTTGCCAGCCCCGCTGCCTGAAACCATTCCGGCCATTCATCGGTGCGATAGGAGCGCAGCAGGTTCTGCTGCAACAGATCCCCCGGCGTGTGCAATTGCCGGGCGATTTCCGGCACGCACAACACCGACAGCGGCGCATCGAGCAAGCGCGTGGCCTCAATGCCATGCCAGGCACCGGCGCCAAACCGGATCGCGTAATCCAGCCCTTCTGCCGCAACGTCGACGCGATTGTTGTTCGTCGACAACCGCAAATCTATGAGCGGATGTTTCGCCCGAAAGTCCGCCAGCCTCGGCAACAACCACCCCACGGCGAACGTGCCGACTGCGCCAACCGTCAACATCTCGCGATATTGTCCACCCGCCAGACGTTCCAGAATCTGCGCGATGTGGTCAAACGAAGTGCTCAACACCGGCAATAAGGTTTCGCCCTCACTGGTCAGCATCAGCCCACGGGGCAGGCGTTTGAACAGGGTCACGTTAAGCTGCGCTTCGAGGCTTTTCACCTGATGACTGACGGCGGCCTGGGTGACGCACAACTCCACGGCAGCACGGGTGAAGCTCAGATGACGCGCCGATGCTTCGAAGGCGCGCAATGCATTGAGCGGCAATTGAGGTCGAATCATGCCCAGTCCCAAATTTTTCTAATGGCTCATCCGAGTTTTCATCGTTTGTCGATGAATGCCAGACTGCTTAAATTGTCGGCGCTGATCAGCCGCCCAACGTTGAAATTGCCTGCAGTCTAGCGGGATATCACCCTCAACACTCATGGAGAGTGGTTCACTCATGTCTTTCATTATCTCGACCAAAGTCATTTCCCGCAGTGCTTTCGGCCTGTTATTCGGCGCCGCCACGTGCATGGCAGCCCCACAAACCGATGAACAACTGGAAGCGCTGGTCAACGGTGTGGTCACACCGGTGATGCAACAACAGAACATTCCCGGTTTGGCCATCGCACTGACCGTCAACGGCAAGGCGCATTACTTTAACTACGGCGTCGCCGCCAAGGACACCGGGCAGAAAGTCAGCGAAAACACCCTGTTTGAAATCGGTTCGGTGAGCAAAACCTTCACCGCAACCCTCGCCGGTTACGCCCAGGCAACGGGCAAACTGAATCTGTCGACCAAGGCCAGCCAACTCTGGCCGGAACTCAAAGGCAGCGCATTCGACAACGTCAGCGTGCTGCAACTGGGCACCTACAGCGCCGGCGGTTTGCCGCTGCAGTTCCCTGACGCGGCGGACTCCGCGGACAAAATGCTCGGCTACTACCAGCAATGGAAACCGGCTTATCCGCCGGGTAGCCATCGTCTGTATTCCAATCCGAGCCTGGGCCTGTTCGGTTATCTGACGGCAAAAAGTCTCGGCCAGCCATTTGCTCAGGCCATGAACGAAACCCTGCTGCCGCAGCTGGGCCTCAAGCACACCTTTATTCAAGTGCCCGCGTCTGAAGAGCAGCTCTACGCCAAGGGTTATGACAAGAACGACCAACCCGTGCGAGTCAGCCCCGGCGCGCTCGACGCCGAAGCCTATGGCATCAAGACCAGCGCGGCGGACATGCTGCGTTACGTCGAGGCCAACCTGAAACCGGCCAGCCTGCAACAACCGCTGCAAAATGCCATTGCCGCGACCCACACCGGTTACTACAGCGTGGGCGACATGACCCAAGGCCTGGGTTGGGAGCGCTATGCCTACCCAATCAGCCTGAACAAATTGCAGGACGGCAACTCGACGCCGATGGCAATGGAGGCGCACAAGGTCAAATGGGTGAACGCACCGCAGCCGGAACCGGCCAACGTGCTGTACAACAAAACCGGCGCGACCGGTGGCTTTGGCGCGTACGTGGCGTTTGTGCCGTCGAAGGATCTGGGCATCGTGATCCTGGCGAACAAGAATTACCCGAATGCGGAGCGGGTGAAGATCGCGCATGAGATCTTCAGCGCGCTGAAGGACTGAAAATCAAAAGATCGCAGCCTGCGGCAACTCCTACATTGACCGAGTGAAAACCCGATCCTGTAGGAGCTGCCGCAGGCTGCGATCTTTTTGTTTCAGCGCTTAAAGCTGCGCCTGCAACCGCCACCCGATGACATCCATCAGGTCACAACTGTCACGCAACGGAATCGCCAATACCCGGGCGAAATCCTGCAACAGCAAGGCATCGTGTCCCTTGCCCTCCTCCAGCGCCAGGGTTTCCAGCAACTGCGTCACGCAGCGCAAGCGATACGCCGCCGTACCGTGCAACACGTCTACGGGTGCTTCACTGTCGATCAGCAGGCATGGAATCTTGCAGTCGATACCGGTGATGGGGATGTAGCGCGCCATGCTTGAACCTCCGTGTTCAATGTTGAATTGCGGTTTGCACCGGGTCGAGATTGTCCAGTGCGCGATTGACCAGCAACTCGCCGATCACGGCCAATTGCTGGACCGCCAAGGCGAGGCTGCGCTGGGAATCGTCCAGCTTGCAGGCCATGTCGGTGGTCAGGACGTTGAGCGAGGCGAGGGTTTCGCGGGCGTGGGTGAGTAGCGTGGGGGTATCGATATCGGGACGGAGGGTGAAAACGTAGCTGACGGGATCGGGATGATTCGGGTCGCGGAGGCGATTGTTGCGGGAGTCGAAGGATCCTGAATCGGTTAAGGATTCAGGGGGATTCGGAGTGTGTTTTTTCATAAGTGACGACCTCAATATTTTGAAGAAAAAACTGCCGAACTCACTTCCACGAGAGGGTGGCAGCTTTGCGCAGGTGTGGAAGTCCGGGGGAGGTCGTGAGGAACCCGGTGCACTCGAGAGTGCTCCTGCGCATAGCTGCCATAAGCAAACAATGTTGGCATAAAACCTCCAACATGTGTTTACAGGCGCACATACGCTCACAACCATCCCCGGACTTCCACATCCGACCACTGTTTTTTCCAGCGGCCAAAGAAGGTTATCCCCCTGCCCCACAGCGCACCAGTTCACCAACGCCGCCGCGACTTGCAGGAAAAATCCACGGTCGACGCAGGCCTTTGCCTCAGACATTTCTGTAGGAATATGCTGCAACGAATTTTGAGGAACGACTGAATTTGTTGTATCTACACTGCATCGAATCAATCCGCGTCAACGGGTGACATAATGCGCGCCAAAGCCTCTAAACCGACTGACCCTCAAAGGGCGTTGTAATGGAAATACAAGCGTTAATACTGAAAGATGTCGGCCGATTCACCGACTTGAGAATTGTGCTGGCTCCCACCAAGAAACATCACTCGAACGTTACGGTTCTGGTAGGAAATAACGGCGCAGGTAAGACCACCGTTTTAAAGTCGATGGCTACCTTACTGAGCTGGTTGGTTGCCCGAATTCGCAATGAGAAAGGGAGTGGCAACTTTCCTGCTGAGGAAAGCATTCGAAATGGTGCTTCAAGTGCGTTAATCATGCTTGGCGTAACGGACGAAGCACATCTAAGTTCAGATGCGCCTGTCTACGATATTGATATTCCTCCAATGTGGGGAATTGCCAGAACTAGACAAGGACGAAAGAGTACTGCGCATAACGAGCTGTCGGGTATCAGCCGTCTCGCAGACCACTACCGCACCCAGCTCACCGCCAACGACAAAGCCTCCCTCCCCCTGATCGCCTACTACCCGGTCGAACGCTCCGTCCTCGAAATCCCGCTAAAAATCCGCACCAAACACACCTTCGACCAACTCGACGGTTACGACAACTCGCTCAACCGAGGCGTCGACTTCCGTCGTTTCTTCGAATGGTTTCGCGAGCGCGAAGACAGCGAAAACGAGACCGGCATTTCCGACACCGCACTGGCCGAAATCTCCGAGAAATTCGGCACCGACAGCGACGTCTGGAAAACCCTCGCCAATCTGAAAGCCTCCTCCCGCGACCGCCAGTTGACCGCCGTGCGCTCAGCCATCGCCGCATTCATGCCAGGCTTCACCAATCTGCGCGTCCAGCGCAAACCGCGCCTGCACATGGCAATCGACAAGGGCGGCGTCACCCTCAACGTCGCCCAACTCTCCCAAGGCGAGAAATCGATGATGGCGCTGGTCGGTGACATCGCACGGCGCTTGGCGATGATGAACCAGTCGCTGGACAACCCGCTGCACGGCGACGGCATCGTGCTGATCGACGAAGTCGATCTGCACCTGCACCCGAGATGGCAGCGCAGCCTTATCCGACAGTTGAGCGAAACCTTCCCGAACTGCCAGTTCGTCCTTACCACGCACTCGCCGCTGGTGATCAGCGATGCCAAAGATGTGCTGGTTTACGTGCTTAATGACGGTGAAATCCACGAACACAGCGGCTTGTACGGTCTAGATGCCAATCAGGTGCTGTTGGAAGTCATGGACACCGACATCCGCAACAGCGACGTGCAGAAACGCCTCAATCGATTGATGGAATGTTTGCAGGACGGTGAGCTGAAGAAAGCTCAGACGCTTTTCGCCGAGCTTTCCAAGGAGCTTCCCGAGGGGCATATCGAGCTGGCAAAAGCCGCTTTGCTGATCCGCAAACTGGAGTTGCGCAGTGCGTAAGATTCTCAAAGGAACTGAGCCAGCATCGCTGAGCCAATGGAAGGTCAGAAACAACACCGCGACTTATCGCGATTTGCCCGCAGAAGAACGTCAATCCGTTCGCACGGCTTGTATCAATGAACAATTCGGACTCTGCGCTTATTGCTGCCAATCCATCACCGTCGGCGCTGCCCACAACGAACACATCGCCGCGCAGGATCGATTCCCTGCGCGCACCCTGGATTTCAGCAATATCGTTGCCAGTTGCGAAAACCGTCATCACTGTGGGCATGGTCGAAAGACTCAGCCGCTTAAAGTGACGCCGTTCATGGCTGAGTGCGAAACCGAGCTCAAGTTTTACCTGTCCGGACGTGTCGTTGGCAAAACCGACCGTGCCACAGAATCAATCAAGACGCTGAATCTGGGCGATACCGAAGAAAGCAATCGGGGCCTCATCGAAAAACGCAAACGGATGGTCGATGACCTTATCTTTACCGGAGGGCTGCGACCTGACGGACTGGAGGACGAAGATCTCTTGAGCATCCTTCTCGAAGATATGTTGACGCCTCAAAAGGGTCAGCTTCAGCCCTTCTCTCCCGTTTTGGTCAATGTAATCCGCCAGATTCTGCCGTGATGCACCTGGCAGCCGATTGATATTGGCAAAACTTGAAGATCAAAAGATCGCAGCCTGCGGCAACTCCTACATTGACCGAGTGAAAACCCGATCCTGTAGGAGCTGCCGCAGGCTGCGATCTTTTGCAGGCAACAAAAAATGGGCGACCTGTTGAGGTCGCCCATTTTTTTGATTCAGGCCATGCCATCAATCATCCGGCATTTCCGGTGGCTTGGCCGGTTTGGCGGGTTTTGTCGGTTTGGCACCTTTCGTGCCTTTCGAGGCCGGTTCGGTGGCCGCGGGTGTCGTCGCCACGGACGGTGGTGCGATGTCCTTCTCACTCGCTGGCAACGCATCAACGGTGTCGAAGATTTTCTTCAGGTCCACTGACTTCGCTTCGTCCCCCGACGCCGTGAGTTTGGTCTCGCCGTCCTTGCCGACCAGGAACACTTTCGGATAGGCCCCGGCGCCGAGTTTCAGAGAACGCAGCAAGGCCATGGTGTCCTGCTGACCGAGGTCCTTGCCATCGAGTTGGCCGGTCATGTTGAGGATGGTGTAGACCTTGATGTTGCGATCGGCGACGCCCTTCTTGTTCGCCGGATCCTCCAGCGACTTTTTCAGGCCGACCCACACAGGGTCAACGGTGCTTTGCGCGATCACGATCAGCGGTCGGGCACGGCCCATATCTCCGGCAATCGGCGAATCGTTTTCAGCAGCGAACAAGGGGCCGGCAATCGCCAGCAAGAGTGTCAGGGTCATTGACCTGATGAGCATGCGCATCTCCTTTTGATATCCACGCTCTAATGATTGCGCATCGTGGCGATTGTTCCGGGGTTAGCCGGCAAATATGTTTCGCCTTGTCAGAAGCTTAGGTCAGCCCGGACATTGCGCAACCGGATGCGCGCAATCGAGAGGTGGATTTGATTACCTTTCATGAGGGCATTAGGGTGGTCGTTTCGTCGAAGAAATGGAGTTCACCCGCATGCACATCGATTACCTGTGCGATCACCCCGAACTGATAGAAGAACTGGCCGAACTCAACTTCAAGGAATGGGGTGAGTTTCGCCCGGGCGATACCCTTGAAGCGCGCACCGAACGTATGCGCGCGGCGTGCGGCAAGGGCGCGATTCCCAGCGTGGTGGTGGCGATCGAAGACGGCAGGTTGCTCGGTGGCGCACTGCTGATCGACAGTGACATGAAGATTCGCCCGGACCTGACGCCCTGGCTGGCCGGGGTTTATGTGAAAGCCGAGGAGCGTGGACGCGGGATCGCTTCGCAACTGGTCAGGCGGATTGTTGAAGAGGCTGCGGGGCTGGGTGTGCGGGAGTTGTATCTGTACACCGACGCGGCGCAATCGCTGTATGCGCGGCTGGGTTGGGAAGTGGTCGAGGATCTGGTCTACGAAGATTTGCCGGTGACGATCATGAAGTACACCTTTGCTGACTGAGTTAACCCCTGTGGCGAGGGGATTTATCCCCTTACCACAGGTTTTGTTCCGGCTCAGGGATCGAGGCCGGATCAAAACGCCAATTTGTAACCGATCAACACCAGCATCGTCGCCAGGCACGGGCGCAAGACTTCGTCGGAGATGCGTCCGGTCAGGTGGCTGCCGAGCCAGATGCCTGGCAGCGAACCGACCAGCAAAAAGCCCAGCACGCCCCAATCCATGTTGCCCATGCTCGCGTGGCCAAGACCTGCCACCAGCGTCAGTGGCACGGCGTGAGCGATTTCGGTGCCGACCAGACGGCGCGTTGGCAACAGCGGATAGAGGATGAACAGCGCGACCGTGCCCAAGGCGCCAGCCCCGATCGAGGTCAGGGCGACCATGGTGCCGAGGATCAGACCGGTGATCACTGTCATCACGTTCAGCCGCGAACCACTCGGGTTGTAGTTGCCGCCCGCACGTTTGTGAGCGAATTCGAGCAAGCGTTTCTTGAAGAAAATCGCCAGCGCCGTGGCGAACAACACGAAGCCCAACGCCTGCTTGATGATGGCGTTCATCGCGTCCGGCGCGGTGTGCAGGGTGCTGAGAAACCACAGGGTCATGGCCACCGCGGGCACGCTGCCAAGGGTCAGCCAGCCGGTAATGGCCCAGTCGATGTTCTTGTTCTTGCGATGAACCAGCACACCACTGGATTTGGTAATGGCGGCGTAAAGCAGGTCAGTGCCGACTGCCGTTGCCGGGTTGATACCGAACCACAGGAGGATCGGCGTCATCAATGAACCACCGCCGACACCGGTCATGCCGACGATAAACCCCACCACCAGCCCGGCAATCACCAAGCCGAAATTTGCCAATTCCATTAAACCGTCCAGAAAAACGACAGGAAAAATCTGGCCCGCAGCATAGCGATTTTTCTTATAACCACATATATCGATGCGGTCTATCGTTATGCCATATCGCACTCGCAATCGCTTTACTGTAGGAGTGAGCCTGCTCGCGATAGCGGTTTATCAGTGACCGATTCAGTGACTGACACAACGCTATCGCGAGCAGGCTCACTCCTACAGGGGGGATTTGGTGAGGCGCAGATTAGTGCTGGCGACGCCCCGGTTTGAAGCTGTGGGTCTTGTTGATCCACACCGTCGCCAAAGCGATGAGGGACAGAATCAGCAGCGCCCACGGAAACGACATCGCCCCTGCCCGGTCCAGCAACAAGCCGCCAAACAAACCACCGCCGGCAATCGCTACGTTCCAGGAGGTGGTGAGCATCGCCTGCACCACGTCGACATGCTCACCGGCCGAGTCCGCCGCCGAAGTCAGCAGCAAGGTGGCCGAGCCGCCAAACGACAAGCCCCACACCGCCATACAGGCATAAATGAGCAACGGTGACGGCGCAATCAGCGCCAACACCAGTGCCGTCAGTGCAAATACCGCAAGGCTGATCAACGTCAGCCAGCGCAACCAGCGATCCACCAGCAGGCCGATGATCCAGATCCCCACCAGCGAACACAGGCCAAACACCAGCAACACCAGATCGACCCGGTCGGCGAGACCGGCCTGCATCAGAAACGGTGAGATGTAGGTGTAGAGAATGTTGTGCCCGAGCATCCACGTCAGCACCACAAACAACACCGGCCGCACGCCCGGCAGACGCAACGATTCGAGCAATGGCAGACGCTCGTCACTGGCCTGCCCCGGTCGATCCGGCACCGCAATGACGATCCACGCCGCCAGCACCAGAGCCAGCGCCGACATGATCCCGAACGACGCACGCCAGCCGATCAGATTGCCCAGCCACGTCCCCGCCGGTGTGCCCAACGACAGCGCCACCGGGGTGCCGAGCATGGCGATTGCCAGCGCCCGCCCCTGCTGATGCACCGGCACTATCCCGCGCGCATACCCGGCCATGATCCCCCACGACAGCCCCGCCGCCATCCCGGCGAGAAAGCGCGAAGCCAAGGTCAGACCGTAATGGCTGGAAACCGTGGTGATGGTGTTGAACAGCAGAAACCCGCCCACCGTCATCAACAACACCCGCCGCCGAGGCCAGCCGCGCGTGGCCACGGTCAGCGGGATCGCTGCGACTATCGAACCCAGCGCGTACAACGTCACCAGTTGCCCGGCGAGCACTTCGCTGACGTTGAGGCCCGCGCCGATTTGCGGCAGCAGCCCGGCCGGCAGGGTTTCGGTGAGGATGGCGATGAAACCGGTCATGGCGAACGCCAGCAACGCGGCATAAGGCAGTTTGTCCGCACGGGCGGTGCGGTCGACGCGGCTGAAATCGGCGCTTGCGGGGTCGGTCATGACGGGTGCTGCTCCCTTTTGATCAATAGCGGTGACGAATTGTATACAAAAATCGCATTGGCTATTTGATCAATGTGGGAGCGAGCCTGCTCGCGAATGCGCTGGATCAGGCAACACTTCAGCGCCTGAAAGACCGCTTTCGCGAGCAGGCTCGCTCCCACATTGGATCTCTGCGCACCACAAACTCTTGTGCTGCATCGACTTTCATCACCACCCAACTGAACTCACTGCACCGGCAAGAAATTCAGGAACAGCAAACTCTGTGCATAGTTAAGGCCGATCCGCCGGTAACGCTCATCAAGCATCTGCGTGATCAGGTCCAGCCGCGCCACAATTTTGCCGAACTCGGTGGCGAAGCTCAGGTTGCTGCCCTCCTCCGAAATCTCGTTGGAGAACAACAGCGGCTGGCCTTCCTTGTTCTGTCGCTGGGACAAAATCCACGTGGCTTTTTCGATATTTCGTGCAGCGTTGTGCACGAACGTCGGATTGATCGCGTCGGTCATGTAGAACTCGATGCGATTGCCATGGGCGGTCACGAGCATGCTGCCGATCGCATAGATAAATGCGCCGACGCGATCACCGAGAAACTCCGGGCTCATCGCATAGCTGAGCGCAGCCAGATCCTTGCGACCGCCGAGCACCGGTAACGGCTGTTGCTGCTCGATGGCCAGGCGAACCTGCTTCACCGCCGTGTTGATGTTGAGGAAACCGGATTTGCGCAGTTCTTCGGGATTGCGCAGATACAGCTTGCCCATCAAGTGGTAGAGGCTGTTGAGGTTGTCGCGCATCGCCAGCGTCGCCATGCGATCGACGCTGGTCTGCAGAAATTCCTGCGGCTGGCCTTCACGCATCTGATTGAAGAAACCGTTGCCGTCCTGATGGCTGCAACCGCTAAACAGCAGCGACGACAAACACACCAGCAGCAGGCACGGTCGGCGAAAAAACACAGTGATCAGATGAAAAACGCTCGGCATGAATTCTCGAACAGGCACATTCCTGTGCGGCGGGAGTCACCGCATCCTGGCCATGGATAGAGCCGTCGTTTGCGAAAAAGTGCAGTGGTGCGTTTGATCAGCCGACCTTCGGTGATTTACCCATCACAAATTAGTCTTTCTTTATTGTTGAAATAAACGATTAACCAGCTATAAATTTTGACTTAACACAAAAATAGCATGACTAATTACCCTGTAGGAGCTGCCGCAGGCTGCGATCTTTTGACCTTGCCTTTGAAAACCAAAATCAAAAGATCGCAGCCTTCGGCAGCTCCTACATGGGATCGCGCCGTTTCAAAAACAAAAACAAAAAGGAAGGTCAACCATGCTTCAATCCCGTCACCTGCTCTCCGGCCTCGGACTCTCTCTGATGATCGCCACCCTTTCCGCCAACGCGGCGGGCCTCAGCGCCGAACACAAAGCCTTCGGCAAAACCAATGACGGCACGCCCGTCGAGCAATACATCCTGCGCAACAGCCACGGCATGCAAGCGACCGTCATCACCTACGGCGCGACCCTGCAATCGCTGAAAGTGGCGGACAAGCACGGCAAGTTCGACGACGTCGTGCTCGGTTTCGATGATGTGCAGGGCTACCAGAAAGGCACTGCCTACTTCGGCGCGACCATCGGCCGTTTCGGCAATCGCCTCGCCGAAGGTGCATTCGAACTCGACGGCAAGCGCTATCAAGTGCCGCAGAACGACAAGACCAACGCGCTGCACGGCGGCACGCTGGGCTTCGATAAAAAGGTCTGGAAGGCACAAGAAACCAAAGACAAGGACTCAGTCGGCGTGACCCTGACGTATCTGTCGGCGGATGGTGAAATGGGCTTCCCCGGCAACCTCACCACCGAAGTGACCTATCGCCTCACCGACAACAACGAGTTGCGCATCGACTACAAGGCCAGCACCGACAAACCGACCGTGCTCAACCTGACCAACCACAGCTACTTCAACCTCGCCGGCGCCGGCAATGGCGACATTCTCAAACAGGTCGCCACCCTGCACGCCAGCCATTACACCCCGGTCACCGCCAAATTGATCCCGACCGGCGAACTGGCGCCCGTGGCGGGCACGCCGATGGATTTCAGCAAACCGACGGCGATCGGTACGCACATCAAGGCTGATCATCCGCAGTTGAAATTCGCCGAGCCGAAACAGGGTGGGTTTGATTTCAACTGGGCGCTGGATACCAAGGGTGACATCGGCAAAGTTGCTACTGAGGTGAGTGACCCACAGTCCGGTCGTGTTCTACAGTTGTTTACCACGGAACCGGGGGTGCAGTTCTATACCAGCAACTTCCTCGACGGCACGGTCAAGGGCAAGGGCGGCAAGGTGTATCCGCATTGGGGCGCGTTTACCCTGGAAACGCAGCACTATCCGGACTCACCGAACCAGCCGAACTTCCCGAGTACTCGGCTGGATCCGGGGCAGACTTACAGCCACAGCGTGGTGTTGAAGTTCTCCGCCAAATAAAAGCTGAAGATCAAAAGATCGCAGCCTGCGGCAGCTCCTACAGGGGAAATCCGAACCTGATGCAGGAGCTGCCGCAGGCTGCGATCTTTTTGCTTTTTGAACCCCTGGGCTATCCTGCTGCCCACTAAAGGTATCGACATTTTCAGCTAGGAGGTTTGCATGCGTACCCTCGAATTGGCCGGCGTGCAGGTGCCGGTGATTGGCCAGGGCACCTGGCGCATGGGTGAAGACCGTTCGGCGCACACGCGTGAAGTGGCGGCGCTGCGCACGGGTATCGAGTTGGGCATGACCCTGATCGATACGGCGGAGATGTACGCCGAGGGCGGTGCCGAAACAGTCGTTGGCGAAGCCATTGCCCGTATTCGCGATCAGGTGTTTCTGGTCAGCAAGGTCTACCCGCACAACGCCAGCCGCAAAGGCATCCCACAGGCCTGCGAACGCAGCCTGCGCCGGCTCGGCACCGATTACATCGACCTCTATCTGCTGCATTGGCGCGGCCAGTATCCGCTGGAAGAAACCGTCGAGGCGTTCGAACGCCTGCGCGAGGACGGCAAGATCGGTCGTTGGGGCGTGTCGAATTTCGACGTCGACGATCTCGAAGAACTCTCGAGTTCAGCCTGCGCGACCAATCAGGTGCTCTACAACCTGGAGGAACGCGGCATCGAATTCGATCTGCTGCCGTGGTGCCAACACCAGCGCATGCCGTTGATGGCCTACTGTCCGATTGGCCAGGGCGGCGCGATGCTGGCTGAACCGCTGCTGAATCAGATTGCCATTCGTCATGGGGTAACCCCCGCACAGGTTTCGCTGGCGTGGATTCTGCGTCAGGATGGTGTGATTGCGATTCCCAAGGCTGTGCGACCGGAACATGTGCAACTCAATGCACAAGCGGCGCAGCTGCAACTGGAGGCCGGGGATCTGGCGGCGCTGGACCAGGCGTTTCAAGCGCCACAACGCAAGCAGCGGCTGGCCATGGTCTGAGCCAGCGGCTGGCGAGGGCTTCGCGATGAGAAGCACTGATCAGTACGACCCGTTCAATCTGCAACGTTTTGTCCAGGCCCAGGACCCGGTGTTCGAACGGGTCCAGCGCGAACTCGACGAAGGCCGCAAACGCAGCCACTGGATGTGGTTTGTCTTCCCGCAGTTCGCCGGATTGGGCGGCAGCGAAATGTCCCGACGCTTCGCCATCGGCTCGGCCGCCGAAACCCGCGCCTATCTGGATCACCCATTGCTCGGCGCGCGGCTGCGCACCTGCACGCAACTGGTGTTGAATGTGCAGCAGCGTTCGATTGCCGAGATTTTCGGCCATCCCGATGACCTGAAATTTCATTCTTCAATGACGCTGTTCGCCCAGTTTGCCGCTGAAGACTGCTTATTCAATCAGGCTCTGGAGCGTTACTTCCACGGCATTCTCGATGAATGGACGCTGCAGTTGCTCGACTCAAAACAGGCCCAACTGCCCGCCGATCAGGGTTGAGAAGTCGTCGTCGACAAACGGCAGGATCGCATCCGCCACCGGTTGCAGTTGCCGGGTGATGTAGTGGTCGTAGTCGATGGCGGCACGACGCACTTCCAGCGGCTCGGGGCCGGCCAGGGTGATGACGTAGCTGATCCAGCCGCCGTTCTGGTATTGCCGTGGGCGCCCGTGTTGCGCGTTGTAATCATCGGCCAGCCGCGCCGCGCGCACGTGCGGCGGCACGTTGCGTTCGTAGTCGTCGAGAGTGCGGCGCAGGCGCTTGCGGTAGACCAGTCGATCATCGAATTCACCGGCGAGGGTTTTGCGCACGTAGTCGCGCACGTAGTCCTGATACGGCTTGCGCTGGAAGATTCGCTCGTAGAGTTCCTGCTGAAATTGCCGGGCCAACAGCGACCAGTCGGTGCGCACGGTTTCCAGGCCTTTGTAGACCATTTCTTCAGTACCGTCGGCGCGAGTCACCAGACCGGCGTAGCGCTTCTTGCTGCCCTCCTCCGCACCCCGAATGGTCGGCATCAGAAAGCGTTTGTAGTGAATTTCAAACTGCAATTCGAGGGCACTCTCCAGCCCGAACTCATCACGCACGTGCGCCCGCCACCAGTCGTTGACGTGCTTGACCAGCGCATGACCGATGTTCGCCGCTTCTTCTTGCCCGTGCGGGCGACGCAGCCAGACGAAGGTCGAATCGGTGTCGCCGTAAATCACCGCGTGGCCCTGCTCTTCGATCAGCTTGCGCGTGCGCAGCATGATCTCGTGGCCACGCAAGGTGATCGATGACGCCAGGCGCGTATCGAAAAAGCGGCAGCCGCTGGAACCGAGTACGCCGTAGAAGGCGTTCATGATGATTTTCAGCGCTTGCGACAGCGGCGCGTTGTGCTCGCGTTTGGCAGTCTCGCGACCTTCGGCGACTCGCGAGACGATGGCCGGCAGACAATGGCGGCTGCGCGAGAAACGTGCGCCGCGGAAACCCGGCACTGAATCGGCATCGTCCGGGTGCTGCAAACCTTCGATCAGCCCCACCGGGTCGATCAGAAAGGTGCGGATGATCGACGGATACAGGCTCTTGTAATCAAGCACCAACACCGACTCATAAAGGCCCGGTTGCGAGTCCATGACGAAACCACCAGGGCTGGCCTGCGGCGGGTTAGTGCCCAGGTTCGGCGCGACGAAACCCTGTCGATGCATCAGCGGCATATACAAATGGGTGAACGCCGCCACCGAGCCGCCGCTGCGATCCGCCGGCAGGCCGGTGACGCTGGCGCGCTCAAGCAAGAACGTCAGCAGTTCGGTCTTGGCGAAGATCCGCGTGACCAGTTCGCAGTCCTTGAGGTTGTACTTGGCGAGCGCCGGTTTATCCTCGGCGAACATGCGGTTGATCTCGTCCATGCGCTGGTAAGGATTGTCGATGGACTTGCCTTCGCCAAGCAGGGTCTGCGCAACGTTTTCGAGGCTGAACGAAGGGAAACTCCAGGTTGCCGAACGCAGGGATTCGATGCCGTCGATGATCAGCCGCCCCGCCGCCGAAGCGAAGTAGTGGTTGCGACTGCCGTGTTCGCGCCATTGCATCTCTTCGCCGCCACGGCCGATCTTCAGCGGCACGCCGAGGCGCCGTGCGTGTTCGTGGAGGATGCGCAGATCGAATTGCACGACGTTCCAGCCGATGATCGCGTCGGGGTCGTGCAGCGCGAACCAGTCATTGAGTTTCTTCAGGATGAGCGTGCGCGAGTCGCAGTATTCGAGGTCGAAATCGACAATGCTGGCGTCACCGTTCGGCGCGCCGAGCATGTACACCTGGCGCTCGCCGCAGCCTTCCAGGGCGATGGAATACAACTCACCGGTCTCGGTGGTTTCGATGTCGAGCGAGACCAGGCGCAGTGTCGGCCGGTACTTGGGGTCGGGTTTCAATTGCGCGTTGAGCAATACGCCGTCGTTGTCGGCTGTACCGTTGAACAGCACCGGCGCGGTGATGAAACGCTCCATCAGATAGCGTTCCGGCGGGCGCACATCGGCTTCGAAGACATCGACACCGTTACGGTTGAGCGCGGTTTCCAGGCGCATCAACTGGCCGTGTTGCTGGCAATACAGGCCCAGCACCGGACGATGTTCGAAGTCCTGCAGGGCCAACGGGCGCAGTTCGACATTCTTTTCGTCGTGCAGCAAGCGTTCGGCCGCTTCACGCTGCTCGGCTGGGATAAACGCCACCGACGGCTGATGCGGCAAGCGCACACGGCGCGGCCCGGCGTCGGTCGCTAGCCAGAACTCGACTTCGGTGCCCGCCGGGGTATCGCGCCAATGCCGGGTCAGGACGAAGCCCTGCTGTAAATCCACCACTGCGACCTCAGGAATTGAAACAGTGGGGCATTCTACGCTGCCCCTTCATCGCCCGCGTTTTCAGTTTGGCTACTTTGTGATGAGAGGATTTAACTGTGGCGAGGGGATTTATCCCCGTTGGGTTGCGAAGCAGCCCCAAAACCATCCGACACGGTGTATCAGGAAAACCCGGTTGTCTGTTTTTGGGCCCGCTGCGCAGGCCAACGGGGATAAATCCCCTCGCCACAGATAAATCCCCTCGCCACAGGAACTCCATTTCACAAAGGCTCAGGGTAGGTATTTTCAGTAAATGACGTTTTTTGCGTGCTATCTGCCGCTTTGCCACCTTGCTCTGCGCGCTTGCGTCTACGATGCTTGGATAACAACGACAACACCTGAGTAACCGCCATGAAGACCGTCGCCCAACTGCTCAAGCTCAAAGATCAGAAAAATCAGGAAGTGCACCAGATCAAACCTGATCACATGGTGCTCGAAGCGCTGATGAAGATGGCCGAGAAAAACGTCGGCGCCTTGCTGGTAGTGGAAAACGACGAAGTGGTCGGCATCATCAGCGAACGCGATTACGCGCGCAAACTGGTGCTGCATGGCCGCTCTTCGGTGGGCACGCCGGTGCGCGACATCATGGTGTCGAACGTTATCACCGTCGACCCCCACCAGACCGTCGATACCTGCCTGGGCATCATGTCCGACAAACGCCTGCGCCACTTGCCGGTGGTGGAGAACGGCAAGCTGATCGGCCTGCTGTCGATTGGTGACCTGGTCAAGGAAGCGATTGCCGAACAGGCTGAGCTGATCAAGCAGCTGGAGCAATACATTCGCGGGGAATAAACCCCTCAAGATCCCCCCCCGCAGGAGTGAGCCCTGTGGCGAGGGGATTTATCCCCGATGGGGCGCGAAGCACCCCCAAATAAACAGGGTCTGCTGCGCAGTCCATCGGGGCGGTGCGACGCTTCGCTAAATCCCCTCGCCACAGGGCTCACTCCTACATGTGGATATGGGGTGGGTTCAGGCTGGCCAATGCCGGGCAAAGACCGGTGCCAGCACCGGGTGCCGGTCAATCCGCTGCAACCACGCATAGAACCCCGGTCGCGCCTGACGCAAATGCTCGCGGCTGCCGGCCCAGCGCGTCACCACCGCCGCCAGCACATCCAGCGCCCCCGGTGTTTCGTCATCCAGATACAACTCGGCGGAAAACTGGTCGGCAAACACCTCCCAACTCCAGTGCAAGCGCTCACGCGCGCCAGCCATCAGGTTTTGCCGTGACGCTTCGTCAGGCATCAGCAGCCAGCGCTCCGGATAATCGATGACGCCGATCGCCGCGTAACAGTTGCTGACGATGTAAACCAGACCGCGAATCGCCTGATCGCGAGCGGCTGCCTGCGCCGGCAGCAGGCCGGACTGAGGAAACGTCAGGCCCAGATGAATCAGGATCGCCGCACTCTCGGTGATCGCACTGCCGTCGGGCAACTGCAGGATCGGGATCTGTTTCATCGGATTGAGCTTGGCCAGCGCCTCGGCAGCCTCGGCACTGGCTTCGATATCAATGAAGCGATAGGCGATCTGGCACAACTCCAGCGCGGCCTCGATGGCGGCTGCGCCTGAATTTCGATGTCCGTAGAGCTGATACATGACTCCCCCCTTCTCGATTGATGACCTGTGGCGAGGGGATTTATCCCCGATGGGTTGCGAAGCAGCCCTGAAATTGTCCGACGCGGTGTGTCATGCAAACAGCGCTGCCTGGTTTTTGAACCGCTGCGCGGGCCATCGGGGCGGTGCGACGTTTCGCTGAATCCCCTCACCACAAAAGTCACTCGCCAAGGATAGATGGCTGCTGCTCAATTGGAGAAGTTTCTGGGCTGTGTATCGCTTTTGGCACGTTTTTCCCATGCACTCGCCACTTGCGAATTCAACCCTCGCAAAACAGCGCTTACGGTGCCCATCCCGCACCAAGAGCAATCATCGAACGCTATCCGCGTTCTTGTAAGGTGCGATACCGAACCAAAAGTTCGTGTATCCGGGCTGGCAACAAGGAGTTCACCGCGTGAATCTTCAATCGTTCTGCCGCATCACTGCCTTTGCATCTCTTTACGCCAACAGCCGAGTTCATCTGAACAGCACCGGCCACCTGCGCGTTTACTGTATTACCTAACCCAATACCCCCACTGTGCTCGGCGATGAGTTATCCGCCGAGCGCACAGTCTTATTTATTTTTTAAATACAACGCTGAATATCATTGCGCGAGCCATGCACTAATCAGTCTTCAGCTGGATTGTCAGACAATAACTTCAGCTGTTTTATATTTGCACCAAAACTGCACCAACGACTGCAACTAAGCAAAGACTCAGGCATTGATTTCATTTAAACAAGAACAAGGAATAGCCGCTGTGACCCGCTAAAACATTGACCCGCACCAAATCAGTCCGCGGCGCACCAGCAAGTGCCCCGACTGACACGAGATTTGCCGCTCTGCCTCGCCAATCCGCGAGATAGAGCACACGGCCAGACTCGCCCTGAAAAAAGCCGCTGCGTACGCGGCGACGGGATTGTATGCGCCGAAGATAAACAGGCTAGCCAACGAAACTTATATAAATGCGACATGGGTAACATCAATGAAATAACCCACCTACATTCCAGCAACATTTGGCACAGCGGTTGCAAAACACAATTCGAGAAGTCTGCGATCTGTTGACCTTGATCTGATCTTGATCATTTAAAACAAGATCAACAGATCGCAGCCTGCGGCAGCTCCTACCTATAGAACAACACCAGGGAATGGGTAATGAACCGACGAAGTCGATGGCGCTGAGCCAGTAAGTTGCACAAGCCTTGTTAACCGGATAGTTCAACTATCGGCTTCTGCACACCCAAAAGAAAGTTACACCCATCCACTCGAACATGACCCACATGTTCGGACGGCAGCTTATTGCCCTTCATCAACCCGAGGGAGCTTTAATGAACGATGCGGTAAAGCACAGAACCCTGCCGGGGCCGTTGCGGGAAGCGCCGGTCCCGCCGCCACCGGGCAGGCCGGCCTTTAAAGCCAATACCTCGCAACCCGGCGGGTTGAACAAACAGCAAATGGTCTTGTTGGTCGCCGTGTCGGCGCTGATACATGGCGGTACCTGGTGGTTTCTCCAGCAATCGCGACCGGAGCCGTTGCCGACGCCGCCACAGATCCCGGAAATGACCGTCGAGCTGACCAGCCCGACGCCACCCGCTCCGCCGACGCCGGAACCACCGCCACCGCCGCCACCACCGCCCGAACCCGAGCAACCGGTGGAAGACGAAGACGCGGTCAAGCCACCGCCGAAACCGGTGGAAAAGCCCAAGCCCATCGAGAAACCGAAACCGGTCGAGAAGCCAAAACCGGTGAAGAAAGTCGAGCCGCCGAAAGCGCCGCCCGCTCCGGCACAACCGGCCGCCCCTGCTGCGCCGGCCACACCAAGCGCGCCACCGGCTCCGGCCGCAGCACCAGGCCCGGTGAAGGAATCGGCAGCGATTTCCGGCCTCGCCAGCCTCGGCAACCCACCACCGGAATACCCGTCGCTGGCGCTGCGGCGCAACTGGGAAGGCAGCGTGGTGCTGCGCATTCAGGTGCTGGCCAACGGTCGCGCCGGTTCAGTGACAGTCACCAAGTCCAGCGGCAAGCCGCAACTGGATGACGCGGCTGTCGCGGCGGTGAAGAACTGGAAGTTTATTCCGGCCAAGCGCGGTGACACGCCGATTGACGGCTTCGCCACCCAGACCATCGATTTCAAATTGCCGCAATAACCAACACTCAATCAACGCACAACCGAATAACGCAAGCGAGGTGTAACCATGAACGATTTGTCTTCGATGATTGTCCCCGGTGTGCTCTGGGGTCTGGTGCTGTTTTCCGTGGTCAGCTGGGCGATTCTGCTGGTCAAGTCGGCGCAATACCTGCGGCAGAAAGCGCAGAACAAACAATTCAGCAAAGCCTTCTGGGGCGCGCCGGATCTGCTCACCGCCGCCGAGCACGCCAGCCAGTATCCGGGCTCGCTGGCGCGCATCGCCAGCAGCGGTTTCGAGGCGCTGCTGGTGGAGGATTCGCCACGTACCACGCAACAACTGGCACACACCATCAACCGCTCGGATCGACTGGAACGCAACCTGCGCCAGCAGATTCAGAAGGAGCGCCGCTCGCTGGAAAACGGCCAGGCAATCCTCGCCAGTATCGGCAGCACCGCGCCGTTCATTGGTCTGTTCGGCACCGTGTGGGGAATCATGGAAGCGCTGAAAAGCATCGGCGAAACCGGTTCGGCCAGCCTTGAAGCGGTCGCCGGGCCTATCGGTCACGCGTTGATCGCCACCGGCGTGGGTATCGCGGTCGCGGTGCCGGCGGTGTTGATTTACAACTTCTTCCTGCGTCGTCTGAAACTCGCTTCGGCGGACATGGATGACTTCGCCCACGACTTCGACGCCCTCGCCTCGCGCAGTGCGTTTTCCATCAGCCGTCAGGCCATCGCCAGCAAAACCACAGCCGCCGTGCGGGAGGCCAGCTGATGTCTTTTTCCACTCAGGACAGCGATGAAGTGCTCAGCGAAATGAACGTCACGCCGCTGGTCGACGTAATGCTCGTGCTGCTGGTGGTGTTCATCGTCACCGCGCCGCTGATGACCAACGCGATCAAAGTGAACCTGCCGAAAACCGACGCCGTCGCCCCCGCCGAGAAAAAGGACCCGGTGGTGGTCAGCGTCGATCAGGACGGCAAGTTCTATCTGGCCAAAACCGAACTGGCCCCGGAATCCCTGGAGGCCAGCCTCAAGGAGGTCAAGGCCAAGGACGCCGAAGTCCGCGTCCAGCTCCAGGCCGATTCCTCGGTGAATTACGGCCAGGTGGCCAAGGCCATGGCGTCCATCGAACGCTCGGGCATCAGCAAGATTTCGGTGATGACCACCCACTGAGTGCGGTGTCGGGCGCGCACTGAAAACACGCGCCCGGCACCGCTGAAGAAATCCCGTCGCACTCGGCCGACCGAAAAAACGCTACGCGTCTTCGGAGGGGATCGGCTTGCTTGAAGAAAGTGGTTTTTCGCGGCGCGGCACCACCGTGACCTGCGCAATCAGGGCTCACAAGGCCATTTCGATAACGTCTAACAAAGTCGGAAACAACCATGCTGATGAACACTCCACGCTTTACGCTCAAACCTTTGGTGGCCACGATTTCTCGTCACCGTTTTGTTCCGTTGTATCTGGTGGCCATGGGGATGGGCGCCGGGACCGTGCAAGCGGCCGAGGACGACAACGTTGCCGTTCCGGCCGCTGCGGCGGTGGTTGCGCCCACCACGCAACTGCAACGGGTGGAAGTGACGGGTTCGGCGATTCGCCGGGTCGATGCCGAGACGGCCGTGCCGATCACCATTCTCAAGGCCGATGAACTGCGTAAACAGGGCGTGACCACCACCGCCGAACTGGTGCAGCGCATCACCGGCAGCCAGTCGATCAACAACAGTGCCGGCTCGGTTGGTTCAGCAACTGGCGGCGCCTCGTTCGCCGACATGCGCGGCATCGGCGCGAACAAGACGCTGGTGCTGCTCAACGGTCGACGCCTGGCCAACAATGCCTTGTCGGGCACCAACTCGGCCGGCGGCGCGGTGGATCTGAACATGATCCCGTTCGCCGCCATCGAGCGCGTGGAAGTGCTGCGCGACGGCGCGTCGGCGCTGTACGGCACTGACGCCATCGGCGGCGTGATCAACTTCATCACCAAGAAATCCCTGACCGACGGCCAACTCACCCTCGGTGGCGAAACCCCGACCCACAGCGGCGGCGGTGCGACCAAAGACATGAGCGCCAGTTGGGGCTACGGCGATCTGGAAGAAGACCGCTTCAACGTCCTCGGCGTGTTCAACTACAACAAGCAGCAGAACCTCGACGCCAACGACCGCTCGTTCGCCACCGACTACGCGCCCGGTCGCGGTCTCGATCAGACGTCCGGCACCGCGTTCCCCGGCAACTACAGCCAGAACGGCAACGCCACCAACCCGCTGGCCAACAGCAATTGCAACGGCCCCAATCTGATCGCCCGCGATGGCCTGTGCCGCTTCAGCACCCGCGAATACATCGACCTGGTGCCGCAAACCGAGAAGACCTCGTTCTTCGGCAAGACCACCGGCAAACTCAGCGACGACCACAACGTCAATCTCGAATACTTCTGGTCGCGCAACAACAACGCCACCGCCGTCGGCCCGGCGCCGTTGACCGGGCTGAGCCTGGATTCCTCGTCGCCCTACTATCCGGGCAACGGCATCACCCCGGCGCCAACCGGCTTTGCCCTCGACCCGACGCAACCGGTCGACGTCAACTGGCGTGAAACCGCCGCCGGCCCGCGTGAATCGAAAGACCAGAACACCAGCCAGCGCTTTCTGTTGAGTTTCGACGGTCTGGTCGGCGGCTGGGATTACAACGTCGGCGCCTCGTACAACCAGAACAAAATCGTCTCCAGCGTCACCAGTGGTTATGTCAGCGATCAGGCGATGATCGCCGGTCTGGCCAGCGGTTTGCTCAACCCGTTCGGCCCGCAGTCCGCTGCCGGCCAGCAGTACATCGACGCTGCCGCGTACCACGGCGCCTACTCCACCGCTGTCGGCCGTGTGGCCGGTTTCGACGGACGGATCAGCCGTGAAATCGGCGACTGGTTCGGTGCCGGCCCGTCCGGTCTGGCCTTGGGTGGCGAGTATCGCAAAGAGAAATTCCATCAGGACTTCGAGTCGTTCGCCGGCGACATCCAGAGCCTCGGCATCGACCCGGCCGGCAGCGTCGAGGGTGATCGCAGCGTCAAAGCCGCGTACGCCGAAATCAACGTACCGGTGCTCGACAGCCTCGAACTCTCGGCCGCCGTGCGCCACGACAAATACAGCGACTTCGGCAGCACCACCAACCCGAAATACTCGTTCCGCTATCAGCCGCTGAAAGAACTGGTGGTGCGTGGCGCCTACAGCGAAGGTTTCCGTGCACCGTCGCTGTATGAGTTGTATTCGCCGCGCAGCATCACCTACACCCAGGGCTACTACAACGACCCGGTGCTGTGTACCGGCGGCGTGGTGCAACCGGGCGGCAACGGCGGACGCGATTGCGGTCAGCAGTTCCTCAACCAGATCGGCGGCAACGAAGATCTGGCCCCGGAGAAAGCGCGCAACGTGACCCTAGGCTTCGTGTATCAGCCGATCAGCAACTTGTCGGTCGGCCTGGATTTCTGGTGGATTCACATCTCCAACCAGATCCAGCCGTTCCCGGAATCCACCGTGTTTGATCAGGCCGGCAGCTACCCGGATCGCTTCGTGCGCAACGCCGATGGCACGCTCAATTACATCGTCACCGGCAACGCCAACCTCGGCATCGTCGAAACCAACGGTGTCGACGTGTCGCTCGACTATCGCTTCCCGAACACCCCGTACGGCCAGTTCGGTCTGGGGCTGCAAGGCACCTACGTCGACGAGTACGACTTCCAGAGCACGATCAAAGGCCCGTTCACCGACAAGGTTGGCGACTTCGAGGGTGACGGCGTGATTGCCCGCTGGAAGCACAACCTCACCGGCAGCTGGACCTTCGGCGCGGCGCGAGCGTCGCTGACCAACCGCTTCACCACCGGTTACAACGACTACGACCGCGATACCCACGCACGCGTGGCGTCGTATTCGGTGTGGGACCTGTCGGCCGGTTACACCTTCAACAAGGTGCTGGATGTCGATGCCGGGATGAAGAACGTGTTTGACCGCAACCCGCCGTTCTCCAACCAGGCTTACAACTTCCAGAGCGGTTATGACCCGCGCTACACCGACCCGCTGGGCCGCACCTTGTTTGCGCGCATGACTTACCACTTCTAACCCGGAACACCACGAAACCCTTGTGGGAACGGGCTTTTGTGGTGAGGGGATTCATCCCCGACGGGGTGCGAAGCGCCCCCCAAAACCTGCAACTGCGGATTATCTGAAACACCGCATGCGATGGATTTGCGGCTGCTTCGCAGCCGGTCGGGGATAAATCCCCTCACCACAGGGCTCACTCCTACAGTTTGATCTGTGTGCATTCAGGAATTGAGGAGTGATTTCATGAGGTTTTTGCGCAACATGGCTGCGCTGCTGTTCGGCGGTGCGTTGCTCTGCAACGTCGTTCCCGCATTGGCCGGCGGCAGCTACGCGATGACGGTGTACGGCGAGGCGCCGAAGTATCCGGCGAACTTCGAGCATTTCGATTTCGTCGATCCGCACGCGCCCAAAGGTGGATCGCTCAGCCGCGCGTCGATGGAAATCGGCCAGTACAACTACATCGCGCCGTATGCCGATCAGGGCATTTCCGTGGTGCAGGTCAACGACTGGGTGTATTCGCCCCTGGCGTTTCGCTCGCTCGACGAGCCCTACACCGTCTACGGGCTGGTCGCGCAACAGATGGAGCGCGATCCTCAGGGCCTTTGGGTACGTTTCACCCTGAATCCCAAGGCACGCTTCGCCGATGGCACGCCCATCACCGCCGAAGACGTGCGCTACACCTTCAACCTGCTGATGACCAAGGGCAGCCTGAGCTATCGCCAGCAATACGCCGACGTGCAGGACGTAATGATCGAAGGCCCCCGGCAGGTGCGTTTCACCTTCAAGAACAACCTCAACCGCACCCTCGCGCTGGACCTGGCGACGATGCGTATCGTCCCCGAGCACTGGTGGAAAACCCGCGACTTCGCCAATGGCGGCGGTTTCGAGCCACCGTTGGGCAGCGGCCCGTACCGGGTGAGCAAGGTCGACGCCGGGCGCAGCATCAGTTTCGAACGGGAGGCGGATTGGTGGGGCAAAGACCTGCCGGTCAGTCGCGGCATGTACAACTTCGATAACCTCACGGTGAATTTCTACGGCGACACCGATGTCGCCCGCCAGCTGTTGCAGGCCGGTGCGTTCGACTACAACCGCGAGTTTTCCTCCTCCGGATACGTGGTCGGTTACGACAGTCCGGCGCTGCGTGACGGGCGCTTGCAACAGTCGATTCTGGCGCCGGAAAAACCGACCGCCGCCCAAGGTTTCGTGTTCAACCTGCAGAACCCGATCTTTCAGGATCGCCGGGTGCGTCAGGCGATCAGCCTGTTGTGGGATTTCGAGTGGACCAACAAGCAGATGATGCGCGGCTTCTACGTGCGCCAGAACAGCTTCTGGCCGAAGAGTGAAATGGCCGCCACCGCGCTTCCGGATGCCGAAGAATTGAAGATCCTCGAACCGTTGCGCGGGCAGGTCCCCGACGAGGTTTTCACCACGGTGTATGTGGCACCGAAAACCGACGGCAGCGGCTACATCCGCGACAAGCAACTGCAAGCCTTGAAGCTGCTCGCCGAGGCGGGCTGGACAGCGAAAGGCAATCGTCTGGTCAACGCTGACGGCGAGCCGCTGGAATTCACTTTCCTCGACGGTCAGGGCGGTTTCGACCGCATGCTGCTGCCGTTCAAACGGACCCTCGCGCAGATCGGCATCACCCTCAATCTGCGGCGCATCGATTCGGCGCAATACGTCAACCGTCTCAACGCCCGGGACTACGACATGATCGTCACCAGTTTCCCGCGCAGTGGCGATCCGATCGTCTCGCCGGGGCGTGAGCTGTACAGCCTCTATGCCTCGCAAAGTGCCACGCAAATCGGCAGTTCGAACTCGATGGTGCTGACCAATCCGGCGGTCGATCAACTGATCGACGGGCTCGTGCAGGCCAATACCCGCGAGGCCATGGTGCATTACGCCCGCGCCCTCGACCGGGTGCTGCAATGGGGTTACTACATGATTCCCAACTACTACTCCAAAGGCACGCCGACGGTGTATCAGAACCGCTTCGGCATGCCGCCCGTGCAACCGGCGTACGACGAAGGCCTCAACACCTGGTGGGAGGTCTCGACGAAGCCGTTGACCGCTCAGCAGATGCACAGCCAACTCGCGGGGGGCCAGTGACATGCTGCGTTATTTGAGTCGACGCTTGCTGCTGATCATCCCGACGCTGCTGTGCATTCTGGTGGTCAATTTTCTGATTGTGCAGGCCGCGCCGGGTGGCCCGGTGGAGCAAGCCATCGCCCGACTGCAAGGCTTCGGCGGGCACAGCATGGGCGGTGGTGGCGAGGTTGCCGCGACGGGCGGTGCCGGGCGCAGTAGCCGTGGCCTCGATCCTGCGCTGATCGAGGAGATCAAGCACCATTACGGCTTCGACAAACCCATGCACGAACGCCTGTGGCTGATGCTGAAAAACTACGCGCAACTGGATCTGGGCAGCAGTTTCTTTCGTGGCGCCAAGGTCACCGATCTGATCGCGCAGAAGTTGCCGGTATCGCTGTCGCTGGGCCTGTGGGCGACGCTGATCACTTACCTGATTTCGATCCCGCTGGGCATTCGCAAAGCGATCAAGAACGGCAGCTCGTTCGACGTCTGGAGCAGCACGGCGATCATCGTCGGTTATGCGATGCCAGCGTTTCTCTTCGCCATTCTGCTGATCGTGGTCTTCGCCGGTGGCAGCTACGTCAACTGGTTTCCGGTGCAGGGGCTGGTCTCGGATAACTTCGACAGCCTCAGCACCTTGGGCAAGATCGGCGACTATCTCTGGCATCTGGTGTTGCCGGTGACGGCGCTGGTGATCGGTGGTTTCGCCACGCTGACCATCCTCACCAAAAACAGCTTCCTCAACGAGATCAGCCGCCAATACGTGATCACCGCACGGGCCAAGGGCCTCACCGAAAGGCGCGTGCTCTATGGCCATGTGTTTCGCAACGCGATGCTGCTGGTGGTCGCGGGTGTGCCGTCGGCGCTGATCGAAGTGTTCTTCGCCGGCTCGCTGTTGATCGAAACCATCTTCGACCTCGATGGCCTCGGCCGCATGAGTTACGAAGCGGCCGTGTCGCGGGACTATCCGGTGGTGTTCGGCGCGCTGTTTCTGTTCACCCTGTTCGGCCTGCTGATCAAGCTGATCGGCGACCTCTGCTACACCCTGCTCGACCCGCGCATCGACTTCTCGGCGAGGACTGCCTGATGTTCACTCTTTCTCCTCTCGGTCAGCGTCGCGTTGCGCAGTTCAAGGCCAATCGCCGCGGTCGCTGGTCATTGTGGCTGTTTATCGGCCTGTGCCTGATCTGCCTCGGCGGCGAATTGATCGCCAACGACAAGCCGCTGGTGATCCGCTACCACAACGCCTTGTACTTCCCGATTCTCAGCGATTATCTGGAAACCGATTTCGGCGGCGAACTGCCGTTCCAGCCGGATTACGCCAGCGGCTACGTGCACAAACTGATCGAGGATCAGGGCGGCTGGATGCTGTTTCCGCCGATCCCGTTCAGTTACGACACGGTCAATTACGACCTCAGCGAACCCGCGCCGAGTCCGCCCTCCTCCAGCAATTGGCTGGGCACCGACGATCAGGCGCGCGACGTGTTGGCGCGGGTGATTTTCGGTACACGAATTTCAATTCTGTTTGCCTTGATCCTGACCGGTATCAGTGCACTGATCGGCATTGTTGCCGGAGCGTTGCAGGGCTATTACGGCGGCTGGGTCGACTTGCTCGGGCAGCGGGTGCTGGAGATCTGGTCGGGGCTGCCGGTGCTGTATCTACTGATCATTTTGTCCGGATTCGTCTCGCCGAGTTTCTGGTGGCTGCTGGGGATCATGGCGCTGTTTTCGTGGCTGGCGCTGGTCGATGTGGTGCGCGCCGAGTTTCTCCGGGGGCGCAATCTGGAATACGTCAAAGCCGCACGGGCGCTGGGCCTGACCGACAGCGAGCTGATGCGCCGGCACATTCTGCCCAACGCGATGACCTCCACCCTCACCTACCTGCCGTTCATTCTGACGGGCGCCATCGCCACGCTGACTGCACTGGACTTTCTCGGTTTCGGCATGCCAGCGGGCACGGCGTCGCTGGGTGAACTGATTGGCCAGGCCAAGCGCAATCTGCAAGCGCCATGGCTGGGGCTGACGGCGTTTTTTGCCTTGGCGTTGATTTTGTCGTTGCTGGTTTTCATCGGTGAGGCTTGCCGAGATGCGTTTGATCCGAGGAGCTGAGATGAATGACCATTTGATCGAGATACGTGACCTGCGCGTTGCCTTTGCCGGGCAGGAAGTGGTGCACGGTTTGAACCTGGATATTCGTCGGGGTGAGTGTTTGGCGCTGGTCGGTGAATCGGGTTCGGGCAAGTCGGTGACGGCGCATTCGATCCTGCGTTTGCTGCCAGGCAAAAACGTTAGCAGCAGTGGTTCGATCAGCTACAACGGCGTGGACTTGTTGCACGCCAGCGAGCAGCAGATGCGCGGTTTGCGTGGCAACCGCATCGCGATGATTTTCCAGGAGCCGATGACCTCGCTGAATCCCCTGCACACCGTGGAAAAACAGGTCAGCGAAGTGCTGGAGATTCACAAGGGGTTGAAGGGCCGCGCTGCCCGCGAGCGGACGTTGGAGTTGCTGGAACTGGTCGGCATTCGCCAACCCTTGCAGCGCTTGAAAGCCTATCCGCACCAGCTCTCCGGTGGCCAGCGGCAACGGGTGATGATCGCCATGGCGCTGGCCAACGAGCCGCAATTGTTGATCGCCGACGAGCCGACCACCGCGCTGGACGTGACCGTGCAGCAGAAGATTCTCGAGCTGCTGATCGAGTTGCAGCAGCGCCTCGGCATGTCGCTGCTGTTGATCAGCCATGACCTCAATCTGGTGCGGCGCATCGCTCAGCGGGTCTGCGTGATGCGTCATGGTGAAATCGTCGAAGAGGCTGATTGCGAAACGCTGTTCCGCGCGCCGCAGCATCCGTACAGCCGTTTGCTGATCGAGGCCGAACCGAGCGGTGCGCCGGTGCCCAGTCAGTACGATCACAACCTGCTGGAAGTCGATGACCTGAAAGTCTGGTTCCCGTTGCCCAAGGCGTTGTTCAGCCGCCGGCAGGATTACATCAAGGCCGTGGACGGGGTGAGTTTCACCCTGCAACGCGGCAAGACGCTGGGGATCGTCGGCGAATCCGGTTCGGGCAAGTCGACGCTGGGCCAGGCGATCCTGCGGCTGGTGGAGTCGGAGGGCAATATCCGCTTCGGCAACAAGCAACTGAGCCTGCTCAACCAGCGCTTGATGCGACCGTTGCGGCGGCAGATTCAGGTGGTTTTCCAGGATCCGTTTGGCAGCCTCAGCCCACGGATGTCGGTGCAGCAGATCATTGCCGAAGGGTTGCTGACCCATGGCATCGGCACCGAGGCCGAGCGCGAGGCAGCGGTGATTCGCGTGTTGGAGGAAGTCGGCCTCGATCCGCAGAGTCGCCATCGTTACCCCCACGAATTTTCCGGTGGCCAGCGCCAGCGCATTTCCATCGCCCGGGCGCTGGTGCTGGAACCGGCGCTGATTCTGCTCGATGAACCAACGTCGGCGCTGGATCGCACGGTGCAGAAGCAGGTCGTCGAGTTGTTGCGGCAATTGCAGATCAGGCATGGGCTGACGTATCTGTTCATCAGCCATGATCTGGCGGTGGTGCATGCGTTGGCGCATGACTTGATGGTGATCAAGGATGGCAAGGTGGTTGAGCAGGGTTCGTCACGGCAGATTTTTGCGGCGCCGCAACATCCGTACACCCAGGAACTGCTGAAAGCCTCTAGCCTGAAGCCTGGCAAAAATCCCTGTAGGAGTGAGCCTGCTCGCGATAGCGGTATTCCAGTGACATGAGTATCGGCTGACACGACGCCATCGCGAGCAGGCTCACTCCTACAGGGGATCAACGGGTTTGAAGTTTATTTATCGGGCACTGCATCCAAATGCCTCCGCCATGGGTAGTCCCTGTAACAGCCCTCCTTGGCTGCCAGCGGTCTACCCTTTTCGGAGAAACAACTGATGAACATTACCCAGCTGATTGGCTTCACCGGTTTGCTCGCAGTCGCCTCGACTTCCTTTGCTCAAAGCAGCTATCCCGACGCTATCAAAGTCCCGGATGGCCACAAGATTTCGATGGAAACCACCGGGGTCGGCGAGATCACTTACGAATGCCGCGACAAGCCCAATGCCGCCGGGCAGACCGAATGGACGTTCGTCGGCCCCAAAGCCGTGCTCAATGATCGCAGCGGCAAGCAGGTCGGCACCTACTTCGGCCCGCCGGCCACCTGGCAGGCCAAGGACGGTTCGAAAATCACCGGCACGCAATTGGCCGTGGCACCGTCGAGCCCGGGCAACCTGCCTTATCAACTGGTCAAGGCCAACCCGGCCGAGGGTAAAGGCGCGATGAGTGGTGTGAGTTACATCCAGCGCGTTGCACTCAAGGGCGGCGTGGCACCGGCGAGCGAATGCACAGCGGCGAACAAGGGCAAGCAGGAAGTGGTGAAGTACCAGGCGGATTACATTTTCTGGGCGGCGAACTGACTCCAGTACTCACCACAAATCCCCTGTAGGCCTTCGCCTGCTCGCGATAGCGGTGTATCAGTGAAAAATATTTCGGCTGACACTCCGCTATCGCGAGCAGGCGAAGGCCTACAAAGGGAATCGGGTTGTCTGGATGTTTGCGGAATGTGAACTAGATTGCACGACATGTCCTTGCCTGAACCGCTGTTCGATTATGAAGCCCGTCTCGCTGCCTGCGCTCGCGGCGAGCGGTCGGCCCTGCGCGATTTGTATGTGCAGGAAGGCCCGCGTCTGCTCGGCGTGGCCAAGCGTCTGGTGCGCGACACGGCGCTGGCGGAGGACATCGTGCATGAGGCGTTCATCAAGATCTGGAACGGTGCCGCCGGGTTTGACCCGGCGCGCGGTTCGGCGCGTGGCTGGATGTTCAGTGTGACCCGGCATCTGGCGCTGAATCTGCTGCGTGATCAGGGTCGGGAAACGCCGTTCAGCGACGATCACGAATTGACCACGCAGGACGATGAGGCCTTCGCTGCACACGCGCATTCGGCGCGCATCCATTGCTGCCTCGAACAACTTGATGCGCAACGCCGGCGCTGCATCCTCCATGCCTATGTCGACGGCTACAGCCACGCGCAAATATCCGCTCGCCTCGACACGCCGCTGGGCACCGTCAAAGCCTGGATCAAGCGCAGCCTCAATGCGTTGCGGGAGTGCATGGGATGACCACCGAATCGGCGCAGGACCGAGATGAACTGGCCGGCGAGTATGTGCTCGGCACGCTCTCTGCCGAACAGCGCAGCGAGGTGCAGAAACGTCTGACGCATGAGCCGCCACTGCGTGCGGCAGTGGATGCCTGGGAGCGGCGGCTTTTGGAACTGACGGATTTCGCCGCGCCTCAACAACCGTCGGCACAGTTGTGGCAACGGATCGAACGCAGCGTTGAACGCTTCACGCAAAAAACGCCTGCCACCTCATGGTGGAATCTGCTGCCGCTGTGGCGCGGTTTGAGTGCTGTCGGGCTGGCCGCGACATTGATACTGGGCTCGATCCTGCTGACCCAGACCACGCCAAAACCGAGTTATCTGGTGGTCTTGGTCGCACCACAGGACAAGGCGCCGGGCTGGGTGATCCAGGCCAGCAATGCCCACGAGATTCAGTTGATTCCACTGGGAGTGGTCGAGGTGCCGGCAGACAAGGCGCTGGAGTTCTGGACCAAGGCTGACGGCTGGCAAGGCCCGGTGTCACTCGGTCTGGTCAAGCCGGGGCAAGCGCTCTCGGTGCCGCTGGACAAGTTGCCGCCGCTGCAACCCAATCAGTTATTCGAGCTGACGCTGGAAGGTGCCAACGGCTCGCCGATCGGTAAACCGACCGGGCCGATTCAGGCGATCGGGCGTGCGGTGAAGGTGTTGTAGGGCTCTGGCGCGGGGGTGCCGGCAATCATCATTGGCGTCGATGTTCACCATTACATCAATGAAGTTCTCATAAAAAATCCCGGGCGTAACATCTGCTCCATACCAACCAACAACACCCCCGGAGCACACCATCATGAAACGCCAAACCATCCTCGGCATCGCTTTCTCGGTTTTCGCAATCAACGCTTTCGCCGCTACCCCGGCCCACACCATGATCGCTGAAGGCGGTTCGGACAAACTGATTGAAAGCCGTGTGGCTGAAGGTGGCTCGGATCGTCTGCTTGAACGCCGCGTCGCTGAAGGTGGCTCGGATCGTCTGCTTGAACGCCGCGTTGCTGAAGGTGGTTCGGATCGTCTGATCGAACGCCGCGTCGCTGAAGGTGGTTCGGATCGTCTGCTTGAACGCCGCGTCGCTGAAGGTGGTTCCGATCGTCTGATCGAACGCCGCGTCGCTGAAGGTGGTTCGGATCGTCTGCTCGAACGCCGCGTCGCCTGAATGAATGGCGTTACCGCAACAACCCAGAGAAACCCGGCTGCCGTCAGCCGGGTTTTTTACGTCTGGGTGAATCAGCCGCCCTTGGCCATGCAGCGCTTGTAACGTTCATCCACGCGTTTGGCGAACCACGCCGTGGTGAGTTTTCGGGTGATTTTCGGGCTCTGCAGCACGATCCCCGGCAACACCGCACGCGGCAGCTTTTTGCCCTCCGCTTTCTCCGCCAATTCGAATACCCGTTGATAGAGTCTGGTCTCTTCGAATTCCAGGGTTTTGCCCTTCTCCAATTGATCGCGAATCGTCGGGTTGCGCATGCCCAGCGACTTGCCGAGGGTGCGTACCGCGAGTTCGGTAGTGCCGGGCATGATCGAGTCGTAGCGAATCAAGTCACCGTCCAGCGCCAGCGGAATACCCGAGGCACGGCTGACGGCATTCTGGAACGCCGCATTGCGGCTGGCGTACCAACCGGCGTTGAAGTCGGCGAAGCGATACAGCGGTTCGCGATAGCTGACCGGATAACCGAGCAAGTGTGCGATACCGAAATACATGCCACCGCGCCGGCTGAACACCTCATGGCGAATGGTGCCGTCCACCGGGTACGGGTAATCCTTGGCGTGCTGCTCGGCAAATTCGATGCTGACCTGCATCGGTCCGCCGGTGTGCACCGGGTTAAAGCCGCCGAACAGCGTGCGGCCCATCGGCACTCTGCCGATGAAGTCATCGAAAATCGCACTCAACTCTTTTTCGCTGCGCGCCGCGCTCAGGCGTTCGCTGTAGGTTTTGCCATTGGTCGAACGCACTTGCAGGGCGCCGCTGACCAGCAGGCTGGGGATATGCACTTTGGCGGCGCGGCGGTCGATTTCGTCACGGGCGATTTTGCCGAGACCAGGCACCGTCGGGTCAGCCTGAAAGGTGGATTCCTGTTCGGCCACGGCGAGTACCGAACAGAGATTCTGTGTCGTCGGGCTGATGTTCTGTGCAGCAAACGCGGCATAGATATCCGTGGCCCAGCCTTGGCGGTCGGCGGTTTTCGCGGGCATCAGCCGCACGATCTCGGCCTTCACTTCGGCGGGGGCACGGGGTGCAGGCTCGCTGCTGCGCTGACCGGCGCAACCGGCCAGCACCAGTAGCGCGGCGAGGGTGATCAGTAATCGAGGGGCGTGCATGTTGCTCCATCCAGTCCGTTGAGCCGGGTTCACCATACGATCAATGGTATTCCACAAGCCAGACTCACACTGACCTTGCTGTGAGGGAATTTATCTGTGGCGAGGGGATTTATCCCCGATGGGGCGCGAAGCGGCCCCGCTTTTGATTTCCAAGGGGACTGCTGCGCAGTCCATCGGGGATAAATCCCCTCGCCACAAGGAAGCAAATCAAGCCTTGGATTAAAGGTTTCAGCCACTAATGACAAAGTAATTGCAAAACGTTACTGAGAAAAACTATCATTTGCGCCTGGAGTCGCATTTGCGCAAGGAGTTCCCGCGCCGCCTTAACTTTTCTCACCGGCCGTGCGCCTCCAGGTACAAAAATGCCCGCTCCAGCTCGACTTGCCGTGCCCTTCCGCCCGACGCTTCTCGCCCTGCTGTGCTCCCTGACCATCACCGCCCACGCTGCTGAAGACGACAACAAAGCGCTGGTGCTGGACGACGTCAACGTCAACGCGCAAGCCCCGACGCCGAACGCCCTGCCCCCGGTCTACTCCGGTGGTCAGGTTGCCCGTGGCGGTCAGCTCGGCGTGTTGGGCAATCAAGACATGATGGACGTGCCGTTCAGCGCGGCCTCCTACACCGAGCAACTGATCCAGGATCAGCAAGCCGAAGACGTCGCCGATGTGCTGCTCAACGATTCCTCGGTGCGCCAGGCTTCCGGTTTCTCCAACCAGGCGCAGGTCTTCATGATTCGCGGCCTGCCGCTGAATGGCGATGACATTTCCTATAACGGCCTCTACGGCGTACTGCCGCGGCAGATCATTTCCACGGACGCCCTGGAGCGCGTGGAAGTGTTCAAAGGCCCGAACGCCTTCATCAATGGCGTGACCCCGACCGGTTCGGGCATCGGCGGCGGCGTCAACCTGCAGCCAAAACGCGCCGGCGATGTGCCGCTGCGCCGCTATACCACCGACATCAACAGTGAAGGCCGTGTCGGTCATCACTTCGATATCGGCCAGCGTTTCGGTGAAGACAACCGCTTCGGCGCACGAATCAACCTGTCGCAACGCGAAGGTGATACCGGGATCGATCACGAGAACCAACGCTCGAAACTGTTCGCCATCGGCCTCGACTATCGCGGCGATGCGCTGCGGATTTCCGGCGACTTCGCTTACCAGAAAGAGCGCGTCAACGGTGGCCGCAACTCGGTCAACCTCGGCACCGCCACGCACATTCCGGACGCGCCATCGGCGGACACCAACTACGCGCCGAAGTGGGGCTACACCGACATCGAAGACACCTTCGGCATGCTCCGTGCCGAATACGACCTCAACGACAACTGGACTGCCTACGCTGCCGGTGGCGCCAAACACACCCGCGAAGTCGGCCGCTACAATTCGACCACGCTGGTCGGTAACAATGGCGCCTCGTTCACCACTGGCTCGTTCATCCCTCACGATGAAGACAATACCAGCGTGATGGCCGGCCTCAACGGCAAGTTCAACACCGGTCCTGTCAGCCACAAGGTCAACTTCGGCCTGACCGGCATCTGGGCCGAGCAGCGCAGCGCCTACGACTTCGACCTGACCAAGTACGCCAACAACATCTATCACCCGGTGAACACGCCGGCGCCGGTTGGCAACTTTTCCGGCGGCGACCTCAATGACCCGGGCATCGTCGGCAAGACCTTCAACCGCAGCATCGCGATTTCCGACACCCTCGGCTTCTTCGACGACCGCTTGCTGATCACCGCCGGTCTGCGTCGTCAGCAAATGGTTGTGCAAGGCTACAACTATGCGAGTTGGGGCAGCGGCGACCGTAAATCGAGCTACGACGAGTCGATCACCACGCCGGTCTACGGCCTCGTGTTCAAACCGTGGGAGCACGTGTCGTTCTATGCCAACCACATTGAAGGTCTGGCCAAGGGACCGACCTCGCCGACCAGCAGTGGTGGATTTCGTGTGACCAACGGCAACGAAGTCTACGCACCGGCACGTTCCAAACAGACCGAAGCCGGGGTGAAAGTCGACATGGGCACTTACGGCGCGAGCCTGGGTGTGTATCGCATCGAGCAACCGAGCGACGGTTACTGTGAAATCAGCAGCGCCACCACCTGCACCTACGTGCGTAAAGGCGAGCAGATCAACAAAGGCGTGGAACTGAACGTGTTTGGCGAGCCAATCAGCGGCCTGCGCCTGATCAGCGGCCTGACCCTGATGGACACCGAACTGAAAAACACCCTCAACGGCGCCAACGACGGCAACCATGCGATCGGCGTGCCGACCTTCCAGTTCAATGCCGGCGCCGACTGGGACGTACCGGGCCTGCAAGGTGTGGCGCTGAATGCGCGGATGCTGCGTACCGGCGGCCAGTACGCCGATGCGGCGAACAACCTCAGCCTGCCGACCTGGAACCGCTTCGACGCGGGTGCGCGTTATGCATTCAAGGTGTCGGAGAAAGACGTGACGTTGCGTCTGGGCGTCGAGAACCTGGCCAACAAGAAGTATTGGGAATCGGCTCAGGGCGGTTATCTGACTCAGGGTGAGCCACGCGTGGCGAAGCTGTCGGGCACTATCGACTTCTAAACCGCTGCCGAACACCCACCCCTGTGGCGAGGGAGCTTGCTCCCGCCGGGTCGCGAAGCCGCCCCCGCTTCTTTGACAGAAGCGGACTGCTGCCCAGTCCGGCGGGAGCCAGCGCCCTCGCCACAGAATCTCTGCAAGAAATCAAAAAGGCCCCGCCGCCCCAACGCTGCGGGGCCTTTTCCGTCTGGCTGACAAACTGGCCGCCCCGCCCTGCTGATCCATACTTGCTGCACAGCCAAAGGAGGACAAGCCCATGAACCGCAGCGACGTACTGATCATTGGCGCCGGCCCCACCGGGTTGGTGCTGGCCCTGTGGCTGAGCAAACTGGGCGTGCAGGTGCGCATCATCGACAAGACCTCAGCCCCCGGCACCACCTCCCGGGCGCTGGCGGTGCAGGCGCGTACGCTGGAGCTGTACCGGCAACTGGATCTCGCTGACACCATCGTGCGTAACGGCCATCGCGTCGCGGCAGCCAATTTCTGGGTCAACGGCAAACCGGTCGCGCAGCTGCCGCTCAATCGCATCGGCGAAGGCCTGACACCTTATGCGTTCGTCGAAATCTTCCCGCAGGACGAGCACGAACGGCTGCTGATCGATCGGCTCGAAGACTATGGTGTGAGCGTCGAACGCAACACCACGCTGGAGAGTTTCGAGGAAACCGGCGACGGTCTCATCGCGCATTTACGCCTGCCCGATGGCGAACAGGAAATCTGCCAGGCCTGCTACCTGGCAGGCAGCGACGGTGCCCGGTCGGTGGTGCGTAAAACCCTCGACACTGGTTTCCCCGGTGGCACTTATCAACAGATTTTCTACGTGGCGGATGTCCAGGCCAGCGGGCCGGCGATGAATGGCGAGCTGCATCTGGATCTGGATGAAGCGGACTTTCTTGCGGTCTTTCCGCTGGCCGGAGAAGGCCGCGCACGGCTGATCGGCACCGTGCGCGACGAACGTGCGGAACGCGTCGAAACACTGGAGTTTTCTGACGTCAGCAGCCGCGCCATCGAGCACCTGAAAGTGCACATCGAAGAGGTCAACTGGTTCTCCACCTATCGCGTGCATCACCGGGTGGCGGAGCACTTTCGCAGTGGTCGCGTGTTCCTGCTCGGGGATGCAGCCCACGTGCACAGCCCGGCGGGCGGTCAGGGCATGAATACCGGCATCGGTGATGCGATCAATCTGGCGTGGAAACTCGCGGCGGTCATCAGCGGTGGCGCCGAGACCAGACTGCTCGACAGCTACGAAACCGAACGCATCGCCTTCGCCCGCAAACTGGTGTCGACCACCGACAAAGTCTTCAGCTTCGTCACCGCCGAGGGGCGCATGGCTGATCTGCTGCGCATGCGCGTCGCACCGTTTCTGATTCCGAAAATGGCCTCGTTCGAAGCCAGCCGCGAATTTCTCTTTCGCACCGTGTCGCAAGTCACCCTCAACTACCGCGGCATGCCGCTTAGCCAAGGCGTGGCCGGACACGTCCACGGCGGTGACCGCTTGCCGTGGGCGCATGACGGTGAAGGGGATAACTACGAGCCATTGCGCCAGCCGTGCTGGCAGGTGCATGTGTACGGCGACACCAGCGACGAGATGATCGAATGGTGCAACGAACATCACCTGCCGCTGCATGTGTTCGACTGGCGACCGGCGTTTGAGACGGCGGGATTGGGGCGTAACGGCTTCTATCTGCTGCGCCCGGATACGTACGTGGCGATCGCCGATAACAGCGCCGATCCCAAAGTAATCGAACGCTACTTCCGCGATCACGGCATTCGGCCGTTCTTTAGTTGTCCCTGACACACCACAATCCCCTGTAGGAGTGAGCCTGCTCGCGATGGCGGCGTGTCATTCACCAATAATTCGACTGACACACCGCCATCGCGAGCAGGCTCACTCCTACATTTGGATTTGCGGTGTTGCTTAGATCCCGGCCAGTGCCAGGTCCATCGCAAAGTAAGTGAAGATCAAATCCGCACCCGCACGCTTGATCGCGCCCAGGCTTTCGCGCACCACGCGATCTTCATCAATCGCCCCGGCCTGTGCGCCGAACTTGATCATCGCGTACTCGCCGCTCACCTGATACGCCGCCAGCGGCAGGTTCGAGGCCTCGCGGATATCGCGGATGATGTCGAGGTAGGCGCCGGCCGGTTTGACCATCAGCGAATCAGCGCCTTCCTGTTCGTCGAGCAGCGATTCACGCAGGGCTTCGCGGCGGTTCATTGGGTTCATCTGATAGCTTTTACGGTCGCCCTTGAGCGCGCTGCCACCTGCCTCGCGGAAAGGGCCGTAAAGCGCCGAAGCGAATTTGGTCGAGTAGGCCATGATCGGAATCTGGGTGAAACCGGCTGCATCAAGGGCCTGGCGAATTGCCCGAACCTGGCCGTCCATCGCCGCCGACGGCGCAATCACGTCAGCGCCGGCGCGGGCCGCCGCTACAGCCTGTTTGCCGAGGTTGATCAGGGTCTGATCGTTGTCGACTTCATGGTTGTGCATCACGCCGCAGTGGCCGTGATCGGTGTACTCGCAGAAGCAGGTGTCGGACATCACGATCATTTCCGGCACGGCATCCTTGGCGATGCGCGACATGCGCGAGACCAGACCGTTTTCACGCCAGGTGTCGCTGCCGTTGCTGTCCAGATGATGAGACACGCCGAAGGTCATCACTGACTTGATGCCGGCGCGGGCATAGCGCTCGATCTCGCTGGCCAGTTTGCGCTCGGGAATGCGCATCACGCCGGGCATGCTGTTGATCGGCACGAAGTCGTCGATTTCTTCTTCGACGAAAATCGGCAGCACCAGATCATTCAGACTGAACTCGGTTTCCTGGAACAGACTGCGCAGGCTCGCATTGCGGCGCAGACGGCGGGGACGTGCTTCGGGGAACTGACTGGACATGGGGCTTTCCTGAAACCTGCAGATGAGACGAAAGTCGTAGGGGGCGAAGCTTATGCCTTGCGGGGGTTGGCGTACAAACCTGGATCAATCAAGAGTGCATTACCGAGCGCGCAATAATCCTCCGGATTGTGCACATCCCTTGTAGGAGTGAGCCTGCTCGCGATGGCGGTGTATCAGTCAACGTTGATGTCGACTGACACAATGCCATCGCGAGCAGGCTCACTCCTACAGGGGTTGTGTGCGGTGTCAGGACGGGATGGTCAGGCCTCGGATGACGGCCGGACGAGAAAGGAAGCGCTCCAGCACGCGGGTGACATTCGGGAAGTTCTGGATCCCGACCAGGTCGCCCGCCTCATAAAAACCAATCAGGTTGCGCACCCACGGGAACGTCGCGATGTCGGCGATGGTGTAACGCTCGCCCATGATCCAGTCGCGGCCTTCCAGGCGTGTGTCGAGCACCTTGAGCAGGCGTTTGCTTTCATCGACGTAGCGGTCACGCGGACGTTTGTCCTCGTAGTCCTTGCCAGCGAACTTGTTGAAGAAACCGAGCTGGCCGAACATCGGGCCGATACCGCCCATCTGGAACATCAGCCACTGAATGGTTTCGTAACGCAGCGCGCCTTCCTGAGCCAGTAACTGGCCGCTCTTGTCAGCGAGGTAAATCAGGATCGCGCCGGACTCGAACAGCGGCAAAGGCTGGTCTTGCGGGCCGTGGGGATCGAGGATCGCCGGGATCTTGTTGTTCGGGTTCAGCGAGAGGAACTCCGGGGACAACTGGTCGTTAGTGTCGAAGCCGACACGGTGCGGCTCGTACGGCAGGCCGATTTCTTCAAGCATGATCGAGACTTTGACGCCGTTGGGCGTTGGCAAGGAATAGAGCTGAATCCAGTCAGGGTACTGCGCCGGCCATTTCTGGGTGATCGGGAACGCGGTCAGATCGGTCATGGGAAGCATCCAGTCACAATTTAAAACCCGATCATAATGTAGGCGCTGCCGAAGGCTACGATCTTTTGATTCCGACCTCTTAAGCGAGATCAAAAGATCGCAGCCTTCGGCAGCGCCTACAGGAACCGTAACATTCAGTGATTAATCTCCTCCGCAAGCCGATCCTGGTTGCCGTTAGAGTGCCGCGCACTCGTGCGAATCGAACCAACCGGCCTCAGAGGACTCTGAGTTAAGCCTTTCGCAAGGGAAGCGCGACACGACATGGAAAACATCCGGTGCTGGGAGCCTGCGGTGTAAAGGTTTGTCAGCCTTAACCGAACACGCTGAAGACCCTCTTATTCCATGACGAACCTTATGCGTTTCGCCAAACGTTTCAAACATCGCGCGTATGTGGCCCTGCCCTCCCTGTTGGCGGTCAGCGCGCTGTTCCTGTCGCTGGAGTCCAGCGAAAGCCGTGCGCAACCGGTCGATGGCACGCAGACTCTGGTGTTCCTGCGTCACGCGGAGAAGCCGGAGGGCGGTCTCGGCCAGCTCAATTGCCAGGGGCTGAACCGGGCCATCGACCTGTCGACGCTGCTGCCGGAGAAGTTCGGCAAGGCCGATTATGTGTTCGCCGCCAACCCGACACGCAATGTCGAGGAAGGCGAACTGGACAATTCCTACAGCTACATTCGCCCGCTAATGACCATCAGCCCGGCCGCGATCAAGCTCGGCCTGCCGGTGAACATCGAGTTCTCGGCCAACGACACCAGCGATCTGGCGCGCGAATTGCTCGAAGACAAGTATCACAACTCGACGATCTACACCGCGTGGTCCCACGGTTATCTGCCGGAGTTGATCAATAAGGTCGCCGGCAACGCCGTTGGCGAAAAGCAGACCATCACCAAGGACTGGGACGGTGGCGATTTTGACTCGCTGTATGTGCTGACGCTGACCTGGCACAACGGCAAGGCCAGCCTGCAGAGCCACAGCTACAAGCAAGGACTGGATAACGGCAAGGCGACTTGCCCGACCTGAGTTTTTTGCTGTCAGTCGGGCCTCATCGCTGGCAAGCCAGCTCCCACCGGTTTTTGGGTGATGCCCATATTGGCAGTCAGCGCAAAACACTGTGGGAGTTGGCTTGCCAACGAAGGGCCAGCCGCTACAACCTCAAATCTTCTGATTCACCCGCTCACGCAAGTACTCAAGCACCGCCCCGCGCTCCCCCGCGAACTCGATCCGTCCGCCCTTTTTCTCGCGTTGAAACACGTACATCGGGTCGTAATACTCGCGCAGCAAGCCCTCGATCCAGCCCCGGTGCAAATCCACCGCGCCGCTGCGTTCCTGCTCGGCCAGGGCGTCTTCCATCAGGATCAACATCCGCCGATGGCGCTCGCCACCGAGACGTTTCTGCACGTTGTTCAGACTGTCCAGCAAGCGCTCGGCAAACAAGGCAAAACCCTGCTCGCCATGCACCTGTGAAAACTCCGCCGACAGATCCACCACGTAATCACGCAGGATCCGCTCGACACGATCTTCGAAACTGTCTTCCAGCCAAACCATCGGGTATTGCTGCATGCCCTGATACAGCGGCAATGGCAAGGCACAACTGCCCACGACGCGGCTTTCGTCCTCCAGCACAAACTGCTCGATCCCGGCAGCGCGCTTCTTCAGAATGTCGATGGCCAGACGGTTTTCGAAATCGATGTTCGACGGTTGCCCGGTGGCGCGTTTGCCGAAGCTTGAACCGCGATGATTGGCGTGACCTTCCAGATCCAGTCCGTTACGCAATTGCACCAGCACTTCGGTCTTGCCAGTGCCGGTCATACCGCCCAGCAAGACGAAATCGCACTGTGCGATGGCTTGCTCGAGCGTGTCGATGAGGAAGTTGCGCATCGCCTTGTAACCGCCGCCGATACGCGGGTAGTCGATGCCCGCCTCGTCGCGCAGCCACTGTTGCGTGATCTGCGAACGCAGGCCGCCACGAAAGCAATACAGATAACCGTCAGGATGCGCCCGGGCGAAGTCGGCCCAGGCCTGGATGCGCTCGGCCTTGACGGCGCCGGACACCAGTTGATGACCCAGTTCGATGGCGGCCTGCTGCCCGTGCTGCTTGTAACAAGTGCCGATCTTCTGCCGCTCGATGTCATTCATCAGCGGCAGATTGATCACGCCGGGGAACGCGCCTTTGTGAAACTCGACCGGCGCACGGGCGTCCATCAGCGGTCGGTCGTTGAGAAAAATATCGCGGTAGTCGGTGCAGTCGCGGAGCATCAAATCACCTCGACTGCGTTCGTCTGTCGCTCAACCAGTTCGCCGATTGGCGCAAGGTTCAGGCCCAGCTCTTCGGCGACAGCGAGGAATTCGTCATTGCCTTCAGGGGTGACGGCAATCAACAGACCGCCGCTGGTTTGCGGGTCGCAGAGCACGCGCTTGTGCAGCTCTTGCACGCGACCGACCTTGCTTGAATAACTGTCGAAATTGCGCAACGTGCCGCCAGGCACACAGCCCTGATCGAGGTAGTACTCGACGCTCTCCAGACGCGGAACCCGGTCGTAGGCAATACGCGCAGTGAGTTGGCTGCCGTCTGCCATTTCCACCAAATGCCCGAGCAGGCCGAAACCGGTGACGTCGGTCATCGCGGTAACACCGGCGAGCTTGCCGAAACGGCTGCCGGGTTTGTTCAGGGTGCACATCCAGTCGCGGGCGACGCCGACGTCGCTGTGGCGCAATTTGCCCTTTTTCTCCGCCGTGGTGAGGATGCCGATGCCCAGCGGTTTGGTCAGATACAACAGGCAACCGGCGGTCGCAGTGTCGTTGCGCTTCATGTGACGTTTTTCCACCAGACCGGTGACGGCCAGGCCGAAAATCGGTTCCGGCGCATCAATCGAGTGCCCGCCTGCCAACGGAATGCCCGCCGCATCACACACCGCGCGACCGCCACGAATCACTTCTCGTGCCACCTCCGGCGCCAGCACATTGACCGGCCAGCCGAGGATCGCGATCGCCATCAATGGATCGCCGCCCATCGCATAGATGTCGCTGATCGCGTTGGTCGCGGCAATGCGGCCGAAGTCGAACGGGTCATCGACAATCGGCATAAAGAAATCGGTGGTCGACACCACGCCACGCTCGGCATCGATCTCGTAGACCGCCGCGTCATCACGCGAGGCGTTGCCGACCCACAGTTTCGGATCAAGATTCTGCGCCCCGCTACCGGCCAGAATCACCTCCAGCACCTGCGGGGAAATCTTGCAGCCGCAACCGGCACCGTGGCTGTATTGGGTCAGACGAATCGGCTCGCTCATGGGGAGAGTCTCTGGCAGGGGAATGGAGCGGATTCTAGCAGAGCGCGAGGTTGCCGATTCTTGTGCTGATACTCAGAGCCTGCTTGCGAAGGCAATGGAAGCGAAAGTCCTGAATGTAGAAAACTCAAGATCAAAAGATCGCAGCCTGCGACAGCTCCTACATAGAAAATCGCGTTTCTCTGTAGGAGCTGCCGCAGGCTGCGATCTTTTGATCTTTTGCCCCTAAAAAAAAACCGCCCTTGCGGGCGGCTAAAAGTGCTTCGACCCTAATTCAGAAGCCAAGGCTGAAGCTGATGGTCATCGCGTGATCGTTGCTGTCGTTCGACAGTTGCCCTGAGTAACCGACCCCGAGTTTGCCGGTCGGGCTGATCTGGAAGTCCACGCCGGCTTCGACGATGGCGCTGTCCTTGGCGATCGGCACGCCCTGCGTACTGAACGAGGCGCCGCCGTCGATGAAGGTCAGGTCGGCGTCAGGTTTGGTGTCGCCGAAGGCATGCCGCCAGCCGATCGCCGCGCGCGGGGTGAATTGCCCGCCGTTGCTCAGGGTGATGACTTTGCCGGCGCGCAGGCCGAGGGTCGAGAACGTGATGTCTTGATCGGCATCCGCTTCCAGGCGCCCTACGCCGCCCTTTTCCTTGGCCTTGTCGGTGTCATAGTTGACGTAGGCGAGACCGGCGAACGGTTCCAGGGCAATCCCGGCGGCATCGATCGTGTAACCGACTTCACCGAACACCTGGGCGCTGCGCGCATCGTAGTTGGCCTTCAAGCGGTCGTTGTAAGTGCCGACGCTGACGTTGCGTTTGGTCTCGATGTCGTGCCAGCTGTAAGCCGCGCCGAGGCGCACTGCCAGAGCATCGAACTGCGAGTTGAGGTAAGCGGCCAGGTGGTAGCTGTCGACCGTGGCATCCGAACGACGATCATGGGCATCGAGATCGCTGCGGGTGTAACCGGCGGCCATGCCCACGCGCCACTGGTCATCGATCTGCTTGTCGGTGCCGAGCAGGAAGCCGCTGAGGTTGCGATCAAGTTTGGCGCTGTTGCTGTCGCCATCCGATTCACCCCAGGCGCCGAGTGCGCGAGCCCAGCCAACCATTTCGCCATGGCAACCGTTGCTGCTCAGTTGGTTGTCACTTGGCGCCAGGGCACGGCGTGGATCATCCGGCGCACTGCACGACGGTTGACGCATGCGATCGTTGACGGCTTCGCGCACATATCGCGAATCTTCGAGAATCGCGCTGGCGGTGCTGGCGTGGATTTCGCCAGACAGGCTGTCGAAGGCGTTGCGCGCACCGGCCACACTGAGGTTGACGATCTGGTTCTGCAACGCCGCACCGGCGGCGCCGTTACGCGACAACGCCGAAGCGGTAGCGCTCTGGTTGCCGGTCGCGGCGACATCGGCGAACGAGTTGCCGTTGCGGCTGACCGCCAGCGTCACCGAATCGGCACCGTACACCAGCGAACTGTCGAGGAAGGCGTATTGCGGCAGATCGGCGCTGCTGAACGTGCCGGTGACACCGCCGCCTGCAGTAATCAGCGAGTAGGTGGTATTGCCGGTGAACGGTGCCAGCGAGTTGACCTGCAAACCGCCGCCCAGCGAAGCCGTGCCGCCAACGGCCAATGGCGTGGCGGTTGGCGAACTGACCGTCAAGGCCAAAACGCCGTCAGAGGCATTGGTCAGGTTGCCGGCCACGCTCAACGTCCCGGCCTCGGCACCCGACGCCACCACACCGTGGTTGACCACCGAGCCGACGCTGCCGTTACCGCTCAGTCCGGCGCCATTGGCCACGGTCACTTGACCTCCCAACGAAGCCCGCGCGGCGCGGCTGCCGACTTGCAGCACGCCTTGATCGACCGACACCGTGCCGCTGAACGGTTGGTCACCGGTCAACAGTAAGGTCCCGGCACCACGTTTGAGCATCGCGCCGAGACCGTTGAGGCGACCGTTGAACTGACCATTGACGTTCTGCTGGAACACCAGCGAGGCGTTGTTGAGGATGTTGCCTTGCAGGCTGGTGGTATTACCGATCAGCGTACCGCCGCTGACGGTGGTGCCCCCGCTGTAGGTATTGGCGCCACTGAGGATCAAGGTGCCGGAATCGAGTTTCTCGATGCCGCCAGTCCCCACCAGCGGGGTGGAAATTTCCGCACTGCCCCCAGCGTTGACGCGCACTGGCGCCAGGCTGCCGTCAGCTCCGTTTACCGGCGTCAGCGTGCCACCCGCGCCTGGCACCAGGCTGTAACCGCTGGCGAGGAATTGCAGGCCGGTGAAGTTCTGATTGCCCTGCACGGTGACCGTCCCGCCCTGCCCGCCAAACACGGCGAACTGACCGTTGGAAGCCAACGCCTGGGTGCCGGTCGGATCGGTCCAATTGGTGCCCGGGCCCCACACGCCGCTGCCGCCACCGATGCTGCCATCCGGATTGGTGGTGCCACCGTTCCAGAACTGCACCTCACCCGGCGTGCCTTGCACCAGCAGGTTGATCTGATTGGCGATGGCGGTTTGCAGGGTCAGGTTGGCTGCCGACACGGGCAGGCTGCCATAGACCAGACCGTTGTCGGTCAGGCTGCCGCCGTAACTGAACAGTTGATAGACCCCGGTGCCGAAGCCGCCGGCGTTGCTGATGTTCAGGGTGCCGTCGAGGGTCAGGTTCCCTGCCACATTGACCACGGTAGTGGAGCTGGCCGCCGAGCCGAGGCTGAAGTCCAGATTAGTGCCAGAGGACAACGCCAGCGAGCCGACCGACAACGGCGTCGCCGTGCCACCCCCGAGCAAGGTTGCACCGCTGGCCAGTTGCACCGCCCCGCCGAGCTGCCCGCCACCGCCGATTTTCGCACCGCTGGCGACGTTGACGTTGGCACTGTTGAGCACACCGTTGACGATCAGATTGCCGGCCTGCACCGAAGTGTTGCCAGTGAAGGTGTTGTTGCCGGTCAGCAGCAACTGACCGCTGCCGGTTTTATTCAGCGTGCCGGTGCCGGTGAGGTTGCCGGTGTAGCTGCCGTCGGCGTTTTGCGCGAAGGTCAGCGCCGCGTTGTTGACGATCGCACCTTGCAGGCTGCTGGAGTCACCCGTGGTGTTGCCGCCGTTCAGCGTGGTGCCACCGCTGTAGGTGTTGGCACCGCTGAGCACCAGGTCACCCGTGCCGTTTTTCAGCAGACTGCCGCTGCCGGTGATCGCGCCGATCAGGCTGGTGTTCTGGTTACCGGCAAGCGTCAGTTGTGCACCGAGGTTGATGGCGTTGGCCAGTTGCAGCGCCGAAGTGCTGTCGAGGCTGCCGTTGCCGGTCACGCTCAGCGCACCGCTGCTCAACGCGCTGTTGTTGCCGAGGATCAGCGTGCCGCCACCGAGTTGGGTGCCGCCGCTGTAGGTGTTGCTGCCGTTGAGGGTCAGGCTGGAAGCGCCAGTCTTGATCAGACTGCCGCTGCCGCTGACCACGCCGCCGAGGGTCAACGCGTTGCTGCCGGCGACGGTCAAGCCACCATTGAGCACCACGTCGTTGCCGAGGGTGACAGCGGTGTGGCTGTCCAGCGCGGTGCCGTTAGCGGCGGTCAACACACCAGTACCGAGCGCCGCGTTGTTGCCGACCACGATCTTGCCGCCATTGAGCGCGGTGCCGCCGGTGTAACCGTTGGCCGCGTTGAGCACCAGCGTGCCGGTGTCGTATTTGCCGAGTGTACCGGCGCCGTTGAGCGCCACACCGATCGTTGCGGTGGCGTTCGGGTCTACTCGCACGGTCGCATTGCCCAGCGAACCGTTGACCAGATTCAGTGAGCCCGCCGTGCCGTTTTGCAGGCTGTAGCCATCGGTGACGAACTGCATGCCGGTGATGGTTTGTGCGCCGTTGACCGTGACCGTGCCCGCAGTGCCCTGGAACACCGCGAAGTTGTTGGTCCAGGCCTGATTGGTGGTGCCGTTGACGTCGGTCCAGTTGGTGGTGCCGGTGCCCCAGGTGCCGCTGCCGCCATCCACCGAACCGTTGGCGATCAGTTGATTGCCGTCCCAGAACTGCACGGTGACGCCCGGTGCGGTGACCAGCAGGTTGATCTGGTTGGCCAGCGCGGTTTGCAGGGTCAGGTCGCCGGGGGTGACGCTGCCCGGCACCGTGCCGATCAGCATGCCGTTGTCGGTGAGACCGCCGGTGTAGTTGATCAGGCGATACACGCCGCTGCCGAAGCCGCCGATGTCGCTGACGTTGAGAGTGCCGTCGAGAGTCAGGTTGCCGCCGACATTGACCAGTGCGTTGCCGCCACCGGACACCGGGGTGCCGAGGCCGACATCGAAGTTGGAATTGGCGTTGAGCACCAGCGAATTCACCGACAGGGTATTGCCGGTGACCCCGGCCAGATGCCCGCCATCAGCCACCGTCACTGCCCCGCCGAGCGCGCCGCTGCCGGCCAGAGTACCGCCACTGTTGACCAGCACACTGGCACTGTCGAGCGAGCCATTGACGTTCAAGGTGCCGGCGTTGACGGTGGTATTACCGGTCAGGCTGTTGATACCGGTCAGCGTCAGGGTGCCAGTGCCGAGTTTGTTCAACTCGCCGGCGCCGGTGAGCACGCCGTCGAAAATGCTGCTGGCGTTGTTGCCGCCGATACCCAGCGTGTTACCGCCGCCGATCAGTGCGGTACCGCTGCCGGTCAGGCTGGCGAGGCTGCCGGAGCCGCCGAGGTTGAGGGTCGCCGCAGCGCCGAGATTGACCCCGGCGTTGCTGCCCAGTGCCGAGTTGCCCAGCGTGGTCAGGCTGCCGGACTGCACATCGAAGGTGCCGCTGAAGGTGTTGTTGCCGGACAGCGTCAGATCGGCCAAACCATTCTTGGTCAAGGTGCCTGCACCGGCAATCACACCGCCGAGGGTCAGGTTGTTGTTGCCGGCCACGCTCAGGTTGGCATTGACGTTGATGTTGTTGGCCAGCACCAGCGGCGCAGTGGTATCGAGGGTCGACGCGCCCGCTACAGTCACCGCGCCGGAGCCCAGGCCCGCCGAGGTGCCAAGCGTCACGGTGCCGGCGTTCAGCGTGGTGCCGCCGCTATAGCTGTTGATACCGTTGAGGGTCAGGTTGGAGGCGCCGTTCTTGATCAACCCACCCGCGCCGCTGACGACGCCGCTGAGGGCCACGTCGCTGGTGCCGGTGTTGGTCAGGTTGGCGTTGAGCACCACGTTGTTGCCGAGGGACACCGAAGTGTTGCTGTCCAGGGACGAAGCCCCGGCCACGGTGAGGTTGCCCAGACCGAGGGCGCCATTGCTGCCGGCGGTCAGGGTGCCGGCATTCAGGGTAACGCCGCCGAGGAAGTTGTTGGCCCCGGACAGGATCAGGTTGGCTGCGCCGTTCTTGGTCAGGCTGCCGGCGCCGTTGATGGCTCCGCTGAGTGTCAGATCGTTGCTGCCGACGATGCCGACGTTGCCCGCTAGGTTGATCGCGTTACCCGCCGTGAAGGTGCCGCTGGCATCCAGGGTAGTGCCGTTCGCCGCGTTCAGGGTGGCAGAGCCCAGCGCGCTGTTCGACGCCAGAATCAGCCCACCCGCGTTCAGTGCCACCGGGCCGAGGAAGGCGTTATTGCCGCCGAGGGTCAGGCTGGCTGAACCGTTCTTGATCAAACCGCCGGTGCCGGAAATGACACCGTTGAGGGTCAGCGCGTTGCTGCCGAGCACCGTGAGGTTGCCATTCAGCGTGGCAGCGTTGGCCAGTGTCACGGCGGTGTTGCTGTCCAGTTGCGTGCCGGCATTGGCGATCAACGCGCCGGTGCCCAGTGCGGTGTTGCTGCCGACCACCAGCGTGCCGCCGTCCAGTTGCGTGCCACCGCTATAACTGTTGGCGCCGTTAAGCACCAGGGTGCCCGCGTCGAGTTTGTTGATAATGCCGCTGCCGTCGATGTTCACGCCGACCGTGGCGGTCACGCCCGGATCAACGCGCATCGCCGTGGTGCCACCGCTGCCGTTGACGGCGGTCAGCAGACCCGACGTGCCGTTGACCACGTTGTAGCCATCGGTGAGGAATTGCATCCCGGTAAACAGTTGCGTGCCGTTGACCGACACCGTGCCCGCCGTGCCCTGGAACACCGCGAAGTCGCCGGCCCAGGTCTGGTTCAGCGTGCCGTTGGAATTGGTCCAGTTGGTGCCGCCGGCATTCCACGTTCCGCTGCCACCATCCACCGTGCCGTTCGGAATCGTCTGGCTACCGTCCCAGAAACGCAGGTTGGTGTTCGGCGCCGACACGATAAGGTTGACCTGATTGCCCAGGGTCTGCACGAGGATGTCGCCGAGGCCGTAGCCCACCGGCACACCGGCCACGGTCAGACCGTTGTCGGTCAGCGCACCGATGTAGTTGAACAAGCGGTAGACCCCGACACCGAAACCGCCAGCATCGGTGACGTTGAGATTGCCGTCGAGGGTCAGGTTGCCGCCAATGTTCATCAGCGAAGTGGTCGATGGCGTGGCGAGGCTCGCGTCGACATTACTGTTGGCTGTGAGGATCAGCGACGAGGCTGACAGGGTATTGCCCGAGGACAGCGCCAGATGACCACCGCTGTTGATGGTGATGAAGCCCAGTGCCGAACCGGTACCTGTGAGGGTGGCGCCGTTGTTGACGTTGAGCTGGGAACTGGCGAGCGATCCGGTGAGATTCAGCGTACCGCCGTTGACGTTGGTGTTGCCGGTGATGCCGCTGCTGCCGGTGAGGTTCAGCGTGCCGGTACCGACTTTGGTCAACGCACCGCTGCCACCGAGGTCGCCGTCGAAGGTGCTGGTATTGCTCACACCGCCCACGGTCAGAGTATTGCCGCCGGCGATTTGCACACTGCCGCTACCGCTCAACCCGTCGAGGCTGGCGCTGCTGTTGAGATAGAGACTGGCACCAGCGCTGATGTTGGCGCCGGAGGTGTTGCCGAGCGCCCCGCTGCTCACCGTGGTAAGGCTGCCGGAGGCGATGTTCAGCGCGCCGGTGAAAGTATTGTTGCCGCTGAGCGTCAGATCGCCAAAGCCATCCTTGGTCAGGCTGCCGGCGCCATCAATCACGCCGCTGAGGTTCAGGGTGTTGCTGCCGGCCAGGGTCAGGCCGGCGTTGAGGGTGATGTTGTTACCGACGGTCATCCCGGTGCTGGTATCCAGCGTAGAAGCGCCGCCGACGGTCAAGCCGCCACTGCCCAATGCACCGGCCGAGCCCAGTGTCAGCGTTCCCGCATTCAGCGTGCTGCCACCACTGTAGGTGTTGGTGCCGTTGACTGTCAGGTTGGCCGCGCCGTTCTTGATCAATTGACCGGCGCCGCTGATCACACCGCCGAGGGTCAGGTCTTGGGTGCCGCCGACGCTCAGTGCCGCATTGAGCACCACCGCGTTGGCCAGACTGGCCAGCGGCGAACTGCTGTCCAGCGTCGCCGCACCGCCGACGGTCAGGGCACCGGTGCCCAGCGCCGAACTGTTGCCGACAGTCACACTACCGGCGTTGAGCGTGGTGCCGCCGACGTAGGTATTGGTGCCATTCAGATTGAGATTGGCCGCACCGTTCTTCACCAGGCTGCCGGCTCCGGCGACGGTGCCGGTGAGGGTCAGATCCGCACTGCCGCCGATGTTCATGGCGCCTGCGAGGTTGACCTGATTGCCCAGGGTGACGGCAGTGTTGGTGTCCAGCGTGGTGCCGGCCGCTGCGTTCAATGCGCCGCTGCCGATCGCGGTATTGCTGCCGACGATCAGTTTGCCGACATTGAGTGCGGTGTTGCCGAAGTAGGTGTTGGCGCCGTTGAGGATCAGGTCGGCGGGGCCGCTTTTGGTCAGGCCGCCGACACCGGAGACCACGCCGGCGAGGGTCAGCGCGTTGCTGCCGCCGATGGTCACGTTACCGCCGAGGTTGACGTTGTTGGCCAGGCTCGTCGCGGTGCTGGCGTCCAGCGTGGTGGTGTTGCCGGCGTTGAGCACGCCGGTGCCAAGGGCAGTGTTGGAGCCGACAATCAGTGTCCCGGCATTCAGTGACGTAGCGCCGGTGTAGGTGTTGTTGCCGGTCAGGGTCAGGGTCGAAGTACCGCCCTTGATCAGGTTGCTGCCACCGCTGATGACCCCGCCAAGGGTCAGCGGGTTGGCGACGCCGACGGTGAGGTTGGCGTTCAGCGCAATCGCGTTGTTCAGCGTCACGTTGGCGCTGCTGTTGAGTGAGCCGCCCGCACCACCGACGGTCAGCGTGCCGGTGCCGAGTGCCGCGCCGTTGCCGACGGTCAGGCTGCCGGCGTTGAGCGCAGTGCCACCGGTGAAGGTGTTGGCGCCATTGAGTGTCAGGTTGGCGGTGCCGTTCTTGATCAACTGACTGGCGCCGCTGAGCACGCCGCCCAGGATCATGCCGCTGCTGCCGCCGATGGCCAGGTTGCCGTTGAGCGCAACGTTGTTGTTGAGGATGACCGAGGTGTTGCTGTCGAGGGTCGCGGCATTCGCGACGGTCAGGCTGCCACTACCCAGTGCGGCGGCATTGCCGACGGTCAGGGTCCCGGCGTTGAGGGTGGTGCCGCCACTGAAAGTGTTGGCGCCATTGAGAATCAGGTTGGCCGCGCCGTTCTTGGTCAAACCGCCGCTGCCGCTGACAACACCGCCGAGGGTCAGGTTGGCGTTGCCGGCGACGTTCAGATTGCCGCCGAGGGCGACGGCGTTGCTCAGGGCCACGGTGGTGCTGGCATCAAGAGTAGTGCCCGTTGCCGTGGTCAGTGCACCGGTACCGAGCGCGGTGTTGGAGCCGACGATCAGTGTGCCGTTGTTGAGTGCAGTGCCGCCGGAGAAGGTGTTGTTGCCGCTGAGGGTCAGGTTGGCCGTGCCGCTTTTGATCAGGTTGCCGGCACCGCTGATGACGCCGCTCAAGCCCAGGGCCTGCGTGCCGCCGATGGTCAGATCCGCCGCCAGCGACAGCGCATTGGCCAGCGTCACTGCCGTGGTCGCATCCAGCGTAGTGCCAGCGGCAGCGCTCAGTGCACTCGTGCCGAGGGCGGTGTTGCTGCCGACGAGCAAGGTGCCGCCATTGAGGGCGGTGGTGCCGCTGTTGGTGTTGTTGCCGGTCAGGGTCAGGCTGGCGCTGCCGCTCTTGGTAATGCCGCCGGTGCCGGAGACGATGCCGGACAACGTCAGGGCATTGCTGCCGAGCACGTTCAGTGCACCGGTGATACCGACGTTGTTGGCCAGAGTCACGTTGGCGGTACTGTCGAGGCTGGTGCCGGTGCTGGTGTTGAGCACGCCGGTGCCCAATGCGTTGTTGTTGCCGACACGCAAGGTACCGGCACTGAGGGTGGTAATCCCGGTGTAGGTGTTGATGCCGTTGAGGGTCAGGCTGCCGCTGCCGGTTTTGGTCAGGTTGGCGGCGCCGCTGATCACCCCGCCCAGGGTCAGCGCACCGGTGCCGGTCGCCGTCATGGTGCTGTTTAGGGTCAGCGCATTGCTCAGCGAAATCGGTCCCGACGTCGACAAACTTGTCGAGCCGCCGATGGTAATGCCACCAGTGCTGAATGCCGAGTTGTTACCCACCGCCACCACGCCACCGTTGAGAAGAGTGTTACCGGTGTAGGTGTTGATCCCGTTGAGGTTCAACTGGCCGCTGCCAATCTTGGTCAAGCCGCCGCTGCCGGAAATCACGCCACTCAGAGTCGAGCCGTTGGTGCCTTGCACGGTCAGGCCGCCAGCGCCGAGCGAGATCAGATTGCTGAGGTTCAGACCGGCGTTGCTGGCCTGAATGATCCCGCCATTGGAGGTGATCACACCGCTGCCGAAAGTGGCGTTGTTGTTAAACTGCGCAACACCGCCATTGAGCGTGGTCGCACCGCTGACCAGTGGTCCCTGCAAGGTCCAGGTGCCGCTGTTGAGGGTCAGGTTGTTGAAGTTGACGTAGGTCGAGCTGGACGCCGTGCCGGTTCCGGTCGTGCCACCGCCAAGGCCGATCGGGTTTTGCAGGATAAGCGTGTTGGTACCGGCCGCGCCGCCATCAATGGTCCCGGTCGGAGCGAAGGTCAGGTTGACACCGATCAGGCCACCGAGGCCGGCGCTGACTTGCACGCCGTCACCAACGTTAACGCTCGAACCTGTGATCGCGTAGAAGGTGTTGGTACTGCCCGCGCCCATCGACACGCCGCCGGTGATGTTGCCGGCGTTGGTGAAGGTGTTGCCCGCTACCGAAGTCTCGAACGCGATCCGGCCGTTGATCGTGCCACTGGCACTGTTGGTCATGTTGACTTGCGAACCGCCATAGACCCCGACCACTGGCGTATCGGCCAGTGTGATCCCGCCGACCGACAGTCCGGTCGAGGTAATCGTGCCGTCGTTGGTGATGGTCGTAGTACCCGACACCGAGTTGTTCACGGCAATCCCCAGCCCATCGATGCTGGTCAGGTTGAGGCCGAGCAACATGCCGGTACCGCGAATGAGCCCGGTAGTGTTGTTGACGATGCTCACCGTGCTGGTCGCGCCGGTGCCGATGAATGCGCCGCCACTGAGGATCGAGACCAGGCCCAGCAACGCCGGGTCGAGGGTGCCGGAGTTGTTCAGGTTGATGTTGGCCCCGGTCAGGTTGATGACCTTGCCGCCAAGTGTCGCGTTCATCTGCGCGCCGTTGGCGACGTTGACCGTCAATCCGCTGGTGGCACTGCTGTAGTCATTGAGAAACAGCGGCAGCGTCGGCACGCCCGAACAGGTAATCGTCGAACCTGCTGCCGAGCAGGTCGCAAACGCCTGCTCGCTGACGCCGCCGAACAGAAGCCCGGCGACGCTCAGGTGCACAGCAAGGGAAAGTGGGGAAAAACGCGAAACGAGGGCGACACCAAACCTTGCTTCCACGGGCTACTCCTTGTCGTGGCCAATTTCTTCCTTGAAGGCGCGCAGAGCCGTGCTTATTCCACACGCGAATCAAGACTGCGACGGTCATCACAAAACCGTTGATTGGGGACAAAGCTAGTAGACGCCCAGCAATGGGGCACTGATTAAATGGTGTTAATACTTTAAGACTAGAGGCGTCTGGAATAAGCGTTTCAGCCCGTACCGACGGGCCTTTGACATGGCTTTTGTGGCGAGGGGATTTATCCCCGATGGACCGCGCAGCAGGCCCCGCTTTCAAGGGCCGCTGCGCCCCATCGGGGATAAATCTCCTCGCCACAGGAGTCATACCCGCCGGCATTTTTTGCGCTTTTGAAAAAAGTGATCGTTCTGTCAGAAAAACCGTTGAAATCGACGAAATATCAGAGAATTGAAAACTTTGGTACGGCTTGTGCAAACGTTTGCGAACCGTCAATACCGGCATTTTCCCGACAACCCCCTACAGGTCCGCAGAAACCGGGCCTCGATCCGTAAAAAAGGACTTTGAATGCACCCCGCTGCCTCACTTCGCGCCCCATTTGCGCGCACGTTTGCTGTTTCCCTGCTACTGGCCGGCGTTACCGGACTTCTCAGCCACAGCGCCCTCGCCCAACCTGCACTGCCGGAAGAGTCCGCTCAGGGCGAAGCCCTCAGCCCCGAAGCCAGCCCACCGAAAAAAGGCGCCTACCTGTCGGACTGGTACAACCAGGACCTGATGTTGATCGGCAGCAAAGACATCAGCTTCGGCCCGCAGCCGGCCGACGATATCTACCTGGAATACGAATACTTCGGCCGCAAGGGTCCGTTCGAACTGTACGGCTACATCGACATCCCGAAGATCTTCAACATCGGCAACAGCCACGACAAAGGCGTGTGGGATCACGGCTCGCCAGTGTTCATGGAACACGAACCGCGCATCTCCATCGACTACCTCGCTGGCCGTAGCCTGGCCATCGGCCCGTTCAAGGAATGGTACGTCGCGTTCGACTGGATCTACGACCACGGCAGCCGCAAAGAGAACCGCGCCAACACCCTCTACAGCGGCTTCGGCACTGACATCGACACCCATTCGCGGGTCAACTTGTCGGCCAACCTGTATGGGCGTTATCAGTGGGAAAACTACGGCGCGAGCAATGAATATTCGTGGGACGGCTACCGCGCTCAGCTCAAATACATCGTGCCGATCGACAAATTCAGCAACGGCGCGTCGCTGACCTACATCGGTTTCACCAACTTCGATTTCGGCTCGGACATCCACAAGGACAACCCGGCGCGCACCGCCAACGCGACCGTGGCGACCAACGTGTTGCTGTACTCGTTCACCCACTTGCGCTTCACCCTGGTCGGGCGTTATTTCCACAACGGCGGCAACTGGGAGGACGGCAGCGAGCTGAACTTCGGCGACGGTAATTTCCGCGCGCGCTCCAATGGCAGGGGTTACTACGCCGGCGTCGGTTATCAGTTCTGATCTTCAGGAGGTTTCATGCAAGCAATGACGCGTCTCACCCTGGCCGGTGCAGCCCTGCTCTCTTCCAGCGTTTGGGCGAGCGAAGCACCGATTCAACCAAAAGTCGTGCTGATCACCATGTTCGCTCCCGAGGCGCAGCACTGGATTGATCGCCTCGAATTGAAGCAGGAAATCCGCGTGCCGGGCCTTTCTGCCGAATACCCGAGCATCCGTTGCAACGCCCGGCAGGTGTGCCTGCTGACCACCGGCATGGGCCAGACCAATGCTGCCGCCTCGACCCTGGCGCTGGCCCTGTCGCCGAAATTCGACTTGCGCAAAAGCTATTTCCTGATCGCCGGGATTGCCGGGATCAGCCCCAAACACGGCACCATCGGCACCGCCGCATGGGCGCATTACCTGGTGGAATTCGGTACGCAGTGGGAGATCGATTCACGCGATGTGCCGTCGACTTGGCCGACCGGTTACCTGGGCATCAACACCCAAGGCCCGAACGAAAAACCACCGCTGGACTACAAGACCGAAGTCTTCGAACTCAACCCGAAACTGCAAGCCAAAGCCTTCGCCCTCAGCCACAAAGTCGAACTGAGCGAGAGCAAGGAATCGGCCGCATGGCGCCTTAAATATCCCTCCGCACCGGCTAATCAGCCGCCCGTCGTCACCCGTTGCGACACGCTGGCGGGCAACACCTGGTTCTCGGGCACGCGTCTGAGCGAACGGGCCGAGGTCTGGACCAAACTGTTGACCGACAACAAAGGCGAATACTGCACAACGCAACAGGAAGACAACTCGACCTATGAAGCGCTGCTGCGCGCCAGCCGCGAAGGTCTGGTGGATGTGCAACGTCTGGCCGTGGTGCGCGCCGGTTCCGATTTCGACCGTCCTGAACCGGGCGGAAGTGAGGTGAACAACCTGCTCAAATATGCCGATCAGGGTGGATTTGTGCCGGCGCTGGAAAACCTTTATCGCGCGGGTAATCCACTGGTGCAGGACATCCTCAAGAACTGGTCAGCATGGGAAAACGGCGTTCCGCAATCCTGAACCCCACACAAATCAACTGTAGGAGTGAGCCTGCTCGCGATAGCGGTGTGTCAGTCAGCTATGTATCAACTGACAAACCGTGATCGCGAGCAGGCGAAGGCCTACAAGGGGTTTTGCGGTGTATCAGGGAATGAGGATGACTTTGTCGCCGCTGCCCTGGTTGACGTCGGAGTAGCGCGCCAGGCCCTCAGCCAACGGCGCCTCGACCAACCCTTGCGGCAACGGCAACAAGCCTTCATCGAAGAACCGGCCGAACTGCTCAAGCATCGCCGCACAGGCTGCAACGCCATACAGCAGCGAGTTGATTCCGACCACCGAGCCACCCTTGCGGTACAACGCCAGTGCGGGCAACTGCACATGACCATCCACCGGCGCGGCGATGATGGCAATGCGACCGAACGTGGCCAATGCCGCCACCGAGGCTGGCAACCAGAAACCAGTGGTGTCGAAAATCACATCGGCGCCGCCTTGATACACCGCGTTGACCTGCGCGCCGAGGTCTTCGGGTTTATCCAGTTGAATCGTTTGATAACCCTGCGCCTGCAAGTCCTTGACCTGCTCCGGCCGACGCGCCGCTGCCAGCAATTGCGCACCACGGACTTTGGCCAGCGCCAACGCTGCCGTGGCGACTGCACCGCCGCCGATCACCAGCAAACGGGTTTCAGCGGTGACGAGGCTGCGCTCCAGCGCATCCCACGCCGTGGTGTACGGCACACCGAGGCTGGCGGCCTGGGTGAAACTCAGGTGCGACGGTTTGTGCGCCACGCCGTTGGCCGGCAGTTTGACGAATTGCGCATGGGAACCGTCGGCAAAAAAGCCCAACTCACGACCGGTACCCCAGACTTCCTGGCCGATCAACGCCTGCGGACCTTCGACCACGACACCGGCGAAGTCACGACCGGGAATGCGTGGCAGCGTGGTGTAGGGGAAACGCCCAAGGACGTTTTTCACGTCACTGGGGTTCAGGCCGGCAGCCTTGATCTGCACCAGCACCTCATCGGCGCCCGATACCGGCGTCGGCACCTCGACGTAGCGCAGGGAAGACAAGTCGCCGGTTTTATCGAATTGCAGTGCTTTCATAGACACATCCACCGAATGGAAAAAAGGAGATTCAGGACAGCCAGCCCGCCACCAGTTGCCGACCCATCGGCCACAACTGCTCACCTGCCAACATGCCGAGCAGACCGACCAGCGCAATCGCCGGTGGGGCTGGAGAACGAAAGTCCAGCGCGCCGTAGAGCAGGCCGACGCCCAGACCGATGGCTAGCGAAATCAAGTAGTTCATGGGAGAACTCCGCCGCGTGAAGGGAATGGGCAGAGTCTAGGGAAAGGCTGCAAAGGGTACCGGCCAAGGACTTCTGAATTTCGGCCAACCCTTTGGAACCAACACAATCCCTTGTAGGAGTGAGCCTGCTCGCGATAGCGGCGTGTCTGCTGATGGATAGTTGAATGACACACCGCTATCGCGAGCAGGCTCACTCCTACAGGTATTAGCCAGTCTGATCAAACGCTTTGAATCATGAATTGCGACGGGGCGACGCCCAGCTCACGGCGGAACATGTCACTGAAACTGCTCGGCGAATAACCCAGTTCACGGGCAATCACACTCACCGCCACGCCCTGGATCAACTCCGCCACCGCCGTCGCCAGCTGTACCTGCCGCCGCCATTCGGCGAAACCCATGCCGAGGCTGTCCTTGAACAACCGCGCCAGCGTGCGCACGCTGGCGCCGGCGTTCTCCGCGTGCTGTTCGAAGGGAATTTCCAGCGACGGTGACGCCATCACCGCCTGACACAGATTCATCAAGCGCCGATCGGAATCATCCGGCAGCGGAATCTTCAACTGTGAACGCCTTGCGCGTTTCAGCTCCAGCAACGCCAGCCCGACCAGCGCCTCGTAATACTCCGGCGCACCACTGTCGCCCTGCTCCACCAGGCCGACGATCAATTCGCGCAACAACCCGCCGACCTCGATCACCTGCACTGTCTCATCCAGCGTCGCCGCCAGCGCCGGGCGCAGATAGATATTGCGCATCTGCAAATCCGACACCACGCGAATCCCGTGCGGCACACCCGGCGGCAACCACACCGCCCGCTGCGGTGGCACTACCAAGGCCTCGTGCGGCGTCTCGACCCACATCACCCCGCTCATCGCATACAACAACTGCCCCCAGACATGCTCATGCGGCTCGATAAACAGCCCACGCGGATAGGTGCGCGCCAGCGGTTGCACGGGCACATCGGTGTCACTCAGATCGGGAGGTGCGGCGAGGGCCATGGCGAGCATTCATTGGGGTTAGCGGAAGCGCCATGGTAACCAGTCGGCCATTTCGTCGCCAATGGCGAAAACCGTCGGACAATCCGAGTGAATTTTCCACGCGCGCTGCGATCCCTCTATTACCACAGGGAGGAATACGGGCTTTATGAACAACGCAAAACTCTACGTCATTGAATACACCCTTCACGGCACGCCCAAGTCGTTCATTATCCGCTCGGACAAAATGGACAACGCCGAGGCGTGGCATTGGGCAAGCTGCGACGCGGGGGTCGGTCGAATCCCGCGCTTCGGCCGCGAAAAAGTGCAGAAGACCAGCAAACCGATGGCGGAAAAATTCGGCGTCGAAAATGTTGTCTGGCGACCGACGAGCTAAGCTCACTGCGCGACCATCAGGATCATTCGGGGGAATGCACAGTGACTAACATCAGCAGTCCGGCGCAACTTGATTACGGCCTGGACACCTTGTTCGGACGCATCACCAAGAGCGTTCACTGCCGAGTGGGTCTGGAGGCCGTCGAAGATGATCCATATTGCTTTGCACTGCGAGTGCCAGCACCGTTGCCGGAAAACCTCGACCAGGCGAAAACCGTGGTGGTTCGGGTTGATGGCAGGCGGTTGCAAGGTACAGTCCGGCATACCGAGCGACTGGATGATGAAAGTCTGAAACTGGAAGTGGAGCCTGATTAGGCTCCACTTTTTTATGGGCGATCGTCAGCCGTGGGCGCACTTACAACCCTTGCTGGAGCACTCTTCACCATGTTCGTGGTGCTTGGCGCAGCCCTCGCAGCAGTAATGCTTGCCGTGGCGCGCAATCGGATGCCCACCGAGCTTGCAGTTGCATTTAGGACAGTCACAGGTGTTATCAGGTTTAACAGGCATAAGACAGACTCCTTGAGTGGTGGTTGTCTGAGGCTTGAATGGCAGCCTTGGGAAACAGTGTAGGACTATGTGAGCGGTCTCGTGCCGCGATGAAATCCCGATCCGGCCAATCCCTCGCCATGAAGGCACATCCCTGAAGATCGCGGATGTGAACACCTCTATCTCTCTCATACAAATTATCAATCGATAACTTATTGCCTGGAATAATTTATCGACTGATAATTAATTTGTCACGCGAAGCTTAATCACTGCCAGGAGACCCCATGGGCGTCCTCAAGCTCGACCATTTCACCATTCGCACCGAACGCTGGGCAGAAACTGCCGAGTTCTTCGAACAAGTCATCGGCCTGACACCCGGTCCACGCCCGGGGTTTCTTTTTCCCGGCTGCTGGATGTATGCCGGCGGCCATCCGCTGCTGCACATTGCCAGCGTCACCGGCGACCAGAAAGACCTTCAGGTGTACCTCGGCGACAAGCAGGGCGGCTACGGTTCGGGGTCGCTCGACCACGTTTCGATGCGTTGCGAAGGGCTGGAACAGGTGCAGACGCGTTTGCAATCCATGGGGATCGTCTTTCGCGAGCGAGTCATTCCGCAGATTGGCGAGCACCAACTGTTCCTCGAGGATCCTAACGGCATCACCATCGAGATGATTTTCGATTATGCGCCGGGTAGCCGGATCGTTGGTCAAGCCATGCCGAACCTGGCGATCGGCACGTCTGAGGACGAACGCTGATGGCCGGTTTCAATCGCAGACAGTTCATTCACGCCTTGGCCGGTACTGCGCTTCTGGCGCCGATGCTGGCTCGCGGCAATATCCTCGCGGAGAGCAAGACCATGGTACGACTCGGCGTCACTGATCTTTCCTTTCATCATGCCACTGCAGCCGTCGTGGCCGCGGTATTGCAGCGCATGGGTTTTGCTGTAGAGCGCTCCTACGCACTGCACGAGGCCAACTTCGAACAACTGCGCGTGGGGTCAATCGACATGATTGCCTCAGCCTGGATTCCTTCCAGTCACGGGTTGTACAAGGCCCAAGTCGAGGAGCAGGTCGCAACGCGGGAGCTTGGTTTGCATTACGCCCCCTATGCGCTGTGGGGGGTGCCTGACTACATCCCGGTGTCCGAGGTGGACTCGGTCGATGACTTGCTCAAGCCGCAGGTCAAAGCGCATATGCACAAGGTGATACAGGGCATTGGTCCGGGCGCCGGTATCACCCGTTTCTCCCTGCGAATGATGGACGATTACGGACTCGCTGCGGCCGGCTACAGCTTTCGCACCGGCACCCAGGAAGAGTGTGTGGGCGCTTTCGAGAAACTGGTGCAGACCCAGCGCTGGGGAGTGGTGCCACTCTGGCATCCACAGTTTCTGCATTTTCGTCATCGCATACGCGACCTCAAGGATCCCAAAGGGCTGCTGGGTAGCGTCGACCGTGCGGTACTGCTGGCACGTGCCGACCGTCTGGATCAATTCAGCGCAGCACAGATTCAGGTTCTGGACAACATCCGCCTGAACAACGCCATCGTTGCCGAGCTTGATTACGCCATCAATCGCGACGGCAAAAGCGCAGACCAGGCGGCCATTCTCTGGCTGGATAAAAACCCACAGATCCTTGCCTCGTGGCTTGCCCCACTCGGCTGAGCAACAGAAAAAATCCCTCGGTATAGCGTCCAGGCGCGCGGTTGGCGCGCTTGACAATAAAAAAAGCACAGGACCTCACCATGAACACTCTCGACACACCCGAATTGCGTCTGCAAGCCCGCGGCCTGACCTTGCCAAGTCCGGCGCCGGCATTGGGAAATTATGTGCCCTGGAGCATTGTCGGCAATACGCTGATGACCTCCGGCCAGTTTCCCTGGATCGATGGCCAGTTGCAGTACCGCGGGCGTCTGGGCCGCGATCTGGATCTGGAACAGGGTTACGCGGCCTGTCGCCTGGCGGCGTTGAATGCCATTGCCCAACTCAAGGATGCCGTCGGTGAGTTGAGCCGCATTCGCCAGATTTACCGACTCGAAGGCGTGCTCAATGTCGCGGAGGATTTTTACGATCATCCCAAGGCACTGGATGGCGCTTCCGATCTGCTGGTCGATATTTTTGCCGAGCGCGCCCGGCATACACGAATGATCTGGTCCAACCCTGTCATGCCCATGGACGGCTTCTGCCTGGTCTACCTGTTTGCCGAAATAGACACGCAGTAATCGGGAGACGAAACCATGATTCAGGCCAATAAGCTGTTTTTCGCCAGTTGCCTGTCGCTGCTGGTCACTTCAATGATTTTCTCCATCCGCGCAGATGTGCTGCAGTCCATCAGCGCCGACTACCTGCTGTCCAACGCGATGATCGGATTGACGATTTCATCGGTATTCTGGGGTTTCACCCTGGGTATTATTGGCTGCGCACTGATCGTCGATTTCGTGGGCATGAAGTGTCTGCATATTTTGTCGGGCGTGGGCTACTTGCTTGGGATCGCCTTGATTCTTTTGGCGCCGGCCAACAGCAGCGGTCAGCCGATCGACGATATTTTTGCAGCCAGCGGAACCACGGTGCTTTACCTCGGTTTTCTACTCACGGGGATCGCCCAAGGCGTCGTTGAAGGTGTGACCAACCCGCTGGTGGCCACGCTGTTCAAGCGTGACAAGCGACGCATGCTGACAAGGCTGCACGCCTGGTGGCCGATGGGTCTGATTGCTGGCGGTCTGATCGCCTGGGGGCTGGGGCAGCTTGGCCTGTCCTGGCAGGTCAAACTGGCGGTCGTCGGCGTGCCGACCCTCGGTTACCTGATGCTGGTCGTACCCTTGCAGTACCCGAGTACCGAACGGGTAAGTGCAAGCGTATCCAGCCGCGATATGTTCGCCCAGATCAAACGCCCGTTGTTCATCGTGCTGATGCTGCTGATGTGGGTGACGGCGGCCACCGAGTTGGCGCCGGATCAATGGTTCGCCAAGATCATGGTCGACCTCCTCCCGCAATTGGGCAGCAACAGCATCCTGTTACTGGTCTACACCGCAGGCCTGATGTTCATTCTTCGGCAATACGCTTCGGGCTGGATCTTCGCGCGGTATTCGCCGTTTGCCGTGCTGACCTTCAGTGCGGTACTGACGGCGGCAGGTCTACTGGGTCTGGGTTTGTCGGGGCGCAGCGGACTATCGGCCGGCTGGGGTGGCGCTGCCGCACTGTTCTGCGTAACCGCATTCGGGGTGGGTAAAACCTTTTTCTGGCCGACGATGCTAGCGATTACCAGCGAGTTGCTACCCAAGGGTGGAGCTCTGCTGATCAACCTGATGGGCGGCGCGGGCATGCTATCGGTGATGGTGGCTGTGCCGACCATCGGTACGCTGATGGACCATTACGACACGGCCAGTGCCTTGTTGGTGGTGGCGTTGCTGCCAGGTTTACTGGTCTTCGCCTTTGCCGGTTTGTGGCTGGTCTTCAGTCGGCGAGGAGGCTACCGCCCGCACTTGCTCGAAACACCGCACTGAGCAGTTCCGCGTCCGCCGGTCATTGCTCCGCGAGCGTTGGATCGCAATGCAGGGCACCGTCCAGAAAAGTATTCACCCGGTGGGTAATCAGCTCGGTCAGATTCTCCGGGACGGCCATCTGATAGACCCACTTGCGTACCCCGAGGTAGAAGAAGCTGCTGTGGAACCCCCACAGCACTTCGATCTCGAGTGCCAGTTCATGTTCAGTCGGTGGCACGGCGAGTCGCCTCTGGTGACGCAATTCTTCATTGATCACCAGAAAGATATTCTCATGCAGGCGCTTGAGGTAGCGCTGGTTCAGCGCTGGATCCTGCAAGCCGGCATACAAGAAAATACGCACCCATTCATTGTTCAAAATGGTGCGGGTGTAGCCGATGAAATAATCAATTAAACGTTCCCTGAGCGGGATTGTGCGATCTTTGAGTCGAGGCTCCAGATCAGGATCCCAGCGGTTCATGAACACCTGCTGGTATACCTGTTCAATCAAAAGCTGTTTGCTCGGGAAGTAGCGATAGAGCAAGGGCTGAGTGACCTGCAACCCCTGGGCAAGCTCCCGTGTCGTCAAGGCGAAACCTTTCTGGGCGAACAGGGTAATGGCCCGTTCGACCATTTGCTGCTGACGATCCTCCGCCGTGAGGTTCTTGCGACCGGCCATTGGCGCTTTGTGGGTATCGCTGATTTTTGCCATTGTCGACCTGTGCAATAACGGGTGTAGTAAGCGTGAAGCCATCATACGCGTTGGCGCCAGCACAGTGGAATTGTGGGCGCCACCTCGCTCAAACGTCCTGCCGCACACTGCTGCGATACATAAATACCAACGCCAGCGCCAGGCAGACCATCGCCAGGATCCGGCTGCCGGACAAATCGATGGCCGGGTTGCCGAGCCAGCCAAAATTATCGATCAACATACCCATGCCCAACTGCCCGACAATCACCGCCACCGTCGCCACAGCCGTGCCGACCCGCGGCACTGCGCCGACCATGACGATCATGTACACCACGCCGAACAGCGCACCACTGAGTTGCCATTTAGGCACGTCTAGCAAACTCACCGCGTGGGCCGGTTCGAAGAACAGGATCAGCAATCCGGTGACCAGCGCACCCACGGCAAACGTCAGCAAACTGCTGCGCAACACCCCAACGCTTTCACCCAGACGGCCATTGATCGCGGCCTGAACACTCAACACCGCGCCTGCCGCGACCACCACGGCCAACAAAATAATCAGATTCATCATCAACCCCGAGCTATCAGAACAAGTGCCGCGACAATCAGCAGCAGCGCCAGCCAACGTTCACCGTTGACCTTTTTCCGAACCGCGCCGAACCAGCCAAAATGGTCGATCAGCACGCTCTTGCCGACCTGTCCGGAGAGGATCGCGATCATGGTCATGGCGATGCCAATGCGCGGCGTGGCCAAGGTCAGCACCACCACGTAAACCGGCCCGAGAAAACCACCGATCAACTGCCAGCGCGGCAACGTGTTCAGCGCCGGCCCTTGTTGTGGGCCACTGAACAGCAAGAGCAAAAACAGAATCGCCGACCCCACACCAAAAATGCTCAACGTTGCCCACAAATGCCCGACCTGCACACCCAACGGTCCAAGCAACCCCGCCTCCACCGACAAGCCCATGCCCGCCAGGATCACCAGCGGCAGCAATAAAAGGCGCAGCCCCGGTTTAGTCACCGGCGACGCAACACTCACCTCATCCAACGTCTGCATAAACAACATCCCACTCAAGTAAACGATGGCGCGGATTATCGGCTGGCGAAGCTGTGCGATAAATGGGAGCATCCGGACAACACTTTTGCGTAACTCGCACAGCAGGATGATTCATGCACGGGCTCAACGAACTCGGATTCAAGGCACTCAGGCTGTTTGTGGCCGTGCTCGACCACGGCAGTTTTTCCGAAGTCGCCCGCCGCGAAGGTGTAGCGCCCTCCTCGATTTCCCGGCAGATCCAGTTGATGGAGCAGGCGCTGAACCAGCAATTGCTCTACCGCCACACCCGCGCCGTGACGCCCACCGAAGCCGGGCGCATGCTCGGCCACCATGCGCGGCTGGTGCTGGTGCAATTGGAGGAAGCCGAACAGGCGTTGCAGGAACAGCAAAGTGAACCCACAGGTCTCGTGCGCATCAACGCCCCGGTGGTGTTCGGTCAACGGCATCTGACGCCATGGCTGGGCAAACTGTGCGTGCGGTATCCGAAGCTGCAACTGGATATTCAGCAGACCGACCACTACGTCGACCCGCTACAGGAAGGCGCCGATTTGCTGTTTCGCATCGGCCCGCTGCACGACTCGAGCATGCAGGCGCGGATACTTGCGCCGCACCGTTTTCAGGTCGCCGCCAGTCCTGCGTATCTGAAGCGTCATGGCACGCCGCAACACCCCGCCGATCTGGCGCAGCATCAGTGCCTGGCCTACAAGGGCGCGACCGGCCAGCAGCGCTGGTTTTTCCGCCAGGGTCAGGAAGACTGGACGCCGTATTCGGTACGCGGCCCGATCACCGGCAACCATGCCGACACCCTCACCCAAGCCGCCGTACAGGGGCTGGGGCTGGTTATGTTTCCGTCGTGGCTGATCGGCGAAGCGGTGCGCGAAGGCACGCTGGTGCCAGTGTTGGGGGACTATCAGGTGTCGAACAGTCTGGAGCCGCAGCAGATTGCCGTGCTGTGGCCGGGGAGCCGGCGGCTGTCGGTGAAAGTAAGGACGGTGATTGATTTCTTCGTCGAATGCTTCGGTGAAGTGCCCTATTGGGACAGACCTTAACGCAAACCCTGTAGGAGCTGCCGAAGGCTGCGATCTTTTGATCTTGCTGTTTAAAAGATCAAAAGATCGCAGCCTTCGGCAGCTCCTACACAGGGTTGCGGAAAACTCTAGATCCGGAACTGACCGACCAGTTTGCCCAAGCGCTGCCCAAGCTCCGCCAGACTGCGCGACGTCTGCGCGCCCTGCTGCGTCTCATCCGCCACGCTGTCCACCGCCACTGCAATCTGATGGACGCTGCGGTTGATCTCTTCCGCCACCGCCGTCTGTTCTTCCGCTGCACTGGCAATCTGCGCGTTCATCGAGTTGATCGTCGCAATCAATTCCGCCATCGCATCCAGCGAAGCCCCGGCCTGATTGGCCTGCTGCGAGGTGCCATCGCCCGCTTCGCTGGAACGACGCATCGCCTCGACCGCCGACTGCGTGCCCGCCTGCAAGCGATCGATCATCCCCTGGATTTCCTGAGTACTGATCTGCGTACGACTGGCCAGCGCCCGCACCTCATCGGCCACCACCGCAAACCCGCGCCCGGCTTCACCGGCCCGCGCGGCTTCGATTGCCGCGTTCAGTGCCAGCAGGTTGGTCTGCTCGGCAATCGAACGAATCACCCCGAGTACGCCGACAATCGAGCTGACGTCCTGCTGCAAACTGTCCAGCGACACACCGCTGCTGCGGATGTCATCGACCAGCGCATGAATCTGTTTGATGCTGCCGGCCACCACCCGTTTCGCGCTCTGCCCTTCTTCATCGGTCTGCTGGGCAGCGACGGCGGCGTTTTGCGCACTCTTGGCGACTTCCTGGGCGGCAGCGGACATTTCGTTGATCGCCGTGGCCACCTGATCGGTTTCGTGGCGCTGACGCTCCATCGCCTGATCGGAACGCTGGGCCTGATCCGACACCTGCGTCACCAGCCCGGTCAGTTGTGTGGTCATCTCGGTGATCTGCCGCACCAGACCGTGAATCTTGTCGACGAATCGGTTGAACGAGCCGGCCAGTTCGCCGAGTTCGTCCTGGCTGGTGATGTTCAGGCGACGGGTCAGATCGCCCTCGCCCGCCGCGATGTCATCAAGGTTGGCTTTCATCAGGGTCAGCGGACGCAAGATGGTATTGGCCAGCAACATCCCCGCCGCCGCAATCACCAGCAGCACCACCACGGCCACGCCGACGATGCTCAGCACCACGCCTTGCATGCGTTCCTGCACTTGCGCTTCCACCAGCGCGACTTGCGCTTCGATGCCGTCGAGATTCACCGACGTACCGACCGCCATGTCCCACTTCGCCAGGTATTCGGTGTAGCCCAGTTTCGGCACCAGCACCTGAGCATTACCGGGCAACGGCGAGCTGTATTGCAGGTAGTGGGTGCCGTCCTTGGCCACGCTGACCAGACCGCGATTGACGTAAACGCCGTTCGGATCGCGGTTGTCCTTGAAGCTTTTGCCCACGCCTTCAGGGTCATTAGCCTTGAACAGGCGCACGGTCTCGGAGTCGTAGCCGAAGAAGTAGCCGTCCTTGCCATAACGAATGCCCGAAAGCAGTTTGATCGCTTGCGCACGTGCCTCGGCGTCACCGGGAGCGGCAGCGTCGTAAAGTGGTTTGATCGTGGTCATGGCCACGGCGACGTAACTTTGCAGAGTGGCTTTGGCGTCGCTGAGCAGGCGCTCGCGGGTCTGATCGACCTCTTTGTGCGCCTGTTCCTGGAGGATAAACAGCGTGGTCAGACTGATGACCAGCGCGAAGAGCAATACCGGGAGGACGGCAAGGGACAGGACTTTGGCCTTGAGACTCAAGCGCATTTCGGGGGCTCACTCTTTTGGTTTTATTGGCGTGGTTAAAGGCTTTAACGGCACGCCCAAGCAAAAGTTGAGGTTCGGGTTCACTCCGCCCCCTGTAGGAGTGAGCCTGCTCGCGATAGCGGTGTAACAGACGCCGGATGTGTCGGCTGATCTAACGCTATCGCGAGCAGGCTAACTCCTACAGATGATTTGTGGGGTTAGAGGACCATCGCGGCCACCCAGCCGAACGCCAGCAACGGCAGATTGTAGTGCAGGAACGTTGGCACCACGGTGTCCCAGATGTGGTGATGCTGGCCGTCGATGTTCAGGCCGGAGGTCGGCCCGAGGGTCGAGTCCGAGGCTGGCGAACCGGCGTCGCCCAGTGCGCCGGCCGTGCCGACGATGCAGACGATGGCCAACGGGCTGAAGCCCAGTTGCACGCACAGCGGCACGAAAATCGCTGCCAGAATCGGCACGGTGGAGAACGACGAACCGATGCCCATGGTCACCAGCAACCCCACCAGCAACATCAGCAACGCGCCGACAGCCTTGCTGTGATTGATCCACGACGCCGACGACTCGACCAGCGTCTGCACTTCGCCGGTGGCCTTCATCACTTCGGCAAAACCGGACGCGGCGATCATGATGAAACCGATCATCGCCATCATCTTCATGCCTTCAGTGAACAGATCATCGGTCTCGCGCCACTTGACGATGCCGGACACCGAAAAGATCAGAAAGCCGGCCAGCGCACCGATAATCATCGAGTCCAGCAACAACTGAACGATGAACGCCGCCGCGATGGCCACCCCGGCAATCATCAGGCTCATCGGGTTGTACTGCACCGCGACCTGCTCGACCTGCTCGATCTTCGTCAGGTCGTACACACGTTTTTTGCGGTAACTGATGAACGCCATCGCCAGACCGAACACCATGCCCAGCGCCGGAATGCCCATGGCGTGGGTGACATTGATACCGCTGATGTCGACGCCGCTGCGCGCAACGTTGGCCAGCAGAATCTCATTGAGGAAGATGTTGCCGAAGCCCACCGGCAGAAACATGTACGGGGTGATCAGGCCAAAGGTCATGACGCAGGCAATCAAGCGGCGATCCAGTTGCAACTTGGTCAGTACATATAGAAGTGGCGGCACCAGCAGCGGAATGAACGCAATGTGGATCGGCAGGATGTTTTGCGAGGCAATCGCCACCACCCACAACAGGCCGATCAGCAGCCATTTGACGCTGCCGCCTCCGGTGCTGTGCTGCCGGTCGACCATCGCCAGAGCCCGGTCGGCCAGCGCGTGGGCCAGGCCGGACTTGGCGATCGCCACGGCGAAAGCGCCGAGCAGCGCGTAGGACAACGCCACGGTCGCGCCGCCACCCAGGCCGCTGTTGAACGCCTTGAGCGTGGCGTCGATGCCCAGACCACCGGTCAGGCCGCCGACCAGCGCACCGACGATCAAAGCGATCACCACGTGCACGCGGGACAGGCTGAGGATCAGCATGACGCCGACTGCTGCAATGACTGCATTCATTTCATTACCTCAAAAACACTGCGGTGGAAAAATCACCGCCAGACAGGATGAGTCCGCCAACGGAGTACCGGCGGATTTGCAAAGAGGGTCTTATTAGAAGGGCGCGCACTGTGCCGCAGAGTGGCGGCGGTGTCAAAACAACTGCCCATCCTCCAGGGCCAGGCACAATCTCGTGGTGAGGGGATTTATCCCCGATGGGTGGCGCAGCCGCCCCCCTGCATTCTTACAGACACACCGCATTGGCGGGTTTTGCGACTGCTGCGCAGCCGGTCGGGGATAAATCCCCTCACCACAGGGTGTGCGAACGCAAAAAGGGGATTCCAGCCACAACATGCGGCAATTCGCCATATTGTGTTTCAAGGATAAAGAAAGCCGAAACGCGGCCGTTACAGTGCAAAGTCTCAGATATTTATCGAATAAGGACGTCTCCATGTCGCTCAGACAACTTTCCATCCAATGGAAAATCACCCTGCTCGCCGGACTTTGCCTGGCCGGTATCGTGACCCTGTTGGTGGGTCTTTCGCTGTACCGCATGGAGCACAGTTCCGAACTGGTGAAGGCCTCCAGCATGGAGATGCTCACCGAATCGGCGCAGGCGCGCATCGAATCCCAGGGCGAAGTGCAAGCTGCCGGTATTCGTCAGCAGTTCATGGACGCCTATCAGTACGGCCACGGTTTCTCGCGTCAGGTGCTGTTCCTGCGTGAACAGGCCGAGAAGCGCTTCCTCGATGCCTTCGACCTGCGTGAAGACATGACCCGTCAGGTCAAGTCCGCCCTGCAAGCCAACCCCGACCTGCTCGGCCTGTCGCTGGTGTTCGAAGCCAACGCACTGGACGGCAAGGACGAACTGTTCGCCGGGCAAGCTGAGTTGGGCAGCAACGACAAGGGCCGTTTTGCCCTGTACTGGTCGCAACCGACACCAGGCAAAATCACCTCGATGGCCCTGCCGGAAAGCGACATGGCCGACACCAGCACCGGCCCCAGCGGTCAGGCGGCCAACGCCTGGTTCACCTGCCCGCGCACCACGCTCAAACCGTGCGTGATCGAACCCTACTTCTATGTGATCGACGGCCAGAACGTGCTGATGACCAGCATCGTCTTCCCGCTGGTGGTCAACGGTAAAGTCATTGCCTCGCTGTCGGTCGACATCAACCTCAACAGCCTGCAATCGATCAGCCAGAGCGCGAGCAAAAAGCTCTATGACGGCCAGACCGCCGTGAGCATCATCAGCCCCACCGGCCTGCTCGCCGGCTACAGCCCGGACGCCGGCAAACTGAGCAAGCGTCTGGACGCCATCGACACCACCAGCGGCGCCGAACTGCTGCGCCAACTGGCCGCAAGCACCAGCGTGTCCAGCCTGCACAGCAACGGCCAGTTGAAAGTGCTGTCGCCGTTCCAGCCGATTCCCGGCGGTCCGTCGTGGGCGGTGTTGCTAGACGTGCCGGAAAAAGTCCTGGTGGCGCGCGCCGAAGCGCTCAAGCAGCAACTGGATGCGAGCAACAACTCGGGCACTCTGATCGAGCTGAGTCTGGGCGTGCTGGCCGCGCTGATCGGCCTGTTGCTGGTGTGGCTGATGGCGCGCAGTGTGACCAAACCGATCCTCGGCGTGGCAAACATGCTCGAAGACATCGCCAGCGGTGAAGGTGATCTGACCCGCCGTCTGGCCTACGACAAGAAGGATGAGCTCGGTCAGTTGGCCGGCTGGTTCAACAAGTTCCTCGACAAGTTGCAGCCGATCATCGCTGAGGTCAAACGCTCGGTGCAGGATGCGCGCAACACGGCCGATCAGTCCTCGGCCATCGCCACCCAGACCAGCGCCGGCATGGAGCAGCAATACCGTCAGGTCGATCAGGTCGCCACCGCTTCCCACGAAATGAGCGCCACCGCGCAAGACGTCGCCCGCAGTGCCGCCCAGGCTGCCGAAGCAGCCAAGGATGCCGACCGCGCCACCCGTCAGGGCCTGACCGTGATCGACCGCACCACCGCGAGCATCGACACCCTCGCTGCCGACATGAGCGCGGCGATGATCCAGGTTGAAGGCCTCGCCGCCAACAGCGAGAAGATCGGCGCCGTGCTGGAAACCATTCGCGCCATCGCCGAGCAGACCAACCTGCTGGCGCTCAACGCCGCGATTGAAGCGGCCCGCGCCGGTGAAGCCGGACGCGGTTTTGCCGTGGTTGCCGACGAAGTCCGCAACCTCGCCCGCCGCACGCAAGAGTCGGTGGAAGAAACCCGTCAGGTAATCGAGCAACTGCAAACCGGCACACAGGACGTGGTCGGTTCGATGGGCAACAGCCATCGTCAGGCGCAGGGCAGCGTCGAACAGGTTGGCCAGGCTGTAACCGCGCTGCGCCAGATCGGCGATGCGGTGACGGTGATCAGCGACATGAACCTGCAGATCGCCAGTGCGGCCGAGGAACAGAGCGCGGTGGCTGAGGAGATCAATAACAACGTGGCGACGATCCGCGATGTGACGGAGTCGTTGTCCGGGCAGGCGAATGAATCGGCGCGGGTGAGTCAGTCGCTCAATAGCCTGGCGAATCAGCAGCAGAGTTTGATGGATCAGTTCCGCGTCTGACCTGAAACCTGTAGGAGCTGCCGAAGGCTGCGATCTTTTGATCTTGCTGTTTAAAACATCAAAAGATCGCAGCCTGCGGCAGCTCCTACATAGGTTTGTGCGAGGTTCGGGATCAGCGTTTAGGCAGCTCGATCACCACCTTCAACCCGCCCCACTCACTCTCGCCCAGCACCAGCAACCCGCCCCACGTGTCGACGATGTCGCGCACAATCCCCAGTCCAAGGCCATGCCCGTGAGTCTGTTCATCCAGCCGCGTTCCCCGGCTGAACACCTGAGCGCGTTGTTCCTCGGGAATCCCCGGGCCGTCATCTTCCACGCTCAGGGCAAAACCGTCCGTACGCTCAATCACACTCAAACGCACCTCGGCATCGGCCCATTTGCAGGCGTTGTCCAGCAGGTTGCCGAGCAACTCCAACAAGTCTTCACGATCCCACGGCAATTGCAGACCCGGCGGCGAGGCGTAACTCAGCGCCAGGTGTTCGCCATGGATCATGTTCAGCGTCGCCAGCAATCCCGGCAGTTCTGCATCGCAGTCGAACAATGCACCGGGCAATGCATCACCGGACAGTCGCGCCCGGTTCAGTTCGCGATTGAGCCGTTGCTGCACTTGCTCCAGTTGTTCCTTGAGGATCTTGCGCAGCTCGGGATGGCCGTCGAGTTTTTCGCTCGACGCCAGACTCAACAGCACCGCCAACGGCGTCTTCAGTGCATGGCCGAGATTGCCCAGCGCATTGCGTGAACGCTTGAGGCTGTCTTCGGTGTGTGCGAGCAAATGGTTGATCTGCGCCACCAACGGTTCCAGCTCCACCGGCACCTGATCATCGAGTTGCGAACGCTGGCCCTGCTGCAATTGCGCAATCTGCTCGCGGGCCTTTTCCAGCGGTTTCAACGCGCGGCGCACGGTCAGGCGTTGCAAAAACAGAATCAGCAGCAGCCCGCCCAGGCCCAGGCCGAGACCAATCTGGCGCATGCGCTGAAAGCTCTCGCGCACCGGCGTGTAATCCTGCGCAACGCTGATCGAGATCGACTGCCCCAAACGCCGATAATCCGAACGCAGCACCAGCAACTGCTGACCGTCCGGGCCCAATTGCAGATTGCTGTGCAGACCGGGATGTTCAAGCAGCGGCAGATCCTGATCCCATAGCGAGCGCGAACGCCAATGACTGTCGGCGAAATCGATACGGAAGTAATGCCCGGAAAACGGCCGCTGATAGGCCGGCGACAGGTGCCGCTCATCCAGTTGCAAGCCTTGCGGCCCACGCACCAGAGCCACCAGCAGGCTTTCACTGTCGTTGCGCAATCCGGCTTCGAGATAGCGCTGCAACCCCACCTCAAACAACCACAGGCTGGTCTGCGCCAACACCAGGCCGACAACCACCATGACGCTGATCAACCCCAGGCTCAAACGGCGCTGGATTGATCTCACGAAGCCTGCCCGCCGAACAGGTAACCCTGACCGCGACGGGTTTCAATCACGCTTTTGCCGAGCTTGCGGCGCAGGTGATTGACGTGGACTTCGAGGACGTTGGAGTCACGTTCGGTTTCACCGTCGTAGAGGTGTTCGGCGAGATGGCTTTTGGAAAGGATCTGCTCCGGGTGGAGCATGAAATAACGCAGCAGACGGAACTCGGCGGCGGTCAGTTGAATGTCGGCACCGTCGCGGGTCACGCACTGACGGCCCTCGTCCAGATGCAGGCCGGCAGCCTTGAGCGTCGGTTGATTGGCCTGCCCCTTGGAGCGGCGCAGCAGCGACTGAACGCGCAGGTGCAGTTCTTCCGGATGAAACGGTTTGGTCAGGTAATCATCGGCACCGGCCTTCAAACCTTCGATGCGCTCGGCCCAGGAATCGCGCGCGGTCAAAATGATCACCGGCGTCGCCAGGCCGCCCGCACGCCACTGCGCCAGCACCTCAAGCCCCGGCACACCGGGCAGGCCGAGATCGAGGATGATCAGGTCATAGGGCTCGCTGCTGCCCTGATACACCGCATCGCGACCGTCGGCCAGCCAATCCACCGCGTAACCTTGGCGTTGCAGGCCGGCGATCAATTCGTCGGCCAGCGGCACGTGGTCTTCCACCAGAAGCAAACGCATCGATCAATCTTCCTTGTCTTTCACAAGTTCGCCGGTATCGGCCTTCAAGTGCAGCTCACGGGCGACACCCTCGACCGTCAGCAACTCGACTTCGTAAATGTACACGTCGTGTTTTTCTTCCAGCTCGACTTCCAGCAGTTTCGCGCCGGGGTAGCGATCCATGGCCTGCTGCAGCACTCGTTCCAGCGGCAGAATCACGCCGTTCTGGCGCAGTTTCATGGCTTCGTCCGGGCCGAGGTCGCGGGCCATCGCCGCCGAGCAGAAAATCACAAGCGCCAACGCAGTGCGGCTGGTGGCGCGAACATTAACCTTCATTACGTATCCTGATGATCCTTGAGAATCTGCCCAGTCACCGCGTCTAATTCCAGATCCCACTCCAGCCCTTGCGGATCACGCATTTCGATCTGGTAGATGTACTTGCCGTACTGTTCTTCCAGCTCGGTGTCGGTGATCTCGGAGCCCGGGTGTTTGGTCAGTGCCGTGGCATTGAGCTTCTCGAAGGAGACGATAGTACCAGCGTCGCGCAGCCGCAGGGCTTCATCCGGCCCCAGATCGCGTGCATGGGCGAGGCTGGCGGTCAGGCCGAGGATCGAGGCGAGGGACAGGGCAGTCAGGGTTTTCATGGGTGTCTCCGTATTTTTATGTGTTGCTTACGGTCGGCACCTTAGCGGGATGAACTTAACTGAAACTGAATTGCCATCATTGCCCTCAGCCAACACAGATCCCCTGTAGGAGTGAGCCTGCTCGCGATGGCGGTGTATCGGATAGATCATCGCTGAATGAACCACCGCCATCGCGAGCAGGCTCACTCCTACAAGGTTTTGCGACATGTGCTTATAATCCTTCGCTTGCTAACGATCGAGACCGGTATGACCGCCATCCACATCAAGTTCCCCGCCCTCACCCTCAAGGCTGGCCCACGGGCCATGGCGCGCATTCGTGCCCAGGGCCTGAACGCCGCCGACGTCGGCACCCTGCCCGGCGCGGCCGGTGGGCCGAAGGCGTTGGGGATTCAGGGGCTGGATCTGGCGCTGTTCGGTGAGTGGCTGCCGAGTGCGCCGCGCGAGCGCTCGCTGATCGGCGCGTCGGTCGGTTCCTGGCGTTTCGCCAGCGCCTGCCTGCCAGACGCGGCCGAAGGCATCCGCCGTCTCGGCCAGTTGTACGCCGAGCAGAATTTCAACAAAGGCGTGACCATGGCTGAGATCAGCCAAAGCTCGCAGCGCATGCTCAATGACCTGCTCGACGGCCGCGACGCGAGCATCCTCGACAACGCCGATTACCGCTTGAACATCATGGTGGTGAAAAGCCACGGACGCCTGGCCGACGACCATCGCGGTCGCCTGGGGCTGGCGCTCGGTTCGGTGATCGCCTACAACCTGCGTGGCCGCGCACGGCTGTCGCGACACTTCGAACGGTTGATCATCCACGATCCGCGCCTGGCGCCACCGGTGCATGCGTTGAACGACTTCCCGTCACGCTTCGTCGCGCTGAATGCCGGTAACCTGCGTCAGGCGCTGTTGGCCTCGGGGTCGATTCCGATGGTCATGGAAGGCGTGCGCGACTTGCCCGGCGCCGGTGCCGGCACGTTCCGCGATGGCGGCCTGCTCGACTATCACCTCGACCTGCCCTACAGCGGTGACGGCATCGTGCTTTATCCGCATTTCACCGATCGGGTGATTCCGGGCTGGTTCGACAAGACCCTGCCGTGGCGCCGCGCCTCGACCGAGCGCTTGCAGGACGTGCTGCTGCTCGCGCCTTCGAAGGAATATCTGGCGCGCCTGCCCTACGGCAAACTGCCCGACCGTAACGACTTCAAGCGCTTCATGGGTGACGCCCCGAGCCGCCAGAAATACTGGCACGCGGCGATGGACGAAAGCCGCCGAATGGGCGACGAGTTTTTGGAACTGACTGCCAACGGTCGCCTCGCCGAGCGCCTGCTGACCCTTTAGTCAGTGTTTTGCCCAGAGCTCTGGTAAACTCGCCGCCTGCCCGAATCGCTGCGGCGAACGCCATCTGAACAGAGCCGAAAATACTGTGGAAATCTTCAAGGAATTTACTTTCGAATCCGCCCACCGCCTGCCGCACGTCCCGGACGGCCACAAGTGCGGACGCTTGCACGGTCACTCGTTCAAAGTGGCGATTCACTTGAGCGGCGACCTCGATCCGCACACTGGCTGGATCCGTGACTTCTCCGAGATCAAGGCGATTTTCAAGCCGCTGTACGAGCGTCTTGATCACAACTACCTGAACGACATTCCCGGCCTGGAAAACCCGACCAGCGAAGTGCTGGCCAAATTCATCTGGAATGAATTGAAGCCACTGCTGCCGGAACTGAGCGCCATCCGCATTCACGAGACGTGCACCAGCGGCTGCATCTATCGCGGCGAGTAATTCAACACCAATCCCCGTGTAGGAGCTGCCGCAGGCTGCGATCTTTTGATCCTGTTTTTTAGAATCAAGATCAAAAGATCGCAGCCTGCGGCAGCTCCTACAGGGGATTGGTGTATTTTCAGGGAACATAAGAGAACAGCCTTCACGGCTGTTTTTTTATGCCTATGCTTTTTGGCTCAAACCCGCCAAGAGGACAGGCCCATGACGGACTGGCTGCTGGATCAGGTCTTTGACTTCAACGGGCACACCGTGCGCCATGCCGTACGCGGCGACGGTCCGGCGCTGGTGTTTGTGCATGGCACGCCGTTCTCGTCGTACGTGTGGCACCGCATCGCCCCGCACTTTTTCGCCACGCACCGGGTGCACTATTTCGATCTGCTCGGTTACGGGCGCTCCGAACAACCGGACGCCGATGTCTCCCTCGGGGTGCAGAACGAGCTGTTGGCGCAATTGCTCGATCACTGGCAACTCGACCGCCCGGACGTCGTCGCCCATGACTTCGGCGGTGCCACGGCATTGCGCACGCACCTGCTCAACGGCAAGGATTACCGCAGCCTGACGCTGATCGATCCGGTCGCGCTGACGCCCTGGGGCTCACCGTTCGTGCAGCATGTGCGCCAGCACGAAGCGGCGTTCAGCGGCCTGCCGGATTACATCCAGCGCGCCATCGTGCCGACCTACATTCGTGGAGCGATTCATCGGGATATTCCCGATGAAGAACTGGCGCCCTACGTGCAGCCGTGGCTCGGAGATCCGGGGCAAGCGGCGTTCTATCGGCAGATCGCGCAGATGGACGAGCGTTACACCCGTGAGGCCGAAACGCTGTACCCGAGCATCCGCTGCCCGGTACAGATTCTCTGGGGTGAAGACGATCAGTGGATTCCCGTCGAACGTGGCCGCGCCCTGCACCAGTTGATCCCCGGTTCACAATTCCACGCCATCGCCAACGCCGGCCACCTCGTCCAGGAAGATGCCCCGGAAGCCATTGTCGCTGCCCTGCTCCGCTTCCTCTGACCCCACACAAATCCCCTGTAGGAGCTGCCGAAGGCTCGGGCCGCGATCGGACGATCTTTTGATCTTGTTTTTCAAGATCAAGATCAAAAGATCGCAGCCTTCGGCAGCTCCTACATGGGGCTCGGGTGCATTCAGGTGCACCGCTTTCGCGCCAATCCATGTGTCTCGTCTATACATAACCCGCGCCACCCGGCATTTGGCACGACCACTGCAACCTCTCCCGCGTCTTACCCTTCCAGCAAAGGACCGCCCCATGACGCAGAACGATCCCGGCAACGATTACCCCCTCAGCGAAGTCCCGATGCACGCGCGTAAAGGCCTGGCCTCGACCGCCATGGTGTTACTGGGATTCACATTCTTCACCGCAACCATGTTTGCCGGCGGCAAGCTCGGCGTGGCATTCAGTTTCAGCGAGATGATGGCGGTGATCATCGTCGGCAATCTGCTGCTCGGCCTGTACGCGGCGGGCCTCGGTTACATCGCCTTCAAAAGCGGCCTCAACTCGGTGCTGATGGGGCGTTTCTGTTTTGGTGAAGTCGGCAGCAAGCTCAGCGACCTGATCCTCGGGTTCACCCAGATCGGCTGGTACGCCTGGGGCACCGCGACGGCTGCCGTGGTGATTGGCAAATACTTCGAACTCGATGAAGGCACCGTGCTCGGCTTGATGGTGCTGTTCGGTCTGATGTTCTGCGCCACGGCTTACGTCGGCTATCGCGGACTGGAGATTCTGTCGTACATCGCGGTGCCGGCGATGATGTTGTTGCTGATGCTGTCGATGTGGGTGGCGACGGTGAAGGTCGGTGGCTTCGAAGGTTTGCTCAGCGTGGTGCCAACGACGTCGATGGATTGGTCGACGGCGATCACGCTGGTGTTCGGCACCTTCGTCAGCGGCGCGACGCAAGCGACCAACTGGACACGGTTTTCCCGTTCAGCGCGGGTGGCAGTGCTGGCCAGCCTGATCGGTTTCTTTATCGGCAACGGTTTGATGGTGTTGATCGGTGCCTACGGCGCCATCGTCTATCAGCAGCCGGATGTGGTTGAAGTGTTGCTGCTGCAAGGTTTCGCCATGGCCGCGATGGCGATGTTGTTGCTGAACATCTGGAGCACGCAGGACAACACCATCTACAACTTCGCCGTCGCCGGCTGCAACCTGCTGCGCACCAGCCGACGCAAAACCGTGACCCTGGCTGGCGCGGTGATCGGCACCCTGCTCGCCCTGTTGGGCATGTACGACATGCTAGTGCCGTATCTGATTTTGCTGGGCACGGTGATTCCGCCGATTGGCGGGGTGATCATGGCCGACTTTTTCTACCGCTGGCGCGGCCACTATCCGCGCCTGGCCGACACCCGGCTGCCGGCGTTCAACTGGCCGGGGCTCGGGGCTTACGCGGTCGGCACCGTTGCCGCGTTCAGTTCGCCGTGGGTCGCGCCGCTGGTAGGCATTGCCGCTGCCGCGCTAACGTATGTCATCGTCACCGGCCTGCTCGGCGCCCGCAGCGCCAGCGCGCCAATACAAGACCTATAAAAAAGGATTCGCCTGATGCACATCATCAACGCCCGACTACGCAACCAGGACGGTTTGCACGAATTGCACCTTGAAGACGGGCTGATCCGCAGCATCGCCCGCCAGACCGAGGCCCCGACCCTGGGCCGCGACGACCTCGACGCCGGCGGCAATCTGGTCGTGCCGCCCTTCGTCGAACCGCACATCCACCTCGACGCCACCCTCACTGCCGGCGAGCCGCGCTGGAACATGAGCGGCACGCTGTTCGAAGGCATCGAATGCTGGGGCGAGCGCAAAGTCACCATCACCGAAGAAGACACCAAAACCCGCGCCCAAAAGACCATTCAGACGCTGGCCGCCCACGGCATCCAGCATGTACGCACCCACGTCGATGTCACCGACCCACAACTCACCGCGCTGAAAGCCATGCTCGAAGTGCGTGAGGAAAGCCGTCACCTGATCGACCTGCAAATCGTCGCATTCCCGCAGGAAGGCATTGAGTCGTTCCGCAATGGCCGTGAGCTGATGGAAGAAGCGATCCGCATGGGCGCCGATGTGGTTGGCGGGATTCCGCATTTCGAATACACCCGCGATCAAGGCGTCAGTTCGGTGAAGTTCCTGATGGACCTGGCCGAGCGCACCGGCTGCCTCGTCGACGTGCATTGCGACGAAACCGACGACCCACATTCGCGCTTTCTCGAAGTGCTCGCCGAAGAGGCGCGCAGCCGCGACATGGGGGCATTGGTCACCGCCAGTCACACCACGGCGATGGGCTCCTACGACAACGCCTACTGCGCCAAACTGTTCCGCCTGCTCGGCCATTCCGGGATCAGTTTTGTCTCCTGCCCGACCGAGAGCATTCACCTGCAGGGACGCTTCGACAACTTCCCGAAACGCCGTGGCGTGACCCGGGTGAATGAGCTGCTCGAAGCCGGTATGAACGTGTGTTTCGGCCAGGACTCAATCGTCGATCCGTGGTATCCGCTGGGCAACGGCAACATCCTGCGCGTCCTCGAAGCCGGGCTGCACATCTGCCACATGCTCGGCTACCGCAATCTGCAAAGTGCACTGGATCTGGTGACCGACAACAGCGCCAAAGCCATGCATCTGGGTGAGCGTTACGGGCTGGAACAGGGACGCCCGGCGAACCTGCTGATTCTGTCGGCGGACAGCGATTACGAGGTGATCCGCAGCCAGGGCCTGCCGCTGTATTCGATTCGTGGTGGTGAGGTGTTGATGAAGCGGCAGATGCCGGTGGTGGAGTTCGTCTAAGGTATAGAAGTCGGCGTCGCAACGGCGCCGATTCACTCCACTTCGATGGACGCTCTTTCATGCTGAAGTTCGTGCGCAGTTGATCAGCCGCCATCCTCATTCGCTTGAGGACTCGCCATGAAACACAACCCTCTCTCCACTCCGATGGCCACGCTGTACGCCGAAGGCCGCCATACCTTTATCGAACTGGTGCCCGACGGCGGTGCCCGTCTTGATGCCTTGTTTCATACCGTGCCCGCACTGGGCGAACTGGCCGTCGGCGTTGTGTACGGGCATCTGCATGCTCGTCCCGGCCTCGACCCGCGCCTGCGTGAGGCAGTGTCCTTCGCTGCGATCGTGGCTTCAGGCATGGTTGGCCCACCGTTGAGCGTACACCTCAAGACCGGGCTGGCCTCGGGATTGGCGCCCGGTGAAATGACCGAAGTGCTGTTGCAGGCTTCGGCATTCGCGGGGTTCCCCCGGGCAGTGAGTGCGGCCGAGCAACTCAATCGACTGTTCGACGAGGCCGGCCTGACCTCACCGCCTGCACCGACGCCGCGTGAACTCGCCCTGGCGTTCTGTGAGCAAGTACGCGACGGCCACGCGCCGATACCGGTCAGCGCAGCGGTGAAACGCCAGTTGAAGCATGCGCGGAGCCTGTCGCTGCTGGCGTCTTCGGCGCATTCGGTCATCGTTGAGTGTTTTGAAGAGCAGCCCGATCCACAGGCGTTGCTGCGACTGAAAGTCGAAGGAGACCGAGTAACGAGCGTGACATTGTTCAAGGCTCACTGACCCTGCCACGCCCTCCTACAGGGGTCAGGCAATCTGGTGGGCTGTGCCGAACAGGCTGACGCGCAGCAATTGCCCATTGGCCTCTTCCAGCAGAATCGGCGCCGTGCCGCCGGGCATGACGACGTGTACGGCGCCTGCCGCGACCCAACCGACCCGCCACGCTGCCGAGGCCACCGCGCTGGCGCTGGTGCCCGAGGACGCAGTCGGGCCTTCGCCGCGCTCAAACACGCGCGCGACAATCCGTTGCTCTGATTCGCGCGCGGCCCACTGCAGATTGATGCCCGCCGGACAAAGTTGTCCGGTGCCGGTCGGCATGGCGTAGGCGATTCGGGTCAGGTCTTCGTTCAGTGGTGATTCACGCATTCTCTCGTTAGTGGGCAACGCGGTCTTGTCGCCGAGCAGTGTCACGCAATGCGGATTGCCGATGCGCACGAACTGACTGTGGCGCCAAGCAGGATCGAGTTGCGCCAAGGGTTGCACATGACTCACCTCGCGACCGTTCAAGTCGACACTTTCGACGTTCTGCGCGCCCACGGAAAACGGCCCGAAACCGGGCTGGCCGAGATCCAGCCAAAAACCTTTTACCCCATCGACTTCAGCCGGTTTCACCGAGGTTTCCACCGGGTCACCCTTGTCATGATGCACCCGCAACAGCGCGCCCTCCTCCGGCAGTAAACCTTGCTCGGTCAGTGCCTGAGAAAAAATCGTCAGGCCGTTGCCACTGCGCTCGGCAAGCGTGCCGTCGGTGTTGACGATCAACACATCGAACGGTGGCGAAATCTGGAACGGGCCGATCAGCAGGCCGTCACTGCGGTGTGATTTACCGTTCGCTGGCCGCTGACCTTCTGGCCAGTCACAGCAAAACCTTACCGCTGCCTCACTCCACGCCTGCCGCGATGACGCGCATTTGCCGGCGTTGGCTGGCAGATCAATGCCCGCCTCGCGCAATGCGCTGGGTAAAATCACCCCGTAGATATTGCCCCGTGCATCGTAGAACTGCGTCATCGCCCGTTTTCCCTGCTGCCATAGAAGTCCACTGTAAACTGCGATCCCTTGTAGGAGCGAGCCTGCTCGCGATAGCGGTGTGTCAGTCGACATTTTTTTTAAATCGGCCCACCGCTATCGCGAGCAGGCTCACTCCTACAGGGTACGATGTCGGCTGTACGCCCTCGAACGATCGGCGATCGAACCTCGACGCTGAATCACTGTCCTTCGGGGACGCGAAGTTTTTGCCAAGGATTGATATGACCAGCCTCACCCCCCAAGACACCTTCGTCCCCGGACGCCTGCAACAGATGTCCACGCGCATTGCCTTCTTCATCGCCGGGCTCGGCATTGCCGCGTGGGCGCCACTGGTGCCGTATGCCAAGGCTCGGGCCGGACTCGACGAGGGAACGCTGGGCCTGTTGCTGCTGTGCCTCGGGGTCGGCTCGATTCTGGCGATGCCATTGGCGGGGATTCTCGCGACACGGTTCGGCTGTCGTCGGGTCGCCACCGGCGGCACCTTGCTGATCTGCGCAGCGTTGCCGTTGCTGGCCACGGTGTCGTCGATCCCGGCGCTGATCGCCACGCTGTTCATGTTCGGCGCCGGACTGGGCACCGTGGATTCGACGGTGAACCTACAAGCGGTGATCGTCGAGCGTGCCAGTGGCAAGAACATGATGTCGGGCTTTCACGGTTTGTTCAGCCTCGGCGGGATTGTCGGCGCGGCGGGTGTGAGCGCCCTGCTCGGCCTCGGCCTGTCACCGCTGGGTGCGATGCTGGTGGTGGTGGCCGTGCTGATTGCTGCGCTGTTCAAGTGCGTGCCGCACATGTTGCCCTACGGCAGTGAAAGCTCCGGCCCGGCGTTCGCAGTGCCCCACGGCATCGTGCTGTTTATCGGCGGCATGTGCTTCATCGTGTTCCTCACCGAAGGCGCGGCGCTGGACTGGAGTGCGGTGTTCCTGGCGCAGGAGCGCGGGATCGACACGGCGTATGCCGGTTTGGGTTACGCAGCGTTTGCTCTGACCATGACGGCCGGACGCTTGATGGGTGACCGGATTGTGCGCAGTGTCGGTGCGACGCGGATCATTCTGTTTGGCGGTCTGTTGGCCGCGACCGGGCTATTTCTGGCGACGTTTGCACCGAGCTGGGAAGCGGCGTTGGTCGGTTATGCGCTGGTCGGTGCCGGGTGTTCGAACATCGTGCCGGTGCTGTATACGGCGGTGGGCAAGCAGACGGTGATGCCGGAAAGCATCGCTGTGCCAGCGATCACGACCTTGGGTTATGCAGGGATTCTGGCGGGGCCGGCGGTGATTGGTTTTGTCGCCCATGCGAGCAGTTTGAGTTTTGCTTTCGGGCTGATGGCGGTGCTGCTGGTGGCGGTGGCGATTGGCGGGAAAGTGCTCAAGGTCTGAGGAAAGGGATTTACGACAAACGGTGGATTATTAGGCAGTCCACTGTCATTTCTGACAGTGGACGGATATCGCATCGCGTCGCAGCATAAGATCAGTCACCTCTTATGGACGCATCATGAAATCGATCTGCAGAAACGGAATTCTGGCGCTTCCACTGCTGCTCGGTCTGAGCCATGGTGCGCAGGCGTCGACGCCAACCGATCCGGATCTAGGTGAAGCCGTGGCCAATTTCGCGCCGGAGCAGGTCTTGAGCGACGACCATGGGCAACACCGGCACTGGTTGGCGATCGGTCGGGTAATAGTCAGAAAATCTCATTGTTCCGGCAGCCTGATCGACACGCGCGATGCCGATGGCATTCAGGACGGTCCGGCCTACGTACTGACAGCGGGACACTGCGTGTATAGCGACGCAGATCGTTTTATCCAAAATGCCCCCGTCTCTGGCCGGGTCATTTTCAACTATTTCAAGGACACGCAGGCCCGTCAGCAGACCTACTCGATAGTGCGAATCCCTTGGGGTACGCGGCGCGGTGGTGACATTGCCATCGTTGAACTTGACCGTTCTCTGAAACAACTGATGGATGACGGGATCACCCCGCTGAAACTGACGCGCCAACCTGCGGCGGCGGGTTCGAATGTGCTGATCGTCGGAGCACCGCAATCCTCCTTTCTGACACGGGTCGCCTGCCGGCAGGAAGCGTCGGTCGATATATTTGAGGAAGGTTTCGTCTGGTTCGACCAACTTAGCAATCGCTGCGAGGGTGTACGCAACGGTATTTCCGGTTCACCGGTCCTGACTCGATATGGCAACGAGATCCTCGGGGTAATCGGTACGACTACGCGCATCGGCGGACCATCGATGTGCGGTGCGGATGAGCCCTGCGAAATCCGTGATGGTACGCCGCAAAAATCGCCAGACACCAACTATGCAACGCCCGTCACCTCTCTGGATCGCTGCTTCAACGCGGGTCGATTCACTTCCGACAATGTCGACTGCCCGCTCGGCCCGGCCAGTGACTTCGAACCGCGCAACGATGAAAACTACGTGCGGATGCTACGAAATACAGAGGGTGGTTTTGATCCGCTGCTGTGGAAACAGACCTTTACCTCGGATCAACCCTTTTACCGGCTCAAATACACTCGAACACTGGCCGACTGCGCGAACGGCGAGGGCTATGGCCCGGCTCGACAAAGCAAAGGTAAAGAACAAGACACCTCAACTCACGCTTTACGCGCAGGCCCCGGGTTCTATTTCTTATGCGTCATGGGGCAACCGCACGAGACAGTCACCGTGGATCGATGGTCGGCTCGAAATGCCCGAGTCTACTGGCGCTGGGCACTGGCAGGGCCGTCAAACCTTGCCCCGGTCTATACGTTGTTTGAAAGTAAAAAAAACACCTTTACCGTTACCCCGGTCGAAGTGGCGCCGGATCTGACTGACGCGGGTTACCAATACAAAATTATTCCCCCGCAAACGTCCGATTGCCTGAACGCCGAGGACTATCAACGCCTTGGGGAGAACCAGAGTGCGTTTATCGTCACGGTTGCCGATGGTCCAAAAAGAGTTTGTCTCAAAGGTCATGACATCGTAGGCAATCCCTCCCCGGTGGTGGATTTCCAGTTACTTGAATCAACCGATAAAAATGAATAATTGTGCTGCAGGCGGCTGGCGACAGCCGCCTGCGCAAAAGGTCAGAAGCCCACGCTGGCCTGCACAAAGAACGTCCGAGGCGCCCCCACATACATCCCAGAATTGTTATCACTCGAACGCGTGAAGTACTGCTTGTCAAAAACGTTCTTCACCCCCGCCCCCAACTTCAAATTCGACACCTGCGGCCCAAAGTCATACCCCCCACGCACGTTCCAGGTCACATACCCCGGAATATCGCCATACTGCCCATCCGCCGTACCATCGGTAATGTAATTGCCATTGAAACTGCCATCAGCATTCACCCCGGTACCCGGCGAACGCTGCTTCGACTGGGCAAAACCGTCAATGTTGTAAGTCCAGCGGTTGACGTCATACCGCAAACCAACCGTCGCCACCTGACGCGAATAGAACGGCAGATCACGCCCCTTGAAGCCCGGAATCTCACCTTCATACGTCGCGCGGGTGTAAGTAAAACCGGCATTCGCGGTCAAGCCATCAAGACGCGGATCCAGCGCCGCCATGTCGTAATGCACCGACGCCTCAATGCCCTGGTGCTTGGTCGCGCCAAGGTTGGTCCAACCCACATCGTTGCTGATGTATTGCAGTTCGTCGTCGAAGTCGATGTAGAACAGCGTCACTTCCCCGCCCCACACGTCATCGTTGTAGCGCGTACCGATTTCGTAAGTCTTGGCCTTTTCCGGCTCAAGACCGTTGGCCGTCTGGTCACCCGAGCCGCCCTGACCGAGCTGAAAATACTGCAGGCTGCCAAACGACGTTTCGTAGTTGGCGAACAGCTTCCACGCATCCGACAGGTGATACATCACGCTCAGCGCCGGCAGCGGTTCGTTGCTTTCGATGCTGCGGTTTTTTTCCTGCACCGGCTTGCCCGCCGTGTCGAGCACAGCGCGATCGTGCCAGTCAGTGCTGATGTGTTCGAAGCGAATGCCCGGGGTGATGGTCCAGTTGCCGACGTCGATCTTGTTGTCGATGTAGACCGAGTTGGCCTCAGTGCCGCCGGTGCGGTCCTGGAATGTATGGCCATCGGACGTCGGCGTGAGCACCGGTTGGTTGTTGACCAGCGCCACACGGCTCGACGACTCGTGCATCGCCTCTTTCAAATAGCGATAACCGACGCTGACTTCCTGCGTGGTCGGGCCGACATCGAATACCCGCGACACACGCGGCTCGATGCCCAACGTGTAATAGGAACGCGGGTACGAGCTGAGGGTTTTCTGGTCGCGGGCGGCGATGGTGCTGCCACGGAAACTGTCGGTGTAGTAGGTGAGGATTTCTGCTTGGGTGCGTTCGTCGATCTGGCGGATCCACTTGAACGACACGTCTTTGCGCCGACCCGTGAATTGGTCGTAGTCGCGCACCGAGTCGTACGGTTTGTCGTCGTACTGCTTTTGCGTCAGACCGCCGGGCATGTCGGCACTGGCGTCGTAGTAATGGAAATTGAGGCTGAAATCATCCTGATCGGTCGGCGCCCAGTGCGTCTTGAGCAACACGTCGTCGATGTCGTTGCCGTTGTTGCGCTCGCGGTAACCGTTGCCGTTGACGCCCGAGTACAGCAACGCCACGCCCATGCCGTTGTCGGCGGTGCCGCCGAGGAACGCCGTGTCGATGTGCTTCCAGCCGCCGTACTGAGTGGTTTCCAGCGTGGTGCCGATTTCACCGGTGGCTTTTTCCGGAATGGCGCGGGTGACGAAGTTGATCACACCGCCGACGTTTTGCGGCCCATAACGCACGGAACCAGCGCCGCGTACGACGTCGATGCTGTCGAGGTTGCCGGAAGAGATCGGCGCCATCGACAGTTGCGGCTGGCCATAAGGCGCGAACGCTGCCGGCACGCCATCGATCAGCACAGTGGAGCGTGGCGACAGACGCGAAGTCAGACCGCGCACGCCGACGTTGAGGGAAATGTCGCTGCCACCGGTGCCGTTTGAGTCCTGCACCTGCACGCCCGGCACACGCTTGAGCACGTCACTGACGTTCATTGCGCCCTGCTCGACCATCGCTTCGCGGCGGATCACCGTGCGTGCGCCAGGGTGGTTCTGCACCACGGCGGCATTGGCATCACCGAGCCAGTCGCCGACCACTTTGATGTCGGTCACGCCCAGTTCCAGCGGGCCATTGCTGGCGGCGGAGGTCACGGCAGGCGACAGGGTCACCGAACCTTCGTTGATCTGATAATCCAGACCGCTGCCTTGCAGCAATTGGCGCAGCGCCTGCTCCGGAGAGATGTCGCCATCCACCGCCGGGGCCTGTTTGCCGGCGACCAGGTCCGGGCTGAAAAACACCTGCAGCGAAGTTTGCTGACCCAGTTCACTCAGGGCCTGGCCCAGCGGCTGCGCGCGGATATGGATGGCGTCGGCAGCGAATGCCAGGGGCATCGCGGCGTTGACCGCCAGCGCGAGGGCCAGCGGCAACCAAGGGGATTTTTTGTTGTTGGCAGTGGTGGTTTTCACGTCGAACGTAGTCCTGTGGATCGCAAGAGTGTGCGGCTGTTAATGCAAACCAGTTGCAGTTGAACAGGAAGACGATGAACTCGAAAAAAACCTGAATTTTATTTTGAAATTATTTCCTGACTGCCATCAGCGAGGGTGCGCACGGCCACCGGCAGGATGCTCGGCAAGGCCTTGAGCAAGGCGTCGGTGTTGTCGGATTTGAACACGCTGGTCAGGCGCAGATTGGCCACCGCCGGATTGGCGACGGTCAGCGGCTTCTGCCGATAACGCGACACTTCGGCGGCGACTTCGCTGAGACTGGCGTTGTTGAACACCAGTTTGCCGCCGCGCCACGCTGTCAGCTCTGCCGGATTGACCGCATAGGCGGCGGCGACTTTGCCCAGCGCATCGACGTCGGTGCCGAGGCCTGCGGTCAGGTTGATGAATTCATTGTCCGGCGCCTGACGACCCTGCACCTTGACCGTGCCCTGCTCCACCGCGACACGGGTTTGCGCGACATCGCGACGCACATCGAAGCGCGTGCCGGTGACCGTGACCTTGCCGCTGCCGGCCTCGACCACGAAGGGCCGGGCGCTGTCGTGCTGGACGCTGAACATCGCCTCGCCTTCGCTCAACTCGATCAACCGGCGATCCTTTTCAAAGCGCACCTGCAAGCGGCTGCGGCTGTTCAGATCGATCACCGAGCCATCCGGCAGCGCCACATGCTTGCGTTCACCCAGTGCCGTGGCGAACTCGGCGCTGTAACCCGCCGGATGATTCAAACCACTGAACAACCCGAGCCCGAGTGCCACCGCCAGCACACTGGCCGCCATCGCGTAACGCAACAGCGGACGCCGCTCGCGACGGCTGGATGGCGTATCGATAAGGGCTTTGAGCCGTGGCGCCGGCAACAGATCCGCCGCCGACCACAAGCCCTGCAACAACTGGAATTCGTCGCGATGCTGCGGATGCTCATTCAGCCAGACGTCAAAGCGCTGCTGCTCGTCGGCACTGACGGCCGGCTCCTGCAAACGCACAAACCAGGCAGCCGCGTCATCGCGCACTGTTGTTTGCCCGCACGCGCAATCACGAATATCCGTCATGGAATGTCCTGTTTGGCTGGGGATGAAAAAGCACGGCAACTCATGAATGCAACCCGTCCAGTCGATCACGCAAGTGCCGCAGGGTGCGGATCATATACTTTTCGACCATGTTCTTGGACAGTCCCAGGCGTTCGGCGATTTCTGCCTGAGTCAGGCCCTCGATCTTCTGCCAGACGAAAATCTTCCGGCAGTTGGCCGGCAGCTCGGTGAGCGCCCGTTCGATGGAGTCGGCCAACTGGATCGCATGCATGTAATGCTCCGGGTCGCCGGACGACGACTCACCGTGATCGATTGCCTCCGACTCCATGGCGCCCCGTCGATCCTCACGCCGATAGCCGTCGACCGCAATATTGCGCGCGGTCTGGTGCAAATACGCCCGGGGTTGCTGCACCGCCGTCGAATCGGACTCAAGCACCCGCACAAAGGTGTCGTGCGCCAGATCCTCGGCCTGCGAGCGATTGCGCAGGCGACGAGTCCAGGTGCCGATCAACTCTTCGTAATGCTCGAAAAAGCCGGGTCTGCGAGGACGCATGGGGGTATGGGCGACGTGCTGAGGAAAGGGGCGTGAATAGTAATGCTTCCTATTAAGGCGAAGCAATGGATTCCGGTGGCCACTGATCTAGCAATGGCCGCCGGTTACCGTTCAGCTGAGAATAACGATTACGTTACCGCGTCAATTGCCTTTCGGATTACGGTCTGCAGATGCCACCAGCATCTGTTCATCAAGAGCGATCATCACTAATCCGTTATGGGTTGCTACAACCATGCGGGCCATTGCGGTGAAGCAGATTCCACGAATCGGGGAGGTGATACTGATTTGAAACAGGGCATTCAATTCGCCGTCCCAGAATCGGACTACACCGTCCTCCCCCCCTGATGCCAAAAGTGGCGATGGGCTGGCATCGCAGAATGCCAAGGCCTGAATGCGCCCATTGAGGTGAGTGCCTGGTTGGCACGCCAGACGTTCTCCGCTTGGGTAATGCCACAAGGCAATTCGACCTGAATCAGTGCCGGCAGCGATCAACTCGCCATCCATGCTTTGCGCCAGAGAAAGCACTGCGGCTATGCCGCTACCCGGTATGCGCCAAGTATCAAACAGTGAAAGCCTGGGCATTTCAGAGGGTGGAACCGGATGCTGCGCAACCATGATCTGCGAATACTTGCTGGCGAATACGATTCGCGCTACATCATCGCCAGCGAGACAAACCAGACTCATGATGGGCTTGTCTTCTTCGCCGTAACTGAGCTGATAGTTCCACTTGGCTCCAAACTCATTGCGAAGAGTATTGATTTCCAGTTTTGAACGCAGATTCCATATGCGAACGGCGTTCACGTTGGCTTGACTCACCGAAGCCACAACCATCGGTTCGTCGTCGATCCGGACGACTTGTACCTGGGTCACATCATCGCCTGCCTGAATCACCGCCGAGAGGTCTAGTTGACCTCCTGCCGGAACCAGACAGATAACCCCCCGAATGGCGACGACCAGCAGCAGTTTTCCCTCATCCACATAACCGGTTATTGCGTGGATTCGTTGATTCGGAATGATTTCACACGTCCAGGTCAGGTTGCCGCTCATCTCATCGATCGCCACGACCTCTCCGGCGGCGGTGCCACAGTAAATCGTGTTGGACGCGATGGAGTCCATGAACATGCATTTGACGTGGCCTGGAAAAAATTGGCCTTCCTGTACAGAGCGCGCCGGCGGTTGTGCGTCCCTCAAGCTCCACATATTGACTGAGCCCGCGTTGCTACTCAGATAATAATGACTTGTGCCCAAGTTGAAGCTGTCGGTACGGAACTCCTCCGTCCAGTAGCCATCGATGCGCGTGACCGATGTCAATGTTGAAGAGATTTCGACCGGATTGGCTACCTCAATGTTCTGGCTTTCAATTGTCCCGTCTTCAGCCAGCAGATAAAGAATTTTTGAAGCTTGTGACTCACACAGCCAAGCCCCTCGTTTGTCCTCCGGAGCGCAATAGACAAGAATGATTTGTTCAGGCCGGACTTGCCAAATTCGAGGTGGTCGGAAAAAATCGTTGGTTACCGCATACGTAGCACCACCCACCATGTGCAGGCGGATTGATGAAATGCATTCGCTTTCAATCGTGGCAGGTATTTCCCATAGAAACTCCAGATCAAGCTTCCACATTCTCAGGGTTCTGGCACATCGCGCACCATCGAAGAAACTACTGCCTGCTGACAGAATTCGAAGACCGTCGAACGTAAAAACAATCGCCACAGCCAGAATCCGGGCGCGTGAAGCAGCGGCTCTGTGATGAATCAGGCCGAGGTCAGTCAAATCCCAGACTCGTAGATCACCTTCCAGCTCAGCTCTGTCATCTAAGCGGGTACGTGCAAGCGTTCGCTCATGAGCACTCACACACAGAAAGCGATCACCTTCCCGGCATACCGTCAGCGCAGTGATGCGACCGTTCTGCTCAGCGAAAGGGACATAAATGTCGCGCTTGGTTCGAAGATTCGTTGTCGCCAGCCAACCCTCCTCCCCACTCGCAACCAATACTTCACCGCTTGGCGTTGCGATGATTGCCAAGTGTGAAATCCGGCTGCCCACAATGGGATGCCAAGCCGCCAACTGCTTGCCATTGTCGAGCTGAAAGACTTCAATCAATCCATCCTCGCGCCCGACCAGTGCCACCGGAGTACGGTCATCCCATTGACCGAGACTCAGTGCGGTCACTCGTGAATCTCGCGAAACCAGCACGCTGTTGCCTTCCGGCGGATTCCAGGTCGCCCAGAGTGGCATCCACCGAGAGCGTTCCTCGCCCGGCAAGGGCACTGATTCATCAATCCCGTTCTGCAGGGATGCCAGTGCAAGGTAGGATCGACGCTCTGCTTCGGGCAATTCCCGCAAAGCCCCAAAGGCTCGCAAATAGGCCTGAACCATCGGCTGATCGATGGACGACTGAGGGTTGAGATAACGGCGCAAAATAGCCGGATCACTGACCACCAGAAATGCCGGATCGTCGAGTAGCGCCTGCAACATGCCCGCCTTGACTGCGAAGCTTGCGGCATGACGTTTCAGATAAGGATGGGCACGCAGCCAGTCGTGACGCCCCTCGGAATTTGCAGGTACACAGGCCAGCAACGCTTGCCACAATTGGCATGAAAGGGCCGGGGCCTGCCCATCACTTTCGAGCAGGTGCTCTGCCAACTGCTCATGGTATAGCCGATAAACCGACCGGTCGCCCTCCATGGACTCCACAATGAAGGGCGCCGCAAATTTGCGCACGGCAATGATATCCGCGTCGGTGATCGTCTGACCGCTCAAGGCGCTGGCCGCTGAACGCCATAAATCGGCCCACGGCAAGCCCTCACCTTCGGCAAAAGCCAAAGCCAGCAAAACCGCGCGGGCAGTTGTGATATTCAGCCCCTCTTTACCCTCCTCCAAGGGGGCCAGATACTGATTGAATGCGTCAGCCAACTCGGTTGATAGATGATCCATCCAGCCAAGGCGGCTCGTGTCGACCAATTTGCCCATCTTGAACAGCCTGAGTGCGACGGTATGTGCCACCAGAAACACGTTCTTCGCTCGCTGGGCGACAGCCTCGGCCACCTTTCGAGCGATTTCGGGATGCTTGCGATAAGGCGTGAAGCGCCGTGGTTCTTCGCTGGCTAACAGCCGTCGCTCGACATACAGCGCAACCTCGCCGGGCTCTGTATGCAGCGAATGTTCGAGATTGACTTCCACAGTATCTGGCCCAAATCCCTCGAAACGCTGTTGCAATGAAGTAGCGTCGGGCCGAGTCCCCACTAACAGAAAGACATGCTTGAATGTCGCCAATGGCAACAACAACTGCTGCAAAATAATCTGGCTGTCGGCAGCTTCATCCAGAGCATCAATGACAATCACCGTTTTTCTGCCGCGTTTTTTTAGTGATTCAAGCACCGATGGCAAGTCACGATCCGACAGATCCAGCTTGTCCGCGATCTCGTTCAAGACCTCGCTCAACAGTTTGTGCCGGGCATGTACGGCGACATTGACGATACCTTCAGGTGGCATGTCAGCAACGTCGAATGAAGATCCATCGACTGCAAGTACCCGATCGCGAAAGCTCGGCTCAGACAGCGACACGATGCGCCCCAACAATGCTGATTTGCCTGTTCCCGGGCCACCGGTCACTACCAAAACGCGCCCATGAGTATCGACCTGTGCGAGCCACTCTCCTATTTCCCGCAACGCGCGATGACGGCCGGTGAAATAGCTCCCGACCCACCCACCTTCGACCCCTCCGGCTTTGGGTAACCAATGTTCATCAAACACTCGCTGGCTGGCCAGATCCAGGCCTGGGCCAATATGAGGGCGGTACTGGGGATTGGGGAACAACAGGCAACGACCTTTGAGGTTTGCCCCCGCCAATTGAGCTTCCTGCTTGGGAAAGCGTTCGGCGAGATATTCTCTGATCGCCTCCATCACTTCGTCCATGGCCAGGTAGCGCTGCGTAGCACCGCCGAACTGACCGTCGGGATTAGCCAACGCTTTAGCCAACGCCTTGCTCAAGGCGCCCTCATCCGCCTCATCTCGCGATCGCGTTGCCGCGATGACATAGGCCGGACTCAATGAAGGCCGCTGCCTGATCAGATCGGCCGCTATTCTGAGAAAATCACCAGCTCCCGTGCCGGCGTAACAGACATCAAGGATCAAGAGAACCTGCGCTGCTCTGGTCTTGATCAGAATCTGTGCCAGATCGACGACTTTTACCGCCAGCGCTGGGTGATCCTCAGCCGCCTGCTGTGACTCACGGGACAATAAATAGAGTTGGTTGTCACTTTCACCATGTCCCGTGTAATAGAGCACCAGCAAATCGTTTTCAGTGCAGTCTGCACAAGCTTTGAAAATAGAATCCTGCAGTTCTCGGGGATCCATATCAAGTTCTGCCGGTACGACCTCATAGTGCAATGCAGCGAAGGCCGACTTGATTGTTTCAACTTCGTCCGGAACCTGCGACAGCGTTGCATGGTTATCGAATTGACTGGTGCCAGTGGCAAGCAGACGACGTCGATAAGTATCAGATAGCGGCTGCGATGGCATCTCCCACCTCCCGGGTCGTGAGGTAGCGGCTCGCATCGTGGACTTTCATGCCATTGGCGACACTTACATCGACAATTCGCGGCATGAACAAGGGCTCAAGTTTTTTCGTCAGGGCCACTACATCACCGCTGTCTGAAATATTGGTCCAGTGCTGCACGTTGCCAGGCCATGCACCAAGCTCACGTTGCGGTGCGGGTTGCAGGGCATCGAAAATCAGATTACGGATGCCCAGTGGCGAACCCAATGTAATCAAGTGCTGGACGGGCCACTGAGGGTTTGCGCATAAAGCCTCGTAGGCAACCACTGACCCCAAAGAATGGGCAACAATCAACCGTGTATCGTCATTCACCCATTTTTCAATACTGGCACGAGCGGCCTGACGGATTGAATCGTCATGGAAGTATCGATAGACCTGCTTCAAATCACTGATCATCACTTTTTCCAGCTGACCGGAAAAAAATTTTGATCGTGTCAATGCATTGAGTCCGCGCTGGACGAACGTCACCAGACCCGCTTTGGTGGTCTCGTCAGGTGCGCGAACAGCGGGATCAATTCTGGCCGCCTCCTCCCACCATGCCTTGAGCAGTTGCGCCTCCCAGGCATCGACATCCTCGGCGCTGTAGGGCGGTATCGCTCCTTTACCCTTCGGGCGAAACAAGTCCCCATAGAAGGCACATTTGAAGGTTACTTCGTCAGGCAATTCTCGTCCGGCACGCGCGAGACCATCCTTGAGCGCCGGCAGCCATTGGTCGCTCAACGTGTTTTCACCACCAAACTGATGACCGATGCCGTGCACACCAATGATCGTTGCCATTGTTCACCCCTTATCTTTTGACGCTCGGCACTCAGAGTTCTGAAGCCATCCATGGAAACCCGAAGCGCAACTAGTGGCCATTGGGTATTAACGACATATTACTGACTTTACTCGTGCCTGGTCATTTGCGCAGACCTTAGCGGCGTTGATATTTTCCCTGCCCAGCCGGACGCATTTCATCAATCCCACCACTGCCCCTCACCCCGGATCAGATCTCACAAACGACGTCCGGTGAAGAACGCGCCATGCTTTGGCAGTTTGTGGTCACTGACCTGTTCGACCAGAGCAGATACGCACAATCGCCAGTGCCAAATCCACGGTTTCACACGCCTGCCAGCATCACAGGCAATCGTTTGATTTAATAACGGCAGGTATTAGCGGTGACGCTGTGCGTTGTGCCTATAACTCGTGTAGTCAAGAGGAGCTAGACGGGACACAACAGCCCTCGCAGCTTTGCTGCGGGCACAAAAAAACAGGAGCAAGCCTGCTCGCAAAAGCGTCGCATCAGTCAGGTATTTCGCTGACAAAATGGACGCCTTCGCGAGCAGGCTCGCTCCCACAGGTTTTGTGCTGGGGATCAGCCTTTTTCGTCGATGCCCGCTTGCAAGGTCTGGCTGTCCAGATGACCGCTGAGGGTGACCGGGCCGACTTTCAGGTTGCCGTTTTCAAAGGAAACTTTCGGCGCGTTTTCTTCCTTTTTCTGTGGCAGATCAAGCCCGGCTTTCACAGCGTAATCGAGGTTGCTCAGGTCAGTGCTGCCAACCTTCGAACCACCCAGATCAACCTTGCCTTCAGTCGATGAAATCCGTGCGCCGGTCAGTTGCGTGGCGCCATTGACGTTGAGGTTCACACCCTGTCCACCACTTATGCCGGAGGCTTGCTTGACGCTGTCCTTGTGCGCGTATTCACCTTGGGCTTTCAGGGTTGGCTTGTAGTCGGTGCCGGCGAGTTTTTCCTTGTCGCTCGGTGGATTCTTTTTCGCGGTCAGGCCCAGATCGACATCGACTTTGGCGTGGGTCTGCGAGTCCTGACGGCTTTCGACGGTCAGGTCACCGGCAATGTTGCCGCTGACATTCTGCGCATCGATCCGCGCACCCGACAGCTGTGCATCACCCGCGCTGTTCAGCACCAGCGTGTCAGCCTTGATCTGGCTGTTCTGCTGCGTAGTGCCTTGCAGGTAATCCACGCCCACTTTGGCCCCGGCGTTGAAGCCGTGGTCGCTGCTGGCTTTTTCCTCGGCAGCGGTCGGGATTTTGCTGCTCAGGTTACCGCCGGCATTCAGCGCCACATTCCAGTTATTGCGGCTGTCGGTGGATTGCGCCGACTCCTGCACGTAACCGCCCTTCTGCGCATCGACACTGACATTTGGCGCAGTGACCTGGGTGCCTTGCAGACGCACCGAGTCGCCGCTCAACGCGATACCGCTATGCCCATTGAGTTGCCCACCAGTGAGGGTTTGCGAGTGCTCATTGACCCGACCGATGTTGAAGTTGCCACTCAGATTGCCGCCCTGATCACGGCTCTTCTCGCTGCTGGTCTTGCTGCCGCCGCCCTTCAAGCCGCCGCCGAGATTGCTGCCGGTGGCGTCGTGGGTGTCGGTGGCAGCTTGCAGATCGAGTTTGCCGTTGGCGTGCAAATCGATGGCGCCAGCGCTATCGATTTTCGTGCCTTGCTGGGTCTGATTGCCGCCGCTGTTCAGTTGCACGCCGTTACCGCTGATGCTCGCGACATGCGCCTGAGTGTCAGTGGTTTGCTTACCCGTGTGATCGAGCTGGAAACCGGCGCCGAGGTCGACGTTAGTGCCGTCGGTGCCCGGCAAGGTGCCGACGGTCAGCGAGGCATTGCCACGCAGGCCGGACTCGCTGCTGTGCTGGCGGTCGGTGGCCTGATTCAGTGCCAGATCGCCGCCGGTCTTGATATTGACACCGCCCTGCCCGCCGTCGAATCGACTGCCTTCAAACTGCGCGTCACCGGCGGTTTTGATGCTCACACCCTGGCTGCCGGCATAACCGCCGACCACTGCCGTGGAGCTGTCCTTGGCGGACTGGCTGCTGCCACCCGCGCCGCTGCCGGCGACGTTCACGTCTTCACCGGTTTTGGTGTAGACGCGCACGTCGACCTTGGCATCCACGGCGTTGGCGCTGCTGCTGTGGGTGTCGCTCGCCGCATCGGCAAGCAGTTTGTCGGCGCTGATGTTCACTTTACCGGCGCTGGCGTTGTACTGAGTGCCTTGGTCGTGCAGGGTGCCGGTGACATTGACATCAACGCTTCTGCCGTCGAAACGGCTGACCACCGCGTTGCTGCTTTGCTCGGTTTTATCAGCGCTACCGTGACCGATCGCCACGTCGATACCGACGTTCGGTTGACCCAGATTGCTCAACGCATCCTTGTCCGGCACCTTGCCGTTCAACACCTCTTTGACGACACCGGCAATCGGCCGGGCGATGTCTTTGTACTCGACGTTGGCGCCGATGTCCGCCGACCAGTTGCTCTCGGTGTGAGTGCTGCTTTCAGTGTTGCTCGCTGCGCGGTTGTCGACTTCGTTGGCCGCGATGTTCAGACCGTTGCCAGCCTTTACTTGCGCACCTTCGGTGGCGAGTTTGTCTGCGTTGATCGTCAGGCCACCGGCACTCTGCACACTGCTGGTTTGCGCAGTGGTCTTGCTGTTGCTGTCCTGCGCAGTGCTGTGGGCGAAATCGACGCCACTGCCGGCGCGGTCGAGACCGCCGGTGTAGTAGAAACCGCCGCCGGTGCTGCTCTTCTCGGTGGTGGTCGTGTGGCTGTCCTGCTCTGCCAGCAACGACACGTTTTTGCCACTCAAGGTCGCATCGCCAGCGGTGGATTTCACCTCGCCGCCCTTGACGGTCAGATCGCCGCCGGCCTTCACCTGTACGGTGCCGCCGCTGAGGCTTGAGCCTTGCTGAACGACATCGTTTTTAGCGACCGTCTGCTGCTTGTCTTCATAATGAATTCCGGCGCGATATTGCTCCGGCGTCTGCTCTTTGGCGTAAGCATCGAAGCCGCGTGTCTGCGTGCTGTCGGTACTGTCGTGGCTGTTCTGCGCGGAATGCACATTGACATCCCCCGCCGCGTCCGCCGTCAACGCACCGCCCGCCTTGACCGTCGAGCCGGCGACCTCAATGTCCTTGGCGCTTTTGAGCTTGAGGTTGCTGTCGGACACCAGTTCGCTGCGCACCGTGGTGCTGTCCTTGGCGTTCTGCCGCGACTCGTCCTTGGTGATGCCGAAGAACTTGCTGTCCTTGTCGTGATTGTTGCTGTGCGACGTGTCCTGCACGCCGTCGATCACCAGCGAATCGGTGTCGCTGATCACGCTCGCGTCGGTGCCACCGCGCACCTGGCTGCCGCTGATGCGCACGTCGTCAGCCTTGACGATCAGTTTGCCGGCGGCGTTGATCTTGCTGCCCTGATGCTGGGTCTGGCCTTTGTCGGCATCGCCGGTCTTGCCGAAGAAACCACCGCCGACCAGATCGCCGGAATAGCGGTTGTCGCTGCTGCGATTGGTCCGTGTGGCGGTGCTGATTTCCACTTGTTTTCCGGCCAGTTGCAGGTCGCCCGAGCTGTTCAGCTCGGCGCCTTCGGAGCGCAACAGTGCGGCAGTTTGCAGGGCGATATTGCCGGCCTTCAACTGGCTGCTGATGCTGCGCTGCTCTTCGCTACTGGTGTTCCAGTCGGCTTTCCACAGGTGCTTGCGATGATTGCCCTGATCGGTCTGGGTGTGGCTTTCGGTGGCGGCGGTCAGGCGCAGATCGCCGGCGCTTTTCACGTCAAGATTCTTCGCCGCTTCAACCTTGGCGGCTTTGAGTTCGGTATCTTTACCGGACGACAGTTTTGCATCGCGGCTGGCAACGATCTGGCTGCCGTGCTGTCGCGATTCGCTGTCGGTCTGGGTGCGGTCGTAGGTTTCCCAGGTGATGCCGATGGTGCTGTTGTTCCAGTTCTCGCGCTTTTCCTGGAGTTTGCGACTTTCGACGGTGCTCAGGGTCAGGTTGCGTTTGGCCTCGACGGTGACATCGCGGCCGCTGACATCGGTGGCGGCCAGGGTCAGGTCCTTGCCGCTGTGCAAACCGACATCGCCCTGACTGCTGCGGATGCCTGCGCGGGTCACGTCGAGGCTGTTGGCCACGGCCTCACCGCTGACACTGAGGTCACCGGCCGAGCGAATCTGCACGCCGTCGCGACCAGCGACCTGCACCGCGCCAACGCGCACGCCCGCCCCTTCGGCGGTGCTGACAATGTTGATGCGTCCGGCCTGCATCGCGCCGAACAGGCTGGCGTCGATCCGCTGATCGCCCGTGCTGCCCGCCGGGTCGACGGCTTTCATCTGACCTGTGGCGTAGTCGATCTGATTGCGCCCGACGGTGAGGTTCAGTTGATTGCGGGCACTGAGCGCGCCCTGGCTGTCGATACGCGGGGCGATCAGGTTGATCGAGCCCTCGCCGTTACGCAGCCCGCCGCTCTGAATCTGCAACTGGCCGCTGGCGTCGCGGGTGTTCAGGCCTTGCAGTTTGCCGTCGTTCAATTCCGGGCGACCGACCACCAGATTGGCGTTCGGCGTGTTGATGAAACTGCCGCCATTCACCGAAATGCCGTTGGGGTTGGCCAGCACGTAATCGGCAGAACGACCGAAAATTTCCTGCGCGCCGTTGATCGCCGACGGGTTGCGGCTGATCACTTCGTTGAGAATCACGCTCGCGGCTTGCCCTTGCAGTTGCGGGTTGGCCGCGAGTTGCCCGGCGAGCTGCGATTGCCCGGCCTGCAGAGCGTTGTTCAGCACCAGACCCTGACGGTCGACGTTGTAGTCGAGGAACTGGTTATGCGACAGGCCCGAGCCGTTGGGCGCGACGATGTTGACGATGGGCACACCGCCCTGGGTCTGCAATTGCGCGGTGCCGCCTGGGCCCGGTGCGACCACGACGCCGCCGGCCATCGCGTTCGGCAGGTGCACGGCGAAGAACAGGCTGGCAATCGCCCAGCGCAATTTGCCCCGAGGCGAAAGATGAAATGCAAAGGTGTGTGCTGGCATAAAAACGTCTCCATGTGAGTACGGCATCACGTCGCGCGATTTAATCCTGGCCGTGGCTGTCGCGCTCAGATCCAACGGCTGTTTGTTCACTGCGTTGTTTGTTTATGTAGCGTTCATATTTGCAAACCGACCCGCATCAGCCAGGTTTCGGGCTCGTGTTGCAGACCGTTCGGCCTGCTGAGTGCGCGCTGGTAATCGACATCGACACTGAAGTTTTTCCAGCCCAGATTCAGCCCGACACTGGCACCACTCAAGCGTTGGCCCTGAGCGTCGTGATCAGCCTTGATATAGCCATGGTCGAGGCCGATGCGCGGAGTCATCTGCACTGGCCATTCGCTGCGCAGCGGCAGGCGCAAAGTGTTGCGCCAGATCGCGCCGCTGGCGCCCGACGCACTGCTGACCCGATAGCCGCGCACCGCCGAATCGTCGGTGCCGAGCAGTTGCTCGATGGCCGGCAACGGGTCGGGGCTGTACTGCAAATTGAGTTGGCTCTGCCACTGCCACGCCTGCGCGCCGAGCTGGCCATTGCGCCACTGACTGAGGCTGGCGCGGTACTTGTGGAACTGTGCCTTGGGCAGGTTGTTGATCTGATGCTGCGAGTCGTCATCGGCGCCGAACCAACGCAAACCCTGGGCGTAATTGACATCGAGGTTCCACACCGCGCGGTCTAACCAGAACAGATTGAGTCCGGCTTCAGCCACCGTCAGGGTCGGGCTCTGAATGCCCAGCCGCACGTTTTCCAGATAGCTGTCGACGTTTTTGTGTGCGAGTTGCAGGTTGGCGCTGAGCTGACGGCTCTGATCGCGCCACAACACACGATCGGCGCGCAGGCTGACTTGATCGGTGATCCCTGTGCTGTGGAAAGTCGTGCTCGGCAGTTTGAACGGCGCACGGTATTCGGCGTGACTGGCGAATACGCTGTAGGTCCAGTAACCGTAGGGGATCGCGTAATACAGGCTGGCGTTGCGGCTGTAGCGGTCGCCCTGATTCAAGGTGTCGCTGGCGCTGAGGCTCAACAGGTCGTTGAGCTCCAACGGGCTGTCGAGGCTCAGGCTGACCGTATCGCGGTCGCGCCCGGTGCTGGCGCTGCCGAGGTTGTCGAACCCCGCATTCAAGGCCCAGCGCGACTGCCCGGAGGTCCGTGAACGGAGGATGATCCGCGAGGCGCCGGGTTGGCTGCCGGGGGCGATGTCGGCGGTCAGATCAATCGAGCGCAGGCGGTTCAACTGATCCAGGCCTTGCTCCAGATCACGCAGGTTCAGCGGCCCGCCGAGCATCCCCGGGAACGCACCGCCCAGCGATACCGGCAGACTCTGATCAGCCAGTTCGATGGACTCGATGTAGCCTTCGTCGACCATGATGTCGAGCGATTGTCCCGCCGCAGGTGCGCTGCTCAGGTAAGGGCGGCTGGCGATGTAGCCCTTCTCCACGTAGATCGCGGTGAGGGTGGCGAGCAGATGATTGATCTGACCAACGCCCATGCACGGCGCCAGCAACGGCTTGATGCGTGCATTGAGCGAGTCGCTGTCGATCAGCGTCACACCGCCGATGCGCGTGCCGCTCAACGGCCAGCAGCACTCGTCGGGCGCGACGGTTTGCGGCATCGTCGGCGTGGCAGGTGCCGGCCCGAACGCCCCGCGCTCCAATTGGCGCTTTCGTTGTTCAAGTTGCAGTTGTTGCAGATCGCGTTGTTGCTGTTGCTGCTGGCGCAGCACTTCCTGGCCCGGCGCGACAGGTTCGGCAGCTTCAAGCGAAGAGGCACACACACTCAACAGCAAGGCCGACAACAGCGGGCAACGCGTGGAACGACGACGAGAAACAGCGCAAAGCGAATACGGCACGCAACATCCTTGCGATCATCAAATGGCGTAATGCCACCCTATCAATGATCGTGATAGTCGGAGCCCTCCTACACAAATGCAAGACGCTTCCTACAGCGCTTACACTTCTTAAACAATTGCTTTTGTTGCCTTTATCGCCAGCAGCAACGCCACGGTGCTGCACGCTATCAGGGTTTCCCCGAGGGCTTGAGAACTACCGGCGAGCATCAATCCCGCGCCGATCAGCAAGTAATAAAACAGCCCCAGCAACGCGCCGGCAGTGCCCAGACAATCCGGGTAATTGACCAGTGCGGTGCCGAGAATATTTGGAATCGCCATGCCGAACGCCAGTACCACCAGCAACATCGGCAGCACGAACACACCGCCGTCCTGCAGCCACCAGACACCGAGGCCACCCAGCAAACCGCTGAACGCCGCGAGACGAATCAACTGCAAAGCGCTGAACCCTGCTTTCAACAATTGCTTGTTGAGCCATGCTCCAAACCCTGAGCCCAACGCGAGGATCACGCCGCTGTATCCGAACGCCGCTTCACTCAAGCCGATTCGCTTGAACAAAAACGGACCAAGGCTGTAATAGCTGAACAACGCAATGTTGAATGAGGCGACCCACAGTGCCGAACGCCAGATCCCGACATCGCGCAACATGCGCACAAGAGTTTCCAACAGGCCTACCGAAGCCACCGGTAACACACGGGTTTCCGGCAGAGCGCGCCAGCTCCAAAGCCACAGCAGCACAGCGATCAGCAACAACGCGCCGAGCACACCGCGATAACCAAAGCCCTGTACCAGCCCCGCACCACTAAACAGGCCAATCGCGGGGCTGGCGGCCAGCGCCATGCCCACCAGCGAAAACACCTGCGCCAGTTCCGCGCCCTGGAAGCGGTCGCGCAACAGGGTTTGCGTCACCACCGAACCGACGGCGGCGCCGAACGCCGCCAAGGCTTGGGCCATCAACAGTTGCTGGAAAGTGCTGGCACTCAAGCCAATGACGATGGCCACCGCGTAGATCGCCAGCCCGGCGAGCATCGATGGGCGCCGACCAATCCGGTCACACACCCGACCCCAGGTCACCACACCAAAGGCAAATGCCAGAAAATACACCGACAACGTCTGCGCCGCTGCCTGCGGGCTGACGTCGAACGCCTGCGCAATGTCGCCAAGCGCCGGGCTGTACAAGGTCTGGGCGATCTGCGGAAACATCAACAGCGCAATCGCCAGTAGCAATAAGTTTCGATTGTTCATTTTTCGTTTACTCCCCAAGCTAAAACTGCAGAGGAGTTTATGAAGCGTCGACTGGCGTATTATCCAGATCCCGCCAACTTATCGCTTAAATCGGACAATCCATGGCTTGGCTCAATGCCCACGCGACGTTTGACCCGGATCTTTATCCGGCACCGGTAATCGGCATCGCCTCCACATTGGGCGATCACGACTCCGGGCTGCACCGCCATCAACGCGGGCAATTGCTCTACACCCGACAAGGCTGCACCCGCATCACCCTTGCGCAACAGTTGTGCCTGCTGCCGCCCTCGCGTGCGGCGTGGATTCCACCGGGCGTCGTTCATCGTGCGGTGATGCAGCAAAGTGTCGATTACCGCTCTATCTATTTGTCGCCCGAGCTGTGCTGCGAACTGCCGCAACAGGTCTGCGTGTTCGAAGTCAGCCCACTCCTGCGCGCTGTGCTGGAGCCCATGGCACTGGCAGACTTCGACAGTGATTGGCGGCAGGGCAAATTCGTCCACCTGCTGGGTCTGTGCTTGAGCGAGATGAGCGATGCGGCGCAACAACCCATGCTTTTGCCCCTGCCCCGGGACAAACGCCTCGCACCGTTGCTGATGTCTCCCGAACAATTGCCACCGGAACTGCAGGTGCTGGAGCAGCAGATCGGCGCCAGCGCCCGCACCATCGGCCGGATCTTCCAGCGCGAAACCGGCATGAGCTACCAGCAATGGCGCCAGCAGTGGCGGCTGATGCGCGCCATGGAATTGCTCGCCACCGGGCGCAGCCTCAGCTACTGCGGGTTTGAGTTGGGCTTTGCCAGCGACAGCGCGTTCATCGCGTTCTTCAAATCAATGACCGGCAGCACGCCCGGCCATTGGCTCAAGTAGGCACCTGACGACTGGCGACAAAAATAAATTGCCAGGAAATATTACCTACGTCATATTACGATCGTAATAACTCCCCGTTTGCGCAGGTATTACGCCATGACCAGCATGCCCAGCCTCGAACCCGACCTCGCTGTTCCGGTCAAGACCAAACCGCCGCTGCTTAAACGCTTGTTGATTCCCGGCGCCGGTTTGATCGCTCTGGCGTTTGCCGGTGTGTATGCCGTGCACTGGTGGGGCGCCGGGCGTTTTCTCGAAGAAACCGACGATGCCTATATTGGTGGCGACGTCACGGTGATCGGGCCGAAAGTCGCCGGCTACATCGACGAAGTGCTGGTCAGCGACAATCAGCACGTCAAGGCTGGCGACGTGTTGATCCGCCTCGATGCCCGTGACTATCGCGCCAACCTCGCCAAAGCCGAGGGCGCGGTGGCTGCCGAAGAGGCGCTGCTGGCCAACCTCGATGCCACCGAGCAACTTCAGCAAGCGGTGATCGGCCAGGCCCGCGCCGGCATCGATGCAGCCGGTGCCGAAACCGCGCGTTCGCGGGATGACAACGCCCGCTACAAACGCCTGGTGACCACCAACGCGGTCTCGGTCGAAAGCGCCCAGCGTGCCGACGCCACCTTCAAAACCGCCCAGGCCTTGAGCGCCCGCGCCCAAGCTGAACTGCTCGCCGCGCAACGCCAACTGGCGGTCATCGATACGCAGAAACAACAGGCCCGCGCCGCCCTCCAGCAAGCCCGTGCCGAACGCGATCTGGCGCAGCTCAACCTTGGTTACACCGAACTGCGCGCACCGGTTGACGGCGTGATCGGCAACCGCCGCGCACGGGTCGGCGCCTACGCGCAGGCCGGTTCGCAGCAACTGTCGGTGGTGCCGGCCAGCGGCTTGTGGGTCGATGCCAATTTCAAGGAAGACCAATTGGCGCGGATGAAGCCCGGCCAGCGCGTGAGCATCCGCGCCGATGTGCTGTCCGGTCAGGAATTCCATGGCCGTCTCGACAGCCTCGCCCCGGCCACCGGTTCACAGTTCAGCGTACTGCCGCCGGAAAACGCCACCGGCAACTTCACCAAAATCGTCCAGCGCGTGCCGGTGCGCATCCTCCTCGACCCGGCCGATGGCGTGCTCGGCCACTTGCGTCCGGGCCTGTCGGTGACTGCCGAAGTCGACACCCGCGCACAAACTGAAACCAGCGCCGTGGCCGTCGCGCCATGAGCGCCACCCTCGCCGCTCCCGCGCAGCCGTTCAACGCGGCGGACATGGCCACCGCGACCAAGGTGTTTGCCTTCGCGACGATGTGCATCGGCATGTTCATTGCGTTGCTGGATATCCAGATCGTCTCGGCGTCGTTGCGTGATATCGGCGGCGGCCTGTCCGCCGGTACCGACGAAACCGCGTGGGTGCAGACCAGTTACCTGATCGCCGAAATCATCGTGATTCCGCTGTCGGGCTGGTTGTCGCGAGTGTTCTCCACGCGCTGGCTGTTCTGCGCCTCAGCGGTGGGTTTCACCCTCGCCAGCCTGCTCTGCGGCGTGGCCTGGAATATCCAGAGCATGATCACTTTCCGCGCCCTGCAAGGTTTTCTCGGCGGTTCGATGATTCCGCTGGTGTTTACCACGGCGTTCTTTTTCTTCACCGGCAAACAACGGGTGATTGCTGCGGCGACCATCGGCGCGGTGGCGTCGTTGGCGCCAACAATGGGGCCGGTGATCGGTGGCTGGATCACCGATATTTCTTCATGGCACTGGCTGTTCTACATCAACCTGGTTCCGGGGATTTTTGTCGCCGTGGCGGTGCCGATGCTGGTAAAGATCGATCAGCCGGAATTGTCGCTGCTCAAGGGTGCGGATTATCTGAGCATGGTGTTTCTCGCACTGTTTCTCGGCTGCCTGGAATACACCCTCGAAGAAGGCCCACGCTGGAACTGGTTCAGCGACCAGACCATCCTGACCACCGCGTGGATCAGTGGTCTGGCAGGATTGGCCTTCATTGGCCGCACCTTGCACGTGGCCAATCCTATCGTCGACCTGCGCGCATTGAAGGACCGCAACTTTGCCCTCGGCTGCTTATTTTCGTTCGTCACCGGGATTGGCCTGTTCGCAACGATTTATCTGACGCCGCTGTTTCTCGGGCGGGTGCGTGGCTACAGCGCGCTGGACATTGGTCTGGCGGTTTTCTCCACCGGGGTGTTCCAGATCATGGCGATTCCGCTGTATGCCTTTCTGGCCAACCGGATTGATCTGCGCTGGATCATGATGGTCGGGCTGGCTCTGTTCGCGGTGTCGATGTGGGAGTTCAGCCCGATCACCCACGATTGGGGAGCGGGGCAATTGATGCTGCCGCAAGCCTTGCGCGGCATCGCCCAGCAATTGGCAGTGCCGCCGGCCGTGACGTTGACGTTGGGTGGGTTGGCGCCAGCCCGCCTGAAGCATGCGTCGGGCTTGTTCAACCTGATGCGCAACCTCGGCGGTGCGATCGGGATTGCGGCGTGCGCGACCATTCTCAATGATCGCACCAACCTGCACTTCACCCGATTGGCGGAACATCTGAACAGCAGCAACGAGGCGATGAATCAGTGGCTGTCGCAGGTCGGCGGCAACCTCGCGGCGCTGGGCCAGAGCGGTGACGTCGGCGTCACTGCCAGCCTGCGCCAGTTATGGCTGCTGACCTACCGCGAGGCGCAGACGCAAACCTACGGCGACACGTTTCTGATGATTATGGTGTGCTTCGTCATCGCCACGGCGATGGTGCCCTTGATGCGCAAGGTACAACCACCGGCCGCGCCGAGTGCCGACGCACATTGACTTGAAGGCCCCTTGCAGGAGCTGCGGCACGCTGCGATCTTTTGATCTTGCTCTTAAAAACAGGATCAAAAGATCGCAGCGTGCCGCAGCTCCTACAAGGAATATTGCGTCAGATCTGTGGGGTTTTGCGGAAGCCTACCGCCAAACGATTCCAGCTGTTGATGGTGCTGATCGCGACGGTCAGATCGACCATTTCTTTCGGCGTGAACTGCGCAGCGACCACTTCGTAATCTTCATCCGGAGCGTGGGTCAGGCTCAGTTGGGTCAGCGATTCGGTCCACAGCAGCGCGGCACGTTCACGCTCGCTGAAGAACGGCGCTTCACGCCATGCGGTCACCGCGAACAGACGACGTGGGGTTTCACCGCCCTTGATCGCGTCAGCCGTGTGCATGTCGATGCAGAAGGCGCAGCCGTTGATTTGCGAGGCACGCAGTTTGACCAGTTCGATCAGGGTCTTTTCCAGCGGCAACTTGGAGACGGCGGTTTCCAGGGCGATCATCGCTTTCAGGGCGTCCGGGGAAGCGGTGTAGAAATCGGTACGAGCGTTCATGGCGGGTTTCCGGGGCAAGTGAATGTGTGACTACGTTAGTCCCGGCGAGTGGTTCGGCAAATAGCCAATATTCCAGAAGATCAGGAGGCCACTCGATTGACCGCTCGTCACTCGACCGGCACCAAGTCTGCGGCGCGTCAGACCAATATCAGGTAAATCCCCTTTCTGGAGACGGATCATGATGACGCGCAAACTTACCTCGTTATTGCTCGCTGGCCTGCTTGCCACGGCCTCCGCCGCGACCTTCGCGGCCAACGATGGCGCTGATGCCACCGGCACCAAATCCGGCGGTGCCACCAGCTCGACCATGCCACCGGACAACACGCCGGGCGCACCTTCGGGCGGCACCAACTCTGGCGGCGCAGGTTCAGGAACCGGCACCAATGGCGGCGCCAGCGGTTCGGGCTCGGGTGCCGGTGGTGGCACCGGTTCAGCGGGTGGCGGAACGGGCGGTGCCGGTGGTGGCACCGGCGGCTGAACGAACAAGAGCCATCCGTGGTAAATGAATCGAGTACCCACCCTGTACTGAATGTTCACTCTGTGGCGAGGGAGCTTGCTCCCGCTGGACTGCGTAGCAGGCCCCTGCTTTTGAAGTCAAAGAGCGGGCCGCTTCGCGCCCCAGCGGGAGCAAGCTCCCTCGCCACAGGGGTAGCAGGTCTCTTCAGGTAAAGGGATTTGTGTATCAGCGGTCAGAACGCATCAATTCCGCGATGCTGTCATCCATCGACAGCACTGCCGCCCGATTGCGCCCGGCATTTTTCGCCTGGTACAACGCCGCATCCGCCCGCTGGATAAACACTTCCGGGTTGTCATTGCCATTGGGGATAAACGCATAGCAGCCCAGACTCACGGTGAGATAACCGGTCGGTGAGCCGCTGTGGGTGATGCGTTTGTCGATCACGCTGCGGCGAATCTGCCCGGCAATCGCCAGCGCGCCGTTGATGTCGGTGTCGGGCAGCAACACCGCAAACTCCTCGCCGCCATAGCGCACCGCCAGATCCGACTTGCGCTGGCAGCAGTTCTTCAGCACTTGAGCAACCTGTGTCAGGCATTGATCGCCGGCCACATGCCCATAGGCGTCGTTGTAACGTTTGAAAAAATCGATATCGAGCATGATCAGGCTGACCGGACTGACCTGCCGTGCGCCTCGGGCAAATTCGATTTCCAGCGAGCGCTCGAACAAGCGCCGATTGGCCAGCCCGGTGAGGCTGTCGTGAGTCGCGATCTGTTCCAGCGCCCGTTGTGCCTTGCGCAAGTTCTTCTCGATCCGTTCGCCATCGCGCACCTGATGGATGAACACCCAGCCGAACAGACCGACGCCAAGAATCACCAGCGCCACAATCACGCTGGACTGGAACGCCCGCTCGTACCAACCCTTGAGAATCGTATCCCGCGAAGTCCCGGCAGACACCACCAGCGGATACGACGCCAGTTGCCGATAGCCATACATACGAGTGATGCCATCGACTACCGAATTGATCATCGCCGTACCGGCCGCCGCATTGGGCAACTGCTTTTGATAGATCTCGCCCTGCGCCAGTGATGTGCCGATCAATGACTCATCAAACGGCCGCCGCGCAAGCAATGTGCCGTCAGTCAAACCAAGGAACATGATGCCGTTGTCGTCAAGGCTGAAACTTTCGAAGAACTGGTCGAAGTAGGCCATCTTGATCCCGGCCATCAGCACGCCCTGGAAATTGCCGGCCTGGTCATTGACGCGTTTGGAGATGGGGATGATCCACTCACCGTTCTCACGGCTGCGAATCGCCGGGCCGATGTGCGCCACCGTCGAGGCGTTCTGCTGGTGAAATTTGAAATACTCGCGATCAGCCACGCCATTGCCACGGGGCAGATCGGCGAATGAGGTAATCACCCACTGACCCTGACGGTCGAACAGAAACATGCCGTGCAACTGATTCAGTTGCTGCACGCGACGGGCCAGGGTCTTCTGCAGTCGCGGCCGCTGCGCCGCGCCGTAACCGTCGTCCTGAATCCAGTCGACCAGGCTGGTCATCACCAGATCCGCCGCCAGGAACGTGTCCTCGGCCTGCTGCGCCATCGCCCGGGTCAGGTTGTTCGACGCCATTTGCGCCACCGCCAGATCCTGGCGCCGCGACTGCTCCAGTTGCAGATACAGCAAACCGAACAGGCACAGACACACCGCAACGATAAACAGCGCCGCCGCTTTGCGTAGCGGCAGACGTTTAAGCGTGCCGGGAGCCTGATGTGGATCGTGAATGGGGATAGGCAAAACCGTGTCCTGGGCAGGTACGACAAGGGCGCGAGCCCGAAACCCTTATATTTTGTGAGCGTAGTTCACGGGTAAGCAGGGGGCAAACGCCCTGTTCCCGCCCAGTAGTATCGGCGCGCTGCGGATTTGGATGACCGCTACGGGGAGATTTATTTTCGTTTGCCTGTTTCGGTGAGATTGCCGTATCAAGCGGTGTGTACGGTTTTTCCGGATTTAGCGCCGACTGAACGGGCGCTGGTCTGGGCATGAAAGGGTGTTGAGCGGGGTGCAGCGAGGCCATAAACCCTGTGGTGAAGGGATTGATCCCCTCACCACAGGTTCAGTGTTTGTCTTTTCGACTTTGAGTCAAATCACCGCGACGGCGGAACTCGAATATCCCCCGCCCGGCACTGAGTCTTCACACCCTTGCCGCACGCACCGAACTGCAAGTCCTTGCCCATGCACACCCGCACTTCCGACAGCTCCGGACCGCTGCAAATCACTGCGATGCCATCCGCCGGTATCCCCGGGTTGGCCTTGCGGAACAGATCGGAAATTTCCTGCGCCTCGAAGTAATACGAAGTGCTGAACGGTTGCAGTTCTTCAGGGATTTTCACCGCGCCCACCGCTTTGTCCGCTGCATCCAGATACCCCATCGCACCGAGGCCGCTGCAGGTGCCGTGCTTCGACCATTCGTGATCGAGCAGTTTCTTGGTCGGGAACAGCGTCAAGCCTTTGCTGCTTTCTGCCGCCGACAGCGTGGTCAGTGGCGGGCAGGATTCCGGCCAGCCGCCCTTGGCGTATTGCGGCCACAAACCGTGCAGGACAAAGCCGTAACCTTTGCCGGAACATTGCACATCGTCCTTGTGGGTCAGGCAAAACGTCGGCGACCAGGACAACGTCAGCAGGTAGTAGTCGAACACTCCTGCTACCGATTCCGCCTGCGCTTTGCTCGACTGCGATTGCCGCGCCGAACTCAAACCGATGCTACCGGCCGTCAGTGCAATCACCGCCAAAATTGTAAACAGCTTTTTCATCTACCCGCTCCTTGGGACGCCTGCGTCCGTGGTTTTCGATCCTGGCCAGACTTGACCAGCCGTGATTTGGACATGCTTGTGTTGCAGACGCATGACGCAAGGCAACACCGTACCCCGTTGAAACGTCTACGATTAACAGGCAGACATCAACAGACAGGGATCCGAAATGAGTAAAGCAGATGAACTCGCCGCCAAACTCCAGCAAACACTGCCCACTCACGCGGATGCCGCGCTGGAGATCGATTGCTGGCCGGCACAGGTCTACGACCTGTACCACCGCATCGGGGCCTGGCTGCAACCGGTGACCGAAGTCGGCCTGAAAATTCGGCGCAATCCGACGCACGTTTGCGAAACGTCACCCGATGGTGAATCCCACGATTACGCCATCGATCAACTGGTCATTGAAGCAAACAACCAAAGCCTGACATTTGATCCCATCGCACGGTTTACCGAGGATGGCGCCGGGCGCGTGCAAATCACCCTGCCGGACAGAAACACTTACCTGTTGCGCACCGTCGACGAACACCACGAAAGCCATTGGTGGTTGCAGACCGTTGAAACCGGGCAACAGCTGGATGCGATTGCGCTGACCGAGAACAACCTGCTGCAAGTGGTGCAGGAAGGTTTGGGCTTGTAAGCGCCTTCACCGATAGGTGATCAGCGCCGAGAACGTGGTTAACTTCTCGCTCCGATCCCTTTGAAGCCCGACAGACATGACAAAAACCACAATCTTGCTCGGTACTCTGCTGGCCCTGTCCCTGAACTTTAGTGCTCAGGCGGCAGAACAGACCTCACACCTCGACACCATCCAGCAACAAGGCCAGCTGCGCGTCTGCACCACCGGCGACTACAAGCCCTACACTTTCAAACGCGACGACGGCGATTTCGAAGGGATCGACATCGCCATGGCCCGCTCGCTGGCCGACAGCCTCGGCGTCAAAGTCGAATGGGTGCAGACCACCTGGAAAACCCTGATGCCGGACATGCAGGCCGGCAAGTGCGACATCGGCATGGGCGGGATTTCGGTGACGCTGGAGCGGCAGAAAAAGGCCTACTTCAGCAACACCCTCGACACCGACGGCAAAATCCCGCTGGTACGCTGCGCCGATCAATCCAAGTACCAAACGATTGAACAGATCAACCAACCCAATGTGCGCCTCGTCGAACCGGCCGGCGGCACCAACGAAGCCTTCGTCCACGCCTTCCTGCCCAAAGCGCAACTGGCCCTGCGCGACAACGTGACGATCTTCCAGCAACTGCTCGACAACAAGGCCGACGTGATGATCACCGACGCCTCGGAAGCGCTGTACCAGCAGAAACTCAAACCCGGTTTGTGTGCGGTGAATCCGCATCAATACATGCAGTACGGTGAGAAGGCTTATCTACTGCCGCGCGATGACATCAGCTGGAAACTCTACGTCGATCAGTGGCTGCACCTGAGCAAGGTCACCGGGAAATATCAGAAAACCCTAAGCGAGTGGATTGCGCTGCCACAGTGAGCTTTTTCAGCGACTCACTGGCCTCGCTGCCCGGCGCGGCGGTCATGACGATGATCGACTGATCGGGGCTTTCCGTGCAGGAGAGCATCTGCCAATCAAGGCTGAGCTTCCCCACCTGCGGATGCTGAAAAGTTTTGCTGCCGCAGGTTGGGCTGGCCACCAGATGAGTCGCCCACCAGCGGCGGAAGTCCTCGTCACGCAGGGACAGTTCGCCGATCAGCGAAGCCAGTCGCGGATCGTCCGGAAAGCGCGCCGTGTCCATCCGCAGAAACGCCACGCAGTTGCGCCCGTTGTTTTCCCAATCGACGTACAAACTGCGAAACCGTGGGTCGAGAAATGACAGACGAATGAGGTTGCGCTGTTCGATCGGTATTTCGGAAAAGTCGACGTACAGCGCCGCCGCCAAGGGATTCCACGCCAGCACATCCATGTAGCGACCGATGACTATCACCGGAATGTCCCGCAGGCTGTCGAGCAGACGTTGAGTTTGCGCGCCGACGGTTTGCCGTCGATGCAGATCAACCGTGGTGCGACCCAGCCGCGCCAGTCGATACAGATAATCCAGATCATCCTCTTGCAGACGCAGGCTGCGCGCGACGGCGGCCAACGCGGACTTGGACGGCGACAACCGTCCCTGCTCCAGACGCGTGTAGTAATCGACGCTGATGCCCGCGAGCATCGCCACTTCTTCGCGGCGCAAACCGGCGACACGGCGTGCACGCCCTACATCAGCGGGTAATCCGACCTGCGTCGGATCGAGTTCGGAACGACGCGCGCGGAGGAATTCTCCGAGGTCGTTGGGGCTGTTTTCTATAGTCATGGGGCGATCATGGCGCTCGCGCGCGAATCAAGGAAGGCTCTCTTTATCATAGGAAAAACTTTCCCAGGAACCGCGCTCTCTTTTTGCCTCCCTCCCACGGGTTCAATCTTTGCCTCGTCAGCCGCCACCTGCGGCACCGCACCAACCCGTGGAGTGCACCAATGAAAACCAACATCAGCTTCCTCAGCAACGGCCTCAAACTCGCCGGCCACCTCTACACCCCGAACGACCTGCAACCCGGCGAACAACGCCCGGCCATCGTCGTCGGCCACCCGTTCGGCGGCGTCAAAGAGCAGACCGCCGGCCTCTACGCACAGAAACTCGCCGAAAAAGGCCTGATTGCCCTCGCCTTCGACGCCAGCTACCAAGGCGAAAGCGAAGGCGAACCGCGCTTCCTCGAAGATCCGTTCGTGCGTGCTGAAGATTTCAAAGGCGCGGTCGACTTTCTGTCCAACCATGCTTCGGTCAACCCGCAACGCATCGGCGCCCTCGGCATCTGCGCGGCCGGTGGCTACGTGCCCTTCGCCGCCCAGACTGACCGACGCATCCGCGCCGTCGCCACCGTCAGCGCCGCCGACATCGGCCTGCTGTTCCGCGAAGGCCTTGGCGGCACCGGCACTCCTGAGCAGCTCAAACAATTGCTCGAAGAAGTCGGCCAGCAACGCACCCGCGAAGCCCGTGGCGAACCCGTGCGCCTCGACCCGATCGTGCCAGACAACCCGGCCGACATCGCCGAAGGCACCCCGACGCTGTATCGCGAAGGCAGCGAGTACTACCGCACCCCACGGGCACAGCACCCGCACTCGCCGAACACCTACGTGTTCACCAGCATCGACCGGATTGCCGCGTACTCGTCCTACGACCGCATCGACCTGATCTCACCGCACCCGTTGCTGATGATTGCCGGCACTGAGGCCGATACTCGTTACTTCAGTGAATTGGCCATCGAGAAGGCAATGGAGCCCAAAGAGTTGGTATTGATTGAAGGCGCAAGCCACATCGACCTGTACGACAAAGAACAATTTGTCGGCCCGGCGGTAGAGAAAATGGCGGGGTTCTTCAAACACTACCTGTAACGCGATAAACCACAAAAGCTGTGGTGAGGGGATTCATCCCCGATGGGTCACAAAGCGCCCCATCTTTCAGCGAAGCAACTAAAACCGTGGCGAGGGAGCTTGCTCCCGCTGGACTGCGCAGCAGGCCCATCCTTTGGGGCTGCTCCGCAACCCAGCGGGAGCAAGCTCCCTCGCCACAATTCATCCGAGCATTTCAATCGTCATGCAACATGCCGGAACTGTACTGATTAAGACTGCTGCCAATACTGTTCCCGCCGAACTTCAGCGTCGTCGCATTACTACGCCCATCCAACGACTGACAATCCGCCGAAAAACAACTGGTGGTCGTCAACCCGCCCGCCCCTGAACAGGCACTCAACACTGACACCGCAGCAGCAACCAACAGCACTTTGACGATATTCAGGCGCATGGCACGATTCCCCTCGGGATTAAAAGCGACGATCTTGTGCCAACATCATAGGCCTGCGCCGCCCACCCCAACATGAAACTTTCCTGATCGACAGCGCCGGTTCAGAATCGCCTGACCGCCAGACAAGGACATCCCATGCAATTCCTGGTAAAGATGCACCAGAAATTCGGGTTTGAGGTCGAGGGTGTTCGGCGGCAAAACGTGGTCTAGGATGGCGTTCGGATAGACGTGGTTCAGCTGGGAATTACCAAGGCTGAATGGCAGGACAAGCGTCCGGCACTGGCCCCTGTGATCGAACGACTGAATAACGCCTAGCGCAGGGAGCGGCCGAATTTGCGACGAGAACTGAGCCCCGCCGAGCTATACGAAATCCGCGACGCCCTGTCGTGGATCTTCGTCGACACCGCCGTGGATTACCCCTACATCGCCAGACAAGTCGAAGGCTACGATCCGGAACAGATCAAAGACATCCTCTATTCCGAAGTCGCCGTCGTCTGCGCCTGGAACCTCGCCGGCCCACTGCCGCCGATCTGGACAGGATTCAAAGCCGATGAGTTGAATCAGGACATCGAGGACATGCTGCTGGCGAAGGAAAACAGCTGGATGCGGCGGCAGCTTCACCGACTGCACACCGCTTGGTTGCGGTTTAACTATGGGGATGCGTGGAAAGAGCTTTCGGCGCACCTTAAACGTTCGAGTTGATGCCCTCCATGGCAACGGCAACCCACCGCCACAGAGAGCTACGATTTACGGTTTCACTTCGACGTTATCCAACGCCTGATTCACCGCCAACTCCCCCAACATCACCACCTGCGCGATCCCCAGCGCGGTCTTGCGGTGCGCGGGCTCCAGCGTCGCGGCGAAATTGTTGAGCATCTCGGACGCAGAACTCAGGGTTTCGCTGGCGTTGGCCAATAGGGATTCCGAGTCGTACTTGGGGTTGGCGAGGTACATGCGCTCGGGCTCATTGACGCTGGACATGATCTGGCTGGCGGGTAGCAGATAGTGATCGAGCGCACGCTCGGCGGCTTCGTTGAGTTTTTTGGAGTTGGGGGATTGGTACGGGGATGCCGGATCGGTTTCCGGCGGATTCGGTGTTGGTTTGAACATGTTGTAACTCCTGACGGATTAACGAAAAGGAGCCATCACTCTCGCTACCAAACGAAGGGTGGAGGCCATACGCAGGTTGGTAGACCGGTCGTCAGGAACCCCGGCGCATCCGAAGACGCCCCGCGCATGACCACCATAAAACGAAGACGAGAAACGTCGTCGCAAGACAGTAGTCTTGTGCTTCTGACGGAGACGGGCTACCAAACCCGATCACTGTTTTTCAGTGACCGACAGACGATAGAACCCGCGACCTAGACGCACAAGCCGGCGGATTCTGTCTTACGTGTAGGGGGTGGCGCAAGGTGTTGTAGGTCTTGGACGACACCACCTCAACTCACTTAAACAAGCGCAGTCTTCGCTGTTTAAATTCACGAAAAATTCGAGTGCTTCGCCATCAGGCACCGACATGCAGCGGTCGCATTCATTTTCTGGGCACTCTTAGCGTCTCGAACTGTAGAAATCTTCAAAGCCTGTGTTGATGTTTGCAATCGAAAAACTTAACCATACGCTTTCGTCGAGGGAGCTAAAAACAGCAAATCAGATCTTTATCATTTCCCCACTGGATTGCCCCCGCCCGCTACCCCCGTATTCCCGAACTCTGTTCCAGCGGTTGTTGACTGTCGTGCTTATGGGCGAGTAGTTCAGTAGCCAGTTCAATAGCACGCTCCAAGAACAGCAACAAACTGTCGACCGTCAAATGATCTAGCCACTCCCGGCTCCAAAGCAGCGTCTCACCCTGAGGTGTCCGATCCAACAGAAACACAGTGTCGCTGCAGAACGTTGTCAGCAACGGAGAATCAGGCATCACATGGCCCGGTAGCAGCAGATAAATGGCCAAATGGTCGTCATCTTCCGCCAACGTCAATACCAGCTCATCGTTGACAGTAAACGTAGTTATGGTTTGTCCGGCTTCAGGAGTGGGTAGTCCGAGGTGAGTAAAGAGTGCGGTGACGAGCGAGTGATACATAGCCAAGCCTTGTTCAAAGGAGAACATCACTCTATTTGGCCGCCAGGCTGTTGCTTATTAGTTGTCGTCGTATTTTTGTAGCACAGGGGCGCTAATGCACGGCCGGCCGTTAAACAGGAGGGACTCGCTCACCTCTCATTCGGGTTGGTCTGAATCCTAAAAAAGCGAGGCTATCTCTGACAAATTGCTTCTGGGTAATGGCGTAAGTTAAAGGTCTTTCGCCCCATTGGCCGCTGGGTAATTACATGAAGACAGCACCCCACAATCCCGACATCAGCCAACTCCCCCCGTCTCAATCCAGGCTGCAACAGCCGACGGTCATCACTCTGGGTAACAACAGACTGCGCCTTCTTGATACCGGAAATCGTGAGTTCGAACGAGGGATCCGTCGCAACATCACTCACAGCCAGAGTAAAGAACTAAAGGCTGTCATTCAGGCGGTACGTAATTATCAGGCCCAGAAAACACCTTCGCTGGCCGCATTGGCGAAAATCGATAACGCGTTGCAGTTTTGGCTCGAGTCAGGAAGGAACCGATCCCGTCAGCAGGATCCGGTACTTCAACGACTGGTGAATGACATCGCCTCTCGACGTCAAGCGTTCAGCCAAGGAGGGCAGGCCCCATCCTTTCAACTGGCATGGGTCTGTAATGAGCAGGGGCGAGTTAATCAACCCATTGAGAGCAATCATCATATTCGTCAATGGATAGGGGAACTTACTCACTTACGGCAACAGGGGGCTCATGATCTGTTCAAACGAGAACTGCAGAGTGGACTCGACCTGATGTTCGGAGTAAGTGAAACAATGACAGCCTGCCGTTTAGAGCGCGCTCCCACCCAAGAGGAAGTCGCCGGTAGTCATGAGTGGAAGGCATTCTGTGGCGCACTGCGCCTGCAATTACCAACTCTTGGGGCGCTGCAGCCACAAGCCACAGCCGAAGAGAACGGTCGTGACATTCTGATAGCCCACAGCCACCTCCTGGAGATGGGCCACCTCAAGGAAGTGCTAGCTCTGAGTCTGGCCCAGAAGGTGAAGCAGCAGGGTGAGATTGGGCTACTAAGGACCGAATTACTGACAGCGCTGGTGGATGGACTGGACGCTCCCTATCAGGCCTTGGCTGAAGAGAAAAAATTACTCTGGCAAGGAGAAAACAAGCAAAAGATGAGCTATGAGCTCGGTGTGCGAGCTGAGCTCAAGCGCCCTCTTGATGTCGCCAGTCACGAGATCAATCCCGGACAGCCTGTCAGTCAGAAGGAGTTCAGCGATATAGGGCTAATCAACGCCAGCGTGTTGGCTGAAGCATTTGCCAAAATCGAGATCGGTAAATGGGAAGCTCGCAGCCAGACCCCTATTGGCGAGCTTTCCACAAAAGCGACCCTGGTTCAGGAGAACATGGCCGGAGCCAAGGCCGAGGCGATGATCGGTAAAGTCGAAGGGTCACTAGCGTTCAACTCCGCCCCCCGGATCCTCAACGACACTGAGGGTGAGCGATATAAGCCTGGCCCTCACGATGTGAGCCTGCTGCGCATCGGTGCCAGCGCCGAGCTGGTCAGCAAGCTTGGACTGTCAGTCGAGGGCAGTTGGACTGTCGGCAACCTGCTTAATGCCAAACTCGCAGGCGCTGCCGAGGTTGGCGTCAACGCCAGACTGGAGGCAGGAGCCGCACTGATGATGACCCCAGCGGGACCGATGGCCAGCGTGACAGCTAACGCCTCGGCTTTCGCCGGCCTGAAAGCAGAAGGGAGCGCTCAGCTCAACCTGTTCAAGAGCCAATACGCCAATGCATACAGCCTATCGGCCAAGGTTCGCGCTGCCGCCAATCTGGGCGTTGGTGCCACAGCAGGTGCAACAGCAGCTATCGGCTCGGCAGGCGTCAAACTGCATACGACCCTCGGTGTGACCCTGGGTGTTGGCACCGAGGTGGGCTGGGAAGGCAGCGTCAATGCGATGGCCACCAAGGCCTATGCATTGGAATTGGCTGCACGTGCCATGAGCAGATTTGACCAAAGCAAGGGGCAATATCTTGACAGCCAAGCGATGGCGATCGGCATAGAGAGCCGCCTCTATGAACTGGCCCAACGGATGGATAGCAGAATTGCGACCCTTGCCAGCGAGCTGGATGCGCTGCAGCTGGCTGTCAGTGAAAACCGGCTTCGCCTACAGGAGAGTCCAATCGATCCGCATACGACGACTGGTCGTAGTGCCATGGCTCAAGCTATTGATGATGCTTTCGGCCAGGAGCGGGTCGATGAAAATGGGCTCACTACTTTTCCTGAGCGAGCAAGCGAGCGTAATGACAAACTCGAATTCACTGCCCGCCTGCTACAAAATCACGCCATAAAAGTCTGACTGATGCCGCTGACAGCAATATGACTGGCGTGATCTTCTATGGAATACCCAGGCGATCAACGCCAGATTCATTGCAATCGGAAATACGTATTCACGACGCATGAGACTCTGCTCTGCACCATTCCTGATAAACTCCCCCGCCTTCGCCCCTCTGATTCAGATTCCCCCAATGCCTCTACAACCTGCCCCGCTGTCCCGCCGTTTCTCCGTCGCCCCGATGATGGATTGGACTGACCGCCATTGCCGTTTCTTCCTACGCATCCTGTCGAAGAACGCCCTGCTCTACACCGAAATGGTAACCACCGGCGCGCTCCTAAACGGCGATCACGAGCGTTTCCTCCGTCACAACGAAGCCGAGCATCCTCTCGCCTTGCAGTTGGGCGGTAGCGTCCCCCTCGACTTGGCCGCCTGCGCCCGCATGGCGCAGGAGCATGGTTACGACGAGGTGAACCTCAACGTCGGCTGCCCGAGCGATCGTGTGCAGAACAACATGATCGGCGCGTGCCTCATGGGTCACCCGCAACTGGTGGCGGATTGTGTGAAGGCGATGCGCGATGCGGTGTCGATTCCGGTGACGGTGAAGCATCGGATCGGGATCAACGGACGGGACAGTTACGAGGAGTTGTGTGATTTCGTCGGTACGGTGCGGGATGCCGGGTGTACGAGTTTTACCGTGCATGCGCGGATTGCGATTCTGGAGGGGTTGTCGCCGAAGGAGAATCGCGACATTCCGCCGTTGCGTTATGACGTTGCCGCGCGGTTGAAGGCGGATTTTCCGGAGTTGGAGATTGTGCTGAATGGCGGGATCAAGACGATGGAGGCTTGCCATGAGCATTTGCAGACGTTCGACGGTGTGATGCTGGGGCGTGAGGCTTATCACAATCCGTATTTGCTGGCGGAGGTGGATCAACAGTTGTTCGGCAGTTCGGCGCCGGCGATCAGTCGCGCTGAGGCGTTGGCGCAGTTGCGGCCTTATATTGCCGAGCATTTGTTGGCGGGTGGAGCGATGCATCACATCACTCGCCATGTGTTGGGCTTGGGTACCGGGTTTCCGGGGGCGCGTAAGTTTCGGCAGTTGTTGTCGGTGGATATTCACAAGGCCAAGGATCCGTTGGCCTTGCTAGATCAGGCGGCGGAGTTGTTGGCGGGTCGTTGATCGACGCGTTGTATGTGCGGGCAACGAATGAGCGTTGCCCGGAGTGTTGTTGTATCGACAGGATGTCTTTTGTTTATGTCCGCGTTCAGCTGTGTTTTCTTCAAGCGATTCACCCTCCTCGCTTTGCTCGTCACCGTCCCTGCCAGCGCCTGCGCCAGTTGCGATTTCTTGAAAGGGTGCGGTGATGGGGAAGACGGCCCTTTTGAATCTACCCAGATGGCCGGTTTTCTGACTTTCACGACGACGATGATCACGGTCGATGGTTTGTCGGACATGTCCGGGCTGAAAAAACGTGTGTATTCGGTAGAAGAAATCGAAGCCGCGCGGTATTTCCTCGCCAGCGACGGCATGCTGCAGGCCGCGTACTTCACTTCAGCTTTGCAGCATTTTCGTCAGGATTTGCCCGACTCGGAATTGAACGACCTCGCCGTCGCGGCACTGATCAGCAGTCAGTAATCAGCTTGCCGCTGCGGCCGTCCAGTTCACCCAGCCGAAAGCCCAGGTCGCCAGAATCAACAAGCCAAACGCGATCCGATACCAGGCGAACGCGGCGTAGCTGTGGTTGGCGATGAACTTGAGCAAACCGCGCACGGCGATCATCGCGAAGATGAATGCGGTAACAAAGCCCAGGGCGAAGACCGGCAGGTCGCTTTGCTGAAACAGGTCTCGGTATTTGTAGCCGGAGTAAACGGCAGCGCCAACCATGGTCGGCATGGCCAGGAAGAACGAGAACTCGGTGGCGGCTTTACGCGACAGGCCGAACAGCAGGCCACCGATGATGGTCGAGCCGGAGCGGGAGGTGCCGGGAATCATCGCCAGGCATTGTACGAAACCGACCTTCAACGCGTCAGACCAGCACATGTCGTCGACGTGCTCGACGCTGATCACATGGTTACGCTGCTCAGCCCACAACATGATGATGCCGCCGACAACGAGTGCAACGGCTACGGTGATCGGGTTGAACAGATAGTGATGAATCGCGTCAGCGAACAAAACGCCCAACACCACTGCGGGAAGGAAAGCGATCAGCAAGTTGAGGGTGAAGCGCTGAGCATTGCGCTGGGTCGGCAGGCCTTTGACGATTTCGCAGATCTTTGGCCGGAACTCCCAGACGACGGCAAGAATGGCACCCAATTGAATAATGATGTTGAACGCCATGGCGCGTTCGCCGCCGAACTCCAACAAGTCGGCGACGATAATCTGGTGGCCGGTACTGGAGATGGGCAAGAACTCGGTAAGGCCTTCTACTGCGCCTAAAATCAACACCTGGAAAAGGGTCCAGAAATCCATTAATCCTCCGTCAGAACGCTCTTGGCGGGCGACTGGCTTATAACACTCAGGGATTGAGTATCTGAAAATACAAAGATCAAAAGATCGCAGCCTTCGGCAGCGCCTACAGGGAATCACATCAAATGTGGGAGCTGCCGAGGCTGCGATCTTTTGCTGTTATTGGCTGAGGAGATTACGTCTTATCAAAAGACACACTCAAGCCATGTTAATAAACGTCCGCCTACGAACTAATGTGAAAAAAATTAGGCACTTAGTAGTAAAAAGTTCGTCTTGCCAATAAAGTGTGACCAATGTCACACTATGCTAGATGGCTAGACAGTGGCCAATAGACATAAACAAAGCTGTCGCCATGCGCTCAAAATAGTGGCACAATTTCATATTGCCACTATCTAACGACTAGTTCACACCCCCGAAAAAATCAACTAAAAGCTTGAAATGCTTAATTATTGTTAGAAAACTCGGGAGCCACGTCTAAAATCCGCTTAAATGTTACCAATTGTCAGTCACAGATGAGAACCGGTGCTTTAACATCCCGATGTCAGCACCTAATTCGAGTCAATGCATGATGCTCTCAGGGAACTTGGCGACTAGTAGTCCGCGCCCGACAAACGACGTACCAGGTGTTCTCACTCTGGGCCGTACTCGTGGCGTGGCTGAACATTTCAGGGCGCTACTCGCCAAGCACGTACGAACCGATTTGGCACTTGAAGTCGATTCGTTCACTAGTTCATATAAGCAGAATGAACACTCTGGTTCGTATCGCGCGATCTTCATTGTCATCGACAGCCCGCAGGCCCTCGAAGACAATCTCGCGCTGGTGAAGAACCTGCGCACCGACAACTTGAAACCGATCATCTGCACGGTCATCACTGGCCGGGGCGCCTTCAACAAGATCAAATATTATCTTGCCGGGGCGGACTTCTGTATCAAGCTCAACACCCTCTCCGACGATAGCGCCGAGTTGCTGAGCGAGTTCTTCAGCAGTGAAGAATGGCAACGCGATATCAGTCTGACGCTTGATCCCACGCGTATCTGCCTGTTGGGCTCCAGCCAGAAACTCGACATTTCGTTTGCCGAAATGAAGATCCTCGAAGCGTTTGCGCAAACCAGTAATCACATTCTCAGCCATGATGAAATCGCCACCATCATGGGGCTCAATACCAATTTCTACGACCCGAGGGCGCTGGAGAAATCGATCAGCCGCTTGCGTGGAAAAATCAAGGACATGTATGGTACAAACGCGATTCAGAGTATCCGCGGCTATGGCTATCGCCTGATGCGGGGCTTGATATCGACTGCCTGATCAAGGGCAGCCACCCTTTTGCATACGTACGAAGGATCGTCTGATGCAACCATATAGCTCTCGTTGTACTTCATATCTACCTATAACAAAGCACTTGAATGAGCGCGACACCATAACAATAAACTCAACAACATAGCAGCAGATCGAGTGGAACTTATCGAGGGCCATTTTCGGGCCCAGACCCTGCCTGTCGATTACTTCCAAGGAAGTCATTGCTCGCCTGCCGAATGACCTTTTAGCCAATTTTTGGTACGCAGTTAAGGAGAGAGACATGGAAACGAGTACAACCCTCCCCAGAAAATATTTTGTCGTCGTGACTCACAGTACAACGTCGCAGCGTGAACTTGAGAGCATTCTGTCCAGCGAGCGTTTCAATTCGTTCGGCACGTCTCAGGCGCAAATGTTTATTGAAGGTGCTACTTCACCCTCTTCCGCTCCGATGCTGATGGAGTTCACTTACCCAAGCGGGACCCGAAAGAGCGTCGCCCGCACCATCGAATATGACACCCAGCGAATAATCGCCACGCTTGAGTCGGAATGGCGCGCAGCCCAATCGACGAATCCATTTCATAGCGTTCCGGCAACGACTGAGGAAATCAGCAGTCTGCCTCCAGCCATGACAAGCGATGCATCTGGCACCGAAACCTGGCACCTGGACAATGCTCAAGGCGCACTGGTCAAGGAAGATGTGCAGATCAGTCTTACCGGACTGGAAACCGCACTGGTCAGAAAAATGCTCAATCACGAAGAGCGTGTTGTCAGCCGTGACGACTTGATCCTCAGCATCGGCCGAGAGCCCGAACAGTATCGCGGTCTGGAAATGTGCCTGAGTCGCCTGCAAGACAAATTCAAAAGCGCCAGTAAGGGTGAGCGACTATTTCGTGCCGTAAGAAATCGCGGTTATTGCCTCATTCAGGACATCGTCGCGTAAACACCGCGACCTCTGCGAACAAAACAAACAGATAACAGTGCGATTACAAAAACAACAAGAGCACTCTGTTTGATTTCACCTCCCTTGATAGATTGAAACTCCCTGCCTCCACCCTTCCAACAGTAACAAATACAACATCATTTATTCACCCCCCTCTCTGCGACCTTTTCTAACAGACTCATATTTAATTATTAAAAGTTGGCAATGTGCCATCTTGTTAGAACTCGTCAGACACCATTCCCGGCAATAACTTAGTCTATTGACTGACAACAGTTCGGCATATCGACGCTGTTACCTCAGAACACTCGTTAAAACAAAAACAATAACTCTGACTAACAACTCGGCTTTCAACTGTTGAAACCTGAATGGACGTCTTTTGGGGATATCGTATGGATCTTTCTCTCAGTATCAATCGAAGCACGGGCCTCAAGGGACTGACCTTTTGGGGCCAATGGGCGCTGGCGCAGGGGTTTATTGTTGCTCTGCTGTTTGTACTGGCCGAGCAGCACACCGGAACGGTCGCGTTCTATTACCGCATGTGCGCAACGCTGGCGGTACTGGCCTCGGTGCCGGCCTATACGTTCAGTGGCGTTTATCGCAAACGCGACAACTACCTGACCGGGCTGGGCCGGCTGTTCATGGGCTGGTCGATGACCATGGCGGCGCTGGCTTTCATCGCGTTTGTCTGCAAGGCCGATGAGCTGTTTTCCCGCCAGGTGATCCTGAGCTGGGCGGTATACGGTTTCCTCGGTCAGGCGCTGCTGTACGCGCCGCTGCATGCGTTTTCGAAGTTCTACCAGCGCACTCGTAAAAGCGAGCACAAGACCCTGATTGTGGGGACAGGTGAACTGGCGTTGGGCCTGGCGAAAAAGCTCAGCCAGATCGAAAACCTGCCGCTGGTGGGATTGGTCAGCAACGGTTCCCTACCCTCTCTGGATGCCGATGCTCCGCGCGTCGTCGGTGCTCAGGAACAGTTGCTGGAGCTGATCAACGCCCACGACATCCGCCGTTTGTACATCACCCTGCCGCTGTCGGAAGCGGCGCAAATCGAAGCCATGTATGTCGACTTGCTGGGTGCCAACGTGGATGTCGTCTGGGTGCCGGATCTGAACAGTCTGACCCTGCTCAATCACTCGGTGAAAGTCGTGGACGGCCTGCCGGCGATCTACCTGAACGAGAGCCCGCTGACCAGCCGACCGACTGCTGCCCTGAGCAAAAGCCTAGCGGAAAAAAGTGTGGCGCTGCTGGCGATCATTCTGCTGAGCCCGGTGCTGCTGATCATTGCCCTGGCGGTAAAACTCAACTCGCCTGGCCCGGTGTTCTTCAAGCAGGATCGCCATGGCTGGAACGGCAAGGTGATCAAGGTCTGGAAATTCCGCTCGATGCGTGTCCACGATGACCGCGACGTCAAACAGGCCAGCCGCAACGACTCGCGCATCACCCCGGTTGGGCGCTTTATTCGCCGCACGTCGCTGGACGAACTGCCGCAACTGTTCAACGTGCTGCAAGGGCATATGGCGCTGGTTGGCCCGCGTCCACACGCGGTCGCGCACAACCATTTCTACTCGGGGAAAATTCTCGCCTACATGGCGCGTCACCGGATTAAACCGGGCATTACCGGGCTGGCGCAAATCAGCGGCTGCCGGGGTGAAACCGACACCCTCGACAAGATGCAGAAGCGTGTCGAGATCGATCTTCAGTACATCAACAACTGGTCGTTGTGGCTGGACTTGAAGATCCTGGTGAAGACACCGTTTACGCTGTTGTCGAAGGATATCTACTGACGTAGTGACGCGACCGGATACACCACCGCAAGGGGACGAAAGTCCCCTTTTTTGTGCCCTGGATTTGGGGTTCGCGGTACGCCATGTAGGGGTGAGCCTGCTCGCGATGGCGGTGTGTCAGGCATGCAGATGGCGACTGGTTGGGCGCTTTCGCGAGCAGGCTCACTCCTACAGGGGATCGTGTGTTGACCAGGATTTTGCATTCGACACAACACCACTGTGGGAGCGCGGCTTGCCCGCGATGGCGTCAAGCCAGACAGTATCTATGCCGAATGTGCCGCCGTCATCGCTGGCAAGCCAGCTCCCACAGGGATTTGGGCGGTTCGACACATATCCCTTGTAGGAGTGAGCCTGCTCGCGATGGCGGTGTGTCAGGCATGCAGATGGCGACTGGTTGGGCGCTTTCGCGAGCAGGCTCACTCCTACAGGGGATCGTGTGTTGACCAGGATTTTGGATTCGACACAACACTACTGTGGGAGCGTGGCTTGCCCGCGATGGCGTCAAGCCAGACAGTATCTATGCCGAATTTGCCGCCGTCATCGCTGGCAAGTCAGCTCCCACAGGGATTTGGGCGGTTCGACACATATCCCTTGTAGGAGTGAGCCTGCTCGCGATGGCGGTGTGTCAGGCATGCAGATGGCGACTGGTTGGGCGCTTTCGCGAGCAGGCTCACTCCTACAGGGGATCGTGTGTTGACCAGGATTTTGGATTCGACACAACACTACTGTGGGAGCGTGGCTTGCCCGCGATGGCGTCAAGCCAGACAGTATCTATGCCGAATGTGCCGCCGTCATCGCTGGCAAGCCAGCTACCACAGGGATTTGGGCGGTTCGACACATATCCCTTGTAGGAGTGAGCCTGCTCGCGATGGCGGTGTGTCAGGCATGCAGATGGCGACTGGTTGGGCGCTTTCGCGAGCAGGCTCACTCCTACAACGATTGGGGTGGGCGGGATTTTGGATTACTCGGTGATTTTCTCGAAGTTGCGATAGAACATGTCGTCATCCCGGCTATCGGTCATCGAATGCAGTTGGTAGCTGCGATTGAGCCTTGCACCACCGTCACGGGTCAGGGGCGCCCACACGAGGTTGGCGCGGCGCATGGTCGACATGCTCATCATTTCGTCGAACGGGATGGACAGATAGATGCCCTTGTCGAAACTACCTTCCCCATACTCGGCGCTGCCGGCAGTGGTGATCGTCGCCCAGGCACCGAAGCGCACGCCGTTGGAGAACTCGCGGGAGATGTCCAGCGTGCCGCCCCAGTCACCGGCCAGATAACGACCGACGCTGACTGCCGCCAGCGTGTCATACGGCAAATCGGTGTAACCGGTGATATGCCCGGTCACCACCGAATAATCGCGCAGGCCAAAACCCTGATCGAATTCACGCTGGCGCACGTAGTTCAGGTCCGCGCCCACCGACCAGCGCTCGCCCGTCGGGCGGAACAACACTTCGCCCCCGACCCCGGCGAACATCGACTCCAGATAACCACCGTAGACCATGCCATACAGATCCTTGTCCAGTTGCTCGGTGTGGCTCAACTGGAACAGCGGCATGGTCACTTCGGACTCGGTCAGGTACTGCCGCAAATCCGTGCGCACTCGGGGCAAACCGCTGGGTGCGTCATAGGTGAATTTGTCGAAGTTGTTGATCAGGTTGGCGCTGAGCATGCCGCTCCACCAGGTGCTGCGATTGAAGCGGTACTCGGCGTCCGCGTCAGCACTGAATTGATAGAGCAAACCATCCGGGCCACCGACGTTCTGTTTGAAGCCCAGACCCACGCCATAACTGAAATGCTGCGGCGCTTCGGTGTAGAGGGTTTTCTCGTTGTGCGGCATCGCCGGATTGACTTCGGTGGTGCGGTGCAGTGATTGCAACGGCTCTTCGTTGTTGATCACTTCGCGGAAGGTCCGGCGCGGCACGCTGGTTTCTTCCAGCGGCAAGTCGTAGCGCTTGTTGACCACGGTGAACCAGTTGATGTCGTCGTTGACGCTGTTGTCGAGAATCCGGCTCGCCCGGCCGACAGCCTTGGACGAGTGGAAATAACGCTGCTGCTCGCCATACACGATCAACTCGGAATCGCGCTGACTGATGCGCTCGACCTTGTAGCCGGCATTCTGCTGCAAACGCTGCGAGACGTTGGCCCAGTCGACCTGCTCCATCGACGTGGTCGGCATTTTTGCCGGCAACGGTTCCGGAGTCGGATCGTAGATCTTGGCCGGTGCTTTGCGGCTGACGAAATTGGTGTGGAAGGTGATGCCGAACATCGCCGTGTTGCCCCGCTCCCACGCCGCCGTGACGTCGACCGAGTCCGCCACCTTGAACACCGCGCCGAAGTTGATCGGCGAGTCCTGCTGGATGATGTTGTCCTTCGGCTCGTGCTTGTAGTCGTTGCCTTCGTATTCGAGCTTCAGGCTCAAGCGATCCCAGGGCGTCTGATAACTCACGCCGCCGAAGAGTGACGGCCTGCCGCGAAAGTACGAACCCGAGTTGACGTCACCGGTGCCTTCGAGCGCGGGTCGGGTATCGAAACGATCACTGACGTAGCCCAACGGGTTGTCGAGGTCGCCGCGATTGCCCAGATAACCCCAGGCAATGCCAGCGCTGAAATCGAAATTGTCGAAGCGCTTGTTGGCGACGAAAAACTCACTGGAGAACAAACCCGTACCGCCGACGTCTCGGAACCCGAGAGCGACATCGGGCAGCCAATGGCTCTCCTGCCACAGCCGGACTTTGACGTCGACCGCCTTATCCTTATAGCTCTGGCTGCCGCTGAGGGCCTCGGAGCCGTACGGCCGGTTGGTGATCGCGGTGTAACGGAACGAACCTTCGAGCCAGTCCAGTGGCTGCAACGAAACGCTGTAACGACTGTAGGGCTCGGTGCGGTTGGCGTTGACGCTCAACTCGCCGGCCGGTGCCATGCGCGCGGTCGGCGTCTGCAACAGGCCCGTGCCACCAAAGTCATTCTGAGTAATGCGCGGCTCGGCATGCGCCAGACCACAGGGCAATAACAACACAGCTGCAAAACGTAACTTCAACGAACCACCTCGGCCAGCTGCGTGGCAATCAATTCGGCCAACTGCTGATTCAGCTCAGGGACAGGCGGATCCAGATCATCATTTTTCACCGGCACCAGAATCTTGCTGCCGGCCACGGGAAACTGCCCGCTCTCACGATTCCAGTGGGCAATGCCGACGCGCCGCGAGACGCCGTTGGGCTGGATCAGCCACAGGTAGTCGGCCTCGGCATCGTCCAGCGGCGTGCAGCTTTCCAGGTATTCACGGGCCTCCAGCAGCGGCTGATAAGGCAAGTGGCAGGTGTCGGCGACGGCGCCGAGCACTTCAACTTCGTCGACCCGCTTCGGGTAGATCAGTTGATCGCCGTCATCCAGTCGAATATTGCGGGCGAAGCCGACTTCAATCGCCACCGGATCGAGATCGGCGATCTGCCGTCCGGTCACCGGCATTTCCCGCACTTGCTCGATCAACCGTTGCGCCAGCGCCACACGGCTCGGTCTGTCGAAGAGCGCCGCCATGCGTTGCAACACGTCCAGATCGAACAGCACGCCAGCCTTGAGCCGCGTCTGCTCTTCCAGCAACGACTGACGCAGCAGAACCCCGGCCAGCCAATAGCCTTCGGCATTGGGCACGGCTTCGTTGATCACGTCGAGCAAGCGCCCGCCCGCCGGCAGCTTGACCGGCCCGGGATTGGCGACGTCACCACTGACGGTGACGGCGGCCTGGCTGATGCCGCTGATCAACAACAGGCACGCCGACAGCATCCTGAGCCGCATCACGGCAGGTGCCTGCGATCAGGGGTCAGTTGCACAATCTTCACGCGCAATTGCGAGGTCAGTTGCTGCTCACTCTTGACGATAAAACCGTCACGCGGATCGACCCAATAACGATTGGTCGCACTCAGGCCGATGGCCGGGGCGTCAATCTGCTCATCGACACGCAGCACGGTGTATTCCTTGTCGAGAATGTTCAGGGTTTCCATGGCGCGACGGCTGAAGCGGCTGTTGACGATCACCCCGACTTCCTGCCCCTTGTAGAGGTCGATCCAGCGTCGGCTGGTGAAGCCATCGGCAACTTGATGCAAACCCGCTTTGAACGGCGAGTCATCTGCCAGTCGCGTGCCGTCGAGGTCGCCCTCAAGGCCCAGGCCAATGCTGCGCACGGCAAGACCATTACGCAGAAGCAAAACCTGTTTGCCGGAGGCGACCCAGAACTGCAGATCCTCACGCTCGCGCACCAGCGCCAGCACCCCGGAGCCGGACGGCGTGGTCAGTTTGAGTTGCGGATAACTGACCTCGGCGACCTCGGCCGGCGTCACGTCCACTTCATCCGGACCGATCACCGCCGACTTGAGGTTGTTCAGCGAAGCGCTCATCAGTGGGTTACAGCCACACAACAACAGGGCCGCCATCAGGCAGACGCCAACTTTCAACGTATTCACAGTCGGCGACCTTATTTGCTGTTGTTACTGAATTCGCTCCAGTTCTTCGCTGCGGAAGCCCCGGTCCCGACAATCGACGCCGACGGCACCAATTGACTGATGAAGCGGTTCCAGCGCGTCACGTTGGCAGGCCCGACATACACGACGTCCTGAGGGCGCACTTCAAAGTGCGTGGCGAGTGCCATGGCGGTCGGCGATTCAGCGTTCAACTGGTAGATTTTCGCCGGCTCGACATCGAGGTTTTCCACACCGCGAATGACGTACACCGCATTGCCATTGGAGGTGGTCTGACTCAAGCCGCCGACCGAGCCGAGCACATCGGAGAGGTTCATCGTCGCGGTCTTGAAGCTCAGTGCGCGCGGCTGATTGACCTCGCCCATCACGTAGATGCGCTTGTTGTCGTTGTACGGCAGATACAACTGGTCGCCACCCTTGAGGTAGACGCCCTGCAACTCGGAATCCTGCTGGTTGAGCGAGTCGAGATTGAGCGGATAGACCCGCCCGTTGCGCGTCAGTGTCAGGCCCGACAAGTCAGCATTGTTGGTATCGATGCCGGCCGTGCCGAGGGCCTCGACCACGCTCAGCGGATTGGTCGAAATCGCTTGCGGGCCGGCCTTGCCGACCGCGCCGGTGACCACTACTTTCTGACTGGCGAAGCGCAGCACGGCGACGTCCACTTGTGGCTCGGCGATGAACGCCGACAGCCGCTGCTCGATGTCCGCACGCAGTTGCTGGATGGTCCGGCCAGTGGCCTGGACTTCCTTGATGAACGGGTAATACAGCGTGCCATCGGAACGCACCAGACGGCCGTTGGCATCGATCTGTTGTTGCGCGCCGGACGGGGCCGTCAGCTCTGGGTGATCCCAGACCGTGATGTACAAGACATCGTTGTTGCCGATGCGATATTCGGCCGGGGTCGCCAACAGTTCCTTCGGCACCGACGTGCGCTTTTGCGTGGCGCGAGTCGTGGAAATCAGCTTGGGGGTGATCGGGATCAGCTCGACCCTGCTGCTTTCACTGGCCCCTTGGCGGGTGATATCACTGGTGCTCAGGTATTGGCCCGGGGAAAACATGCAACCTTGTAAAGCGAGACTTGCCAACATTAAAAGAGAAAAACTACGAGTCATAATGGCACTACGCTATTCAAGGGCGAATCTAAAAAGAAGTCACCCGACTTGCGTCGGGCGACCCTTACTGCACTAACAAAAACCGCTGTTAGTTATGCGTGCCGGTTGTACCGGTGGTACCCGTCGTACCGGTGGTACCGCCGTTGGCACTGCCACCGCTGTTGGACGCCGCTACAGCACTGGCAACCATTGCAGTACTGGCTGCAGGCGCTTGCGAAGCCGCTACATTGCCACCTACATTGGTTACCGCAGTAAGCGGCGCTTCAGCTGCGGCAGCCCAGTTGCTCAACATCGTCAACAGGGCAACTGCCATCACTTTTTTCATATCAACTCCTTTCTAACATTCATCCTGTTAAAAACCGGCGTGTGTTAGAGGTGGTAGAGTTCAAGTCCGCGAAAAATGCGAACAAGATCCGTCGTTCTTTCACAGTCTTACCCAACTGATAAAAGTCGAACGGCAGGTTTATATCTACGGACTTGCAAAAGGCATTTCCAGCGTATTTTCCAGACGATATCTAACACCTGACCGAAACTAACATTCGGTATCAAAACGACATTATCCGAGATAGCCTTTTGGATGATTCGATTGCCAGCGCCAGGTGTCGGTGACCATGTCCTGCAAGTTACGCGTGGCTTTCCAGCCCAGTTCTTGCGCCGCCTTGGAAGCATCGGCCCAACTTTCGGCGATATCCCCCGAACGACGCGGCATCACCCGATAAGGCACCGGTTGCCCGCTGGCCTGTTCAAAGGCACGCAGCACTTGCAACACGCTGTAGCCATCGCCGGTGCCAAGGTTCCAGGTATGAATGCCGTGGCGCCCGCTGATTGACTGCAAGGCCTTCAAGTGGCCGTCTGCCAAGTCGACGACGTGGATGTAATCGCGCACGCCGGTGCCATCGACCGTGGGGTAATCGTCGCCGAAGATCGACAACTCTTGCAGGCTGCCGACCGCAACCTGGCTGATATAAGGCAGCAAATTGTTAGGAATGCCGTTAGGGTCTTCGCCCATCTGGCCGCTGTGATGCGCGCCGATCGGGTTGAAGTAGCGCAGCAAGGCGATGCTCCAGCGCGGTTCGGACTGGCACAGGTCGCGCAGTACGTTTTCGACGATCAACTTGGATTGACCGTAGGGATTGGTCGGGTTGCCGGTCGGGAAGTCCTCGCGGATCGGCATCTGCTCAGGTTCACCGTAAACGGTAGCCGATGAGCTGAAGACCAAGTGGAACACGCCCGCCGCCGCCATCGCCTGGCACAGCGTGATGCTGCCGCTGACGTTGGTTTCGTAGTACGCCAAAGGCTTGCGCACGCTCTCACCAACGGCTTTGAGCCCGGCAAAATGCAGCACCGCTTCGATGGCGTGCTCCTGGAAAATCCGGTCGAGCAACGCACGGTCGCAGACATCGCCGCGAATCATCAATGCACTTTTGCCGCAGATGGCTTCTACCGCATGCAGTGCTGCGTCGCTGCTGTTGCAAAGATTATCCAGCACGACAACTTCATAACCTGCTTCAAGTAAAGCAAGTGTGGTGTGCGAGCCGATATAGCCGGCGCCACCGGTTACCAGAATCTTCATAGCGCGGTCCGTTAGTGGGTAAGTAGCCGGTAGATTGTCAAGCCTGTTGTTGTGGAGATGTGTCGCAATCCACACAAACAAGGCGACAACAACAAAAAACAAATTCAGTTCAATGACTGGCAATAAATATTTTTGCAGGTCACACTGTATTGCCCGCTACTTATTAGCACTGCAAGTGCAAACATCACTATCAACAGATACCGACTAAAAATAACTAATAATGCTCTAACCGACATCTAATAACATTGTCGTCATTTAGCGCATCGCGTAATTGCCATTAACAACCTGACTCAGGTATTAAAGCAATCGTTCAATCATCATTGAAACTTGCGGGCAAGTTAGTGGCCCGTAACCGTTGCCTGTGTTCCATGACTGTCCAGGATACTTTTATGATTCGTAAATGTTTGTTCCCCGCTGCCGGCTATGGCACGCGTTTCTTGCCGGCGACCAAAGCCATGCCTAAAGAGATGCTGCCGATCGTCAACAAGCCGTTGATCGAATACGCCGTTGAAGAAGCACGGGACGCCGGCCTGCAACACATGGCAATCGTCACCGGTCGTGGCAAGCGTGCGCTGGAAGACCATTTCGACATCAGCTATGAGCTGGAACACCAGATTCGCGGCACCGAAAAAGAGAAGTTCCTCGCCGGCACCCGCGAGCTGATCGACACCTGCACCTTTTCCTACACCCGTCAGGTGGAAATGAAAGGCCTCGGCCACGCGATTCTCAGCGGTCGCCCATTGATCGGCGACGAACCCTTCGCCGTGGTGCTGGCCGATGACCTGTGCCTGAATCTGGAAGGTGACGGCGTACTTACGCAGATGATCGAGCTCTACAAGAAATTCCGCTGCTCGATCGTCGCCATTCAGGAAGTCCCGGCCGACCAGACGCACAAGTACGGGGTGATCGCCGGCGAACTGATGTCCGACGGCATCTACCGGGTCAACAACATGGTGGAAAAACCGGCCCCGCAAGATGCGCCGTCGAACCTGGCGATCATCGGTCGCTATATCCTGACCCCGGACATTTTCGACCTGATCGCCGACACCCAACCGGGCAAGGGCGGCGAAATCCAGATCACCGACGCGCTGATGAAACAGGCACAGAACGGTTGCGTGCTGGCCTACAAGTTCAAAGGCCTGCGCTTCGACTGCGGCGACGCCGAGGGTTACTTGCAAGCGACCAACTTCTGCTACGAAAACGTCTATCTCAAGGGCCGCTGAGACGGCTCCCTTCACCCAACGAGGCCACCATGAACATTGCACAACATTCCGTAGAGATTGAACGCGAGGTGGGCAACCTCGGGGTGATGAGCTGGCTGTCCCGCCATCAGCCGTTGCCCAGCGCCAACGAATCCTGGCTGGGCACGATTTTGCTGGTGGAACGCATTGGCATGTTTCCTTCGTCCGGCGATATTCGCCGGCCGATGGCCGATCCCTATCCCCTGCTCGCTCATTTGAAAAAGCTGTATGGCGAGCAGGCGCTGGAAATGGATGACAGTGATGGGCTGAAGGTGATCTTCGGTGACTGGCGCTTTCGCGTGCGGATTTGCTGCAACGACCCGGCGATCATCATCAATGTTGAGACGCGGTGCGATACGCGCTTGATGCCACAGAAACTCTCAGAGCTGCTGAGCCAGATAGAACAATTCGAATAAACACACTCCCCTGTAGGAGCTGCCGAAGGCTGCGATCTTTTGATCTTGTTTTTAACAGCAACATCAAAAGATCGCAGCCTTCGGCAGCTCCTACAGGAGTGGGTCTGGTGGTTATTTCGGGAGGGCGTCGCACCGGTCCTTGACGCCCATGATCCAGCCATAAAAGTAATCGGCAATCACCTTCCCACCCGTGGCCGGCACCGGATGAATCTTGTCCGGGCCGATCATCGCGGCGGCGTAGCGTTTGACGTCCGGGCCAAACGCGCATTGCAGATTGGTGTAACCCAAATGCTGCTCGTGCGCCCAAGGCTGCAATACCTGCGCATACGCCGACATCGGGTAGGCGCTGGAGCGCGTGGTGTCCTGACGCATGATCAGGTTGATACTCGCCGCGGGCTGGATCTCGCGGATCATTCCCACCAATCCCTGAACGTTGTGCAGATACTGCTCTGGCTTAACGCCAAAACCCTGATCGTTGCCGCCGAGCATGATCAGGTAAACGTCGGCAGGGATCTTTGATACGGCGGCTTTCCACTGTACCTGCCATTGCCGATCCTGGTGATAAAAGTCAGCGGAGGCAGCACCGGAGGCGGCAAGCTTCGACACGCGCACGCCGTTCTGATCGTTGCTCATCCACACACCGAACAAGGTCGGCGTGCCTTTCACCACTTCCAGTTTGAACGCCCAATCCGTTGCGGTCGGCGTGCTCGGCAGTGGCAATTCCTGAACACCGGAACCTTCGAGTTTCAAGGGGTGCCAATCTTGCGATGGCGTCCAGCGATAGCGCACTTCACTGGATTGACCATTACCGAGGTAAAGCAATTTGGCCTGGCTGACCGCCGTAGTGATCCTCGGTGTCGGGGTGGCATCGATCTGCAACCATGCGCCGGGCCGCCCCGTCACCGTGCGACTGTCCGGACTCGCCTGCCCCAGTTCTGAAACCTTCCAGCCACCGCCAAAGTATTTTTCACTGCTGCGGGTGTACTTGAAATGCGTCCCGCCCAGCGCCGCGCCGTGGTTGAAACCAACATAACCCGGTCCGGCAAAGCCAACCTCCCCGGCCACGCGCTGCACCAGCTTGTTCAGATAGAAGTCCTGCCCGGCGCTGTAGCTGTCGCCGATCACCGAAACCGCCAGGACCTTGCCGGCCTTGCCTTCACGCCATTGCGCAAAACGCTCGCGCGCATCGCCCACTTCAACCACCGATGCAGCAACGGGTTGCGCGTCATCAACTGCCAACATGCAAAAATTCCTTCAGTCTGTAATGGCCCACCGAATGCAGGGGTGTACACAGATCAATTGTAGGAGTGAGCCTGCTCGCGATTGCGGTGGGTCAGGTAATGAAATGCTGACTGACAGACCGCAATCGCGAGCAGGCTCACTCCTACAAGGGATAGTGTTCAACACAGATCCACTGCTCGCGAAGCTTTTAGCTGCTTTGGGTTTGCACCACCGGAACGATGGGCGCCGCCGATTTCTTCTTCGCCGCGCGCTCACCGAGAAACAGCACAGAAGTGAAGTTGAACCGACTGAAAATCATGGACAACAGCACCGGCCCGAGCAAGCCAAAGGTCAGCCCCCCCAACACCAGCAGGCTTTCATCCTTCACGCCCAAACGCCCGAGGACGAATCGCGACGTCGCCGCAAACAACACATGAAACAGGAAAATCGCATAGGAATAACCACCGAGCCAGGTCAGCGCCTTCGAACGCACATCACTCGACAGCAACGCGATGCAGGACACGCAACCGACTGTCAGACCGATCAGACTGCGTCGATCAACAATCAACTCACGATCAACCGCCGCCACGTACAGCAGCGTCAGCGAAATCACCACGAATACCAATGGACCGATCACTTTGAACGTCTGCTTCAAGCGGTCGACATTTTCCTGCCCGATCATCCCCGCGACAAAAAACGGCAGCAGGTAAATCGCACCATTGATACCGAATGCATCGAGCTTGAACGGCGGCAGCAGAAACAACACCGCCGCAAACGCGAACAGCCCGAACAAGCGCATCGGCGAACGTAGCCAGCCACGCCACTCCAGCAAGCCGACGAACATGAAAATGATGAACACCGCCTGCAGGAACCAGAAGTGGTTGATCGGCACCCAGAACGACAACAACGCGTCGATCACCCCGACATCCTTGTTCACCCCCGGCCCCACCGCTTGCAGCACCGAAAACGGCACGCCGACGCAAAACAGCGGCACGATCAACCGTCGCACCTTGCCGCTGAAGAACGCCGAAAAGTCATTGCCGCGGATTTTGTAGATCGAATAGATGTACCCGGAAATAAAGGTGAACAGCGGCATGCGCACGTACACCATGGAGTCGGCGATCACCCGGAACGGCGAGCCGATATCGATCTTCAAACCACCGCCCAACGGCCCGATGACGTGATAGAGCACCAGCAGCAGGCACGCAAGGCCGCGCAGGGTTTCGATCTCCAGGGACTTTTTCTTGCTCGACATACAGTACCTGCCTCAATTCAGAATTCTTGATTCAACCTGCACCGGTTTGTTCGCCCGCAGCATCAAACCGAGGCCGACAAACAGCACCGGCACGACCATGGAAAAGTGTCGGGCGAAGGAACCGAAGTCCGGCTCGAACAAACCTTGAACCAGCAAAAACGCCAGCGGAATCGCGATCAGTTCCTTGGGTTTGGTCTGGATCGGCGCGCCCTTGTAATCGGTCGAGGTGATGACTTTGAACAGCAGCAACGCGGTCATGATCATCAACGCAACGAAGATCACCTGCCCCGGCCCGGACAGCAGAATCAACTCCACGGGGAACGACAGCCGGAAGAAGATGATCATCGAGTCCAGCGCCTGCGAGACGAAGTCACTGCCGCTGAGCCACGAGACGATCAGCGATTTCGAGCCCTCCTCGCCCGCCGTGCGCAACTCGTTATTGCTGGCGCGAATCGACGACACTGGAAACCCGAGCGCGACCTGGATCGACATGGCCACGGCCAGATAAAACAAAAACAACATCAGGAAAAAGGTCGTGCGCGACACGTACTTTTTCATCACGCAGACGCCGACCCACGACAGCGAAAACAGAATCCAGTAGGGCCGGATCAGCACGCCGTAGATCACCGCCGAGAGGAAAAAACCGCCGCGATATTTGCGCGTCAACGAGCTGAGCAAAATGCTCAACACCGCGACTGACACGATGATTTCCTTGGTCAGGTTTTCCAGAAAGAACGAGCGCACGATGCCCCACAGGCACAAGGTGCCGAAGATCGCCAGCGGCATACGCCGAAAGACCACCACCGGAATCGCCGTGAGGAAAAAGTTGCAGAACATCCCATAGGCCCAGGCGTTGGTCAGGTTGATCCCGGTGGGCCGCAGCAAAAACGCCGAACACTCATAGGAGGAGCGATCCGGTGAGAACGGGTTCCAGAAATTGCAGTTGTCGGCACGCGCATACGACGACCACAACGTCATCGCATCCGGGCCGGGATCGCGGGGGATCAGCAACGGCATCGCCACCGACAGAAACAGCCCGGTGAAGAGGATCAGGAACGAGACGTACGAATCGAGTTTTTTGCCGCGAAACTCGATGCACGGCAACTTCAGGCCCATGACACAGCAGCCTTTTTCGCAGCGCTCACGCGGGTCAGCACAGCGATCACGCCAAGCTGCACGATGATTGCGAAGACGTTGCCCCAGGCCGCGCCATAGATCGAATAGTGTTTGATCAGTACGTAACTGACCGGCACTGAAACCAGCAAGCAGATCGCTGCGCTGGCGAGTGACACCCGGCTGTTTTTCGAGGCAATCAAACCGCCCCAGACGATGTCGCCAATCGCGCGAAGGGCGAAGGAAAAAATCAGCACGCCGAGGATCGCGTTGTCCGGGCGCGGCACGCTGGTGGCGACGTAATCGAGTACGACGTTGAAGAACAGATAAATCGCTACCGCCACTGCCGCCGAGACCACCAGCGAGCGCATCACCCATTTGTTGACGAACAGTTGCTTGACCGTAAAGGCCTGTTGATCCGCCTGAAAGCGCTTGGCGAGCAGCGGAATCCCGACCACCGCCACCACCGCATACGACAACGCCTGCAACGTGTTGGCCGCTGACCATGCGTACACGTATTGACCGAGCCTGGCGTAGGGTTCGAGGTCGGCGATCAAAAAGCGTTCGGCGTACTGACTCAACGCGATCAACCCGGTGCCGAGATAGAACGGCAGCCCGGCCTTCCACACCGTGGCCGTGGCCAGTGTCCCGGCTTCTCGGCCGTGATGAACGTTCACCACGATCCAGTAACCGGCGATGATCACCAGCACGTTGGCGACCACCCACAACCACAACACACTGGCGATTCCCGACACCCAGCCGAGCATCATCCCGCCGACGGCCAACACCGCCCACAGGCCGGTCTTGATGAAAAACAACAAGGCGCCCGCCGTGGCTTTCTGCGCGGAGAACACGAAGGAATTGATCTCGAACGACAGATGCTCGGTGAGCAAAACCAGGGTCACGCAGAGGATTAACGCAGTTGTCGCCTCAACGGCCTGGAACAGTGAATAAATCCCCACGGTCACCAGCGACAGCACCAGCCCGACTGCCAGATACAGCAGCAAAACTTTATCGACGACGCGGCGCGAGCTGCCGCCAACGCTGATCAAACGGTTGATCTCGGAACTGAAACCGACGCTGTAGAACTTCGAGGCGATCAACGACGCCGCGACCACTACGCCGTAGAAACCCAACGCCTCATAACCGAGGTAATGAGTAATCGCCAACACCAGCAAAAACTTCGCGCCCAAGGCTCCGCCGCGAAGCAATAGCCGAAATATCATCGAACGATCCCTTTGATGATTTCGTCCATGGCCACGGTTTTCGCTTCAATTTCGCGGCAGGTGTCGGTCAGGCGCTTGCCGAAATCCGCCAGTGCATTCGGCGCATAAACCGTGTTGATGATGGTGTCGACATCGATGTCGCCGCCATTGATCACCCAGTCCTCGACACCCATGTCCTGATAGGCGCCGAAACCTTTGCGTTCGTAGCTGATGTGGTACGCCGGCACGCCGGAGAGCAGCGACTCGATGGCGCCGTGCAGGCGCACGGAAATCACCAGATCCGGTTGGTATTTGGCAATGGTCGCTTTCAACGACAGCAGGTCCTCGTTGATGCCGAGTTCGCGATAGAACGCGCCGTCATCGTTGCCGCGCACCGCGCTTTGCACCGCGCAAACCACTTTGCTTTTGTTCTTCAAGCGCTGCAGCAACAACTTCAGGTTGGCGACGTAGGCAACCTTCTTTTCCTTGCTCCACTCCGGCGGCTTGCGCAGCACCACGCAGACGGTAGCCGGCGATGCTGCGCAGCGGGTGAACTTGGGTTGCTGAAGGATCTTGCCGGCCAGCGACTGCACCGCCAGATCCGGTGCGCGATAGACGTTTTCACAAGCGTCGAAAATGGCCGAGGAGCGATTGTCGCGCACGAACACCGCGTCGGCGCTGGCGTAATGTTCGACGATCTTGCTGCTCTCGCCGTGGAACGGGCCGATGCTTTGCGGCAGGTACACCGACGGCACTTTGCTGAGGATCGCGGTTTCCAGTTGCTTGGCGTGACCGAGCTTCAGCTTGATGTGTTCGAAGGCGCTTTTCGAACGCATGTAGCCGCCGCCGACACCGACGATCAGGTCGGTTTTCTTCAATAGATCAGCGAGCCCGGCGTAGGATTGATTGAGAAACACCGCTTGCTTGACCCGGCCCAGACCCTTGGCCGCCATCACTGGCGCGTTAAAACGCGGGTGCGGCAGATAGTTGAAGGACTCGGGATCGGAAGCCACGACGCTGATCGAGGTGTCTTCACCAAAGTTGCGCTGCACCAGCGCAATCGCCAGATCGACCAGCAGACCGTCACCGGAGTTGGACGCACTGTAGCCATGCAAAATCGTTACGTTCATAAGCTTGAGTTCTACTTAATAAGTGGGAGCGCAATACAGGTCGTAGGTCTGGCGGATCATCAGGGCCGCGCTGAAGCGCTCGCGGACGATGCTGCGACCTTCGTTGCCGAGGTCGAGCAAGCGCGGCTTCTGGATTTTCGCCAGCACATCGGCCAAGGCCTGGTGATCACCGGAGGGAAAGACGTAGCCGGACACTTCGTCAGTGACCAACTCGGGCAGTGACGTGCAATTGCTCGCGATCACCGGCAAACCCATCGCCATGCCTTCCAGCGGCACCATCGCAAAACCTTCCCAGCGACTCGGGACAATCAGCGCATCGGCCTGTTGATACAGCGCGTGCACTTCTGTCGGCGTAACCCACGGCAGGTATTCGACGGCGTCCATTGGCGGGCACTCGACCGCATCCTCGTTGACCGCACTGCCAACTACCGTCAGCTTGAGGTCGTTGCGCTGTACTTTGGCGAAAGCCTTGAGCAACACATCGAAGCCTTTCTGGTAGTCGAGACGGCCGACAAAGAGCAGATGAATCGGCTCGGCACCGTTGGTTTTAGGCGCGTCTTCCTTGCGATGAATGCCGTTGTAGATCAGCTTCATGCGCTTGCGCTCGATACCAAATCGCGCGGCTTTGTCGAGTTCGTACTGGCTGACGCAAATGATCACGTCGGTGACTTTCTGCAAGACCCGCTCGATCCACGCATAGACTTTCTGCTTGGTCGGCGAGCTTTCCATCAAGAACGAAAAGGCATGCGGGCAGTAGACGATTTTCGGCTTGCGCCACGGTCGCAGCAGCACGCACACACAACGGCCGATCACTCCGGAAAAGGTGCTGTGCAAATGCACCACATCGGGTTTTTCCTTAAGCATCACCTGCGCCAGACGCCAGGCAAAACGCAGCAGCGACGACACATTGCGCCCGGTTCTGGCGAAGGTGCGGATCTGCTGCGCCGCGATCCCGTGCAGTTCTTTTTCCTGATCCTGCGGGACCAGATAGACCAGCTGATAGTTGGAAGCGTCGTCTTCGGGTGACGTCGAAATCGTGCGGATCACCGTCGCGACGCCACCTTTGATCGTTTCAGCCACGTGCAGTATTTTTTTCACAACTCACCCACTTCAAACATGTAAGAACGATCGCTGACTCAGGACTTGTCGGAGGCGTATTCGTAGTTGTAATAGCCGTAGCCGCCATTGCCGTAATAACTGGCTGCGCGCTTCTCGACGCCGTTGAACACCGCGCCTTTGAGCTCGATGCCGTTCTGCGCGAAGCGGCGAATCGTCAGTTCGATCTCTTTGGCCGGGTTCACCCCGAAGCGCGTGACGATCAGGCTGATGCCGGCTTCACGGCCGACAATCGCCGCGTCGGTCACCGCCAGCAGTGGCGGCGTATCGATGATCACCACGTCGTACAACTCGCTGAGTTCTGCCAGCAGTTCGCGGAAGTTGGCGTGCATCAGCAGTTCGGAAGGATTGGGCGGCACCTGGCCGCGACTGATGAAATGCAGGTTGGCGCCATCAACCTGGTTGATCGCCTGTTCGATGCTGCAGCGCTTGACCAACAGGTCCGACAGACCATTGCTGATCGGTGTATTCAGGGTCTTGTGCAGATGGCCCTTGCGCATGTCGGCATCGATCAGCACCACGCGCTGACCGCTTTGTGCCATGACCGCAGCGAGGTTGGAGGACACGAACGTCTTGCCGACCTGCGGGCTCGGCCCGGAAATCATGATGCGGTTGTTGGTCGAGTCCAGCGCGGCGAAGTGCAGGCAGGTACGCAGGCTGCGGATCGATTCGATGGACAGATCCGTAGGGTTGCGCAACGCCAACAGGTACGCCGGTTTGTCCACGCCATCGCGGGCGCGACCTTTTTTGCCGTCCTCTTCCTGTTGCAGTGCGCTGTAAGGGATCGAGGCGTACACCGGCAAACCGAGTTGCTCGATGGCCTCCGGCCCTTCCAGACCGCGACTGAGGGATTTACGCAACAACACCAGAGCCACACCGAGGAACCCGCCGAGGAAGGTCGCAATCAGCACAATCAGGGCTTTTTTCGGTTTGACCGGACTGGTCAGGTCAACATCCGCCGTATCGACCAGGCGCACGTTGCCGACGGCACCGGCACGGACGATGTCGAGTTCCTGGGACTTATTCAGCAGTTGCGTGTAGATCTGCGAGGCGACTTCAACATCGCGTGTCAGGTTGAGCAATTCTTGCTGCGTGGCGGGCAAATCCTGGACTTTGCCTTCCAGCGACTTCTGTTGCTGGGTCAGTTCGCCAATCTGGCTCATCAACGCGCGATAAGCCGGGTGTTGTTTGGTGAATTTGCGATCCATCTCCGCTTGCTGCATTTTCAGCTCGGAAATCCGCGTTTCGAGCGCTACGGACTGACCGAGCACCGACTGGGTTTCCAGGGAGATGTTCACGGTCTTGCCGTGAGTCTGGTAGGCATTGAGCGCGTCGCTGGCCTTGGCCAGATCACGCTTCACCTGCGGTAACTGACTTTGCAGGAAAGCCAGACTCTGCGCGGCTTCCGCAGAAGTACGACGGACGTTCTGTTCCACGTACAGCGCTGCAATCTTGTTGAGAATCTTCACCGCCTCGGCGGCGTCGGAGCTGGCCAGCGCCAGACGAATAATCCCCGATTCCTTGCCTTGCTCGGAAATATCCAGCGCATCCTGGTAGCCCTGAATAGTCACGATGCGTGGATTGCGCACCACTTCAAAACGGGTGCCAGGGTTGGCCGACAGCTGTGCGATCAGCCCTTCTACGCCGTCTTGCGCGAAGGCTTCGCCAGTGACGCCGTCAGCCAGCACGTTGTCGTTTTCATCGAGCAACTGGAAGTGATGCTGTTCGCCAGCGACCAGCGTGAGTTTCTTGCCAAGCAGTTCTTTCGGCAAGTCGAGCCGGGTGATCTCGACACGCTCGCCGCCCCACGCATAGCTGTTCAGGCCAAAACGTGGCGGTGCAACGCTGAACTCGGTCTCGCCACGATAACGACGGGCGAGAAAACCGCCGATCACCGGGAAGGTGTTTGGCGTGACGTCGATGTCCAGACGCAAGTCATCGACAGTTTTGCCGATCACCGCACGGGACTTGATGATGCCGATTTCGGTCACTGACGGCGATTGCCCACCGAGCATGCTGTTGAGATCGGAAAAACCGAGCATGTCGTTCTTTTTCGGTTCGACCTGAACCAGCGCGTTCGCCAGGTACACGGGCGTGGCCAACACTGCATAGGCAACGCCGGCGGCCATGAAGGCACCGGTAAACGCACCGATCAACCATTTCTGGTCAATCAAACTGCCGAATATGCCGAGCAGATCAATACTGTCTTGATCGTTATCACGGTTGGCGATTACTGACGGTAACTGCATAAGTCTGTTCTTACCATTCACTGATCTGAAGAATATTCATCAACGTGCGAGACGTTGCGCCCATGAGCTGACAGCATCTTCAATCAATGCATGGGCATGAATAAAAGCGGCCTTGCCTTGACGATAGGGATCTTGTATTTCTCGCTCGCTCTGCCACTTGCCGAGCAAGAACACTTTGCCCCGTGCGTGAGAGGCAATCTTCAACACTTGATTAACGTGTTGTTTTTCCATGACCAGAATCAGGTCTGATTCATTGACGATATCGGGTGTCAGTTGCCGTGCCTTGAAGCCGTCAGGGTTATGCCCGTGGTCTTCCAGAACCTGCCGGGCCGACGCCTCCACGCCTTCGCCAACACGCGCCGAGAGGCCTGCGGAGGTCACCGAGATCTCTGCCGGGGCCAGCGCGTTGCGCAACAGAAGTTCTGCTGTCGGACTTCGGCATATATTGCCGACGCAGACGACAAGGATCTTTTTGAACAAGGTTTACTTTCCTGTGTAATATCAAACTGCCAACATCCAGCGCGGCTTTTTAATGAACCCACTGGATCTTCCTGCACTCAGAAATAGATTAACCCTGTTAGTACCAGCGTATTTAGTACCACACAGGTAAAAGCGCCCCAACCAGAATTAGCGGACCAAAAATAACTGTGATTTTCAGGCAATGACTTCCTGACAAAAAATAACATTCATGCACTTAGTGCCATTGTTAGTTTCGTAACTTATGTAACGAGATAACTATTCGCCGTTGTCATTCCCATCGGGAGAACAGACATGAAATCAGCACATCTCAAACGGCTCGCCTGTGCGTTGCTGGCACTCAGTGCCATCACTCAAGTTCACGCCAGTGGACTCTTCCCCAACCTTCCCGCCAAGACCTTCGGTGTCCAGGTGAAGATCCAGAACTTCACCGCCGAGGACGCCGCGCATATAAAAGCTGCCGGATTCAGTTTTGTGCGGTTCGGTGTGTGGAGCGACAGTCTCAGCGCCAAAGCCTATCAACAGCAGGTCAGCGATGCCTTTGCGGCGGCCAGATCCGCTGGCTTGCCGGTTTTGCTGACGGTGCGCGCCATCAAGCCCTTGCCCGCCACCTCAGCCACCGACCTGGCGACAGCCGGCGAATCCTTTGCCAATGCGCTCTCAGGTCTGGAAAAGTCCTACAACACGCAACTGGTGGCGATCGAGATCTGGAACGAGCCGGATCTTGAAACCTACTGGCCGACGCGCAACTTCGACACTACGTTCGTGCCATTCATGAGCGCCGTGTGCAAATCACTGCAGGGCACAGCGCAGTCAACGCCGCTGCTCGGCTACGGTTTCGCCCGTCCACCCACTGCTGGCTCCGCTTCAACCGTGGCGCTCAATCGCATCGTCAGCGAATACCCGAAATGCCTGAGCGCGATCTCCTACCACCCTTACGGCATGACGGCGGCGCAGATCAGCAACGCGCAGGCGTTTATTCAGCAGAACTTCCATCTGCCGGGGGTCATCAGCGAATGGGGCATATCGGCCCTCAGTTCCAATGGCGGCAACGACGGCCAGGCCAGCAAAGTCGGCGCCTTTATCGCCGATGTGAAAAAGCTAAACATCCCACTGACATCACTCTATGAATGGCGAAACAGTGACTCGGGCAGTAACGAGCGCGAGAAGAATTTCGGCCTGCTGACCGCTGACGGCCAACCGAAACCTGCAAAAATGGCCGCCGAAACGCAATTGAATGCCCAGTAATCCGTGCGCGACTGACCTGTACGCAGGTCAGTTGCTTTGAACCTGTGAGCGGTTTTGGCATCGTATTCATCGATACCGCGCCCCACCATTCAAACAATCGTTTTCAGGTTGTTGCCGCGAGGGCTATCGATACACGTACGCGCCCTTGAGTGGCTGTCAGCGCTCGGGTAATGTCGTCAAACCCACAGGACAGAGCACACACATGACTTCCAAGCTGGAACAACTCAAACAGATGACCACCGTGGTTGCCGACACTGGCGACTTCGAAGCGATCGCCCGCGTCAAACCGGTCGACGCCACCACCAACCCTTCGCTGCTGCTCAAAGCCGCAGCCATTCCTGCTTACGCCGAGCTACTGAACGCCTGCGTCAGCGACTGCAAGGGCGATGTTGGCCTGGCCAGCGACCGTTTTGGCGTCGCCGTGGGTCAGGAAATCCTTAAAGTAATCCCGGGCCGCATTTCCACCGAAGTGGATGCGCGCCTGTCGTTCGACAAAGACGCCGTGCTCAAGCGTGCGCATCGCCTGATCGAACTGTATGACAAGGCCGGCATTGGCCGCGACCGCGTGCTGATCAAGATCGCCTCGACCTGGGAAGGCATTCGCGCTGCCGAAGTGCTGGAGAAGGAAGGCATCCAGACCAACCTGACGCTGCTGTTCTCCTTCGCGCAAGCGGCAGCCTGCGCCGATGCCGGCGTATTCCTGATCTCGCCGTTCGTGGGCCGTATCTACGACTGGTACAAAAAGGCCAACGGCAACGACTACACCGGCGCCGATGATCCGGGCGTGCAGTCGGTAACGCGCATCTACAACTACTACAAGGCCAATGACTACAAGACCGTGGTCATGGGCGCGAGCTTCCGCAACCTGAACCAGATCGAGCAACTGGCCGGCTGCGATCGCCTGACCATCAGCCCGGACCTGATCGACAAGCTGGCGGCGGACACAGGCAAGCTGGAACGCAAACTGGCGCCAGGTCATGCCGGTGAAGCGCGCCTGAGCCTGAACGAAGCGCAGTTCCGCTGGCTGTCCAACGAAGACGCGATGGCCACCGAGAAACTGGCGGAAGGCATTCGTCAGTTTGCCCGTGACCAGGAGAAGCTTGAAGCGCTGTTGCAGGCCAAGCTGTGATTTGAGTCGCCGCAATGCAAAAAGGGCGCACCCGGTTGGGTTCGCCCTTTTTTGTGGCTGCTGGATTATTTTAGTGTTCTTGCGAGAGCTATCGCGAGCAGGCTCACTCCTACAGGGGATCTATGGAGTGCTCAAGATTATGCGTCGAATGAGCAACCCTGTAGGAGTGAGCCTGCTCGCGGTAGGGCCAGCAGCCCCTACCCCATTTCAGGCCATCAATGCCTTTCGAGGGCATTCACCAGATCATGGAAGGCTTCACGATTGGAATCGTTCAGCCCCATGAGGATCTTGTGCGCTTCCAGCACCTTGATCCGCACCACTTCTTCCGACTGGTCCTGATCAGGCAGGTCGTCCAGGCATTCCGGGCACGGCACGGGATGGTTGACGATGTTGAACACCTGCTCGAAGCCCATCGATTGCAGCAGACGGGTGATGTCATCGTGAGTGGTGACGACGGTCGGCAGCAGGCCGACCTTCTGCCGCGACAGGATCGACAGTTTGGCCAACAGGCCCAGCGTGGTGCTGTCGATGCTGCGGGTTTCGGTCAAATCGATCACGATCGCGTTGAAATTCAGCGCGGTGAAGATTTTCTCAATAGTCGCATCCAACGCCGAACACAGGGTCAGGCGAACTTCACCGACGAACTTCAGGACGAAGGTGCCATCCTGCTCGGCGAACTGGATTCTACCGGTACTCATTAAAGATTCCTGCTCAACACCAACAGGGCGATATCATCCGGCATCTCCCCTAGCGTGGCCAATCCAAACACTTGCCGCAGACCATCCAGGCTGCCGCCCGCTGACTTCACCCGTTGGGGCAAAGCCGCTTCTTTTTCTTTGAGCGTCGGTTCTGGCAAAAGATCCAGAATGCCATCGGACATCAGCGTCAGGCTGAAGGTCGGCGGCAGCTCAAGCACGTGATCTTCGTAGGTGGCTTCATTGAAAAGCCCCACCGGCAGACCACGGCCTTCGAGATATCGAACACTGTCAGGTGTGTACAACACTGGCAACGGCAGATGTCCGCCGATGCTATAGGTCAACAAACCGGTCTCCTCGTCGATGACTCCACCGACCATTGTGACGTGTTTACCCAGCTTACAACTGATCAGCCCCCGGTTGATATGACCAAGGACTTCCGAAGGCTTGAATTCCGGCAATGTGCCGTTGCGCTTGGATTCGAACAGCAAGCGCGTGGTCATGAACTTCAACAGCACGGTGACGAAGGCTGAAGAGGCGCCATGACCTGATACGTCGGCCAGATAAAACGCAACCCGGCGCTCGTCGACGCGGAAATAGTCGACAAAATCACCCGACAGGTACAACGACGGGATGATCTGGTGGGCAAACTTGAACTCGTCAATGCTCCACGGGCTTTCCGGCAACATGTTCATCTGCACCTGGCGACCGGCGTTCTGGTCTTCCTGGAGCAGGTTCAGGCTGGCTTCGAGCTCACGGTTGGCCTTTTCCAGCTTCTCGCGGTAGCGCTGGTTTTCCAGCAGCAGACGCGCACGATCCAGGGCCCGGCGCACAGAGTGCTCGAGCACAGCCAGATCTTCGAGAGGCTTGATCAGGTAATCCGCCGCGCCCAGGCGCAGCGCCTCGACCGCGTCGTTCATCACGCCAGCACCCGAAACCACGATCACCGGGGTTTGCGGCGACAGCTCGGTGACCTGACGGATGAGTTCGAGACCGCCCATCTGCGGCATGCGCAGATCGCAGATGACCAAGTCGGGCTTGTCTTGCTCGAATACCTGAAGACCCTGTTGGCCGTTGCTGGCCTGCAGGACGCTGAAACCACTGTCTTCCAAATAGGCCGCGAGGCTCGCGCGCACTACTTCGTCATCATCGATTATCAGCAGCGTGGCACTGGTTTTTGGCATGTGGGCAAACGGCGCCAGAATTAGGTTGGCGTAGTTGGCTGGGGCTACAGGCCCTGCACTGACTACTGGATTCGCTTTCTAGCCTCTCTGCTGCACCGCTTTCGAGCGTTAGCTCCGTACACGGTTGCACCAGAGGTGCCCTTCTAAGGCGCAGACGGTACTCCCATCCGCGGGGCGTTTCAAGCATACGCCGATGGTCGCTTGACGACTTTACTTGTCAAATCACCGAGAGTTATAAGAACAGCTCAAACCGTAACCCAATGGAAGGACGAAACCATGAGTCAAACCGGTCGGGACTACAGCGAAAAGCGCGATTTCATCCGCATGCGAGTCGATGCCGATGTCGTGTTGATTCATGAAGGTGATGAGGTTTCCGCGGTGTGCATCGACCTCTCCAGCAGTGGCATGCAGGTCGAAGCACCGCGCCAGTTCACGGTTGGCGACCGCTTGCGCGTACGCATCGATTCCGACCATGCGGCCCTCAGCGGCCTGGAAGCCGAGACCGAAGTGGTGTGGGTCAAGGCTCAGGATGACGACAGCCAGAAGCTCGGTCTGAGCATTCTGAAGATGAAATAGCTACTCACAAAAAAGGCGACCCTGAGGTCGCCTTTATGTTTACCGGTCGAGATTAAAAATCGTCTTCGACCTGACCATCCTTCACCTTGAACTCGCGGTTCTGCAAGTAGGCGTTGCGGATGAAGGTGTATTTGTCGCCGCTGATCAGCTTCTCGCTCGACAGCAGGCTGGCGCGGGTGTCGACGATGTTCAGGCCGAACACCGAGTTACGCACCGGCACGTCGTTGATGTAGGGGTAAGGACCGGTGAAGCTGTCGACGTATTTCGACGGAGCATCACGCAGGGTGCTTGGGCCCAGCAGCGGCAGCATCACGTATGGACCGCTGCCCACGCCCCAGTAACCGAGGGTCTGACCGAAGTCTTCGTCGCTGCGGTTGAGGCCCATTTTGGTGCCGACGTCGAAGAAGCCGAGCAGACCGAACGTGGTGTTGAAGATCAGGCGCGCGGTGTCGACGCCAGCTGCAGCCGGTTTGGCCTGCAGGATGTTGTTCGCCAGGTTGGTGACATCACCGACGTTGCGGAACATGTTGTGGATGCCGTCTTCGAGAAATTGCGGCGTCACAAACTCGTAGCCCTGCGCCAGAGGCTTCAGCGCGTAAGTGTCGACGAAGTCGTTGAACTGGAAGATCGGACGGTTGACGCTTTCCCAAGGATCTTCTTCCGTTGCCGCTTGAGTGGCGAACGGAGCCAGTAACAGGCCGGCATAGACACAAAGCTGAGCGAGCGAAGGGCTCCAGCGCATAGAAAAACTCCTTGGATTTGTACTGGCGCGAGCAGCTTCGCCCGGGCATTAAGGCCGCTAGTATAAGCGCAAAAGGTTTTTTGGGCAGTCCGGGAATGAAGCTACTTGTAGGACATTTCCGCTCCAGCTCCCGACGGCCCTTCACACAGCTGTCATCCAACTGTCACCGCCAAGCCCTAGCCTGATTGTTATTTCAGGGACGCTGCCATGTCACATGCCGAAACCTTGCCCCTCGTCGCACCAGGCCTGACCGCGGTGCTGTTCGGCCTTAGCGGATGCCTGGTGGATTTCGGCGCTCGCGCCCGGCAACAGGCCACTTCCCTGCCGGAACATGCCGAAGCCACACCGGGCGCACTCGACAGCTTGCGCAGTTTGCAGCGTCAGCAGATTCCCTGCGCCTGGCTCGATGAGTTGGCCCCTGCCCTTGCTCTGCCGCTGTCGGCGACTTTGCCGGCGTGGATCAAACCTGCGCAATATTCGGCAACAATTAATCCGTGGCCCGCTCCCAACGCTTGCTGGCAGGCGCTGATGGACTTGAACGTCGGCAGCCTCGACGGTTGCGTCCTGGTCAGCGGCGAACCGCGCCTGCTGCAATCGGGGCTCAATGCCGGGTTATGGACAATCGGCCTGGCGTCCTGCGGTTCGCTCTGCGGTCTGGCGCCGGGCGAGTGGCAGGCCCTGAGCCAGAAAGAACGCGAGCAACTGCGCGGCAAGGCGACGGTGCAGTTATTCGGGCTCGGCGTGCATTCGGTGATCGATCATCTGGGCGAGCTCGAAACCTGTCTGGCCGACATCAGCCTGCGCCGTCTCAAAGGCGAAAAGCCCTGATCGGGATCATGCAGGTTGTACGAGAGTGGATTAATCTAAAGGTCAGCCATAGACCTTTGGCGCGCGGCTGCGGTCAATGCCAGTGCCTCTCGATAAAAGGAAAACACCATGCCCGCCCAAGAACTGCAAAAACAGCTCGATACCCTGCGCGAGCAGCTGGAGCAAAATCCGCCGCTGTCGGAAGTTGAACGTGAGGATTTACGCGTGCTGATGGAGCAGATTGAATCCGAAATCAAACTGGAAAACGCGACTCAAGACGCCAGCATCGCCGATGGCGTGAATCAGGCCGTTGATCGCTTCGAACTCGAACACCCGGCCATTGCCGGCACCCTGCGCAACATTGTGCAGTCACTGGTCAGCATGGGGATCTGAGATTCCCTGTCCCACGAAAAAGCCCTGCCAGTGATGGCAGGGCTTTTTCATTTCAACTTTGGCAATGCATTCCCTTGTAGGAGTGAGCCTGCTCGCGATAACGGTGTATCAGGCGACATCCATTTTGAATGTCAGCCAGCTATCGCGAGCAGGCTCACTCCTACAGGGGGAGCTTTATTGACGCACAAGTCTATGGTTCGGCAGCTGTACGCTCTCGGTGCTGCGATACGGGTTGATATCCAGCCCCCCTCGACGCACATACCGTGCAAACACCGTCAACTTCTCCGGCTTCAGCAACCGTTGCAGATCAAGAAAGATCCGCTCCACACACTGCTCATGAAAGTCCGAATGCTGGCGGAAGCTGACGATATATTCCAGCAAACTGGCATGATCCAGCGCCGAGCCGCGATATTCCACCACCACACTGCCCCAGTCCGGCTGACTGGTTACCGGGCAATTGGATTTGAGCAAATGGCTGTGCACGCTCTCCTCGACGATGCGCGAATCGTCACAGCGCAACAGTTCCGGACGCGGATGCTCGTAGTTGCTGACGCTGATATCCAGATCGTCGATGCACACGCCAGGCAGCGCCACGACACCTTCCGCTTCAACGTCTTTCAGGCTGCGAACCCGCACGCCCACCGGCTTGCCGGCAGCGGCAGACAGGTCTTTTACCAGTGTCGCTTCCAGACTGGCGATATCAGCAAAAGCAGTCTGATTCAGCGAGTTCAGGTACAGCTTGAACGACTTCGATTCGATGATGTTCGGCGAATCCGCTGGAATGCTGAATTCACCGATCGCCACCACCGGTTTGCCCGACGGCAGCAGCCACGACAATTCGAAGCAGTTCCAGAAATCCACGCCTTTATACGGCAGGGTTTCGGCGGTCAGGCCCAACTCGGCCCATTTCGCAGTGCGCGGAATCGGGAACAGCAGGGACGGCGTGTACGTGGCGATGTATTCGCTGGATTTGCCCAGCGGCGAATGTTCGGCTGCGGGATGCATGGCGGAAACCTGACTGAAGAATCAGCGGATTCTACCAGCCTTTGCTCGCGCCTTTGAGTGCTTACTGACTGACAGTCAGTTTGCCGACCATACCGGCCTGATAATGTCCGGGAATATTGCAGGCAAACTCCAGGCTGGTGGCCTTGCTGAAAGTCCAGGTCAACTCGGCGGTTTTGCCCGGCTCGACCAGCACACTGTTGGGATCGTCATGCTTCATGCCATGGCCCATCGCAGCGTGATCCATGCCCGCCATGTCGTGGGACATTTCTTTCATGCCGGTAGGCGTGAGCATGCCGCTTTGCTGCATCTGCAACATTTCCTGCTGATGTGCGGCGTGCATTGCCGCGTCGCCGAGGTTGAATTCGTGCAGCAACTGGCCTTTATTCACCAGCACAAAGCGAATGGTCTCACCCGCTTTGACTTGAATCGCCTTCGGATCGAACGACATGTCGTTCAGCACCACCTCGACGCTGCGCGTAGCCTTCGCGGCCGGCGCCGGTTGGCCGAAATCGTAGGTGTGCGCAGGTCCGGCCCAGACCGGCGAGCTCAGCGCCAGCACACATGCGGCGACGGCCAAAGGATTGCGCAAAAACATAGTCGTACTCCAACAAGATAAGGTTCAGCCTGTGGGAAACTCTAGCCGGCCTGTGCTGGCATCTACCTGACAGGCAGATTACAACTTTGTCAGGTTGGCGCTTATCGCGCTCGCCCACGGTATAAAGCCATCGTTCCTGCACCCCGAATCAAGCCGAGTCGCCCATGAAACTGTTGATTGTCGAAGACCAAGCGAAAACCGGCCACTATCTGCGCCAGGGCCTGACCGAGGCCGGCTTCAACACCGAACTGGTCGCCGACGGCAACAGTGGTCAACAACTGGCCTTGAGCGGCGACTACGCGTTGTTGATCCTCGACGTGATGCTGCCCGGACGCAGTGGCTGGCAGATTCTGCACGCGGTGCGCAGCGCGGGTCTCGACACGCCGGTATTATTTCTGACGGCCAAAGACGCGGTGGAGGACAGGGTTCACGGCCTCGAACTCGGCGCCGACGACTATCTGGTCAAGCCTTTCGCCTTCTCTGAGTTACTGGCCCGGGTACGTAGCCTGTTACGTCGCGGCAGCGCCACACCGCAGGAAACCAGCCTGCAACTGGCCGACCTGCGTCTGGACCTGATCCGCCGCCGGGTCGAACGCAGTGGTCAGCGCATCGACCTGACCGCCAAGGAATTTGCCTTGCTGGAAATGCTCCTGCGCCGTCAGGGCGAAGTGTTGCCCAAGTCGTTGATCGCTTCGCAGGTGTGGGACATGAATTTCGACAGCGACACCAACGTGATTGAAGTGGCGATCCGCCGTTTGCGCCTGAAGGTCGATGATGAATTTCCCAACAAACTGATCCACACCGTACGCGGCATGGGTTATGTGCTTGAAGAGCGTCCAGCCTGATGCGCCGCTTGTCCTTGAGTTCGCGTCTGGCCCTGCTGTTTGCCGCCTGCACCGCTGTGGTTTCACTGTTTGCCGGGGTGTTGTTCAGCCGCGCCAGCGAGGCGCACTTCATTGAGCTCGACCAGCAATTGCTCGATGGTAAACTGATCGGCCTGCGCCGTGCCTTGCAGGATGTTCAGGCCAATGAAAGTGAGGCACGGCTGGCAGATGAACTCAGTCGCCAGGCCGATCTGTCAATGCGCATCACTGGCGGTGACGGCCAACGCTGGTACGACAGCTCGATCCATGTACCACGCGATCTGCCGCAAACCAGCGGTTTATCGACCATCAGCGACGAGGGCACCGATTACCGTGTGCTCAACGCCCCGCTTTACCCGGACAAAAGCGACTCGCCACAACTAACCCTGTTGCTGGACATCACCCATCACCAGCATTTCCTGCAACGCATGCAGCATCTGATCTGGCTGACCGTCGGCCTTTCAGCACTGGCCACCGCGTTACTGGGTGCCTGGGCCGCACGCAGTGGCTTGCGTCCACTGCGGCGCATGAGTGCAGTGGCTCGTGGGATTTCCGCGCAATCGCTCAATGCCCGACTGCCGGAAGCGCAAATGCCGCCAGAGCTTACGGAATTGGCCCACAGCTTCAACGCCATGCTCGGACGTCTTGACGACTCATTTCAGCGACTGTCGGCGTTTTCTGCCGACATCGCCCATGAACTGCGCACACCGCTGTCGAACCTGCTGACTCACACTCAGGTCACCCTCACCCGCCCGCGACCGCTGGAAGACTACCGCGAAGCCTTGCACAGCAACCTCGAGGAACTGCAGTGGATGGCGCAACTGGTCAACGACATGCTGTACCTGGCCAAGGCTGACCACGGACTGCTGATGCCCAAGCGTGAAGCGCTGGAGCTGGCGGATGAGACCGATGTGTTGCTGGAGTTTTTTGCGCCATTGGCGGAAGACGCCGGGGTGACGCTGAGTCGCGAAGGCAGTGCCCGCATTGACGGTGATCGCAGCATGTTGCGCCGGGCCATGTCGAATCTGCTGGACAACGCGCTAAGGTTTACCCCGGCTGAGGGCAGTGTTCGCGTGTCGATTGTTGAACAGGCGAACGCTGTGCGCGTTTACGTCGAGAACAGTGGCGAGGGGATTTCAGCTGAATTGTTGCCGCGCTTGTTTGATCGGTTTTATCGGGCGGATCCGGCGCGACAAGAAGGTAGCAGTGAGCACGCGGGATTGGGGTTGGCGATTACTCAATCGATAGTCCGGGCCCATGGTGGGCAGATTCATTGCGAATCAGCAGATGGATGGACACGGTTTGTGATTGAGTTGCCCAAGGGCAATTGAAACTGTAGGAGCTGCGGCACGCTGCGATCTTTTGATCTTTGTTTAAAAAGACAAGATCAAAAGATCGCAGCCTCGTTTCACTCGACAGCTCCTACAGGGGCGGGGCTGGAGCTTACGAATATCTCAGGGCGTGAGCCGGTTCGATCTTCGCCGCCCGCCACGCCGGATACACCGTCGCCAGGAAGCTCAAGATAAACCCGGCGGAGCAGATCAACAGCACATCCCCACCCTGCAATTCGGAAGGCAAGTTACTGACGAAATACACATCGGAACTGAAGATGTGCTGCCCACTCACCCGCTCGACCCAGCCGACCATTTCACTGACGTTCAACGCCGCGATCACGCCCAACACACCACCGATCAAAGTGCCGACAATCCCGATCACCGTGCCTTGCACCATGAAGATCGCCATGATCTGCCGCGGCGTGGCGCCGATGGTGCGCAGGATCGCAATGTCCGCGCCCTTGTCATTCACCACCATGATCAGCGTCGCGATGATGTTGAATGCCGCCACCGCGACGATCATCAGCAACAGCAGGCCGATCATGGTTTTTTCCATTTTCATCGCACTGAACAGGCTGCCCTGGGTGTGGGTCCAGTCGTCAGCCTTGAAATCGGCGCCGAGGCCAGCGGCAATGTCGGTGGAGACTTTTGGTGCGGCGTACAGGTCTTTCACCGCCAGACGCACGCTCTGTACCTGATTCGGTTCCCAGTGCTGCATGGTCGCCGCATCGGCGACATGGATCAGGCCCATCGAGCCGTCCAGTTCCGCACCAACCTTGAACACACCCACCACATTCAGCCGCTGCATGCGCGGGGTGATGCCGCCCGGTGCGGTGCTGACTTCCGGCACGATCAGGGTGATTTTGTCGCCAACATTCAAACGGAAACGGCGGGCGGTGATCTCACCGATCACCACGCCGAACTCACCGGGCTTCAAGGCATCGAGCCGGCCCTGAACGATGTGCTGGGCGACAATCGAGACTTTGCCCTCCTGAGCTGGATCGACACCGCTGATCTGGATCGGCTGCATCAAACCCTTGTAGGAAAGCATGCCTTCCATTTCGGTGAACGGCACGGCGGCGGTCACTTCGGGATTTTTCATCGCGGCGGCGGCGACGGGCTGCCAGTCATCAATCGGCTTCACGCCAACGATGGTCGCGTGCGGCACCATGCCGAGGATGCGCGAGCTCATTTCACGCTGGAAGCCGTTCATCACCGACAACACCACGATCATCGCCAGCACGCCGAGGGCGAGGCCGATCATCGAGGTCATCGAAATGAACGAAACAAAGCGATTGCGGCGCTTGGCGCGGGTATAGCGCGTGCCGATAAAGATCGATAACGGTCTGAACATTCGCTGGGGCACCGTATAAAAATAAAAGACCCGACGCCTTTTCAGACGCCGGGTTTTAACCAATCAGATGGGTGTGAGGCAACCTTCCTGCAAATGCAGGACGCGGTCCATCTGGCGGGCCAGGTTCATGTCGTGGGTCACTACCAGAAACGCGGTGCGCATCGAGGTGCTGAGTTCCAGCATCAGATCCTGAATGCCTTGCGCGGTGTGGGAGTCGAGGTTGCCGGTCGGCTCGTCGAGCATCACCAGGCCTGGCTTGTTCACCAGCGCGCGGGCGATGGCGACACGCTGACGCTCGCCACCGGACAGTTCCGCCGGTTTGTGCTCCAGACGATGGCCCAAACCTACGCGCTCGAGCAACGCGGTAGCGCGCTGGCGGGCTTCCGGGATCGGCGTCTTGCCGATCAACAGCGGCATGCAGACGTTTTCCAGCGCGGTGAATTCCGGCAGCAAGTGGTGGAACTGGTAAACGAAACCAAGCGAACGGTTACGCAGCAGGCCACGCTTCTTCTCGCTCAGCGCCGACAGTTCTTCGCCGTCGAGCCAGACGCTGCCCTTGGTCGGCGTGTCGAGGCCACCCAGCAGGTTGAGCAAGGTACTTTTGCCCGAGCCCGAGGTACCGACAATCGCCACTCGCTCGCCCGGGTGCAACTCCAGTTGCAGACCGGCCAGCACTTCTACCGACTCCGGGCCTTCCTCGTAGGATTTGCCCAGGTTGCGGCAGCTCAAGATTGCTTTTTCACTCATGCCCGACTCACTCATAACGTAGCGCCTCCGCCGGCTGGGTGCGCGCGGCACGCCAGGCTGGGTACAGGGTGGCGAGGAAACTCAGAACCAACGCAGCGGCGCAGACCATGACAACGTCCTGGCTCTGCACTTGCGAGGGAAGATAATCAATGAAATACACGTCAGCATTAAGGAACTTGTGGCCGATCAGCCCTTCGAGGGCGGAGATCGCTGCGCTGACGTTGAGCGCGGCGAAGATCCCGACCACCGCGCCGATCGCCGTGCCGACCACGCCGATCACCGTGCCCTGGACCATGAACGTGCGCATGATCGTGCCCGGCGTTGCGCCCAATGTGCGCAGAATGGCGATGTCACCCTTCTTGTCGTTCACCACCATCACCAGTGTGGAAATGATGTTGAACGCCGCCACGGCAACAATCAGCAGCAACAGCAGGCCGATCATGGCTTTTTCCATGCGGATCGCCTGATACAGATTGCCGTGGGTGCGAGTCCAGTCGCGGGCGTAATAATGGTCTTCACCAAGCTGCTGGGCGATGTTCCACGCCACGCGCGGTGCCTGGAACAGATCGTCGAACTTCAGGCGGATGCCTTGCACCTGATCAGGCTTCCAGCGATGCATTTTCGCCAGGTCCTGCAGGTTGGTGACGCCCAGATAACCATCGAGCTCGCCGGCGCCGACATGGAAAATGCCGACCACGGTGAAGCGTTTCATGCGCGGGAACATCCCGGCCGGGGTCACGCTGACCTCCGGCGCGACGAAAGTGACCTTGTCACCGATGCCCACGCCGAGCTTGGTCGCGGCTTTGTCGCCAATCACGATGCCGAAGCTGCCCGGCGTCAAATCGTCGAGTTTGCCCTGCTTCATGAAGTTGTCGATGATCGACACATTGCGCTCAAGCGCAGGGTCGATGGCGTTGAGCAACACCTTGGACACCTGACCGTTATTGGTCAGCAGCCCCTGCATCTGGGTAAACGGCGCGACGGCCGTCACCTGCGGGTTCTGCTTGACCCGGGTGGCCAGGCTTTGCCAATCGTTGATCGGCTCGGTGGATTCGATGGTCGCGTGGGGCACCATGCCCAGCACGCGGGTGCGCATCTCATGATCGAAGCCATTCATCACCGAGAGCACGACGATCATCACGACCACGCCAAGGGCGAGCCCGATCATCGAAGTCAGGGAAATGAATGACACAAAATGATTGCGACGCTTTGCACGGGTATAACGCGTGCCGATAAATACGAAGAGAGGTCTGAACATGTCGGGGCTTGTTCGGAGGGAAAAGGAACGTCCTTGTGGCGGGGGTCGATAACCAGCTTTACACTCAGACCACCGCCGCTACCATGGGTTCGCCATGTCGACATTAGATGAAGAAGATCGCCGCGAATACTACCGTATCGAGGACACGATCGCACTGGAAATTCGGCCCCTGTCCGCTCCCGAAGCCGCAGGCCAGGAAGTGTTGCAGGATGCTTCCCCGCTTTTCAATCTGCTCAGCGAACTGCACCTGAGCGAATTCGAGTCGCAGCACCTGCTGCGCCAGATCAGTGAACGCGACCGGGCCATCGCCGCGTTCCTGAAATCCCAGAACAAGCGCATCGACCTGCTCAGCCAAGTGGTTGCCCTGACCGTGCTCGGCCATATCGGCGAGCCGCAACCGGTGATCATTTCCGAGGGCGGGATCGACTTTCAGTACCCGACGCCGATCGCCACGGGTGCACACCTGTCGGTGAAACTGGTGCTCATGCCGCAGGCGCTGGGCCTGTTGCTGCGCGCCCGCGTCACCCACTGCGACCGCAAGGGCGAGGGATATGACGTCGGTACCGAGTTCGAACACTTGACCGACGCCCAGCGCCAGTTGCTCGCCCGCTATATCTTGCAGAAGCAGGCCCAGGAACGACGTCTGGCCCGCGAACAGAACGAATCAGGCATTTAAATTAAGGAAGAACCGTGACCCTCATCTACGGCCACCGCGGCGCCAAGGGCGAAGCACCGGAAAACACCCTGAGCAGCTTTCAGGAATGTCTCAAGCACGGCGTGCGCCGTTGCGAACTGGATCTGCACCTGTCCAAGGACGGCGAGTTGATGGTCATCCACGACCCGACCCTCAAGCGCACCACCGACCGGCGCGGCAAAGTCGTCGAGCATACCGCCGCCGAGCTGGTGACCTACGATGCGCGCAAGGGTGGCCCGGGCTGGATCAAGCCGTGCCCGATTCCGACGCTGGAGGAGTTGTTCGAGAAGTGTGATTTCGAGCACTGGCAGCTTGAAGTCAAAAGCGCTTCACGCACCCGCGCGGCAACCACCGTGCTGGCGATTCGTGAAATGGCGCAGCGGCATGGCTTGCTGGACAAGGTGACGATCACCTCGAGTTCGCGGGAAGTCTTGAAGGCGGCGCTGGATCTGGTGCCGGACGTGTCACGGGGACTGGTGGCCGAATACGCCTGGCTCGACCCGTTGAAGGTCGCGGCAAGCTATGGCTGTGAGATTCTCGCGCTGAACTGGACGCTGTGTACGCCAGAACGCCTGCAGAAGGCGCAGCGTCAGGGGCTGCATGTCTCGGTGTGGACCGTCAACGAGCCTGCGCTGATGCGCAGACTCGCCGACTTCGGCGTTGACAGCCTGATTACAGACTTTCCCGGTTTGGCCACTGCCACCCTCGAGAATTGCTGAAATCGGTCTCCCCGGCCGGCTCAGGCCACCGGCCGGAGCCCGTCAAAAAAGCCGGTTGAGGCCGTCGTACGCCGCTACCCGATAGGCTTCAGCCATGGTCGGGTAGTTGAACGTGGTGTTGACGAAGTACTTCAGGGTGTTCAGCTCGCCCGGCTGGCTCATGATGGCCTGACCGATGTGAACGATCTCCGACGCCTGATAACCGAAGCAGTGAACGCCCAGCACTTCCAGGGTTTCACGGTGGAACAGGATTTTCAGCATGCCTTGCGGCTCGCCGGCGATCTGCGCACGCGCCATGCTCTTGAAGAACGCCTTGCCGACTTCGTAAGGCACTTTGGCCTGAGTCAGTTCCTGCTCGTTCTTGCCGATCGAGCTGATCTCCGGAATGGTGTAAATGCCGGTCGGCACGTCATTCACAAAGCGCCAGCTACCGTTATCTACTATGCTGCCGGCTGCCGAGCGACCCTGGTCGTGGGCGGCACTGGCCAGGCTCGGCCAGCCGATCACGTCGCCTGCGCCGTAGATGTTCGGCACACAGGTGCGGTACGCCTCGTCCACTTCGATCTGGCCACGGCTGTTGACCTTGACGCCGATGTTTTCCAGACCCAACTGATCAGTGTTACCGGTACGGCCGTTGCACCAGAGCAAGGCGTCAGCCTTGATCTTCTTGCCCGACTTGAGGTGCAGGATCACGCCGTTGTCGACGCCTTCCACACGATCGTAGTCTTCGTTGTGGCGCACGGTGATGTTGTTGTTGCTGAAGTGGTAGCTCAACGCCTGGGAGATTTCCGAGTCGAGGAAGCTCAGCAACTGACCGCGGTTATCGACCAGCTCGACCAGTACACCCAGACCACTGAAGATCGACGCGTATTCGCAACCGATCACGCCGGCGCCGTAAACGATCAGTTTGCGCGGGGTATGGTTGAGGCTGAGGATGGTGTCGCTATCGTAGATACGCGGGTGGTGGAAATCGATGTCCGCCGGACGATACGGGCGCGAGCCGGTGGCGATGATGATGTGCTTGGCCACCAGTTTCTCGACCACGCCGTTGGCGCAGACCACTTCGATGGTTTGCTCGTCGGCGAAGCTGCCGGTGCCGAAGAACACGTCGACGCGGTTACGGGCGTAGTAGCCGGTACGCGAAGCAACTTGTTTGGAAATGACTTTCTCGGCGCTTTTCAACACGTCCGGGAAGGAGAACCAGCGTGGCTCGCCGATCGCCCGGAACATCGGGTTAGTGTTGAACTGCATGATCTGCCGCACCGAGTGACGCAGTGCCTTGGACGGGATGGTGCCGAGGTGGGTGCAGTTGCCGCCGACCTGGCGACGGCTGTCGACCATCGCGACCTTGCGCCCTGCTTTGGCGGCGTTCATTGCCGCGCCTTCTCCCGCCGGGCCGGAACCCAGCACCACCACGTCGTAGTTGTAGACAGCCATGCGTACTCCTCAGAACAGGCCGCGGTGCCAGCAGCACCTGCGGCTAAATCACGCCGAACGGCGGCGCGAAGGAACAATTGGGGGCCAGTAAAGAACCCGGACACAGTCTATAGAAGCGTCAACGCCGCGCACATTAACCCTTGGTCGCGTCGTAGGCTACTTTTGCCTGCACTACAACGCCAGCTTTCGTACTGTTCTCAGTCAATTTTTGCGCCACTGAGCCGCTCGAAAGCCTTGCTGGTGCGGATGACAAAACCTGTATCGGCACGAATCACAAAGAATGCACCAATGTCATGCTTTTCGGCATAGTCCCAAGCCCTTTCAGGCCCGAGAATCAGCAACAGCGTCGATAGTCCATCGGCCATCAACGCTGAAGGATGAATCACCGTGACTGACGCCAGGTTGTGTAGGACAGGTGCACCGCTGCGCGCATCGAAGGTGTGGGAATAGCGCCGACCGTCCTGCAGGAAATAGTTGCGGTAGTCGCCGGAAGTGGAGACCCCGTAGCCGTCGACATCAATGACACGCTCGGCGACTTGCTGATCATCGCGAGGTTCTTCCAGAGCAATGCGCCACGGCGAGCCGTCGAGCTTCTTGCCCTTGGCTTTCAACTCACCCGTGGCTTCGGCAAGGTAATCGTGGATACCCATGGCATCCAGCCTGGCGGCGATCGTGTCGACGGCGTAACCGGCGGCGATGCTGTTGAAGTCGACTTCGACGGCGGCGTCCTTGCACAACTGATCGCCCTCGATGCGCAAATGCTGATGACCCACCTTCTTCAACACCTCAGCCAAGGCAGCCGCACTCGGGACCTTTTCTTCACGACCTTGCGGACCGAAACCCCAGAGGTTCATCAGCGGCTCGACGGTGAGGTCGTAGGATCCTTCGCTTTGCACTGACAGTTGTTCGCCCACGCGGATCAATTCGAGCACCGATCCGGGCATTTTCTGACAGCTGTCGGCCGGCAGATCGTTGAAGCGTTCAATGTCCGAATCACTGCGATAGGTAGACATCTGTCGGTCGACTTCGCCGAGGATACCCTCCACTTCGCTGCGCACTTGCGCAGGATCGGCAAGACCCGCATGGCGTAGGTATTTGATCGAATACGTGCTGCCCATGGTCGGCCCACCAAAGCTTTCCATGGAGTCACCATTGCCGCAGCCGGCCAACATGCCAGCCAAAATCACAAGTCCAGGCCACCGTCCAGTGAACAATTATTCATCTCCCTGCAAAACCGCGGCAGCCATTATGAATCAAAGGGCCCGCTCGCTCCCAACGGATGCTACGCGTTTATAAAATCCAATAATGAGTAACTGAACATGTCCACCACCACGGGCAAAGGCAAAGCGATCTTTCGCGTTGTCAGCGGCAACTTCCTCGAAATGTTCGACTTCATGGTCTACGGCTTTTACGCCACGGCCATCGCCAAGACCTTCTTCCCGGCCGACAGCGCCTTCGCTTCCCTGATGCTCTCGCTGGCGACCTTCGGCGCCGGGTTCCTGATGCGTCCGCTGGGGGCGATTTTCCTCGGTGCCTACATCGACCGTCACGGTCGTCGCCAGGGCCTGATCATCACGCTGGCCTTGATGGCTGCCGGTACGGTGCTGATTGCCTGCGTTCCGGGATACGCCACACTCGGCGTCGCCGCACCGCTGATCGTCCTGTTCGGTCGCCTGCTGCAAGGCTTTTCCGCCGGCGTCGAGCTGGGCGGTGTGTCTGTTTATCTGGCAGAAATCGCCACACCAGGCCGCAAAGGCTTTTTCGTCAGCTGGCAATCTGCGAGCCAACAAGCGGCGGTGGTCTTCGCCGGACTGCTGGGTGTTGGCCTCAACCATTGGCTGAGCCCGGAACAAATGGGCGATTGGGGCTGGCGCGTGCCGTTTTTAATCGGCTGCATGATCGTTCCAGTGATTTTCGTCATCCGTCGCTCACTGGAAGAAACCCCGGAATTCCAGGCGCGCAAGCATCGCCCTACCCTGCGGGAAATCGTCCGTTCGATCGGTCAGAACTTTGGCATCGTCATCGCCGGCATGGCGTTGGTGGTGATGACCACGGTTTCCTTCTATCTGATCACCGCGTACACCCCGACCTTCGGCAAGGCTGAACTGCACTTGTCGGACCTCGATGCGTTGCTGGTGACGGTGTGTATCGGCCTGTCGAACTTCTTCTGGCTACCGGTGATGGGCTCGGTTTCCGACAGGATCGGCCGCAAGCCCCTACTGTTGGCGGCGACGATTCTGGCGATTCTGACCGCTTATCCAGCACTGTCGTGGCTGGTGGCCAATCCGAGTTTTAGTCATCTGCTGATCGTCGAGCTGTGGTTGTCGTTCCTGTACGGCTCGTACAACGGCGCCATGGTCGTGGCGCTGACCGAAATCATGCCGGTGGAAGTGCGTACGACCGGTTTCTCGCTGGCCTACAGCCTCGCGACGGCGACCTTCGGCGGCTTTACGCCGGCGGCGTGTACTTATCTGATTCATGTGCTGGACAACAAGGCTGCGCCGGGGATCTGGCTCAGTGGCGCGGCGGTGCTGGGGTTGATTGCGACGCTGGTGCTGTTCCGTGGCAATAGACATGAGCTGCGCACTGCGCAAGCGGCTGTACCCGGCGGCGCCCGATAAACCGCCTTCGCGAGCAGGCTCACTCCTACATTGGATCTGTGTAGTTCACAAATCTCCATGTAGGAGTGAGCCTGCTCGCGATGAGGCCTAGACTGGCATCACAGCTCTAACTGACACACAAACAAAAACGCCCCGACCTAAGTCGGGGCGTTTTCATGTGCAGCTAAAGCTTAGCGCGGGAACGCTGGCGGGTTTACCCCGGCCATGTCTTCCATCACGCGGATAACCTGGCAGCTGTAACCGAACTCGTTGTCGTACCAGACGTACAGAACAACGCGGTTGTCCTGAACGATGGTCGCTTCAGCGTCGACCACACCGGCGTGGCGCGAGCCAACGAAGTCGGTCGAAACCACTTCCTGCGAATTGACGAAGTCGATTTGCTTGTGCAGATCGGAGTGCAGCGCCATGTAGCGCAGGTACTCGTTCATCTCTTCACGGGTGGCGGCTTTCTCAAGGTTGAGGTTGAGAATGGCCATCGACACGTTCGGCGTCGGAACACGGATCGCGTTACCGGTCAGCTTGCCAGCCAGCTCAGGCAGCGCCTTGGCAGCAGCAGTGGCAGCACCGGTCTCGGTGATAACCATGTTCAGCGCAGCGGAACGACCACGGCGATCGCCCTTGTGGAAGTTGTCGATCAGGTTCTGGTCGTTGGTGTACGAGTGAACGGTTTCGACGTGACCGTTGATGATGCCGAACTTGTCATTCACAGCTTTCAGCACCGGCACGATGGCGTTGGTGGTGCAGGAAGCGGCGGACACGATCTTGTCGTCAGCGGTGATTTCACCGTGGTTGATACCGTGAACGATGTTCTTCAGCTTGCCTTTGCCAGGCGCGGTCAGAACAACGCGGTCGATACCCGGGCACTGCAAATGCTGGCCCAGGCCATCAGCGTCACGCCATACACCGGTGTTGTCCACCAGCAGCGCGTCTTTGATGCCGTACTGGGTGTAATCCACCTCGGTCGGGTTCTTCGCGTAGATCACCTGGATCAGGTTACCGTTGGCGGTGATGGTGTTGTTTTCTTCGTCGATGGTAATGGTGCCGTTGAACGAACCGTGTACCGAATCGCGACGCAGCAGGCTGGCGCGTTTGGTCAGGTCGTTGTCGGCGCCTTTACGCACGACGATGGCACGCAGACGCAGACCGTCGCCACCACCGGTTTTCTCGATCAGGATGCGCGCCAGCAGACGGCCGATACGACCGAAACCGTACAGCACAACGTCAGTGCCTTTGCGGGCCGAAGCGTTTTGCTGGCCAACCACGTCAGCCATTTCTTCACGAACGAATTGCTCGGCGGTACGGCCATTGCCTTCGCTGCGGAATTTGAACGCCAACTTGCCCAGATCCACCGAAGCCGCGCCGAGCTTGAGCTCGCTCATGGCTTTGAGCAGTGGGAATGTTTCGTGGACGGAGAGTTCGCTGTCGTCGGCAGAACGATGGCGAGCAAAGCGATGAGCTTTGAGAATCGCGATGACAGACTGGTTGATCAGGCTGCGGCCATAGATCGAGCTCACCACGTTGTTATTGCGGTAGAGCTGACCGATAAGCGGAATCATCGCTTCTGCGAGTGCTTCACGGTCGATCCATTCACCAAGACACTGGTCGGGCTTCTGAGTCACGGGAACCTTCCACATGTAGGGGCAGAAAAAAGGGGCTACATTATGCCGCCGAGAACCTCTTGTAGCAATGCGCGCTTGTCGCGCAATCGGTAACAAAATTCCGGCACAAAAAATAACGCCCCTCTCCAGCCCAGTAAAACCGGGGCTTCCAGCGCAGTCAATTTTTCGACAACTGTTAGACGATGTCTGTAACCCTCCGTAACACCACCCTCTTTCGGCACTACATAACCGTTAAAAAAGTGCTCGTTTTTATGGTTACCACTACATTTTGCGCAAACAGCGAATATAGACACAGTCTGCAACTGACAGGCAGCACCGGACGCCGCTACAATTACCGACTTTGTCGCAACGCCTGGAGCTCAACCTTCCGTGCCTGTTCTGCGTCTACCGCTTCTCCCTGCCGCGGCAGGTAAACAGCACTGGGGCAACTTGCCCGGTGCCGCCCTGAGCCTGGCGATTGCCGAGGCTGCCAGCGCTGCCAAGCGCTTCACCCTGCTACTGACCGCCGACAGCCAGAGTGCCGAACGGCTGGAACAGGAGCTGAGTTTCTTCGCCCCGGATTTGCCCGTTCTGCATTTCCCCGACTGGGAAACCCTGCCGTACGACCTGTTCTCGCCGCACCAGGACATCATTTCCCAGCGCATCGCCAGCCTTTATAGACTGCCGGAGCTGGAACATGGCGTGCTGGTGGTGCCGATCACCACGGCGCTGCATCGACTGGCGCCGACCAAATTCCTGCTCGGCAGCAGTCTGGTGCTGGATGTCGGCCAGAAGCTCGACGTCGAACAGATGCGCTCGCGACTCGAAGCCAGTGGCTATCGCTACGTCGACACGGTGTATGAACACGGCGAATTCACCGTGCGCGGTGCGCTGATCGATCTGTTCCCGATGGGCAGCAAACTGCCGTATCGCATCGACCTGTTCGACGACGAAATCGAAACCCTGCGTACTTTCGATCCGGAAAATCAGCGCTCCATCGACAAGGTCGAATCGGTCAAGCTGTTGCCGGCCCGTGAGTTCCCGCTGCAAAAAGACGCGGTAACCCGCTTCAAGGCGCGTTTCCGCGAGCGCTTTGACGTCGACTTCCGCCGCTGCCCGATCTTTCAGGATTTGAGCAGCGGGATTACGCCGGCCGGCATCGAGTACTACCTGCCGCTGTTCTTCGACGAAACCTCGACCCTGTTCGATTACCTGCCCCAGGACACGCAAGTGTTCTCGCTGCCGGGTATCGAGCAGGCGGCGGAAAACTTCTGGAACGATGTGCGCAATCGTTATGAAGAGCGCCGCGTCGATCCATCGCGCCCTCTATTGCCACCGGCCGAATTGTTCCTGCCGGTGGAAGACTGCTTCGCCCGCCTGAAGAGCTGGCCGCGCGTGGTCGCCAGCCAGCAGGACGTGGAAACCGGCGTCGGTCGCGAACGCTTCCCGGCACAGGCGTTGCCGAATCTGGCGATTGAAGCCAAAGCCACGCAACCACTGGCGGCACTTTCTGCATTCCTCGACGAATTCCCCGGACGCGTGCTGTTCACCGCCGAATCTGCGGGGCGTCGCGAAGTGTTGCTGGAGCTGCTGGAACGCCTGAAGCTGCGACCGAAAACCGTCGACAGCTGGCCGGACTTCGTCGCGAGCAAGGATCGCCTGGCGATCACCATTGCCCCGCTCGATGAAGGCCTGATGCTGGATGACCCGGCACTGGCGCTGGTCGCGGAAAGCCCGCTGTTCGGGCAACGCGTGATGCAGCGTCGCCGTCGTGAAAAACGCGCTGACGGCAACAACGACGCGGTGATCAAGAACCTCACCGAGCTGCGCGAAGGTGCACCGGTAGTGCACATCGACCACGGTGTCGGCCGCTACCTGGGTCTGACGATTCTGGAAATCGACAGCCAGGCCGCCGAATTTCTCACCCTCGAATACGCCGAGAACGCCAAGCTCTACGTGCCGGTGGCCAACCTGCATTTGATCGCGCGCTACACCGGCAGCGACGATGCGCTGGCCCCACTGCACCGCCTCGGCTCCGAGACCTGGCAGAAAGCCAAGCGCAAAGCCGCTGAACAGGTACGTGACGTCGCCGCTGAACTGCTCGACATCTATGCCCGTCGTGCGGCGCGCGAAGGTTACGCGTTCGCCGACCCGAAAGCCGATTACGCAACGTTCAGTGCAGGTTTCCCGTTCGAAGAAACGCCGGATCAGCAATCGACCATCGAAGCCGTGCGCGCAGACATGCTCGCGCCGAAACCGATGGATCGACTGGTCTGCGGCGACGTCGGTTTCGGCAAGACCGAAGTGGCCATGCGCGCAGCGTTCATCGCCGTGCACGGCGGCCGTCAGGTGGCGATTCTGGTGCCGACCACCCTGCTCGCCCAGCAGCACTACAACAGCTTCCGCGACCGTTTCGCCGACTGGCCAGTGACCGTGGAAGTGATGAGCCGCTTCAAGTCGGCCAAGGAAGTGAATGCGGCGATCGCCGATCTGGCGGAAGGCAAGATCGACATCGTCATCGGCACCCACAAGCTGCTGTCCGATGACGTCAAAATCAAAAACCTCGGGCTGGTGATCATCGACGAAGAGCACCGTTTTGGTGTGCGTCAGAAAGAACAGCTCAAGGCCCTGCGCAGCGAAGTCGACATCCTTACGCTGACCGCCACGCCGATTCCGCGCACGCTGAACATGGCGGTGTCGGGCATGCGCGACCTGTCGATCATCGCCACGCCGCCAGCGCGCCGCTTGTCGGTGCGCACCTTCGTCATGGAGCAGAACAAGAGCACGGTCAAGGAAGCCCTGCTCCGTGAACTGCTGCGCGGCGGCCAGGTTTATTATCTGCACAACGATGTGAAGACCATCGAGAAATGCGCCGCCGACCTCGCCGAACTGGTGCCGGAAGCGCGGATCGGCATCGGCCACGGGCAGATGCGCGAGCGCGAACTCGAACAGGTGATGAGCGACTTCTACCACAAGCGCTTCAACGTGCTGATTGCCTCGACCATCATCGAGACCGGCATCGACGTGCCGAGCGCCAACACCATCATCATTGAGCGCGCCGACAAGTTCGGCCTGGCACAACTGCACCAGCTGCGCGGTCGCGTGGGTCGCAGCCACCACCAGGCTTACGCTTACCTGCTGACACCGCCGCGCCAGCAAATCACCTCGGACGCGGAAAAGCGTCTGGAGGCGATCGCCAACACTCAGGATCTCGGTGCCGGTTTCGTCCTTGCAACCAATGACCTGGAAATCCGTGGCGCCGGCGAATTGCTCGGCGACGGCCAGAGCGGGCAGATTCAAGCCGTGGGTTTCACGCTGTACATGGAAATGCTTGAACGTGCGGTGAAGTCGATCCGCAAGGGTGAGCAACCGAACCTTGATCAACCGCTCGGCGGCGGCCCGGAGGTCAACCTGCGGGTGCCGGCGCTGATTCCGGAAGATTATCTGCCGGATGTTCACGCCCGCCTGATCCTGTACAAGCGCATCGCCTCGGCCACCGACGAGGAAGGTTTGAAGGATCTGCAAGTCGAGATGATCGACCGATTCGGTCTGCTCCCCGAGCCGACGAAGAATCTGGTGCGCATCACGGCCTTGAAGTTGCAGGCTGAGCAGTTAGGCATCAAGAAGGTCGACGGCGGCCCGCAGGGTGGACGCATCGAGTTCGCCGCGCAGACGCCGGTCGACCCGATGACCCTGATCAAGCTGATCCAGAGCCAGCCAAAACGCTACAAATTCGAAGGCGCCACGATGTTCAAGTTCCAGGTGCCGATGGAGCGCCCGGAAGAGCGCTTTAATACTGTAGAGGCGCTGTTCGAGCGCCTCATCCCGAAAACTGCTTGAAGGACGCCGCATGCGCCTGTTTCGCTCACTGACTTTGCTACTGACTTTCGTAGCACCGATGGCGTTTGCCGATGACCTGTATCAGGTCGAAATGATTCTGGTGCGCCAGAACGCAGTTCCGGCCATTGTCAGCCGCGCTGCGCCGGAAGACTGGGCCGCCGGCGCCCAGCGCCTGGCCGATGACAGCCAGCGCACCCCGGCCCTGAACGATGTCGCCACCAAACTCACCGCCAGCGGCGAGTACAGCGTGTTGCTGCACAAGGCCTGGCAACAGACCCTTGGCGAGGCGCCGACCAAGGTTGCCGTCAGCGATGGCAAGGAACAGTTCGGTCAGTTTCCGATCGAGGGCACCCTGGAAATGAAACTCGGGCGCTTCACCGACGTGAACGCCGATTTCTGGGTCAACCAGATCGACGCCAACGGCATGGTCACCGCCAGCGAGCGCCTGAAGCAGGACAGCCACACCAAAAACGGTCAACTCAACTACCTCGATAACGGTCACCTGGCCCTGCTGATCAAGATCACTTCCCTGACGGCGCCCGCGCCACGGGAAGCGGCTGAAGCTATTCCGGACTGATCGAAGTCCTTATGTCCCCGCCCCTGAGTAAACCGTTGGCACCCTCCTGGGTCAGCCGATTCAAGGAACAGAGCCTGGAGCGTGGCCGCCGCTACGCCCTGGAAAACCGGGTACGCATCGCCCAGGTCGGCGATGCGACCATCACCGCCAGTTGCGAAGGCTCTGGCGGTAACGTTTACCGTCAGACCATTCACCTGCGCGAGTCAGCCAAAGGCACTTTGCTGCTGGTCGATGCTGCCTGCACCTGCCCGGTTCGCACCAACTGCAAACATTGCGCAGCGGTATTGCTGCAGATCCAGGAAACCCTCGACTACCCCGCCGCCGCCAAAGACGCCGAACTGCTGGAAAAACTCCAGGCCGTGCTGGAAAACCGCAACCCGAAAGCACCACCACAAGTGCGGGTGGAAAACGTCCAGCCGATGCCACGCCTGTGGCTGGCCAGCGTCGAATTCAGTGCCTTCGAGCCGCGCAACGGCAAGATGCAGCGCTACATTCAACATCGCGCAGCGCTGTCGTTCAGCTATCTGGACGAGTACGTCAGCGGGCAGAAGAACAGTGACATCCTGATTCGCCAGGAAACGCAGACACTGCGGATAAAACGCCACCCGGAAGTCGAACAGTCCTACCGCGAGCAGTTACGAATCCTCGGTTTCCGTATCGCCACCCGTCAGAGCAAGGCACTGCCGGAAAGCGCCGGCGAACTGTATGAGATGGTCAACGACAGCGCCTGGCTGACGTTCACCCTCAACGACCTGCCGAAGCTGCGCACCCAAGGCTGGGAATTGCAGATCGACGAGGAATTCGGCTTTGATCTGACGGCGGTGGATGACTGGTACGCCACGGTCGAACAGGCGCCGGAGCGCGATTGGTTTGATCTTGAGCTGGGCATCATCGTCAACGGTGAGCGCCTGAGTCTGCTGCCGATCCTGCTCAATCTGATGCGCTCACACGCGGAAATCCTCAACCCGGAACGCCTTGCGCGCCGTCGCGATGACGAGCTGATTCTGGTCAACATTCCGCAGCGCAACAGCGAGCACGGGCCGCTGCAAGTTGCCTTGCCGCTCGGGCGATTGAAGCCGGTATTGACCACCCTCGGTGAGTTCTATTTGCAGGAACCCGGCGAGACCAGTCTGCGCCTGAGCAGGGCCGACGCCACCCGTCTCAATTCGCTGGAGGGCCTTCCGCTGCTGTGGGAGGGCGGCGAGCAGATTCGCACGTTCGCTCAGCGGCTGCGTGACATTCGTGACTTCAGCACAGAAGCGCCAGAAGGCTTGAACGCGACGCTGCGCCCTTACCAGCTCGAAGGCTTGAGCTGGATGCAATCGTTGCGACAACTGGAAGTCGGCGGGATTCTCGCGGACGACATGGGCCTGGGTAAAACCCTACAGACTCTGGCGCATATTCTCAGCGAGAAAAACGCCGGACGACTTGATCGGCCATGCATGGTGGTGATGCCCACCAGCCTGATTCCGAACTGGCTCGATGAAGCGGCGCACTTCACACCGCAACTGAAAGTGGTCGCGCTGTACGGGGCCAGCCGCAAGAAGCATTTTGACAACCTGGCCGACTTCGACCTGATCCTCACCACCTATGCCCTGCTGCCCAAGGACGTCGAACGCCTGGCACAACAGCCACTGCACGTACTGGTGCTGGACGAAGCGCAATACATCAAGAATCCGAATAGCAAAGCGGCGCAAGCTGCCCGCGAATTGAATGCCCGCCAGCGCCTGTGCCTGAGCGGCACACCACTGGAAAACCACCTCGGTGAATTGTGGTCACTGTTCCACTTCCTGCTGCCCGGCTGGCTCGGTGACGTGAAAAGCTTCAACGCCGATTACCGTGTACCGATCGAAAAACGCGGCAGCGAAGTCAGACTTCAGCACCTCAATGGTCGGATAAAACCGTTCCTGCTGCGCCGCACCAAGGAACAGGTTGCGACTGAACTGCCGCCCAAGACAGAAATCATCCACTGGGTCGACCTCAACGAAGCCCAGCGCGACGTATACGAAACCATGCGCTTGGCGATGGACAAAAAAGTCCGCGACGAGATCACTCGCAAGGGCGTGGCGCGCAGTCAGATCATCATTCTCGAAGCCTTGCTGAAGCTGCGCCAGGTTTGCTGTGATTTGCGCCTGGTCAACGACGCCACCCTGCCCGCCCGGGGCAGCACGTCGGGCAAGCTCGATAGCCTGATGGAGATGCTTGAGGAATTGTTCGAGGAAGGTCGGCGGATTCTGCTGTTTTCGCAGTTCACGTCGATGCTGTCACTGATCGAAATCGAGCTGAAAAAACGCAATGTCGCCTATGCGCTGTTGACGGGCCAGACCCGTGATCGACGCACACCGGTGAAGGAATTCCAGAGCGGCACGCGTCAGATCTTTCTGATCAGCTTGAAGGCTGGCGGTGTCGGTTTGAACCTGACTGAAGCAGACACGGTGATTCACTACGACCCGTGGTGGAACCCGGCGACCGAGAATCAGGCGACGGACCGTGCGTATCGGATCGGCCAGGAGAAGCCGGTTTTCGTCTACAAGATGATTGCCCGGGGCACGGTGGAAGAGAAGATTCAGCATCTGCAGAAGGAGAAGTCCGACCTGGCGGCAGGCGTGCTGGACGGGCGCAAGGCTGGGGACTGGAAGCTGCAGAACGATGATATCGAAGCACTGTTTGCGCCGCTGCCGGATAAGCTCGACAAGCGCTGAGATCTGCTTGCCAGATAGATAGTGATCGCGAGCAGGCTCACTCCTACAATGATCCGTGGCAATCACAAATCCCCTGTAGGAGTGAGCCTGCTCGCGATGGGGTCGACTCGGTCTCAGGCAAGGATCAGCCCTTGAGCACCCGCGCCAACGTCGACTTCACTTTGCCCATCCCGTCATGCAACGCCTGCTCGATCTCGGCCATGGTGATCACTTCAGTGGTCTTGCCCGCTGCCGGATTCACCACCAGCGACAAACAGGCGTAGTCCAGTTCCAGTTCGCGAGCCAGCACAGCTTCCGGCATACCGGTCATGCCGACGATGTCGCAGCCATCTCGTTCCAGACGCACGATTTCGGCGACCGTCTCCAGGCGTGGTCCTTGTGTGCAGGCGTAAACGCCCTGATCGCTGAACTCACAACCTTCAGCGGCCAGCGCTGCAATCAACTGCTGACGCAATGGCTCGCTGTAGGGAAAGCTGAAGTCGATGTGCGTGACATGCTCCAGATCATCGGCGAAATAGGTGTGCTCGCGACCACTGGTGTAGTCGACGATCTGATGCGGCACACAAAAATGCCCGGTGCCCATGGCCGGGTGAATCCCGCCCACAGCGTTGACCGCGATAATCGCCTCGGCGCCTGCCTGCTTCAACGCCCAGAGGTTGGCGCGGTAGTTGACCTTGTGCGGCGGGAAGCGATGCGGATGGCCGTGACGGGCGAGGAACAGCACTTCCTTGCCGGCGTATTCACCAATCTGCACTTCGGCGGAGGGTGCGCCATAAGGCGTATCAACTGCCAGCGACTGACGAATGCTCAGGCCTTCGAGTTGAGTCAGGCCGGTGCCACCGATGATTGCGTAAACCGTCATAGCGAAAAATCCTTAGTCAATCAGTTGAGCATCTTTGAGCGCGCCAATGGCGGTCAGCCAGCGCGGATCCTGACGATAGTCGGTGCTGGCGAATGCCTGACCACGCATGCGGGCGATGCGTGCGGACGGCTTGACCTTCATCCGTTGCGCGGCGCTCAGCGCCAGTTCGGCGGCGGCGCGATCGTTGCACACCAGGCCCATGTCGCAACCGGCAGTCAGCGCTGCTTCGATGCGACTGGCGGCGTCGCCGACTACGTGAGCGCCAGCCATCGACAGGTCATCGCTGAAGATCACGCCGTCAAACTGCAACTCGCCACGCAGAATGTCCTGCAACCAGCGCCGGGAGAAGCCTGCCGGCTGCGAATCGACTTGCGGATAAATGACGTGAGCCGGCATGACGGCGGCCAGTTGCTTGCTGAGTCTGGCGAACGGCACGAGGTCGTTGGCGCGGATATCTTCAAGGCTGCGCTCGTCGTTGGGGATGGCGACGTGGGAGTCGGCCTCGGCCCAGCCATGACCCGGGAAATGCTTGCCGGTGGCAGCCATGCCCGCACTGTTCATGCCGCGAATGAACGCCCCGGCGAGCAGAGCGGCACGCTCGGGATCGCCTTCAAAGGAACGGGTGCCGACCACGGCGCTGCGCTGGTAATCGAGATCAAGCACAGGTGCGAAACTCAGATCGAGTCCGACTGCCAGCACTTCGGTGGCCATGATCCAGCCACATTGTTCGGCCAGATACTCGGCATTCGGATTGTCAGCAATAGCGCGCATGGCCGGCAAACGTACAAAACCCTGACGCAGACGCTGTACGCGCCCACCCTCTTGATCCACCGCGAGCAGCAGATCCGGACGAATTGCGCGAATCGCCGCGCTCAGCTCACGCACCTGGCGTGGGTGTTCGATGTTGCGGGCAAAAATGATCAGGCCGCCCACTTCGGGCTGACGCAAAAATTGGCGATCTTCGGCCGTCAGCCAGGTACCGGCGACGTCCACCATCAACGAGCCTTGCAGGCCAGCAGTCATAGAGATTCCTTGAAAACGAAAAACCCGATCCGCACGAAATCGCCACCGAGGGCGGTGCCCGGCAGATTGGCGATTTCATTGGATAACGGGTTCAAAACGAGAGTCGGCATGGGCGGCTAGCTTAGCGGATACCAGCTGCCGCGCCCACCCGTGCGCGGTTAAACCTTGGCGGCTACCGGCGTTGATTTACTGCGCGGACGCAGTTGCGCAGTCGCCATCGCCGCATCGGTAACACCGGTTTCGGCGCGCATGCCCGCAGCGAGGAACGGCACCATCAGGCGCATGACCTGCTCGATGGAGGTGTTGACGCCAAAATCGGTCTCGGCGATTGCGCGCAAGGCCTTGATGCCGGACATGCTGAACGCCGCGGCGCCCAGCATGAAGTGCACGCGCCAGAACAACTCGATCGGCGGAATGCGTGGCGCCGCTTCGTTGACCAGCAGCATGTAGCGGCGGAACACCTTGCCGTACATGTCTTCAAGATAACGACGCAAATGGCCTTGGCTCTGGCTGAACGCAAGACCGAGCAAACGCATGAAAATCGACAGGTCGTTACCACTGCGCGGCTGAACCACCAGCGCCTGCTCGACGAGAATTTCCAGCAGCTCTTCCAGTGTGGGTTTGTTTTCAGGCTTGGCCTGTCGACGTTCCAGCTCTTTATCGAGGCTGGTACAGAAAGGCCCGAGAAAGCGCGAGAACACGGCCTGAATCAGCGCTTTCTTGGAGCCGAAATGATAGTTGACTGCTGCCAAGTTGACGCCAGCCTTGCTGGTGATCAAACGCAATGAGGTTTCAGCGAAACCTTTCTCCGCGAACAACTGCTCGGCAGCATCAAGAATGCGTTCAACGGTTTCCGACTGGGCCATGGCTACTCCGCCTGACAAACACTTGTTTGAAACATACGTTTCAGCCTGTGCATTGTCAAGCCTGCCGGTTCGTTTTGGGAATGGTCGGTCAGCTATTTAACCACACAAGACCAACGCATTAATAAGGCAGCCCGTCGACCGTCCGGCGGCGTGCAAAAAAACGGGCATTGCCAAGACCGCTTCACTGTATATAATCCCAGTCACTGTATAAAAAGACAGAGCGATCATTATGCTAAAGCTGACGCCACGCCAAGCCGAGATTCTGGCCTTTATCAAACGTTGCCTCGAAGACAACGGCTACCCGCCAACCCGCGCGGAAATAGCTCAGGAACTGGGTTTCAAGTCGCCCAACGCGGCAGAAGAACACCTCAAGGCGCTGGCCCGCAAGGGTGCCATCGAAATGACCCCTGGCGCTTCGCGCGGCATTCGCATCCCGGGCTTTGAAGCCAAGGCCGACGACTCTACCCTGCCCATCATTGGCCGGGTCGCTGCCGGTGCACCGATTCTCGCCCAGCAGCACATCGAGGAATCCTGCAACATCAACCCAGCGTTCTTCCACCCTCGCGCCGACTACCTGCTGCGCGTACACGGCATGAGTATGAAGGACATCGGTATTTTTGACGGTGACTTGCTCGCTGTCCATACCACTCGCGAAGCACGTAATGGTCAGGTCGTTGTCGCCCGGATCGGCGATGAAGTGACCGTCAAACGCTTCAAGCGTGAAGGCAGCAAAGTCTGGCTGATTGCCGAAAACCCTGAGTTCGCCCCTATCGAAGTCGACCTGAAAGATCAGGAACTGGTGATCGAAGGCTTGAGTGTCGGCGTAATCCGCCGCTAAAGGAGGCTTTATGCAGTTCCCACACATACCTCAGCAAACACAACTGCCTTTATTCGAAGCGTTTCTGGCGCAACCGATGGCGCCGATCCTGAAAGAAGTGGTCGAACGCCCCTGGAATGCCGAACCCGAAGTATTCAGCGAGCTGTCATTGCGCGGTGCGGCCGGGAACTGCCTGAACCTGCTTGCTCCGATCCTTCGCGAATTGAGCGACGATCAGGACGCACGCTGGCTGACACTGATCGCACCACCTGCCAGCCTGACTCAAACGTGGTTGCGGGATGCCGGCCTTAACCGCGAACGCATTTTGCTGCTGCAACCGCGAGGCACTCAAAGTGCTCAGCAACTCGCTTGCGAAGCCTTGCGCCTGGGTCGCAGCCACACAGTGGTCACTTGGCTTAACCCGCTGAACACAAGTTCACGGCAACAACTGATCAGCGCTGCACGCACGGGCGACGCTCAAAGTCTGAACATTCGATTGGGTTGATTACAAGTTAAGCGCGCTGTGTGAAGCGCAGGGCTTCTCCAAGGACAGAGAAGCCGATCTGAAGCGGTATCGACAAGAACCTGAAGCAGCCGGGAATCAGTGAAGAACCCGCGGCCCCTCTTCTTTATCAAACTCACCCTCGATCATCCGACCTGCCATCTGCACGCCGACGCTCAACATTGCCTTGGCGATTTCCACGTGCTGGCCCTGCAGGAATGTCTTGGCATCCTCGGAGAAATCCAGAGTCACCAGAGAACCCTCGTCCTCAGCCCTGCGCAGTTCGATTCGGCCGTCGGGTAACTCGACAATTTCTAGAAAGGACGTTGGCATATAGGTCTGTTCTCCACGAAAGGCAGGGATTATATAGACATCATTCAGGCTTCGCTCGGGATCTTGACCAGCAGCATGTTTCAGATTGCCACCGCGTCAATCACCGTCAGCACTCGTTCAAACCTTCGCGAAAACGAATGGCCAGGCCTTTGAGATTCTGCCGCCAACTCTCCAGCTCTTCACGACTCAACTCCTGCGGCGCTTCTTCTTCATCCAGATTGACTGCCTGAATCAACGGCTGTGTCACATCGCCCTTGGGCTTGTGAGGCACCCTTGGTGGCTGGAACATCGCCGAGTGTGCCGCCAGCAGTTTTGCCAGCCAGGTTTCCGGATTGCCCGCCAACTCAACCATTTCAGCGAGCTCGGGAATCGCGATGGACTCCAGCACTTCGCGGGTCAGCAGCATTTCTGCCCGAGGCGCATTGGCCTGCGGCAGACGGTAAAACCCGGCGATCTCATGGCACAGCCCAAGCAATGCGCCGTATAGATGAAACAACGCCGATTCGCGCCCAGCCTGAATCAGCGCCAACGAATTCATCGCCCGCCCCTCTTCGGCGCGAGCAAGAGCTTCCAGCGACAGACCGGCGAAATAGATTTTTTGATTGGTGCGGGTATAGAGTTCGTGCGCCATGCCGGCAGTCTCCACAGCGAAATAATTGCGTCACACAGACCCGACAGTGTCATGGATCAGCCGATCCCACCGCAAGCACAAAACAAAAAGGCCGCATGCAAACCCGAAGGTTTCATGCGGCCTTTTCATTGAAGGACTAACGCTTACTCGGCCTTGGCCTTCGCACTGCGTTTGTCTTCAACGGTCCATTTGCCACCGTCGTAGTACGCCTTCCAGCCAGTAGGCTTACCGTCGACTTCGGTCTGCACGTACTGCTCCTTGGTCTTGCGGCTGTAGCGGATCACTGCTGGCAAACCATCAGGATCCTTCTGCGGCGCATCGCACAGGAAGTGATACTTCGGATCGATCTCATCCTTGTGCGGCAGAATCTCGATCACCAGCGGAGCACGAGTCTCGCGGTTTTTCGGGAACTGACTGGCCGCCAGGAACAGGCCGGACGCACCGTCACGCAGGATGTAGGTGTCGTTGACCTTTTCGCATTTCAGCTCAGGCATCTTCACCGGATCCATCTTCGGCGGCGCCGCATCACCGCTCTTCAGCAGTTTGCGGGTGTTTTTGCACGTCGGGTTGGTGCAACCGAAGAACTTGCCGAAACGGCCAGTCTTGAGCTGCATCTCGCTGCCGCACTTGTCGCACTCCAGGCTCGGACCTTCGTAGCCCTTGATGCGATAGCTGCCCTCTTCGATTTCGTAGCCGGCGCAATCCGGGTTGTTACCGCAGATGTGCAGCTTGCGCTTCTCGTCGAGCAGGTAAGCGTCCATCGCCGTGCTGCAGATCGGGCAGCGATGCTTGCCACGCAACACCAGCGATTCCGACTCACCCTCGTCGTCCGCAGCGATTTCGTCGCCCGGCACCAGGTTGACGGTGGCCTTGCAGCGCTCTTTCGGCGGCAGGCTGTAGCCCGAGCAACCGAGGAACACGCCGGTCGAAGCAGTACGGATCTGCATCGGACGACCGCAAGTGGTGCATGGAATATCGGTCATGACCGGCTGGTTGGCACGCATGCCGTTTTCCGGATTCTCGGCTACTTCGAGTTTCTTTTTGAAGTCGCCATAGAACTCGTCCAGCACGTTTTTCCAGTCACGCTCGCCCTGCGCCACATCATCGAGATTCTCTTCCATGCCGGCGGTGAAGCCGTAGTCCATGAGGTTCGAGAAGCTCTCCGACAGACGCTCGGTAACGATGTCGCCCATCTTTTCCGAGTAGAAACGGCGGTTGTGCAGGGTCACGTAGCCGCGATCCTGAATAGTCGAAATGATCGCTGCATAGGTCGAAGGACGACCGATACCGCGCTTTTCCATTTCCTTAACCAGGCTGGCTTCCGAGTAACGGGCCGGCGGTTTGGTGAAGTGCTGGGACGGATCAAGCTTGATCAGCTTCATCACGTCGCCCTGTGCCATGTCCGGCAGAACGTCGTCATCGCCTGGCTTGGCAATCTGCGGCATCACGCGAGTGTAACCGTCGAACTTGAGGATGCGGCCCTTGGCGCGCAGCTCGAAGTCGCCAGCACCTACGCTGACCGTCGTCGACAAGTATTGCGCCGGCAGCATCTGGCAAGCGAGGAATTGGCGCCAGATCAGCTCGTAAAGACGCTCGGCATCACGTTCCATGCCCGCCAGCTTGCTCGGAATGGTGTTGGCGTCGGACGGACGAATCGCTTCGTGAGCCTCTTGTGCGCCTTCCTTGCTGCTGTAGACGTTCGGCGTCTCCGGCAGGTACTTCTTGCCGAATTCATCTTCGATGTAAGCACGAGCCATCGTCACGGCATCGGCCGAGAGGTTGGTCGAGTCGGTACGCATATAAGTGATGTAGCCGGCTTCGTACAGCCGCTGGGCCATCATCATGGTTTTCTTCACGCCGAAGCCCAGGCGGTTACTCGCGGCCTGTTGCAACGTGGACGTGATGAACGGCGCCGATGGCTTGCTGCTGGTCGGCTTGTCTTCGCGCTTGACGATGCTGTAGCTGGAAGCCTTGAGCTTCTCCAGCGCGGCCATGGCCTGAGCTTCGTTCAGCGGCTTGAAGGCTTCGCCTTTCTCGCGAGCGACTTCGAAACGTACGGTCGAGCCTTTGGTGGTGCCGAGATCGGCATGCACTTCCCAGTATTCTTCCGGGTTGAACGCGCGAATCTCGCGCTCACGCTCGACCACCAGTTTCACGGCAACCGATTGCACGCGACCGGCGGACAGGCCACGGGCGATCTTCGCCCACAGCAGCGGCGAAACCATGTAACCCACAACGCGGTCGAGGAAGCGACGCGCCTGCTGAGCGTTGACACGATCGATGTCCAGTTCGCCCGGCTGGGAGAACGCTTCCTGAATCGCCTTCTTGGTGATTTCGTTAAACACGACGCGCTTGTAGCGGCTGTCATCACCACCGATGGCTTCGCGCAGGTGCCAGGCAATGGCTTCCCCCTCGCGATCCAAGTCGGTTGCGAGATAGATGGTGTCAGCATCTTTGGCGAGCCGGCGCAGCTCTTCGATGACTTTCTCTTTGCCCGGGAGGATCTCGTACTTGGCTTTCCAGCCATGATCGGGATCGACACCCATACGCGAGACAAGCTGCTTGCGCGCTTTCTCTTTCGGCGAGAGCACCGGACCTTCGCCCGCAGCAGCCTTGCCGCGCTTGGCGGCTGGCTCTTTGCTGGCGCTAGCCGAACCGCTGGTGGGCAGGTCTCGGATATGGCCGATACTCGACTTCACCACGTATTGGTTACCCAGATACTTGTTGATGGTCTTGGCCTTAGCCGGGGATTCCACAATGACCAGCGATTTGCCCATGGATCAGAAAATTCCTGAATTCTAGAAGTGAAAGGCGGTTGGCGCCTGACGCGGCACCGCTATATATAGTTGATACAAGGTGAGGTCAAGCACAGGGTTCTCTGCGCACTTGCCTCATGCCTTGGAAAAAAGGCTCGGTTCGGCTTGCACCAAAGCAAAGCGTGGCACTTGCTCGCCGTCAACCTCGACCGACTCGAGAAACATGCTCAGAGGACGCACCCAAAAGCCGTAATCGCCATACAGGGCTTGGTAAAAGACCACTTCTTCTTCGGTCTCGGAATGCCGCGCAACACTGAATACGCGGTACTGCGGACCTTTGTAATGCTGGTAGAGCCCTGGTTGTATCGGCATGCTTTGGCCCTCACTCAAATTTTTTCAAAATAAAAACAAAATAAATCCACAAAAACAAAAACCGGGGCACTTGGCCCCGGCTTCCATCGACGAGACGCTTAAACGCGTTCGAAGACGGTGGAGATGCCTTGGCCGAGACCAATGCACATAGTGGCCACCCCGAAGGTGCCGCTATTCTGCTTCATCACGTTCAGCAAAGTGCCGGAAATACGGGCACCGGAGCAACCGAACGGGTGACCCAGGGCGATCGCGCCGCCGTGCAGGTTAACCTTCTCGTTCATCTTGTCGAGAACTTTCAGATCTTTCAGCACTGGCAGGGCCTGTGCAGCGAAAGCTTCGTTGAGCTCGAAGAAGTCGATATCGTTGATACCCAGACCCGCACGCTTCAGCGCTTTCTGCGTGGCCGGAACTGGACCATAGCCCATGATCGCCGGATCCACACCCGCCACTGCCATCGAACGGATCACTGCCATTGGCTGGATACCCAGATCCTGAGCACGCTGCGCCGACATCACGATCATGCACGAAGCACCATCGGTAATCTGCGACGAAGTACCGGCAGTCACGGTGCCGCCCTTTGGATTGAAGGCAGGCTTGAGGGCCGCCAGACTTTCCAGGGTGGTTTCCGGACGAATGGTTTCGTCGTAGTCGAACAGTTTCAGGAAACCGTTTTCGTCGTAGCCCTGCATCGGGATGATTTCGTCTTTGAACTTGCCTTCCACAGTTGCCTTGTGGGCCAACTGGTGGGAGCGCACGCCGAAAGCGTCCTGTTGTTCGCGAGTGATGCCGTGCATTTTGCCCAGCATTTCAGCGGTCAGGCCCATCATGCCCGAGGCTTTCGCCGCGTACAGCGACATGTGCGGGTTCGGATCGACACCGTGCATCATGCTCACGTGGCCCATATGCTCGACGCCGCCAACGACGAAGACGTCACCGTTACCGGTCATGATTGCTTGTGCAGCAGTGTGCAAAGCGCTCATCGACGAGCCGCACAGACGGCTGACAGTCTGGCCAGCCGAGGTGTGCGGGATCTGGGTCATCAGCGACGCCATGCGCGCGATGTTCCAGCCCTGCTCCAGGGTCTGGTTGACGCAGCCCCAGATCACGTCCTCGACTTCGGCAGGATCGACCTTGCTGTTGCGTTCCAGCAATTTGCTGATCAGGTGCGCCGACATGTCTTCAGCGCGGGTGTTGCGGTGCATGCCGCCCTTGGAGCGGCCCATCGGAGTACGACCGAAGTCGACAATCACGACGTCTCTAGGATTCAAGCTCATAAGTTCACTCTCACTCTAGTTGGGGGCGCTTAACCGAAGAAGCTCTGGCCGTTTTTGGCCATTTCGCGCAGCTTCGCGGTCGGGTGGTACAGCGCGCCCAAATCAGCGTACTGGTCAGCCAGGGCAACGAACTCGGCAACACCGATCGAATCGATGTAGCGCAGTGCACCGCCACGGAATGGAGGGAAACCGATACCGTAGACCAGACCCATGTCGGCTTCGGCGGCAGTTTCAACGATGCCGTCTTCCAGGCAACGCACGGTTTCCAGGCACAAAGGGATCATCATCCAGTTGATGATGTCTTCGTCGGTGACTTCGCGCTGCTCGTAAACGATCGGCTTGAGCACTTCCAGCACCGACGGATCGGCGACCTTCTTCTGCTTGCCTTTCTTGTCGGCCTCGTAGGCATAGAAGCCCTTGCCGTTCTTCTGGCCCAGACGCTTGGCTTCGTAAAGCACGTCGATGGCCGAGCGTCGGTCATCCTTCATGCGATCCGGGAAGCCTTCAGCCATCACGTCACGACCGTGGTGTCCGGTGTCGATGCCGACCACGTCCATCAGGTACGCCGGGCCCATTGGCCAGCCGAATTTTTCCATGACTTTGTCGATACGGACGAAGTCGACACCAGCGCTGACCAGTTTGGCGAAACCGCCGAAGTACGGGAACAGCACGCGGTTGACCAGGAAGCCCGGGCAGTCGTTGACGACGATCGGGTTCTTGCCCATTTTCTTGGCGTAGGCAACGGTGGTGGCAACAGCGAGTTCGCTGGACTTCTCGCCACGGATCACTTCCACCAGCGGCATCATGTGCACCGGGTTGAAGAAGTGCATGCCGACGAAGTTCTCCGGGCGCTTGAGGGCCTTGGCCAGCAAGCTGATGGAAATGGTCGAGGTGTTGGACGCGAGAATAGTGTCCTCTTTGACCTTGTCTTCGACTTCAGCCAGTACGGCTTGCTTGACCTTCGGGTTCTCGACCACAGCTTCGACAACCAGATCGACGTGACCGAAATCACCGTAGGACAGGGTCGGACGAATGCCGTTGAGCACTTCAGCCATTTTCGCAGCGGTCATACGACCTTTATCAACGCGGCCAACCAGCAGTTTGGCGGCTTCTGCCAGACCTTGCTCGATGCCGTGCTCGTTGATGTCCTTCATCAGGATCGGCGTACCTTTGGAAGCCGACTGATAAGCGATACCGCCACCCATGATGCCGGCGCCCAGTACAGCGGCCTGCTTCACGTCTTTGGCGATTTCGTCGTAGGCCTTGGCCTTTTTCTTCAGCTCCTGATCGTTCAGGAACAGACCGATCAAGCTCTGCGCGGCAGAGGTCTTGGCCAGTTTGACGAAACCTGCAGCTTCAATTTCCAGCGCCTTGTCACGACCGAAGTTCGCGGCTTTCTGGATGGTCTTGATCGCTTCAACCGGCGCCGGGTAGTTCGGGCCAGCCTGCCCTGCCACGAAACCTTTGGCGGTTTCGAAAGCCATCATTTGTTCAATGGCGTTCAGCTTGAGCTTTTCCAGCTTCGGCTGACGCTTGGCCTTGTAGTCGAACTCGCCGGAAATGGCGCGCTTGATCAGCTCAAGGGCAGCTTCCTGCAGTTTCTCTGGAGCAACCACGGCGTCGACGGCGCTGACTTTCAGAGCGTCTTCAGGGCGGTTTTCCTTGCCGGCGGCAATCCATTCGATGGCGTTGTCGACACCGATCAGACGCGGCAGACGTACAGTACCGCCGAAGCCTGGGTAGATGCCCAGCTTGACTTCCGGCAGACCGATCTTGGCCTTGGTCGACATGACGCGATAGTCAGCCGCCAGGCACATTTCCAGACCGCCACCGAGCGCGATACCGTTGATCGCGGCTACCGTCGGAACGTTGAGGTCTTCGAAATCGCTGAAGATCTTGTTGGCTTCGAGATTGCCAGCAACCAACTCGGCATCCGGCAGCTTGAAGTTGTCGACAAATTCGGTGATGTCGGCGCCGACGATGAACACGTCCTTGCCACTGCTGACGATCACGCCCTTGATCGAAGCATCTGCCTTGATGGTGTCTACGGCCTGACGCAGTTCGTTCAGGGTTAGACGGTTGAACTTGTTGACGGACTCACCCTTGAGGTCGAATTTCAATTCGACGATGCCACTTTCAAGAGCTTTAACCGTGATGGCTTTACCTTCGTAAATCATCAACTGATCTCCACGATATGGAAGCTGAACAGTACACGTCGGACGCAGGCGAATGGCTTGGCAGGACGCTTTTTCGTCGATGCTGACGCCAATCCACCCGGCACACCCGCCAACGCGATAGTCGGGATTCTGTAGGAGCGGTCTGTAAGACAAACGCTCAATTCATACGCCCGTTTGATTTGGGTACGTCACCTTCACGGAATTTCCGACAATTGTCAATCGCCCAAAATACGGGTTGAAATGCGACTTTGCGGTCATTTCCGTACCACGAAGACCCGCAACACGCGTCTGCATGTGAGGCCATTCATAGAATCAATAGTTAGAAAATTCGCCCTAATTCGCAACGAGCCCTGTTTAAAAGGCTACGCTGACGGGACGATAGGTAATTGCGCTACCCGTGTGAAGCCGGGTCAGCGGCAAAAGAGTTTCCGGCCTGCCTGGCCAACCCCGCCCGATGACCATGTCGGGCTTTTTACTTTCGGCTCAAGTCGAATGACCTGCAAACTTCTGGATCAGATGGGTCGGACCGGAAACGATTAGCAGATCGCCCGGCAAGATCAGAGTGCTGGGGGTGGCGTGCTGGAAATCCAGACTGGCGCGCTTCAACCCTACGATCGTCACACCAAATCTTTCCCGGATATCACTGTCGGCCAAGGTGTTGTTTTGGCTCGCCAGGGGCGCGTGAATCTTGGCAATGGCAAAGCCGTCATCGAACTCGATGAAGTCGATCATCCGCCCGGTAATGAGGTGAGCCACACGTTCCCCCATATCCTTCTCAGGGTAGACAACGTGATGGGCGCCAATCCGCTGGGCTATCTGACCATGCTCGGTCGTCCTGGCCTTGACCCAGATATCCCCGATACCCAACTCCGTCAGCGTCATGATGGTCAGCAAGCTAGCTGACAGATCTGTTCCTATCCCCACAATGGCGTGAGCAAAATCGGCTACACCCAATTGGCGCAAGACCATCAGGTTGGTGGAGTCCGCCTGGACAGCATGAGTCAAGAGATCGGCCCACTCATGGACTGGCGCGGCATCCTGGTCGATGCCCATCACATCGTGACCGAGCCGCATCAGCGATTGAGCCACGGAGCCACCGAAACGACCAAGGCCGATCACTACCACGCTATCGCCCTTGGAAAAGGAGAACTGCTCGGTAAAAAGAAATTTAGCCAACAATAGGATGTTCCTCTGGGTAGCGGTAAGGCATCCGGCGTTCGCCCAGAGCCAGTGACGCCGCGAGCGTAATAGTGCCGACCCGCCCGACATACATCAGTAGCGTGAGCATGAGTTGAGCTGACGCGGGGAGATCAGCGGTAATGCCAGTGGACAAGCCGACCGTGCCAAACGCTGAGATGACTTCGAATATGACCTGATCTGTGGGCAGGTCTGTTTCACGCATGATAAATAGCGTCGCCAGCACGATCATGGCGCTGCCTAGCACAAGCACTGTAATCACTTGGCGCTGGGCCGGGGCACCGATTCGACGACCAAATGCGTCGCTGTCGCTGTGTCCACGAATTTCCGCGATCACCAGTAAAACCAGAATGGCTACAGTGCCGACTTTTACACCACCTGCGGTGCCCGCACTGCCACCCCCGATGAACATCAGGAGATAGTGAATTGCCCAGCTTTCATGAGTTAACGCGCCGATATCAATAGAGTTGAATCCGGCTGTACGCGCAGAAACGGAAGCAAATGCCGCCGAGAGAACTTTATCGATCACTGGCATCGGACCAAGGGTAGCCGGGTTAAACCACTCAAACAGTAGCAGCGTTAAAAACCCGACTAGAAGCAGGACTGCCGTTCCGACCAAGGTGAGCTTGGTATGCAGCGACCAGCGACGAGGTTCACTGAATCTGCTGCGCAAGTCATACAAGACGGGAAAGCCAATGCCGCCAATAATGATCGCAGCCATGATTGGCAACAGGATCCCGGCATCGAACGCGTAACGCGTCAGGCTGTCGGAATAAATGGAGAAACCCGCATTATTGAATGCTGATACCGCATGAAACAGGCCGCTCCACGCCGCACTGGCCCATGGCAGATCATAAGTCAGGTGCAACCTGAGGGTGAGCCACAGGGTGAGGATGAGTTCCAAGGCGAATGTCACCACCAGGACCAGCCTGGCAACGCTGGCGATGTCGCCCAACCCCAACGAGCGTGACTCCAATTGTGCGACCATTTTGGTGCGCAGACGCAAGCCTCGGTTGACCATCAAGCCGAGCAAGGTCGCCACCGTCATAATGCCGAAGCCGCCGATCTGGAACAGCAGCAGGATCACTGACTGGCCGAAGGTCGACCAGTAAGTACCGGTGTCCACCACTACCAACCCAGTAACGCAGACAGCCGAAACGGCGGTAAAAAAGGCCGTTACCCAAGAGGAGGAAATACCCTCGGCCTGGGACATCGGCAGCATCAAGATAGCGGTACCGACCAGTATCACAGCCAGGAAAACCAGGGAGACAACCCTGGCAGGATGAAGCAGCAATTTCATTTGGTAGCAGATCTCATGTAGTGACATGGGAATCTAAAGCACCTGAAAAACGTGAGGGCTTCAAATCTTGACGGTGGCCATGATCAATGCTGCCGTGACCGGTTCGATGAGGCATATCGTCGTTCACCACATCAACCCTTCGACGCTCCTGTCTTGCAAAGCTGTCCTATTCTCGAAAAAATTGCGATATCTAATTGAGACCCTCGCCCTTCTCATATTGGGTCGAGCTGCGAGGATCGACGAAAATTCAACCATCCGCAGACGTCGCGACTGCGCCTCCGGCATTTTTTTACTGCTCGTATGCCGGACGTTTCGCACCGTTACAGTGCGAAAACGTGCGCAAGTCACGCCAGCGCTTTCAGTGTCGCGTCGATATCCTGCAAAACCGTTGCTTCGCCTTTCTCGCCCCAATACAAGGCAATCATCTGTTTATCCGCCTCGACCTTGTAGACGTTACCCGGCAACTTTTCGAAATGATTAAGCAGCGCCTGATCCTCGCAGATTTCCTGCCATTGATTGACCCAAACGCCCGGCGATTTCTGCCAATACGTCCAGCACGCCGGCTGACTGCCACGGCGCGGACGATGGTACTGCGCGCAGGGGTTTGGCGGCTCTTGCGACAGCCAGTGCGGCCACTCCTGAGGTGCCAGTTGCATGGCCAGCCCCATGCGCCGCGCCTCCATGCGCAGACCGATGCGTCCGCTCTGCGCGCGCGATGGACGCAACCACGCCAGCGGGCTCAATACCACCAGCAGGATTGACACCACTATCCAGACCGTCATATCTGTACTCCCGAATCTTTATGAGCCCATTGCGTCACTTTGGAACCAATGCGCTTGAAACCAGCCATACTTAACAATATTGAACCCTTACGAGGAGCGCCTCATGCCCTACCACCACATCCTGGTCGCCGTAGACTTGACCGAAGAGTGCGACCCAGTGATCCACCGCGCCCGAGAGCTGTCGGTGAGCAACGGCGCCAAGCTGTCGCTGGTGCACATTGTCGAACCGATGGCCATGGCGTTCGGCGGCGACGTGCCAATGGACCTGTCACAACTGCAACAGCAGCAGTTCGATCAGGCCAAAGAGCGTCTTGAACGTTTGAAACTCAAATATTCCGAACTTGAGGGCGCCAACTGCCACCTTACCTATGGCCAGCCACGCCAGGAAATCCATCATTTCGCCAAGGAACAAGCGTGCGATCTGATCGTGGTCGGCAGTCATGGCCGTCACGGTTTGGCATTGCTGCTTGGCTCAACCGCCAACGACGTGCTGCACGGCGCGCCTTGTGATGTCCTCGCCGTACACCTGGTCAAACGCTGAAACACCATCCCTTGTAGGAGTGAGCCTGCTCGCGATAGCGTTATGACAGTCGACGAAAGTGTCGAATATCTGGACGCTATCGCGAGCAGGCTCACTCCTACAAGGGAACTGCGTTTACATATGAAAAGCCCGGCGCTCATCACTGAACGCCGGGCTTTTTCACATCAGGGGCAATCAGGCATCCAACTCGGCCCAACGCTCCACCAGTGCATCCAGCTCAGCCTGCAACTGCTCCAGCGAAGCAATCACCTTGGCCGTTTCTGCCGGCGGACGCTGATAGAAACCCGCGTCGGCCATTTCAGCCTCAACGGCAGCGATCTGCTGTTCCTTGGCATCGATGTCGCCCGGCAACGCTTCCAGTTCGCGCTGCAGCTTGTAGCTGAGCTTCTTCTTGGCAGCCGGGATGGCAGCGGCAGGCGCAGCCACCGGAGCCGGCTCGGCAGTGACCACCGCCGAATTCAAGTCAGCCTTGCCCGACTTGCTCTCGGTCACGCCCAACAGGCGCGGCGAGCCGCCCTGACGGATCCAGTCCTGATAGCCGCCGACGTATTCACGCACCTTGCCTTCACCTTCGAAGACCAGCGTACTGGTGACGACGTTGTCGAGGAATGCCCGGTCGTGGCTGACCATCAGCACAGTGCCGTTGAAGGTCAGCAGCACCTCTTCGAGCAGTTCGAGGGTTTCCACGTCGAGGTCGTTGGTCGGTTCGTCGAGGACCAGCAGGTTGGCCGGCTTGCTGAACAGCTTGGCCAGCAACAGACGCGCACGCTCGCCACCTGACAACGCCTTGACCGGCGTGCGGGCACGCTGCGGGCTGAACAGGAAGTCGCCGAGGTAGCTCAGCACATGGCGGCTCTGACCGTCGATATCGATGAAGTCGCGACCTTCGGCAACGTTATCGATAACGGTTTTTTCCAGATCCAGCTGATGACGCAACTGGTCGAAGTACGCCACGTCGATGCGCGTGCCCTCTTCCACTTTGCCACTGGTCGGTTGCAGACCACTGAGCATCAGCTTCAGCAGGGTGGTCTTGCCGGTACCGTTGGCGCCGAGCAGACCGATACGGTCGCCGCGCGTCAGCACCATCGAGAAATCCTTGATCAGGAACGGACCACCCGGGTGAGCAAAGCTCACATTCTCGAGCACCATCACCTGCTTGCCGGACTTGTCGGCAGTGTCCAACTGAATATTCGCCTTGCCGGTACGCTCGCGACGTTCGCTGCGCTCAACACGCAAGGCTTTCAGGGCGCGGACACGGCCTTCGTTACGGGTGCGACGCGCCTTGATGCCCTGGCGGATCCAGACCTCTTCCTGGGCCAGTTTCTTGTCGAACAGCGCGTTGGCGGTCTCTTCAGCGGCCAGCGCGGCTTCTTTGTGCACGAGGAAACTGGCGTAGTCGCCGTTCCAGTCGATCAGGCCGCCGCGATCCAGTTCGAGGATGCGCGTGGCGAGGTTTTGCAGGAAGGAACGGTCGTGCGTGATGAACAGCACAGCGCCCTGGAAATCTTTCAGCGCTTCTTCGAGCCAGGCAATCGCACCGATATCCAGGTGGTTGGTCGGTTCGTCGAGCAGCAACAGATCCGGCTCGGACACCAGCGCCTGCGCCAGCAGCACGCGACGACGCCAGCCGCCGGACAACTGGGCGAGGGTCTTGTCGGCCGGCAGTTGCAGGCGGCTCAGGGTGCTGTCGACCAGGGTCTGCAAGCGCCAGCCATCACGGGCTTCGAGGTCCTGCTGAACGTGCATCAGCTTGTTCAGGTCTTCTTCAGTGACGCAGTTCTGCGCAAGGTGATGGTACTCGGCGAGCAACGCGCCCACGCCATCGAGGCCTTCGGCAACCACGTCGAACACAGTCCGATCGTCGGCCACTGGCAATTCTTGCGGCAATTCGCCGATTTTCAGACCGGGGGCACGCCACACGGAGCCGTCATCGGGCTTCTGGTCGCCCTTGACCAGCTTCATCATGCTGGACTTGCCTGTGCCGTTGCGGCCGATGATGCACACCCGCTCACCACGGGCGATCTGCCAGGACACCTTGTCCAACAACGGCATCGCGCCGAATGCAAGGGACACATCGCTGAATTTGAGCAGGGTCATGAGCTTCTCCAAAAACCGGGCGCGCATTCTACCTGACTTAGGGCTTCAGCAGGCCGGCAATTTGTCTGTCGAAGCACTCTGCACAACATTTGTTGCGAACTTGTGCTGCGAGGTCCGCAAAGCTTTCGCCGCTTGCTGGCAAAAGGCTAAGCTACAGACAATTCAGTGCTGACCGAGGTCGGCACTTGTCATGATTTCTCTGCCCGGATGTCTCATGCGCAGTCGCCTTCTCAGTGTTTTGTCCTGTTTGCTACTTACCGCCGCTGCCGTTCAATCCGCCCAGGCGGTGGACCTGTCAACCCAACGCCAGTATTACGATGAAGCCAAGCGCGCCCTCGCCAAGGGCGATACCGGCCCGTATTTCCGCTACAGCCAGGCCTTGGCCGACTATCCGCTGGAACCGTATCTGGCCTACGACGAGCTGACCGCGCGCCTGAAAAGCGCGAGCAACGCCGAAATCGAGAAATTCCTCGCCGAACACGGCGACCTGCCCCAGGCCAACTGGATGAAGTTGCGCTGGTTGCGCTGGCTCGCTGACCGCGGTGACTGGGCGACCTTCGTCAAATATTACGACCCGAAACTCAACTTCACTGAACTCGACTGCCTCAATGCGCAGTACCAGATCAGCAGCGGTCACAAGGCCGAGGGCTATGCCAATGCCGACAAACTGTGGCTGACCGGCAAATCGCAACCGGCGGCGTGCGACGCGCTGTTTGGTATCTGGGCCGCCGACGGCCAACTGACCGAACAGAAACGCTGGGAGCGCACCAAACTCGCCGCTCAGGCGCGCAATTACCCACTCGCCAACAGCCTGACCAACGGCCTGACCACTCTCGCCCCGCGCGGTCGCTTGCTGGTCGATGTGGCGCAGAAACCCGAGTTGCTCAATCAGCCCTCGCGCTTCACGCCGGCTGATGAGCCGATGTCCGATGTGGTCAGCCTCGGCTTGCGCCGTTTGGCCCGTCAGGATCCGGACAAGGCCATGGCCCTGCTCGACGGTTACGCCAGCAGCATGCATTTCTCCCGCGATGAAAAAGTCGCCATCGCCCGGGAAATCGGTCTGACCCTGGCCCGTCGTTTCGACAGCCGCGCGCTGGACGTGATGACCAAGTACGACCCGGAACTGCGTGACAACACCGTTTCCGAATGGCGCCTGCGCCTGCTGCTGCGCCTGGCCCGGTGGGACGATGCTTATCAACTGACTCGCCGTCTGCCGCAGGATCTGGCGACCACCAATCGCTGGCGCTACTGGCAGGCCCGCAGCCTGGAACTGGCGCAACCACAGAACCCGGAAGCGCAGACGTTGTACAAAAGCCTCGCCCGCGAACGTGATTTCTACGGTTTCCTTGCTGCCGACCGTTCGCAGTCGCCGTACTCGCTGGTCAACAAACCGCTGGTACTCAGCCAGGCGACCATCAACAAAGTGCGCAACACGCCAGGTGTACGCCGCGCTCTGGAGTTCCATGCCCGCGGGCAGATCGTCGACGGTCGCCGCGAGTGGTATCACGTCAGCCGCCACTTCAACCGCGACGAAATGGTCGCCCAGGCCAAACTCGCCTACGACCTGAAATGGTACTTCCCGGCAATCCGCACAATCAGTCAGGCGCAATACTGGGACGATCTGGACATCCGTTTCCCGATGGCCCACCGCGAAACCCTCGTGCGTGAAGCCAAGGTGCGGGGCCTGCATTCGAGCTGGGTGTTCGCGATCACCCGTCAGGAAAGTGCGTTTATGGACGATGCTCGCTCCGGCGTCGGCGCCAGTGGCCTGATGCAACTGATGCCCGGCACCGCCAAGGAAACCGCGCGCAAGTTCAGCATCCCGCTGGCTTCACCGCAGCAAGTGCTCGATCCAGACAAGAACATCCAGCTCGGCGCCGCCTATCTGAGTCAGGTCCACAGCCAGTTCAACGGCAACCGCGTCCTCGCCTCCGCCGCCTACAACGCCGGCCCCGGTCGCGTACGCCAATGGCTGCGCGGCGCCGATCACCTGAGTTTCGATGTATGGGTGGAAAGCATTCCGTTCGACGAAACCCGTCAGTACGTGCAGAACGTGTTGTCTTATTCGGTGATCTACGGCCAGAAGCTCAACTCACCACAGCCGCTGGTGGATTGGCACGAGCGCTACTTCGACGATCAATAACTGTAGGAGCTACCGCAGGCTGCGATCTTTTGACCTTGACCTTCGTACAATAAAAAATGCCCGCATCCATGGATGCGGGCATTTTTTTACGGGCAAAAATCAAAAGATCGCAGCCTTCGGCAGCTCCTACACGGCTACCGCGTGACCATCGTTGAACTGCAATGACGCCAGACGCGCATACAGCGGATTGCTGACGATGAGTTCCTGATGGGTGCCAATGGCCACAAGTTTGCCTTGATCCATCACCGCAATCCGGTCAGCGTTTTTCACGGTTGCCAGTCGATGCGCGATCACCAGCGTGGTGCGGTTCTGCATCAGGTTGGGCAGCGCTTCCTGTATCAGGTGTTCGCTTTGCGCATCGAGGGCGCTGGTGGCTTCGTCCAGCAGCAGGATCGGCGCGTCGACCAGCAACGCACGGGCGATCGCCAAGCGTTGGCGCTGCCCACCCGAAAGGCCGAGACCACCATCGCCGAGATGGGTCTGGTAACCGTTGGGCATTGTCTCGATGAAGTCGTGGGCATGGGCAATTCTCGCCGCTTCCTTGACTTGCTCCAGCGTCGCCCCCGGATTGCCGTAACGAATGTTCTCTTCAACGCTTCCGAAAAACAGCGCCGGCGACTGTGACACCAAGGCGAAGTGGCGACGCAGATCCAGCGGGTCGAGACTGGTCAGCGGCACGCCATCAATGAGGATCCGTCCTTCCAGCGGGTCATAAAAACGCAACAGCAAGTCATACACCGTCGACTTGCCGGCGCCGGACGGCCCCACCAGCGCCAGCGTCTCTCCCGCGCGAATGGTCAGATTCAAGCCGTTGACGGCGTAGCTTTCAGGGCGCGAAGGGTAGGAAAAACGCACGTCCTGCAATTGCAACTCGCCTCGCACCCGCGCCGGCAAGGTCACCAGCCCGGTGGTTGGCGGCTGAATGATGTTTTGGGAACCGAGCAATTCAGCGATGCGCTCGGCGGCACCTGCCGCGCGCTGCAGTTCGCCAATCACTTCGCTCAAGGTGCCGATCGCACTGCCCACGATCAGGCTGTAAAAAACAAACGCGGCCAGTTCGCCACCGGTGATTCGCCCGGCGATCACGTCCATGCCGCCGACCCACAACATCACCGCCACGGCGCCCAGCACCAGCACGATCACCAGGGTGATCATCCACGAGCGCTGGAAAATGCGTTTACGCGCCGTGTCGAACGCCTCTTCGACAGTCGCCGAGAAGCGCTGCTCATCCTGGACCTGATGGTTGTAAGCCTGCACGGTTTTGATCTGGCCGAGGGTTTCGGAAACGTAGCTGCCGATGTCGGCAACCCGGTCCTGGCTCAACCGCGATAGATTGCGGACACGCCGACCGAAAATCAGGATCGGCGCAACCACGAACGGCAAGGCAATCACCACAATGCTGGTGAGTTTTGCGTTGGTCACAAACAGCAGTACGACGCCGCCGATGACCATCAACAAGTTGCGCAGGAACATCGACAACGACGAACCGATCACCGACTGCAATAGCGTCGTGTCAGCGGTCAGCCGCGACTGAATCTCCGAACTGCGATTGTTCTCGTAAAAGCCGGGGTGCAGATAAACCAGATGGTTGAATACTTCGCGCCGAATATCGGCGACGACGCGCTCGCCGATCCAGGACACCCAGTAAAACCGCGCAAACGTGCCGACAGCCAACCCCAGCACCATCAACATGAAGATACCAATGCTCTGGTTGAGCTGGTGCGGCGACTGGGTCATGAAGCCCCGATCGACCAGCAACTTGATCCCCTGCCCCATCGACAAGGTGACGGCGGCGGTGACGATCAACGCCAGCAGCGCACCGATGACTTGCCAGCGGTAAGGAGCCAGAAACCGACTGGTCAGACGCAGTGCGCGACGGTGCCTTGAAGAAAGCTTCGGGGTCATTCAGGTCGCATCCATGTTGATGAAAGGGCTAGCGTAAACCTTCTTTGGGGTGGAACTCTGTAAATCACAATGAGTCAGGTTAAATATGCCCCCAAAGACTAGGCCATAGTTGCTATTGGTCTAACGTCGCAGTTGAGACGAACGGTCATTTCTGTTGGACTGGAATGGCCGCTCATGACGGACCGAAAGGAGTTGTCACAGCCTGGTCACGTGGCGGTTTTATTCTGAGTACACAACCTGATGAGGAGACAGGCCATGTCCTTGCAACACAGCAGCGATGACAAAATTGAAGTGATCCGCACCAAGCCCGGCCAGACTCTGGGTTGCTCGATTATCGATAAGGATGGGCGTGAAGTACCGATCACTGAAGACATGATCCAGGATGCGTGCCGCGAACTGGACAAGCGATTGGTCAAGCCTGCCAAACAAAAGTGATATAGCCACCGTCTTCCTGACCCGGCCCCTTTGGCCGGGTTTTTTCTGTCTGAACAGTTGAGCCTTGTAATGAAACGATCGCTGGCAAGCCAGCTCCCACAAGATTTTCGTCGTACTCAAAATCAGAGTGCTCCGCGAAACCTGTGGGAGCTGGCTTGCCAGCGATGAAGCCACCCCGGTTTTTAAACAGCAACCGCTCCCAGCGCAGCGACTATCTTCGCCAAGGCCGGCGAATCACCTTCAATCCGCACTTTCAGCCCTTCGATCTCGCGCCGCACCGGATACTGCTTGCGCAACACATCGAACGCCGCCCGCTGCTCGCCGAAATTGCCTACAAGGCTGCGGCGGAAATCCGCGTCATCCCGGCGCGGGTCGTACACGCCACGGCACAACATCGCCAGCGCCCAGGCCGGATCGCTGTCGGCATGCAAGGTAACTTCCGACAGCCACGGTGCTGGTAATAGCTCACTGAGCTGAATGCTCGCGGGCTGGCCGATGAATTCGCAATACGCCTGATAAATCTGCGCTGTTCCGCGCTGTTTACCGTCGAGGCTGTAACCGGCAATGTGTGGCGTGGCCAGTACGCACAGTTCGGCCAGCGCCACATCGACTTCCGGCTCGGCTTCCCAGACATCCAGCACCGCTTGCAGGTCTTCGCGCGCCAGCAGCACTTTGCGCAGCGCGGCATTATCAACAACGGGGCCACGCGCCGCGTTGATCAGCCACGCTCCGGGTTTGAGTTGTTGCAAACGCTGCTGGTCGAACAGATGCCAGGTCGCGCCTGCGCCGCTGCGAGTCAGCGGGGTGTGCAGACTGATCACGTCGCACTGCTCAATGATCTGCTCCAGGCTGACGTAATCGCCCCCCTCGGCGGCCTGGCGCGGTGGATCGCAAACCTTCACGTTCCAGCCCAATCCCTTCAGGACGTTGATCAGTCGCCCACCCACCTCACCGGCGCCGACGATACCGTAGGTCCGTTGAGTCAGATCGACACCTTCGATTTCGGCGAGCGTCATCAGGCTACCCAGCACGTAATCGACCACGCCGCGGGCATTGCAGCCGGGCGCGCTCGACCAGGTAATGCCGGCCTCGGCGAAATACTCAAGATCCAGATGATCAGTACCAATGGTGCAGGTGCCGACAAAGCGAACCTTGCTGCCTTCGAGCAACGCGCGATTGACGTTGGTCACCGAACGCACCAGCAAGACGTCGGCCTGTTCCACCGTTGCACGGTCTATGGAACGGCCCGGGACCCGGCGGATCTCGCCGAAACCGGCAAAGAAGGCATCAAGCAGCGGGATATTTTCGTCGGCAACAATCAGCATGGCGGGCTCCTTTGGCGGATCGGCAGTTTAGGTGCAGATCGGTTGATGAGCCAGCAAGCTTTGATTGCACACGCAAGAACAACACGTCTCCTGTGGCGAGGGAGCTTGCTCCCGCTCGGCTGCGAAGCCGTCGCAAAGTCCGTCACCGAGACTTATCTGATTCACTGTGTCGTTCAGTTTGGGGGCCGCTACGCGCCCCAGCGGGAGCAAGCTCCTCGCCATAGGGCAATCGCGTTGCAGGCGAAGGTGATTTACAAATCCGTAACAGAGGATTTTTCCTGACCAAGGCGTCAGCGGCGTAGAATGCGGCGCCCTGCGCATCAACCTTCGTGGACGCTTTGCCTGTGAATTCTGTAACTGACCAACCTGTCGCCATCTCCCTGACCCGTCCCGCGCGGATTCGTCTGGAGTTCAAGAACCTGCTCGCCCTGGCCGTGCCGATCATCATCGCGCAACTGGCGACCACGGCGATGGGCTTCGTCGATGCGGTGATGGCCGGGCGCGTCGGGCCAAACGATCTGGCGGCCGTGGCCCTGGGCAACTCGATCTGGGTGCCGGTGTTTCTGCTGATGACCGGCACCCTGCTGGCCACCACGCCGAAAGTCGCCCAGCGCTTTGGTGCTGGCACCCACAGCGAAATAGGTCCGATCGTCCGTCAGGCATTGTGGCTGGCGCTGGTGGTCGGACTGATCGCGACGGCGATGCTGGTTGCCGCCGAGCCGGTGCTGCACCTGATGAAGGTCGATCCCGAGTTGATCGGCCCGTGCATGCAATATCTGCACGGTATCGCCAGCGGCCTGCCGGCGGTGGCGTTCTATCACGTGCTGCGCTGCACCAGTGACGGCATTGGCCGTACTCGCCCGGCGATGGTGTTGGGCCTGTGCGGTCTGGCGCTGAATATTCCGCTGAACTACATCTTCATTTATGGCCACTTCGGCGTGCCGGCCATGGGCGGCGTGGGTTGCGGTTGGGCCACGGCCATCGTGATGTGGGTGATGGCGCTGGGTCTGGCGGGCTATGAGCGCTGGGCTCCAGCCTACCGTTCGAGCGAACTGTTCAGCCGTTTCGACTGGCCGCAATGGGCGGTGATCAAGCGTCTGCTGGCCATCGGTCTGCCAATTGGCATCGCGGTGTTTGCCGAATCGAGCATTTTTGCGGTGATCGCGCTGTTGATCGGCAGCCTCGGCGCCACCGTAGTGGCCGGGCACCAGATTGCGCTGAACGTCAGCTCGCTGGTGTTCATGATTCCGTATTCGTTGGGGATGGCCGTGACCGTGCGCGTCGGTCAGGCGCTGGGCCGTGAAGAGCCGCGTGAAGCGCGGTTTGCTGCCGGTGTCGGCATGGGCACCGCACTGGCTTACGCGTGCCTGTCGGCGAGCATGATGTTGCTGCTGCGTGAGCCGATTGCGGCCATCTACACCGCTGATCCGACGGTCATTCACATCGCGGCGATGCTGATTGTGTATTCGGCGCTGTTCCAGTTTTCCGACGCGATTCAGGTCACCGCGGCTGGCGCCCTGCGTGGTTATCAGGACACCCGCGTGACGATGATCCTGACCCTGTTCGCCTATTGGGGCATTGGCTTGCCGGTGGGCTATGCCCTCGGTCTGACCGACTGGCTCGGCGAGCCACGCGGCCCGAGCGGTTTGTGGCAGGGATTGATCGTCGGCTTGAGCTGCGCGGCGCTGATGCTGTCGATCCGCCTGACGCGCAGTGCACGCAAGCGTATTCGGATCAGTCGCTCGATGGGCTAAAACCTCCGCGCGGGACGAAAAAAGTGGGAGCGAGCCTGCTTGCGAATGCGGTGTGTCAGTCGCCATTATCAGTGACTGATGTACCGTATTCGCGAGCAGGCTCGCTCCCACATTTGTTTTTGTGTCTGCCTTGGACTCAGGCGCTTTTCTTGCGAATCCAGTACAGATAAGTCCCCGCCTCTTCGTGTTGGCCGACCAGTTCATGGTCGAGAAACACGCAGAACTTGGGAATGTCGCGACGGGTCGAGGGATCGGTGGCGATCACCTTGAGCAGGCCGCCGGGCACCAGGTCACGGATGTGCTGGTGCAACATCATCACCGGCTCAGGGCAATTGAGACCGGTGGCGTCGAGGGTGCCGTCGACCGGCGTATCAATCATTTCACTCATGATTCACTCCTGAAACTGGCCGGCATTGTCGCGCATTGCCGGGTGTTCGGTCATCTGTGGCGAGGGGATTTAGCGAAACGTCGCACCGCCCCGATGGGTCGCGTAGCGGCCCCAAAAAACCGGGGATGCGCTGCATCCCATCGGGGATAAATCCCCTCACCACAAGGCTCGCTCCCACAAGGTTTGCGGTGTTTCAGCGGGATTTGGCTTTCTTGGTGTCGTGCCGGCGCAGGTGGCAGGTCACTTCCTCGCGGTCGTGATACAGCTGTTTGCAGCCGATATCGACCTTGATCCCGCGTGCCTTGAAACCATCGGCGATGCGTTCGAGCAAGCGCTTTACCTCGGCATAACGCTGCTTCATTGGCAGTTTCAGGTTGACCACCGCCTCGCGGCAATGCCCCTCGCCGATCCACTCTTCGAGCATCGCGGCGTTGCGCGCCGGTTTCTCGACGATGTCGCAGACCATCCAGTCCACCGGTTGCTTGGGCTTGAAGGTAAAACCGTCAGCCATCAAGTGCTGTACCAGCCCGGTGTCCATCAGGCTTTCAGCCATCGGGCCGTTGTCGATGGCGGTCACCAGCATGCCGCGATTGACCAGTTGCCAGGTCCAGCCGCCGGGTGCTGCACCGAGGTCAACCCCGGTCATGTCGCTGTGCAGGCGATCTTCCCACTGATCACGCGGGATAAAGTGATGCCAGGCTTCTTCCAGCTTCAGCGTCGAACGGCTCGGCGCTTCACGCGGAAACTTCAGGCGCGGAATGCCCATCGGCCACATCGCCGAGTTACCGGCGTCGGCCATGCCGAGAAACACTTCACGGCCACTTTTGAAGGTCAACAGTAGACGCGGCTTGTCGGCGTCTTCCACCAGTTTGCCGGCAGCGGTCAGGGCCTTGCGCAGCGGGCCTTCGAATTTCTTGCAGAAGTTCGACAATTCCTTGCCGTCGTTGGTGTCGACGACTTCCAGCCACAGGCTGCCACACACCGGGAAGTCGGCCATGTGCGCGAGAATCACGCTGATGCGGTCGTTTTCCGGCAGATCGATAAAGACCCCACGCGCCCATTGGCGCGGGAAGATCAGTTCGGCAAAACGCTGACCGCGCATCAGGCGCTCGGCGCCGTCTTCTTCGGTGCAGACAAACTCGGCGTACGCCGTGGCGGCTTTGGCCTTGGCGTAACCGGCCACGTTGAGTTGCGCGGCGAGGTCGGAAATCTCCGAACAGACTTCGCCTTCGAAGCCCGGCCGGCAATGCATGAATAGGGTGTTCATTCTTACTCCTGGGCAGCGGGCGATCATTCGGCCACTGCGCGATGCTCAGGCGTTGCGTTGCAGCAATGCCTGTCACGAAAACCGGCGCATGATAGCCGATGTCGGAACCTTGGACTTGCCCATAGAGTCCAGTTATTAGCCAGCTACCTAAAACAGGGCTAGGTTTAAAGCTCTATTCGTCCCCTCAATCCGTAGCCGTGCGGATTCAAAGGAGTGATCGTAATGCCGTCCCTCGATAGTCTGAAAACCCTTAAAACACTACAAATCGACGACAAGACCTACCATTATTTCAGCCTGCCCGATGCCGCCAAGAGCCTTGGCAATATCGACAAGCTGCCGATGTCGCTGAAAGTGCTGCTGGAAAACCTGCTGCGCTGGGAAGATGAAAAAACCGTCACCGGCGCCGACCTCAGGGCCATCGCCGCGTGGCTCAAGGAGCGCCGCTCCGACCGCGAGATTCAATATCGCCCTGCCCGCGTGCTGATGCAGGACTTTACCGGCGTACCGGCCGTGGTCGACCTCGCCGCCATGCGCGCCGCCATGGCCAAGGCCGGCGGCGATCCACAGCGAATCAATCCGTTGTCGCCTGTCGATCTGGTGATCGACCACTCGGTGATGGTCGACAAATTCGCCACCGCCAGCGCCTTCGAACAGAACGTCGACATCGAAATGCAGCGTAACGGCGAGCGTTACGCCTTTCTGCGCTGGGGCCAAAGTGCTTTCGACAACTTCAGCGTGGTGCCGCCGGGCACCGGGATCTGCCACCAGGTCAATCTCGAATACCTCGGCCGCACAGTCTGGACCAAGGATGAAGACGGCCGTACCTACGCCTTCCCCGACACGCTGGTCGGCACCGACTCGCACACAACCATGATCAACGGTCTCGGCGTACTCGGTTGGGGTGTCGGCGGCATCGAAGCGGAAGCGGCGATGCTCGGCCAGCCGGTGTCAATGCTGATTCCGGAAGTGATTGGCTTCAAACTCACCGGCAAGCTCAAGGAAGGCATCACCGCCACCGACCTGGTGCTGACCGTCACGCAGATGCTGCGTAAAAAAGGCGTGGTCGGTAAATTCGTCGAGTTCTATGGCGACGGCCTCGCCGAACTGCCGCTGGCTGACCGTGCAACCATCGCCAACATGGCCCCGGAATACGGCGCGACGTGCGGCTTCTTTCCGGTCGATGAGGTAACGCTGGACTACCTGCGCCTGTCCGGGCGGCCGGCGCAAGTGGTGAAACTGGTCGAGGCCTATACCAAAGCACAGGGACTGTGGCGTCTGCCGGGTCAGGAACCGGTGTTCAGCGACAGCCTGGCGCTGGACATGGGCAGCGTCGAGGCCAGCCTGGCCGGGCCGAAACGCCCGCAGGATCGGGTCTCACTGCCCAATGTTGCGCAAGCCTTCAGCGACTTCCTCGATTTGCAATTCAAACCCACCAGCAAAGAAGAAGGTCGCCTTGAAAGTGAAGGAGGCGGCGGCGTGGCGGTGGGCAATGCCGATCTGATCGGCGAGACCGATTACGAATACGAGGGCCATACCTATCGCCTGAAAAACGGCGCAGTGGTCATCGCCGCGATCACCTCTTGCACCAACACGTCCAACCCGAGCGTGATGATGGCTGCCGGCCTCCTGGCGAAAAAAGCCGTGGAGAAAGGCCTGACGCGCAAACCGTGGGTGAAGAGTTCACTGGCGCCGGGCTCAAAAGTGGTCACCGATTACTACAAGGCGGCCGGGCTGACGCAATACCTCGACCAGCTCGGGTTTTCGTTGGTCGGTTATGGCTGCACGACGTGTATCGGCAACTCCGGGCCATTGCCGGAGCCCATTGAAAAGGCCATCCAGAAAGCCGACCTCGCCGTCGCCTCGGTGCTGTCCGGCAACCGTAACTTCGAAGGTCGGGTGCATCCACTGGTGAAAACCAACTGGCTGGCCTCGCCACCACTGGTGGTGGCTTATGCGCTGGCCGGGACTGTTCGTACCGATATCAGCAGCGAACCGCTGGGTAACGATCAACAGGGCAACCCGGTGTACCTGCGCGACATCTGGCCAAGCAGCCAGGAAATCGCCGAGGCGGTGAATCAGGTCAGCACGGCGATGTTCCACAAGGAATACGCCGAAGTGTTTGCCGGTGATGAACAGTGGCAGGCCATTGAAGTGCCGCAAGCAGCGACGTACGTGTGGCAGGACGATTCGACGTACATCCAGCATCCGCCATTCTTCGATGACATCGGCGGCCCGCTGCCAGAGATCAAGGACGTGAAGGGTGCACGTGTGCTGGCCCTGCTCGGCGACTCGGTGACCACCGACCACATCTCCCCTGCCGGCAATATCAAGGCCGACAGCCCGGCCGGACGTTACCTGCGCGACAAAGGCGTGGAGCCGCGCGACTTCAACTCCTACGGCTCGCGTCGTGGCAACCATGAAGTGATGATGCGCGGCACCTTCGCCAACATTCGTATCCGTAACGAAATGCTCGGCGGTGAAGAAGGTGGCAACACGATCTACATTCCGAGCGGCGAGAAACTGCCGATCTACGACGCGGCCATGCGTTATCAGGCCTCGGGCACACCGCTGGTGGTGATTGCCGGGCAGGAATATGGCACCGGCTCCAGTCGTGACTGGGCGGCCAAAGGCACCAACCTGCTGGGCGTCAAAGCGGTGATCGCCGAGAGCTTCGAGCGCATTCACCGTTCCAATCTGGTGGGCATGGGCGTGTTGCCGCTGCAGTTCAAGCTCGATCAGAACCGTAAGAGCCTGAACCTGACCGGAAAGGAAACCTTCGAGATTCAGGGTCTGACTGGTGTCGAACTGACGCCGCGGATGAACCTGCCCCTGGTGATCACCCGTGAGGACGGGCGTCAGGAGAAAATCGAAGTGCTATGCCGCATCGACACCCTCAATGAAGTGGAATACTTCAAGTCAGGCGGGATTCTGCATTATGTGTTGCGGCAGCTGATCGCCTCATAACGCCTGGATCCCCTGTGGTAAGGGGATTTATCCCCGATGGGCTGCGCAGCGACCCTGTTTTTCCCTCAAAGAACGGGCCTGCTGCGCAGGCCAACGGGGATAAATCCCCTCGCCACAAGTTCTTCCGTGGTTTTCCGGGGACGAAAAAAAACCCGCCGAAGCGGGTTTTTCCCAAGACCATTATCGACTCCCTGTCGGCAGCGATCCTTGCAATGGTCGATCATCCGTGATCCTGAAACACTCCCTGTGCTTCAGTTGATGGGTGTAGATTACGTGCTGGATCCAATCGGCAATAGTCGACAAAGCTACCATCGCGTGTAAGACATTCGCCATAGACGCCCTTCCGAAAACCCTTAGCCGTGTCAGGCGTTGAGCATGGACGCCGCGATTTTCGCGACTTTCAACTGCCCTGAGGCCTGTTCCTGCAGGTCATCCTCCAGAAACCATGCGGCGGACAATCCGGCAAACGCCAGCACCCATTGCAGAAGGCGACGACGATCCAGGCCCGCGGCCGCAACGATCACCTCGACCTGCCGGTGAAATCGCTCGGGGTCGCCGACAGTCGGCAGGTCCGGATTGCAGATCAGGTTGGCGTAGTCAAAACCGCGCTCGCCCTTCACTCGCTTCGGATCAATCGCCAGCCAGCCGCGCGAGCCGAAATCGAGGACATTGTCGTGGTGCATGTCACCGTGCAACACCACGACGTCCTGCGGATCGGCGAGCAAGGCTTCGGCGGTATGCAGGCTCAAGACATAAGGCCCACCATGTTCTGCGGCAGCGATTCGCAGTGAAGCAAACCACGGCCCCAACTCCACCAGCGGCGGGGGCGGCGTGGTTCGCGGGGCATGCAGCCGTGCCAGCGCGGTGCACAAAATGCGGCTGGCTTCATCATCCTGGCCATTGAGCGCCATGTGCATCAGCGAACGCCGACCCATGGCCCGCTCCATCAGCAAGCCATCCTCATGGTGCGCCAGTACGCGAGCGGCGCCCTCGCCGTCCCACCAGGTCATCAGCAGGTTGCCGTACTTTTCTTCGGCGTCGTCAGCCAGTTTCAGCATCGCCGGGGTGTCACCCAGGCGCACCGGCAACAGCCGGCTGCCGGGCGTGATGATCGCTGCGCCGTCCGGCACCAGTGACCAACGCTTGAGCCAGGGTTCGAACAGTGGGCTGTCAGCCACCGTCACGCTCGCGAGCCTTGGCGCTCTCTACAAGAAACTGTTCGAGCCGGCTCAACTGCTCTTCCCAGCCACGGCTGTCCATGTAATACGCCTCTTTCTGGCGGATATCGGGAATGTGCGCGAAGCCTGATTCAGACACCTTGAGCAGCGTGCCACTCTCAAAGTCTTGCAGTTCGAACCTGACCAGCGTGGTCGGCTCCTGGGAATAGTCGATCTTCGGGTTGACCGCATACGGATGCCACCGGAACGAGAACAGCTGCTGCGGCTCGACCCGCTCGATCAGCACATTCCACAACACATGTTCATAACCCGGATACGTGACCTGCCCTTGCGTCCATTCACCGGCAATAAAACGCCTGCCCTCCAGCGCCACACCAAACCACTGACCAAATGCCTCGGCATCGACCAATGCACGCCAGACATGTGAGCGCGGTGCCTTGAGCGTGATTTTGCGTTCGAAACTATTGGGTACTGGTTTCATACGTCACCTCCTGTTCTGAACACTAGGCCTGTATGACCACATGTCCAACCTGAAGTTGTATCAAAGCGGTGCAACGGGTCATCCACGAGGAAACATCCGGCGGCATCTTTCCTTGAGAAATTGCGCGAACTCGAGCGCAGACCGGCCGATGAAACTGTTACCTTTTCCCGCGAAATCGAACCGCACAAGGACGAATCATGCAGCTATCACTCCCCGAACGTTATCGCGGCGCCCTGCTCGGCCTCGCTTGCGGCGACGCGGTCGGCACCACGGTCGAATTCAAGTCGCGCGGTTCATTCCAGCCGTTGACCGACATGGTCGGAGGTGGTCCATTCCACTTGAAGCCCGGGCAATGGACGGACGACACGTCAATGGCGTTGTGTCTGGCGGAAAGCCTGCTGAACAAGAACGGCTTCGATGCCGCCGACCAGATGGGGCGCTACCTCAACTGGTGGAAATGGGGTTATCTGAGCTCCACCGGCGAATGCTTCGACATCGGCATGACCGTCAGTCAGGCGCTGTCGCAATACCAGCAAACCGGTGAGCCATTTGCCGGCTCGATCGACCCGTACTCCGCTGGCAACGGCTCACTCATGCGATTGGTGCCGGTGGTTCTGTTTTACTTTCCTGACGCGCAAAAGATCCAGCGATTCTCCGCTGACAGCTCACGAACCACCCACGCCGCCCCTGAAGCCATCGAATGCTGCCAACTGTTCGCCGATCTGATTGGCAAAGCCCTGCTGGGCGCCTCGAAGACAGAACTGCGCCACTCATCAGTGACGACGCTCACGCAAGCGAAAGTTGCGGCGATTGCCCGTGGTGATTACATCGCAAAATCAATCGATGAAATTCGTGGCAGCGGCTACAGCGTGCAATCGCTGGAAGCAGCGTTGTGGTGCTTTCATCACACCGACAGCTTTGCCGCAGCCATCCTGCAAGCGGCGAATCTGGGTGATGACGCCGACACCACCGCCGCGATCGTTGGGCAATTGGCCGGCGCTTACTACGGCGTGCGTGACATTCCTGAAAACTGGCTGGAGCAGTTGCATGAGGCCGAGGAAATAACGGCAACCGCAGACCGCTTACTCGAAGCCTCCCGATCAGCAGCGCCGCAATAGCGGCTGCTTAATCGCTACACTGCTCTGCACTATCATTCGACACAGCGAGATTTTCCATGTCCCCGCGCCTGCTTCTGGCCCTCACGCCACTTCTGTTTACCCCGTTCGCCCACGCCGCTCTCGACTGCGCCAACGCCAACGATCAGGCGACGATGAACCAGTGCGCCGGGCAGGATTACAAGGCGGCCGACAACGAGTTGAACGCGGTGTACAAGCAAATCAAACAGCGCTTGCAGGGCAATGCCGAGGGCACAAAACTGCTGGTTGATGCGCAGCGGGCGTGGATCGGGTTTCGTGACGCCGAGTGCACGTTTTCGTCATCGGGGGTTTCGGGCGGGAGTGTTTATCCGTTGATCTACAGCAGCTGCCTGACAGGGGTGACCAAGGTGCGGGTTGAGACGCTGAAACAGTATTTGAAGTGTGAGGAAGGTGACATGGGTTGCCCGGTGCCCGGGGCCTGACTTTCAGTGATTTGAGGGCCTCTTCGCGAGCAGGCTCACTCCTACATTTGAAATGCGATCCAATGTGGGAGCGAGCCTGCTCGCGAAAGGCACCAGAACAGGCACCACTCATTACCGGACAAAAATCTGCGCCGTAGTAATCGCCATATCCCCTCCAGGCAACTTGATGCTCCCCGTCTGCTTCATCGTTTCGGCATCGAAGATCGCCACATCATTGAACGTCCCCGCAAGATAGATCTTGCTGCCGTCCTTGTTGAAGGAAATGCAGTAGTAAGAATGCTCCAGGGTCGCCGCCTGAATCAGCTTCTTCTGCTTGATATCGTACTTGGCCAAACGATTGAGCACACCGAACATCAGGTTCGGATCCTTCGGCGAACGCATGCCGCTGAAGTAGATTTCGGTCAGCGGGCCGAAGTCGGTGGTTTCAGTCTTGCCGGTTTTCAGGTCGATGCTGAACAGACCGTACAGATACTCGGCGGTCGCCGGATCCTGTTTCTTGTCCTTGAATTTCGCTGCGGTGTAGAGCAGTGAAAAATCATGGCGGTAAGTCTGCTGGTTCCACACGTAGAGCACGTCTGGCGCGCTGTAGTTCGCCCGTTTCCAGTGGCGGCTGGGGATCAGCACGTCGAACTTGCCACTCTTCACATCGACCTTGTAGACATCGGCGCCAGCAACGTAGAGCGTGCCGTCATCGCCGCTCTGCATGATCGTCAATTGCCGTGGCGCCGGAAAACTGCGCACGGGTTTGGCGTTCATTCCGGCGTCGGTGGCGTAAACGTCAAGGCGCGGCTGTTTGACCTCGTAACGGTCGTTGAGCATCTGAGTCGGGTTGGCAATGGTGTACAACTCTTTGCCGTCGTGGCTGACGGTAAAGGCAAACATCGACCGCGCCTTTTCCCCCGGTTGCTGGGTGATGCTGGCGTGGAACACCTGTTTGCAGCTATCGATTTCGACACCGTAAACGTCGGCGTAATGATTGTTCAGCACATACGCGGTCTTGCGATCCGGCGACAATTGCACGGTGCCGGGGCCGAAGGCGTCGGGCATCTTGCAGGTCTTGTACAGGCTGTCGGTGGCCAGATCGAGGACGTGCAGGTTGTTCGGGTAATTGGTGGTCACCATGTATTCATGACCGTCTTGCAGCGCGGTGTTTTCATCGGCCAGAACCGAGAGCGAACAGGCGCTCAGAACCGCAAACGCGGCCAGGCCGCAGGCTTTGATGCTGTGCATGCTGGAATCCTTTTTCTTGTACGCCGTTTTCTTAAAGGCATCATTTGTCTTTCGGGAAGACCGTGCCAAGGTTGCGCCAGTTGTCGTTGGACGCCTGGGCATCCTTGTTCCAGTCCGGGTAGGTGCTCATCATGTCCGGCACCTGCGCCGGCCACCAGCACGGGTCGGAGCAGCCATAAAGGTCAGCCTCCATCGGCTGGCACAGCGACGACACCCCGCCGAAAGCATCGATTTCCCAACCCGGGTCAGTGGTCGAAGCGCAGCCCGCCACCGAACTCATCGCCACCACTTCTTCGATGCGGTTTTCCTCCGCAGCCTGATCGAGCTTCAACGCTTTGTTATTGATTGCCTTGAGATGTTTCATATCAGTGAGCCTTGCGCGGAGTGATGTAGCTGCTGATAAACGCAGGGTTATTGGCCATGATCCGGCTGTAGACCTCGATGCCGAAGTCGACCCAGTCACGCATCAGTTCGCAGTAGTGATACGTCGGGTGGGTCGGGTCGCCGTAGCGCGCGTAACTCTCGTGGTAGCAGCCGCCGGAACACAGATTGCGGATCTGACAATCCTCACAACCGGTGTGGGTGCGATCCAGACGCTGGGACAGAAAATCGTTCAGTTCGACCTGTTTCACGCCGCTGTGCACATTGCCAAAAGTCGGCAGCTTTGATCCGGTGAAGCGATGGCAGAGGTTGAGTTCGCCCTTGTGATCGACCGCCAGCATCTTCAACCCGGCGCCACACGGCAGGGCTTTTTTGTGGCCTTCGTGGATGTCGGTGATCAACTGGTGCAGGTTGGAAAAACCGATGTTGCGGTGCTCCAGCGCCGCTTCCAGGTAACGTCGACCGAGGCGCTTCATGCTGGCAAAAACTTCGATCAGTTCCTCGCTGCTGAGGTTGAAGCTGCTGATATCACCCGAGGTCACCGGGGCAAAACCGACCTCGGCAAAACCCAACTCATTGAACAGGTGATCCCAGATGGTTTCGACGTCGGTGACGCCCGTGGTCAGAGTCACCCGCGCACCGACCGGACGGCTGTTGTAGCGCGACAGCAGCATCTCGGCCTTGCGCCGCACCACGTCATACGTGCCCAGCCCGCCCACGGTGATGCGATTGCGGTCGTGCACGGTTTTCGGCCCGTCGATGCTCACCGACAGCCCGAAGCGGTGGGCATTCAGGTAGTCGACGGTGTCTTCAGTCAGCAGCGTCGCGTTGGTGGTCATCACGAACTCGACGAACTTGCCGGCCTCGGCAAAACGCTTCTCGCAATAGTCGACCATGTACTCGATCAGCTTGCGGTTACTCAGCGGCTCACCGCCGAAAAACACCACGGTGAAACGCTCTTCGTCCGGCGATTCACGCAGGAGCATTTCCACTGACGCAATCGCGGTTTCGACGTCCATCTTCTTGCCGGCGGACGGCTTGTCGAGGTCTTCCTTGTAGCAATAAGTACAGCTCAGGTTGCAGCCGGTATTGACGTTGAGCACCACGGTGTTGATCGCCGTGCGTTCGACGCGTTTGACCGCGATGTCCGGGGTCAGCGGCGAGCCGTCGCTGACCAGTTCCAGCGAGATCAGCTCGCGCAGGGTCTCGTTGATTTCCTCGCCGTTGAAGCGTGCTGCGAGGCGTTCGATCAGGTCTTCCGAGGAGCAGCCATGGCCGCGCAACGTATCGATGATGGTGCCGGTCAACTCATCGCTGGCGAACAGCGAGCTGCTCGGGATATGAAACAGCATGCGGTCGGCATCGACGTGCACTTCGTGCAGGTTACGTTCGACCAGATTCAAGATAGCGCCCATTGCAAACCTCCTGTGCAGGCCCCGCCTGGCGGGACTTGCGGTCATTCCGAAAAGTGTCTGAAGCGATGCAGTTCAAGACAACTCAAGGAATGGGTGGATTGTTCCAGCGTTGCACGGTGACGATCAGATGGCCTTCGCCGGTAAGGGCTCGCCCTGCGTCGTCGATGGCGGCGATCACCTTGAGATTGCCGGCATTGTTGGTGGACATCTTGCGCGCCGGATTCGGCCCGGCATCACCCGGCGTGAACACGCCCGCGTCGGCCTGCATGGTGCCGGCGAATTTGACGTCTTCATCCTCTTTGGCGCGCTCGTCGAAGGCTTCGATCTTCCACTGCGCCGGGAACACGCCGATGCGATAGGGCTTGCCATCGGCGCCCTTGCCCCAGGCTTCGGCGTCGAAACGGCCCTGGACTTTCGGCGTCGAGCCACCGCCCTCGCCGATCCGCGCCACCGAGAACTCGGGCACCACTTTGACCGAAGCAATCCTGCTATACACCGACAGGCTCGGGCCTTTCAGCGCGCCCACGCTGACGGCGCGCAGACCCGGCTGGGCATTGGCCGCCGCTTTGACTTTGACCTTGATGCGCTCGGCGTTCTGCTCGACTACTTCGACAACTTCCACGCCTTTGCCGAAGTCCGGTTTGCCGCTGAGGCCGCTGCCGATCAGGGTCACTTCGGTTTCGCTGCCGGCCTTCAGATAACCCGGCTGCACCGCCAGCAAACGCTGCGAGCCTTGTTTGGCTGCGACAAAATCAAGACCGCGCTCGTCGTGCTCGGCGTCGAACATCCGGCCCTGCATCGCCGTGCCTTGCGCAGCAAACACCTGGCGCATGGTCACGCCATCGACCGTCACGTTGCCGCGCCATTCGTAGCCGCTGTAGAGGATTGCACTGCCGTCGCCATCGAATGGGCTGCCATCGGCGTATTGGCCTTTGACGCTGACCTTGAAGGTGTCGTTGCCATCGGCGGTCACGCTCATGATCCCGGCCAGTTCGCCCTTGCCCGGCAAGTGGCCGCTGAAGCTCCAGTCGCCGACCAGCGCTTGCGCTTTCGGTGCGCTTTTCAGCCACTGCTGCCACGCCGGGTTGTCCAGTGGATAACGCTTGGCGAGCAGTGGCACCATGTCCTTGCGGGCGATATCGAACCAGTCACGATCCCGCGCCAACGCCTGATACTCCAGCGACGGCCATTGGCCGAGGTGGAAATTCACCAGCCGCTCCCACTCCTGCGCCGGACGTCGTTGCAGCGCAACCCGCGCACCGGAGTGGCAGCGCCCGCACATCTGCGAGGTTTTTTCATCGAACTGCTCGACAGTGTTCAACCGCCGCTCCAGCGCGTAACGCACACCACCGGTTTCGCTCGGCGCCAGGCCTTGGGTGTCGGCCAGATACTTGACCAGGGTGCGGCGGTCGTCATCACTGATCTGCAAACCGTGCATGGTTTGCATGCGGGCGATGCTCATCAACCAGCCTTCCGGTGTCTTGCGCTGGTGGCTGATGCGGCTCAGGGCGTTATCGGCCTCGGGGGTGTGGCAGCCCTGACAGGTTTCTTTGAGGATGGTCTGGGCATCGCGGGCAGCCAGGCTGTGCGGCGAATGCAGGGCCACGCAAGCGGCCACGGCCAGCAGGCTGGCGCTCATGCCTGATCGGAGTCTTCTCTTCATCAACGTCGAACCTCGCACGGTGCTTTCTTATTGTTGTGGCTTATCGTTTTTATGGTTTCTGCCGTCGGCGGCGGGCCGCGAACGGAGGCAAGAGAAACGTCTGCGATGAGCAATACACGGAGCGTGCCAGCTTGGCGACAGGCTTATCAATCAATCAGTTACGTAATGATCACGGTGCCGAACTACGGTTTGCATTGTTTGCCGGCGTCCAATTTCGCGACAGCTGTTGCAGTGTGAGACAAGCATGGATGCGTGCTGAAACGAGTGTTGCCGACGACTGACCGTCCGATATCAAAGTGCCTGCTACGCTTGCTTTCGCACACATGTGCCTCAAGCCTCAAACCACCGAAAACCTGAGGAAAGCATCATGGGATCAAATGGAAATGGTCATAACTGCACGCATTGCGGATGCGAAAACCCGGTCTGGAATGCACTCAAACACAAGCTCGACCTCACAACCCTCACAGGCAAAGCCAACACCCTCACGGAGCCTGACGGCGAATCGCTGATCTTCACCGACGGCAGAATCTACCCCCTGAAAAACGGCAACATGCATGAACAGGTCGAAGCCTTGGGCATCCACCGTGGCGACGTCATCGCTTCGGGTACCCTCGCCGATGTACAGGCCTGCATGGACACCCAGGGTATCCAGTACAAAACTCGCTCACTGGCGGGCAAGACCCTGTTGCCGGGGTTGATTGAGCCGCACATTCACATCGTGCAGTCCTGCCTCATGGACAGCTGGCTGGATCTGGGTCCGATCGACAAAGAAACGCAGCGGTTGCGCCAATCGTATGACTGGGCCTATTTGCAGAGGATCATCGGCGACTGCAAGCACACCGATCCCGAGAGTTGGGTGCTGGGACACATGGTCGATCCGGCGCTGATGCCGTTCACGCTCAGTGCGGAGGGGAAAAACCACCTGACGACGTTCCGTTGCGCAGGCGATTCCAGCGAGATCGGCAACCTCGACAGCCTGGTCAAGGATCGCCCACTGTTGATGATGAGCGCCTCCATGCACACGGCTTATCTGAACACGGCGGCTTGCACCATCGTCTACAGGAACGAGAGTGCAGCCAATCCAGAGTTTCTGACGAAATACCCGACGTTCCAGGTCTTCATGGATAAAACCCAAGGCGTCCTGCAAGAAGAAAAAGGCATTGTTCCGGCCATCCTGTCGATCCGGATCAAACAGATTCTGCATTCGCTGAACCTCTTCGGGCCGATGCAAAACTACTTTCACCAAGCCTCAAAACGCGGTGTAACCCTGTTGTACGACGCCATGGTCGATCCGATTTCCAAGCTCGTGCTGGAGGCTTATGGCCTGACACATCCGCGCAATGTACGGATTGGCTATGCGGCGACGTATAAAAAAGGCATGCCTTCTTACACCGCAGTCACCAAGGAGGCCGCCCGATATTTCTACCAGGGCGGGGTGAAACTGATCTCCGACGGCTCGAATCAAGGGCTGACCGGCTACCAGAACAAGCCTTATTGCTGCGAGACCACGCCAGAGTTGGGCAACTTCAACGTGTGTGACAAGGATGTTCCGCAACCCGAGACAATGCCGGATGCCTATAAAGAACTTCTGGTCGACGCCATGGCGACCGGTTGGCCATTAATGATCCATGCCAACGGCGATCGGGCAATTGATTTCACTCTGGAGGCTTATAAGAACGCATTGGATAACCGCAGCGGCCTGGAAAAACGCCATCGCATCGAACACTGCTCACTGCTGACTGAGGAGACCGTCAAACGCCTGCAACACCTGGGCATCTCGCCGAGCTTCCTGATTGGCCATGTCGGTTACTGGGGTTATGTTTTCGATAAAGCAATTTTCGAAGACAAGGCCAGCGACATGCTCGACTTGTGCAAATTGGCCCTGGACTATCGCCTGCGTATCTCGCTGCACAGCGACTGCACCGTCACCCCGCTTGGCCCGCTGCGGTCGATGGAACAAGCCGTCACGCGCAAAATGGAAGGTATACGCGACACCCTCGGCAACTTCATCGACGACCCGCGCCAGCAACCGGTGCTCAACGAAGGGCAATGTCTGACACGTCAGGAAGCACTGAAAGCCATCACCTATGACGCTGCCTGGCAGTGCCATGCCGATGGATTCACCGGTTCGTTGCAGGACGGAAACTTCGCCGATTTCGTGATTCTGGCTCAGGACCCACTCGACGAAACTTTCCCGGCCACCGGCATTCGCGGCATTGAAGTCTGCGAAACCTGGAAAGGTGGTTACAAGGTGTATTCCAGCACGGAAGGCTGACCGATATACGCTCAAGCCTGCGGCGAAGAAACCGCAGGCTTGAGTTCAATCATTGAATCGCAGCCGCAGGAATGGGCGCATCAACCCGCTGTCCCGTTTCAATATCACGGATCTCGAAATCCCACCGACCGTATCCGGACTTGCCGTCAAGCCCATAGGTACGCCCGCTGCAAGTTCCACGGTTCTCTCCACCGTCGCGGTATAGCTCTGCTGGGAAAGTTCTCTGCGTACCTCATTGATTGAAGGCCCGATGCTGCTTTCAGTCAGCGCCTCAAACCGCTGAAAATCAGTATCTTGAGTCTCAGCCGCTGTCGCGAATTGCGACAATCCGAACTCCACCAAGCGCCCTCTTATTCCGCCATCCCCTTACACGGCGGGCCTGCGCAGGACGCTCGAGTATCTGGCACAGCCATTGCCAAGACCTGTTCAACGACAACGAACAACAAGAGGTCTACACCATGCCCCTGCCCTATCTGCTTCCTGCCACCTCGGCATTCATCCAGCGCCCGCCGCGCATGTTGATCGGCGGCGCTTGGGTCGAGGCCGCCGACGGCCAGACCATGCCGTTGCACAACCCCGCCACCGGTGAAGTGTTGTGCGTGGTACCCCGCGCCACGCCGGATGACGTCGACCGTGCCGTACTCGCCGCACGGCAGGCATTCGACGATTCCGCCTGGAGCCGTACGCGTCCGCGTGAGCGGCAAAATCTGTTGTGGAAACTCGCCGAGCTGATGCAACGCGACGCTGAGCAACTGGCGCAGCTGGAGTGCCTGAACAACGGCAAAAGTGCGGCGGTGGCGCAGGTGATGGACGTGCAACTGGCGATCGATTTCTTGCGTTACATGGCTGGCTGGGCGACCAAGATCGAAGGCTCCAGCGTCGAGGTGTCACTGCCGTTGATGCCGGGCGATGAGTTTCACAGTTTCATCCGCCGCGAAGCCGTGGGCGTGGTCGGCGCCATTGTCGCCTGGAACTTCCCGTTGCTGTTGGCCTGCTGGAAACTCGGCCCGGCGCTGGCCACCGGTTGCACAGTCGTCCTCAAACCCGCCGATGAAACCCCGCTGACCGCACTGAAACTCGCGGAGCTGGTGCTGGAGGCCGGCTACCCCGAAGGCGTGTTCAACGTGGTGACCGGCACCGGTATTACCGCAGGCTCGGCACTGACGCATAATCCGCTGGTGGACAAACTGACCTTCACCGGCTCCACGGCGGTGGGCAAGCAGATCGGCAAGATCGCCATGGATTCGATGACCCGCGTCACCCTCGAGCTGGGCGGTAAATCACCGACCATCGTCATGGCCGACGCCGACCTGAACACTGCGGCGACGGGCGCGGCCAGTGCGATTTTCTTCAATCAGGGCCAGGTCTGCTGCGCGGGTTCCAGGCTGTATGTGCAGCGCAAGCATTTCGACAATGTGGTGGCGGACATCAGTGATATCGCCAACGCCATGAAGCTGGGCAACGGTCTCGATCCCAGCGTGGACATGGGCCCGCTGATTTCCGCGCGCCAGCAGGAGCGGGTCTACAACTACATCGAAATGGGTCGTGAAAGCGGCGCGACCATTGCCTGTGGCGGCGAACAATTCGGGCCGGGGTTCTTCGTAAAACCGACGGTGATTGTCGACGTCGATCAGAAGCACCCGCTGGTGCAGGAAGAAATCTTCGGCCCGGTGCTGGTGGCGATCCCGTTCGATGACGAGGCGGACGCGCTGCGCATGGCCAATGACAGCCCTTATGGACTGGGCGCGAGCATCTGGTCGAACGATCTGGCGGCGGTGCACCGGATGATTCCACGGATCAAGTCGGGGTCGGTGTGGGTCAATTGCCACAGCGCGCTGGACCCGGCGCTGCCGTTTGGCGGGTACAAGATGTCGGGGGTTGGGCGGGAGATGGGCTATGCCGCAATTGAGCATTACACGGAGTTGAAGTCGGTGTTGATCAAACTGTAATTGCGCCGCGCTTGAGGCCGCTTTCGCGAGCAGGCTCGCTCCCACATTTGATCGCATTTCAATGTGGGCGCGAGCCTGCTCGCGAAGCGCCGGTCCAGTCAGGGCCGATACCCCTGACTCAACAACCAGCCCCTGATCACCCTATCCTGCTCTTCACTCAACCCGGCCAACACTGAATCGGCCGGTTCGGAACGCAACCGCCGCACCACCGGCGCCACCTCCACGCCCTGCACATGCCAGATCCCCAACGGCTGATCCGCCGTAACCACCACCTCGGCCTCATCGACAAACCCGTCACACAACACCGGCATCCGCTCAATCCGCAATGCTGCAAAGTCCGCCTCGGCATGCGCGACTTGAGCATCCGGCCACTGCCGCCGCGCCTGCCAGAAAGGCTGATCGCGCCAACACTGCTCATCGGCATAAAAGTCCCGGCCAATGCGCGCGAAACGCAGAAACAACTGCTCCAGACGCTGTTGATGAAAGCGTTGCGCCAACGCCGCCCGCTCGGGTTTGCGCAGCAACGTGTTGATCACCACCGGGGCCTGTAACGCCGAGGACAGCGATTGAAAAATCCCGTTGCCCGACAGCGGGTCCACCGCCATCGCCGCATCGCCCACACGTATCCAGTTATCGCCGCACACTCGGCTTGCCAGAATCGCCGTACTGCTGCGGGCACGCAGTTGCAGATCGCTTTCCCTCGCATCCGCAAAAAACGCCCGGGCAAAATCCGAAGCCTGACGACGTTGGCGACAGTAATCGAGCAGCCGTGCCTTGCCCGGAAAATCCGCGCTGGCCACATCCACCGTCCACTGCCAATAACATTGCCCGTCGGCACGCCGCGCCATCCAGGCCCAGCCATCCTCCAGGCTTTCGACTGCACTGGCGGTTGTGCCCGGCGCACTTTGCCAGCGATTGAGCAGGCTGACCGTCTCCGGCCCGCGCAGGCCTTTGCCGAGCGCCGGGGCCTGGCGACCCCGTGCCTCCACCAAAAAGTCCGCGTGCACCTCAACACCGCCCGCCAGCGTGATCCGATGCCCGCTCGTCGAGGACTGCACATTCAGCGCCCGCGCTTCAATAAGCTCAACGCCAGCGTCGCGCAGGGCCTCACGCAAACCGCGATCAAAGGTCGGCCGATCCAGTAAAAACTCGATGTTCTGCGCATGCTGCTGACCGTTCCAGTTCACCTGCCGCTGTGACGGCACTGTCGCGTCTGCCAGCGCTTGATGAAGACCCACGCCACGCAAGGCTTCCAGCACCCGCTGCGAGACCCCTTCGAGCGCTGCAAAGCGTCGCCATTCGCTGATCAGCGTCACGTCATGGCCGAGCCGGCGCAATCCCAAGGCCACCGCAGCCCCCGCCGGCCCTGCGCCGAGAATCACGATTGCCGTCATGGCCCGAACCGCCGTTCCGGCCCACGATAGCGGGCGTGCTGTTTTAGCCATGCGACGACTTCGCTGTTGCTGGCCCCAGAATGTTCCAGCAAGAACCCGGCGATGTGCCCGCTCAACGCCGCACAGCCCAGACTGGCCCCCGACTGCCCCGGATAGGTGTCATGCACACACGCAGCGAAATCCGCTTGTGCACTGTCGAGCCACGACCATTGCTGTTCGGTGCAACGCGCATCCCCCGTCACCCGCAATACCTGCGAATAACTCGCCGGGAACACCGCCGCGCCCTGCGCCGGGCTCGACGCGCAGAGCAATACGCCACGCGCCACCGCCGCCGCACAGGCCTCGCGCAACAAGCTGCGGTCCTGGCGCAGCCCCAGGCTCAGATTGATCAGCCGCACCTCCTGCGTCACCAACCAATCGATGGCCGTGGCGATCTGCAAGGCACTGGTCACACCGCGCTGATCGAACACCTGCGCCACGCAAATCTGCGCGGCGGGTGCGCGACGACTGATCGCCTCAATCACCGCGCTGCCATGGCCCAACGGATCGTCACGCAAGTCACTTTCGGCCAGGCCATCCTCCAGCAGCGAGAACCGCCGCCCGGCAATTACCTGCACTCGTTGCGCCGCTGAATGCCCACTGTCGACCACGCCGATGCGCAACTCAGGCTTCATGCAACACCGTTTTCGAAGTGAGGACGCCGTCGAGCAACTCGAAGCGCAGGTCGGCGTCGGCCAAGGTCGACGGTCGGTGGCTGATGAGGATCCGCGTACGCCCGCCAAACAAGCGGTCGATGGCTTCGATCACTTCTCGTTCGGTGGCTTCGTCGACTGCCGAGGTCGCTTCGTCGAGCACGAGAATCAGCGGATCCTGCAACAGCGCCCGGGCAATCGCGATGCGCTGTTTTTGCCCACCGGACAACTGCTGGCCGCGTTCGCCCAGCGGACTGTCGAGGCCCTCCGGCAATGAGGCAATCAGGCTGTCGAGTTGTGCCAGCCGGGCCACTTCGGCAATCGCCTCGCGACCGGCATCCGGCACCGCGTAAGCCAGGTTGTCGGCGAGGCTGCCGCGAAACAGCACAATGTCCTGACTGACCACGGCAATGCGTCGACGCAGTTCGAACAGGTCCAGTTCACGCAAATCGACCTCACCGAGCAACACCCGCCCTGACTGCGGATCGTGATGACGTTGCAGCAGATCGATCAGGGTTGATTTGCCAACGCCGGAGCCGCCACTCAAGGCAACTTTCAAACCGTAGGGAATCGTCGCCTGGATGCCGCTCAGAGTGCTCGGTCGCCCCGGATGGCTGAAGTGAACGTCGTCGAAGCGCAGCTCACCGGAATTCGGTAATGGCTGCGGCGCCAAGGGTGAACGGACGGTGGGCTCTTCACCACGCAACTCCATGACCCGGCCAAGACTGACGGTCATGCGCTGGATCGCCACGTACAGACCCAGCAGACTCTGTACCGGCCCGACCGCCATGCCGAGATACGTGGAAAACGCGATCAGCGCACCCAACTGCCATGTGCCCTGCACCACCCAATAACCGCCGATCAAAAAGGCGCAGGCGCGCGACAGTGACGTCAGCGTACCGGGCACTGCCTGGGTGAAGAACTCGGTGACTTGCAGGCGCAGCAACTGGTTCATGTAGCCCTGCCCCAAGCTCTCCAGCCGACGCGCTTCACGTTGCTGCTGGCCGGCCGACTGGATGAACTTCATCACCGGCAAGGTCTCGACCATGAACGACGACATGTCCGCCGAGCGCTCGCGCAACTGCCGCACATCGCGCTCGACCTTGCGCCGCATCCAGCGCAGCCACAGCACGTCGAGCGGGATCAGCACCAGTGCCAGCAACGACAGTTGCCATGACAGCGTGAAGAGCATGGCAATCGCCACCACCAACCCGATCACACTGGAAACTGCCGAGAACAACGAGTCGACAGCAAAGCGCTGGATCTCCGCGACATCGCCGTCGAGTCGCGACATCAGATCACCGATTCGCCGTTGCCCGTAGAAGCTCGGGGACAAGGTTTGCAGGTGGCGGTAAAGATCATCACGCAGGGCAAACAAAATTCGCCCGGACAGCCGCGTATGCAGATAGCGGTTGATTCCCGACAGCGCCGTACCGAACAGCCCGGCGCCGATCATCAGCACGGCAATCATCACCAGCATCGAGAAATTGCGCGCGAGCAGACCATCGTCGATCAGCAATTTCACCAGCCACGGCTGTACCAGTACCAGCAGCGAGGCGCACACCGACAGCCCAAGCAAGCCGGCAATCGCCAAACGCTGCGGACGCACGAAACCGTACAACCAACGCAGCGCCGCCTGCGTGGCGGCGGGATCACGGCTGTCGATCAGCCGGGTTATCAGGCGCTGCATCAGGAGCGCAACTGTTTCAGTTTGCGATACAGGGTCGCGCGGCTGATGCCGAGGGTCTCGGCCGCGGTCGAGACATTGCCCTGATGGGTGTCGAGGGACTGGCGAATCATCTCCAGTTCATTCTCGCGAATGCTGCCGGCCTGAGGCTTCTCGCTGGCGGTCAGGTCGTCGAGCATGCTGTCGGGCAAGTGATCGAGGGTCAGCACGGTTTCGCCCGGTTCGCGCATGGCCAGTGCCGTGCGCAAGACCATCTCCAGTTGGCGGATGTTGCCCGGCCAGTGATAACCCGCGAGCAAGCGATCAAGGTCGTCATGCAACACCACGTCCGGCGCGTCGAGTTTGCTCAGCAGACGACTGACCAGCGCGGCGAAATCATCGCGTTCGCGCAGGGCCGGAAGCATCACGCTGATGCCGTTGACGCGGTAGAACAGGTCTTCACGGAACTGTTTGTCGGCGACCAGTATTTTCAGGTCGCGGTGGGTCGCGCAGATCAGCGCGACATCGATGTCCTGCTCTTCGCCAGCGCCCAGTGGCGCCACTTTGCGATCCTGCAACACCCGCAGCAGACGTGCCTGCAAGGCCAGTGGCATGTCGCCGATTTCGTCGAGGAACAGTGTGCCGCCGTGGGCCTGTTGCAGACGCCCGATCATGCCGCCGCGCCGCGATCCGGTGAATGCACCTTCGCGATAGCCGAACAGCTCCGACTCGATCAGGCCTTCGGGAATCGCCGCGCAGTTCACCGCCACAAAGGGTTTGTCGCAGCGACTGCCGGCCATGTGCAAGGCGCGGGCGATGACTTCTTTACCGGTACCGGTTTCGCCAAGCAGCAACACTGGCAACTCATTGGCCAGACCTTGCCGGGCCATGCGTAAAGCCCGAGCGTAGCGGACGTTGCTGCCAGCCAGTGCATCGAGATCCGGTGGTGCCTTGGCGGTTTTCGCGACGCTGCGCGGTGGCCCGCCGAGATTGACCGAGCGCGCCGGGGCGCGCAGGGTTTTGTAGAAGAATTCACCCTTGGAGGTTTGCAGACTGCCGACGCCACCCTGTTGCAGACGGGTCAGCAACTGCACGCCATCGACGCCGAGAAACTCCTCACAACGACGTCCAACCAACGCTGAACGCTCGGCCCGCAGCAACTGACAGGCCTGCGCACTGACCGCCAAAATCTGCCCGCCGAGACTGACCGCCAGCAAGCCTTGCCAAGGCGATTCGAGGTACTGCCGACGACTGTGAAACGCCAACACAATCTGCTCGGGGAAACTGTTGTTGAACACCCGGCTTTCGATCTGACTGACCGCCATGCTCAGCAGCGCGGTGCTGTCATGCACACGGCCGAGCGGGCCTTCACGGGTCAGGTCGAGCACGCCGAGAATCTCGCCTTGCGGACAATGGATCGGCACCGAGGTGCAGGAGAAATCAGTGAGGCGATCGAGGTAATGTTCGCCGCAATCGATCAGCGTCGGCCGGGCCTCGACCAGCGCCGTGCCGAGGGCGTTGGTGCCACGCGCCGCTTCGCTCCAGCAGGCGCCGAGGGTGATGTCTTGCAGGCCACTGCCCTTGAGCCGATCGGCACGCCCTTCGATTGCGAGAATGGTCGCGTCGGAATTGGCGAGAATAATCAGGCCTTCCTTGCCCTGCCGTTCGGCAAGGTAATCGATCGCCGGCATCGCCGCGTCGATCAACAGACGATTGCTCGCCAGCAGCACATCAAGGCTGGCACTCGACTCCAGCGCCAACTCATGCTTGCCATTGAAGTGCACGCCGTGGCTGAGGCTGCGCCGCCACGAGGCATCGATCTCCGCACGCAACACACCGTCGGGCACCTGGCCTTCGAGATGGAGTTTTTCCCGGGCGAGCCGGGCTTCGTGACGGGACTTGGGATCAGTGGTTTTTATTAGAGTCATCAAGCGCTCCGAAGCGGTCCGCTTTGCGCTTTTATGATTTCAGCGCCCTGGCGCCAATCTTTACGTTAACGTCAGGGCGATGGCAAGCACCGTAGGGCAATTGGCTTCCGGCAGGCGTTTCGATGCTGATGAGGGTTCAGGCGCGCAACGAGAAGATCGACGCCGCAGCGTTCGCGGCAATAAATTATTGCAATTCGATAATTAAACATCGAAAATCAGTTATCTAAATTGACTCGGCAAGGAATTTTCATGGGTACTCGCATCGATGGCGTGGCGTTGCAACGCATGCACTGGGTTGGACTGCTGGCAGCGATTCTTGTCTGGGTTCTGGGCGTCACTGAGGTCGGCGGTAGCGCGACGCTGTGGATGTTCAAAATGGATGAAATGCTCGCGGCCCTGCTCTATGCCTTCGCTGAAGGCTCGCCACAATTGCTTGACCCGTTTGTCGAAGGTGCGCTGCTCGATCCCGCCACCTGGCTATCGCCACTGGCCACTGCACTGATCGTCGTTCTGGACTTCCTGCCCGTTCTGCTATCGGTCTACGCGTTATGGCTCACAGGTTTGTTTTTCCTGCGACTGTCGCGTGGCGAAACCTGGACCGATCGCAATATCAAAGTCCTGTGGCGCGTGGGTGTGCTGTGCATCGTTTCCCCTGCAACCTATCCGCTGGTAGAGACCTTGCAAGGCCTGGCGCTGTCCATAGATCTGCCTGTCGGAGAGCGCATTTTCAAATTCTCGATCGGCCTGTCTTCCACTTCCGCCTACGAGATTATCAAAGGCGTTTTGCTCTGTTTGTTTTCAATTATCATGCGTGATGCAAAAGTCCTCAGCGATGAGCAAAGCCAATACATATAGAACAATATAATGACCATTATCGTCCGCCTTGACGTTGTCATGGCCACGCAAAAAATTCGCTCCAAAGAGTTAGCCGCTCTACTGGGTATCACCGAGGCTAATCTGTCATTACTGAAGAATGGCAAGGTCAAGGGGGTGAAGATGGCAACACTGGACAAGCTCTGCGCTGCGCTCGATTGCCAGCCTGGCGATCTGCTGGAATATCAAAAAGACTGAACCTTCGCTTATGCCCGTGATTAGTTTATTGCGGGTTCCAACCGTTTAACTCTTATTCAATCCTTAGTTGCAAGGCGGCTTTTGCATGACCCGTTATTTCCTCTGCGCGCTGTTGTTGCTGACAGCGTTACTCAGCGGCTGCGCCACACAAATAGACGTGGCACTCAACGCAACACCCGATCCGGACTATCAATTCGACCGCAAGGCCACTGTACTGGTGACCTCTGCAGGCGGCAGCGATGAAAACGCCCTTAACGCCCGTTACTATCTTCGCGACATGGTCAACGCGCTGAAAGACAGGGGGTTCCAGGAGGTCTATACCGACGCCAGCCTGCCGAAAAACCATGCACCGATCAAAATGACACTCAGCCTCGATGTTGGCAGTCGACAGGTGACTTACCGCTACACCGCAACCGATTATGGGCAGGTGCCAACCAGTACCTCGACCGTGTGCAAGAACACCAAGAAAAAAGATGATCGACTGATCTGTACGAGCAAGCCGAACACCACCTATGGCCCAGTAGGGACTTCGGAGCGAACCGGTTACACCACTCTCAGCACCTTCACCGCCACTGCCCGGGATGAAATGAGCAAGCGTGCGGTCTACCTGCTTCGGGCTTCGTCCTACAACGATGACTGCCAGGCAGCCAAGGTCGAAGCTTTTCTGGTGGAGCAAGGCCTGCAGAACCTCGACTTCCACGACCGTGTGCAACGCAACTACACAGTGACGATGCCTGAAGGTTATAGCTGCAAGTAGTCTGATGGCAGCTTCCCGGCACAGATGCGACCTGTGCCGGGCAGCGGTTGCCGGCTAAACGTGCGGATCACCCGGCGCTTTGGCCGGCGCCGCGTATTGCGGCTTGAGATGGCCATCCTGATCGAGCAACCAGGCATCCATGATCTGCCGTACGACGGGGCCGGCTACACGACCGCCGGCCTCACCGTTCTCGATCATCACCGAAATCGCGATCTTCGGATGTTCAGCCGGTGCGAAGCCGACGAACAAGGCGTTGTCGCGATGGCGCTCAAGCGTTTTTTCGCGGTTGTAGCGTTCGCCCTGCTTGATCGCGACAACCTGCGCCGTGCCGCTCTTGCCGGCGATGCGATATTGCGCCCCTGCCGCTGCTGCACGAGCAATGCCGCGGGCATCGTGCATCACCATTTGCATACCGTGATTGACCTGTTCCCAGTCGCGCGGATCCTTTAGGAGGATATTTGGCATCGGGTGCTCGTCGACCGGTGCGATGCCATCGACAGTCTTGGCCAGGTGTGGACGGTTCCACACGCCTTTGTTGGCGATCAACGCAGTGGCCTGAGCCAGTTGCAGCGGCGTCACCTGCATATAGCCCTGACCGATGCCGAGAATTACCGTCTCACCCGGGAACCACGCCTGCCGCCGCGTCGCGCGCTTCCAGGCCTGGGATGGCATCAGCCCGGGGGATTCTTCGAACATGTCCAGCGAGACTTTTTCGCCAAGGCCGAACATGGCCATGTAATCGTGCAGCCGATCAATGCCTAGCTTGTGCGCCAGGTCGTAGAAATACGTATCGTTGGAACGCATGATCGCCGCGTCCATGTCTACCCAGCCGTCGCCACTGTGGTTCCAGTTGCGGTACTTGTGATCGAAGTCCGGGAGTTGGTAGTAGCCCGGATCGAACACTCGGGTCTGCGGCGTGACGACTCCGGCATCAAGCCCGGCGATGGCCACTTCCGGCTTAATCGTCGAGCCCGGCGCGTACAAGCCGCGCAGCACGCGGTTGAAGAGCGGTCGGTCGATGGAGTCGCGCAGCGCCGAATACTCCTTGGAACTGATGCCGGTGACAAACAGGTTCGGATCAAAACTCGGGTTGCTGACCATCGCCAGCACTTCCCCGGTGGACGGATCGAGCGCCACGACTGATCCTCGACGATCACCCAGAGCGGCTTCGGCCGCTTCCTGCAGTTTGACGTCGAGGCTCAGAACAATGTTTTTACCCGGCACCGGGTCGGTGTGCTTGAGCACTCGCAAGACACGGCCCTGGGCATTGGTTTCCACCTCTTCGTAACCGACGTGACCGTGCAGCTGTTCTTCGTAAAAGCGTTCGATACCGGTTTTGCCGATGGACTGGGTGCCGCGATATTCAACCGAATCGAGCGCCTTCGATTCTTTCTCGTTGATCCGACCGACATAACCGATTGAATGCGCGAAATGCATGCCGAGCGGGTAATGCCGGACAAACTGCGGTTCGACATCAAGCCCCGGCAAGCGGAACTCATTGACCGCCAGCACGGCGATCTGCTCCTCAGTCAGCTCGTAAAACAGCGTCACGGGCGTAAAAGGATGCCGGGACTGCTTCAGCGCCTTGTCGAACACCGTACGGTCTTCGGCAGGGAGGTGCAGGAGGTTGATGACTTCGTCCAGCTCCTGATTGACGTCAGTTGCACGTTCGCGAGTGAAGATCAGGTTGTAACTGGGGCGGTTATCGGCCAATAGCACGCCGTTGCGATCGTAGATCAGTCCGCGTGTCGGCGGAATCGGTAAGACATGTACGCGATTGTTTTCAGAGATAGTCGAGTGGTAGTCGAACTCCACCACTTGCAGGATGTACAACCGCACCACCAGGGCACAGCTGATAGCGAAGACGAACAAGGCGCAGGCGATCAACCGCTTGTTGACCAGACGCGTCTCTTTTTCGTGATCCTTGATCGGGATTGGCTCAGGCATTTCTATAGCAACTCTTTGACATAAATGAGTGCCGATCCATAGGCATGACATCAGTCCGTGAAAAAACGAGCTGCACCATACCAAAAACTGCCCGGTCACTTCAGAACGTTTTTCCCCAATGGCAGCTCTGGCGACGGTTGGCCCCTTCGGAAACGGAGGAAAAACTTTCCTGCGGGCAAAACAAAACCCCAACTGCTTTCGCAATTGGGGTTTCGGAATTTAATCTTGACGATGACCTACTCTCACATGGGGAAACCCCACACTACCATCGGCGATGCATCGTTTCACTGCTGAGTTCGGGATGGGATCAGGTGGTTCCAACGCTCTATGGTCGTCAAGAAATTCGGGTACCGAGTCGTGACCAGATGGCCTCGCTTCAGCAAATTGGGTATGTGACAGCTTTCGGTGTTTGTGAACATCGAACTTTCGGTTCGTTTCGTCTTCACACACCGCAATCTGATGCTCTTTCGAGTACTCAAATTGCTTGGGTGTTATATGGTCAAGCCTCACGGGCAATTAGTATTGGTTAGCTCAACGCCTCACAGCGCTTACACACCCAACCTATCAACGTCGTAGTCTTCGACGGCCCTTCAGGGAACTCAAGGTTCCAGTGAGATCTCATCTTGAGGCAAGTTTCCCGCTTAGATGCTTTCAGCGGTTATCTTTCCCGAACATAGCTACCCGGCAATGCCACTGGCGTGACAACCGGAACACCAGAGGTTCGTCCACTCCGGTCCTCTCGTACTAGGAGCAGCCCCTCTCAAATCTCAAACGTCCACGGCAGATAGGGACCGAACTGTCTCACGACGTTCTAAACCCAGCTCGCGTACCACTTTAAATGGCGAACAGCCATACCCTTGGGACCGGCTTCAGCCCCAGGATGTGATGAGCCGACATCGAGGTGCCAAACACCGCCGTCGATATGAACTCTTGGGCGGTATCAGCCTGTTATCCCCGGAGTACCTTTTATCCGTTGAGCGATGGCCCTTCCATACAGAACCACCGGATCACTAAGACCTACTTTCGTACCTGCTCGACGTGTCTGTCTCGCAGTCAAGCGCGCTTTTGCCTTTATACTCTACGACCGATTTCCGACCGGTCTGAGCGCACCTTCGTACTCCTCCGTTACTCTTTAGGAGGAGACCGCCCCAGTCAAACTACCCACCATACACTGTCCTCGATCCGGATAACGGACCTGAGTTAGAACCTCAAAGTTGCCAGGGTGGTATTTCAAGGATGGCTCCACGCGAACTGGCGTCCACGCTTCAAAGCCTCCCACCTATCCTACACAAGCAAATTCAAAGTCCAGTGCAAAGCTATAGTAAAGGTTCACGGGGTCTTTCCGTCTAGCCGCGGATACACTGCATCTTCACAGCGATTTCAATTTCACTGAGTCTCGGGTGGAGACAGCGCCGCCATCGTTACGCCATTCGTGCAGGTCGGAACTTACCCGACAAGGAATTTCGCTACCTTAGGACCGTTATAGTTACGGCCGCCGTTTACCGGGGCTTCGATCAAGAGCTTCGCGTTAGCTAACCCCATCAATTAACCTTCCGGCACCGGGCAGGCGTCACACCCTATACGTCCACTTTCGTGTTTGCAGAGTGCTGTGTTTTTAATAAACAGTCGCAGCGGCCTGGTATCTTCGACCGGCATGAGCTTACGGAGCAAGTCCTTCACCCTCACCGGCGCACCTTCTCCCGAAGTTACGGTGCCATTTTGCCTAGTTCCTTCACCCGAGTTCTCTCAAGCGCCTTGGTATTCTCTACCCAACCACCTGTGTCGGTTTGGGGTACGGTTCCTGGTTACCTGAAGCTTAGAAGCTTTTCTTGGAAGCATGGCATCAACCACTTCGTCATCTAAAAGATAACTCGTCATCAGCTCTCGGCCTTAGAATCCCGGATTTACCTAAGATTCCAGCCTACCACCTTAAACTTGGACAACCAACGCCAAGCTGGCCTAGCCTTCTCCGTCCCTCCATCGCAATAACCAGAAGTACAGGAATATTAACCTGTTTTCCATCGACTACGCTTTTCAGCCTCGCCTTAGGGACCGACTAACCCTGCGTCGATTAACGTTGCGCAGGAAACCTTGGTCTTTCGGCGTGGGTGTTTTTCACACCCATTGTCGTTACTCATGTCAGCATTCGCACTTCTGATACCTCCAGCAAGCTTCTCAACTCACCTTCACAGGCTTACAGAACGCTCCTCTACCGCATCACCCGAAGATGATACCCGTAGCTTCGGTGTATGGTTTGAGCCCCGTTACATCTTCCGCGCAGGCCGACTCGACTAGTGAGCTATTACGCTTTCTTTAAAGGGTGGCTGCTTCTAAGCCAACCTCCTAGCTGTCTAAGCCTTCCCACATCGTTTCCCACTTAACCATAACTTTGGGACCTTAGCTGACGGTCTGGGTTGTTTCCCTTTTCACGACGGACGTTAGCACCCGCCGTGTGTCTCCCATGCTCGGCACTTGTAGGTATTCGGAGTTTGCATCGGTTTGGTAAGTCGGGATGACCCCTAGCCGAAACAGTGCTCTACCCCCTACAGTGATACATGAGGCGCTACCTAAATAGCTTTCGAGGAGAACCAGCTATCTCCGAGCTTGATTAGCCTTTCACTCCGATCCACAGGTCATCCGCTAACTTTTCAACGGTAGTCGGTTCGGTCCTCCAGTTAGTGTTACCCAACCTTCAACCTGCCCATGGATAGATCGCCCGGTTTCGGGTCTATTCCCAGCGACTAGACGCCCTATTAAGACTCGCTTTCGCTACGCCTCCCCTATTCGGTTAAGCTCGCCACTGAAAATAAGTCGCTGACCCATTATACAAAAGGTACGCAGTCACAGAACAAAGTCTGCTCCCACTGCTTGTACGCATACGGTTTCAGGATCTATTTCACTCCCCTCTCCGGGGTTCTTTTCGCCTTTCCCTCACGGTACTAGTTCACTATCGGTCAGTCAGTAGTATTTAGCCTTGGAGGATGGTCCCCCCATATTCAGACAAAGTTTCTCGTGCTCCGTCCTACTCGATTTCATTGATAAGAGATTTTCGCGTACAGGGCTATCACCCACTATGGCCGCACTTTCCAGAGCGTTCCGCTAATCTCAAATCAACTTAAGGGCTAGTCCCCGTTCGCTCGCCACTACTAAGGGAATCTCGGTTGATTTCTTTTCCTCAGGGTACTTAGATGTTTCAGTTCCCCTGGTTCGCCTCTTGCACCTATGTATTCAGTACAAGATAACCATCTTATGATGGCTGGGTTCCCCCATTCAGACATCTCCGGATCAAAGTCTGTTTGCCGACTCCCCGAAGCTTTTCGCAGGCTACCACGTCTTTCATCGCCTCTGACTGCCAAGGCATCCACCGTATGCGCTTCTTCACTTGACCATATAACCCCAAGCAATCTGGTTATACTGTGAAGACGACATTCGCCGAAAATTCGAATTTCTCAATTAAGAGAACTCACAAATTTTACCTTAGCCTGATCCGTTACCAGTGAAAGTAACGTTCAGTCTATCTTTCTATCACATACCCAAATTTTTAAAGAACGAACTAGTCAAAGACTAGAAATCAACATTCACCATCACACTGATGGAATGCTCATTTCTAAGCTTTCGAACTTCAGAAGCAGTAGTGGTGGAGCCAAACGGGATCGAACCGTTGACCTCCTGCGTGCAAGGCAGGCGCTCTCCCAGCTGAGCTATGGCCCCGTATTTCTACAGGCGTTTCCCACACAAAATTGGTGGGTCTGGGCAGATTCGAACTGCCGACCTCACCCTTATCAGGGGTGCGCTCTAACCAACTGAGCTACAGACCCAATTTCGGGCTGCTTCTTTCGTCTTCTTCAATGAATCAAGCAATTCGTGTGGGAGCTCATGAAGCAGCTGATGTCGTCGATTAAGGAGGTGATCCAGCCGCAGGTTCCCCTACGGCTACCTTGTTACGACTTCACCCCAGTCATGAATCACACCGTGGTAACCGTCCTCCCGAAGGTTAGACTAGCTACTTCTGGTGCAACCCACTCCCATGGTGTGACGGGCGGTGTGTACAAGGCCCGGGAACGTATTCACCGTGACATTCTGATTCACGATTACTAGCGATTCCGACTTCACGCAGTCGAGTTGCAGACTGCGATCCGGACTACGATCGGTTTTATGGGATTAGCTCCACCTCGCGGCTTGGCAACCCTTTGTACCGACCATTGTAGCACGTGTGTAGCCCAGGCCGTAAGGGCCATGATGACTTGACGTCATCCCCACCTTCCTCCGGTTTGTCACCGGCAGTCTCCTTAGAGTGCCCACCATAACGTGCTGGTAACTAAGGACAAGGGTTGCGCTCGTTACGGGACTTAACCCAACATCTCACGACACGAGCTGACGACAGCCATGCAGCACCTGTCTCAATGTTCCCGAAGGCACCAATCCATCTCTGGAAAGTTCATTGGATGTCAAGGCCTGGTAAGGTTCTTCGCGTTGCTTCGAATTAAACCACATGCTCCACCGCTTGTGCGGGCCCCCGTCAATTCATTTGAGTTTTAACCTTGCGGCCGTACTCCCCAGGCGGTCAACTTAATGCGTTAGCTGCGCCACTAAGAGCTCAAGGCTCCCAACGGCTAGTTGACATCGTTTACGGCGTGGACTACCAGGGTATCTAATCCTGTTTGCTCCCCACGCTTTCGCACCTCAGTGTCAGTATCAGTCCAGGTGGTCGCCTTCGCCACTGGTGTTCCTTCCTATATCTACGCATTTCACCGCTACACAGGAAATTCCACCACCCTCTACCATACTCTAGCTTGTCAGTTTTGAATGCAGTTCCCAGGTTGAGCCCGGGGATTTCACATCCAACTTAACAAACCACCTACGCGCGCTTTACGCCCAGTAATTCCGATTAACGCTTGCACCCTCTGTATTACCGCGGCTGCTGGCACAGAGTTAGCCGGTGCTTATTCTGTCGGTAACGTCAAAACAGCAACGTATTAAGTTACTGCCCTTCCTCCCAACTTAAAGTGCTTTACAATCCGAAGACCTTCTTCACACACGCGGCATGGCTGGATCAGGCTTTCGCCCATTGTCCAATATTCCCCACTGCTGCCTCCCGTAGGAGTCTGGACCGTGTCTCAGTTCCAGTGTGACTGATCATCCTCTCAGACCAGTTACGGATCGTCGCCTTGGTGAGCCATTACCTCACCAACTAGCTAATCCGACCTAGGCTCATCTGATAGCGCAAGGCCCGAAGGTCCCCTGCTTTCTCCCGTAGGACGTATGCGGTATTAGCGTTCCTTTCGAAACGTTGTCCCCCACTACCAGGCAGATTCCTAGGCATTACTCACCCGTCCGCCGCTGAATCCAGGAGCAAGCTCCTCTCATCCGCTCGACTTGCATGTGTTAGGCCTGCCGCCAGCGTTCAATCTGAGCCATGATCAAACTCTTCAGTTCAAACATCTTTGGGTTTTTAAGAAACCCTAAACTTGGCTCAGCAATCGTTGGTTACATCTTTGATTTCTCGCGGAGTAACTTGTGATGCTGATAATCTTTTTGACTATCAGTCTGACTCCACAAGCACCCACACGAATTGCTTGATTCAGTTGTTAAAGAGCGATTGGTTAAGATCTTTCGTCTCAACCGAGGTGCGCATTCTACAGCAGCCTCATTTGCTGTCAAGTGATTATTTTCAGAAGTTTTCGAAGAATTCTTCAACAACTTCAACCACTTGCGCTTCCGATCTCTCGTCAGCGGGAGGCGAATTCTACAGCGTTAATCGCTGCTGTCAACACCTCTTTTTCAACTTCTTTTCGGCTTCGATAAACTGAAGCAACTGCTGCCGAAACCTGCATAACTCATTGAATCTCAAGGAGTTTTCCGTTTCGACTGCGCCGGAAGTGGGGCGAATTATAGGCCTCCAGAATCTGTCGTCAACCGTTAATTTCGCTTTTTGTCGAAACGCTGGAAAAGCCTGCTTATATATAGACGCGCCCGCCATGAATGCGCAGTATATTGCCCAACGCCTATAACAATACCCAGCTCTTACTTTGGACGATGCCCTGCAATGAATGACCAACCCCGCTCCCTCGCCTCAATGCTGTTTCCGGTTGGCCTGCTATTAATAGCCATGGCATCGATCCAGTCCGGCGCGTCGCTGGCCAAAAGCATGTTCCCGGTTGTTGGCGCTCAAGGGACAACCACCCTGCGCTTGATCTTCGCCAGTGTGATCATGCTGTTATTGCTGCGCCCGTGGCGAGCAAAGCTGACAGCCAAGTCATTGCGCACAGTGATCGTCTACGGCATGGCGCTGGGCGGAATGAACTTCCTCTTCTATATGTCATTGCGCACGGTGCCTCTGGGTATCGCCGTTGCCCTCGAATTCACTGGGCCCTTGGCTGTAGCCATCTATGCATCTCGTCGCGCCATCGACTTTCTATGGATCGGCCTGGCTGCGACCGGACTACTGCTATTGATACCGACTGGAGCGACAACCGCCGGAATCGATTTGGTCGGCGCCGGTTACGCTTTGGGAGCCGGTGTCTGTTGGGCGCTATATATTCTGTTCGGGCAAAAGGCCGGCGCTGATAACGGCGTTACCACCGCAGCGCTGGGTGTGATGATCGCGGCGTTGTTTGTCGCACCCATTGGCATTGTCCATGCTGGTGCCGCTCTACTGACGCCCTCACTGATCCCGGTGGCCATCGGCGTCGCCATCCTCTCCACTGCCCTTCCCTACACTCTGGAAATGGTCGCGCTAACGCGTATTCCCGCGCGCACCTTCGGCACGTTGATGAGCATCGAGCCCGCATTCGGAGCGCTGTCGGGCCTGCTGTTTCTGCAGGAATACCTCACGCTGTCACAATGGATGGCGATCCTGTGCATTATTCTGGCTTCCGTCGGTGCGACCATGACCATGGGCAGCGCCGCCAAGCCTGCCATTGCGGCAGATTGAAACAGGATTTGACGAAGGTCTGGCAATTGGCGCTCATATAGGCCATGTTTAGATCCGTAACCCAATGCCAGACATGGATTTTTTCGGACAGGGATTTCAAAACGCTTAGAGCGCAGGCGAATACAGGCAGACCCGAGCGTCAGACTCGCGGCGGCTATAAGGACGGTAATGAAACGAATTTTGATACTGATCGCCGTACTCGCAATCGCGGGCTGCGCGGCGACCTCGAAAACCCAGGTAAAGCACGGCAAAAAAGGTCTGCACATCAACTGTTCGGGGCTCTCGTCCTCTTGGGACAAGTGCTATACCAGCGCAGCCAACTCCTGCGCTCCGAAAGGCTACAAGGTCATCGCCAAGTCGGGGGACACCGTGGAAGAGCCTGGCGATTACCCATTCGGTCTCAATCCCGCCGGTTACACCAGCCGCAGCATGATCGTCATCTGCAAATAGATCACGGCAAACTGGCGATCTGGCGACCAATCTCGTCATGACTGGACTTCAGCACCGTTCGCTGAATGTCCGGCGTGGCCAGCATCCGCGCCACCACCAGTGCTCCAACGCACTGCGACAGAACCGACCACGCCAGGCTGTCGCTCTCCAGTATCCGCGCCCAGCTCTCTTGAAGCCGACAGATCCACAGCTCGGCCTGCTCACGAACCTGAATATCCGAACGGGCGATTTCCGCACCTAACGCCGGCAGGGCACAACCGGATTCAGGCTGTTCAACGTGAGCCATGCTCAAATAGTGCTTGAGACAGCGTTCCAGCCGCTCGCGATCCTGCTCGCCCTGCCCGCCCAATCGCGTCAGGCTTTGCCCCAACTCTCGTTCGACGATGGCGGTGAACAGCGCATCTTTCGACGAAAAGTGGCTGTAAAACGCTGCACCGCTCAGCCCAATGGCTTTCATCAAACCATCGACGCCAACCGTGGAAAATCCGTTTCGTTTGGCCGACAGCGCGCTGCTCTGCAATAGCTTTTCACGGGTTTCCAGCTTGTGACTGGCGGAATAACGCATGTGTTGATCCTCGAATTGGCCGCCTTGACGTTGATCGGATCCTAGCATAACGTTCGTTCACTTAACGATCGTTTACTAAAGGGGTACACCCATGAATAACAAGAAGGTCGTATTGGTGGTTGGCGCGGGCGATGCGACGGGAGGAGCGATTGCCAAACGCTTTGCCAAAGAAGGATTCGTTGCCTGCATCACCCGGCGCAGCGCCGATAAATTGCAGCCGTTGGTGGAGGCGATTCAGGCCGAGGGCGGCGAAGCCCACGGTTTTGCCTGCGATGCGCGTAAGGAAGAAGACGTCATTGCCCTGATCGAAGACATCGAAACCCGCCTCGGCCCGATTGAAGCGTTTGTCTTCAACATCGGCGCCAATGTGCCCTGCAGCATCCTCGAAGAAACCGCTCGCAAGTATTTCAAGATTTGGGAAATGGCTTGTTTCTCGGGCTTTCTCAATGCCCGTGAGGTGGCCAAACGCATGGTCACCCGTAAACGCGGCACCATTCTTTTCACCGGAGCCACTGCCGGATTGCGTGGTGCGTCGGGTTTCGCGGCGTTCGCCGGAGCCAAACACGGCATCCGGGCCTTGGCGCAAAGCATGGCGCGTGAGTTGGGGCCGATGAACATTCACGTTGCCCATGTCGTGGTCGATGGTGCTATCGATACTGACTTTATCCGCACCAGTTTCCCTGAGAAGTACGCCACCAAGGATCAGGACGGTATTCTCAACCCCGAACACATCGCCGAAAATTACTGGTACCTGCACAGCCAGCCACGGGATGCCTGGACCTTCGAACTCGATCTGCGCCCCTGGAACGAACGCTGGTAATCCCACCCCCCATAACAATAAATAGCGAGCAGCGACGATGACCAAAACCGTGGAGTTCTACTTCGACCTCGGCAGCCCTGCCACTTACCTGGCCTACACCCAACTGCCGAAAATCTGTGCCGATACCGGCAGCAAGCTGATCTACATTCCGATGTTGCTCGGTGGTGTATTCAAGGCAACCGGCAACGCTTCACCGGCAATGATTCCGGCCAAAGGTCGATATATGTTTCAGGATCTCGATCGCTATGCCAAACGCTATGGCGTGCCCCTCAAGTTCAACCCGCACTTCCCGATCAACACGCTAATACTGATGCGTGCCGTCACCGGCATACAGCTACGCCAGCCGGAACGCTTTCAAACGTTTATCGACGGTTTGTTCAGAGCGTTGTGGGTAGAGGGTCGAAGCCTGGACGAACCGGCTACGGTCGCCGCCGTATTGAGCGAACACGGCTTTGATCCCGATGAAGTCCTGGCGCTGAGCAACGACGAAACCGTCAAGGCTGCACTGAAAGACAATACCGAAACAGCCGTTAAACGTGGCGTTTTCGGTGCCCCGACCATGTTTATCGGCAATCAGATGTTCTTCGGCCAGGATCGTCTCGACTTCGTCGAGGAAGCATTGCGTCAGGGTTAGATCGATCAGCTTACTCAGGCGCTGAATTCAGCGCCTGAGTTCAGGATTATCAAATCGCCGCAGTACGCGTGTTCAACCATTCCAGCGCCGTACCCTCGAGCAACGGGCTCAAGCGCTCGCGCACTTCTGCGTGGTAAGCGTTGAACCACTGTTTCTCTTCCTGAGTCAGCAACGACGGCACCAGGCATCGTGTATCGATCGGGCACAGGGTCAAGGTTTCGAATTTGAGGAATTCGCCAAACTCGCTGCTACCTGCCACCTGGTTCATCGCCAGGTTCTCGATGCGTACGCCCCAACGACCCGGACGATAAGTGCCCGGCTCGATGGACGTGATCATCCCCGGTTGCATCGCGGTTTGCGGTGCTGCCGCTGCTTGGTAGGCAATCACCTGCGGGCCTTCGTGAACGTTGAGGAAATAACCCACGCCGTGACCGGTGCCATGACCGTAATCGACGCTTTCAGCCCAGATCGGCGCGCGCGCGATAGCGTCAAGCAACGGCGACAGAATGCCTTTCGGGAACTGTGCCCGCGACAGTGCAATCACGCCTTTCAATACGCGCGTGCAGTCGCGCTTTTGCTCTTCAGTCGGCGTGCCGACTGGCACCATTCGCGTGATATCGGTAGTGCCACCCAGGTACTGACCACCGGAGTCGATCAACAGCAGGCCATCCCCTTCGATCAACGCATGCTCTTCTTCGGTCGCGTGATAGTGCGGCATCGCGCCATTGGCGTTGAATGCAGCAATAGTGTTGAAACTCAGCGAAACATAATCCGGACGACGCTCACGGGCAGCGGTGAGTTTTTCGTCGATGGTCAGCTCGGTAATGCGTTCGCGACCCCAGGCCGACTCCAGCCAGGCGAAAAATTCGCAGAGTGCCGCACCGTCCTGCTCCATGGCTTTACGGATGTGCTGGGCGTCAGCTTCACTTTTTTGCGATTTGGCCAGCGTGGTCGGGTTCAGCCCTTCGATCAGTTTCACCCCGCTGTCGAGGTTATCCAGCAGACCACTGGTCACCCGCGCCGGATCCACCAGCAGGCTTGCACCGCTCGGCACGGCGCGCAAAGCGTCGGACACTTCGCTGTAATCACGCAACGTTACGCCGTCTTTCTCCAGCACTGCCCGCAATTCAGCGTCAACCTTGCTCAACGCCACGAACAGCGTGGCTTGCTGTTGATTGATCAACGCAAAGGAAACAAACACCGGGTTGAACGACACGTCACCGCCACGCAGGTTAAACAACCACGCGATGTCGTCGAGGGTCGCGATGAAGTGCCAATCGGCGCCGCGCTCCTGCAATGTCTCGCGCAGTTTTACGAGCTTCTCGCGGCGACTGACAGTCGCTTGCGGTGGCAGATGCTGATAGATCGGCGCATTCGGCAGGCTTGGGCGATCGCTCCAGACTTCCTTGAGCAGATCGATATCGGTACGCAGACATGCGCCACGTGCTTCGAGCTTGCTGCCCAGCGTGCGGGCGGAAGCCACCGCCATCACCGCGCCATCGACGGCAACCACGCCACCCTCAGGTGTTTGTTCAGCCAGCCAGTCCAGCGGGCTCGGCTGACCCGGTTGCAGTTTGACCAGCTCGATCCCGCTGCCCTTGAGTTCCTTGGTCGCCTGTTCCCAATAACGACTGTCAGCCCAGACACCGGCGAAATCGCCAGTAACAATCAAAGTCCCGACCGAGCCATGGAAACCCGAGAGCCACTGCCGGCCTTGCCAGTAACCCGGCAGGTATTCCGACAAATGCGGGTCGGCGGACGGCACCAACAGCGCATGAATGCCTTCGCGGCGCATCAGTTCACGGGTGTGCGCCAGGCGCTGGGGAACCGATCCTTCGGTCAAAGTCTGGGTACTCATCATGTCTCCTGCCAATCACTTCATCGTTATTGTTCGTCACCGGAACAACCGGCGCGTTAAAGCCCTGTCGCCCAGAATGCCGGGGCACTGGCGCAGGCGGTCTTGATCAGTTGTGCGGCCTTGTCGATATCTTCGGCGCTGGTGAAGCGGCCGAGGCTCAAGCGAATGGTACGCCCGGCCAGATGCGCATCATGCCCCAGGGCCAACAGCACGTGCGACGGTGTGTTGCTCGCGGAGTTGCATGCCGAGGTCGCCGAAAATGCGATCGAATGGCTCAAAGCCGCACTGTTGAATTCGCCCTCGCTGAAGGTCAGGCTCAAGGTATGCGGAATACGCTGAGTGGCACTGCCGTTGAGGCGCACGCCCGGCAGGCTCAGCAGTTGTTCGAGCAAGCGCTCGCGCAACGCGACAATGGTTTTTTTCTCGTCATCGAATGACGCAGCGGCCACGGCAAATGCGGCGCCCATCGCGGCGATCTGGTGGGTCGCCAGGGTGCCCGAGCGCAAACCGCTTTCGTGCCCGCCGCCGTGAATCTGCGCTTGCACGCGTTGCTGTGCCCGTGGGCCAACGTATAGCGCGCCGATACCTTTGGGGCCATAGAGTTTGTGCGCCGAGAACGACATCAGATCGACCGGCCACTGCGCCAGATCAATCGCGACTTTGCCGGCGCCCTGCGCCGCGTCGACATGAAACAACGCCTCGCGTGCGCGGACGATTTCACCGATGGCCGGGATATCGTTGACGGTGCCGAGTTCGTTGTTGACCAGCATCAGCGAGACCAGAAAGGTGTCGTCACGCATGGCTTCGCTGACCGCTTGCGGGGTGATCAAGCCATCGGCGTCCGGCACCAGATAGGTCACGGCAATGCCGCTGTCCTGCAACTGGCGGGCGGTATCGAGAATGGCTTTATGTTCGATCTGGCTGGTAATGATGTGGCCGCCGGGCACACCGCGCGCCTGGGCGACGCCTTTGAGGGCGAGGTTGTTGGACTCGGTGGCACCGGAGGTCCAGACGATCTGTTCGGCTTGGGCGCCAACCAGTTCGGCGACTTGCCGGCGGGCCTGCTCGACCGTTTGCCGGGCTTGCTGGCCGAACGCGTGGGAGCTGGAGGCCGGGTTGCCGAAATTACCGTGGAACCCCAGACATTCGATCATCACCTGGATGACCCGCTCGTCCACCGGGGTGGTGGCGGCGTAATCGAAATACAACGGACGTAAATTCATAAAAGACTCGCAGAGCGTGTTCCGGGATCAGGAGGCTCGTGTCTGCAAACGGCACTGCGCAGCCTTGTGAGCTGCGCGTCGGTTCGAGAGCGTCATCAATACCTGATCGGATGCCGTTAAAGAAGAACAACTTCATTTAAAAGTGCGTAGGAACGCTCCTGAAGCCGAGCTTAACAGGCATCGGGCCGGCGGTTGAAGCAGTGCGTCAGCTAAAGCTTTCGAGAAGTAGCGGGTACAACGAAATCACCAGCAATGCCGCCATGCCCCAGTTGAACACACGCAGCCAGCGTGGATCTTTCAGAACATTACGCAGCAGCGTGCCGCACGCCGCCCAGATTCCGACGCTCGGCAGGTTGATGATGGCGAACACCGCGGCAATCACCAGCACATTGGTGAAGTAGCCCTGCATCGGCGTATAGGTGCTGATGGCACCAATGGCCATGATCCACGCCTTCGGATTGACCCATTGGAACGCCGCAGCGCCCAGGTAGCTGATCGGTTTGGCTTCGCCTGCGACGTTGTCACCGACGGGTCCCGAGTGAGCAATTTTCCACGCCAGATACAGCAAGTAGGCCGCGCCGACATAGCGCAGAACCGTGTAGAGGATCGGATAGGTTTGAAACACTGCGCCCAAGCCGAAGCCCACGGCCACCACCAGTATGAAGAAGCCACAGGTGATGCCAAGCATGTGCGGAATGGTGCGGTTGAAACCGAAATTGACCCCCGATGCCAACAACATGGTGTTGTTCGGCCCCGGCGTAATCGAGGTGACAAGGGCAAACAGGGCAAAGCCCAGCAGCAGATCTAGCGAGAGGGTCATGGTGGGTAGTCCATCAGGGTCATTCAGGTGTTGACCCTACCCCACGCAACCCGGCAAACCCACGGACAGTTGGGTAAAACTTCCAGCAGTACAGTTTGTTTTAGCTAGGACGACCGTGCAGCTGTACGGCACGTTCCGCGCTCATTTCAGCTCGCTTGTCGAACTGCGACTGGCCGAGCAATTGGGCTTTTTTCGCGTGGTATTCGTCAAAGGACAAACCGCTGCGGTTCAGCGCTTCCATTGCCAATTCCCGGGATTCTTCTGCGGTGTAGGGCCGCAATTCCGGAGAGACATGGCTGGCACAACCGGCGAGTACGGAAACAGCGAGCATCAGGGAAACAGTCAGTAAGCGATTCATGGGGAGCGTCCTGGCGAGCAATGTGGGTCGATGGACAAAGGCTACGCCCGGCCACGCTCGCGCAGAAATCAACGCTTTCAATAGTGGCTATCAGTGAATCAGCACTGTCGGCTCATATCTCCTAATGATCTATAAATATCGATTAACGTTCTTTTACGGAATAACAATCAACCTTTATAAATCCCTCCATGCACTCGCAAGTGTTGCCTCAGCAACTGTTGGTCAGCCAACAGCTGTTCAACAAAACGCGCTGAAAATCACACAGTCGAGTCTCACCAGAACGCTCAACGCCCCGTAACACGGGCCTTGCAGGAATTGGTACAGCGCTTGCTCAAGCCAGGTGACTCACTCACTGCTCGCTGAGCAACTGTTGAAAACAAGGAATTGATCATGTCGCGTCCCCTGAAAGTCGTCGCCCTGTCCGGCGGCACCTGGCGTCCATCGCGCACCCTGGTGCTGACCCAGGCCTTGCTGAGCGAATTGGCCGAACATTTGCCAATCGAAAGCCATCTGATCGAACTCGGCGACATTGCCCGTCCACTCGGTGGAGCCCTTTCGCGTCAGGAACTGAGTACGGAAGTCGAAGCCGAGTTGCAAGCGATTGAACAGGCCGACCTGCTGATCGTCGCCGCGCCGGTTTATCGCGGTTCCTATCCGGGCCTGCTCAAGCATCTGTTCGACCTGATCGACCTCAATGCGCTGATCGATACCCCGGTGTTGTTGGCGGCCACCGGCGGCAGCGAACGCCATGCGCTGGTGCTCGATCACCAGTTGCGCCCGCTGTTGAGTTTCTTCCAGGCCGTGACGCTGCCGATCGGCGTGTACGCCACCGAAGCCGATTTCGCCAATTACCAGATCACCAGCGAACCGCTGAAGGCGCGCATCCGTCTGGCCGCCGAACGCGCCGCGCCGCTGTTCGCGACACAAATCAAACCGTTGCTGAAGATCGCTTAAGGAGCTGTTCATGGATGTTTTCTGGTTCCTGCCGACCCACGGCGACGGCCACTATCTGGGCACCACCCAAGGCGCGCGTCCGGTCACGCTCAACTACTTGAAACAAGTTGCGCAAGCCGCGGACAGCCTCGGTTACCACGGCGTGCTGATTCCCACCGGGCGCTCCTGCGAGGACTCATGGGTGATCGCCTCGGCGCTGGTGCCGTTGACTGAACGCCTGCGTTATCTGGTGGCGATTCGTCCGGGGATCATCTCGCCGACGGTCTCGGCGCGCATGGCGGCAACGCTGGATCGACTGTCCAACGGGCGCTTGCTGATCAACGTGGTGACTGGCGGCGATCCGGACGAGAACCGCGGCGACGGCAGCTTCCTCAACCACAGCGAGCGCTACGAAGTCACCGACGAATTCCTCAAGATCTGGCGTCGGGTGTTGCAAGGCGAGGCGGTGGATTTCGACGGCAAGCACCTGAAGGTGCAAAACGCCAAGGCGTTGTACCCACCGGTGCAGAAGCCCTATCCACCGCTGTACTTCGGCGGCTCGTCCGATGCGGCGCATGACCTGGCAGCCGAGCAGGTCGACGTTTACCTGACCTGGGGTGAACCGCCCGCCGCCGTCGCCGAGAAACTTGCCGATGTGCGTGAACGTGCGGCGCGCCATGGGCGCAGGGTCAAGTTCGGTATTCGCTTGCATGTGATCGTCCGCGAGACCGCCGAAGAGGCATGGAAAGCGGCGGACAAACTGATCGAGCACATCAGCGATGAAACCATTGCTGCGGCGCAGAAATCCTTCTCGCGTTTCGATTCCGAAGGCCAGCGTCGCATGGCGGCATTGCACGATGGCCGCCGCGACAACCTGGAAATAGCCCCGAACCTGTGGGCCGGCGTCGGCCTGGTGCGTGGTGGCGCCGGCACCGCGCTGGTCGGCGATCCGCAGCAAGTCGCGGCGCGGATCAAGGAGTACGCGGACCTCGGCATCGAGAGCTTCATCTTCTCTGGTTATCCGCATCTGGAAGAGGCTTATCGATTTGCCGAACTGGTGTTCCCACTTCTGCCGGAGCCGTACGCGAGCCTGGCCGGACGCGGCGTGACCAACCTCACCGGGCCGTTTGGCGAAATGATTGCCAACGACGTACTTCCCGCCAAAACCACGGCTTGAACCAATCCCCTGTAGGAGCTGCCGCAGGCTGCGATCTTTTGATCTTGTTTTTTACAACGTCAAAGTCAAAAGATCGCAGCCTGCGGCAGCTCCTACAGGGCGGTTTTACAGAATCAGGAGTGTTGGTGTGACCGCCAAACCGCAAAGTACCTTGCTGTCTCCCTTGCAGACTGCCCGTCAACTGGCTGCCGAATTTGCCCTGACCGCCGTCGAACGCGATGAGCGCGGTGGCACCCCGAAAGCCCAGCGCGATGCCCTGCGTGACAGCGGCCTGCTGGCCCTGAGCATTCCCACCCGCTACGGCGGTCTCGGCGCGAGCTGGAGTGAAACCCTGCAGGTCGTGCGCGAGTTCGCCAAGGTCGACAGTTCCATCGCCCACGTCTTCGGTTTTCATCACCTGATGCTCGCCACCGTGCGCCTGTTTTCGCGCACCGAGCAATGGCAGCCGTGGTTCGAACAGACCGCTCGCCAGAACTGGTTCTGGGGCAACGCCCTGAATCCGCTGGACACCCGTACGGTGGTCAAGGACTTCGGTGGCTGGCGCGAGTTTTCCGGCAAGAAAAGCTTTTGCTCCGGCGCCACCGACTCGCAAATGCTGATCGCTTCGGCAGTGGATGAAAGTGCTGGCGGCAAATTGCTCATCGCCGCAATCCCCACGGGTCGCAGTGGCATCACGTTACATGAGGACTGGAACAACATCGGCCAGCGCCAGACCGACAGCGGCAGCGCCACCTTCGAACGAGTACGGGTCGAAGAGTCGGAATTGCTCCTTGATCCCGGCCCGTTAAGCACGCCGTTCGCGTGCCTGCGCCCGTTGATCGCGCAGCTGACCTTCAGCCATATGTTTCTCGGGATTGCCGAAGGTGCTTTCGAAGAAGCGCGAAATTACACGCTGAGCGAAACCCGCCTCTGGCACAAATCCACCGCACGGGAGGTGCGTGAAGATCCTTACGTACTCGCGCATTACGGTGAGTTCTGGGTTGCGCTGGAAGGCATTCGCCTGCTGGTCGAGCGCGCCGCGACATTGCTTGATCAAGCATGGGCCAAGGGGCCGAACCTCAGCGCCGAAGAACGCGGACATCTGGCCACCGCGATTGCCACCGCCAAAGTTGCCACCAGCCGTCAGGGTCTGGACATCTGTAGCCGATTGTTCGAGGTCACCGGCGCACGCTCGACCCACGCCTCGCTGCGTCTCGACCGCCACTGGCGCAACCTGCGCACACAAACCCTGCACGACCCGCTGGATTACAAGCTCCATGAACTGGGCGACTGGGCGCTGAATCAGGCGCTGCCGGTGCCGACCTTCTATTCCTGACCTGCCTGCATTTGAACTAAAAAGAAGGACGAGCCCATGCAACTGCTGACTTTACCGCCCTCACCTGCCCTGGCCACGTCGATCCGCGCCACTGCGCAGGTGTTCGAAGACCCCAAGTCCCAGGCCCTGCTCGCGCATTTGCAACAGGTCGCACCGAGCGAAGCCAGCGTGCTGATCATCGGCGAGACCGGCACCGGCAAGGAGTTGGTCGCGCGGCACATTCATAACCTGAGCAACCGCCGTCATCGGCCATTCATCGCGGTCAATTGCGGGGCGTTCTCCGAATCGCTGGTGGAAGCCGAATTGTTCGGTCACGAAAAAGGCGCGTTTACCGGTGCGCTGAGTGCCAAGGCCGGATGGTTTGAGGAAGCGGATGGCGGCACGCTGTTTCTCGATGAAATCGGCGATTTGCCGATGGCGATTCAGGTGAAATTGCTACGGGTATTGCAGGAGCGCGAAGTGGTGCGGCTAGGGTCGCGCAAAAGCATTGCCATCGATGTGCGAGTGCTGGCGGCGACCAATGTGCAACTGGAAAAAGCGATCAACGCGGGCAATTTCCGCGAAGACCTGTATTACCGGCTCAACGTGGTCAATCTCGAACTGAGCCCGCTGCGCGAACGGCCCGGCGATATCCTGCCGCTGACCCGGCATTTCATCGAGTCCTACAGTCAGCGCTTGGGTTACGGGCGGGTCAGCATCAGCCCCGGCGCGGAAAACAAGCTTCGCAGCTACAGTTGGCCGGGCAATATTCGCGAACTGGAAAACGTCATCCATCACACACTGCTGATCTGCCGCAATGGCTTGATTGAACGCGATGATTTGCGCCTGTCGAACCTGCGCATCGAGCGCCCGGACGATCATCACGCCAACACCGACGATTCACCGGAAGCGTTGCTGGAACTGGCCTTTCAAAAACTCTTCGCGCAACAGGCCGGGGCGCTGCATGAAAAGGTCGAGGACGCCTTGCTGCGCGCCGCTTATCGTTTCTGCCATTACAACCAGGTGCACACCGCAGCATTGCTCGGTCTGAGCCGCAATGTCACCCGCACCCGGCTGATCAAGATCGGCGAACTGGCGGTGAACAAGCGGCGTATGACGGAAAACCTGCAAGGCGAGCGACTGATCCAGCTGTCGATCTAACCGACCAGGGTGCAGTGCAGCGCATCGTCGTGACTGCGGGCGATGCTGCTCAGCACCTGAAACGAGTTGAAGGTGACGGTCTTCGCTTGATGGGCGCGAATCAACTGCCAGAAATCCTGCTCGCCGCTTTCGAAGCTGCGAAACGCAGCCTCCCCAGCCTCGCGTGTCTGCCATTGCAGAAAGCTCAATACCCGCCGGCCATCGTCGCTGGCTTGCACGCTCGCACTGACAAAACCGTCGTAGCGTTGCGCCAGGCGTTCGGTCTGCACGGACAACGCCGAGACCAGCGCCGGTTGCTGGCGGGGCTCGATTTCGAATTCGATCAATTGGGTGAAGCTGCGGTTTTGCGCTGACGTTTGCATGAAAAGACCCCACTCATCGTAAGACGAGTCTTGCGACTCGAAGGCCTGCAGGGTAAAACCTCTAGTTAAGTCAAGGTCAAGAGCTTTTTCAGCATGATCAGCAAGGAAAATCTGCACAAGCCGCTCACTGTCGGTGAAGTCGCGGCGCGCAGCGGTGTCGCGGTCACAGCCCTGCACTTTTATGAATCAAAGGGCTTGATCAAGAGCCAGCGCAATGCCGGCAATCAACGGCGCTATGCGCGTACCGTGTTGCGCCGGGTGGCGCTGATCAAAGTCGCACAACGTTTGGGGATTCCGCTGGCGGAGATTGGCGAGGCACTGAAAACCCTGCCGGATGATCGCGCACCGACGGCGGCGGACTGGAAGATCCTCTCGGAGCAATGGCGGCAAGAACTGGATGAGCGGATCAATCAACTGACGCTGCTGCGCGACCGGCTCAATGGCTGCATCGGTTGTGGTTGCTTGTCGATGGAAGCGTGTCCGCTGCGCAATCAGGGCGATGTGCTGGGCGAACAAGGACCGGGGGCGCACTTTCCAACCTGAATGTCCTTGGGTAGATACAAAACGTGTGGCGAGGGGATTTATCCCCGATGGGTTGCGAAGCAGCCCTAAAATCTGCCGATTCATTCTTTCAGGATTACCGCGCTGGGAGGCCTAGGGGCTGCTTCGCAACCCATCGGGGATAAATCCCCTCACCACAGTTATATAACGGTTCAAAGTGAAGTGACTGCTCGTCGGGCGAAATTCCTGGCCGTGAAGACAGTTCTATAGTGATTCTTCCGCCGATGCGGTGAAGCCGTATTTCGTAAAACAACAAACAGGGAGAACGTCATGAGCGTAAAACCCATTCCCGAGGGGTATCACAGTATTACCCCGTATCTCGGCATCGAAAAAGCTGCCGAGGCCATCGACTTTTACAAGAAAGCCTTTGGCGCCAACGAAGTCATGCGCCTGGACATGCCGGATGGCCGCGTCGGCCACGCCGAACTGCGCATCGGTGACAGCGCGATCATGCTCGGCACGCCTTGCGATCAGGGCCCGTTGAGCGGCCCGGACACAGCGGTTTCGGTCGGTTTGCATTTGTATGTGACCGATGTCGACAAATCATTTCAACGAGCACTGGATGCCGGGGCAACGACGGTATCCGAGGTCAAGGATCAGTTTTACGGTGATCGCAGCGGGACATTGAAGGACCCGTTCGGGCACCTGTGGTTTCTCGCCTCGCGCAAGGAAGATCTGACGCAAGAGCAGATCAGGCAGCGGGCGATGGAGATGTTTCAGCAGGGTTGAGATTTGCGCTGTGATCACGGGCCCCTTCGCGAGCAGGCTCGCTCCCACAGAGTTATGCGGGGTGGCATAGATAGCGGTCACACTCGAGATTCCTGTGGGAGCGGGCTTGCCCGCGAAGGGGCCATCACTGACAACACACTTCATGAACGGCTACACCACACTTAACCCCTTGCCCCGAACGCCGGACAATTTCAGGATGCATCCCACAAGCCCCCTGAAAAAGGATCAGCCCGATGTTTGCCGGATTTCTCAAAGACCAGCGCCATGTCAACGGCGTCGACATTGCCTACCGTCTCGGCGGTAGCGGGCCGGGCCTGTTGCTGCTGCACGGCCATCCGCAGACCCACGTGATCTGGCACAAAATCGCCGAACAACTGGCCGAGCACTTCACCGTGATCGCCGCCGACCTGCGCGGTTACGGCGACAGCAGTCGCCCTGCTGCCGATGCGCTGCATCTCAATTATTCAAAACGCGAAATGGCCCGCGACAACGTCGAACTGATGAAGGCGCTGGGTTTCGAGCAGTTTTCGATCCTCGCCCACGACCGTGGCGCGCGGGTCGCCCATCGTCTGGCCCTCGACCACCCCGCCGCCGTGCAACGCATGATGCTGCTGGACATTGCCCCGACCCTGGCGATGTACACACAAACCAACGAAGCCTTCGCCCGCGCCTACTGGCACTGGTTCTTCCTGATCCGCCCGGAGCCGCTGCCGGAAACCCTGATCGAAGCCGATCCCGAGTCTTATCTGCGCAGCGTGATGGGCAGTCGCAGCGCCGGGCTCAAGCCGTTCACCGAGCAGGCATTCGGCGAATACCTGCGTTGCCTGCAACAACCGGGCAGCGCTCGGGGAATCTGCGAAGACTACCGCGCCAGCGCCAGCATCGATCTGGAGCATGATCGCGCCGACATTGTGGCGGGGCAGCATTTGAATCTGCCGCTGCGGGTTCTATGGGGCGCTGAAGGCACCGTCGGACGCTGCTTCGATCCGCTCAAGGAATGGCAACAGGTTGCGACGAACGTAACAGGCCAGGCGCTGCCTGGCGGCCACTACCTCGCCGAAGAAGTCCCCGAGTTGTTGCTCAGCGAAGCTCTGAAATTTCTGCGCTGAGCCGAGCAATACGACACCGATGCTATGCTGGCGGCTTCTGCCGCCAGTGCTCGTTTTGACATGACTCAGAAGAAAGACGCCGTGCCCCTGCCCGAAGACCTGCGCGTGCTGCTCACCGTGATCCGCAAGAACGGTTTCGCTGCCGCCGCCGATGAGTTGGGGCTGTCCCCGGCCTACGTCAGCAAACGCATCCAGATTCTCGAAAGCACCCTCGGCACGCGCCTGTTGCATCGCACCAGTCGCCGCGTGTCGCTGACCGAGGACGGAGAACGCGTGCAGCGCTGGGCGTTGCGCATTCTCGATGATTTCCAGCAACTTCACGACGAACTTGCAGACGCCCACGACAGCCCGCGTGGGCGTCTGCACATCTGCAGCAGTTTCGGTTTTGGCCGCAATCACGTGGCGCCTGCCATTTCATTGCTCGCCGAACGTTACCCGGCATTGGAGATTCGCCTGGACCTGTTTGACCGGGTGGTGGACATTATCAATGAAGGGTTCGATCTGGAGATCCGTGTCGGCGACGATATTCCCGGTCAGCACATCGGTCGGCGCCTGGTCAGCAACCGGCGAGTGTTGTGCGCGGCACCGAGCTATCTGCAACGACGCGGCACGCCGCAGACACTTGATGAGTTGCAGCAACACGATTGCCTGGTGATCAAGGAACGCGACAACGCGTTCGGCATCTGGAATCTGGATCGCGACGGCGCGCAGGAAAGCGTGCGGGTCAGCGGTCCGTTATCCTCGAACAACGGCGAGATAGTCCTGCAATGGGCGCTGGATGGTCGGGGAATGCTGCTGCGCTCGTTATGGGATGTGCAGCCGCTGCTGGCTGACGGACGTCTGGTTCAAGTGCTCAAGGAATACAGTCAGAGTGCCAACGTCTGGGCGGTGTACCCGACGCGACTGGCGCATTCGGGGAAGTTAAGGGCGTGCGTGGAGTTTTTGCAGGAGCATTTCAAAGAACTGTCTATATAGAAGATCAAAGGATCGCAGCCTTCGGCAGCTCCTACAGAGGACTCATGTAGGAGCTGCCGAAGGCTGCGATCTTTTTCTTCAATTCAGCCAGGGATTGGCGGCCAGATGCTGACGCTCGAAGGCTTTGATTTGCTCGCGGCGTTGCAAGGTGCTGCCGATGGCGTCCAGGCCCAGCAACAACGCAGTCTTGCGCAGCGTATCAATCTGGAAATCGATCACCGAACCATCGGCCAGACTGATCTGCTGTGCGTCCAGATCGATACTGATCCGCGCAGTGTCCGGCTGATTGATCTGGTGCGCGATCTGCTGCACCTGCGCCTCCTCCAGGGTAATCAGCAACACCCCGTTGCGTTGGCAATTGTCATAAAAAATCCCGGCAAAACTGCTGCCGATCAATGCGCGAATGCCCATCTGCTGCAAGCCCCACACCGCATGTTCACGGCTGGAGCCGCAGCCGAAATTCGGCCCGACCAACAGAAAACTCGCGCCCTGCCACGCCGCCTGGTTCAACACGAACGCGGGATTGGGCGCGCCATCCGCGAGAAAACGCAAATCGAAAAACACGCCACGATCCAGCCCCTGGCGATCGATGCCCTTGAGAAACTGCTTGGGCATGATCACGTCAGTGTCGACGTTGGCCGCCAGCAGCGCTGCGGCCTGGCCGCTGACCTGAGTGAAGGGTTGCAGGCTCATGGGCGTTCTCCAAAGTGGCGGATGTCGGTGAGTCGACCGCTGATCGCAGCGGCAGCGACCATTGCCGGGCTCATCAGATGCGTGCGCGCACCGGCGCCCTGACGGCCCTCGAAATTTCGGTTGGTGCTGGAGGCACAGCGGTCGCCGGGGGCCAGAACATCGTCGTTCATCGCCAGGCACATCGAGCAGCCGGACTGCCGCCATTCGAAACCGGCGTCGATAAAGATTTGCGCCAACCCTTCGGCCTCAGCCTGGGCGCGGACTTCGCTGGAGCCCGGCACGATCATCGCCCGCACATGCGCGGCCACCTGTTGCCCGCGCACGACGCTGGCGGCGTCACGCAAATCTTCGATCCGGGCGTTGGTGCATGAGCCGATAAAGGCATGGCTGATGACGATATCGCTAAGTGCCATGCCCGCTTCAAGGCCCATGTAGTTGAGCGCACGACGCATGTCCTGGCGCAGGATCGGGTCGTAGATGTCCTGTGGGTCCGGCACTCGCGCACCGATGGCTGCGGCCTGATCCGGGCTGGTGCCCCAGGTGACCATCGGCTCCAGTTGACTCGCATCGAGGTGAATTTCCCGGTCAAACCGCGCCCCCGGATCACTGCGCAACTCACGCCATGTTGCCAGTCCGCGCTCCCACAGATCACCTTCAGGCGCACGCGGTTTGCCTTTGAGATAGGCGAATACCTTGTCGTCCGGCGCCATGAACGCACCGCGTGCACCGGCCTCGACCGCCATGTTGCAGATGGTCATGCGCGCTTCGACGCTCAGCGCATCAATGGTCGAACCGCAGAATTCGATGGCGTAGCCGGTGGCCCCGGACGCGCCGATCCGGGCGATCAGCGCCATGATCACGTCCTTGGAGGTCAGGCCCGACGCCAGTTCGCCATCGACTGTCACGCGCAGGCTCTTCAAGCGTTTGTAGACCAGCGTCTGCGAAGCCAGCAGGTGCTCGATTTCCGAAGTGCCGATACCGAAACCGAAAGCGCCGAGCGCACCATAGGTGGTGGTGTGGCTGTCGCCGGCAGCGATCACCATGCCCGGCAGAATAAAACCCTGCTCCGGGGCGATCACATGTTCGATACCCTGGCGCTTGTCGAGGATGTCGAGCAATTCGATACCGAAGTCCCGACAGTTTTCCGCCAGATACGACACTTGCCGTGCGCCGCCGGCATCAGGCATTGCCGCGACACGCTGCGGTGCGGTCGGGTTGACATGGTCGACCACCGCCAGCGCCGTCCCCGGGCGCCAGACGTCACGCCCGGCTTCGCGCAAACCGCTGAAGGCCTGCGGACTGGTGTATTCGTTGATCACTTGACGATCGATGTACAGCAGGACGTGGCCCTGATCGTCGAGGCGACACACCGTGTGCGAATCGATGTGTTTGTCGTAAAGGGTTCTGGGGCTCATCAGGGCGCTCACTCAGGCAATCCGGGTGAGTTCCATCATAGGCAGCAGGGATTCGCCATCAATCGGCAGACAGTGATCGCGTCGTCCATGAATCGTGTTTGATCTGCAGGAGCTGCGGCACGCTGCGATCTTTTGATCCTGAATTTCAAGATCAAAAGATCGCAGCGTGCCGCAGCTCCTACAAGTTGGCCATGATCAGGCGAAGTGCGAAACATTTACTTTCATATCGCTTTTCGGGATTTGCCTCGCTTGTTCGTCCTATAGAGATGCAGGCCGTTCGCGTAGGCAAAAGCCACGAGCGCCTTTCGGGGGTTCCCGTGCTGCGAAGCCCGCAGTCACGCTCCCTTCCACCGAAAACAAGACGCGTAATCATGTCGAAGAAATCCCGTTCCAAACTATGGTTCCTGGTGCATAGCTGGCTGGCGTTACCGATCTGGTTTTTTGTCCTGATCGTCTGCGTGACCGGGACGCTGGCGGTGGTCAGCCAGGAAATCGTCTGGCTGGCCAACCCGCAAATGCGCGCCAGCCAGCCGGCGGATGATGCCCCGCTGCTCAGCTACGATCAGATTCTGGCCGCGATCAAGAAAGCCGAGCCGCAGACGATCGTCGAAAGCATCAGCCGACCGGACGAATCGCACTTTGCTCTGGATGTCAGCGTCAACTATCCGGACGGACGCTCGCAGACCGTTTACGTCAACCCGTATACCGGCGTGATTCAGGGCCCCGCTCCCGACTTCAACTTCCAGGCATTCACTCGGGCCCTGCACGGTTGGTGGCTCGTACCCTTCACCAACGGTTACAGCTGGGGCTGGTATCTGGTGTCGTTCCTCGGCCTGCCGATGCTCGCCTCGCTGGTCACCGGTCTGGTGGTGTACAAGCGTTTCTGGAAAGGTTTCCTGCGCCCGACCCTGCGCATTCGCCACGGTGCGCGGATTTTCTGGGGTGACTTCCATCGCCTCAGCGGGATCTGGTCGATCTGGTTCATTGCGGTCATTTCCGTGACCGGCACCTGGTTCATGATTCAGGCGCTGCTCTCGGACAACCAAATTTCCTGGTCCAGCGAACCGATCATTCCGGCACTGTCGCGTGAAAGCGTACCGATCTCGGCCGACGCCACGCCACCGGCAAAAATCAGCCTCGACCGGGCGATCGAAATCACCGAACAGCAGATTCCCGGCCTCGAAGTCAGTTTCGTCAGCCTGCCAGGCAATGCCTACAGTCACTTGAGCCTGGGGGGTCGCGGCTGGTATCCGCTGATGTTCCAGACTGCAACGCTCAACCCTTACAACGGTGACCTCGCCGCCACGCGTTTGCTGTCCGATCGCACTTCACTGGAGTTCGTCACCGAGTCGATGCGTCCCTTGCACACCGGGGACTTCGGCGGCCTGTGGATCAAGCTGATCTGGTTTTTCTTCGGCTTGCTGCTGAGCATGATGGTCCTCAGCGGCCTGTTGATCTGGACCAAACGTACCGCACTGGCGACCGCCAATGCGCTGAAGCGTGAAAACAAAAAACAGCGAGTCAAGGCACAACCGGCCATGCACCGTGAACTGTCGGAGGTCGACCTGTGAGCAAAACCATGACTGCCTCTCAACCGTCACGGCTGCGCCAGTTCTGGCACAAATGGCGCTTCCACATCAATGTCCTGCTGCTCCTGATCCCGCTGAGCTTCATGCCCAAGTACTTTGCCGATGTCGCCCTGTTTCGCGGTGACAGTGGTCTGGGCGAACGCGAGATCGGTGACATTCAGGTCGGTCCGTGGAGCCTGCGCCTGGCTGAACTGCGCAACGAAGCACCGCTCAACGGCCCCGCCGGCTATATGAAAGATTTCAGTGCGGCCCTGTGCAACAACTGTGTCGAACAGGTCAAGGCGACTTACCTGCGCATCGGCAAACCGCGCAGCCTGCGCGCCGCCGGCGTGATCTTCTTCGGTACGCCGTACCGCATGGGCACTCAGTTGCTGGTGCCGGAAAAGACCAAAACCGACGCCGAACTGTGGATCACCATGGAAGGCTGGGACGGCAGCATGCATCAGGCCTCGATCCCTCTGAGCCAGGCCTCCCCCGCCACCATCGCCTGGCTGAACAAACAAGGAGCCAAACCATGAGCCACGCCAAACACCCTTCCCGCCTGCGACTGAGCGCCGCGCTGCTGGTGCTGTGCGCCGGTTTCAGTACCGGCGCGCTGGCGCATAACCCGATGTGCGAATGCAAAGCCGTCGATGACGAACAGATCAAATGCACCGGTGGTTTTTCTGACGGCAGTGGCGCACCTGGGGTGACCCTCGACGTGATCGGCTATGACGAGACCATTCTGGTGCCGGGCAAGCTCGGCAGTGATTCGACCCTGACCTTCAAGAAGCCCGGCGCCGAATTTTATGTGCTGTTCGACGCGGGTCCCGGCCACGTCGTCGAAATCGACCAAGCGGATATCGAAGCCCCATGACCACGCCCACCACACAAATCGTGCGCCCGGCCGGCGCCGGTCATGAAACCCTCAACGTCCTGCTGCTGTGCCTGCTAATCCTCGCGTTGGCCGGTTCCGTGGTGGCGTGGCGCGGGGTGTCCCATGAGCCGGAGCCGGTCGCCGGCAATCAACTCGATGCCCGTCGCGACCTCAGTGCCGCCGAACAAGGTATTTACGCCGATCTGCGGGTAACGCTGGACGAAATCCGCTTGCTGCGCGAAGAGCAGAAAACCCTGCCGACGCCGCAAATCCTCGCGGATGAAGGCTTTGCACCGTTTGCGCAGGACGCGAGTTCCGTCAGTCGTGGCGGTCATGCCTGGCAAATACTGGCAGACACCGCCTACTTCGGTCACAGCCAGACGCCTGCCAGTGCCGGCTCGTTTCTGATGCGCGTCGGCAGCGACGACAAGGCTGCGCCGGATATCTGGCTCAACCGTGACGCCGCTCTCACGGCGCCTCAGGATCTGACCGACGCCGCACTGTCTGCCGCTGGCTGGAAACAGATCGTCACGCAATACGATGCCGGGGTTACCCGCGAACATCGCCACTGACTCCTCGCCCTCCACCGAGAGAAGACCGTTTGCCCATGTCCATTTCATCGCCCCGTCGTCCTTTATTGCGTCTGTTTCTGGTTGGCCTTTGCGCCTGTCTGCTGAGCCCGCTGGCCAGCGCCGATGAGGCCAAGCGCCTGCGCATCGGCATTACCCTGCATCCTTATTACAGCTATGTGGCGAACATCGTCGGCGACAAGGCCGACGTCGTCCCGTTGATCCCGGCCGGTTTCAATCCGCACGCCTACGAGCCGCGCGCCGAAGACATCAAGCGCATCAGCGGCCTCGACGTGATCGTGCTCAACGGCGTTGGCCATGACGACTTCGCCGACCGCATGATCGCCGCCAGCGAAACACCGAACATCAAAACCATCGAGGCCAACGAAAACGTGCCGCTGCTGGCCGCCACCGGAGTCGCCGCACGCGGCGCCGGCAAAGTGGTCAACCCGCATACGTTCCTGTCGATCAGCGCCTCCATCGCACAGGTCAACAACATCGCCCGGGAGTTGGGCAAACTCGACCCGGACAATGCCAAGACCTACACCCAGAACGCCCGCGCCTACGGCAAACGCCTGCGGCAGATGCGTGCCGATGCGCTGGCCAAACTGACCCAGGCACCGAACGCCGAACTGCGTGTCGCCACCGTTCACGCGGCTTACGACTATCTGCTGCGCGAATTCGGCCTGGAGGTGACGGCCGTGGTCGAGCCTGCACACGGTATCGAGCCGAGCCCCAGCCAGTTGAAGAAAACCATCGACCAACTGCGCGAACTGGACGTGAAGGTGATTTTCTCGGAAATGGATTTCCCGTCGACTTACGTCGAAACCATTCAGCGTGAGTCGGGAGTGAAGCTGTACCCGCTGTCGCACATTTCCTACGGTGAATACACCGCCGACAAGTACGAAAAGGAAATGACCGGCAACCTCAACACCGTGGTGCGGGCGATTCAGGAGTCGGGCGCATGACCTCCAAAGAAACCCTCCCCCCCGAAAACCTCGAATCCCCTGTAGGAGCGAGCCTGCTCGCGATGGGGTCAGGTCAGCCGACATCATTGTCGAATGACGTACCGCTATCGCGAGCAGGCTCACTCCTACAGGGATTGGGGCCGACGCTGGATTTTGCGCAGGTCAGCTTGACGTTGGGTCGCACCACGATTCTGGACAACGTCACCTTCCAGGTTCAGCCCGGCAGCGTGCATGCGCTGGTCGGTCCCAACGGTGGCGGCAAGAGTTCGCTGATCAAGACCTTGCTCGGGCAGATGCCGCATCAGGGCCAGCTCAGCCTGCAATGGCCCGGCGAGCCCGGCACCATCGGCTACGTGCCGCAGGCGCTGGAATTCGATCGCGGCTTGCCGATGACCGTCGACGACTTCATGGCTGCGATGTGCCAGCGTCGCCCGGCGTTTCTCGGCTTGAGCAAGCACTACGCCGGCGCCATCGGCGAGGCGCTGGAACGGGTCGGCATGCAGGACAAACGCAAACGGCGCATGGGCGCACTGTCCGGCGGCGAACGGCAACGCGTATTGCTCGCCCAAGGCCTGATCCCTGCCCCGCAATTGCTGGTACTGGATGAACCGATGTCGGCCCTCGATGAGGCCGGGATCCAGGTGTTCGAACGCCTGCTCCGCGACTGGCGCGCGGCGGGCATCACCGTGCTGTGGATCGAACATGATCTGGAAGCGGTCGGGCGTCTGGCCAATCGCGTCACCGGCCTCAACCGCCGCGTGCTGTTCGATGCCACACCGCAACAGGCGCTGACCCCGGAACGTCTGCTGAGCCTGTTTTCAACCCATCCACGGAGCGCTGTCTGATGAGTTATGAAGCCTTTCGCTTGATGGTTCAGGGCTGGGCGTCCTCCGGTTACCTGCCGGAAGCGCTGGCCTATGGTTTTGTGGTCAACGCGCTGCTCGCCGGTCTGTTGATCGGCCCGGTGCTTGGAGGCCTCGGCACACTGGTGGTGGTAAAACGCTTTGCGTTTTTCTCCGAAGCGGTCGGCCACGCGGCGCTGACCGGGGTGGCCATCGGCATTCTGCTCGGCGAACCCTACACCGGGCCGTATGGCAGCCTGTTCGGCTACTGCCTGCTGTTCGGCATCCTGCTCAATTACCTGCGCAACCGCACCGGCCTGGCGCCGGACACCTTGATCGGCGTGTTCCTGTCGGTATCGCTGGCGCTGGGCGCGAGTCTGCTGCTGATTCTGGCGGGCAAGATCAACGTGCACATTCTGGAAAACGTGCTGTTCGGTTCGGTCCTGACCGTCAATGGCAATGATCTGGCGGTGCTGGCCATCGTCGGTTCACTGGTCATGGCTCTGGCCCTGCCGCTGTACAACCGCATCATGCTGGCCAGTTTCAACCCGCAGTTGGCGGCCGTGCGCGGCGTGGCGGTGAAGACCCTGGATTACCTGTTCGTGATTCTGGTCACGCTGATCACCGTGGCGGCGGTGAAAGTCATCGGCGCGATTCTGGTCGGCGCCCTGCTGGTGATTCCGGCAGCGGCGGCACGCTTGCTCAGCCAGTCGCTCAAGGGCTTTTTCTGGTGTTCGGTGCTGATCGCCACTGTCAGCACGTTGTGCGGGATTCTCGCCCCCATCGTATTCGATCTGCCTATCCCGTCCGGCGCCGCGATCATTCTGGTCGCCGGCATTGCTTTCGCCCTCGCCGCCATCGCGCGCGGGGTTGTCCCGAGTCTGAAAGGGAATCTTGGATAAATGACTTTTTCATTGCGCAACCTGACCCTGGCCATCGCCCTGTGCGGCGTGGTCTGCACACCGTTGATGGCCGCCGAAAGCAGCAAGCCCTTGCGGGTGCTGGCCTCGCTACCGATCACCTACGGCCTGGGCGAAGTGCTGCTCAAGGGTACTGACGTCAATCTGGAACGCGCCGCGCCGGCAAATTTGCCGGGCAGTCGACAGACCGCCTACTTCACCGGTCGCGGCGCCCCGGCGCTGAGCAAACTGGCCACGGGTGCCGACGCGGTGATCGGCGTGCGCTCACTGTGGGCTGATGATCCGCTGTATCCGATCGCCCGGCGCAGCAACATCCGCATCGTTGAGGTCGACGCCGCACGCCCGGTCGGCGGTGCCCTGCCCGGCATCGCTGTACAACCGGGCTCGAAAGTCGATGGCTTGAACAGTCAGCCGTGGCTGGCGAGCAACAATATGGGACGCATGGCCGACGTCATGGCGGCGGATCTGGTGCGTCTGGCACCGGCTGCCAAACCGCAGATCGAAGCGAATCTGGCGGCGTTGAAACAGCGACTGCTGAAACTCAGCGCTGACAGTGAGGCGCGTCTGGCCAGTGCCGATAACCTCAGTGTGATGAGCCTGAGCGATCACTTCGGTTATCTGATCGGCAGCCTGAACCTGGAACTGATCGGGCAGGATCCACGTCCTGATAGCGAGTGGACGCCGGAAGATCTGAAGCAGTTGACGGCGACGCTCAAGGACAACGATGTGGCGGTGGTGTTGCATCACCGGCAGCCTTCGGACGCGGTCAAAGCGGCGATTGCCGAGTCCGGCAGTCATCTGGTGGTGCTGAGTACCGATGCGGCGGATCCGGTGGCTGAGCTGGAAGGGAATGTGGATCTGCTGCTCAAGGGGTTGAGCGGCTAAGATCAAAAGATCGCAGCCTTCGGCAGCTCCTACAGGGGGGATATGCCTTTCCATGTAGGAGCTGCCGCAGGCTGCGATCTTTTAATGGACATGAAAAAACCCGCTGACTGTTACCAGTCCAGCGGGTTTCTTTTTGCCGGTCAGCTTATTGAGCGGCAGCCTGCCCTTCCATTTTCTGACGCAGGCTCAGTGGGCGCATGTCGGTCCAGACTTCTTCGATGTAGGCCAGGCATTCCTTTTTCAGGCCGCTCTTGCCCACGGTACGCCAGCCCTCCGGCACGGCTTTGTAGTCGGGCCAGATCGAGTACTGCTCTTCGTGGTTGACCACGACCTGAAAGAGGATGTCCTCGCGGTCGAATACTGACGTCATGCTGGTTCTCCATCGTTGTAAGGGTGGGCTGCACGTCGGGTACAGCCGGGTATGTAGAAAGAACGTTCGGCGCGGCGAAAAATTTACACAGCAGCGGTGGCGGCAGCCAATGCACGGCCGAAAATCTCGGCGACGCGGTCGATTTCCGCTGCGGTGATCACCAGCGGTGGCAGGAATCGCACCACGGCACCATGCCGGCCGCCCAGCTCCAGAATCAGTCCGCGCTTGAGGCATTCGCGCTGCACCAGTGGCGCCAGACGCGCAAACGCGGGTGGATGGCCGAGCGCATCCGGCGTGCCCGCTGGATCGACCAGCTCTACGCCGAGCATCAAGCCACGGCCGCGAATATCACCGAGTTGCGGGAAGTCGCGCTGCAGGATGTGCAGGTGTTCGCTCAGGCGCTCGCCCATGGCCGCGGCGTGCTCGCAGACCTTGTGTTCGAGCAGATAACGCATCACCGCGGAACCTGCGGCCATCGCCATCTGGTTGCCACGGAACGTGCCGGCGTGGGCACCCGGTTGCCAGGTGTCGAGCCAGTCGCGATAAACCACCACCGCCAGCGGCAGACTGCCGCCAATGGCTTTGGACAGCACCACCACGTCCGGAACAATACTGGCGTGCTCAAAAGCGAACATCTTGCCGGTGCGGGCAAAACCACTCTGGATCTCATCGACAATCAAGGCCACGCCAGCCTTTTCGGTGATGCGGCGCAAGCCGCGCAGCCATTCGATGTCGGCCGGAATCACCCCGCCCTCACCCTGCACCGCCTCGACGATCACCGCCGCCGGCAATTGCACACCGGCCTCCGGATCATTGAGCAAGTTGTCCAGATAGCTCAGGTTAGCTTTCACACCCGCCTCGCCACCGAGGCCGAACGGGCAACGGTAGTCATACGGGAACGGCATGAATTGCACGCCGTTGCTGAGCAAGGCGCCCAGCGGTTTTTTCGGTCCCAGACTGCCCATCAGGCTCAACGCCCCTTGGCTCATGCCGTGATAACCGCCTGAGAACGACAGCACGGTGCTGCGCCCGGTGGCGGTGCGCACCAGCTTCAGCGCGGCTTCCACGGCATCGGTGCCGGTCGGGCCGCAGAACTGGATTTTCGCCTGCGACGCCAGTGCCGGCGGCAGCAAACCGAACAGATCCTGGACAAACTGATCTTTGACCGGCGTGGTCAGGTCCAGTGTGTGCAGTGGCAGTTCATCGGCCAGCACTTGCTGGATCGCCTCGATCACCACCGGATGGTTATGTCCGAGTGCCAGCGTGCCAGCGCCCGCCAGGCAGTCGATGAAGGTGCGCCCTTCGACGTCTTCGACATACAGGCCCTTGGCGCGTTTGAGTGCCAGCGGGATGCGGCGCGGATAGCTGCGGGCATTGGACTCCTGCCGGGCCTGACGAGCCAGCAGTGGCGATTCATTGAACTGATACAACGTTTCCGCTGGCGCCGAGCTGACCCGGGCCGACGACTCTTCGATAAGGCTGGTGGCGACTGACATCTCTCGACCCCTCAATTCGCTATGGATAGTGACCAAAACAGCACACCGGACAGGTGCGCATTCCGGTCGCGGGGCGCACTTGCAGGTTTTCCTGTTCTGGAAACGCTTAAGCGAGGTGAGGATTTAGCCCCTTGATCGACGGATCATCCGGACATTGCCAGCGGCCTGGACATGGGCAGGATCTGCAAGCCTTTGTGCAAGAGGCGTGGCGCAGATTCGCGGTAGCCGAGATGGCGATAAAACGCTTCGCCGGTGCGCGTGCTGTTGAGGTGCGCATGGAGCACGCCACGCACCTGCAGCCAGCCTTGCAGATCGTTCATCAGCGCCCGCCCTGCACCCCGGCGAAAGGATTCCGGTTGAACGTGGCAAAGCACAATATCGCCACTGGCCTGGGCCATGCCGACGCCGACCGGTTTGTCCGCCAGCAAGGCGAGACTCAGGTAGAAGCACGGATCGGCAAGCCGGGCACTGATGAAATCGGCGGATTGCTGGCCGATCCAGTCGCTGACAAGGTGGGGGTCATTGCGGTGATCAAGTGCACAGCCGAAGCGGATCGAGCGTTCGATGATACGGCTGATGATACCGACGTCAGCCAGAATGGCTGGACGCATGCAGATGGGTGCTTCCATGGCGCTGTCCCCTCAATCCATTGAGTCAAAGCTGCGTCGACCTTAACGTCACCGCCACGGAATGACTAATGGAGAGAGGTTACATTTGATGTTCCGCCCCCCTGTAGGAGTGAGCCTGCTAGCGATAGCGTCGGTTCATTCCACACTCATGGGACTGAACGATTGCTATCGCGAGCAGGCTCACTCCTACAAGGGATAGTGGCGAGTTCAGATTGCTTGCAACGGCATGGTCAACTCGACCCGCAGACCATCCGGGCGGCTGTCGAAATGCAGGGCGCAGTCGCAACGCTGGACGATCGCCTGGACAATCGCCAGGCCGAGGCCGCAGCCGGTGCTTTGGCCGTTGCGCCAGAAGCGCTGGGTCAGATGCTGCAGATCATCCTGCGCAATGCCCGGGCCATGGTCACGCACGACGTAACGTACGCGGTTGCCGATGGTTTCCAGGCGCAACTCCACCGCACAGTCCTCAGGGGTATGACGCAGAGCGTTATCGAGCAGATTGCGCAGCGCGGCAATCGACAGCACCGCGGGCATGTGCAACGGCGCAGTGGAAAGCTCGGACGGCAGGTGCAATTTGATCCGCAGACGCTCGCCGCCCGTGGCGTCCGCAATCGCCAGCCTGGCCACTTGCTCGGCGCTGCATTGCGAGCCATCGTCGAACGACAGACTACCCTCCACCCGAGCCAGCAACAGCAGTTGCTCAAGCGTGCGATGCAGCCGGTCGGCACCCTCCTCGGCCCGCGCCAGCGACTGATCGCGGGCAGTGCCGTCGGTCATGCGCGCCACTTGCAGGTGCGTCTTGATCGCCGTCAGCGGGCTGCGCAGTTCGTGGGCAGCGTCACCGGTCAGTCGACGCTCACGCTCAAGCGTCTTGCCGATGCGCTGGAACAGTTGATTCTGGGTGTCGAGCAACGGCTTCAATTCGCTGGGAAACGACTGCAATTGCAAAGGCTCAAGCGAGTCGGCATTACGCCGCATCAAGGCTTCGCGCAAACGGTTGAGCGGCGCCAGACCCTGGCCGATCCCCAGCCACAGCAGGCACAGACAGCCGAGCAGCGCCACACCCACCGGCACCGAAGCCGCCAGCAGGATCGACATGTTCAGGGCCTCGCGTTCGATTTGCCGATCCGCCGTGGTAATCCGCACATCACCGCGAGCCAGGGTAAAACTGCGCCATGGCGCACCGTCGATGATCTGGTCGTGGAAGCCCATTTTCTCGGCCTCCAGCGCTTGTTCGGGATGGTTGTGACTGCGGGCAAGAATTTCCCCGCGCAGCGAACTGACCTGACACGCCATGCCGCCGGGAATGTTCAGTTGCTCGGCACTGAAATGGGTGCCCTCGCCCTTGCTCGGCAACGCCGGCAATTGTTCCAGCAACCCGGCAACCATGCGCGCCGACGCCACCAGACGCTGGTCGAGGGAAAACATCATCTGGTTGCGCAGATCACTGAGCATCCAGGCAGCCGCCAGCGCCCAGATCAGCGCGAACGCAGCGCCGAGGGTCAGGCTCAGGCGCAGTCGCAGGCTCATCACTTGCCTTGATCTCCACCATCGGCCGGGCCCAGGCGATAACCCAGACCGCGCACGGTTTCGACGATGCCTTTGCCGAGTTTGCTGCGCAGGTGATGGATATGCACATTCAGCGCGTTGCTTTCCAGCTCATCGTTGAAACCGTAGACACTGTCCTTCAACTGCTCGGTCGACAGCACCCGGCCGCGATTGTGCAACAAGGCCTGTAACAGTGATTGTTCGCGTCGCGACAAATCCACCGGTTGTCCGGCCAGGGTGGTTTCGCGGCTGCTCGGATTGTAGGTCAGCGCGCCGTGTTCGATCAGGTTGACACTGCGTCCGGCTACTCGCCGCAACAAGGTTTGCAGACGTGCGAACAGCTCACGCAGATCGAACGGTTTAAGCAGGTAATCATCCGCGCCGGCCTGCAAGCCATCGACGCGATCGGTGACCGAATCGCGCGCCGTCAGAATCAGCACCGGAATTTCCAGACCGCTCTGGCGCAGTTGCTGCAGTAATTTGAGGCCATCTTCGTCGGGCAGGCCGAGATCCAGCACCATGACATCAAACTCGGCAACCTTGAGCATCGCCCGCGCCTTGGACGCGGTATTGACGTGTTCGACGGTCAGCCCCTGGGCCGTGAGACCGGCAACGATGCCGCTGGCGATCAGCTCATCGTCTTCGCAAACCAGTACGTGCATGGTGAGTCCCGTAGAAAAACGCAGATTAGGCCGTTGGCCGATTAAGCTGACATTATGGCCCCCAACGCCACTGCGACAAGGGCATGGCGGTTAATCATCGGTTAATCGCCACCGCCCATTGTGCTCCTCACTTGCACAGGGACAAGGCTCCTCCATGCGTCATTTTTTTCTTTTGTTTGCACTGCTGATCTCGGGCCTGGCCCAGGCGGGAAATAATCCTTTCGAGACAAAACCGGAATTCTTGCCGGTCGACAAGGCGTTCGTCCTAACCTCCGAACGTCTGGAATCGGGCGAGAATCAGCTGTTCTGGCAGATTGCCGACGGCTATTACCTGTATCAGAAACGCCTGAAATTCGACGGTCTGGCCGCTGATCAGCAGCCAGTCTTGCCCGAAGGCGAATCCCACAGCGACGAGTTTTTCGGCGAACAGCCGGTCTATCGCCAAGGCCTGGAAGTGAAGATCCCGGCGACGGCCAGCGGTCAGATCAAAGTCAGTTATCAAGGCTGCGCCGATGCTGGCCTGTGTTATCCGCCACAAACCCGAGTGATTGACCTGGGCGGCAAAGCGGCCCCGGCGGCCGGCGCCGAAGCTCCGGATCAAGCCCTCGCCAGCAGCCTGCAACAACGGGCGCTGGGCTGGAGCCTGCTGGTGTTTTTCGGCCTCGGCCTGCTGTTGGCGTTCACCCCCTGCACATTGCCGATGCTGCCGATTCTGGCCGGGATGATTGTCGGCAGTGGCGCGACGCCACGCCGTGGCTTTGCGCTGGCTGGCAGTTATGTGGTGTGCATGGCGCTGGTCTACGCGGCGATGGGCGTGATCGCCGCGCTGCTCGGGGCGAATTTGCAGGCGTGGTTGCAAAATCCGTGGCTGCTGGGCGCCTTCGCGGCCGTATTCGTGGTGCTGGCGCTGCCGATGTTCGGCTTCTTTGAATTGCAATTGCCGGTGGCGCTGCGTGATCGGCTCGAGCACGCCTCGCGCAGTCGCAGTGGCGGCAGCCTGATTGGCGCTGGTGTGCTCGGCGCGCTGTCGGGCCTGTTGGTCGGCCCGTGCATGACCGCGCCGCTGGCCGGTGCGTTGCTGTACATCGCGCAAAGTGGCAATGCGCTGCATGGTGGGTTGATTCTGTTCTCGCTGGGGATCGGCATCGGTGTGCCGCTGTTGCTGCTGGTGACCGTCGGTAATCGCTTCCTGCCAAAACCCGGCGAGTGGATGAACCTGCTCAAAGGCGTGTTCGGTTTCCTGTTCCTTGCCACGGCACTGCTGATGTTACGCCCGGTACTGGACGCATCGTTGTGGCTCGGCCTATGCGGCGCCCTGCTGTTGATCGCGGCTTATTGCGCCTGGAAACAGTCCGAAGGCTTTGGCCGTGTCGCTCAATTGTTCGGCGCTACGGGATTGCTGCTCGGGTTATGGGGCAGTTTGCTGGTGATCGGTGCGGCGGGCGGCAGCGACGATCCGTATCAGCCGTTGCAGGTTTACAGCGGCGGCCGTGTTGCCAGCGCGGCACCCAGTGGTCATGACGCGTTCATCACGATCAAGGACCCGGCAGCGCTGCAACGCGAACTCGATACCGCCAAGGCACAAGGCCAATGGGTACTGCTCGATTACTACGCTGACTGGTGCGTGTCGTGCAAAGTCATGGAGAAGCAGGTGTTCGGCAAGGACAAGGTCATGCAGGCACTGAGCGACGTACGCCTGCTGCGCCTGGATGTCACCGCCGACAATGCCGCCAGCCGTGAACTGCTCGGCCGCTACAAAGTGCCGGGGCCGCCGAGCTTCGTGTGGATCGGCGCCGACGGCGAAGAACGCCGCAGCCAGCGCATCACCGGTGAAGTCGATGCCGAGACGTTTCTGCAACGCTGGACCACCACCCGAGACGCCAACTAATGCTGACTTTCACCCTCGGCACCTTTGCCATCGCGCTTAACCACCTGCTGCTGATCAGTGCACTGGCACTGGCGACCTTCGTCGGCTGGCGGGTGGCGAAACGCGGTGGCGATAATCCCGAGTCGGCGCTATTCGGCCTGTTTCTGCTGGGCATGCTGGCGGCGCGCATCGCTTTCGTGGCGGTGTACTGGTCGCACTATCGCAACGATCCCTGGCAGATCGTTGACCTGCGCGATGGCGGTTTCCTCGCCTGGCCGGGAGTGATCGTCTTGCTGCTCGCCGCACTGTATCGCGGCTGGCGCCGCCCGGGCCTGCGTCGACCACTCGGGTTTGGCGTGGCCAGCGGTGTGGTGTTCTGGTTGTTGGCGACGCTGTCCTTGAACATCTACGAACAAGGCACTCGGCTACCGGATATTTCCCTGCGCAACGCTGCCGGAGAGACGATCCAGCTCAGCGACTATCAGGGCGGTCCACTGGTGATCAACCTGTGGGCGACCTGGTGCCCACCCTGCCGACGCGAAATGCCGGTATTGGAAAACGCCCAACAGCAACGTCCGGACTTGACCTTCCTGTTCGTCAATCAGGCCGAAAGCATGCAAAGCGTGGCGACGTTTCTCGAAACCCAGGGCCTGAGTCTGACCAACGTACTGTTCGACCGCAGCGGCCGATTGGGTCAGGCCGTGGGCTCCATGGCATTACCGACTACCCTGTTCTATAGCCCTGATGGTCGCCTGTTGGCCAGCCACCTGGGCGAGTTATCCAACGCGAGCCTGGCCCGCGCCCTGGAAAACTTCGACACTCCGAATCCCCATACGACTGCCACACCCGCCACTTCTGCAAGGAAACTGCCATGCCCCGCCTCCGCCACCTGCTGACGCTGACCCTGGGCACTGCCCTGTTGCAACTGCCGTCGGTTCAGGCCGCCGAAGAACTGCCTGCGGCGATCAAGCAGATCGAATCCAAAGGCGCGAAAATCGTCGGCCAGTTTGACGCCCCGGACGGTTTGCGCGGTTATGCCGCGCAATACCAGAACCGTGGCATGGCGCTGTACCTGACGCCGGACGGTAAACACGTGCTGCTGGGTAATCTGTACGACGCCGACGGCAAAGACTTGAGCAGCGAACCCCTGCAAAAACTGGTCTACGCACCGCTGGCCAAGGAAGTCTGGGCCAAGTTCGAGGCGAGCAACTGGATTCAGGACGGCAACAAGGATGCGCCACGCACCGTGTACCTGTTCAGCGATCCGAACTGTCCTTACTGCAACATGTTCTGGGAACAAGCTCGACCTTGGGTCAAGTCCGGCAAAGTGCAGTTGCGGCACATCATGGTTGGCATCATCCGCGAAGACAGCCCGGGCAAATCTGCCGCGCTACTCGCGGCCAAGGATCCGGCCAAGGCTCTGGAAGATCACGAAAAGGCTGGCAAGGGCAGCTCGCTCAAGGCTTTGAAAGACATTCCAGCAGCGGTGCAGAGCAAACTGGCGGCGAACATGCAGTTGATGGAAGACCTGGAATTGCAGGCGACTCCGGCGATTTTCTACATGGATGACAAGGGCGAGTTGCAACAGCAACAAGGCGCGCCTTCGCCGGACAAGTTGGCGAAGATTCTCGGGGCCAAATAACGCCGGGCTCTTTATTGCCTGATCCGGCCTCTTCGCGGGCAAGCCCGCTCCCACAGATTTTTGTGATTTACACAGAATTTGTGATCACTTCGGTCACTGTGGGAGCGGACTTGTCTTCAGGCGCGATCCGATGATGACCGATTACTCGGTGTGTCGGTTTCGCTCGCTGAGAAAGGTAAACAACACCTCCGTGACAAATTCGGGATTCTCCAGATTGGAGATATGCCCCGCGTCCGGCACCAGCACCCACGGGCAACCGATCAGCTCAGCCATTTCCTGTGCTTCCGACGGTGGCCGTGGTTTGTCCTGATCGCCACACAGCACCAGCGTGGTGGCCGCATTCAACTCGCCCAGACGCGGCAACAGATCATCACGGCCAAACGTGATGCGCCCCATCGGCACGATGCTTTGACGCAGGCGATCAGCGGAATAACCCGCGAGTTTTGCGCGGAAGTCCTGATACAGCGCCGACTGCGGATCAATGCCCGGGCGGAAGAAAATCGGCACGACGATGTCAAGCAGCGGCTCGCTGATTTCACCGCTTTCTTCGATTTGCTTGAACAGCGAGAAGTAATACTGACGCGTGGGTTCGGGCTCTACACCGACGTAGGTGTCCATCAACACCAGGCCGTTGAGGCGCTGTGGTGCCGAGAGTGCCAGACGCACGCCCCACATGCCGCCGACCGACAGGCCGACCAGAGTGACCTGGTCGATATCCAGATGATCGAGCAACGCCTGCGCCTGACGGGCAATGTCATCCAGCGATGTCGTGCCATCCGGTAAGCGCCCCGATTCGCCATGCCCCCAGAGGTCCAGCGCAATCACCCGATAGTGCGGCGACAGCGCGGCAATCTGCGGCGCCCACATGGCCTGATCCCACAGATAACTACCGGCCAGCAGCACGGCCGGGCCTGTGCCTTGATCAATGTAATGCAGCGCTTGTCCGTCCACCGTAAAGAAAGGCATCGACCACCCCCGCGACAAAAAAGAGAACCGGCAGACTGAGCTGCCGGTTCCGGATCGTCAATCGGGGAAATGTCTAAAAATGTGCCGGCCCCGATCGCGAGCAGGCTCACTCCTACAGGGGAACGTATTCCAACTGTAGGAGTGAACCTGCTCGCGATGAGGCCGGTACAAACGCTAGAGAATTAGAGGCCCTCCAGCTCCGCCATCAGGTCATTCAAGCGATCCACCTTCTCCTCGGTGATATCACTGGCCGCCAGGCCATTGATGTACTCGGCCAGTTCTTCCACTGTGCTGCACTCGAACATTGCCCGCAGCGGCACATCACGCTGCAAGGTTTTCTGCACCCGCGAGGCAATCTGCGTAGCCAGCAACGAGTGCCCGCCCAGTTCGAAGAAGTTGTCACGTACGCCAACCTTCTCCACCTTCAGCACCTCGGCCCAGATATCCGTCAGGGTCTGCTCCAGTTCGTTGCGCGGCGCCAGGTAATCGTGGCTTTGCAACTGGCCGATCTCCAGCGCTGGCAGAGCCTTGCGGTCCAGTTTGCCGTTGGCGTTATGCGGCAGTTGCTCCAGCCACAGCCAGTGCAGCGGCACCATGTATTCCGGCAGCTCGCTGCGCAGACGCTGCTTGATCCGCTCCAGGCGTTCACTTGGATTCAATGCAGAATCAGCGGCGACCAGATAACCCACCAGGTGCTTGCCGTTGGCGCCCTCTTGGACACCGACCGCCGCATCACGGATTTCCGGCTGCTCATGCAGGCGCGCTTCGATTTCACCCAGCTCGATCCGGTAGCCACGGATCTTCACTTGATGGTCGACCCGACCGACGTATTCCAGCACGCCATCGCTGCGACGCCGTGCCAGGTCACCGGTGCGATACAGGCGCTCGCCCGGCGCCCCGAACGGGTTCGGCACAAACACCGGCGCAGTGCGCAACGGATCGCTGACATAACCGCGACCGACACCGGTGCCCGCCACACACAACTCACCCACCGCTCCCAACGGCACCAGTTCCAGCGCGCCATCGAGCAGGTACAACAAGTTGTTGTCGGTCGGTGTACCAATCGGCAAATAACTGCCGCGAGTCGAGGCCATGTCGACGCGATAAAACGCTACGTCGTCCGAGCATTCGGCCGGGCCGTAAGCGTTGACCAGACCGATGTCCGGGTAACGCAGCAGCCATTGATGCGCCAGTTCCGGCGGCATCGCTTCACCGGTCGGCAGCATCCAGCGCAGACCGTCGAGGCTCAGGCGATCCGAGGCGAGCATGCCCTGAATCAGCGACGGCACGCTCTCCAGCACGGTAATGCCCTGAGCCTGCACATGCACCAGCAGACCCTGCGGATCGTGGGCGATGGTGTTGGGCACGATGTCGACCCGTGCACCGAACAGCGGCGCGGCGAGGAACTGCCAGACCGAAATATCGAAGCTTTGCGACGCGGTCTGCGCGATCACATCGGCGTCCGTCAGTTTCAGGTACGGCACCTTGCTCAACTGGTTATTGAGCATGCCGCGCTGCTCGACCATCACGCCTTTCGGCAGGCCGGTCGACCCCGAGGTAAAAATCACGTAGGCGAGGTTGTCCGGCCCGCTATGAATGCCCGGGTTTTGCGTCGATGTCGCCAGCGCCTGCACCTCTTCCCACACCAGCAAACGTGGGCGGTTGGCACAGCTGAACTCATCGAGCAACGCCTGCGCCTGTGTGCGGCATGCCTCGCTGCACACCAGGACCGGCGTGCGACTCAGCTCGATGATGCGCTGCAGACGCTGGCTCGGCAGGCCAGGATCCAGCGGCAGGTAACCGGCACCGGCCTTGAAGCTGCCGATGATCATGCCCAGCAGATCGAGATTTCGTTCGGCCAGCAGCGCCACCGGTTGATCCATTTCCACGCCGGCCGCGACCAGAGCATGGCCGAGACGGTTGGCATTCTGGTTGAGTTCGGCATAGCTCAATCGCTGATCGAGGCAACTGGCCGCGATGCGTTGCGGATGCGCCGCAACCTGCGTCTCGAACAGCGCAACGTAGCTTTGCTCCAACGGGTAATCATGGGCGCTCTGATTGCAGCCGTGCAGCAGGAAGTCCTGTTCCTCGGTGCCCAGCAACGGCAGGTCGGCCATATCGCCATGGAAACCATCGACCAGCGCCAGCAGCAGGCGCTTGAACTCGCCGAGCATGCGCTCGATCGTCGATTCGTCGAAGTAACGCTGGTCGTAAGACAGATGCAGACCGAGGTCATCGCCCGGGTAGCACACCGCTGTCAGCGGGAAGTTGGTGTGTGTGCGACCCGAATCCGAGGTGGCGTTGAGACTTTGCGCACGGTCCAGTACCGAGACTTCCACCGGAGCGTTTTCAAAGACAAACAGGCTGTCGAACAGCGGCTGACCCTTCGGCAATTCGCTCTGTTCCTGGATATTCACCAGCGGCAGGTATTCGTACTCGCGCAGTTGCATGTTGCTGTCGAGCAAACCGCTCAGCCACTGACGCACACTGGCGCGCTGATCGTCTGCCGGGATCTGCACCCGCAGCGCGATGCTGTTGATGAACAGGCCGACAGTGCGTTGCATCTCCGGCATTTCCACCGGACGCCCGGCCACGGTCACGCCGAACAGCACGTCGCGATCACCGCTCAGGCGTCGCAGCACCAAGGCCCACGCCGCTTGGGCGAAGGTGTTGATGGTCAGTTGATGGGCCTGAGCCAGCTCACGCAGACGGGCGCCATCTTCGACATTCAATCGGGTGTAACGGTCGCCTACGACCATGCCGCCACTTTCACCGGCGTGTTCACGCAGGAACGGACGGTCACTCGGAATCGGCGTGGTGCGCTCGAAACCTTGCAGGTTCTGCTGCCACCACTGGCGCGCTTCGGCCAGGCTCTGACGTTGCAGCCAGCCGATGTAATCGCGGTAACGCGGCGGCACGCTCAACTGTGCTTCGCGACCTTCGCCGAGCGCGGTGTAGATCTCAAAGAAATCGTTCATCAGCAGCGAACGGCACCAGGCATCGATGAGGATGTGGTGGTTGCTCATCATGAACCAGTAACGCGCCGCGCCAACCTTGATCAGGCGCAGGTGGAACGGCGCCTGATTGAGCAGATCGAAACCGACCTCACGTTCGCTTTTCAGCAACGCTTGCAGTTTCGGTTCCTGCTCGTCTTCGCTGACGTTGCTCCAGTCGAGATACTCGATTGGCGTGCGACCCGGCGTGTGAATCACTTGCAGCATGTCTTCGCCGACGTTCCAGCAGAACGACGCACGCAGTGCTTCATGACGGGCGACCACCGTTTGCCAGGCCTGAGCGAAACGCTCGGGGTCGAGTTCGCTGTTGATGCGATAGCGATCCTGCATGTAGTACAAACCAGTGCCCGGTTCGAGCAAGGTGTGCAGCAACATGCCTTCCTGCATCGGCGTCAGCGGATAGACGTCTTCGATGTGCGCGGCGGGTACCGGCAAGGCATCGAGTTGCGCCTGCGTCAGCTTCGCCAGCGGGAAGTCCGACGGCGTCAGACCACCGGCCGTGTCTTGCAGGCAATGCGCGATCAGGCTCTGCAATTCGCCGAGGTAGGCGTTGGCCAGGTCGTTGATGGTCTGCGTGTCATAACGCTCGGCGCTGAAGGTCCAGCGCAGCAGCAGTTCACCGCCGTAGACCTGACTGTCGACGCTCAACTCATTGGGCAATGGCGCCTGTGGATCGTGGGCCGCACCGACCGGCTCATCCAGCGGACGGAACAGTGCATCGTTGCCGAAGCTCTGGTCGAACTGGCCGAGGTAGTTGAAGGTGATCGGCGCCTGCGGCAGCGCCGCCATGCTTTGTCGGCTGAGGTCATCGGCCAGATAACGCAGCACGCCGTAGCCCAGACCTTTGTGCGGTACCGCACGCAGTTGCTCCTTGATCGCCTTGATCGAAGCGCTCTGCCCGGCGGCTTCTTCGATGTTGTGCGGGGTCAGGCGCAGTGGATATGCGCTGGTGAACCAGCCGACGGTGCGGGTCAGGTCGATCTCGTCAAACAGGGTTTCGCGACCGTGACCTTCTAGTTGAATCAGCGCCGACGGCTGGCCGTTCCAGCGGCACAACACGCGGGCCAATGCCGTCAGCAGCAGATCGTTGACCTGGGTGCGATAAGCGCTCGGCGCCTGTTGCAGCAGTTGGCGGGTGCGCTCGGCATCGAGGCGTACGCTGACGGTTTGTGCGTGACGGTTCTGCTGGCCACCCTGCGGGTTTTCGCAAGGCAGATCAGCGCTCGGTCCGGCCAGTTGCGCTTGCCACCAGCTCAGTTCTTCACGCAGGGATTCGCTGCCGGCGTAAGCCTGCAAACGCGCCGCCCAATCCTTGAAGGCACTGGTTTTCGCCGGCAGCTTCACCGATTGTTCGGCGTCGAGTTGGCGATACACGGTTTGCAGATCATCGAGCAAGACGCGCCACGACACACCGTCGACCACCAAGTGATGGATAGCGATGAACAGGCGTTGCTGACCTTCTGGCCCATCGACCAGCAAGGCACGCAGCAGCGGGCCGTTTTCCAGATCGAGACTGCGTTGGGCATCGGCGAACAGCGCCTCGCACTTGTCCATCGAGGTCACGCGCACTTGCCACAACACTGGCGCATCGGACACCGGTTGATGCGTCGCTTGCCATGCCCCGCCAACCGCGCTGAAACGCAGGCGCAAGGCGTCGTGCTGTTCGATCACCGCCAGCAGCGCCTGCTCCAGACGATGCGGCTCCAGCGCTACGGTCGGCTCCAGCAATAACGCCTGGTTCCAGTGCTGACGTTCAGGGATTTCAGTGTCGAAGAACCAGTGCTGGATTGGCGTCAGACGCGACTCACCGGTGACCAGTCCTTGCTCGGCCGTCACTTGTTCGCTGCGGCTCGCGACCGCCGCCAGGGTCTGCACCGTCTGATGCTGGAACAGATCACGCGGGCTGAAATGAATGCCTTGCTGCCGCGCACGACTGACCACCTGAATCGACAGAATCGAGTCGCCGCCCAGTTCGAAGAAGTTGTCGTTGAGGCCGACCTGCTCAACGTTGAGTACTTCGCACCAGATCTGCGCCAGGGTTTGCTCCAGCTCGTTGCTCGGTGCCACGTAATCCTGACGGTTCAGCTCCGGATCCGGCGCCGGCAAGGCGCGGCGGTCGAGTTTGCCGTTGGCGGTCAGCGGCATGCTCGCCAGCAGGATCAGGTGCGTCGGCACCATGTAATCCGGCAGTTGGCTCTTGAGATGCGACTTCAGCGCTTCGCGCAGTTCAGCCTGCCTGGTTTCGCTTTGCTCGGCGATGTCAGTCACCAAATAGCCGACCAGTTGTTTGCCGCTCGGCGCATCCAGCGCCAGCACCACGGCCTCGCGGATTGAAGCGTGATCGAGCAGACGGGTTTCGATTTCGCCCAGCTCGATACGGAAACCACGGATTTTCACCTGATGGTCGATCCGCCCCAGATATTCCACCAAGCCATCGGCACGCTGGCGCACCAGATCGCCAGTGCGATACATGCGCCCGCCATCAATGGCGAACGGGTCAGCGACAAACCGTTCGGCCGTGATGCCCGGACGGTCGTGGTAGGCCTGCGCCAGTCCGGCGCCGCCGACGAACAATTCACCGGTCGCACCTTGCGGCACCAGCGCCAGGTCAGCGTCGAGAATGTACGCCACGCGGTCGCCGATCACGCTGCCGATCGGCACACTGCCAGCTCCCTCTTCCAACACCTCCGGCGCCAGACTGGCCAGCGGCATGACCACGGTTTCGGTCGGACCGTAGGCATTGAAGAACAGGCTTGGCTTGAACGCTGCACGAATCCGTTGCAGGTGTTCGCCGGTCAGCGCTTCGCCGCCGGTGATGATCATCCGCACCGGCAGGATTTCATTTTGCGTGGCGAGGAACTGCGCCAACTGGCTGCCGTAGCTCGGGGTGAAGCCGAGCACGTTGATTTGATGGTTGCGGATCAATCCGCAGATTTCTTCCGCGTCCCACTGACCTTGCGCACGCAGCACCACCTGCGCGCCGCTGAGCAGCGGCACCAGCAGACGTTCTGTCGCGGCGTCGAAGTTGATCGAATAGAAGTGCAGTTCGCAGTCGTCCGGGCGCATGCCGAAACGCTCGATCACGGCTTGGCAATGCATGGCGATTTCGCCGTGGGAGACCACCACGCCTTTCGGTTTGCCGGTCGAACCCGAGGTGTAAATCAGGTAGGCCTGATGCTGCGGCAGGCTGATAAACGGCAGCTCGCTGGCCGGATAATCGGCGAGTGCCGCGCTGTCATCCTCCAGACACCAGCGCGCCACGCTAGCCGGCAAATCGCCGAGCGCCTCGAACATTGCGCGATCACTGAGCAGCAGACCGATACGGCTGTCTTCGATCATGTAGTGCAAACGGTCGAGCGGGTATTCCGGGTCCAGCGGCACATAGGCGCCACCGGCCTTGAGAATCGCCAGCAGGCCGATGACCATTTCCAGCGAACGCTCCAGCGCCAGACCGACCCGCACTTGCGGGCCGACGCCACGCTCACGCAAGGCCCAGGCCAGTCGATTGGCGCGGGCATCGAGTTCGGCGTAGCTCAGCGTCTGCCCGGCGAAGGTCAGCGCAGGTGCGTCTTTGCGCGCCAGCGCCTGTTCGGCAAAGAGGTGATGAATGCACTGGTCGAGACGATGCTCACCCGGTTCGACACCGAGGCTGTCGAGCAGGCGCTGTTGTTCTGGCGCATCGAGCAGCGGCAACTCGCTGAGGCGCTGCTGCGGATCGGCGATCAGCGCTTCCAGCAGATTGCACCAATGTCTGGCCATGCGGGCGATGGTGGGTTCGTCGAACAGATCGGTGCTGTACGTCAGGCAGCAACCGAGGCGATGGTCGAGGTCGGTGACTTCAAGATTGAGGTCGAACTTGGTCGCCCGCGCATCGTTGGCCAGGTATTCGACGGTCATGCCGGCGAGCATGCGGCTCTGCTGGAATTCCCAGCGCTGCACGTTGCACATCACCTGGAACAACGGGTTGTACGCGGCGCTGCGCGGCGGCTGCAAGGCTTCAACCAGATGATCGAACGGCAGATCCTGATGGGACTGACCTTCGATCACCGTGTGACGAACCTGCTCGAACAACTCGCCAACCGACATCATCCCGTCGAGCTGGCAACGCAGCACCTGGGTGTTGAGGAACGCACCGATCAGCCCTTCACTTTCCGGGCGGATACGGTTGGCCACTGGCGCGCCGATGCGCAGATCGGTCTGCCCGCTGTAACGGTACAAAAGCGTGGCGAGCGCGGCGGTCATGGTCATGAACAGGGTCAGACCGTTTTGCGCGTTGAACGCACGAACGCGGGCGGCGAGATCATCGCTCAGATCGAAACGGAACAGTTCACCCTGATGACTTTGCACCGGCGGACGCGGACGGTCGCCCGGCAATTCCAGCAGTGGATGTTCGCGACCGAGTTGCGCGGTCCAGTAGTCGAGCTGACGCTGACGCTCGCCGGATTCCAGCCAGTTGCGCTGCCAGACGCTGTAGTCGAGGTACTGCACCGGCAACGGTTCCAGCGGTGAATCGCGGTCGTCGACAAAGGCTTCATAGAGCGCGCTGAGTTCGCGAGCGAAAATATCCATCGCCCAGCCTTCGGTGACGATGTGGTGCAGGGTCAGGACAAAGTAGTGTTCTTGCTCGGCCGTCTTGACCAGACAGGCGCGCAGCAGCGGGCCGGTTTCCAGATCGAATGGCAAGTGCGCTTCGGCGTCGGCCAGTTGCTGGACGTTGTGCTCACGCAGATCAGCCGGCAGTTTCGAGAAATCCTTCCAGTCCATGCGCACACCGGTTTCGGCGTGCACCTGTTGACGGGCGACGCCATCGACGCTCGGGAAGGTGGTGCGCAGGGTTTCGTGGCGCAGGATCAGCGCTTGCAGCGCAGCCTCGAAACGCTCGACATGCAACACGCCACGCAAGCGCGCCATGCCGCCGACGTTGTACGCCGGGCTGTCCGGTTCCATCTGCCAGAGGAACCACATGCGTTGTTGCGAGTAGGACAACGGCACCGGTTGGCTGCGGTCGACTTTTTCAATCGGTGGCTGCTTGTTGGTTTTGCCGCTGGCCTGAATCAGACGGATCTGTTCGGCGAAATCACCGAGTTCACTGTGTTCGAACAATGCGCGCAACGGCAGCTCGACGTCGCAGGCCTGACGGGTGCGCGAGATGATTTGCGTGGCCAGCAGCGAGTGACCGCCAAGGGCGAAGAAGTCGTCGCGCAGGCCGACTTGCGCCAGGCCCAGCACTTCGCGCCAGATCGCGGCGATCTGTTGTTCCAGTTCGCTAACCGGTTCGACGTGCTCACGCACTTGCCATTGCGGCTCGGGCAAGGCGCGACGGTCGAGTTTACCGGCGGGGCTGAGGGGCATCGCGTCGAGGCGCATCAGTTGCGCCGGGACCATGTATTCCGGCAACTCGGCTGCCAGTGCGATTTTCAGCCGGGCGCTTTGCGCGTCATGATCTTCGCTGGCGTCAGTCGCGGTGAAGTAACCGATCAGTTGCGCGCCAGCGGCGGTTTCGCGCACCAGCACCACGGCTTGAACGACGCCGTCCTGAGCGAGCAGGCGCGCTTCGATTTCTTCCGGTTCAACGCGGAAGCCACGCAGTTTGACTTGTTGATCGAGACGGCCGAGGTATTCGATCACGCCGTCGGATGTCCAGCGCGCACGGTCGCCCGTGCGGTACAGACGAGCGCCCTGCTCGCCCAGTGGATCGACGACGAAACGTTCGGCGGTCAGCGCCGGGCGACCGAGGTAGCCACGAGCGAGGCCGATACCGCTGATGCACAGTTCACCCGGCACACCCGCCGGGACAGGATTGAGATCGGCGTCGAGCACGCGGCAAACCACGTTGCCCAGCGGCCGGCCAATCGGTGAGCGTTCGCCATCGGCTGTAGTGCAGTGCCAATGGGTAACGTTGATCGCGGTTTCGGTCGGGCCGTAACGGTTGTGCAGTTGCACCGCTGGCAGTTGCGCCAACACGCGGTTGCGCAGTTCCGCCGGCAAGGCTTCGCCGCCGGAGAACACCCGGCGCAGGCTGGTGCATTCGGCACTCAGTGGTTCGTCGATGAACAGCGAGAGCAAGGGCGGCACGAAGTGCAGCGTGGTCACGCCATATTGCTGAACCAGTTGGGCAATGCGATGCGGATCACGGTGTTCGCCCGGGCCGGCAATCAGCAGGCGCGCGCCAGTGATCAACGGCCAGAAGCATTCCCACACCGAGACGTCGAAACTGATCGGCGCTTTCTGCATCAGCACGTCGCTGTCGTTCAGGCGATAGCTGTTCTGCATCCACTGCAAACGTTCGGCGAGGGCCGCGTGAGTGTTGCCGACGCCTTTCGGTTGGCCGGTGGAGCCGGAGGTGTAAATCACGTAGGCGAGGTTGTCGCCGTGCAGATGCAGGCCCGGTGCCTGGCCTGGCCAGTTTTCCAGGTGCAAGGCGTCCATGGCGATGACGCTGACGCCCTCGCAAGCCGGCAATCGATCAAGTAGTTCGGTCTGGGTCAGCAGCAGTTCGACGCCGCTGTCGCTGAGCATGTAGGCCAGGCGATCAGCCGGGTAATCCGGGTCGAGCGGCACATAGGCGCCGCCGGCCTTGATGATCGCCAACAGACCGATCAACAACTGCGGTGAACGCTCGGCGGCTATGGCCACGCACACGTCCGGACCGACGCCTTTGTCGCGCAGGTAATGCGCGAGACGGTTGGCTTGCGTGTGCAGTTCGGCGAAATCGAGACTGCCACCCTCCCACACCAGCGCGGTACGCTCCGGCGTCTGACGGACTTGTTCGTTGAGCAGTTCCGGCAGCCATTGTTGTGCCGGGGTGCACGGCGCGACGCTCCATGCCTGCTGCTGTTCTTGCTCGCACGGGGTCAGCAGCTGCAAGTCGCCGATCGCCTGTCGCGGTTGCTCGCAGACGGCGCGCAGCAGGTTGCTGAAGTGTTCGGCCAGACGTTCGATGCTCGCCGCTTCGAACAATTCATCGGCGTAATCGAAGGACAGCGTCAGACGACCATTACGATCTTCTTCACTGTGCAATTGCAGGTCGAACTTGGCCTCGCGGCTGTGCCACGGCAGTTCCTCGGCGAGCAGGCCCGGCAGGCGCTTGAGCGCACTCAGGTCACGTTGCTGGTGGTTGAACATGACCTGGAACAGACCCTGCTCGCGGGCCTGCGGGAAAGCTTTGAGCAGTTGTTCGAACGGCAGATCCTGATTCGCCTGAGCGCCGAGTGTGGCTTCGCGCGTCTGCACAAGCAGTTCGACAAATGGCAGGCGTGCATCGACGTCGGCACGCAGCACCTGGGTGTTGATGAAGAAGCCGATCAGGCCTTGGGTTTCCAGGCGCGGACGGTTGGCGTTCGGTACGCCGATGCGGATATCGCGCTGACCGCTGTAGCGGTGCAACAGGCTCTGGAACGCCGAGAGCAACAGCATGAATGGCGTGGCTTGATGCGCTTGCGCGGTATTGCGGATCGCTTCGCTGAGGCTGACGCTCAGACGTACGCTGTGGCGCGCGGCGCTGTGATTTTGCTGGGCGGCACGCGGATGATCGGTGGCCAGTTCCAGCGTCGGATGCTCCTCGCCCAACTGTGCTTTCCAGTACGCCAGTTGTCGCTCGCCCTCACCTTGCGCCAGCCATTGGCGCTGCCAACTGCCGTAGTCGGCGTACTGGGTTGGCAACGGCGCGAGTTCGGCGCGTTGGCCTTGGGAAGCAGCAGCGTAGAGACGCGAGAACTCGTCGATCAATACGTTCAGCGACCAGCCGTCAGCGATGATGTGGTGCATGGTCACCAGCAATTGGTGATCTTCGTCATCGAGGCGAATCAGCGTCACCCAGAGCAACGGGCCTTTTTCCAGATCGAACTGGGTGCGTGCTTCGTCCTCGCGGATCTGCTGGGCGCGAGCTTCACGCTCAGGGGCCGGCAGGTCGCTGATGTCGATCAGTTGCAGGTGGAATTGAGCCGCCGCATCGATCTGTTGCAGGGCCACGCCGTCGCGCTCGACGAAGCGCGTGCGCAGGGATTCGTGGCGCTCGATCAATTGCTGGAAGCTGGCGCGCAAGGCGTCTTCGTCCAGTTCGCCACGCAGACGCAGGCCACCGGGAATGTTGTAGGCGCTGCTCTGCGGGTCGAGCTGCCAGGTGATCCACAAGCGGTTTTGCGCCAGCGATTGCGGCAGTGCTTCCGTGCGCGACAACGCGTTGATATCGCCTTGGGCACTGCCACCATCCTGTTGCTGTTGCGCCACCGCAGCGGCGAACGCGGACAGCGTCGGTGCCTCGAACAACAGGCGCAGGCTCAGCTCCAGACCGAGTTGCTCGCGCACCCGGGCAATCACTTGCGTGGCGGCAATCGAGTTGCCGCCGAGCAGGAAGAAGTGATCGTCGCTATTGACCTGTTTGACGTTGAGTTGCTCGGCCCAGATCCCCGCGATCAGCGCTTCGAGTTCAGAGGCGCTGGTGGTCGACTCTTGGGTGTCGGCCGCGCTCGACGGAAACACCGCGTAGCTGTCGAGGCTGCCGTCGACCAGCCGATTGCGGCAGGCCGAACGTTGCAGTTTGCCGCTGGACGTCTTCGGCAACGCACCCGGATTCAGCAACACCACGACGCTCGGCGCTTCCTGATAAGCCTCGGCGACTGCCTGACGGATGGCTTTGATCAACGCCTCGGGCGCAAGGATTTTCTGCACGCTGCGGCTGATTTCCGCAGCGATACCGATGCCCTCTTCGCCGTCCTGAGTCACTGCGAACGCGGCGACCCGGCCTTTGCGCACCACTTCCACTTCGTTCTCGACAGTCTTCTCGATGTCCTGCGGATACAGGTTGTGGCCGCGCACGATAAGCATGTCTTTCAGGCGACCGGTGATGAACAGTTCGCCCTCGCGGATAAAGCCCAGATCACCGGTGCGCAGCCAGGTACGACCGGCATGCTGGACGAAGGTTTTCGCGCTGGCTTCGGGATTGCGCCAGTAGCCGAGGGCGATGCTCGGCCCGGCGGCCCAGACTTCGCCGACAGCGTTGTCGGCGAGTTCGGCAAGACTCGAGGGTTCGACGATCAGCACCGCGTGCTCTGGCTGGCTGATGCCGCAACTCATGATCGGGCTGCCGTCACCAGGTTCGGCGCGGTTCTGCGCCAGGGCTTGATCGTCCACGCGCAGCGCCGGAATGCCTTTGCCACGCGGCGTGCCGGCGACGAACAACGTCGCTTCCGCCAAACCGTACGACGCCATGAAACTGTCTTCGCTGAAACCACACGCGGCGAACTTCTCGGCGAAACGCTGATTCGTATCCAGACGAATCGGCTCGGAGCCGGAATAGGCCACGCGCCAGCCGCTCAGGTCGAGACGCTCCATGGCTGACTCGCTGACCCGTTCGCTGCACAAGCGATAGGCGAAATCCGGCCCGCCACTGATGGTGCCGCCGTATTGGCTGATCGCTTCAAGCCAGCGCAACGGCCGGCCAAGGAAGTACGCCGGCGACATGAGGATGCACGGCACGCCGCTGAAAATCGGTTGCAGCAGGCCGCCGATCAAACCCATGTCGTGGTACAGCGGCAGCCAGCTGACGATCACGTCATCCGGGTTTACATCGATACCGAAGCCGTGGCGGATCAGCAGTTCGTTGGCCACCAGATTGCCGTGGCTGACCTGCACGCCTTTGGGCAATGCAGTGGAGCCGGAGGTGTATTGCAGGAAGGCGATGTGGTCTGCCGGCAGGCTCGGTTCAACCCAGCGCTCGGCCAGTGCGTTGTCGAGGGTGTCGACGCACAACAGCGGCGGCGCGCCTTCGATCTGCTGCAAGGCCTCGCGCAGGTCGGCGCTGGTCAGCAGCAGGCGCGGCTCGGCGTCGGCGATGATCGACAGCAGACGCTCTTGATGATGACGGCGTGCCGATTCCGGCGGATAAGCCGGCACCGCAATCACGCCCGCATACAGGCAACCGAAGAATGCCGCGACGTAGTCCGGACCGCTGGGGAACAGTAAAACCGCGCGATCACCGAATTCAGCCTCGGCCTGCAACGCGGCGGCGATGGTCCGCGCACGCTGATCCAGTTCGCGATAGCTGAGTACCACAGCCTGCTCTTCGTTCTCGGCGAGAAAACGCAGGGCCAGCCGATCCGGCGTCAGGGCCGCGCGGCGCTGGAGGGCTTGGACCAGGGTGCTGGGGAGTTCGAACGCGTCGGTCATTTGGTTTCCTGCCTGAATTCGGCTTGCTAGTGGAATCGGTTTGCTGCGTCACACCCATCCAGGGGCATGGAGCGCATGCAGGGCGCGGTCTGCGTCGACCGCGCAAGGCATGGGAATGCTGTCTGGCCGGGGCTCGGCACCCGGAACCATTCACCAATGAGAACGGATGACGTCTTGAAATAATTAGTCGGCAGGCTGGATCGCCAATGGGGCCGGGGTGTGGCGGCGTGTCGCAGTTATCACATCGCACTGATTTGAAGCATTACTTCTCTTTCTCAATTGACAATCATTATCATTCAACATAATTTGTCGCTCGATGTGTAGGACGGCCCCGTCCCCAGGCGTCCCACTAACCTATTGGCAGCAAGGTGATTTCCATGACGGAACAAGTATCCACAAGCAGGTGCGATTCACCGCTACTTCAGGCATTCGTCGACAACCGACTGATTCTGGTCAAGATTGCAGCCCGCATTACCGGCTGCCGGTCGCGCGCCGAAGATGTGGTGCAGGATGCGTTTTTCCGACTGCAATCGGCGCCACCGATCACGTCGTCGATCAAGGCTCAATTGAGTTATCTGTTCCAGATCGTGCGCAACCTCGCCATCGATCACTACCGCAAACAGGCGCTGGAGCAGAAGTATTCCGGTCCTGAAGAGGAAGGGCTGAACGTGGTCATTCAGGGTGCTTCGCCGGAGATCTCGCACATCAATTTCTCGACCCTGGAAAACATCGCCGACGCCCTGACCGAGCTGCCCAGCCGCACTCGCTACGCGTTCGAGATGTACCGTTTGCATGGCGTGCCGCAGAAGGACATCGCCAAGGAACTGGGGGTTTCGCCGACGCTGGTCAACTTCATGATTCGCGATGCGCTGGTGCACTGCCGCAAGGTGTCGGGCAGCCGTCGTGACGCAGTGGCTATGGGTCGTCGTTAAGACCGGATTGTCCGCACAAAAAAGATCGCAGCCTTCGGCAGCTCCTACAGTGGAATGCGTTTCCTGTAGGAGCTGCCGCAGGCTGCGATCTTTTGCTTTACAGCAATCTCAAGCCAGCTTGCAGCGATCAAAAAACCGTTCGCGCCCCAGAATCATCAACGCCGCACGCTTGTGCGGGAAGTCGAACTCTTTCTCACAATGGAAGCACTGGTTGTGCATGTGGCCGATCATCTTCGCGTTGTCGGCACGCGGTTCGGCGACCACCCGTTGCGTGCGCGGATCATCCAGAAACAGGTAATGCACCAACGCCGACAGCCAACTCGCCACCTTGTGCGGACCACGGTGATCCTCCTCCCCCACCAACATGTGAATGCCGCGATCGTAATTGTCCGCGTCGTAGAACGGCGCGATGCGATCTTCCTTGGCCCAATAGGCTTCGAAATAGGCAAACGGCTGATCATCGAAACAGCCGATCAAGGTCAGCGTGTGCGGATCGGCATCGAGTTTGCTCAGGTACTCGCGATGCTTTTCGAGGCTGCCCTCCTCCTGCCAGAAACTGGCCACTCGCGGGCTGTTCTGCCAGCGATTGAAACGCGGCAGGTCTGCTTCGATTTCGACCGTGCGCAGGGAAATCCACGCCCCCAGGCGCGCATCAAAACGCCGATAGACTTCACCCCGTGGCTTGACCGGTCGCAGCGGATGGCGCTTGCCACTGCTGATGACCATTTGCTGCGGATAGCTGCCGGTCAGCGAAGTGCCGAGCCACGGTTGTGGCAATTGCCAGAACAACCCGCGCTCACAGCGGTATTCACCGGCCACTTCAGTGTTCACCAACAAACCGCTGAGCAAGGCTTCGGTCGGCGGCTGGTCCAGTTGCCAGGTCAATTGCTGGCACCCGGGATCGCGCGCGAACAGCCAATAACAGGCCGCCCACAGCGCCTGGGCCGGCGGCAGGGCAAAACGCTCATCGATCTGGATCGGCCCTTGGGCCTCGCGATCAAGGCGCAGGCGAATCAGCGGTTGCCCGTCCAGGCTCAGGCTCAGACGGCTTTCGGTTGCATCGGCTACCAATTGGCTGCCCGAAGGCAAGGCCAGGGCAGTCAGGTCATTCAGATTGGACATGGGTCGGGCTCACGATAATCGTCGACAGTTCTACGATGGGACGTGAGCCGAGCGGGGAAATTTAGCCTCAGCGGCAAATCGGTGCCTCAGTGGTGAGGCATCGGCACCACGGCTATCCGGTACGGATCGAAAATCTTCAGCATCTCGCCGTTGTCGCGCAGACCTTGCAGCAGCTTGCCGAACGCTTCACCGCTGATCGGCGCGGTCGGACGCAAAATGGCGTAGTGGTGATAGATCTGATCAATGCGCTGCGACACCAGCAACTCATCACGCACCTTTTCGTTTCGCAGCAGGTAATCACTCAGGTACGAACGGGTCACCAGGGCAATATCAGCGCGCCCGCGCAGTACCATCAACAGGTTGCTGTCATGGGAATAGGTCAGCGTGGCATTGAAGTTCTGCGCGAGGAATTTTGGATCGGCATTGAAGTTGGCGAATTCGTAGTGATAACCGCTGAACAGCGCCAGACGCTTGCCGGTAAGGTCGGCAAAGTAATTTTGCTGACGGCCATCCTCGCGTTGCGCGACGAAAATCTCAGCGTCCTCAAGGCCCATATCAACATCGGTGTGGGGAATTTCCTTCCAGCCCCACTCAGGGTTCTCGAAGATCGCCATGTCGATCCGTCCCTGTTTGAAATCACCGAACCGGCGAGGAATCGACGTCGGCACCAAGACAAATTGATAGTCACTTTGCAGGCGGTTCAACGCCTCGACCAACTGCGGCAACAGGCCCGTGTCGGCACCGTTTTCCGGGCGAACGGTGTAGGGCGGAAAATGCGCCGCGCCCACTCGAACCAGTTGCGCTGCCTGAGCGGGCAATACCCATATTGCAGCCAGCGCTGCGAGCAACAACCCCGCGGCCGTCCGAATTGGCGAAGACTTCAAAACACCCCACTCCCCGAAAAAATACCGATCAATGCATTCAAGCTAGGCGGTTTCGCCCAGTTAGCCAGTTTCCCGACTCGATAGAAAGCGCTTCAACGCTCTTCAAGGACCAGAATCAACGCCTCGTCGGCCAACTGATCGAGGCTCAAACTGCCGCCGGCACGGAACCAGGTGGTCGTCCAGGACAGGGCGCCGGTGAGGAAACGTCGAGTAATAAATACATCGCCGCGGATAAATCCGGCGTCCTTGGCTTCACCGAGCACCTGTAGCCAGATGTCTTCATAGACGTCACGCAGGGCGAGGACTTTGGCCTGGCCCTCTTCGGACAACGAGCGCCATTCGTAGACCAGCACCGCCATCGCCTCACCGCTGCCGCCCATGATCGACTGCAATTCGCAGCGAATCAGCGCCAGCACACGCTCACGCACATTGCCGGCATCGGCCAGTGCTGCGCGCATCAACGCGGTGTTGTAACGGATGGTTTCTTCCATCACGGCACGGAGGATTTCATCCTTGCTCTTGAAGTGATGAAAAATGCTCCCCGACTGAATGCCCACCGCACCGGCCAGATCGCGCACCGTGGTGCGCTCATAGCCTTTATTGCGGAACAGATGAGCCGCCACTTGCAGCAGTTTGCCGCGGGCGCTGTCCGGGTCGGTCAACTGGCCATCGTCGACCAATTCGCGCATGACCCTCAGGGCTTTTTGCTCGTCCACCCGTTCTCTCCTACAGTCGATCAGTCTGTTGCCCCCTGAAACCGCAGGGTTGCGCGCAATTTAAGCCGCCGACGGCGACCAAGCAAGCGCTTGGGCAGAAGATATTTCAGCTGTTTACAAACCAAGCGCTTGCTTGGTAGCCTCCAGACACTTCTGTCGCAGGTTCCTGAGTCGGAGATAAAAATGCCAACCACCGTCCGCATCGGATGCGCCAGTGCTTTCTGGGGTGACACGTCGACCGCCGCCGCGCAACTTGTGCACGGCGGACGCCTGGATTATCTGGTATTCGATTACCTCGCCGAGATCACCATGTCGATCATGGCCGGCGCACGCCTGAAGGACCCGCAGGCCGGGTTCGCCAGTGACTTCATCGACGTGCTCAGCCCATTGCTGCCAAAACTGGCCGAGCAGAATATCCGCGTCATCAGCAACGCTGGCGGGGTCAATCCCCAGGCGTGTGCCGCTGCGCTGCAAGCTGCGTGCGACAAGGCTGGTGTAGCGCTGAAAATCGCCGTGTTGCTGGGCGATGACCTGCAACCACAATTCAAACAACTCACCGGCATCCGCGAGATGTTCAGCGGCGCGCCGTTGCCACCGATGTGCGTTTCGACCAACGCCTACCTCGGTGCGCCGGGCATTGTCGAAGCGCTGCGTCTCGGCGCCGACATCGTTATCACCGGTCGAGTGGTCGACAGTGCGGTGGTCAGCGCGGCGCTGGTGCACGAATTCGGCTGGTCGTGGCACGACTACGACAAACTCGCCCAGGCAGCGCTGGCCGGGCACATCATCGAATGCGGCGCGCAATGCACCGGCGGCAACTTCACCGACTGGCGCGACGTACCGGATTACCAGCACATCGGCTTTCCCATCGTTGAAGTCAGCGCCGACAGCCACTTCATCGTCAGCAAACCCGAAGGCTCCGGCGGACTGGTCACGCCGCTGACCGTTGGCGAACAGTTGCTCTACGAAATCGGTGATCCGCAGGCGTATCTGCTACCCGATGTGATCTGCGATTTCAGCCAGGTCAAACTCCGCCAACAAGGCCAGAACGCGGTGCACGTGCACGGCGCCAAAGGCCTGCCGCCCGGCGACAAATACAAGGTCAGCGCGACGTATCCGGACGGCTTTCGCTGCACCGCCAGTTGCCTGATCGCCGGCATCGACGCGGTGGAAAAGGCCCGCCGGGTCAGCCAGGCGATCATCGACAAGACAGCAGAGATGTTCAGCCAGCGCGGCTGGGCGCCCTACAGCGAAACCCATATCGAACTGCTCGGCAGCGAAGCCACTTACGGCCCCCACGGCCAGCGTCGCGACAGCCGTGAAGTGGTGATCAAACTCGCCGTCCGCCATCCGGACAAAAAGGCCCTGATCGTGTTCTCCCGGGAAATCGCCCAGGCCGCGACAGGCATGGCCCCGGGGCTGACCGGCATCGTCGGCGGTCGGCCGACGGTCTACCCGCTGATCCGCCTGTTTTCGTTCCTGATCGATAAAAGTGCCTGCACGTTGCACATCGACATGGCCGGTGAACATCATCCATGCCCCCTGCCCTCGTTGACCGCGCTCGACAGCCACGACCTGCCAATCGCCGATCAACCACCCAAACCCCAGGGCCGTGCCGACGCCAGCGTGGCGTTGGTAAAACTCGCTGTGGCGCGTTCCGGAGACAAGGGCAATCACAGCAACATCGGCGTGCTACCGCGCCAGCCCGAATACCTGCCATGGATCGCCGAAGCGCTGACCCCGGCGGTGATCGTCGACTGGATGAGCCACGTCCTCGACCCGATTCACGGCCGGGTCGAACGCTGGTATCTGCCTGGCACCCACAGCCTGAATTTCCTTCTGGAAAACGCCCTCGGCGGCGGCGGTGTCGCCAGTCTGCGCATCGACCCGCAAGGCAAGGCTTTCGCACAGCAACTGTTGGAAATCCAGATCCCGGTGCCGCAGAGCATCGCCGAGCAGCTCGATTAGAGGATTGTTTGCATGGCTTACGCGTCGATATTCAAAACCGGTCTGTTCAGCGGTCAGACCATAATTGTCACCGGGGGCGGCAGCGGCATCGGGCGCTGCACCGCTCATGAACTCGCCGCACTCGGCGCCAATGTGCTGTTGGTCGGGCGCAAACCGGAAAAACTGCAAGCGGTTGCCACCGAGATCGCCGAGGACGGTGGGCGTGCGCACTGGAAAGCCTGCGATATCCGCGATGAAGAAGCGGTGAAGCAACTGGTCAGCGAATTGATCGACGGACACGGGCCGATTCACGGACTGGTCAACAATGCCGGCGGTCAGTACCCGTCGCCATTGGCGTCGATCAATCAGAAAGGTTTCGAAACCGTGCTGCGCACCAATCTGGTGGGCGGCTTCCTGATGGCGCGGGAAGTGTTCAACCAGTCGATGAGCAAGCACGGCGGCAACATCGTCAACATGCTCGCCGACATGTGGGGCGGCATGCCCGGCATGGGCCACTCGGGCGCGGCGCGCTCGGGCATGGACAACTTCACCAAAACCGCAGCGTTCGAGTGGGGTTATGCCGGGGTGCGGGTCAACGCGGTGGCACCAGGCTGGATCGCTTCCAGCGGCATGGACACTTACGAGGGCGCGTTCAAAGCGGTGATCCCGACCCTGCGCGAGCATGTGCCGCTCAAGCGCATCGGCACCGAATCGGAAGTCAGTGCGGCGATTGTCTTTCTGCTCAGTCCGGCGGCGGCGTTCATCAGTGGCAGCACCTTGAAAATCGACGGCGCGGCCAGCCTCGGCAGCCGTGCATGGCCGTTGCACAAGGCGACCCACAGCGAATCCTTCAATGGCTTTCACCGCGCCTACCTTCCCGAAGTTTTGAAGGACAAGGAGTAAGTCATGGCGCAGATCCAGTCTCAACTCGATCCGCACAGCGAGGCATTCGCTCGCAACCGTGCGGCGATGCTCACCGCCATCGAGCACGTGCAGCAACTCGAACAGAACCTGCTGAACAAGGCTGCCGAAGCCAAAGCGAAATTCGACCAGCGCGGGCAGCTGCTGCCGCGTGAACGCCTGAACCTGTTGCTCGACCCCGGCGCGCCGTTTCTCGAACTGGCCAGCCTCGCCGGTTACAAACTCCACGATGACAAGGATGGCAGCGCCGCCGGTGGCGGATTGATTGCCGGCATCGGTTACGTGTCCGGCGTACGCGCCATGGTCGTGGCCAATAACAGTGCGATCAAGGGCGGCACGATTTCGCCCAGCGGCTTGAAAAAATCCCTGCGCCTGCAACAGATCGCCCAAGAGAACAAACTGCCGGTCATCACCCTCGCCGAAAGCGGCGGCGCCAACCTCAACTACGCAGCGGAGATTTTCGTTGAAGGTGCGCGCAGTTTTGCCAATCAGGCGCGGATGTCGTCGATGGGTTTGCCGCAGATCACCGTGGTGCATGGTTCGGCTACGGCGGGCGGCGCCTATCAACCGGGGCTTTCCGATTACGTGGTGGTGGTGCGCGGCAAGGCCAAGCTGTTTCTCGCCGGCCCGCCGTTGCTCAAAGCCGCGACAGGCGAAGTTGCCACTGATGAGGAACTGGGCGGCGCCGAGATGCACGCACAGGTTGCCGGAACCGCCGAATACCTTGCCGAGAATGACGCCGACGGCGTGCGTACGGTACGCGAGATCCTGCGCATGCTGCCGTGGAATGAACAACTGCCGTGGCTGCCGGAACCGCAATACAAAGAGCCGCTCTACCCTATCGACGAACTGCTGGGGCTGATCCCGGACGATCCGAAAAAGCCCTACGACGTGCGCGAAATCATTGCGCGCATTGCCGATGAGTCGGAGTTTCTCGAATTCAAGGGCGAGTTCGATCAGCAGACCATTTGCGGTCAATTGAAGATTCAGGGCCGCGCCTGCGGCTTCATCGGCAACAACGGACCGATCACGCCCAACGGCGCGAGCAAGGCTGCGCAGTTCATTCAACTGTGTGACCAGAGCCAGACGCCGCTGCTGTTCTTCCACAACACCACGGGCTTCATGGTTGGCACCGAATCGGAGCAGCAAGGGGTGATCAAACACGGCTCGAAACTGATTCAAGCTGTAGCCAATGCGCGAGTGCCCAAGCTGACCATCGTCGTCGGTGGTTCCTATGGTGCCGGCAACTACGCCATGTGCGGGCGCGGTCTCGATCCACGCTTCATCTTCGCCTGGCCCAACAGCCGCACTGCCGTGATGGGCGGGGCGCAGGCCGGCAAAGTGCTGCGCATCGTCACCGAAGCCAAGCAGCTCAAGGACGGCCTCGTGCCTGACCCGAAAATGCTCGACATGCTCGAACAGGTCACCGCACAGAAACTCGACAGCCAGTCCACCGCGCTCTACGGCAGCGCCAATCTATGGGACGACGGGCTGATCGATCCGCGCGACACGCGCACCCTGCTCGGCTATCTGCTGGATATCTGCCACGAAGCCGACATTCGTGTGCTGCAACCCAACAGCTTCGGCGTCAGCCGGTTCTGACCGCCACGGACCTTACGGAGAACAATAAAAATGATCTTCACCCCGGAACACGAAGCACTGCGCCGCACCGTCCGCCAATTCGTCGAACACGAGATCAACCCGCACGTCGAGGAATGGGAAAAGGCCGGACGCTTTCCGATCCACGAGATTTTCCGCAAGGCTGGCGAGCTGGGTCTGCTGGGGATTTCCAAACCGGAAAAATTCGGCGGCATGGGTCTCGACTACAGCTACTCGATCGTCGCCGCCGAAGAATTTGGCACCATCCACTGCGGCGGGATCCCGATGTCGATTGGCGTGCAGACCGACATGTGCACCCCGGCGCTGGCCCGTTTCGGCTCCGATGAGCTGCGTGAAGAGTTCCTCCGTCCGGCGATCACCGGCGAGCAGGTCGGCTGCATTGGTGTTTCCGAAGTCGGTGCAGGCTCGGACGTCGCCGGGCTGAAAACCACCGCACGCAAGGACGGCGACGACTACGTGATCAACGGCAGCAAGATGTGGATCACCAACTCGCCGAGCGCCGACTTCATCTGCCTGCTGGCCAACACTTCCGACGACAAACCACACATCAACAAGTCGCTGATCATGGTGCCGATGAACACGCCCGGCATCAGCCTCAGCTCGCATCTGGACAAGCTCGGCATGCGCAGTTCGGAAACCGCCCAGGTGTTTTTCGACAACGTGCGCGTGCCGCAGCGCAATCGCATCGGCCATGAAGGCGCGGGGTTCATGATGCAGATGCTGCAGTTCCAGGAAGAACGCCTGTTCGGTGCGGCGAACATGATCAAGGGCCTGGAATACTGCGTCGACAGCACCATCGAGTACTGCAAGGAGCGCAAGACCTTCGGCAACGCACTGATCGACAATCAGGTGATCCACTTCCGTCTCGCCGAATTGCAGACCGAAATCGAATGCCTGCGGGCACTGGTCTATCAGGCCACCGAGCAGTATGTGAAAGGTCAGGACGTCACTCGACTGGCATCGATGGCCAAGCTCAAGGCCGGGCGTCTGGGCCGTGAGGTCAGCGACAGTTGCCTGCAATATTGGGGCGGCATGGGCTTCATGTGGGACAACCCGGTGGCCCGCGCCTATCGCGATGTGCGGCTGGTGTCGATTGGCGGCGGCGCCGACGAAATCATGCTGGGGATCATCTGCAAACTGATGGGCATCCTGCCGGGGAAAAAGAAATGAGCCAACTGCCGGAATGCCAGACGCTGTTGCTGGAACTGCATGGCGGCGTGCTGCATATCACCCTCAATCGCCCGGAAAGCCGCAATGCGATGAGCCTGCAGATGGTCGCTGAATTGCGCGCCGTGCTGGCCGCCGTTGGCGATGACCGCGCCGTGCGGGCCTTGGTGCTCAGCGGCAGTGGCGGCCATTTTTGCGCCGGTGGCGATATCAAGGACATGGCCAGCGCCCGCGCCCAGGGCGCCGATGCTTACCGCGATTTGAACCGCACGTTTGGCGCACTTCTGGAAGAGGCACAGCACGCGCCGCAAGTGCTGATCTGCCTGTTGCAGGGAGCGGTGATGGGCGGCGGCTTTGGTCTGGCCTGCGTCAGCGATATCGCGATTGCCGATCACAAGGCGCAATTCGGCCTGCCGGAAACCAGTCTCGGCCTGTTGCCGGCGCAGATCGCGCCGTTTGTTGTGCAGCGTATCGGCCTGACCGAGGCCCGCCGACTGGCGTTGACCGCCGCTCGCTTCGACGGCCATCAGGCGCGGCGGCTGGGGCTGGTGCATTTTGTCGAGCAGGATGCGCAAGCGTTGGCCGAGCGGCTGGATGAAGTGCTGCAACATGTCTTGTGCTGCGCGCCGGAGGCAAATGCCATGACCAAGAAACTGCTGCTCGCCAGTGCCGGGCAGCCGTCGAGCGAGTTGCTCGATGAAGCGGCGCAATGGTTCAGCGAAGCGGTGACTGGCGCAGAAGGCGTCGAGGGAACCATGGCTTTTATGCAAAAACGCAAACCCGGGTGGGCCCTTTAAAGGCATCGCGAGCAGGCTCACTCCTACAAGGGGATTTGCGTCATTTACAAAACCTGTAGGAGTGAGCCTGCTCGCGATGAGGCCAGCACATTCACCGTTAAAACTTCAGGAAGATCACCATGCCCGCCATCCACAAAATCCTGATCGCAAACCGCGGTGAAATCGCCTGCCGCATCCAGCGCACCGTCCAGGCTTTGGGCTACCGCACCGTCGCCGTTTTCAGCGACGCCGATGCCGATGCGCTGCACGTACAAATGGCCGATCAAGCCGTGCACATCGGCGCCGCGCCCGTGCAGCAGTCCTACCTGAGCATCCCCAATATCCTTGACGCCGCCCGCCGCAGCGGCGCCGATGCGATCCACCCCGGCTACGGCTTTCTTTCGGAAAACGCCGAATTCGCCCGCGCCTGCGAACAGGCTGGCCTGACCTTCATTGGGCCGAGCCCCGCCGCCATCGAACTGATGGGCAGCAAACGCCTGTCGAAAATCGCCATGCTCGACGCCGGTGTGCCGTGCATCGCCGGCTACCAAGGCGCAGCACAGGACGACGCAACGTTCCTGCGTGAAGCCGAACGCATCGGTTATCCGCTGATGATCAAGGCCAGCGCCGGGGGTGGAGGACGCGGCATGCGTCTGGTGCACAGCGCGGCTGAACTTCCAGAGCAGTTGCGCACCGCACGTTCTGAAGCACTGAACGGATTTGGCAACGACGAACTGATCCTTGAACAGGCATTGGTCGAACCGCGTCATGTCGAGGTGCAGCTGTTTGGCGACCACCACGGCCACCTGATCTATCTCGGCGAACGCGACTGCTCGATCCAGCGTCGCCATCAGAAAGTCATCGAAGAAGCGCCCTGCCCGGTGATGACTGCCGAGTTGCGCCAGGCCATGGGTGAAGCCGCGCTCAAGGCCGGGCGTGCGGTGAGTTACGTCGGCGCTGGCACCGTGGAATTTCTGCTTGATGCGCGCGGGCAGTTCTACTTTCTGGAGATGAATACCCGCCTGCAAGTGGAGCATCCGGTGACCGAGTTGATCACCGGGCTCGATCTGGTCGCGTGGCAATTATCGGTTGCCGAGGGCCAGCCATTGCCACTGACTCAGGAACAAGTCCAGCTCAATGGTCATGCCATGGAGGTGCGGTTGTATGCCGAAGATCCGGCACAGGACTTTCTGCCGCAGACCGGCCGTATCGAGGCCTGGGAACCGGCGTTCGGGCACGGTGCACGCATCGATCATGGTCTGTGCGAAGGCCAATCGATCAGCCCGTTTTATGACCCGATGCTCGGCAAACTGATCGCCCACGGCGCCAGCCGTGAAGAGGCGCGGCGAAAGTTGCTGCGTGCGGTGCAAGACACTGTGTTGCTCGGTGTGCAAAGCAATCAGCGACTCCTCGAAAGGTTGCTGCAACATCCGCAATTCATCAGCGGCGAATTCAGCACCGGGTTCATCGCGCAGCATTTCAGCGATCACCCGTGCCTGCACACCTACACGCCGAGCGCCGAAGAACTGGCGATCGCCGCGGCGCTGTTTTATCTGGCCTCCGCGCAACAGCATCGCGCACCGTTAAGCCATTGGCGTAACAACGCCAGCGTGCCGCTGCACTATCGGCTTGGCCTTGATGAACACAACTGGAGTGTGCAACTGCTCAAGTGCCCGGGCGATTTGATTCAGGTACAAATCGCTGAACGCACGCTCCAGTTGAAACTCGTCGATCACACGAGCAGCTCGGTAACGCTGGAAATAGACAACCTGCGCCAACGTCACGCCTATCGCCTCAATGCCGAGCACCTGTGGCTGTTTACCCATCCCGGAAGCGTGCGCCTGGAGGATCGAACTCATGCCGTGATCGGCAGTCAGACCAGCGTCAGCTCCGGCACCTTGAAGGCGCCGATGGACGGCGCCATCGTCGACGTACTGGTCAGCGAAGGCAGTCCGGTCAGCAAAGGTCAGTTGCTGGTGGTGCTGGAGGCAATGAAAATGGAGCACCCGCTCAAGGCCGGCATCGACGGCGTACTCAAGCGGGTGCAGGTCAAGGTCGGCGATCAGGTAAAAAATCGTCAGGTTCTGTTGCAGGTCGAGTAGTCATCCAGGCGCAAACGCAGGGTTTGACTACGCTCTGAATAATCAGGACGCGGAAATCAGGAACCCTGCGATGCCACACTGGCTGGTCATTGATCTGGAAGCCACTACCGACGAGGGTGGCTGGCCGGTCACGGAAATGGAAATTATCGAGATCGGCGCCACGCTGGTCGATCGTGCCGGTCGCGAGCAGGATCACTTTCAACGCTTCGTCAAACCGACACGGCGACCGTTGCTGACGCCTTTCTGCCGTGATTTGACCCACATTACCCAAGCCAACATCGATACGGCGCAGCCCTTGACCGAGGTCTGGCCAGCATTCGAGCGCTGGCTCGCTCAGCATCAGACACGCCTCGAAGGCTGGGCCAGTTGGGGCGACTATGACCGCAAGCAATTGCTTCAGGAATGGCAGCGGCTGCAACTCGACAGTGCACTGAGTCGAGTGCCACACATGAACCTCAAGCAACGTTTCGCCAAGGCCCGGCGCCTGGAGCGGCCGCTGGGGCTCAACGGCGCGCTGCAACTGGCGGGCATGCAGTTCAGCGGTCAACAACATCGAGCGCTGGAGGATGCGCGCAATACCGCGCGGTTGCTGCCGCTGGTTCTGCCGCTTTAGGGGCGTGACGGCGCCAAAAGCCTTGTGCATACTGGCCGCCTCACTTTTTAGCCCTTTTCGAGGAATCGCCCATGTTTAAAGTCAACGAGTACTTCGACGGCACCGTCAAGTCGATCGCCTTTGGCACGCCTGAAGGTCCGGCGACCATCGGCGTCATGGCCCCGGGCGAATACGAATTCGGCACCAGCCAGCGTGAAATCATGCACGTGGTCTCCGGCGCCCTGACCGTCAAACTGCCGGATAGCAGCGATTGGGAAACCTTCGCCGCCGGCAGCCAGTTCAACGTACCGGCCAACAGCAAGTTTCAGCTGAAAGTCGCCGTCGACACCGCTTACCTGTGCGAGTACCGCGGCTAAACCCACGGTTTCCAAAGCGCCAATAAAAATGCCCGCGTCCTGAGACGCGGGCATTTTTTGTTTAAGTGACGGCTACTCGAGAATTTCCACCGGCATCCCGACCTCAAGACGACCATTGCGGTCATTCACCAGGTTCTGCCCGAACATCGCCCCGTCAGCCTGGGCGCGCGTTTTTTGCAACGTCGCCAGCGGTTCGCGATCCGCACTGCGCTCACCGGTTTGCGGGTCGATGGTGGTGAGAATGCAGCGTGAGCACGACTTGACTACGCGGAACTCGACATCGCCAATACGGATGCGCTTCCAGCCATCCTCGGCGTAGGCCTCGCTGCCCTCGATGACCAGATTCGGCCGGAAGCGCAGCATCTCCAGCGGACGGCCGACCTTTTGCGAAAGATCCTGCAGCGACGCCTCGCCGATCAGCAGCAAAGGAAAACCGTCGGCAAATGCCACTTGGTCGTCATCCTTGCCGTAACCGGCCTGAGTTGTCCGCGCACGATCCAGTGGCACCTGCACCAACCGGGTCGGTTTACCGATGAAGTCGCTGACCCAACGGGCCGCTTCATCGCCGGCGTCAGGGACACGCAAGGTGTCACGCCAAATCGTCACGCCGCGCAGGTCGGCGTCGTCGCCCGGCAAAGCGATTTCAATGGAGGCCTGCTCGGGCGCACTCAGGGTCAAACCGCCCTGAGCATTCCAAAGCGCCGATAACTGGCTCATTTTCGCTTCGGCACGCTGGGTCAAAAAGCGGCCACTGGCCTCATCCACCAGCATCCAGCGTCGATCGCCCTCAAGCCCCAGCTTGTCCAGGCCGATCCCTTGCAGAATCTCGCCTTTGCCGGATTTCAACGGGTAACGATAAAGCGCGCTCAGACGCAGCATGGCCAGCTCCCTGACGGACAAAAACGCCACCCTATACGAGCTTTATCGGCGAATCAAAGGCTGAATGAATCCATTAGAAGATGAGCCCTGTGGCGAGGGGATTTATCCCCGATGGGTTGCGGAGCAGCCCCTCTTTCGATTTCAAGAAAGGGACATTCCGTAGCGCATCGGGGATAAATCCCCTCACCACAGGGTAATTTGCAGGAGGTATCAGGCTGGCACTTCGTCGAGCATCAGGCGCTGACGCACCACGTCGACCAGCTTGTCCGGCTGGAATTTGGAGAGGAAGTTGTCGCAACCGACCTTCTTCACCATCGAGTCGTTGAAGCTGCCGGACAACGAAGTGTGCAACACCACGTACAGACCACGCAGACGCGGGTCGTTACGGATTTCGGTGGTCAAGCGATAGCCGTCCATTTCCGGCATTTCCGCGTCGGTGAACACCATCAGCAGCTTGTCGGTCATGTTCACGCCGGTGTCGGCCCAGGCCTTGAGCATGTTCAGGGCCTTCAGGCCATCGCTGGCGATGTGCATTTTCACGCCGAGCTGGCCGAGGGTGTCACGCAATTGCGACAGCGCCACATTGGAGTCATCCACCAACAGCACTTCGCGGCCACGCGCGCGCTCCAGCACCGGATCATCCAGCTTGTCGCGCGAGACCTTGGCGTTGTACGGGACGATTTCGGCGAGGACTTTCTCGACGTCGATGATCTCCACCAATTGATCGTCGACTTTGCTGATGGCCGTCAGATAGTGCTGGCGGCCAGCGCTGGTCGGCGGCGGCAGGATGGCTTCCCAGTTCATATTGACGATGCGGTCTACGCCGCCGACGAGGAATGCCTGCACCGAACGGTTGTATTCAGTGACGATGATGGTGCTGTTAGGGCCCGGCACCAGCGGACGCATGCCGATCGCCTGGGACAGATCGATCACCGGCAAGGTCTGCCCGCGCAAGTTGACCACACCGCAGACAAACGGGTGACGCTGAGGCATCAGGGTCAACTTCGGCAGTTGCAGCACTTCCTGAACCTTGAACACGTTGATCGCGAACAATTGGCGTCCGGCCAGGCGGAACATGAGAATTTCCAGGCGATTCTCACCCACCAGTTGCGTGCGTTGGTCTACCGTGTCGAGAATGCCGGCCATCAATGACTCCTGGGCTTGTTCTGATGAATTCACTAGAAAGGGTTATCGGCTGCGCGTAGCGAATCTTGATCCCCGCAAAGTTCGAGATCAAAATGCCATATTCGGGCATTGATGTCACATTAACATCATGCTTTACTGGCCCCGTGATTTTCATCTGCTACAGTCTTTGCGGCGCGACCTCGGTTTGCACTGTAGGTTCCCGCGCCTAAGGGATTCCCCTAGCATCAATCAGGCCCAACCTGATATTCGCAATATCCAATAGCCATTAATGTGACGCCATTCTCATTGCATGAACGGAGTCAGGCTATTGTGTGCGATCGCAGTTCAGCGGAACCAAACCCACTGCAACCCCTCAGCCTGTGCACTTGCACGTCTGGGCGCGATCTTCCGTCGATCCATGATCGTCGTCACACACGGCATTCCCTCATCAGACATGACGTTGTGGAGATAAGCATGCCAATCGACCGTAAAGAGTGGGCGCAACGCTTCCCCGAATTTCTTGTCGAGGCTGAAACGCTCCTGGCGAAGTCCGAAGAATGCCTCAGCCATCTGCAGCTGATCAGTAACGACAGGGACGCCATCGACTGCATGCTCAGCACCCTCCTCAAGCTTGCAAGCCGCGCTGAAGCCCTGGCGCTGGAGGCGATTTCCGAGTTCTCCCTGCACATTTATGGCTTGCTCAATCTGGCACAAGACCACGTCGACCTGCACGAGCAGGCCCTGGATGCCTTGAAAGACTGCTTCACACTGATGGCCTGGCAACTTGAACTGGTTGATCAGAGCACCGGACAACTGAGCCTGGACGATAGCGAACAAACCTCACTGATCGAAGCATTCGCCTTTCAGGTCGGTCAGCCTCAGTTTCAGCCGGCCCTTACAATCAAACGTCTGCCACTGCTGTCTTATCCCTCGGAACGGCAGGCCTGAATCGGCACGTATCGAGGGTCGCGAAACATCAGCACTGCCTGTCGCAATTGAATAATTCATACCTGCCAGCGACAAGTCGAATTAAATAATCACACCTGACAGCAGCGGAATTTTCCAGCCGGGCTCAGGGTTTGCCTGTGTCCAAAGATTACAACTTCAGGCGATCTCGATATCTGTCGTACACAATAAATCGACTTTTTTCCATTATGGAACTCACGTCCAATATGGCTTAATTCCTGACCCATTGGACATATATAGCAAACGCGACCAACGGTATCTTAAGTGGTATTATGCCGCCCACTAATTGCTCTCAACTTAATGGCACAGTGATTTCAGAGATAAGCATCCGTTGAAGTTGGCGGTCGAATACATTCACTGAACCACGTTGAAACCAATAACATAATTGACAGCATTTTCAGACAGAGACTCGCCTGCCACCGGCCGGTCTACCCGCAGCGAACATCCATTGGCTCCATCCGTTATGTACGCCAGCCTCAAGTCAATCACTACATGGCCACCCTCCCGGGAAAACGCACGCCGGTTCACACTCATACTGTGTGTCGCAGCAACGCTCGGCAGCCTGCTGACCTATGGTTTTTCCACGCAACTTTGCCTGGGATTGCTACTGCTGAACATCGCGGCCACCGCCTGTGTCTGGGTGCAATATCGGTTGTCACGCAAATCGATCAAGTTTCAGCCACAGGAACTCGCTGACCGTTTGCTGGAAGTCCAGGAAAACGAGCGCCATCGGCTCAGCCGCGAGTTACACGACGATATCGGCCAATTGCTGACCGCCGCCAAACTGCAGAGCGACTGGCTCAAGCGGCGCATGCCGGAAGATCTGCAGGAACACTGCACGGCGCTATGCGACATCCTTGAAGAAACGCTCAACAAGGTGCGCGACGTTTCCGCCATTCTCAATCCACGCCAGTTGACCAGCCTGGGTCTTGAAGCCAGCCTGCGTGCGCATCTGCTCAAGACATTGACCAATACCAGCGTGCACTGGAGCCTCGATTGCCAGCAGCGCCTCAACGGCATCCCGGAAGAAATGGCCGTTGCCGCCTTTCGTATTACCCAAGAGGCCGTTACCAATATCCTGCGTCACGCGCAGGCGAAGAATCTGTTGATACGCGTGCAACGCCTGCCAAAGGGCCTGACATTGCTCATCAGCGATGACGGACAGGGATTTGCCCCGGCCGTCAATCCAGGTCGCGAAGGACAACGGGGTATGGCCGGGATGGCCGAACGAATCGAACAATTGGGCGGCACCCTGAGCGTCATCAGCGAGCCGGGCAAAGGCACACAAATCGAAGCACTTTTCCCCTGGGCGCCCCGTGCACTCGAGCGGGCCAGTACGAATAAGGTTATGCGTTGACTTGTAACTTACTTCTGGTGGATGACCACTCGCTGATCAGGGCCGGCGTGCGCGCTCTGGTGCTGGATATTCCCGGTTACGCGGTGATTGGCGAGGCCAGTGACGGCTCGCAGCTGCTCGAAATGGTCGAGCAACTGAACCCCGACATCGTGCTGCTGGATATTTCCATGAAAGAAACCGGCGGCCTCGAAGCCCTGCAACGGCTCAAGCGAGTACGTCCGCAGAGCAAGGTGCTGATCCTGTCGATGCACACGGACCCGGCGCTGATCATGCAGGCGCTGGAGTCCGGCGCTCACGGGTATCTGCTCAAGGACACCACGGCCACCGAACTCGAACACGCGCTGGAAGCCCTGCGCAACAACGAGCGCTACCTGAGCCCTGCCATCGCCCATACGGTGATCAACCAGGCATTGACGCGTAATCAGAAGCAGCAGCCGGAAGTTGCCGACTCGCACAATCTGACCGCCCGCCAGCTGGAAATCCTGCGCTTGATCGTGCGCGGGAAATCCACCCGGGAAATCGCCAACGGCCTGGGCTTGAGCATCAAGACCGTCGAGACCCACCGCTCGCAGATCATGAAACGTCTGCAGATCTACGATGTGGCGGGCCTGGTGCTGTTCGCCGTGCGTGAACAGATCATCAGCCTGGACGATTGACAGTCGATTTAACGCTCAATAGTGGCGAGTCTTTCGGCAGGTGGATCTGCAGCGCCGCCGGCCTCGCCTCGAACCGCATGCTGTCGCCTTCCAGCGGTTCACCATCAAGGTTGATATAAAGCCCCTCGGCGACTTTGATTTCGACCCAAGGCAAACGGGTCCGGACAAACATGTTGTCGATGCCAAAACCATCACTCAGCAGATTCTTCAATGTGCCGACCAGCTCCTGAGGCGCCGGCAAGATACTGATATCCAGCAAGCCGTCATCAGCCAGTGCCTGCGGACACAAAACATGCCCGCCGCCGGCCTGACGGCCATTGCCGATCCCCAATGCCAGCAGCTCGCCGCGCCAGTGAAAATCCGGCCCCTGCAACTCGCCATAAGCGGCATGCAGTTCGCTGAATCGAGACAAGCCGGTGAACAGATAGGCCGCACCGCCCAATACTTTTTTCAGATCCTCTGACGTATTGGCCGTGACCTGGCTGCCAAAACCGCCGGTGGCCATGTTGAGGAAAATCTGCCCGCCCACCTCCCCCAAATCAATGTCACACGCAGGTACGTCCAAAAGCTCGAGCGCTGCTGCCGGTTCCAGTGGTACTCCCGCCGCGCGGGAAAAATCGTTGGCGGTTCCCAACGGCAACAGGACCAGACTGGCTTTCCCCGGATGCGCCGCAAGGGCTTCGGCGATATCGCGCAAAGTACCGTCGCCGCCGCCGGCAATAATCTTCGTGTAGCCATCCGTCAGCGCTTGTTCCACCCAGCGCTGAGCGTCTCCCGCCTCCCACGTCAGGCGCACCGCCAGCTCCCAGCCTTGCTTGCGCTTGTCCTCGACCGCGGTGCGAACCGCCTCGTTCGCGGCCTGCTTGCCATGCAGAATCAATAGCGCCCGGCGCTCACTCATAGCGTCACTCCCTGAATTGAATCGGTTGAGTCATCTTGACCACTGCAGCACGCAAAAAAGCCGCAAAAAAAGACAATTAATTCAAGCTCCCGATCGAGGCGTCCTACACGCCGGTATTTTTTCTTACAAAACATGCGGAATCGGCTCAATTGACCTCGCTCGACCATTGGGTCACCGTGCGCTGGCGTTATCAAACATCAACCGAACACCACAAGGACGTGCAAGTAATGAGTGGATACACCCCGAATGCTTTTAAAAGCTCAAAAGATGGAACAGGTCGCCAACGAATTTCGGAACATGCCGGTGGATACTTCCATGCAAAGCCATGAAGCCAGAATGCCAGTGAGTCCGGTTGCCCCTCTCGCCGATAATCGTGCGAATCACAAATCCGAATTCAAGAACAGCGCCAAGACCACTGGAGAAGTTGATATGGAACCTCGTGTCATCGAATTGGAGGCTCACCTCAAATACATTCGAAGAGACATGGATGAAGTCCGAGGTGACGTCAAGACGATCAAACACCGCCTCGCCTATTCGGCGGGCGCAACAGCGGTAGTGCTGGTTCTGCTGGGTTGGGTAGCCAATAGCCGATTCGACCAGCTGGTAACACTGATCAACAACTGATCGAATGAAACGACGCAGGCATCGACCGGGTCAGCCGACGCCTGCGTTTGCAAGACAGGGCTCAGCCCAGAAGATCACTCAGAGGAATGAAAACCACCTCATCCCCTTCAACCAGCGTCGTGCCCTCCAGCACTTCCACCAGGCCGTCAGCCCACGCAGCACTGCGCAGCACGCCCGAGCTCTGGTTGCGGTAGATCGTCGCCCGCCCGTGCTCGAGACGTCCCCTCAGGTATTCACGCCGATTCCCGGCAACAGGCCAGGTGAAACCTGCCGGCACTGTAAACCTCAGAGGCTCGACGTCCTGCACCCCCTGACGACGCAACAGGTAAGGCCGGGTCAGCAAGGCAAAGGTCACCAGCGTCGAAGCCGGATTCCCCGGCAAACCGATGACCGGTACATTGCGAAAATGGCCGAATGTCAGCGGTTTTCCTGGCTTGATCGCCAGTTTCCATAGCGCCAGTTCACCCTCTTCGCGCAGGGCGATACCGAGAAAATCCGCCTCACCCACCGATACGCCACCGGTGGAAAGAATCAGGTCAACATCCTGCAACTCACCCAGACGAGCGCGAGTGGTCGCCAGATCATCTGGAAGAATACCGGCATCGATCACTTCACAGCCCAGACGCTGCAACCAACTGCACAACACCACCCGGTTACTGTTGTAAATCTGCCCCGGGCCCAATGCCTGACCTGGTTCGACCAACTCGTCGCCGGTGGAAATCACTGCCACTCGAACCTTGCGTACAACGTTCAGCCCGGCGCAGCCCAGCGATGCGGACAAGCCTTGCTCAATCGGCCCGAGTCGGGTGCCGGCCGGCAGAATCAACTCGCCGACCTTTGTTTCCTGACCTTGCGGGCGAATGTTCTGACCAATCGTCATCGGCTCGATGAAGCGCACGCAACCATCGGCCTGAACGTCAGCGTTTTCCTGCATCTCCACGCAATCGGCGCCCGGCGGCACCGGCGCCCCCGTGAAGATCCGCGCACACGTACCCGGTTGCAGTGGCTCGGGCGATTGCCCGGCGAATACTTTCTGACTGACTGGCAGGGGTTCGCCCGTCCAGTCAGACAGATTCAGGGCGTATCCATCCATGGCGCTATTGGACCAGGGCGGCAGATCCAGCGTCGAAATCAGGTCTTCTGCCAGCACTCGGCCCTCGACTTGAGCCAGTGGCAAATACTCACGCTCGACAATGGGCGAGGCTTCGGCCATTTCCAGCAGACGTGCGAGCGCAACTTCGACCGGCATCAACGAGCCGGTCTTACCCGGCTTACCCACGGGATTCACAAGGCGCCGCCTGTTTCAGATGAGGTACGAAATTGCACGGGCGGTGGCGCGCGTCCAGTTGCTCAGCAAGAATGCCGTCCCAACCGGTGCGCACGGCGTTGGTCGAGCCCGGCAAACAGCAAACCAGCGTGCCGTTGGCCAAACCGGCCAGCGCACGGGATTGCACGGTCGAGGTACCGATATCGGCGACCGAAATCTGCCGGAACAACTCGCCAAATCCATCCACTTGTTTGTCGAGCAGACAGGCCACCGCTTCCGGCGTGCTGTCGCGACCGGTAAACCCGGTGCCACCGGTGATCAGCACAACCTGCACGACATCGTCGGCGATCCAGTTGGCGACTTGCGCACGAATTTTGTAGAGGTCATCTTTGAGCAGTACCCGCGCCGCCAGATGGTGGCCGGCTGCCGCCAGGCGGTCGACGAAGACCTGACCTGAGGTATCGGTTTCCAGGGTGCGGGTATCGCTAACAGTCAGTACCGCAATATTGAGCGGCACGAAAGGTACATCAGCCTTGGCTTTCATAGGCTCGTCCAGTTGTAGGAGAAACAGCCCGGTGTTATATCACAGCGCCCCATTTTTTCGCCGCCCCTGTGGAGAGCTGCCATGACCTTGAATACGCAATTGCCGCCCTGCTCCATTCTGCTCCTGGCAGGCGGACGCGGCCAACGCATGGGCGGTCAGGACAAAGGCCTGGTGGAATGGCAGGGCGAGCCGTTGATTGCGCATTTGCAGCGCAAGACGCGTCCACTGACCGATGACTTGATCATCTCCTGCAACCGGAATCAGGAGCATTACGCGCCGTATGCCGATCAGTTGGTGGTGGACGACCAGGACGATTTTCCAGGGCCGCTGGCCGGCATTCGTGCAGGCCTGAAAGCCGCGCGCCATAAGCACCTGCTGGTATTGCCCTGCGACGTTCCGCGGATCGACAGCGCTTTACTGCAGGACATGCGTGAAGCCGCCCAACAGAATCCTGAAAAACCTTTAATGTTGCGACATGACGGGCATTGGGAACCTTTGTTGTGCGTGATTCCGGTCGCCCTGCTGGCGGCATTCGAAGAAGCCTGGAACGCCGGTGAACGCAGCCCCGGACGGGTCATGCGCAGTCTTGGCGCCACGCCATTGCAATGTCCCGACAATGACCCGCGGCTGGCTAACCTCAACACCCCCGAACTGTTAAGTTCGCACAACACTGTGTCAGACTGACAGCATTCAAGGAACTCTCACGCCTTGTATACGTCTCAAGCTCAGTAACCAAAAGAATTCCCATTCGGAGACACACTCATGACTCAACGGACCCTCGCCACTTTCATGCTCGCACTGGGCCTGGCTACCCTCGCCGGTTGCTCTTCGCCAACAGTGATCACCTTGAATGACGGTCGCGAAATCCAGGCCGTCGACACCCCGAAATACGATGACGATTCGGGTTTCTACGAGTTCAAACAGCTGGACGGCAAAGAAACTCGCATCAACAAGGATCAGGTTCGTACCGTTAAAGAGCTGTAAGCTCTGGGTCGACACCGGATACAGAAAAGCCCGCATTCATGCGGGCTTTTTCATGGGCGCTCGAAAGGCTGAGAAGTCACCACTGCAGGGTGATGCGGCTTTCGAATTCGCGCTCCTCGCCCGTCACCGGGTCGATGAAACGCAGCCCTTGCGCGAGCAGTTTCAGCGGATTGGCGTAATCATCCTCGACGTCTTTCAGCGCATCCGGATAGAACGGGTCGTTGCAGATACTCGCCCCCAGCGCGGTCATGTGCACACGCAACTGATGTTTCTTGCCGGTCACCGGATACAGGCCATAGCGCCAGAGATCGCCGTTTTTCTCTCGAACCTCCACGGCCGTTTCGGTGTTGCTGACCCCCGGGCCCTCCTGCATGCGGAAAAACGGCTCGCCATCAACCAGACGACTTTTGTGCACCAGAGGGAATTCCAGTCCAGCCAATGCCGGGGCAATCGCTTCATAGCGCTTGTCGATCTGCCGCGTCGGAAACAGCGACTGATACGCGGAACGGGTTTGCGGATTGGCCGAGAAAATCACCAGCCCCGCCGTATGCCGGTCAATTCGGTGCAGTGGCACCAGGTGGGGATTGTCCAGGCGGCGGATCAGCCTGCGCAGCAAGGTCTGCTCGACATATTCGCCGGCCGGCGTCACCGGCAGGAAATGCGGTTTGTCCGCCACCACCAGATGCTCATCGGCATAAAGGATCGACTCGACCACCGGAATCGGTTTCTCATCCGGCACTTCACGAAAGTAGTGAATCCGCAGGCCTTCCTTGTAAACCAGGTCCAGCGCAATTGGCTTCCCCTGACCATCCAGTACCCGGCCCCGAGCGATTCGATCCAGCCATTGTTCGCGACCAATGGCACTGAAATGCTCGCACAGACAGTCGAGTACGGTCAGCCAAGGCCCCGGCGGCAAATAAAGTGTACTGGCCTGATTATGTGCAGCAGAAAACGTTGATGTGGACATACGGAAATTCGAACCCTTGAGGCAGGCCGGCATTATCCAACACTGCCGGGAACGAACCTAGTGTTCAGGCAGGAATCGATTTGAGCGCCGCCGCTTCCGTGAACTCCTTGAGCCAGCGCAACACGTCGACAGCCTCCCAGCGGCCCGGGTCATACAAGGCGTAAAGCAGCCCCTGATAACCGACCACATCCAGTTGCCGGTGATAACCGGCGCGCTGAAACAAGGCTTCGATCTCGGCAAAGCAGGTGTTGAAATGCAGTTTATTGAATGGCGTCTTGCCTTCAGTGACCAGCCCGTCCAGGCGCAGCTCGAGGACGGCCTCGCGCACCACGTCAACCGACATCCGGTTCACGCTGTTCTTCAACTGTTCGACATTGACCACGGTTCATCCCTCTGACCCAATTACTGTACGGACATACAGTAACCGAATAAACCGCAAAGTGCCAACGGAAGGATTGTCCATGGCGACCAGCGGAATGATGCGGAAATCGGGTCAACCAAGAAATGCGACGACCTGATCGGCACTGAACGGCCAACCCAGTTCCGCCCCGGTATCGACTCGGCGCAGCACGGGAATCCGCAGGCTGTAAGCCTCGAACCAAGACTCGTCATCAGCGATATCCACCAGTTCGACGAGCAGGCCGTGCTCGACAAACGGCATCAGTTCAGCTTCCGCGACTTCACACAAGTGGCACCCCAAGGTGCCGAACAGCTGACATTCAGGAGGCATGATTGCTCGACCCAAAAATAGTGCGCCTATTCTAGGCCGCTGCCGAAAACCCGTCGAGCCAGCGCCGCCCAAAGGCTTCAGCGAATCTAATGTGTTTGACTGGCAAAACCCTGACGCAAATCAGTCCGCTGAAAAACCAATTACGCGATGCTCCCCGACTTTTTGCCTCTACGCTTGAAAAGCCAGAGCCTGACATCGGAGTGTCTAGTGTTTGCCAACCTGTTGATCATCCTCGCCTCGTCCCTCGTGGTGATTGCCCTGTTCCGTCGCCTGCGACTGCCACCGGTATTGGGTTACCTGTGCGTGGGATTGCTGGTCGGGCCGAGTGCATTCGATTGGGTCAACGAGAGCGAACATCTGCCCGACGTAGCTGAACTGGGCGTGGTGTTCCTGCTGTTTTCGCTGGGCCTGGAGTTTTCCCTGTCGAAAATGATTGCGCTGCGCCAAGTAGTATTTCGCCTGGGCAGCCAGCAAGTGCTGATCACTGCGGCGCTGTTGGGTCTGCTGTTGATGTTGCTGGGAATGCCGATGACGCCCGCCCTTTTACTCGGGGCCGGACTGTCGTTGTCCTCCACGGCGATCGTCACCAAGGAACTGGGCAGCCTCGGCGAGGTGTTCAGCAGTCACGGCCAGAATGCTGTCGGCGTTTTGCTGTTTCAGGACGTGGTTGCGGTACTGCTGCTGACCCTGGTTCCTGTGTTCGCCGGGAGCAGCGATCAGGCGTGGTACTGGGCGTTGCCACTGACCCTGGCGAAAACCGTGGTGCTGTTTGTCGGCCTGCTGCTCGCCAGTCGCTGGTTGTTGCCTCGACTGTTCCATGAAGTCGCCGCCTCGCGCTCGGCAGAACTGTTTGTGTTGCTGGCGCTGGTGATTGTGCTACTGACCGCATGGCTCACCCATCTGCTCGGCCTGTCCCCTGCACTTGGCGCATTTCTCGCCGGCATGCTGCTGGGCGAAAGCCATTACCGGCATCAGATCGAAGCCGATATACGGCCCTTCCGCGACATTCTGCTCGGGGTGTTTTTTGTCAGTATCGGCATGCTGATCGACCTGCAATTGTTCGTCAGTCACAGCCTACTGATCCTCGGCCTGACCCTCGGTTTGATGGTGATCAAAGGCGTCGTGGTGGCGCTGTTGGTGAGACGGCGCGGCAGTGACAGTGAAACGGCGTGGCGCAGCGGTCTGGCCCTGGCCCAGGGTGGCGAATTCTGTTTCGCGCTGATGGCGCAGATGCAACAGAACAATCTGATGCCTGCCGAGTTGGGCGCCCTATTGCTCGCAGCGACATTCTGCTCGATGCTGCTGACACCCCTGTTGCTGCGTGCGGCGCCACGCATTGCTCTGGCCCTGCACCGCAAGCCCAATCAGGAGGCACAGATCGAGGAGATCAGCGCGCTTAACGCCGACCTCGACAAGCATGTGGTGATTTGCGGATACGGGCGCGTTGGTCAATCCATCGGCCGCTTCATGCGCAACGCGAAGCAGCCTTACATCGCTCTGGACAACGACCCGGTGCGAGTACAGGAGGCCGCCGCCGGGGAAAGTGATGTGCATTACGGCGATTCTTCACGCGCCGACCTGCTCACCGCCGTTGGCCTGATGCGCGCGCGTTTGCTGGTGATCGCCGTGGATCAGAGCGATATAGCCTTGCACATCCTCAAGGAAGCCCGCCGCCTCAATTCGCATGTGCCGATTCTGGTGCGTACCCGCGACGACAGCCAATGGGCCGAACTGAAAGCCGCCGGCGCCACCGAAGTGGTGCCGGAGCTGTTGGAGTCGAGCCTGATGCTCGCGTCGCACGCGTTGATCATGCTCGGTTTGCCAGCGCATCAAGTGCAGGAGAAAGTCGATCAGGTGCGCATTGATCGCTATCGCCTGCTACACGGTTTTTATCCCGGGGCCGACGATGAGGAAACCTAATCCTGACTCACTGCGCCGATCTTGTGCAACGACAGGTCAGCGCCGTAATACTCTTGTTCCTGACTCAGGCGCAGCCCATGCAGTGCCTTGATCGCACCATAAACCGCAAAACCACCGATCAGCGCCACCGCGACGCCGAGTGCGGTGCCGATCAACTGGCTGATCAGGCTCACGCCGCCAAGACCGCCGAGTGCGGTCTTGCCGAAGATACCGCAAGCGATCCCGCCCCAAACGCCGCACAAACCGTGCAACGGCCACACCCCCAGCACGTCGTCGATACGCCATTTGACCTGCGCCGCTGTAAAACACCAGACAAACAGGGCACCGGCGATGCCCCCGGTCACCAGAGCGCCGACAGGATGCATCAGATCGGAACCGGCGCAGATCGCCACCAGACCGGCCAAGGGGCCGTTGTGCAGAAAGCCCGGGTCGTTGCGCCCGACGATCAATGCCGCCATCGTGCCGCCAACCATCGCCATCAACGAATTGACCGCCACCAGGCCGCTGACACCTTGCAAGGTCTGCGCACTCATCACGTTGAAGCCGAACCAGCCGACAATCAGAATCCACGAGCCCAGCGCCAGAAAAGGAATGCTCGACGGCGCGAAAGCCACCAAGCGGCCATCGCGATAACGGCCATTACGCGGGCCGAGCAACAACACCGCCGCCAACGCCAGCCAGCCGCCCATGGCGTGTACCACCACGGAGCCGGCGAAATCATGGAACGCCGCACCGAACTGCGCCGTCAGCCAGGCTTGCAGGCCGTAGTTGCCGTTCCAGATCATCCCCTCGAAAAACGGATAGATGAACGCCACGATCAGTGCCGTCGCGCACAACTGCGGAACGAAGCGCGCGCGTTCGGCAATGCCGCCGGAAATGATCGCCGGAATCGCTGCGGCAAAAGTCAGCAGGAAGAAAAACTTCACCAGCCCATAGCCGTGATCAGCGCTCAGGACGGCCGCCGGCTGCATGAAGGTCACGCCGTAGGAGATCCAGTAGCCTATAAAGAAATAGGCCAGAGTCGAGACGGCAAAATCGCTGAGGATTTTCGACAACGCGTTGACCTGATTTTTCTGGCGAACCGTGCCGACTTCGAGGAAGGCGAAACCGGCATGCATTGCCAGCACCATCACCGCGCCGATCAGTATGAACAACGTATTGGAGCTGTGAACCAGAGTCTCCACAGCGCTTTGCAGATTTTCCATAAAGAGGCAGACCTGAAAGGTAAAAAAGCACCAAAGCAGTTCATGCGGACATTTCATGCACCAAGTTGCGACCAATCAGTCACGAATCCGCAGATCCGATGAACCGCTTTGGCGCACAAGGTCGATGTCCTGACACGAACCGGGATTATTTGAGTTAAGGTTTTGCGGCTTGTACGCCCGGCAACAGCGCACGGGTAACGGACAACGCACCACGACATAGCAAAAGCTGTACCAGTCATTTGTACTGAACCTTCGCGCAAGGCTCATACTCGAACGCTTCAGACGCCACTTACGGAGATCCACCCATGGCCAGCATCAAGGCAAAGACTGCTCAAGACATTCTGATGAACGATTTCCAGACATTGGTCGCCGACACCGAACGGTTGCTCGAACACACCGCCACTCTGGCCGGTGATCAGGCGGATGAGCTGCGTGAGCAGATCCACGAAAGCCTGTTGCGTGCACGGGAAACCCTGAAACTGACTGAAGACACCCTGCGCGACCGCGGCCAGGCTGCGGTCACCGCAACCGAAGATTACGTATCGGCCAACCCTTGGCAGTCCGTCGGCATCGCGGCCGGTGTCGGCTTCCTTATTGGCCTGCTGGCTACTCGGCGCTGATTATGTCGATCGGTGAATCCGGCCCGACTGCGGGCACCGCATCCTCCACGCGGCGTCTGGGCGCCGCTGTTCTTGGCTTGCTGCACAGTCATGTCGAGTTGTTCGGCATCGAGTTGCAGGAGCAGAAAGCACGCACTGTCAGCCTGTTGCTGTTTGCAGGTCTGGCCCTGGTGTTTGCCCTGTTGCTGCTGGTCGGCTTGTCGACTTTGGTACTGATCGTGTTCTGGGACACCTATCGCCTGCCCGCGATCATCGGCCTGTGCGTGTTCTATACCCTGGCAGCGGCATTCTGCGGTTTGCGTTTGAAAGCTGCGGTTTTCGATGAATCCTCGCCCTTCCATGGCACCCTGGAAGAATTGGCCAATGATCGGGAGCGCCTGCTGCCATGAGCCTGCCTGAACTTCCACACAACAGCTCACGCCGGGAAATGCGCAAGGCACTGATTCGCCTGCGCATGGAAATGCACCGGCAGGAAATCCGTCATGAAGCCGGGCAAGTGCTGCAACCCCTGCAGCGCATGCGCGGCATGACGCAAAACCTGCAAGGTGGCTTCGGCATCAAACATGCCCCGCTGTGGGGTGTGGCTGCGGTCACGCTGCTGGGTTTTATTACCGGCAAGGGTGCGAAAAGTGGCGGCGTCGGTAGCCTGACTCGGCTGGTTCGTCTCGGCACCAGTCTCGGCCCGTTGATCCGGTTGGTCATGCAGAGTTCGGGCAAACGCTGACCTGACGTATCTGGCTACATTCTTGCAATGACGGCGGGATGAACTTCTTTATCCGGAGGTTCAATCCCATGTGCCTACCCGGTCGACGGGGTTCAATCAGAACAAGAACGACTAAGGAGGCCCCGTGATCGACGGGCAACCGCTCGCCTGCTTTCAACCTTTCATCGATACCGCCACCGGACGCATAGCCGGCGTCGAAGCGTTGGGCCGTCTGCGCCAGACGGATGGGCAACTGACCTCGGTCGGGCCACTGTTCGCCGACCCGCGCACGCCAGCCATCGCTTTGCGTCGCCTCGACCGGCAGATCCGTGACAACGCCCTGAGCCGCCTGCATGAAGCCCCGGCGGACTGGTTTCTCAGTCTGAACATGTCGCCGCGCTGGATCAGCCGACTGCGTCCAGACCAAGCCCTGCCCAGTCTCAAACAGATAGCGCGGCACGGTGTTGACCCGCAACGCATCGTCTTCGAAATCACTGAACTGGGCGGCAACAGCCAACGTCTGGCAGAAGTCGTGGCGCGTTATCGCGAGGCCGGCGCGCGAATCGCCATCGATGACTTTGGTGCCGGTTATTCGCAACTGGATCGAGTGCTGGCGCTGCAGCCGGACATCCTCAAGCTCGACATGCGCCTGTTTCAGGCCGCTGCTCTCGGCGGACCGAGCAGCGACGTGGTCAAGGCTCTGGCGCAGATGGCCGAGAAGACCGGCTGCTGGATCATTGCCGAAGGGGTCGAGACCGAGGCGCAGCTGAATTTCGCTCTGGAATGCGGGTCGCGTTACGTGCAGGGTTTTCTGTTCGCCCGGGCACAAGAGGCGTTTTACCCCACCGATGCGTTCGTGCAACGCTTTGCCGAACTGCGCCAACGCTATGTCCGGCAAAAACTGGCAGAACGCGGGCGTTTGATGCAAATGCGCCAACAACTCAGCGAATTGATGGCGATTCTGCAGAGTTGGGCTCAGGCCCATGCGCCGCTCAGCGCATTGCCACAATTAGAGGCGTTCCCATGGCTGCTGCGGTTTTATCAGTGCGACCGCCACGGCACGCAACTGACGCCTAACCTGGAATGGCGCCACAACGGCTGGGTCGCCGATAGTCGTTATATGGGGCATAACTGGTCATGGCGGCCGTACTTCTACCATTTGCTCGCCGAGGGCTGGGAGGAGCGACGCCTGACCTTGTCCAACACCTACCGCGATGCCACCAGCAACCAGTATTGCTTGACGGCCGGGCAGTTTTTCGACAATGGCGAACGCCTGCTGCTGATCGACATTGATGCGGCGGGACTGTAGTTCCGCTTGCAGGTGCAAGGCTGAACCCGGAAGCTAGGGCAATTCAGTCACCAGACGGAGAGAATCAGCCTTGGATTGGCAGACCCTGCTCAACCGCGAACGCCTCGGAAAGCCGCTGCACAGCCCGCAAGAACTCGGCCGCAGCCCTTTTCACAAAGACCATGACCGCATCATTTTCTCCGGCGCTTTCCGTCGCCTGGGACGCAAGACGCAAGTCCACCCGGTCACCAGCAACGATCACATCCACACGCGCCTGACCCATTCGCTGGAAGTCAGTTGTGTCGGCCGTTCACTCGGCATGCGCGTCGGTGAAACCCTGCGCAACGCCCTGCCGGAATGGTGCGACCCCAGCGATCTGGGCATGGTCGTGCAATCGGCCTGTCTGGCCCACGACATCGGCAACCCACCGTTCGGCCATTCCGGTGAAGACGCCATTCGCCACTGGTTTCAACAGGCCGCCGGGCGCGGCTGGCTGGACGGCATGAGCGAAGCCGAGCGTGGTGACTTCCTCAATTTCGAAGGCAACGCCCAGGGTTTTCGCGTGCTCACTCAGCTTGAGTACCATCAGTTCGACGGCGGCACCCGCCTGACCTACGCGACCCTCGGCACTTACCTGAAATACCCGTGGACGGCCCGTCACGCCGATTCTCTTGGCTACAAGAAACACAAGTTCGGCTGCTATCAGAGCGAATTGCCGCTGCTTGAGCAGATCGCCCACAAGCTGGGTCTGCCACAACTGGAAGACCAACGCTGGGCGCGCCACCCGTTGGTGTACCTGATGGAGGCAGCCGACGATATCTGCTATGCGCTGATCGACCTCGAAGATGGCCTTGAGATGGAGTTGCTGGAGTACGCCGAAGTCGAATCGCTGCTGCTCGGACTGGTCGGCGATGACTTGCCGGAAACCTATCGGCAACTTGGCCCGCAGGATTCGCGACGGCGCAAACTGGCGATCCTGCGCGGCAAGGCCATCGAGCATCTGACCAATGCCGCGGCGCGGGCCTTCGTCGAGCAACAGGACGCACTGCTCGCCGGCACGTTGCAAGGTGATCTGGTCGAGCATATGCATGGCCCGGCCAAACGTTGCGTGCTCAACGCGAAGGACATCGCCCGCAAGAAAATCTTTCAGGACAAACGCAAAACCCTGCACGAAATCGGCGCCTACACGACGCTGGAGATCCTGCTCAATTCGTTCTGCGGCGCTGCTCTGGAACAACACAACGGGCGCACCCCATCGTTCAAGAGCCGGCGTATCCTCGATTTGCTCGGCAATAACGCACCGGATCCGCAGGGTTCATTGCACACGTCCTTTTTGCGCATGATCGATTTTATTGCCGGCATGACCGACAGCTACGCCAGCGACATGGCACTGGAAATGACCGGTCGCTCCAGTCACTGATCACGTAATGTTCAACTGGCCGGCAAGGTCGGCCAGTTGAATACATGACAATCACTTGCGCTGTCCGATATCGGAGTCGATGCATGCGTTTTCAGCGATTTGGCGACGCAATGTAACCACATGATACAAACAACAAACTTTCAAGCAGCCACATTTTTTAAACATCTACAAAAAAGTCAGTTATAGCCAGCATTTGCAAAACATTCAAAGCTAACTATAAGCCGCTGCAAATCCCGCACTTCCTTACGTCGAACCTAGTTCAGACGTAGTCCCTTTCCTCATTAATTGTAGGAATAATCCGATAGCACGACTGGAGCGATGTCAGTTCATGCGAGCACTCATTCATCTGAGCTAAGGTGCGCGCTTTATTCGTGCTTGTATGGGATTTGATTATGAACTCCGTTTTTATTGTCGACGATCACCCGGTCATCCGTCTCGCCGTTCGCATGCTGCTCGAACATGAAGGTTACAAGGTCGTCGGTGAAACCGATAATGGGGTCGATGCCATGCAGATGGTGCGCGAATGCATGCCAGACCTGATCATTCTCGATATCAGCATCCCCAAACTCGACGGTCTGGAAGTGCTGGCTCGCTTCAATGCAATGAGTTCGCCACTGAAAACCCTCGTACTGACAGCCCAATGCCCGACTTTGTTCGGTATTCGCTGCATGCAATCCGGCGCTTCCGGTTATGTCTGTAAACAGGAAGACTTGAGCGAATTGGTCAGTGCGATAAAAGCGGTACTTTCCGGTTACAACTATTTCCCGAGCCAGGCATTGAATCCGGTTCGCAGCGATGACATTCGTTATACCGAGCTGGAACTCTTCAAATCGGTTAATGATCGCGAGTTGATGGTCTTGCAATTGTTCGCTCAAGGTCGCACCAACAAGGAAATCGCCAAGGGCATGTTTCTCAGCAATAAAACCGTCAGCACCTATAAAAAACGCCTGATGCAAAAACTCAAAGCCAAATCCCTTGTAGAACTTATCGAGATGGCCAAACGCAACGCACTCGTGTGAGACCCCGCATGCCCAGTCGTTTAATGGACTATTTAATTACACTGAGCGCAGGCCTGTGCCTGAGCGCCAATGCGCTCGCCATGCCCGTCGCTACACCGGGCTACGCCTTGCTTAGCCGGTCGGCAAGCGAGTCAGTGCCGGTCGCGTTCGAACAGTCTCAACGACAGTGGCTGCAAACCCGTAGCGAACTGATACTGGGCACCTCCGCGCCGGACTATCCGCCCTTCGACATGACTGTCAGCGGGCACGATTATGAGGGCCTGACCGCCGACTATGTCGGCTTGCTCAGTCAAAGCACCGGTTTACCCATCCGGATCAAACGCTTTCCCTCGCGAGATGCTGCGATTCGCGCGCTGGTTGACGGTCAAGTTGATCTGCTCGGTACGGCGAACGGCTATGAAGCCAGTAACGCCAACCTCGCGCTTTCCCAACCCTACGCCAATGATCAGCCCGTGCTCGTTACCCGCGAAGACGATAGTCGATCCTTGACCGATGGCCTCGCGGGATTGCGGTTAAGCATGGTGTATCACTATCTGCCGCTGCACGAGGTCAAGGCGCTGTATCCCAAGGCGCTGATTACCTGCTACCCCTCCTACCAGAATGCAATCAACGCCGTGGCATTCGACCAGGCCGATGTCTTTCTCGGCGACACCCTTTCTACCCACTACATGATCAACAAGGGCTACCTCAACAACGTGCGCATGGCCAATTTCGGCAAGCAGGAAGCTCACGGATTCAGTTTCGCCGTACGTCGCAACAACCCGCAGTTGCTGGATATCGTCGACACCGTGCTTAACGCCGTGCCACGCAGCGAACGCGAGAACATCGCCAAACGCTGGAGCGCCGGCAGCGACCTGCTGCTCACCGATCAGAAGCTGCAACTGACCGAACGTGAAGAAACATGGCTCAAACAGCACCCCGTGGTGAAAGTGGTAGTGAACGAGGCTTATGCGCCGCTGACGTTCTTCGACAGTGGCGGCAATTTTCGCGGGATCAGCGCCGACCTGCTTGAACTGGTTCGCCTGCGCACCGGCCTGCGCTTCGAGATCCACCGCAGTCGCAACGATGCCGAGATGATCAAACAGATAGACAGCCATCAGGCCGATCTCATCGCCGCTTTGCTACCCACGAGCGAGCGGGAAAAAACCCTCGATTTCAGTCGACCCTATCTGGAAAACTCCTATGTCCTGCTGACGCGCAAGAGCGCCGACAGCCCGACGAACCTGGGCCAGCTCAAAGGCAAAAAACTGGCGATCGCCCAAGGCAACCCGATGGTCGAATACCTGCGACGCGAGTTTCCACGGATCCAGTTGATTGAAACAGCGGACACCTTCAGCGCCGTCTCGCTGCTCGCCGAAGGTCATGTCGACGGCGCGGTGAATTCACTGGTGATCGCCAACTACTTCATTTCTTCGCGGATCTTCGAACGAGCGCTACAGATCACCACTACCATCGGCACCGGCCAGGCTGCGTTTTCTCTGGTCACCGCACGGGACAACACGGAACTGGGCTCGATCATCAACAAAGCGTTGCTGAGCATTTCCCCGGAAGAACTGGGCGTGATCAATGGCCGCTGGCGCGGTTACTCCACCGCTTCGCAAAACATCTGGCGCAATTACCAGCGCCAGTTCTATCAAGTGATCATCGGCGCCTGCCTGCTCCTGCTGGTCTTGCTGGCCTGGAATGCCTACATGCGGCATCAGATCAAGCAACGCAAGGCGGCTGAGCGGGCCTTGAACGACCAGTTCGAATTCATGCGCTCGCTGGTCAACGGGACGCCGCATCCGATCTACGTCCGTGATCGCCAGGGCCTGCTGCAAAGCTGCAATGACAGCTACCTCGAAGTGTTCAATGCCAAGCGCGAGGACGTTATTGGCAAAAGCGTCATTCAGGGCACCTTGAGCAACGCTTTCGAAGCCCAGGCCTTCCACGCCGATTACCAGCGAGTTGTCGCCGAAGGCACGCCGCTGCTGCTCGACCGCCCGCTGCATATCGGCAACCGCCGCCTGACGATCTATCACTGGATACTTCCGTATCGCGATTCCAGTGGCGATGTGCAAGGCATCATCGGTGGCTGGATCGACATCAGCGAACGCCGTCAGTTGTTCGAAGAGTTGCGCACGGCCAAGGAACAGGCCGATGAAGCCAATCGGGCGAAAAGCACCTTCCTGGCCACCATGAGCCATGAAATCCGTACTCCGATGAATGCCGTGATCGGCATGCTCGAACTGACACTCAGACGCATGGATCAACAGCATCCGGATCGCTCCTCGATCGACACCGCCTACCATTCGGCCAAGGATCTGCTCGGCCTGATCGGCGATATTCTCGACATCGCCCGGATCGAGTCCGGTCGCCTGAGCCTTTGCCCGGAACGGGTCAACCTGACCGACACCGTGACATCCGTCGCAAGGATCTTCGACGGCCTCGCCCGGCAGAAGAATATCGCCCTGCAAATCATCTTCAATCCGCCGGATCTGGCGGTCGATGTCCATCTTGATCCGTTGCGTTTCAAGCAAGTGCTGTCGAACCTGGTGAGCAATGCCATCAAGTTCACCGAACAGGGCCACATCAGGATTACCGTGGATCTCATGACCACGGACATGCCTGGGCCTGCCTTGATGCAACTGAGCGTGCAGGACAGCGGTATCGGTATCAGCGCGGAAGATCAGCAGCGCTTGTTCGAACCTTTCGCCCAGGCGGAAAACAGCCAACAGCAGGCCCGCAGCGGCGCAGGGCTGGGGCTGGTCATCAGTCGCAACCTGTGCGAAATGATGGGTGGCCAGTTGCAGTTGAGCAGCCAGCCCGGCATCGGCACGCAAGTCTGTGTTTCGCTGCCGCTGGAAACCTTGCCTGCACAGGCAAGCACTGCCAGAGACGAGCCCACGATCAAGACTTCCCTGACGCCCCTGCGCGTGCTGGTGGTGGACGATCATCCAGCCAATCGTTTGTTGATGTGCCAGCAACTGGAGTTCCTCGGCCATCACTTCAGTATCGCCGAGAACGGTTGTATCGGGCTGAAACTGTGGCAGGACGGTGGTTTCGATCTGGTGATTGTCGACTGCAACATGCCCTTGATGAATGGCTATGAACTGACTCGCGCCATCCGCCAGCAGGAACTGCAGAACCGCTGCCCACCCTGCATCGTGCTGGGTTTCACGGCAAACGCACAACCGGAGGAGATCCAGCGCTGCAAACAGGCCGGCATGAACGACTGCCTGTTCAAACCCTTGAGCCTGAGCCTGCTCAGCCAGTGGGTCGATGGCATCACCCCGGCATCTCGTCCCCCTGTTTTCAACCTGCAAAGTCTGAACATGTTGACCGGCGGCAGCCCTGCACAGGCCAAAAGGCTGTTGCAGGAACTGCTCAGAAGTAGCCGCCTCGACCGCCAGGAACTGCTCGCACTGTCACCGCAACAGGATCGCGGCGCGCTGGCGGTGGTCGCCCACAAGATCAAGGGGGCGGCGCGCATCGCCCAGGCAGTGCGCGTGATCGAATGCTGCGATGCGCTTGAGCAAGCCTGTGCACAGGCAATGGACACCGATGAAATTACTCGCCGTTGCGAGGCGAGCAACCGGGCGATGGTCGAACTGGAGCAAGCCCTGCAGCAACAATTGGCCTTGTCTGATCAAGGCGCAATGAGCTTGCCTTAACTATGCTTGGGCGCTGAGCAGTGAGTTAAACCATCATGGAGAAGCGGAAATGCCCAGCCCACTGCGCCCGGAACAACGCCGATTCCCGCTGCACGTGCACATCAGCGTCATGTTCACCTTTCTCCTGCTGCTCACAGGCGTAGTGCTGGGGCTGTTCAATTACCACCAGACAACACAGATCATCCTGTCGAGCAGCGAGAAGCTGTTCGACCGGATCGAACAGGACGTGCGCCTGGACATGTCCGCGACCTATCAACCGATCCGACACCTGCTCAGCCTGCTCGCGGACAACCCCGCTACTCAGGCTGCGCACCTTGAACAACGCCTGCCCCTGCTCAGACCCTTCAGCCAGTCGCTCACGGACAATCCGAACCTCGCTTCGCTGTATCTGGGTTATGCCAACGGCGATTTCTTCATGGTCCGCCCATTGCGCAGCGCCGCCCTGAAGACACTGCTCAACGCCCCGGGGGCGGCGGCGTATCAGGTCTGGAGCATCGAGCATGGCCCGCAAGGCAACCTGCGCTCGCAATCGCTGTTCTTCGATCAGGCACTGACACTGATCAGCCGTCAGGACAATCCCGAGGAGCCCTACGATCCGCGCAGCCGCGCCTGGTTCGTCAATGCCCGTCAGCACACCGAACAGATCACCACCGAACCCTACGTCTTTTTCTCCACCCACAATGTCGGCACAACCCTGGCCCGGCGCAGTGGCGAGAATGCGGTGATCGGCGCCGACCTGACGCTGGCCGCCCTGTCTGCCACCTTGAGCAAACATGTGGTGACGGCTTCCACCGAAATCGTCCTGTTCGATGCCGACGGCAATGCCGTGGCCTACCCCGACAGTCGCCGTCTGATCGTCGATGACAGCACCGCGCACCTGGCCAAAGCTGCCGACTTGAGCCCGAGCCTGCATGCGCTGCTGTCCGGTGCACGCACGGGCAATCGCCTTGAAGCGGATGGCCGGCAGTGGATTGTGGCTCACAGCAGCATTGCCGAAGGTGGTCCGAAAGGTCTGCAACTGGCGTTGCTGGTGCCGGAGGACGAACTGCTGGTCGACGCGTATCGCATGCGTTGGCAAGGCGCGCTGATCACCTTGGCCACTTTACTGCTGTGCCTGCCACTGGGCTGGGTAATCTCGCGAATTCTGGTCAAGCCGCTGCACGCGCTGGTCAAGGAAGCCGACGCAATCCGCAGTTTCGACTTCAATTTTCCGCTGACCCGCCGCTCGCCGGTGCTGGAAGTCGACCAATTGAGCGTGTCGATGGCGCGCATGAAAGACACGCTGGCGAGTTTTTTCCGCATCACAGACACCCTCGGCGCCGAAACCCGATTTGCGCCGTTGCTGCAACGGGTGTTGTTCGAAACGGTGCAAATCGCCCAGGCCCAGGCCGGACTGATTTATCTGCGAGAAAACGACGGCACGCGCATGGAGCCTTACGGTCTGGTGATCGATGGCATACCGCAGGCACTGGAGGCGTTCGAGATTCACGGCCACGATCTGCAAAGCAGCAAAGGCCCGGCATGGTTCGAGCAGTTGGTCGGGAGCAACAATGTGGTGAGCAATCTTGGCGTTGATCAGGCCGGTGACCTGCTGAAGGTCTTGCTCGCGATGGCCTCGCCCCGCGTTCATCTGATCGGTATTCGCCTGCACAACCGCCACGACGAAACCATCGGCCTGCTGATCCTGTTGATCAACGACAGCGGTACCGCGGCCGACCTGGAAAAACTGCGACCCGACCGCATCGCCTTCCTGCAAGCAGTGTCCGGTGCCGCCGCAGTGAGCATCGAGAGCCAGCGCCTGCAAGCCAGGCAGAAGCAACTGCTCGATGCCTTCATTCAGTTGCTCGCCGGCGCCATCGACGCCAAGAGCCCGTATACCGGCGGGCATTGCCAGCGCGTGCCGGAACTGACCCTGATGCTCGCCCAGGCTGCCGCGGCGAGTCAGGCGCCCGCCTTCAGTGCGTACCAGCCCACCGAAGACGAGTGGGAGGCCCTGCACATTGCCGCGTGGCTGCACGATTGCGGCAAGGTCACGACGCCGGAGTATGTGGTCGACAAGGCCACCAAACTGGAAACCATCAACGACCGCATTCACGAGATCCGCACCCGTTTCGAAGTGCTCAAGCGCGATGCCTGGATCAGTTACTGGCAGGCACTGGCGCTGGGTGGAGACGAAACCTCACTGACCGCACTGCGCGAGACGACCTTGTCGGCACTGGACGACGACTTTGCCTTTGTCGCCCGCTGCAACCTGGGCAGTGAAGCGATGGCCGAGGCCGATCTGCAACGCCTGAGTGATTTGTCCCGACGCACCTGGATGCGCACCCTCGATGACCGTCTGGGCGTGTCGTGGGAAGAAAGCAGGCGCCAGGCTCGCACACCGGCACCGACCTTGCCGGTCAGCGAAAAGCTGCTCGCGGACAAGCCCGAGCATCTGCTCGAACGCGACGAAAACGAGTTGATCCCGGAAGACAATCCGTGGGGTTTCAAACTGGACGTGCCGCGTTACAAATACAACCGCGGCGAACTGTACAACCTGAGCATCGCCCGCGGCACCCTGACCCGCGAAGAGCGCTACATCATCAACCACCATATGGTGCAGACGATCATGATGCTCAGCCACCTGCCCTTCCCCGGTCACCTCGACAGCATTGCCGAGATCGCCGGTGGTCATCATGAAAAAATGGACGGCACCGGTTACCCGAAGCGCCTCACACGCGAAGACATGAGCCTGCCCGCGCGGATGATGGCGATTGCCGATATTTTCGAGGCACTGACTGCGGCCGATCGCCCGTACAAGAAAGCCAAGTCATTGAGCGAAGCGTTGGGGATCATGGCGACCATGTGCCGCGAGGCGCACATCGACGCGCAGCTGTTCGGACTGTTCATCAATGACGGCGTGTACATGCAGTACGCGGTGCGTTTTCTCGATCCCCGGCAGATCGATGCCGTGGACCCGGCCAGCCTGTTGCACAAGGCTGGCCTTGCCGCGTGATCAGCAATCGGTCAGACGCAGGAAAATCGCCGCCAGTTGCTCGATACCGGCCTGATCGTCCGCGCCGAAACGGGCGAGCTTCGGGCTGTCGAGATCGAGTACGCCGATCAGACGACCGTCCTTGACCAACGGCACCACCAGTTCGCTGTTCGAGGCACTGTCGCAAGCGATATGACCGGGAAACGCATGCACGTCTTCAACCCGCTGCGTCTGCAGGCTGGCCGCAGCAGCGCCACAGACACCGCGACCGAACGGAATGCGCACACAAGCGATCTGGCCCTGGAACGGACCCAGCACCAGCTCTTCGTTGCGGTTGAGGTAAAAACCGGCCCAGTTCAGATCATCGAGCTGGTTGAACAGGAATGCCGAAAACTGCGCGGCGTTGGCGATGAAATCGCGCTCGTCGGCCAACAGCGATTCCAGTTGCGCGGCCAACATGCCATAGCCTTCGAGGCCCTGGCCGCTTTGTTGCAAATCAATCATGCCTTGTGCTCCAACAATTTCAGTCCCACCCAGTAACGGGCGAATTGGTACGCGCAACGTCCGTTGCGATTACCGCGGCCGGTGGCCCAACGCACGGCGAGGATGTCCAGTGCTTCGTCACGCTGCCAGCTCAGGCCGGCCTTGGCGGCCAACTGGCCGATCCAGTGCTCGACGACATTCAGGAAATGCTCTTGAGTAAACGGGTAAAACGACAGCCACAGACCAAACCGGTCCGACAACGCAATCTTGTCTTCCACTGCTTCGCTGGGGTGCAGTTCGCCGTCGACGCGCTTCCAGTTTTCGTTGTCGCTTTCCTTCTCCGGCACCAGATGGCGGCGGTTGGACGTGGCGTACAGCAAAACGTTGTCCGGTGCTTGTTCCAGCGAGCCGTCGAGCACGCTTTTGAGCACGCGGTAATCGCCTTCACCGGATTCGAACGACAGGTCATCGCAAAACAGTACAAAACGTTGCGGCAGCTTGGCGATCTGCTCGACCACTCGTGGCAAGTCGGCCAGGTGATCGCGCTCGATCTCGATCAGACGCAGGCCTGCGCCGGCATGTTCCGCGAGCAACGCGCGTACCAGCGACGACTTGCCGGTACCGCGCGAGCCCCAGAGCAGCGCATGGTTGGCCGGCATACCGTCGAGAAACTGCTGGGTGTTGCGGCCCAGTTGCTCCAGTTGCCGATCAACGCCGATCAGGTCGGACAAGCGCATGTCGAGGCTGACTTCCAGTGGCAGCAGATATCCGCTGCGGCCGTCACGCTGCCAGCGCGCGGCCAGACAAGTACCCCAGTCAATCACCGGGCGCGGTGCCGGCAACAGCGGTTCGATTCGCGCCAGAACCGACTCGGCGCGTTCAAGAAAAGCATTCAATCGGGAATCCACGTCTTCTCCTCGGGCACGTTCACAGTAATGATGACGATCCAGCGACGACACGCAGATAAAAATTCCCGCGCTGTGCCTTGTTACAAGGCGATTCGGGAACCTCGGTATCGATACATGATCGACTATGCTTGAGCAGCGAAGGGAAACGGAAGTGGTTCAACACCCCATGGATATCAAATTCACCCACCGGCTGTCATACAAGCAAGCCAGGCTTACTGTGCTGGTCGGGTTCATTCTGGGCACGCTGCTCAGCCTGCTGCAAATCGGCATCGATTATGCCAGTGAAGACGCCTCCATCAACCGTGAAATCCTGTCTTTGCTGGAAATCAGCCATAACCCGGCGTCACGCATTGCCTACAACATCGATGCCGAACTGGCTCAGGAACTCACCTTGGGCCTGTTGCGCTCTCCGGCGATCATTTCTGCGCAACTGACCGACAACAACAATACCGTGCTGGCCAGCGTCAAACGCCCCGAGCTGCAAAGCGGCTATCGGCTGATCAGCGACTTCCTGTTCGGCGCCAAGCGCCAATTCGAAGATCGCCTGTATCTGGATCATCTGCCCAATGAGTCTCTGGGAGCCTTGAGTCTTGAAGTTGATACCTATGCGTTCGGCAGCCGTTTCCTGCGTCGGGCCGAAGTCACCCTGCTCAACGGCTTCGCCCGCAGCCTGATCCTGACCGGCATCCTGTTGGCGCTGTTCTACGTGATGCTGACCAAACCGCTGGTGCGAGTGATCCGCGAACTCAGCGGGCGCGATCCGCGCAGCGCCGAACCGACCACGCTGGAATGCCCGACCGGCCACGCCAATGATGAAATCGGCGTACTGGTCAAAGTCGCCAATCAGCAATTCGAAAACATCGCTACCGAGATCCAGCAGCGACGCAATGCCGAAAACCGTCTGACCGACTACCTCGGCCAACTGGAAAACATCGTTTCGGCGCGAACCGCTGAACTCAAGGCGATCAACGCCCGGCTCAGCCAATCCAATCAGGAACTCGAAGTCGCCCGCAGTACCGCGCTGGAGATGGCTGAAGCCCGCTCGGCATTTCTCGCCAACATGAGCCACGAGATCCGCACGCCGCTCAATGGTCTGCTGGGGATGATCGCGCTGTCGCTCGACGGACCGTTGAATGCCGAACAGCAGCAGCAACTGTCGATCGCCCATGACTCAGGCAAGGTGCTGGTGGAGTTGCTCAACGATATTCTCGATCTGTCGAAGTTCGATGCCGGGCAACTGGAGCTTGAACACATTCCATTCGATCTCGGCTCATTGATCGAAGACACCGCCAACCTGCTGTCGCAGAACGCGGCGCCCAGCGTCGAGTTGACTTGCCTGATCGATCCGCACTTTCCGGCGCTGGTGCTGGGCGATCCGACCCGGGTTCGGCAGATCGTCAGCAATCTGCTGTCCAACGCACTGAAATTCACCCGCTTCGGCCGGGTAGATGTGCGCCTGTCGACCTACAAGGATGGCGTACGAATCGACGTCTGCGACACCGGTATCGGCATTGCGCAGGAAGCTCAGGTGAAAATCTTCCAGCCGTTCACCCAGGCAGGCGCCGGCATCACTCGCCAGTACGGCGGGACCGGGCTGGGACTGGCGCTGACCTACAACCTTTGTGAAGCGATGCAGGGGCGCCTGAGCATCAGCTCCGAGACCGGTTTCGGCAGTCAGTTCTGCGCCGAACTGCCACTGCCCTGTCATACCCGCGCTCTGCCGCCGGCGCCGCTACGTGGCAAAGTTCTCGCCATCACCGCAGCCAGCAGCGGTCTGGCGGAGTTGCTTCGCAGTCTGTTGCCGGTCTGGGGGCTCGAATACGAGCAACGCACGATCGAAGACTCGCTGCTGGGGCTGACGCCTGATGTGCTGATCACAGACTGTCCGGAGTGCCTGTTCGGGCTGCGTCCGGCCCTCACCGCGCCCATCCTGTTGGTGACCGCCTATGGCAGTTTCCTGCCCAGCGAAGAAGCGACTGCCCTTGCCCCTTTGCAGCAACAGGCACGCCCCTTGGCACGCAACGCGCTGTACCAGAACCTGCGACGGACTCTGCATCCCGAGGTCGCCACCATCAACGATACGCAGCTTGAAACGACGCCATTGGTGCGCCGCGGGAAAGTGCTGCTGGTCGAGGACAACCCGGTCAATCAACTGGTGGCCAAAGGCATGCTCGGTAAACTTGGCTGTGATGTCGTCGTCGCCGCCCATGGCGCCGAAGCCCTGGATCAACTGGAGTATCACGAGTTCGACCTGGTGTTGATGGACTGCAATATGCCGGTGATGGATGGCTACGAAGCGAGCCGGCAGATTCGCCAGAGCGGACGCTGGCCAAATCTGCCGATCGTTGCCCTGACCGCCAACGCCATGTCCGAAGAACGTGAACGCTGCCGGGCGGCGGGCATGAGCGACTATCTGGCCAAGCCGTTCCGCCGTGAAGAGCTGGCGGCCTTGCTGGATCAGTGGATTCCGACTACGAGAGTGCTTTGATCTGCCCGAGTAACTGATCGAGACCGTCACGCAATGCATTGAGCTGGTCCAGGTCCACCCCGCTGTCGCAAAGCAATCGTGCCTTTAGCGGTCCGACCTGTTCGCGAAGTTCTTGTCCCGCAGGTGTCAGGCTCAGATGCACTTCACGTTCATCACGGGCCGAACGCTGACGCTGAACCAGTTGCAACTGCTCCAGGCGCTTGAGCAATGGCGTCAGCGTGCCGGAGTCCAGCGCCAGACGCTCACCCAGGGCCTTGACCGTCGGCTGTTCCGGCGCGCTGTCCTGCCATTCCCATAACACCAGCATTGCCAGGTATTGCGGGTACGTCAGGCCGAGCTGATCAAGCATCGGCTTGTAACCACGAATCACCGCCCGCGAGGCGGCGTACAACTTGAAGCACAACTGACTGTCGAGCTTCAGCGAATCAACCGACAGTTTATTCATTTGAGCAGAGCTTCGATCTCGCGACTCAGATCCTGCGGCTTGGTAGCGGGGGCGAAGCGCTTGACCAACTGGCCATCCTTGCCGATCAGGAACTTGGTGAAGTTCCACTTGATGCCTTGCGAGCCGAGCAGGCCCGGAGCGCGCTTTTTCAGTTGTACAAACAACGGATGGGCGCCAGAACCGTTGACTTCGATTTTCTTGAACAGCGGGAAGCTGACACCGAAATTCAGTTCGCAGAATTCACTGATCGCGCCCTCGTTGCCCGGCTCTTGCTTGCCGAACTGGTTGCACGGAAAGCCGAGTACCACCAGGCCTTGATCCTTGTAGGTCTGCCACAACTCTTCCAGACCTTTGTATTGCGGAGTGAAACCGCACTTGCTGGCGGTATTGACCACCAGCACGGCTTTACCGGCGAAGTCGGCGAGGGTCTTTTGCTCGCCCTTGATGGTGGTGCAAGGGATATTCAGCAGGTTGTCGCTCATTGTCGGCACTCTGAAATCAGGAAGAAGGCGTAAACATAGCGAGCAATTGAATTGTGTGCAATTTAATAATCAGGATTAACCCCGTGTAGGCGCCGCCGAAGGCTGCGATTTTTTGACGTTCAAGATCAAAAGATCGCAGCCTTCGGCAGCTCCTACAATGGAAACGTGTTACGAGCGCGGTTCGAGGTTCAGGCACACCGAGTTGATGCAGTAGCGCAAACCGGTCGGCGGTGGGCCATCCGGGAACACGTGTCCCAAATGCGCATCGCAGCGGGCGCATTTCACTTCGGTACGGATCATGCCGTGGCTGATGTCGCGGATTTCCGTCATGGCACTTTCGCCGATCGGCGCGTAGAAGCTCGGCCAGCCGCAGCCGGAATCGAATTTGGTCTTGGAATCGAACAGCGCTTCGTTGCAGCAGACGCAGTGATAGACACCGTCGGTCTTGGTGTCGTTGTATTTGCCGGAGAACGGTCGCTCGGTGGCGCTCAGACGGCACACGTTGTACTGCTCGGGGTCGAGCATGGCTTTCCATTCTTCCAGGGTTTTTTCCAACTTTTCCATCATCACACCTCAGCGGCTGAAAAAGCCCGATCTGTACCTTTTCCACGGATCGGGCGGCACGTATGATTGCGCCTCGTCACGCGCCAGTCTGGCAGCCAGACCGGGCGCATTCAAACGGATTCTCGGCGCCATGGCGCAAGACTTCGCCTGTGTGAAGACGCAGGAATCCCAGTACGGTTGTCCATCCGCCGCCTGGATCGTTCATTTTCGGGATCACATCGCCATGCAGTTCAGCAAATCGAACAAGCTCGCCAACGTCTGCTACGACATTCGCGGCCCGGTGCTCAAGCACGCCAAACGTCTGGAGGAGGAAGGTCAGCGCATCCTCAAGCTGAACATCGGCAACCCCGCGCCGTTTGGTTTCGAAGCGCCGGACGAAATCCTTCAGGATGTGATCCGCAACCTGCCGACCGCGCAAGGTTACAGCGACTCCAAAGGCCTGTTCAGCGCGCGTAAAGCGGTGATGCAGTACTACCAGCAAAAAAATGTTGAAGGTGTCGGCATCGAAGACATCTACCTGGGCAACGGCGTGTCCGAGTTGATCGTGATGTCGCTGCAGGCCCTGCTCAACAACGGTGACGAAGTGCTGGTGCCGGCACCGGACTATCCGCTGTGGACCGCTGCCGTGAGCCTGGCCGGTGGTAACGCCGTGCATTACCTGTGCGACGAAGGCGCCGACTGGTTCCCGGACCTGGCCGACATCAAGTCCAAGATCACCCCGAACACCAAGGCGATGGTGATCATCAACCCGAACAACCCGACCGGTGCGGTGTATTCGAAGGAAGTGCTGCTGGGCATGCTGGAACTGGCCCGTCAGCACAATCTGGTGGTGTTCTCCGACGAAATCTACGACAAGATCCTGTACGACGACGCCGTGCACATCTGCACGGCCTCGCTGGCCCCGGACCTGCTGTGCCTGACCTTCAACGGTCTGTCGAAGTCTTATCGCGTGGCTGGTTTCCGCTCCGGCTGGATCGCCATCTCCGGACCGAAACACAATGCCCAGAGCTACATCGAAGGCATCGACATGCTGGCCAATATGCGCCTGTGTGCCAACGTGCCGAGCCAGCATGCGATCCAGACCGCACTGGGCGGCTATCAGAGCATCAACGATCTGGTGCTGCCGCAGGGCCGCCTGCTGGAACAGCGCAATCGCACCTGGGAGTTGCTCAACGACATTCCGGGCGTGAGCTGCGTCAAGCCAATGGGCGCGCTGTACGCGTTCCCTAAAATCGACCCCAAGGTCTGCCCGATCCACAACGACGAGAAATTCGTCCTCGACCTGCTGCTCTCCGAGAAGCTGCTGGTAGTGCAAGGCACCGCGTTCAACTGGCCGTGGCCGGACCACTTCCGCGTCGTCACCCTGCCCCGCGTCGATGACCTGGAAATGGCTATCGGTCGAATCGGCAACTTCCTCAAGTCCTACCGCCAGTAACTGGCCATCAGTGCGCAACGGCCCGAACGTTGCGCACTGTCTGATTCAGCAACAATTCTGCGTTCCTCGCCTCCGTGCGCCTTCTACACTTGCGATTCGTACCCGTCACCTGCGTCTGACGCAATGGCGACGGGTCGCGGCTGTGCGTCGTCCGTGTCGGAATCTGTCGTGGGAAATGGGTCGTGCGCCGAGGAATCCGCTGTAGGACACAGTTTGAAATAGTCACTCGGTTGAATAGCCCGGTGCAGCACCTTATATACCCCGCAGTACGCTACATCTTTAGCTTGAGGAGATTTCTACAACCATGATGCGCATCCTGCTGTTTTTGGCCACTAACCTGGCGGTCGTGCTGATAGCCAGCATCACCCTGAGCCTGTTCGGCTTCAACGGGTTCATGGCGGCCAACGGGGTTGATCTCGACCTCAGTCAGCTGCTGGTTTTCTGTGCGGTCTTTGGTTTCGCCGGTTCGCTGTTCTCGCTGTTCATCTCCAAGTGGATGGCGAAGATGAGCACCGGCACCCAGATCATCAGCCAGCCACGTACCCGGCATGAGCAATGGCTGCTGCAAACTGTCGAGCAACTGTCCCGCGAAGCCGGGATCAAGATGCCCGAAGTCGGTATTTTCCCGGCCTACGAAGCAAACGCCTTCGCCACCGGCTGGAACAAGAACGACGCACTGGTCGCGGTCAGCCAGGGCCTGCTCGAGCGCTTCTCGCCGGACGAAGTGAAAGCCGTGCTGGCCCACGAAATCGGTCACGTGGCCAACGGTGACATGGTCACTCTGGCGCTGATCCAGGGCGTGGTGAACACCTTCGTGATGTTCTTTGCACGGATCATCGGCAACTTCGTCGACAAGGTGATCTTCAAGAATGAAGAAGGTCAGGGCATTGCCTACTACGTGGCAACCATCTTCGCCGAACTGGTGCTGGGTATCCTGGCCAGCGCGATCGTCATGTGGTTCTCGCGCAAACGCGAATTCCGCGCCGACGAAGCCGGTGCTCGCCTGGCCGGTACCAGCGCAATGATTGGCGCTCTGCAGCGTCTGCGCGCCGAACAGGGTCTGCCGGTGCACATGCCGGACACCCTGAATGCGTTTGGCATCAATGGTGGCATCAAACAGGGCTTCGCCCGCATGTTCATGAGCCACCCACCGCTGGAAGAGCGTATCGACGCCTTGCGTCGTCGCGGTTGATGCAACCGATGTAACAACGAAAAAGGCCCGCAGTGATGCGGGCCTTTTTTGTTGCCTTGAAGAGTGGGCTGTTCTTGCTGGCCTCATCGCGAGCAGGCTCACTCCTACAGGGTTCTGTGGCGCTCACGCAATCTACGATTCAGCACAAAGCAATGTAGGAGTGAGCCTGCTCGCGAAGAGGCAGCCACAGACAATTAAATTTGCCTGGAAGAAACCCGGTAAACCCGCTCCTCCAGCCGCGTCACGCCAGCCTGCAAGAACTTCCAGCTCTCACCCAGCACATCCTGCTGTTCCAGCTTCTCGATCTGCCAGTCATTCCCAAGCAAGCGCTGCACCTCAGCATCCGGGACGGCAAACGGCGGCCCGGGCATCTGCGCCTGATCGTAATCCAGGGTAATCAGCAAACCCTGCAAGTCCTCCGGCAAGCTACTCAGCAAATGCGCCGCGTATTGCTCACGCATCGCTGGTGGCAGCGCGATCAACGCGGCGCGGTCGTACAGTGCGGTGCAATCAGCGACATCGTCGGCCTTTAACGCAAAGACATCACCGCACCACAACTCGATAGCTCCCGCGCGATAGACCTTGAACGCGCCTTCTTCGCTGACTTCCGGCTGCAAATGTTGCTCGCCAAAAAAATCCTCGACAGCCTTTTCCGACAATTCGATGCCCAGCACCTGATGGCCCTGTCCGGCCAGCCACAGCAAATCCAGACTTTTCCCACACAGCGGCACCAGCACGCGAGCCTGCGCAGGAATTGCCAGAGCGGGCCAGTGCCGCTGCAAATACGCGTTGACCTCGGGCTGGTGAAAGCCGATCTGGTTCGATTCCCACTTCTTGTGCCAAAACTCAGGCTGCATGTATCACTCCCAAAAAATCGATCAAAAAGCGTTAAAACTTATATTAGATTTAGATCAATGATCTGACTGAAGATGGGCCATCTTACCGCTCAGGAACCCATCATGTTTCCCAGCCTGTTTATTTCTCATGGTTCACCCATGCTTGCGCTGGAACCCGGCGCCAGCGGTCCGGCATTGGCGCGACTGGCTGCCGAACTGCCGAGACCGAAAGCCATAGTGATTGTCTCCGCCCACTGGGAGAGTCACGAACTGTTGGTTGGCAGCCATCCGCAACCCGAGACCTGGCACGATTTCGGCGGTTTTCCCCGCGCCCTGTTCGAGGTGCAGTACCCGGCGCCGGGTGATCCACAACTGGCTGCTGAGGTCGCCAATCTGCTGACCGCCAGCAACTTGCCGGTGCGCCTTGATCCACAACGACCGTTCGATCACGGCGTCTGGGTGCCGTTGTCGCTGATGTACCCGCAGGCGGATATACCGGTGGTACAGGTTTCACTGCCGAGCCGCAGCGGCCCGGCGCTGCAAACCCGGGTTGGCCGTGCGTTGGCAGGCCTGCGCGAACAAGGGATTCTGCTGATCGGTTCCGGCAGCATCACCCATAACCTGCGCGAGCTGGACTGGCACGCCGGCCCGGAGAGCGTCGAGCCGTGGGCGCGGGACTTCCGTGACTGGGTGATCGAGAAGCTTGCGGCCGATGACGAAGCGGCCTTGCATGATTACCGCCAACAGGCGCCACATGCAGTGCGTAGTCATCCAAGTGATGAGCATTTGTTGCCGTTATATTTTGCGCGGGGCGCCGGGGGTGATTTCAGCGTGGCGCACAAGGGGTTCACCATGGGCGCGCTAGGGATGGATATCTATCGCTTCGGCTGACGTCATCGCTGGCAAGCCAGCTCGCACAGAGTTTTGTGTGAATCCAAAAAACAGGCAAAAAAAATCCCCGAACCAGTCGGGGATTTTTTATGTTCGATCAATCAGCCCAGGGGCGGATCAATCTTCGCGATAGCGACGCAGCTTCAACTGCTTGCCAGCAACGCGAGTGTCCTTCAGCTTGGTCAGGAGTTTGTCCAGACCATCTTCCGGCAGCTCGACGAGGCTGAAGCTGTCACGCACCTGGATGCGACCGATCGCTTCACGGGCCAGACCACCTTCGTTGAGGATGGCGCCCAGCAGGTTTTTCGCGGCGATACCGTCACGCGCACCCAGCGCGGTACGGCAACGAGCACGGCCTTCGCCCAAAGGCATTGGCGCGCGACGCTCGCGATCACCACGATCAGGACGATCACCGGAACGCTCAGGACGGTCGCCACGCGGTGCGTTGTTCGGCACCAGTGGGCGTTCCTTCTCGATTGCTGCCAGGTTCAGCGCTTGACCGTTGGTAGCCTTGCGCAGCAGCGCAGCAGCCAGAGCACGCGGCGAGCAGCCGATGTCAGCGGTCAGACGATCGAGCAGCTCACCGTGAGTCGACTCGGCATCAGCAACCAGCGGCGACAGGCTGTTGGTCAGTTTCTTGATGCGTGCATCGAGAACAGCTTGAGCGTCCGGCAGGCGTACTTCGGCAACTTTCTGACCGGTTACACGCTCGATCACTTGCAGCATGCGGCGCTCACGTGGAGTCACCAGCAGCAGCGCACGGCCTTCGCGACCGGCACGGCCAGTACGGCCGATACGGTGAACGTAGGATTCCGGATCGTAAGGCATGTCCACGTTGAACACGTGAGTGATGCGCGGAACGTCCAGACCACGAGCAGCAACGTCGGTCGCCACAACGATGTCCAGACGGCCATCTTTCAGCGAGTCGATCACGCGCTCACGCTGGTTCTGGGCGATGTCACCGTTCAGCGCAGCGGCTTTGTAGCCTTTGGCGTCGAGGGCACTGGCCAGATCCAGGGTCGCTTGCTTGGTGCGCACGAACATGATCAGCGCGTCGAAGTCTTCCACTTCCAGCAAGCTGAGAACGGCCGAAGTCTTCTGGTCAGCGTGAACCAACAGGTGAGCCTGTTCGATCGCGGTAACGGTCTGGGTCTTGGTCTGGATCTTCACGTGTTGCGGATCGCGCAGGTGGCGTTCGGCAATGGCACGGATCGACTGCGGCAGGGTCGCCGAGAACAGAACGGTCTGACGGGTCGATGGCAGCGCCTTGAAGATGACTTCCAGGTCATCCATGAAGCCCAGCTTCAGCATTTCGTCAGCTTCGTCGAGAACCAGGTGGTTCACAGTCGAGAGGACTTTTTCGTCGCGACGCAGGTGGTCACACAGACGACCCGGAGTAGCGACAACGATCTGTGCGCCATTACGGATCGCTTTCAATTGTGGGCCCATCGGCGCGCCGCCGTAGACAGCCACAACAGTTACGCCCGGCATTTGCTTGGCGTAGGTTTCAAAAGCGGTTGCTACTTGCAGCGCCAACTCTCGGGTTGGCGCCAGGATCAGGGCTTGCGGTTCGCGCTTGGCAGGATCGATGCGGTGCAGAATAGGCAGAGCGAACGCGGCGGTTTTACCAGTACCGGTTTGCGCCTGGCCAATCATGTCCTGGCCGGCCATGATGATCGGGATCGATTGCTGCTGAATCGCCGAAGGCTCTTCGTAGCCGGTCGCTGCGACGGCTGCAAGAATATTCGGGTTAAGATTAAAAGCGGCGAATCCGCCGGTTTCCTGGGTCATGGGTCTGCCTCTAAGTGCATCCGCAAAGACCCATGCTCCAAAGCTGCGCATGCCGTGTTGAGACTCAAGAGTCGCCCTGGCAGCTTTGTCGGCGGGGATTTGCGAAAACGTATGAATGAAAAAGAGAATCGTCAAGGAAGAGCCCGCTGGGCGGACGTGCAGCCGAAGCTGACTTCGGGGAATTGCGCTACCTAAACGCGGCCCGGTTAAAGGCCGGCGCGCACTATACCGGATTTTGCCCGAAATGGGAGCTTTTTTTATTGCCTGAATGCGTGTGTCACCGCTGTGTAACGGGGTTTTGCGGATAATCGTGCGAAGGGCTATTTTTCAAAGGCCCGGCCCTGCGGGCGATGACGCTTAAACGATTCACCGATGTGCGGCATACCGCCGCTGCCCCCCGCCCTTCCCGCCCGAGGATTTATCCATGAGTCAGCCCTGCCCCGGCCGCGTCAGCCGTGAACGTCGTGGTCATGTCCATCTGATCGGCCTGGACCGAGCGGCCAAACGCAATGCTTTCGACCTCGACCTGCTCAATGACCTGAGCCTGGCGTATGGCGAGTTCGAAGCCGACAGCGAGGCGCGGGTAGCCGTGGTGTTCGGGCACGGAGAACACTTTACCGCTGGTCTGGATCTGGTGAATGCCAGCTCCGCACTGGCGCAAGGCTGGCAGGTTCCGACCGGCGGTTGCGATCCGTGGGGTGTTTTTGTCGGGCCACGGGTGAGCAAACCGGTGATTGTCGCGGCGCAAGGGTACTGCCTGACCATCGGCATCGAGCTGATGCTGGCCGCCGATATCAACCTTTGCGCCAGCAACACCCGCTTCGCGCAAATGGAAGTACAGCGTGGGATCTTTCCTTTTGGTGGCGCGACTTTGCGTTTTCATCAGGTGGCGGGTTGGGGCAACGCCATGCGCTGGCTGCTGACCGGCGATGAGTTCGACGCGCACGATGCGTTGCGACTGGGCCTGGTACAGGAGGTGATGGCCAGCGAAGACCTGTTGCCTCGGGCCATCGAATTGGCTGAGCGGATTGCGCGGCAGGCACCGCTGGGTGTACAGGCAACGTTGATGTCGGCGCGGCAGGCGCGTTATGAAGGCGAGACGACGGCGGCCCAAGCGTTGCCGGCGTTGGTGAAGAAGTTGCTGGGCAGTGAGGATGCCAGGGAGGGAGTACGGTCGCTGGTGGAGCGGCGACCTGGAGTCTTTAAAGGTATTTGAAAGTATGGTGTCCGTGAGGACGTCATCGCGAGCAGGCTCACTCCTACAGAGGGAACGCATTCCAATGTAGGAGTGAGCCTGCTCGCGAAGGGGCCATCACTGACGACTCAAGTGGCCGGGCGAATCGCCTTGATCAACGACTCCAGCGAGTAACCCAACTGCGGCGCCAGTGCTTCGGCCCGGGCGCTCAGCGCCTGCAGGTCCAGCACCTGATCGAGATCCGCCGGCACAATCAGAATCACATTGCCCTCCTTCACCGGCAGCTCCCAGTAATGCCGGTGATAGAGCCCGCGCAGCAACGCTGCACCGAGCGGCTTGCCGTCATCCGTGGCCCACTGGTTGATCACCAGCCAGCCGCCCGGATTCAAGCGCTTCTGACAGTCGCCGAGAAAGCTCCAGGCCAGATGTCCGACACCCGGCCCGACATCGGTATAAAGGTCGACGAAAATCAGATCCGCAGGCTCGGCAGTCGGCAGCAGTTCCAGCGCATCGCCGACGCGGATGTACAAGCGCGGATCGTCATCCAGGCCAAGGTATTCGATGGCCAGACGCGGTACGTCCGGGCGCAGCTCGATGGCTTCAACATCTTCCAGTGGCAGGAACTTGAGGCAGGCCTGAGTCAGCGTACCAGCACCCAGCCCGAGGAACAGCGCACTCTCCGGCTGCTCATGACACAACGCACCAATCAGCATCGCCCGGGTGTAGTCGTATTCCAGCCAGCTCGGGTCGGCGGTGAACACACAGCTCTGCTCGATGGCATCGCCGAACTCCAGAAAGCGGTAATCGGCCACTTCCAGCACGCGAATCACGCCGAACTCATCCTGTACTTCGGCGAGCAGATGCTCGACGCGCTCCTCAGTCATTTCGTCTCCTGATGGTCACCGGGCGCGGTGACGCGATGGCACCGCTGTGGGGCCGTGGCAAAGCGGCGATTGTCGGCGAAGGAGCAGGAACAGGTCACGCACTAATTTGCTGCTACCATGGCCTTCCGTGCGTAGAACCTTAGAGACCGTGATGAGCCAACCGTGGAGCCCTGACAGCTGGCGTGCCCTGCCGATCCAGCAACAACCCCAATACCCCGACGCCGCGCATCTGCGCGTGGTCGAGCAAACCCTGGCCAGTTATCCGCCCCTGGTGTTTGCCGGCGAGGCGCGTGAACTGCGCCGTCAGTTTGCCGAAGTGACTCAGGGCCGGGCGTTCCTGCTACAGGGCGGCGACTGCGCGGAAAGCTTCGCCGAATTCTCTGCGGCAAAGATTCGCGACACTTTTAAAGTGCTGCTGCAAATGGCGATCGTCATGACCTTCGCTGCCGGTTGCCCGGTGGTCAAGGTCGGCCGCATGGCCGGTCAGTTCGCCAAACCACGTTCGGCCAATGACGAGACCATCGACGGCGTGACCCTGCCCGCCTACCGTGGTGACATCGTCAACGGCATCGGCTTCGACGAAAAAAGCCGCGTGCCGGATCCCGAGCGCCTGCTGCAGTCCTATCACCAGTCCACCGCGACGCTGAACCTGCTGCGCGCCTTTGCCCAGGGTGGCTTTGCCGACCTGCATCAAGTGCACAAGTGGAACCTCGATTTCATCGCCAACTCGGCGCTGGCCGAGAAGTACAGCCACCTCGCCGACCGCATCGATGAAACCCTGGCGTTCATGCGCGCCTGTGGCATGGACAGCTCGCCGCAACTGCGCGAAACCAGTTTCTTCACCGCCCACGAAGCGCTGCTGCTGAACTACGAAGAAGCCTTCGTACGCCGCGACAGCCTGACCAACGATTACTACGACTGCTCGGCGCACATGCTGTGGATCGGCGACCGCACCCGTCAGCTCGACGGCGCTCATGTCGAATTCCTGCGCGGGGTTAACAACCCGATCGGTGTCAAAGTCGGCCCGAGCATGAACCCCGACGACCTGATCCGCCTGATCGACGTCCTCAATCCGAGCAACGATCCGGGCCGCCTGAACCTGATCGCACGGATGGGCGCGAACAAGGTTGGCGATCACCTGCCGGCACTGATTCGCGCGGTGCAGCGTGAAGGCAAGCAAGTGCTGTGGAGCTCCGATCCGATGCACGGCAACACCATCAAGGCCAGCAGCGGCTACAAGACTCGCGACTTTGCGCAGATCCTTGGTGAAGTGAAACAGTTCTTCCAGGTGCACGAGGCCGAGGGCAGTTATGCCGGCGGGATTCACATCGAGATGACCGGGCAGAATGTCACCGAGTGCATTGGTGGGGCACGGCCGATTACTGAAGACGGTTTGTCGGATCGCTATCACACCCACTGCGATCCGCGGATGAATGCCGATCAGTCGCTGGAACTGGCATTCCTGATTGCCGAGACGCTGAAGCAAGTCCGCCGCTAAACCGCGCCGGCCCTATCGCGAGCAGGCTCACTCCTACAGGGGTAGCGCACTCCAATGTAGGAGTGAGCCTGCTCGCGATGGCTTCAGTTCAGTCACAGCCGATCTGTGCCAATGCCACCCGCAACCGCCCCGCACTCTCGCGCTGACAATTCAGCTGCACTCGCTCAAGCCCCAACCAATCTGCCATCTGCCGCAAATTCATGGCCAACGCCAACATCCCCTGATCATCCAGCCCCGACTCCTCCTCGTGCACCGCATGCACCGCCAACCGCCCGGACGCCCGTTCGGCGCGCAAGTCGACCCGCGCCGCAATCCGCTCATTGTGCAGAAACGGCAACACGTAATAGCCGTAAACCCGCTTGTCCTGCGGCGTGTAGATCTCCAGCCGATAGCGAAAATCAAACAGCCGCTCGGTGCGGCTACGCTCCCAGATCAGCGAGTCGAACGGCGACAGCAGCGCACTGGCCGTCACCTTGCGCGGGACCTTCGGCTCCGGCAGGCAATAGGCGATTTGTCGCCAGTCGGCGACCTCGCACAGCAGCAACTGTCCAGCCTCGACCAACTCGGCCAGACGCGGGCGCGCGTCAGTCGGATTCAAACGAAAGTAATCGCGCAGATCCTTTTCCGTACCCACACCCAACGCCTCAGCCGCGTGCAATAACAGTCCACGCTGCGCCTCGGCCTCATCAGCCACTGTCTGTTGCAGGATTGCGGAGGGAATCACCCGCTCCGGCAAATCATACAAACGCTCAAAACCCCGACGCCCGGCGACAGTCACTTCACCGGCGGCAAACAACCACTCCAGCGCATGCTTCTCTGCGCTCCAGTCCCACCACTGACCGGGCTTGTCTTCGCGAGTCGACAAACTGCCCGCCCCCAATGCACCCCGCTCTTCGACCGCAGTCAAAACCCGGCGAATGACCTCCTTCTGTTCAACACCAAACTTCGCCAGTTGCTGATAAATGTCTCTGCCATCCCGGGCCCGCTGCATGCGCCAGCCAAGCAACGGATACATCGACAGCGGCAACAGCGATGCTTCGTGCCCCCAGTATTCAAACAACGTGCGACGGCGCCCCGAACTCCAGGCAGCCTGGTCGAGCAAGTCGGAAGAATAGGCACCCAGACGGGAAAACAGTGGCAGGTAGTGCGAGCGCACCACGGCGTTGACGGAGTCGATTTGCAGCAGGCCCAGCCGTTCGATCAGCCGGTTGACGTGCGTTGCCTTGACGGTCGGCGGCTGGCGCCCGTTGAACCCTTGGGCAGCCAGTGCCAGACGTCGCGCCTGTTTGAGGGAAAAGGACAGTGTCGCGGGCATGAGCATCTCCTTGTCTGCTCGCAACCTACCTCAGTCCAGAAGGTTTTGTGTAGCGATGGCCTCATCATTTATGCATCGGATCATCCCAGAATGGCCGGATCGACTCGTGTTCGACGTCGGCACGACTGACCCCGATGTCCTTCAACGCTTCATCGCTCAAACTGGCGAGCAACTCGCGTTCACGATGAAGTTCGTACCAACGGCTAAACTTGTGCAGCAGGTCGGAAACCATATGGCCATGGCCGGAAAATTTTTCTTCGTCTACAAACTCTCTTTGACCTTTCATCATGTTGCCCTCCGTTTTGGATGGATCAAGTCTCGCGCCAGCGCTAAGATCAATCCAACGAATGTTTCTGATGGCATTCATCACGGAGATTCATCAATTGTCGGCCTACCCCAGTATCGATACCGATGTCCTGCGCACCTTTGTGGCGATTGCCGATCAAGGCGGTTTCACCCGCGCCGGTGAAATGGTCAACCGCACGCAATCGGCGGTGAGCATGCAGATGAAGCGTCTGGAAGAAGACGTGTTGCAACGCCAGTTGTTTGAACGTGACGGGCGTCAGGTGCGCCTGACCGCTGAAGGCCAAGTGCTGCTGGGATACGCGCGACGCATCCTCAAGCTGCACAGCGAAGTGTTCAACACCCTGCGCGAGCCACACATGGTCGGCACCGTGAAGATTGGCACGCCGGATGATTACGTGATGCGCTTTCTGCCGGGGATCCTCTCGCGATTCGCGCAGTTCTATCCGCTGATCCAGATCGAAGTGCATTGCGAGTCGACCAAACAGCTGCTGCAGCGCACCGATCTGGACCTGTCGATTGTCACCCGTGAACCGGGCAACGAAATCGGCCAGTTGCTGCGCAAAGAGCGGTTTGTCTGGGCCGAGGCGCAAAATTTCAGTGCCCACGAACAGACGCCGTTGCCCTTGGCGATGTTCAACAGTGACTGCTTCTGCCGTTTGTGGGCCTGCAATGCGCTGGACGCAATGGGCCGCGATTATCGAATCGCCTACAACAGCACCAGCCTGTCGGCACTGATGGCGGTGGTGAGCGCGGGCCTGGCGATCACCGCGCAACTGGAAAGCCTGATCACCCCGGACATGCGCATTCTCGGCGCCGATGAAGATCTGCCATTGCTGCCCGAGGCCAGCATCATGTTGATCCGCAACCTGAACAATCCGTCGCCGATCACCGAATGCCTGGCCGAACACATCGTCGAAGGTTTCAAACTTTAAACGTGAGCATCACCGCACACAGCACCAGAAAACCGCAGAACAGCCCACGCAGGAGTTTTTCCGGCAGTGCGTGGGCGACTTTCACGCCCCAACTGATGCTGGCCAGCCCGCCAATGGCCAGCGGCAAGCCGATCATCCAGTCCACTTCCTGATGCACCGCGTACGTGACCAAGGTCACGCCAGTACTCGGCAGTGCCAGTGCCAGCGACAAGCCTTGGGCGACCACTTGCGTGGTGCCAAACAGGCTGGTCAAGACCGGCGTCGCCACCACAGCCCCACCGACACCGAACAAACCGCCCATGGTTCCCGAGGCCGCACCGAGAACACCCAGCCACGGCCACGAATAACGCATCTCGGACGTTGCCGCCGGGCGTTTGCCGAACATCTTCAGCAGGTTATAGGCCGACAGCGCCACCAGAAACGCGACAAAGCCGATGCGCATGGTTTGCGCATCGATGCCAACCGCCCAGATCGAACCGAGCCAGGCGAAACAGAAGCCCATCACCGCCAACGGCAACGCATGACGCAATTCAATGCGATTGCGTTGGTGATAACGCCACAGCGCCAGCATCACGTTCGGCACCACCATCACCAGCGCCGTGCCTTGAGCAATTTGCTGATCGAGCCCGAACCACACGCCGAGCAGTGGAATGGCGATCAAGCCGCCACCGATGCCGAAGATGCCACCGAGTGTGCCCAGGGCGGCGCCGAACAGCAGGTACAACAAAAACTCCATCACAGCGAATTCCTCTTACGTCAGGCGATTCATCCTACGCAGTAGAGGCTGGCGGGGAAACGCACAGCAACGCACAATGGCTTTGCCGATTTCGCACAAGCGTTGAACCGATATGAATCCCAACCAATTGACCGAACAACTCGGGCTGTTTCTTGATGTGCTGGAAAGTGGCAGTTTTTCCGCGGCGTCCCGTCGTCATCCACTGACGCCTTCGGCGGTCGCGCGGCGCATCGACAGCCTGGAAAACGCGGTCGGCAGCCAATTGTTCATCCGCAGTACGCACGCGGTACTTGCCACACCTGCGGGCCTGGCTTTCGCAGAGCGGGCACGGCGGATTGTCGCCGAGTTACAACTGGCCCGCGCCGAAGCGGTTTCCCTGAGCAATGCGCCGGAGGGCTTGATTCGCATCGATGCCCCGGCAGCGTTCGGACGCAGGCACCTGGCCCCGGTGATTGCCGACTTTCTGCTGTTGTATCCGGGACTGGACGTGCAGTTACATCTGATCGACAGCTTTGTCGACATGCACGGCTCGAATCTGGGCAAGGTCGACCTGGTGCTGCGCGCCGGTCAATTGGCCGACACCCGTCTGGTTGCCACGCCACTGGCGAGCATGGTGCGCATCGCCTGCGCGAGTCCCGACTATCTCAAACAGCGCGGAATACCCGGCCATCCCGCGCAATTGACTGAACACGACGGTCTGGACTGGGACGGCCTCGCCCCGCCCTTCGCCTGGCGTTTCGAACTGGATGGGCAGATGCAACTGCATCGTCCGGCCCGCATCCGCATGAGCGCCAATAATGCCGAGGCTCTGGTCTGCGGCGCGCTGGCGGGGCTGGGGATTGCGCATCTGCCGACCTGGCTGGCCAGCGAATATCTGTTGCGCGGAGAACTGCTGCCGCTGTTTTGCGAAAACGGTCTGCCGAAACCAGAGACCACCGGAATCTATGCGCTGAGGATGGAACAGCAGACGAATTCGCGCAGTCGCTTGCTGCTGGAATACCTGAAAACCCGCTTCAGCCCGGTTCCGCCGTGGGATCTGGCGTTACAACGGGATTTTGGCCGGCACTAGCCGGTTGATAATTATCTGGCGCATTAAACATTCGGGCGCTAGATTCATGCCCATCACCGATCAAGGCTTTGACATGACTTCCGAACGCGACACCTGCGATGACTTGCTCCTGGACAACCAGGCCTGCTTCGCCCTGCATTCCACTTCGCTGATGATGACGAAAGTCTACAAGCCGATGCTGCAAGCCATCGGCCTGACCTATCCGCAGTATTTGGCGATGATGGTGTTGTGGGAGAAAGATGGTTTGACGGTAGGGGAAATCAGCACGCGACTGCTGACGGATCCGGGATCGCTGACGCCACTGCTCAAGCGCCTGGAAGGCGAAGGTTTGCTCAGCCGGACTCGCAGCCGCGAGGATGAGCGGGTGGTGATTGTTGAATTGACGGCACAGGGCCGCTCCTTGCGAGATAAAGCCCAAAGCATTCCGCAATGCATTCTCGGCGCCAGCGGCTTCACGATCGAGCGCCTGCAACATCTGCAATCAGAACTGCAGGCCCTGCGCAGCCATCTGCAAGACAGCCTGGTCTGAGCCCTCAATTCCAGTTGCACTACAAAAACCTGTGGGAGCCGGGCTTGCCCGCGATGGCGTGCTGTCAGCCGTCATAATTTCAACTGACACACCGTCATCGCGGGCAAGCCCGGCTCCCACAGGGTCTTTATCTTCTGATGAATGCTTGTCCGACTAAATTTTTTTACAGTCAGCCTCCTTTCCATCCATCGCTCTAGATCAATACTTCCGGCGCAGTAATGCACCACGCCGCGTCATGCATTTTCACTTTCTTCCAAAATTTATCTTGTGCACAAAATATTTGCGAGCTACATTTATCTCGTACTTACTTAGCGCGCAAATAATTAGCGCAACACATCACACTCGACGAGGCCCACACCATGCAAACTCTCTACACCGCAATCGCAACCTCCACTGGCGGCCGTGACGGTCGTGCGATCTCCAGCGACAACATTCTCGACGTCAAACTGGCCACCCCGAAAGAACTCGGTGGTGCTGGCGGCGCGGCGACCAACCCTGAGCAACTGTTCGCGGCGGGCTACTCGGCCTGCTTCATCGGCGCACTGAAATTCGTTGCCAGCCAGACCAAACGTAAAATCCCGGACGACGCTTCGATCACTGCCCACGTCGGTATCGGCCAAATCCCTGGCGGCTTCGGCCTCGACATCGACCTGCACATCAGCCTGCCGGGTCTGGAACAAGCCGATGCACAGAGCCTGGTTGAAGCGGCGCATCAGGTTTGCCCGTACTCCAACGCCACTCGCGGCAACGTTGACGTGCGCCTGCACACCACCGTTTGAAGCCATACGCAAATCCCAATGCAGGAGCGAGCCTGCTCGCGATAGCGGTAGTACAGTCAATGAAAATGTCGACTGTACTGAAGCCATCGCGAGCAGGCTCACTCCTACAGGGGGTCAGCGCAGTGACTCAAATTGCAGGCATAAAAAAGCCCGACTCAATGGTCGGGCTTTTTCTTTCCGCAAAAAGCAGTGCTTATTTGGCACGGCCTTTGTAGGAACCGCCTTCGCGGGTATCGATCTCGATCATGTCGCCGATTTCGATGAAGTCAGCAACCGACAGCTCGGTACCGTTCTTCAGTTTGGCAGGCTTCATCACCTTGCCGGAAGTGTCACCGCGAGCGGAACCTTCGGTGTAGTCAACCTGACGCACGATGGTGGTCGGCAGCTCTACGGAAACCAGACGCTCTTCGAAGAACACGGCTTCGCAAACGTCGGTCATGCCTTCTTCAACGAAAGGCAGAACGCTTTCGATGTCTTCGGCGTTCAGTTCGTACATGGTGTAGTCAGTGGTGTCCATGAACGTGTAGGTGTCACCGCTGATGAAAGACAGGGTGGCTTCTTTACGATCCAGGATCACGTCGTCCAGTTTGTCGTCCGCACCGTAAACGGTTTCGGTCTTGTAACCGGTCAGCAGGTTCTTCAGCTTGGTCTTCATGATCGCGCTGTTACGGCCCGACTTGGTGAATTCAGCTTTCTGAACCAGCCAAGGATCGTTGTCGATACGGATCACGGTACCGGGTTTGAGTTCTTTACCAGTTTTCATTGCGAATATCCGAATTTGGATGGGATTTACAAAAATCTAGGCCGCGTATCATATCCAATTTAGGTAAAACTGTACCAGCGCTGCGGCAAGATCCGCCTGCAAGCCTTGTTCCAGACACCATGCTTCGGCATTTTCCTGTAGCTCCGGCCAATGTTTACGGGCTTCGAGCCAGTGTCCGCCGATCGGCTGACCCGCACTCCAGGCCTGCCAGAGACCGTTCATCGCCTGCGCCGCGGCTGGCGACAGACCTTTCGAATATAGCGCGAGGAAGGCGTCGAGCTTGTCCAGGTGGATGTCTTCGTCTTGCTGATAGATGTGCCAAAGCATCGGGCGCCCCGCCCACTGCGCCCGGACGAACGAGTCTTCGCCGCGCACCGCATTGAAATCGCAGCACCAGAGCAGATGATCGTATTGATCCTGACGGACGAACGGCAGCACCTGCACGGTCAGCGCCTGACGCACATGTATAGCCCCCGCGTTGAGGGTCTCGACCCCGAGCCAACGCGCGACGTCGCCGAGAATCCGCCCTTCCGGTACCAGCAAGTGAGTGGCTGTCGCGTCGGCGGCCATCACGTCCAGCCAACTCGCCAGTCCGGCATTCTCGTAGGCAAACAGAGAAATCAGCTGTGCGTCGGGAGCTCGCTCGATCCCCAAACCTTGCAGGAATTGTCGCTGCGCTTGGGAATCCTGCTGAAATTGCCGACGCTGTTCGAGCAGTCCTCGTTCACGCAGCAGTCCGCCAGTGCCCGGCTGAAATCCCGGAAAGAAGAAGAACTTCTGCACCGACCTGTATTTCACCGACGGCAATCCGTGGCAGCCAATGACCCACTCCTCGGCACTGAGATAGTCGAGGTTCATCCACAAGGGCGGCTTTTCGCGACCGGCCATCGCGTCCATGTATTCGCTGGGCAACTGACAGGCGAACGCGGCGATCACCACGTCAGCGGCGTCGGTGTGCGGCCACTCGCTCGGCCAGTGCCGTACCTCCACGCCCTGCTGCCATTGTTGCGCGGCACTGATGTCGATCTCCGGGCAGATGCGTTCGAACGCGCGCAGATCATCGACCCACAGCCGCACCGCCAATGAATGCTCAACCACCAATTGCCGGGCCAGGCGCCAGGTCACGCCGATATCGCCATAGTTATCGACGACGGTGCAAAAAATATCCCAGCGGGTTTTCAGTTCCGACATTCAAGACTCCCGTTGGCAAAAGCACCGATTGTCCGCATAAATGACCTCGTGCAGAAGAGCCGACGCCGATTAATCTTCGTGCGACAATCGCCACTTGCCCGCAATCATCCGCCAGGAGGCAGCCATGCCCTATCGTCCCAACCCGCGTCGCCCCTTGCCTGTTCAGCTCAGCGCGCTGCATTTGACCGGCAGTATTGCCCTGGGCATATGGCTGGGCTTTTTGGCTATCGCGCTGACCTGCTGGCTGCTCTCGCGCTTTTTCTTCAACGAGCAACTGGCGCCAGTGGCCCAGGCCGTGCAGCAACTGGCCAACCCGCCGGCGGTACAACCGGTGCCGGATATTCCGCCGCAGAGTCCGTTGTTCGATCAGTACGAAGAAAACCTGCGCAAGAACGAGCAACAGAATCGTCTCGATCAGGCACGCAGCAGCAGCCGTAATCAATCGAATCCGAAATGCCAGTTCTGGCTGCAACAGGACCAGACCGCGCCAAACGAAAAGAGCCGCGCCAACGTTTTGCAATTTTGCGACTGATCATGAACAAACACACTGTCCACCAATTGATTCTCGACAAGCTGCGCATCGACCTCGATATCGCCGAACGCGCCGCCCAAACCGCTTACGAAACCGCGACTCACGAAGAGAACATCGCCGAAAACAAATACGACACCCTGGGTCTTGAGGCGTCTTATCTGGCGGCCGGGCAAGCAAAACGCGTTGAGGAGATCCGTCAGTCATTGGCGCTGTGCCAGAACCTGACGCTGCGCGCCTATGACGAAAATCGGGGAATAGAGATCGGCGCCCTGCTCGGCCTGGAAGACGAAAAGGGTCGCGAGCAATGGCTGTTTCTGGCGCCGGATGCGGCGGGGCTGAAAGTCGACGTGGTCGGTCAGCCGATTACCGTCATCACCCCGCGCTCGCCCATGGGCAAAAGCCTGCTGGGCAAATTCGAGGGTGACGAGGTGGAGATTCTGGTGGCGGGCACCCGGCAACAGTTTGCTGTCACCGAGGTGCTTTGAAGCGGGGACTTAGTGAACCGGCAGCTCGACGCCGTCGAACAGCTCTTCCAGCTCTTGCTTGTTGTGGCACTGGATGGCTTTGGCCATCACTTCGCGGGTCAGGTGCGGAGCAAACTTCTCGATGAAGTCGCACATGAAACCACGCAGGAACGTACCGCGACGGAAACCGATCTTGGTGATGCTCGATTCGAACAGCTCGCTGGCATCCAGCACCACCAGATCGTTGTCGAGTTTGGTATCAACGGCCATTTTGGCGACGATGCCCACACCCAGGCCCAGACGCACGTAGGTTTTGATTACGTCGGCGTCGGCAGCGGTGAACACCACTTTCGGCGTCAGGCCACGATGGCTGAACGCTTCGTCGAGTTTCGAACGGCCAGTGAAACCGAACACGTACGTCACGATCGGGTATTCGGCGAGCGCTTCGAGGGTCAGCTTCGGCAGCTTGGTCAGGGGATGGCCCTGCGGCACGACCACACAGCGGTTCCAGCGATAGCACGGCATCATCACCAGATCACCGAACAACTCCAGCGCTTCGGTGGCGATGGCGAAATCGACAGTGCCGTCAGCGGCCATTTCAGCGATCTGCATCGGCGAACCCTGGTGCATGTGCAGCGCCACGTCCGGATATTGCTTGATGAAATTGCTGATCACCGGCGGCAGTGCATAACGTGCCTGGGTGTGAGTAGTCGCGATCGACAGGGTGCCTTTCTTCTCGTTGGAGAATTCCTGGGCAATCTGCTTGATGCTTTCAACCTTGCGCAGAATCTCACCGGCAGTGGTGATGATGCGCTCGCCGGCTGGCGTGACGCGGGTCAGGTGCTTGCCGCTACGGGCGAACACTTCAACGCCGAGTTCATCTTCCAGCAGGCGGATTTGTTTACTGATACCCGGTTGCGAGGTGTAAAGGCTTTGGGCTGTAGCGGAAACGTTGAGGTCGTGGTGCGCCACTTCCCAGATGTAGCGCAATTGTTGAAGCTTCATATGTATCCCTCAAAGCAGTAAGACGCCACGGGCATCAGCGACGGTATATAACTATATTAATGGTTTGAATAATAAATCTAGAACTTTTTTATCAAAAGGCCATTAATCCTGCCTCAGCGATCCTCCCGCCGCCGACGCTCCACCAGCGGCACCAGATAAACCGGCACCTTGGACAATTGCAGGACCCGCGTCGCCGTGCGACCCAACGGCGTTTCCGCGCCCACCCCGTGGCTGTGACTTCCTACGATCAGCAAATCGACAGAGAGTTTCTGCACCTGGTCAAGAATCACCTGCGACGGATCGCCCTGCAGCACGCGTACCGCGCGAATGCGCTGCAGATCCTGCTCGCCCTCCTCGCCCAGTTCTTCGCGAAAGCTCTCCAGCACCCGCTGCTCGATATTGGCGATGACTGTTTTCAGACCCTCGCTGTGAAATTCGTTCAATGCCTGCTCGTCGAGATAACTCTGCAGCACCGACTCGGCAAACAACCCCATCGGCTCCACCGCGTGCACCACGTACAAGTCGGCATTGAATGTTCGCGCCAAAGCCAGGGCGTGCTGCATCACTAACGGTGCGTAAAGACCGAGGTCAGTGGCATACAGCATCGAACGAATCATATGACCTCCTCGCAAGCCAACATGGCGGAGATTTGATTCAGCTTAGCAGTGCCTTGACGAGTACGACGTGCGACGCAACGTCTTGAAGCACAGGGGCTTTAGATCGATGGTTCGTTGCTGATGCCGTGGGGCACGTGGCCGGTGGCGACCACTTCGCGGGCGAGTTCGCAGTGGCCGGCCTGATCGTCGAAGAACACGTCGGCGGCAAACGCTTCGAGAAACGCCGATTTGGTCAGGCCACCGAGGAACAGAGATTCGTCGAGGCGGATGTCCCATTCCCGCAACGTGCGGATCACCCGCTCATGTGCCGGCGCCGAACGCGCCGTGACCAGTGCCGTGCGGATCGGGCAGTCGTCGTCGGGGAACTCGCGTTGCAACAGATTGAGCGCCGCCAGAAAGCCCTTGAACGGCCCGCCGCGCAACGGTTCGCGCGCCGCCTCGCGCTCCTTGGCCTGAAACGCTTCGAGTCCGCCGGATTGATAGATGCGCTCTGACTCGTCGGAAAAAATCACTGCGTCACCGTCGAAGGCGATGCGCAATTCATCGCTGGCCGCACGACTGGCGCCCCCGGACAAAATGGTCGCGGCGGCGAAACCGGCGTCCAGTGCTGCACGCACATCCTCAGCGTGAGTCGATAGAAACAAGTCGCAACCAAAGGCTTTCAGATACGGATAAGGACTGCGCCCGCCGACAAACGCTGCGCGGGAAATCGCCAGGCCGTAGTGATGAATCGAGTTGAACACGCGCAACCCGGTGTCGGCGCTGTTGCGCGACACCAGAATCACCTCGACCCGGGCGCGGCCGAGGCGACTGTTCAGGCTCAGAAGTTTTTCCACCAGGGGGAAGGCATCGCCGGGCGCGAGGATCTCGTCTTCGTGCTCGATCTGATATTGCCGATAGGCTTCAACGCCGCTCGACAGATAAACCTTGTGGCTCTCGCTCAGGTCGAACAAGGCGCGCGACGAGATCGCCAGCACCAGTTTGTCATCAATGTTCTTCGCCATGTTTCCCCCAGCACCCGCAAAAAAAACAACTCAAGTGTTGCGTCGATCAATAAAGCTCAATGCCCGATACAGCGCCTCTATTCGCGGCAGTTCACACCCTGCCGCTTTGGCTGCCGCCAACGGCCTGACGTAAATCGCCTCCAGTTCCAGCGGTCGCTTGTGCAAAAAGTCGTGGTACATGCTCGGCCAGTAATCGGCCATTTTCTCGGTCATCGTAAACAGGAAGTCGGCGTAACCAGGTGGCACTTCCAGACCGCAGGCCTTGGCGCCCTGCACCACTTCGGCCATCAACGCCTGAATCAGCGCGCGGCTGTCGACATCGGCCATCAGCGGCGTAGTGCTGGCGCCGAGCATTACCGAGAGACCGTTATAAGGGATGTTCCAGACCAGTTTCTGCCAGCGAGCCAGATACAGATTGGGCATCGCCTGGGAATCGATGCCGGCGGCGCGAAACAGCCCCGAGCCTTCCTCGACAAGTGCCATACGCGCAGCGTCGTCGGTAGCCGGACCGCTGTGGTAAGCGACGTTCACCGCGCCAAGTGCCTGGTGGGTGATTTGCCCGGGGCCGTCGCGATGCACGCAGATCAGGCACAGACCACCGAGCAGATGCAGCGAGTCAGGCAGCAGTTCACGCAGGCTGTCCTCGACGTCGAGGCCGTTTTGCAGCACCAGCACTTTCGCGTCGGGCTTTGCCGCGTGAATGATCGACGGAGCAAGACCGGCATTGCTGGTGGTCTTGGCGCCCACCAGCAGCCAGTCGCACTTGGGCATGTCTTCAGCAGAAGAGTAGGCCTGCACCGGGTTGAGCGTCAGCAGGCCATGCACCGCGCTGTCCACCTGCAAGCCGCGTTCGGCCACCGCAGAAAACTCGCTGCGCAACAGAAAGTGCACATCGAAGCCGGCGCGCGCCAGCATCATGCCGTAAAACCCGCCGATGGCGCCGGTGCCGATAATCCCCACCACCGGTTTATTGATTGTCCCCATTTATGGCAACTCCTCTGCAATTCGACCCAGTGCCTGCGCCAACGCCGCGTTCAGCGCGTCGGCCGTCAGGCGCGTGTGCAATGCCCCAAAGAACTCGCCGTCGCGCACGACAAACAACGCCGGCAAATGAAAGACCTGATAACGCTCGACCAACCCGCCGTTGTTGCCGGCGTCGATCCAGCACAAACGCTCGATCGCCAGATCGAACCCCGGCAACACTTCGCGGGCAAACCGGCAACTGGCGCAGCCGACGCTGGTGAAAATCACCAGCGAAACACCGCTCATCGCCAACAGCCGTTGGTCGGCGTCGAAATCGGTCAGTTCGGATTCGACCACTATACTGGGGGAAACAATGTCAAATGGCCGACACAGGGAGTCTGTGCTCATGGGACGTTTCATTCCTCATCCGGACGAGGTGCCGGTTGAATTAACCTTGCTCAAGCCTGAGTGTATTTCCAGGCAACAGCTGCACACTATCAGCCTCGGCGGCATCGCTTGCAATTACCACCGTGCCTGGCGCCATGGCACGGCTCTGCAAGTGCGCATGCCGACACTGAATGCCGACATCTGTTATCCGGGCTATGTGGCGTGGTGTCTGCGGCGAAAAAAAGGTTATCTGGTGGGGATCGCGTTCACCGACGAACAAACGCTGTTCAGCGCGCGAATGGGTGAGCAAGTGTGTCAGATCGAACGCTACTGCCGCATGAACGACGCCCACGATGACCTGCAGGATATTCAGGCGCTGGCCCTGCAATGGGTCGAACAACATGCCGATGAGTTCTCCCACGACAGCGTTCGCAAGGCTTTTGCCCAGCCAGTGCTGGATTAAAGCGGCGTTTGCCCATTGTCGAGCAGGCGCGTAACGCGCTAAGGTTCCGCTCCCCGACGCGCTTAAATCTGCTGTGCTCCGCCGCGCGGGGATCGCTGGCGGCCGGCACCCGTGACCTGACGAGTAAACGATGGCTGATTTACCGATCAACGACCTAAACGTCGCCTCTAACGAGACCCTGATCACTCCTGATCAGCTCAAGCGTGATATCCCTCTGAGCGATGCTGCCCTGCGCACCGTCACCAAGGGCCGTGAAGTCATTCGCAACATTCTTGATGGCACCGACCACCGTCTGTTCGTAGTGATCGGCCCGTGCTCGATCCACGACATCAAGGCTGCCCACGAATACGCCGACCGTTTGAAGGTACTGGCTGCGGAAGTCTCCGATACCTTGTATCTGGTCATGCGCGTGTATTTCGAGAAGCCGCGTACCACCGTCGGCTGGAAAGGTCTGATCAACGATCCGTATCTGGACGACTCGTTCAAGATCCAGGACGGTCTGCACATCGGTCGCCAGTTGCTCCTGGACCTGGCGGAAAAAGGCCTGCCAACTGCCACTGAAGCCCTCGACCCGATCTCCCCGCAGTATCTGCAGGACTTGATCAGCTGGTCGGCCATCGGCGCGCGTACCACCGAATCCCAGACTCACCGTGAAATGGCTTCCGGCCTTTCCTCGGCGGTTGGCTTCAAGAACGGCACCGACGGCGGCCTGACCGTGGCGATCAACGCCTTGCAGTCGGTCTCGAGCCCGCACCGTTTCCTCGGTATCAACCAGGAAGGTGGCGTGTCGATCGTCACCACCAAAGGCAACGCCTACGGTCACGTGGTGTTGCGCGGTGGTAACGGCAAGCCGAACTACGATTCGGTCAGCGTCGCCCTGTGCGAGCAGGCGCTGAACAAGGCGAAGATCAAGCCGAATATCATGGTCGATTGCAGCCACGCCAACTCCAACAAGGACCCGGCCCTGCAACCGCTGGTGATGGAAAACGTTGCCAACCAGATCCTCGAAGGCAACCAGTCGATCATCGGCCTGATGGTCGAGAGTCACCTGAACTGGGGCTGCCAGGCGATTCCGAAAGACCTCGCCGACCTGCAATACGGCGTGTCGATCACCGATGCGTGCATCGACTGGTCCGCCACCGAGAACACCCTGCGCAGCATGCACGCCAAGCTCAAGGATGTTCTGCCAAAACGCCAGCGCAGCTGATCGAGGTTTCGCGGGCATAAAAAAACGCCGGGCATTGCCCGGCGTTTTTGTGTGTGGCGTATGGCTCAGATTTTCGCGGTACGACGCTGATGGCGTTCCATGTAGCGCTCGACGTAGGAGCACGACGGGATCACCGTGTAGCCCATTTCTTCGGCGTATTGCAGCGCGCTTTCGGTCAGCGCTGCCGCAATGCCACGCCCGCGCAGGGCGTTGGGCACAAACGTGCGATAGATATCCAGGGTCTGTTTCCCCAGATCCATATAGGTCAGGTAGGCACGATGACCGTCCACATTGGTCTCGAACTGATGACCAGCCTGGTCATGGTGGATGGACAACGCCTCGCTCATCACTACTCCTCGCGGGTCTTGAATTCTGACCCCTACCTTACCGATGTTTTTCCGGCGAAGGAACATCTACGCCACCCCGTGCCTGATGGACACCGAGAAGAGACACACCGATCTCGCACAACCGAGCACGTAATAAATAGTAGGCACCATTGGCAAAAATGCTCAAGGTGCACTCGTCATCGCACACGTGGACCGGGGTTGCTCCGATGGACGCAGGGTGGCTGGGGGAGATGATCTTCCCGGGCCGCTCACCTGAACATTGCCGGATGTTGAGACTTAAGACGTACGACTTTGTTTAAAGTCACCTCAAGAGGGACAAAGATAGGTGACACATCCCGCAAAACCGATACGAAAGTGTAGACGAATTGTTATAGGCAGACTCTAGCCATTGCCCGCAAAACAGCACGCGACAACGGGAACTTTTTCTCAATAACTCGCTCTGCGTGGGGCTTGCAGCTGGATATTTTTTAAACAGTGCAGTTAAAAGTTGCTCGAAAAAGAATCAACGCCTACAATTTTTTTTGCTTCTTGCCTTACGTCAGTTTACTTACTACAAGTAATGGGTAGTATGTACGCCGGCTATTTCCTCAATCGGAGGAGACAGCCACTTAATTGAAAGTCCTTGAAGGGGAACACGATGAACAACGTTCTGAAATTCTCTGCTCTGGCTCTGGCCGCAGTTCTGGCTACCGGTTGCAGCAGCGCATCGAAAGAAACCGAAGCACGTCTGACCGCTACTGAAGACGCAGCTGCTCGCTCCCAAGCTCGTGCAGACGAAGCTTACCGTAAAGCTGATGAAGCTCTGGCTGCTGCTCAAAAAGCACAACAGACTGCTGACGAAGCTAACGAGCGTGCTCTGCGCATGCTGGACAAAGCTAGCCGCAAGTAATAATCCCTCGGGATTGTTATCAAGCCGACCCATTTTTTGGGTCGGCTTTTTTTGTGCCCGGCATTTTTGTCCGGGCAAAAAAAACCCGCCGACGCTTGAGGCGTCGGCGGGTTCTGGATCTGCCCCCTTACTGCTGCAGATCGATCGGCGCGCTCGAAACAATCGGCGCCGAGGTGTTCGGCGTGCCGATCTCCGTAGGCAGGCCATCTTCGGCCGCCACCACGTCACGCACCACATCCCAGTTCATGCGCAGGTTGTTGGTGATGTCATCACGCTTGAGCATCGCGTTGATCACCGCCGTGTGCTTGTCGACCACCGAAGGGTTGCCCTTGTCGTCGATAGGCGTGTGCGCCTCCAGATAGACCTTGCCGCCACTGCGCCCGAACTTGTAGGCATCGTTGAGGATACGCACCGAGGTACCGACCGGCACCATGCCGGCCATCTCCAGCACGTTGTTGTTGAACATGCGGAAGCAGCCATGGCTGGTGCGCATGCCGATGCCGAATTTCTTGTTCGAACCGTGGATCAAGTAGCCAGGCGTGCCGAGGGTGAACTTGAACGGACCCAGCGGGTTGTCTGGACCGGCCGGCACCACGTTTGGCAGCGGATCACCGTCGGCGGCGTGCTCAGCCTTGATCGAGGCTGGCGGGGTCCAGGTCGGGTTCGGTGTCTTGGCGGTGATCGAGGTATGCGCGATCGGCGACCCCCAACCTTCACGACCGATACCCAGCGGGAAGGTGTAAACCACGTTCCGGCCTTTCGGGAAATAGTAGAGACGGTATTCGGCAAGGTTGATGACGATGCCTTCGCGCGGGCCCGGCGGCAGAATGAAGCGGGTTGGCAGAACAATTTCGGTGCCGGCACCCGGCAACCAGGCATCGACGCCCGGGTTGGCCGCGACCATCTCCGAATAACCCAGATCGTACTTCGTGCCCAGATCGGCGAAGGTGTCTTCGTACTTGGCTTTGATCACCTGCACCTGACCGATGATGTCTTCACCGGGTGGTGGCAGGGGAAACTCCAATGCAGCAACGGGACCGGCCACACACAGGGCGGCAAGTGACAGGCAGCGGGTGACGGCAGGAAAGCGCGGCAACATCCGGAAAATCCTTCGCATGATCAACAAGGGTATAAGAGCGCGATTGTACACCGCACTTTGAATATTCGGGGAGACACAAGACCTGTGGCGAGGGAGCTTGCTCCCGCTGGACTGCGCAGCAGGCCTTGCTGGAGGCCCGCACGGGATTCATGAAATTGTATTTAAGCTTTTCACGACGGCTGCGCCGCCGAGCGGGACGGTGCGACGATTCGACAAGCTCCCGCGCTACAATAGGTCGTGCCCGACGTCAGAGCTCGAAACGCAACTCAGGCCAGATCGGCGACGTGCCGCGCTTCTGCGACTCCAGAATCGCCCGGCACAGCGAGCACAGGCGCTGATCCTGGAACACCCGGCGATCCACGCTCGACCAGCGCGGTTGCGCCGGCAGCAGACTGCCGCAGAGGGTGCGATCGGCCGAGCCGCCGAGTTCGAGTTGACGGGTCACCAGATGCACCCGCACTTCCTGGCAGGCGAACAGATCCAGCTGCTCGTCAGGCTCGATCAGTTGGTAGGCAAACAGGGACCAGGCAGAACGCGACATCGGGGGCTCCAAATAAGGGGGCGCCACATTAGCCGAAAGCCTGCCCTTAGAAAAGCCTCATAACAGCGGTTTTAGCGTCGGCCAGACATTTTCCAGCAACTTGCCCTGAGCCCCGGCCGCCGGGTGCAGACCATCGGCCTGCATCAAGTCCGGATGACCGCCCACGCCTTCGAGGAAAAACGGCACCAGCGGGATCTTTTTGTCGTCGGCGAGTTTGCCGTAGACCTCGGCGAAGGCGTCGGTGTAGCGCTTGCCATAGTTGGGCGGCAATTGCATGCCGAGCAACAGCACCTTGGCACCGCTCTGACGGGAGCTGTCGATCATCGCCGCAAGGTTTTGTTGCAATTGCGTGGGCGGCATTCCGCGCAGGCCATCGTTGCCCCCAAGCTCAAGGATCACCAGCTCAGGCTTATGCTCTGCAAGCAGCGCCGGCAGCCGCGCCTGGCCTCCGGCACTGGTGTCGCCACTGATGGAGGCATTGACCACTTTGTCGTCAAAACCCTCCTTCTTGAGCCGTTGTTCGAGCAACGATACCCATCCCAAGCGGGTATCCAGTCCGAAACCGGCGCTGATACTATCGCCAACGATCAGGACAGTACCCGCCGCTGCGTTCTGGGCCATGCACACTAAGGCCAGGCCAGCACTCAAAAACCACACACGCATCGGATTCTCCATGGGCGCAAGCATTCTCACCGCGAAGAACCTCAGCAAAGTGGTTCCCAGCGCGGAAGGTGAACTGACTATCCTGCACGAACTCAGCCTGGAACTGAACAAGGGCGACAGCCTGGCCATCGTTGGCGCGTCCGGTTCCGGCAAATCCACCCTCCTCGGCCTGCTCGCCGGCCTCGACCTGCCGAGCAGTGGCGAAGTTACCCTCGCCGGCCAGAGCCTGAGCAATCTCGATGAAGATCAGCGTGCGCGCATCCGCGCCGAGCACGTCGGTTTTGTCTTTCAGTCATTCCAGTTGCTCGACAGCCTCAACGCCCTGGAAAACGTCATGCTGCCGCTGGAACTCGACGGCCGCAAAGATGCCCGCGAGCGTGCAACTGAACTGTTACAACGTGTTGGCCTCGGCCAGCGCCTGACGCACTCGCCGCGCCAGCTCTCCGGTGGCGAACAGCAACGTGTGGCAATTGCCCGCGCGTTCGCTGCCGAGCCGGACGTGCTGTTCGCCGACGAACCCACCGGCAACCTCGACAGCCACACCGGCGAGCGCATCAGCGACTTGCTGTTCGAATTGAACAAGGAACGCGGCACCACCCTGGTGCTGGTGACCCACGACGAACGCCTGGCTCATCGCTGCCGGCGCCTGATCCGTCTTGAAGCCGGGCTGTTGGTCGCCCCTCTGGAGCCTTGATGGCACGTCTGCCGCTGTTGCGTCTGTTCAGTCTCGCCATTCGCCAATTGCTGCGCGATGCCCGCGCCGGAGAATTGCGGGTGTTGTTCTTCGCTTTGGTTGTCGCTGTAGCGGCAAGCACCGCCATCGGATATTTCGGCGCCCGCCTCAACGGCGCGATGACGCTGCGCGCGACCGAATTTCTCGGCGCCGATCTGGTGCTCGAAGGCAGTTCTCCGGCCCGTGATGAACAGATCAGGAGCGGCACCGACTTGCGCTTGAGTCATGCGCAGGTGGTGGAGTTTTCCAGCGTCATCGCCACCGACAACGGTATTCAGTTGTCGAGTATCAAAGCCGTCGACCGCGCCTACCCATTGCGCGGCGAACTCAAGAGTGCGCCAGCGCCCTTCGCCGCCGAAGTATCCGGTGGCGAACCACAACCCGGCGAAGCCTGGGTCGAAGCCCGCCTGCTGACGGCGCTGGATCTGAAGATCGGCGACAGCATCGATGTCGGCATGAAGACGTTGAAACTGACTCGTGTGCTGACTTATGAACCGGATCGTGCCGGCAACTTCTACAGCCTGACGCCCCGGGTGATGATCAACCTCGATGATCTTGCCGCCACTGGCGTGGTGCAGCCCGGCAGCCGGGTGAGCTACCGCGAGCTGTGGCGTGGCGAACCGCAGGCGCTGGAAACCTATCGACAATTGATCAAACCGGGACTGGCGGCGAACCAGCGAATTCAGGATGCACGCGACGGCAATCGGCAGATTGGCGGGGCGCTGGGCAAAGCCGAACGTTACTTGAACATGGCCAGTCTGGTCGCCGTGTTGCTGGCGGGTGTCGCCGTCGCGTTGTCGGCAAATCGTTTTGCCAGTCGACGTTTCGACGCCAGTGCCTTGCTGCGCTGCCTCGGTTTGTCTCGCCGGGAAACCATGCTGCTGTTCAGTGTGCAACTGACCGTGCTCGGGCTGCTCGCCGCACTCAGTGGAGCGCTGCTCGGCTGGCTAGCGCAACTGGGTTTGCTCGCGCTATTGCATGATCTGCTGCCGAGCGATGTTCCACCCGGCGGCGTGTTTCCGGCGATTGCCGGGATCGGCACCGGACTGGTGGCCCTGGCAGGTTTCGCCCTGCCGCCGCTCGCCGCGCTGGGGCGAGTGCCGCCGTTGCGCGTCTTGCGCCGGGATATGTTGCCGATCCCGTCGAGCACCTGGATGGTCTACGGTGCCGCATTGGGCGCGCTGGGTCTGATCATGTGGCGCTTGAGTCTTGATCTGCTGCTGACATTTGCCCTGCTCGGTGGCGGTGTCGTGGCGGCGGTCATTCTTGGCGGACTGCTGCTGTTGCTGCTGAACAGTTTGCGCCGCTTGTTGGCCCGCGCCTCGCTGCCATGGCGCTTGGGTCTCGGCCAACTGTTACGCCATCCACTGGCGGCTGCCGGGCAATCGTTGGCGTTTGGTTTGATTCTATTGTCTATGGCGTTGATCGCCCTGTTGCGCGGCGAATTGCTCGACACCTGGCAAAACCAGTTGCCGAAAAACGCGCCAAATTATTTCGCCCTGAACATCCTGCCAGCGGACAAACAGGCGTTCACCGATCATCTGGTCAATGTGTCGGCTCAGGCCGCGCCGCTGTATCCAGTCGTTCCCGGACGGTTGATCAGCATCAATGGCGAACCGGTGCAGCAAATCGTCAGCAAGGATTCCGCTGGCGACCGCGCGGTTCAGCGCGATCTGAGCCTGACCTGGGCGGCTGATCTACCCGCCGGCAACAAACTGACTTCAGGTTCGTGGTGGACTGAACAGCCATCCGACGGTGTCCCGGGCGTTTCGGTCGAAGGCAAAGTTGCCGAGAGCCTCAAGCTCAAACTCGGCGATCACATGGTGTTCAGTGTCGGCGGCGTCAATCGTGAAGCGAAGGTCACCAGCCTGCGGGACATCAATTGGGACAACTTCCAGCCTAACTTCTTCATGATCTTCCAGCCCGGCACCTTGAAGGATCTGCCGGCGACCTACCTGACCAGCTTCTATCTGGCGCCCGGTCACGATCAGCAGATCGTCGATCTGTCGCGGGCCTTCCCGGCGGTGACCATTCTTCAGGTCGAAGCCCTGCTCGAACAACTGCGCAGCATCCTCGCCCAAGTCACGCTGGCGGTTGAGTATGTGTTGTTGTTTGTCCTGGCGGCGGGGATGGCGGTGTTGTTTTCCGGATTGCAGGCAACGCTGGATGAACGTATTCGCCAAGGCGCGCTGTTGCGGGCACTCGGGGCCGAGCGCAAGTTGCTGGTCAAGGCACGGCGCATCGAGTTCGGCCTGCTCGGCGCGGTCAGCGGTTTGCTCGCAGCCATCGGTTCGGAAGTCGTGAGTCTGGTGTTGTATCGCTACGCCTTCGATCTGCCGTGGCATCCGCATCCGTGGTTGTTGGTGCTGCCGCTGATTGGCGCGGCATTGATCGGTGGTGCCGGGGTGTTCGGCACGCGTCGGGCGCTCAACGCAAGTCCGCTGACAGTGTTGCGCGAGGGTTGATAGACTCCAGCCGTCTTAATCACAAGAAGTTGCCATGAGCCGTTATCGCCCTCCCCGCACCGCCGGCACCGCGCTGATCACCCCTGAAGGTGAAGCGCGGATGCGTGCCGAATTCCATGAGCTGTGGCATGTGCGCCGCCCGCAAGTAACGCAGTCGGTCAGCGAGGCGGCGGCTCAGGGTGATCGCTCGGAGAACGCCGAATACACCTATGGCAAAAAAATGCTGCGCGAGATCGACAGCCGCGTGCGCTTTCTGACCAAACGTCTGGAAGCGCTCAAGGTTGTCAGCGAAAAGCCCAGCGACCCGAACAAGGTGTACTTCGGCGCCTGGGTGACCATCGAGGACGAGGACGGCAAGCAATCGCGCTACCGCATCGTCGGCCCGGATGAGCTGGATCTGAAACTGGGCCTGATCAGCATTGACTCACCGCTGGCCCGCGCCCTGATCGGCAAGGCGCTGGACGCGGAAGTACGGGTGCAGACGCCGACCGGCGAGCAGTGCGTGTACATCGTGGCGATCGAATACCCGTAAGCGCTATCAGCGACGGGTGATCAGACCTTGCCGGGCGACACGCACCAGTTGCTTGATCATTTGCGGGGCGTCCTCTTGGCTCGGCGCCTGAATCACCGCCAGATCAAAACTGTCACTGGCGAAACGCGCCAGCGACTCGCCGTCTTCAACGAACTGGATCAGGAATGCAGCCGGGCCGCCGCTACGGCGTGGCCAGCCATCGAGATAACGCAACAGCGTCGGCTGATGTTTACCGCCAAGGAGGATTTTCGGGTTGCGCTGGGTGATATGTGCCGTGATCGGCGCGGGACGTGCTGGAGGGCGTAGTGCATTCATCGTGTCGTGTCTCTGCCTCAAAAGTCTGCATGGCAGGTGAGAGGCAACACCGAACCAGCGCTTTAGCGGTATTTCGAAGCCCTGTTCCGGCTTCTGACGGCAACTGTTGAAGTCACCTGGCGCCCCGCAAGTAGCTGTTTAAATCGGCGCATGGGCAACATCCTAGAGAACGTGACCGATCAGTGTCAAGAATCAGCCACAACAAAAAAGGCCCGCACAATGCGGGCCTTTTGCTTGAATCAGAGCGCTCAACCGGCGATGGCGCGATCCACCGAAAGCTTGCCGGCACCTTCGATCAGTACGGCGAGGCTGCCACCGAGCAGGGCCAGCGCAAATTCGTAGCCGTTGTTGGCCATGAACAAGCCGTTGCTGATGTGCACAGTGAAGATTGCCACCAGCGACAGGAAGGTCAGACCCAGCGCAGCCGGACGCACCAGCAAGCCGATGATCAAGGCCAGGCCAGCGAAGAACTCGGTACCGCCGGCCAGTGTGGCCATCAGGTAACCCGGCGTCAGGCCGAGGCTCTCCATGTATTGCGCCGTGCCCGCCAGACCGTAACCACCGAACAGACCGAAAAGCTTCTGCGAACCGTGGGCGGCGAAGATCACGCCGACAGCAATGCGCAGAATGGTCAGACCGTAACCAGCGCGGGTGAACAGTACTTTGTTGATCAGAGAGCTCATGGGGCATTCCTTGTTTTTGCGAGAAGTTGTGTGTGTTGGTTGGCCGCTATATTAATCAGTTAATTTCATGTTAAAAGCGCAAATATTCCGCCATAACAATCAAATTATTAGATCATTTGCGTGAGACAACTTTCTGTCCACCGGGCTCCAACGACTCCCGCTCCCGATCGAACGCCAAGTAATACTTGTTCACGCTATTAACATAGCTGACGGGCCCCATTCCCACCTGTTCCATGGCAATACGCTCGACCTGGAAGAACCACTGGTTGGGATTCAGCCCGCGCCGGCGGGCCTCGGCACGCATCCCCTGCACGCGCTCGGGGCCGATGTTGTAGGCCGCCAAGGTGAACGCCATGCGCTCGCGTTCATTGAGTTTTGGGCTGTTGAAGAATTTGCGACGGATCATCGCCAGGTACTTCGCGCCGGCCTGAACGTTGGCATCGAGATTCTGAATATTGTTGACGCCGACCCGTTGCGCAGCGGACGGGGTGATCTGCATCAGGCCGGTCGGGCCACTGCCGCTGCGGGCATTGGGTTGCAGCGCCGATTCCTTGAACGCCAGTGCGGCCAGGTTCAGCCAGTCCATGCGCTGTGCATCGGCATGCTTTTGCAGGGTTGGCCGCAGTTTTTCCAGGCGCTGGCGATCGGCCTTGGCCAATGGATAGTGGACTTGATAGAGACGGCGGTAGATGCGCAGGAACGCCGCGTCTTCGTTCGCCGGTTTTTTGTAACCGGTGAGGAAGCGATCGATGCTTGCGCGCAGCATCGATGCATCGCGGCGCACGAACCAGTACTCCTCGCCCGGCTCGCTGATCATCACCTGTCGATCAAAGCGCAGTTTCGGCAGAATCTTGCCCCAGCGCTCGGCAATCGGTTGCTCGACGATGGTCAGGTGAAAGATTCCGCCCTGGACCATTTCCAGCACGTCTTCGACCGCCAGCGTCGGATCGACCCATTCGATCTTGATCGGTGCCAGTTTGTGCAAGGCGAGTTTCTGATTGAGCTGGCTGACCGCTTCGCCCGCCGCACTGCCGGTGGGCAACGCGAGGGTTTTCCCGGAGAGTTGCTCGACCTTGGTGTAGCGTCGCTCGCCCTTGATGCCAACCAGCACCAGCGGCACGTTGCTGGCGATCGGCTCACTGCTGGCCACCGCGTGCCCCGGTTGCAGATCAAGCAATTCACCCGGCGCGACCAGATCGCCTTCGCCGCGCTGCAATGCACCGAGCAATTGATCCTTGGCTTTGGGAATGATCTTGAGGGTGATTTCCTGACCGTCACGGGCGTGACCGTTGAGGTATTGCTCGAAGGCGCGCAGGCGATGGTATTCGATACCGATGGACTGGCCCTGGACTTCGCCGGAGCTGTTGCGGCTCTGGTTGACCAGCACCCGCAGCACACGACTGCTGCGAATTTCCGACAGATCGCGGACTTTCGCTGCGGGCACGGCTTGCAGCGGCCCGGGCAGGCGCGCAACCGCCGTCATCGGCAGCAGCAACGATCCACACAACAGCAACAAAACCGAGGGACGAACCATCCACTCTCCGGAAAGAATACGGGGCGATTTCACCGCTGAACGGTCGAAAATCACCGACGAAAACAGAGCGCCTGAGCGCTGGCAAAGTGCGAGAGACTGGCACAGTGATGGCATTTCTGCCAACCCGTGCTGCGTCGCGGCATCAAAAGACAGCTATAACTCGTTGTAGTTCTTGGCTTTTCTTATGAATCTACAGCTCTGGTATGCTTTCCGGCCTTCGGCCCGAGGTAGCAACCATGCAACTCATCGATATCGGCGTCAACCTGACCAACCCAAGTTTCGCCGACAAACATCAGGCCGTACTCGACCGCGCCTATGCTGCCGGGGTCTGCCAATTGGTGCTGACCGGCACCAGCGTCGAGGGTAGCGAGCAGGCACTGGAGCTGTGCCAGCAACTGGATGACAGCGGGCAACGATTGTTCGCCACCGCCGGGATTCACCCGCATTCGGCCAGTGACTGGAACGCTGACAGCGCCAGACAACTGCGCAGTTTGCTCAAGGAAAGCAACGTGGTGGCGGTGGGTGAATGCGGACTGGATTTCAACCGTGATTTTTCGCCGCGCCCGCAGCAGGAAAAAGTCCTCGAAGAACATTTGGCGCTGGCCGTCGAACTGCAACTGCCGGTGTTCCTGCATGAACGTGATGCCAGTCAGCGCCTGCTGGAAATCCTCAAAGACTTCTGCGATCAACTGCCTGCCGCCGTGGTGCATTGCTTCACTGGCGAGCAAAAGGCGCTGTTCAGCTACCTCGATCTGGACCTGCATATCGGCATCACCGGTTGGATCTGCGACGAGCGCCGTGGCACGCACTTGCATCCGCTGGTCAAGGAGATCAAGCGCGGACGGCTGATGCTGGAAAGTGATGCGCCGTATCTGTTGCCGCGCACCTTGCGCCCGAAACCGAAGAATGGCCGCAATGAGCCAGCGTATCTGACCGAAGTGCTGCGCGAGGTGGCGTTGCATCGGGGCGAAACCGAGGAAGATCTGGCGGCACATACCACCGCGTGTGCCCGCGCATTCTTCAACCTCCCAGCCCTCTCCTGACACAGCCGAAGCCCAATGTAGGAGTGAGCCTGCTCGCAATGGCGGTGTGTCAGTCTGCATTGATGTTGAATCACACACCGCTATCGCGAGCAGGCTCACTCCTACAAAGGCGGGACAGTGCGGTCTATTGACCCGTATCAAGATCTGCAGACCTGCGTAGCGGCACAATACTGGCACCTTGCCAAAACTGTTTCCGCTATCAGAGAAGACCTCCATGGGTGCCTGGCTTAGCAATATCTCGCTGAAATACAAATTCTGGGCGGTCAACGCGGTCGCCTTCGTCACCACCCTGTTGCTGGTGCTGTACGCCGTGCAGCTTGAGCAGCAGGCCCGCAGCCATGCCGCGCGGGCATCCGCTCAGGCTCAGGCGCAATTGCTTAAGGGCTGGCCGGTCGGGCAAGCCTTGCCCAAGGCAGATCAGGTGCTGACCTTCAAACGTGGCGAAGCGCCGCGCCTCAACGATCAACCACTGTTGGAGATCACCGACAACCACGGCTGGAACGAGATCAATCACATGCCGCTGTTCGGCGATAACCCGTTGATGGGCGCCGAAGTGTTCAGTCGCGCCGATGGCCAACAAGTCGCGGTGATCGCCTACGGCCCAAGCCTGACGCAGGTATTCAGCGAGCGCTTCGCCAACTACGCGGTGGCCGTGCTCATCCTGATGCTGGCGATGCTCGGCGCTTCGCAACTGTTGATCCGCTTCCTGCTCAGCCAGCTCAACACCTTGAAAGACGTAATGCTGCACGTTGAAAAAAGCGGCGACCTTTCCGCCCGGGTGCCGCTGGCCTGCAAAGATGAAGTCGGGCAGATGGCCAATGCATTCAACGCAATGCAGGCCGGTTATCAACGCGTGGTGACCACCGTCGCCAACACCGCACGGCAACTGGATGTCGGTGCCGCGCGCCTGGCATTGAGCATGAACGAAGTGCGTCACGGCATGCTCGGCCAGCAAAGCGAAACCGATCAGGCCGCCACGGCGATCAACGAAATGACCGCCACGGTTTATCACATTGCTCAACACGCCGGTGCCACCCGTGATTTGTCGCAGACCGCCGATGGTCTGGCGGGCAGTGGCCAACAAGTAGTGGCACGGGTGCAGCATTCGATTGCCGGGTTATCGAGTGGCGTGCAGCAGACCGCCGAGATGATCCAGCGTCTGGCCGAGGACAGCCAGAAAATCAACGGCGTGGTCAGCGTGATCCACAGCATCGCCGAACAGACCAATCTGCTCGCGCTCAACGCCGCCATTGAAGCGGCTCGGGCCGGCGAGATGGGCCGTGGTTTTGCGGTGGTTGCCGATGAAGTGCGCAACCTCGCCAAGCGCGTACAGACCTCCACCGATGAGATCACCACCATGGTTTCGGCGTTGCAGGCCGGCACACGCGATGCGGTGGATTTCATGCAGGAGAGTTCGTACAAGGCTGACGACTGCGTGCAGCAGGCGCAAGAGGCTGGCGAGGCCCTCGCGGAGATCACCGGAGCGGTGGCGCAAATGCGTGAGAGCAACACGCAAATTGCGGTGGCGGCTGAGCAGCAGAGTCAGGTCGCCGAAGAGATGAATCGTGCGGTGGTGAGCATTCGCGATGTGACCGAGAACACCGTGCAGCAGACGGTGGATTCGGCGACGACCAGCAATGAGTTGGCGACGTTGGCCGGGGAACTCAGCAAGGCCATTGGACAGCTCAAGCTGTAAGGGACTCATCGCGAGCAGGCTCACTCCTACAGGGGATTTGTGAACACCACAGATCTTCTGTAGGAGTGAGCCTGCTCGCGATAGCTTTATTCGCAATACCATCGAATCTGGCCATTGTGCCTATCACTTCAATAGCCAAGCTTGATTCGCCGCCCTCCCCGCCCCGGCCTATTCTTCAACCCATGAGTTCAACATGGATCGAGGAGTAATCAACATGGGCAAACGTCACCCCAACCTTCCCGCGTGGCAATGGCGCGCATACCCGAACAATCATCAGCATCCGACCAATCTGGTGCTGCACCTGATTGCCGTGCCGTTGTTCATCGTTGCGTTTCTGTTGATCGTGTCCGGGGTATTCAGCCTGAGCCTGGCCAGCGTGGCTATCGGCGTGATCGGCATTGTCGCGGCGCTGGCACTCCAGCGTCACGGTCACAGCCTGGAGGCGCAAGCCTCCGAGCCGTTCAGTGATCGTAAAGATGCGGTGTCACGTCTGCTGGTCGAACAGTTTCTGACTTTTCCGCGTTTCTTCCTCAGTGGCGGCTGGTGGCGCGCCTGGCGTGAGCGTCACCGTCGGCATTGATTCAGGCAAAAATCGTCACGGTCTGGCGACTCATCGCAATCAACTGCCCTTGCGCACTCCACAGCTTGGCGGCCACATGGCCGTAACCGTCGGCGGCGTATTCGATGTCGGCGAGGTATTTGCACCAGTCCAGCGTGCTCAGATCCTGTAACGGCTGAACAAATTCAATGGTCCAGGTCAATGTGCTGCCCGGCGCAGGCTTCTTCAGATACGGCAGCAGCGCAGGAGGCCATGCATCGACCAGCGCCAGCAAATGCGGCTCACTGACCGGCTCTTCTCGCACATCCCCGCGCAACCGCACCCAGCCGCCCATCAGCCGCGATGGAGTGCCGGTGAACGGCATGCCGCCGACATTCCAGCGCATGGCCAGATGGCGCATGAATTCAGGCGTCACGCCTTTGATATAGGGCAACTCCGGGCATTCGTCCCAGTGTTTCATTTCGGCTGCCGGATAGGCTTCAACCGCAACCTCTGAAGGCCTCGATGCACCGAAGCTGCCTTGCACGATCGTGACCACCTGACCGTTCTGCATGGCGCGCCCCAGCACCTGGCTGACCGCTTTGCCTTCACGCAGTACATCAACCTCGAAGCTCACCGGGACTTCAGGCTCGACCGGCCCGACAAAGGTGATCGCCAGCGAACGTACCGGGCGATCCGCCGGCACCCGGGCGCGCATGGCTTCGTATTGCAGCGCAGCCACCAGACCACCAAAACTGGCGCGGCCCTGACCCCACTCGGCAGGAATGGTCAGTTGCGGATGACGGCGGACCGCGTCGAGCAGATCACAAAAGCGCATGGCAACCTCGGAAAGCGAAAAGTGAATGCGGGGATCTTAACCAGCCCGGCAGAGCACCGCAGCGTCTATTCCGGTCAAATGGACTGACAGAAAGGCCTTCAACCAATATCAGTCACACTGAAATCCCTTGTAGGAGTGAGCCTGCTCGCGATAGCGGTCTGACGTTCAACAATCGTGTTGGCTGTCAGACCGCTATCGCGAGCAGGCTCACTCCTACAGGGGATTTGTGGTGATTCAGGGTTATTTGAAGCAGGTTGAACTGAGCTTTTCGAGCACGCGATCGGCTTTGGCTTCGGCCTTGATCATGGTCGATCGCCACGTCGCGACACAGGCCTGCAAGTCCGCCTCCTGCTCGGCCTTCGCCAGCCACAGCCAGCAATCGTGCCAATCGCCCAAGGCGCCTTGCGCCGCCTTCAGACGCTCCAGCGCCGGTTCCGGCAAGCGATCCAGCTCGGGATAGGCTTCGATGCCATAGCGCACGCGCTTGATCAGCAGACGCAGACGATGGCGGTCATGGGCCGGATCGTGCAGCGCCTCGTCGAGTTTCTTCCATTGTTTGCCAAGGCGTTTTTCGATGCGTTTATCCAGCCCCTTGAGCAAGCCTTGCCGCTGGGAGGCGCGCAAGAAACGCGGAAATGCGTCGAGCATCATCAACAGCGAAGCCACCTCGTGACTCGCCGCCAGCGCCGGGTAGGCCTCGGCCATTTGCACCAGACGCCGTTGCGCAGCTTCAGGCTGATCGTGCTTGAGCAGATACGCCGCGAGCACTTCGCGATCACGCCACGGCGTGGTCAATTGGCCGACCGCCGAGGCGGCGGCTTCCAGTTGCTCGACACCCGGCAGCCCACGCAACGGCCGCAACAGGCTGCGCAAGCGCCGTACCGTGGTGCGCAGATCGTGCAGCGCCTCGGGGTCGGTACGTGCGGTCAATCGCGCCTGACAGGCCAGCAGCCGCACTTCGAGGCTCAGGACATGGGCCACCAGACGATCAACCAATGCAGACATCACTTGCTCCTGATTCAAATGGCTTTGGGGATGAGTCTGCCGTTGTGTCACAGCCGCATCCTTGCGCTACGTCAGCAGCTTAGCGCCCGGCGCGGGATTCGCGAATGTAGAAACGCGCCTTCTCGGCCTTGTTGCTGCACCCTTCGAAACCTTCGAATTGCTGTTGGGTCTTGGCGGCCGTCAGCAACGACAGGGCCTTGGAGTAGCTGACCGTACCGGCAAAACCTTCGGCCTTGGCCAGATCCAGTTCATGCCACGCCGCGTCGAGCTGGCTGCCGCAGCTGTCGCGGTAAGCAGTTTTACCGGCGCAACCGGCCAATGCCAGAGCCATCAACGGCACACAGATCCAGGCTTTCATCACTCACACCTCAAATTAGGTCAACAGTCGTGCAGGTAAGACGGTTTGCCGGCGAAAAAGTGCCTTGCTCCGACGTGTTTCTGCGCTGGCGAAAAGGATAGCGCCGAAGGGGCAGACAGTTGCGAAAAAACGACGTCAGCGGCGCACTGAACGACTTTGGCGATTGAGCCTGCCCGTCGATGGGTGCATTGTGAAACCTTGTCGGGAGGAAGTTTGATGAAAAAACGTGTCGCACTGGTGCTGGGCTCCGGAGGCGCTCGGGGCTATGCCCATATCGGGGTCATTGAAGAGATCGAACGACGCGGGTACGACATCGCTTGTATTGCCGGTTGTTCGATGGGCGCGGTGGTCGGCGGGATCTATGCTGCCGGCAAGCTCGACGAGTACCGCAACTGGATCGAAAGCCTGGATTACCTGGATGTGCTGCGGCTGGTGGACGTGAGCTTTCGTCTCGGCGCCATTCGCGGTGAAAAGGTCTTCGGCCAGATCCGCAAGATCGTCGGCGAGATCAATATCGAAGACTTGCGCATCCCCTACACCGCCGTCGCTGCCGACCTCACCAACCAGCAGGAAATCTGGTTTCAGGAAGGTTGTCTGCATCAGGCCATGCGCGCCTCGGCGGCGATTCCCAGTCTGTTCACCCCGGTCATGCAGGGCAATCGGATGTTGGTCGACGGCGGCATTCTCAACCCGCTGCCGATCGTGCCGGTAGTGTCCAGTCACTGCGATCTGATCATCGCGGTCAATCTCAACTCGACCAACCAGCGTCATTACAAGTTGCCGGTGATCCAACGTCCTGCGGCGTTTCGCTCGAGGTTCGACAGCCTGATCAATTCGCTGGGTTCGAAGATGCCGTTCCGCCGCAAGCAAGCCGAACAATTGTTGATGCTGGAACAGGAGGCCTTGCGCGCCGAAGCGGCGGATATCAACCCGTGGCTCGAAAGCGCCGAGCCCGAAGCCCAGCAACCCGCCGCCGCACCCGAGCGTGAAGGCGCGCCAAAGTCCGCCACCGGTTCATTCATCATCGATAACGTCGGGCCGGCGTCGTTGCTGGACTTGATCAACCAGAGTTTCGAGGTGATGCAGACGTCGCTGGCGCAGTACAAGATCGCCGGGTATCCACCGGACATCCTGATCAATGTGCCGAAACGGGTTTGCCGGTTTTTCGAGTTTTACAAAGCGCCGGAGTTGATCGCGCTGGGTCGCGAGATTGCCCGGGATACGCTGGATCGTTATGACAGTGAACAGGGATGATCGGCTGAAAATCTTGATTGAATGCAATGCCCTCATCGCGAGCAGGCTCACTCCTACAGGGGATTTGTGCTCGACACAGATCCCCTGTAGGAGTGAGCCTGCTCGCGATGGGGCCAGAACAGCCCACCCAAAAACTACAGGCTGTTATCACTCAACAGCCGATACCCTACCCCCGCCTCCGTCACGATAAACCGCGGCTGTGTCGGATCATCCGCCAGTTTCTGGCGCAAATGCCCGACCACAATCCGCAGATAATGACTGTCCTCAGTATGCGTCGGGCCCCAGATATCCTTGAGCAATTGCTGCTGCGTGATCACTCGCCCCGGATGCCGCGCCAGTTGCGCCAGCACGGCGTATTCCTTGCGGGTCAGCGCCACTTCGGCGCCGTCCAGCAGGACGCGCCGATACGCCAGATCCACCGTCAACGGGCCGAAATTCAGCGCCGCTTGCTGCGCCTCGCCCGCCGGCGCCTGGCGTAACAATGCGCGCACCCGGGCAAGAAACTCCTGAATGCCGAACGGTTTGGTCACGTAGTCATTGGCGCCGCCATCCAGCGCCTGGACTTTCTGCCCTTCGCTGGCGCGCACCGACAGCACCAGCACGGGCGCCGTGGCCCACTCGCGGAACTCGCGCAGCACTTGCTGGCCATCCATGTCCGGCAGGCCGAGGTCGAGCACCAGCAAGTCCGGTTTGTTCAGCGCCGCCTGCGCCAGACCCTCGGCGCCGGTGCCGGCCTCGAGCACTTTGTAGCCTTGTGAGGCGAGGCTGATGCGCAGGAACTTGCGGATCTGCGGTTCGTCGTCGATGACCAAAATGGTCGCGGTCTGGCTCATGAATTCACATCAACAGAAAAGATTGGCAAGAGAGTAGCGCAGTCGCAATCAGGCTTCATCGTCCATCCCCGGTTGCGTCTGCAACGGCAGATGCAGGGTGATGCAGGTGCCGCGCCCATCGATGCCGTCGGCCACGCTGATTCGTCCGCCGTGCGCGCCGACCATGCCCTGACAGATCGCCAGGCCGAGTCCCGTGCCCTGGCCACCGCGATCACCCCGGGCAGCGGTGTAGAACATGTCGAAAATCTTCGCTCGCTCATCTTCGGGAATGCCCGGCCCTTCATCGCTGACCGAGAAAAAAATCTCCTCGTCATGGGCTCCGGCGCTCAGTTGCAAACGACCATGGCTTGGCGAGAAACGCGCAGCGTTTTCCAGCACATTGACCAGCGCCTGTTCGATCAGCGCGGCATGCACGAACAGCAGCGGCAATTCGGCAGGCACCTCGGTGCTGACCTGCAACGGCGCCAGCACCGCGCGCAGGCGATTGAGCGAACTGCCGACGATGTCGGCGGGCGACACCCAGTCCCGCGCCAGCTTCAGTGCACCGTGGCCGAGGCGCGTCATGTCGAGCAGGTTCTGGATGTAGCGGTCGAGGCGTTCGGCTTCATCGCGGGTGCCTTCGAGCAGTTCGCGACGATCCTCCAAAGGAATCGCTTCGCCGAGGGCCAACAGACTGTCGATGCTGCCGCGCATGGACGTCAGTGGTGTGCGCAAATCGTGGGACACCGAGGCCAGCAAGGCGCTGCGCAGTTGCTCGGTTTCACCGTGCAGGCGCGCCGCTTCGAGATCATCCGCCAGTTGCGCCCGGGCCAATGCTTGCGCCAATGGCTGACTGAGCGCGGTAAGCAAACGGCGACGCTGGCCAGTCAAGGTCTGACCTTCCCTGGCGCCAACTCCGAGCAAGGCCAACGGCCCGTCCTCGACCGACAGCGGCCACCACCACCAACGGCCGAACGGCAAGGTGCCCGTGCCCATGCCGGCCGGTTGATCGTGCTGCCAGGCCCAGTCGGCGGCAGCGCGTTCGGCTTCGGTGAACTCCAGCGGCCCGCCGGTTTCGACTTTCCAGCCGCCCTGGCCGTCGCGATTGAGCAGGCACAGTTGCAGATCGCTCCAGCCATTGAGGTGCTGCGCAGCGGCGCTGACCACGGCCTGACGGTCGGTGGCGGCGGTGAGTTTGCGCGACAGATCGAGCAGTTCAGTGGTCTCTTCCTGGGTATCGCGCAACGCCTGCAACTGGCGACGCTGACGTGCCGCGAGATTACCGGTGAGCGCCGCCATCAACAGGAAAAACAGCAAGGTCAGTACGTCTTCTTCGCGCTGGATGCTGAAGGAAAAATTCGGCGGGATGAACAGAAAGTCGTAGGTCAGAAATGACAACGCCGCACAGGCCAGCGCCGGGCCAAGACTGCTGCGCACCGCCACCAGCAACACCGCCGCGAGGAACACCAGCGAGATGTTCGGCAGCGGCAACACGCTCGACACTGCCCACGCCAGGGCACTGGCCAACACCGTGGCGACCAGCGCCAACGCATAGTCGAACCAGACAAGTGTCAGGGCATTTCGAGGGCGAGGTTGATGCTGCTCGTGATCGCTGTCGAGGACGTTGATTTCCAGACCATGGGCCTGACGCAACAAGCGCGCGGCCAACCCGCCACCGAACAAGCGACGGCGCAGCCGCGGCCGCGACTGGCCGACCAGCACCAGACTCGCGCGACGCTCGGCGGCATGCTGGATCAAGGTTTTCGCCACTTCACCGGCACGCAGCAACACCACTTCGCCGCCGAGGCGCTCGGCCAGTTGCTGAGCGCTTTGCAAACGCAGACGCGATTGCTCGTCACGCACCGTGCCGTTGTCGACGTGCACCAGACTCCACGGCAAATGCCGACGCTGGGCGACGCGACTGGCGTGGCGCACCAGCCGTTCGGCCTGCGCATCGCCATCGACGCCAACCAACAAGCGTCCGCGCACCGCCGGCGCGGCTTGACCGAGCTGGCGATAGCCCTGAGCGAGATCGTTATCGACCTGCGCGGCAGCGGTTTGCATCGCCAGTTCGCGCAACGCAGTGAGGTTGGTCTGGGTGAAAAAGGCATCGATTGCGGCGCGGGCCTGCTCCGGCACGTAGACCTTGCCCTCGCGCAGTCGCTCAAGCAATTCACGCGGCGGCAAGTCGATCAGCAGCAGTTCGTAGGCTTCCTGCAGCACCCAGTCGGGCAGGGTTTCGCGCACCTGCACGCCGGTAATGCCGCGCACCTGATCGTTGAGGCTTTCCAGGTGCTGGACGTTGACCGTGGTGAACACGTCGATGCCCGCGGCGAGCAGTTCCTGAATGTCCTGCCAGCGTTTGGTGTGACGGCTACCGGGGGCATTGCTGTGCGCCAGTTCATCTACCAGTACCAGTTTCGGTTTGGCGGCGAGGAGGCCGTCGAGGTCCATTTCTTCGAGCATCACACCACGGTATTCCGAGCGCACCAGCGGTTGCTGCGGCAAGCCGCCGAGCAGCGCTTCGGTTTCGGCGCGGCCGTGGGTCTCGACGACTCCGGCGATGACTTTTACGCCCTGACGCAGTTGGGTATGGGCGGCCTGGAGCATGGCGTAGGTCTTGCCTACGCCGGGCGCGGCACCGAGAAAAACCTTGAGCCGGCCACGGCCGTCGCGGGGCAGGTCAGCTAACAGTGCGTCGGCGCGGCCGGAGTCGCTCATCGGGGTTTGCCTTGTTCGGTTTGAAATTGAGGTGAGGCATTAAAAGATCGCAGCCTTCGGCAGCTCCTACAGGGCTTACGCCGATCCATTGTAGGAGCTGCCGCAGGCTGCGATCTTTTGATCTACAGCTTTTCCAGTGCCATGTTCAGCTCAAGCACATTCACCACCGGCGGCCCTACCAGCGGCTGTTCGATGTGCGCATCGAGCAGTTGCTGCAAGGTCGACACCGGCAGATTGCGCGCTGCCGCGACACGCGCCAGTTGATAGGCAATTGCCGCTGGAGGCAAGTGCGGATCGAGACCGCTGCCCGAGGTGGTCAACAGCGCCAATGGCACTGGACCTTGACCGGGAACCTGTAATTTTTTGGCGTCGTCGATCACCCGTGTGGCCAGTACCGGATTGCTCGGTGCGAGGTTGCTCGCACTGCTGGAAACGGTAGCAAATGCGCCGGCCGATGGCCGTGGATGGAACCAGGCATCGCCGACAAAATCCTGAGCGATCAGGGATGAGCCGCGGACCTTGCCATCGGCGTCGTGAACCAAGCTGCCGTTGGCCTGTTCGGGGAATGCGACTTGCGCGACGCCGGTGACCACCAGTGGATAGGCAACGCCGGTGACCAGGGTCATCAGCACCAGCAGGCTCAGGGCCGGACGTATCATTGTGGACATTTCAAAATCCTCTTCCAAATAGGCAACGCTGCAACACCTGTGGCGAGGGAGCTTGCTCCCGCTCGGCTGCGCAGCAGTCGTATAACCGACAACTCGGTAGATCGGATTGGGGCCGCTTCGCAGCCCGGCGGGAGCAAGCTCCCTCGCCACAAAAGGCCCCGCACCGGCGATACCTCGTCAAACCAGATGCAACGCCGTGAGCAGCATGTCGATGGCCTTGATCCCCACGAACGGCACCAGAATCCCGCCCAGTCCGTAGATCAGCAGATTGCGTCGCAACAACGCCGCCGCACTTGCCGCTTGCACCCTGACACCACGCAGAGCCAGCGGAATCAACACGACAATGATCAAGGCGTTGAAGACGATGGCCGAGAGAATCGCGCTCTGCGGACTGGTCAGGTGCATGATGTTCAGCACACCCAGTTGCGGGTAGATCGAGGCGAACAACGCCGGCAGGATCGCGAAGTATTTGGCGATGTCGTTGGCGATGGAAAAGGTCGTCAATGCACCGCGAGTCACCAGCAATTCCTTGCCGATCTGCACCACGTCCAGCAGCTTGGTCGGATCGCTGTCGAGGTCGACCATGTTGGCCGCCTCGCGGGCCGCTTGCGTGCCGTCGTTCATCGCCATGCCAACGTCAGCCTGAGCCAGCGCCGGGGCATCGTTGGCGCCGTCGCCGCACATCGCGACCAGGCGACCGTCGTTCTGTTCGTGACGAATACGTGCGAGTTTTTTCTCCGGAGTCGCTTCGGCGAGGACGTCATCGACGCCAGCCTCGGCAGCAATCGCAGCGGCGGTCAGCGGGTTGTCGCCAGTGACCATCACAGTGCGAATCCCCAGCTTGCGCAGCTCGGCAAAACGCTCGCGGATACCCGGTTTCACCACGTCCTTGAGGTGAATCGCACCGAGCAGTTTGCCGTCAGCGCAGACCAGCAACGGCGTGCCGCCACTCTGGGCGATCTTGTCGATTTCCCGCGACAGCGCCGGGGCAAGATCGGCGCGTTTCTGACCGAGAAAACTCAACAGCGAATCCACCGCGCCCTTGCGATACACACGCCCCTGATAGTCGACACCGGACAAACGGGTTTCCGCGCTGAACGGCACAGCGGTCAGGGTTTCCGGCGACGGTTCCGGCTGCGGATGCAGGCCGCGCAGATACTCGACGATGGATTTACCTTCCGCCGTTTCATCCGCCAGCGAGGCGAACAACGCGCCCTCGGCCAGATCACGACCACTGACACCCGGCGCGGCATACACCGCACTGCAACGACGGTTGCCGAAAGTGATGGTGCCGGTCTTGTCCAGCAACAGCACATGCACGTCACCCGCCGCTTCCACTGCACGCCCGGATTTGGCGATCACGTTCAGGCGCACCAGGCGATCCATCCCGGCGATACCAATCGCCGACAGCAAGCCACCAATGGTGGTCGGAATCAGCGTAACCAGCAGCGCCACCAGGAACACCAGCGGCAGGCTGCCATTGGCGAAATGGGCGAAGGGTTGCAGGGTCACGACCACCAGCAGGAAAATCAGGGTCAGGCCGATCAGCAGGATGTCGAGCGCGACTTCGTTCGGGGTTTTCTGGCGTTTGGCGCCTTCGACCAACGCGATCATGCGGTCGAGGGTCGACTCACCGGGGTTGGCGGTGATCGTTATCAGCAACCAGTCGGACACCAGCCGGGTGTTGCCAGTGACCGCCGAGCGATCGCCGCCCGACTCACGAATCACCGGCGCCGATTCACCGGTGATCGCCGCTTCGTTGACCGCCGCGATGCCTTCGATGACTTCGCCGTCACCGGGGATCATCTCCCCCGCTTCGACGCGCACCACATCACCTTTGCGCAGACTGGCGGCAGGCACCACCTGAAAACTGCCGTTGGCCAGTTTGCGCCGGGCGCTGAGGCCTTCGCTGCCAGCCTTGAGGCTGTCGGCGCGGGCCTTGCCGCGACCTTCGGCCAAGGCTTCGGCGAAGTTGGCGAACAGCACGGTGAACCACAGCCACAGGGCAATTTGCGCGGCGACGAAAGTCGGCACGACGTTGTCCGGAATGAAGCACAACACGGTGGTGAAAATCGCGGTCAGTTCGACCACCAGCATCACTGGCGAACGCACCAGTTGCCGAGGGTCGAGCTTGACGAACGCTTGCACCAGCGCCGGGCGCCACAGGGCCGAGATCGCGGTTTTCGGTGCTTCTGCCGACTTGGCCGGCACCGCAGGTTTTGATGCAGGAACGTGCATATTCATGATGGATTCCTTAGAAGCCCATGCTCAGATGTTCAGCGATTGGGCCCAACGCCAGGGTCGGCAGAAAGGTCAGGCCGCCCACCAGCAAAATGGTCACGGTCAACAGGGTCACGAACAGCGGGCCGTGGGTCGGGAAGCTGTTCTGGCCGATCGGTGCGGTTTTCTTCATCGCCAGGCTACCGGCCAGGGCCAGCACCGGAAGGATGTAACCGAAGCGACCGATCAACATGCCCAGACCGAGCATCAGGTTATGGAACGGTGTATTTGCACTCAGGCCGCCGAACGCCGAACCGTTGTTCGCGCTGGCCGAGGTGTAGGCGTAGAGCAATTGACTGAAGCCGTGCGGGCCGGGGTTGCTGATGGTTGCCGCAGGGCCGGGCAACGTCGCGGCGATCGCGCCGAGCACCAACACACCAACCGGCATGACCAGCAAGGTGACGACCAGCAGTTGCACTTCCCGCGCCTGCAGTTTCTTGCCGAGGTATTCCGGTGTGCGGCCGATCATCAGGCCGGCGAGGAATACCGCGATCAGCACGTTGAGCAACATGCCGTAGAGCCCGGCGCCAACACCGCCGAAGATCACTTCGCCGACCATCATGTTGACCAGCGCAACCATGCCGCTGAGCGGGTTGAGGCTGTCATGCATACCGTTGACCGAGCCGTTCGACGCCGCCGTGGTGGTCACCGACCAGAGCACAGTGGCGGTGGTGCCGAAGCGTGCTTCCTTGCCTTCCAGCGGTGCAGTCTGTTCGACGGCGGCGTTGTTCAGGGTTGGATTCGGCTGATACTCGGCCCACAGCGAAGTCGCGCCGCCGATCAGAAACAGCGCCAGCATGCAGGCGATGATCGCGCGGCTCTGACGCAGGTCCTTGACGTAATGGCCGAAGGTGAACACCAGCGCCACCGGGATCAGAATGATCGAGCCGACTTCGAACAGGTTGCTCCATGCAGTCGGGTTCTCGAACGGGTGCGCCGAGTTGACGCCGAAGAAGCCGCCACCGTTGGTGCCCAGTTGCTTGATCGCAATCTGGCTGGCCGCAGGACCAAGCGGGATCACTTGATCAACACCCTGAATCGTCACGGCATTGACGTATTGCGCGAAAGTTTGCGGCACGCCCTGCCACACCAGATACAGCGCCAGCAACAGGCACAGCGGCAACAAACCGTAGAGGGTGGCACGGGTCATGTCGACCCAGAAGTTGCCGAGGGTCTTGGTCGACTTGCGACCGATACCACGGCACAGCGCAACCAGCACAGCCAGGCCAGTCGCGGCGCTGACGAAGTTCTGCACGGTGAGGCCAACCATCTGACTCAGGTAGCTGAGGGTCGCTTCACCGCTGTAGGACTGCCAGTTGGTGTTGGTCATGAAACTGACGGCGGTGTTGAACGCTTGCGTCCACTCCTGGCCCGGCAGGTTCTGCGGGTTGAGCGGCAGGTGATCCTGGAACAACAGGATCGCAAACAACAGCAGAAAACCGGCGAGGTTAAACGCCAGCAGCGCCAGCGTGTATTTCTGCCAGCTCTGTTCAGCCTGCGGATCAACCCCGGCAATGCGATAACAGCCGCGCTCGACCGGGCCGAGAATCGGCGTCAGCCAGGTGCGCTGACCTTCCATCACTTTGTAGTAGAAGCGCCCGAGGAACGGCGCCGGCAGCAAGACCACCGCGAAAAACGCGAGGATCAGCCAATAGTCATAACTGTGCATAGCCGCTCCTAGTTTCGGTCCGCGCGCAACAGCGCAACCAACAGATAAATGAACAGCCCCACTGCCAGCAGCAGGGACACCCCGTCCAGAACGCTCATGGAAGATCTCCGTGTTACGGCGTATTGCCGTGTGTGCAGGCATTGTCGGAAAGGAGGCTGTAAAGGAACGAGACCGAGGGGTGCGGCGGGGCATAAAGAAAGCGTAAAGAGTGGGTTTATGCTGGCGTTACAGCAGGGTTTTGCGCCGCTTGTTCAGGCCCCATCGCGAGCAGGCTCACTCCTACAGTTGGAATGCGTTCAACTGTAGGAGTGAGCCTGCTCGCGATGGCGGCATAACCGACGACATCGCACTCAACTGGCGCACGGAAATGTGCCCATCCAGTGATGAACATCTTGGATAACGACAGCTTTCAGCGCATTACGACCTGATTTCCCGGAATGGCACGCCCACTGCACACAGCCTCCCCCGAGCTTTCCAAACCTTCAGGGAGCAAACGAATGAACACACAACTCAAACCCACGCTGGGCACGTTGCACCTGTGGGGCATTGCAGTCGGGCTGGTGATTTCCGGGGAATACTTCGGCTGGAGTTATGGCTGGGGCGTGGCCGGAACACTGGGCTTTCTGGTGACCTCGTTCATGGTCGCGACCATGTACACCTGCTTTATTTTCAGCTTCACCGAACTGACCACGGCGATACCTCACGCGGGCGGGCCATTTGCTTACAGTCGCCGAGCATTTGGTGAGAAAGGTGGATTGATCGCCGGGCTGGCGACGCTGATCGAATTCGTTTTCGCGCCACCAGCCATTGCGCTGGCTATCGGCGCTTACCTGAATGTGCAATTCCCCGCGCTCGATCCGAAACACGCGGCGGTCGGCGCCTACATCGTGTTCATGGGCTTGAACATCCTTGGCGTGAAACTGGCGGCGACCTTCGAGTTGATCGTCTGCGTACTCGCCGTCGCCGAGTTGCTGGTGTTCATGGGGGTCGTCGCCCCGGCCTTCAGCTTCAGCAACTTCGCCCTCAATGGCTGGGCTGGCTCGGACGTTTTCGGTGCGCCGGCAATTGCCGGGATGTTTGCGGCGATTCCATTTGCCATCTGGTTCTTCCTCGCCATCGAAGGCGCGGCCATGGCCGCCGAAGAAGCCAAGGACCCAAAACGCACAATTCCCAAGGCTTACATCAGCGGCATCCTGACCCTGGTGTTGCTGGCCATGGGTGTGATGTTCTTCGCAGGTGGCGTCGGCGACTGGCGCACCCTGGCAAACATCAACGACCCACTGCCGCAGGCGATGAAAACCGTGGTCGGCGACAATTCCGGCTGGCTGCACATGCTGGTCTGGATCGGCCTGTTCGGGCTGGTGGCAAGTTTCCACGGCATCATTCTTGGCTACTCGCGACAGTTCTTCGCCCTCGCCCGCGCCGGTTACCTGCCGGCCTCGCTGGCCAAGCTGTCGCGCTTCCAGACGCCGCACCGGGCGATCATCGTCGGCGGCATCATCGGCATCGCAGCGATCTATAGCGATGGTCTGATCAACCTCGGTGGGATGACCCTCACTGCTGCGATGATCACCATGGCGGTGTTCGGCGCAATCGTGATGTACATCATGAGCATGCTTAGTCTATTCAAACTGCGTAAATCCGAGCCGAACCTGGAGCGTACATTCCGTGCGCCGTGCTATCCGCTGATCCCGTTGATCGCCTTGATGCTGGCGGTGGTGTGTCTGGTGGCGATGGCGTGGTTCAACGCCTTGATCGGGCTGATTTTTCTCGGATTCATGGCTGTGGGCTTTGGCTACTTCCTGCTCACCGGTCAACTACGGGCCAACGCACCGGCCGATGCGATGCTGACCGGCCTGTAGGATTGATCGCATGCACCGGGCATAACGGGCCTAGAATGGAACCACTGCGAATTCATTTCGCTCAAAAGTTCTATGCAGCGGTTCACGGCGAAATCCTCGCCCACCGATCTGCCTTTAAGGAGAGCCGTTATGCCTTGGTATGCCTGGTTGATTCTGGTCGTTGCAATCGGCTCGATCGTTGGCGGGTTGATGATGTTGCGAGACACCGCCAACAAGGTCGAACTGACCGATGAAGAACGCAAGCGCGTCGCGCAACGCAACGCGGAAATGGACGCGAAAGAAGCACAAGATCGCTAATGAAAACCCCGCCTGATTGGCGGGGTTTGTTTTTTCAGATCCGATCGGACCTGCCTGCACGCTTTTTAGAAGTAGAAGTACAGTCACCATCTAATTTTCCTTGGTTAAGATGGGGGCATTGTTGCGGAGAGTTCCAAATGCGTTACTCGCAAGACCACAAAGCCCAGACCCATCAGCGCATCATCAAGGAAGCTTCCGCACGATTTCGCAAGGACGGCATCGGCGCAACCGGCCTGCAGCCACTAATGAAGGCGCTGGGCTTGACCCATGGCGGTTTCTACTCGCACTTCAAATCCAAGGACGAGTTGGTTGAAAAGGCATTGCAAGAAGCAAGCGATCAGGTTGATGGGCTGTGCGCGGAAATTTTTGCGCAGGAAAATCCGCTGCACGTGTTTATCGACACCTACTTGTCCGAATGGCATCAGACCTCCCCGCATGAAGGCTGCCCTCTCCTGACCATCTCCTCTGAGCTGGGCCTGCGCGGACAACCCAGCCCAACCAGTGACTCCGTACTCAACGCGCGACTGGAGCAGATCGACAACACCCTCGAAGGTGACAATAGTACCGACCGGGCCATCGTCATCATGTCGACGCTGGTCGGCGCTCTGCTGCTGTCACGCAGTGTCGCGGATGCCGGGTTTGCGCAGCGCATTCTTGACGTCACCCGCGACCATCTCAAACAGTCGGAAGACTAATCCTGCCAACGCTTGAACAGCACGCTGGCGTTTACCCCGCCAAAACCGAAGCCGTTGGACAATGCGTATTCGATCGGCATCGCCCGTGCCTGGCCATGAACGATGTCCACACCTTCGCTGGCAGGGTCGGGATTATCGAAGTTGAGCGTCGGCGGAACGACCTGATCACGAATTGCCAATAACGTGAAGATCGCTTCAAGCCCGCCAGCAGCACCGAGCAGATGCCCGGTGGCGGATTTGGTCGAGGTCACGGCGATTTTATTCTGCACACCGAAGACGCTTTTGATCGCCGCCAACTCGCCAAGATCGCCCACCGGCGTGGAAGTGGCGTGAGCATTAAGGTGCTGCACCTGAGCCGGCGTAACACCGGCCTGAGCCAGCGCCAACTCCATTGCTCGCCGTGCACCGCTGCCGTCTTCAGGGCCCGCTGTCAGATGATAGGCATCGGCCGTGGTGCCGTAACCGACCAGCTCGGCCAAGGGTTTCGCGCCACGTGCCAGGGCATGCTCCAGAGACTCGATCACCAGCAGGCCCGCGCCCTCGCCCATGACAAAGCCATCACGACCGCTGTCGAACGGTCGGGAGGCGCGCTGCGGCGTGTCGTTGTAGCCACTGGACAGCGCCCGAGCTGCCGCGAAACCGGCAAGGCTGACCCGATCGATCGAAGCTTCCGCTCCACCGCACACAGCAATGTCGGCTTCACCAGCACGAATCAGCCGCGCCGCGTCGCCAATCGCCTGAACCCCGGCAGCACAGGCCGTTACCGGCGCGCCCAATGGCCCTTTGAGGCCATGCTGAATCGACACATGCCCGGCCGCCAGATTGACCAGAAAGGAAGGAATGGTAAAGGGCGACAAACGACGCGGGCCTCGGCTGTCAGTTGTACGTACGGCATCGGCAATCGCCCCGAACCCGCCCACACCCGAGCCGATAATCGTCGCGGTGCGCTCCCGGCTTTTTTCTTCGGACGGATGCCACCCAGCCTGCTCCAGCGCCTGCCGGGCGGCCTCCATGGCAAACAGAATGAAGCGATCCATCTTCTTCTGTTCTTTGGGCGGCGTGGCGCGATCCGGATCGAAACCGGCCTCGGCGTCCTCTTCCACGGTTGGCACCCTGCCGCCAACACTGGTGGGCAAGTCAGCGACCACAGCTTCAGGCAAATTACGCAGCCCCGAACGCCCTTCCAGCAAACGCTGCCAGACAACTTCGACACCGCTACCCAAGGGTGAAACCAGGCCCATGCCCGTGACTACTATTCGACGCTGATCCATACCGCGTTTACCTCTTACCGATTCAGAAAACTTACTTGTAACGGCTAGCTGCCGAACTACGCGACAGATTCGGGGCCATGACGTGCCGCGCAGCAACAAAGGCATGCCACTCGCCCGCATCCGGCAGGGACGGGATAGTAACGACCTCCCCTTGGTCCAGACCTGCCAGTGCGGCATCGACCATCTCGCCGGCCTCCATCACCATTTCGGCCGGAATGCCGCTGGCGTCGATCCCGGATCGTTCCCAGATTTCCGTACGGGTAACGCCAGGCAGCACCGCTTGCACCTTGACGCCGGTGCCTTCGAGCTCGGCATTCAAGGATTGAGTGAGGCTCAACACATAAGCTTTGCTGGCGCTGTAGGTCGCATTGAAACGCTCCGGAAACAGCGCGACCACCGAGGCGATATTGATGATCGTGCCACGACCTGCCTTGGCGAAACTCGCCGCGGCTGCAGAGGCCAACAGCGTGACGGCAGTGACATTCAACTGGATCAAACGCTCCAGTTGTTCCGCGTCTGAATTGGCCAGCAATCCGTTCGCCGCCACACCGGCGTTGTTCACCAGCAAGCTGATACTTGAGTCGCTGCGCAGACGTTGCTGAAGTTTCAGCACATCGTCCTTTTGCGTCAGATCCGCCTTCAATACCTCGACCTGAACGCCATGGCTATCACGCAACTTGCTCGCTGCACTTTCCAGACGCTCCTGATCACGAGCGACCAACAGCAAATCAAAACCGCGAGCCGCCAATCGCTGCGCGTAGATCGCACCAATACCAGAAGATGCGCCAGTGACGAGCGCTGTACCTTTGGACTGAATAGAATTCATGAACGTGCTCCTGACATGCATAAGGGACATGGCCTTCTGTCGGATCGAAGGCTACGGAAATTATTATAGGCATAATTTTAAGCCAATATGATAGCCGTAATTTCCAGTTTCCCGACAAGCGCTACAACACCCCTCCGACGAGCATTGCCCACCAAAAAACAGAAAGGCCGGTCAATGACCGGCCCTTTGGCGTTGAACAATCAGCTTAGTTGACTTCCAGCTTCTCGCGATTGCGATCCAGGATCGCCTTGCCGATCCCCTTCACTTCCAGCAACTCATCCACCGATGCGAACGGCCCGTTTGTTTCTCGATACGCAACAATCGCTTTGGCCTTGGCCTCGCCTACACCGGACAGTTCCTTTTGCAACGTTGTTGCGTCGGCACCATTGAGATCGACTTTCGCACTCTGAGAAGGTGCAGCAGCATCCATTACCATTGGCGCCTTCACTGGCTCGGAAGGCGCGACAGGTGCAGCAATCGCTGCAATCGACGCGCTGGTCAGGAAAGCAAATATCAGGGAGTACAAGTAACCGGTACGCATAAGTGACGCTCCATCATCATTTGAGAAAGCAGCTTTTCCGAAGCTGCTCTTCAAAAGTAGGTCATGGATGGAGCATGTCAAAAATGCGAGCGTTACAGGATGTGAAACAATCAGGGTTCGAGACGGCGTTGCTGGTAGATCCAGTCGACGATCTCGCCGTCGGGGGTGTAGCCGGATACGGTTTCGCGCAACAACTGGCGAACCCTCGAATAATCATCCTCATCAACAGCCGTCAACAAATTGGATAACCTGACCTTTAATACTTCCCAAGGCAGATGATCCTCATTGGCCGTCATAATCATCGGATGAGGTGTGGCCGCCACATTATCCCCGATCAACAACTCTTCGTAGAGCTTTTCACCAGGACGCAACCCGGTGAACTCGATGGATATATCCCCCTGGGGATTACGCTCGGATCGAATGCTCAACCCAGATAGGTGAATCATTTTTTCCGCCAGCTCGACGATCTTGACTGGCTCCCCCATATCCAACACGAATACATCACCGCCCTGCCCCATTGAGCCGGCTTGAATTACCAGCTGTGCGGCTTCTGGAATAGTCATGAAGTAGCGCGTGATTTTCGGGTGGGTGACCGTCAGCGGGCCACCCGATTTGATCTGACTGTGAAACAAAGGAATCACGGAGCCGGAAGATCCCAGCACGTTGCCAAAGCGCACCATGGTGAAACGAGTTTTGTTGACTCGGGATACCTTACCATTGTCACCAAACAAGACAGGGGCAATCTCACGGCTTAGTGCTTGCAGGATCAACTCGGCAAATCGCTTGGTGCTACCCATAACATTAGTAGGGCGTACTGCCTTATCGGTGGAGATCAACACGAAGCTGGAGACGCCTGCCTGCAACGCGGCCTGAGCAGTATTGAGCGTGCCAATCACATTGTTGAGCACGCCTTCGGCAATGTTGTGCTCGACCATTGGAACGTGCTTGTAAGCTGCCGAGTGGTACACCGTGTCCACACCCCAAGTCTTCATCACATCCAGAAGTTTGTCCCGATGCCGAATTGAACCCAGTATCGGCAGCAAACGGGTTGCAACTGACTCCCGACTGCTCCGTTGCTCCAATTCCGACAGGATGCTGTAGAGATTGAATTCACTGTGCTCGAACAACAAGAGCGTCGTCGGACCCAACGCGAAAATTTGCCGGCACAGCTCCGCACCGATCGATCCGCCTGCACCAGTGACCATCACAGTCTTGCCTGTGATACAGCGCTCAAGCAGTTCTGGTTGCGCGGGAACGGAATCGCGACCGAGCAAATCAGCAATATCTACTTCCTGAATGTCTTCGACTTTAACCCGTCCGCTGGCCAAATCAGTGAAATTCGGGACACTGCGTACGTGAAGCGGGAAGCCCTCCAGCAGATTGAGAATCTCCCGGCGACGAGCGCGAGTCGAGGAAGGTAGTGCCAACAATATTTCCTGGGCGCCTGTTTCGTCGATCATTTGCTGGATATGTTTGGGCTTGTACACCTGGAGGCCAGAGATGGAACGATCGGAAATACCGGGGTCGTCGTCGATAAATGCAACCGGACGCAATACCCGGCCCATTCGCAACGCGGCGACGAGCTGATTACCCGCGACGCCGGCGCCGTAGATCGCAACCTTGGTCAGACCATCGTCACGATTGGTAAAAGGGACATACTGAACGGCGGTAAACCAATCGCCCATGAAGTACTGCCGCATACACAGGCGCAGACCGCCGATAATGACGAGGCTCAACCACCAGTAATTGAATATGATCGAGCGAGGCACGACAGCCTGGTGGTTGCTGTACCAATAAACGACGAGCGCCAGGATCAGGGAGGACAGGCTGACGGCCTTGGTGATCGCAATCAGTGCGTCATTGCCGAAATACCGCATGACTGCACGATACATACCGAAACGGATAAAAAGAGGGATCGCTACGACTGGAGCGGTAAGGAACAGCCAAAAGTGCGTCTTCAACGGATTGAAAACATCATCAATTCCTAGCCGGACAACAAAAGCCAGCCAAAGCGCTGCCCAGACCAACACGATATCGGTGGTCACTTGGATCAACCGCTTTTGCCTTCTCGGCAAGCTCAGTAACAGCGCACGTATTTTGTCCATAAACCTCAACCGAATGGTTCTGTCCTTGCAACGACCTTTAAAACATTGGAAAAACGGGTCATACACCACCTGAAGGCCTCAGGTCTCAAGCACCCTGAAACGGCGCCTCCGATGCACCTGCATGGTACTTGATGGCGATTGCCAATAAAGGGATGTAAGCAATCAGTGTCGCCGAGGCCCCATCGATGTCCATGTAGATTACCGAGGCAGCCAGAGGCAGAAGCCAGCATACATTGATGAACAACACCCCCAGTGTGACCGGAAGATGCCTACCATAACGACGAGAAGCGTATTGATAGGCATGACTCCGATGAGCCTCGTAGACCTTATCGCCGCGCATGAGACGCCTGAGCAATGTGAAGGTGGCATCAACGATGAAAACTCCTAACAGGATAAGCCATACCCAAAACCATCGTTGATCTACATGCGCGGCCTGCAGCGAAAGCCCCCCGAGAACGATCCCGAGAAAGCCACTACCCGCATCGCCCATGAAAATCCTGGCCGGGGGGAAATTCCAAAATAAAAAACCGGTGACCGAAAACGCAAGCATCAAAGGCACCCACATCAAATGTGGCAGTTCGCCAAGGCAATACAGGAGACTGCACCCAAGGCAAGCGCAAATCGCCTGGACACTGGCAATGCCGTCAATGCCATCCATGAAATTGTACAGATTCAGCATCCAGACCAGATAAACAGCAGCGAGAACACTTCCGGCCCATGCAAAATTTACTGTGTGGCCAAAGATAACCATTTGCGGAAAGCCACCCAGCCAGAACACAACCCAAATAGCCGCGACAAAGTGTCCGAAAAGGCGCCACCTAGCCGCAATATGGCCATGATCATCCATAAAACCGATGATAGCCACCAGACCGCCCGCACCCAATAATGCGCATAAAACCGGCAAGGAAATCGCTGATTGCAAACTCATCACACCTATCGCAATCAGAAAAACCACTACTATCGCCAAGCCGCCGCCTCTGGGTGTAGGCAGGGTATGAGAACTTCTGGCATTGGGAATATCCAGCAAGCTACGCGTTATCGCATATCGACGGATAACTGCAGTCATAGTGAAAGACGCAGCCACTGCTGCAAGAAACCACCAGAAACTCATGCTTGGACAGACTCCAGATATAGCTGCCATTAACGCCCTTGATTGCCGGGTCGATAATTGACCTGCACGCAAGGCAGAATTGATTTACCCCGGTGATCACGGCAGTCATCCTCGACAGGGCAATCACATTATGACCTTTACCTTCGTGCTGTGGCAGTTCATGCGTAGCGAAATTACTGCGACATACCTACCTTCTTGGTTCAAATGTGAGCAGTGAGTCGTCGCTCAAGGGTGAGTTATCACTCGATAAATACCGTTGTTTTAACTCTCTCGGGTGAAGCTACGCTGCGACGCTAGGTGACTCGAAGCGGCGTTCCGTTGCGGCTTCATAAGACAGTCGCATGCTGGTATGCTTCCACGGTTTCTTGGCAGCCAAGGTAAAAATCCTGGCGAGTGTTTCAGCATTGATACCCAATCAGACACAGCCAAGCCGATACTACTCTAAGCTGGCTCAACGCCAGCCTTGCTATACAAATATTAGCCAGTTCGGGTGAACCTACTTTGAACCTAAACCAAAACGAATAAATCGGATCCCTGCTAATCAGGCAACAAACGGATGGTCGCCCTCCCTCACCGGACGGCGCCCTGTGAGGAATAAGCAATTTGGCCCTCGAGCCTCGGATAAAATATTGTGTTCATTGCTTTTTTTAAAGAGATATTCCAATACAAATTAGTGCTAAAACAACTAATTTGGCAACAACTGACCATTCGCTACAGACGAACCGCGCTCGGATTTTTCTGGACATTGCTGAATCCGCTGCTCACCATGATAGTAACGTCCGTCGTTTTTTCGATGATCATGCGATGGCCTCTTAAAACATTTGCAATTTTTCTGTTCTCCGGCCTGGTTCCATTCACGTTGTTCTCCAACTGTATTGGACAAGGGATGCAAGCGTTGTTAAACAACGAATCCCTTATAAAGAAAATACATATCCCCAAGCAAATTTTTGTAATTTCCATATCCGTCAGCCTGCTGGTAGACGCAATATTCAGCACCATCTGCCTGTTTATTATCGCACTTGCCATTGGCGCCCCGTTTACCGCCTCGCTGTTTATTCTGCCTATAAACTTCCTGCTCCTGTTCTGTTTTGCCGTGGGCCTGACACTAGCCTTGAGCATTGCTACCGTTTCATTCCGAGACCTGCCTAATATCGTCGGCGTGATTCTCCAGGCTCTTTATTACCTGACCCCGATCATATACCCACTCACATTTGTGCCCGAAGCGTACAAGTGGATATTCGCTCTAAACCCGTTGACGCTATTTGTCGAAATTTTCCGACTACCGATTTACGAAGGCAATATCGCATCACTCGATGTCTACGCAAAAGTAATCGCACTCGCACTTCTCAGCATGGCTTTTGGTGTTTACACATTCAAAAAACATGATCGATTCATAGTATTCAAGTTGTGATCGATATGAATTCAAATATCTCGATAAAAAACCTAAATCTGAACTTCCGTCTGTATCACGACAAAGGTCAGTCGTTAAAAGAATTTTTTGCCGGCCTGCTGAAACGCCGCGGAAAAGTAAAGTACACGGAGTTCCGCGCCCTCAAGGATCTCAACCTGGAGATCACTCACGGAGATAGAATCGGCATCGTAGGCCATAACGGCGCAGGCAAGAGCACGTTGCTTAAAGCGATATGCGGGATCTATCATCCGACCGAAGGTAGCGTGACTGTCAATGGTCGAATTGCTCCCCTGCTAGAAATTGGAGCAGGCTTCAACGTGGAGCTGAGCGGTAGAGACAACATCTACCTAAACGGCGCGATTCTGGGCTACAGCACATCCATGCTGAAGAAAATCGAGCCCGAAATCATCGAGTTTACTGGGCTCGCAGAGTTTATCGACACGCCGGTCAAGTACTATTCGACCGGTATGTACATGCGTTTGGCGTTTGCGATTGCCACAGCCGTCCATCCGGACATCCTTATTCTTGATGAACTGTTTGCCGGTGGCGACGCAGAGTTTATCGATAAGGCTTTGTTGCGAATGCATGAATTTATTGACAGCTCCAGCATCATGGTGTTTGTTTCCCACCAGCCGGATCTATTGAAAAAACTATGCAACAGAGTTATCTGGATTGACCATGGCAGCATTGTCGAAGACGGCCTTCCAGAAGTAGTTATAAACAAATATTTAAGCAAACACGCGGGGTGATATGATGGCCGTTCAACTTTTTGTTCCTAATTTCAGAGTAGATGAATGCCTTGAGGGCATCCGTGAGTGCCTTGAAAAGGGCTGGACTGGCCTGGGTTTCAAGACTGTCGAGTTTGAGGAATCCTGGAAAGCTTACACCGGTCTGCCGCACGCACACTTCCTCAGTTCAAACACTGTGGGCCTGCACTTGGCATTCCACATGATGAAGACAAAGTACGGCTGGGGAGATGACGCCGAAGTCATTACGACTCCACTGACCTTCGTCTCCACCAACCATGCGATTGTTCAGGCTGAACTGACCCCTGTTTTTGCTGACGTCGATGAATATCTTTGCCTCGACCCTGTGGATGTGGAGCGCAAGATTACCGACAAAACCAAGGCCCTTATCTTCGTAGGCATTGGCGGTAACATCGGTCAATACGCTAAAGTGCTCAAGCTGTGTAAAGATCGCGGGATCAAGGTCGTTCTGGATGCCGCCCACATGGCCGGCACACGTGTAGACGGCAAGCACGTCGGACACGATGCAGACGTAACTGTATTCAGTTTCCAGGCTGTCAAAAACCTTGCTACCGCCGACTCCGGAATGATCTGCTTCGCAGATGCAGAGGATGACGCACGCGCCCGCAAGCTTTGCTGGTTGGGGATTAACAAGGACACCTTCGCCCGCACTGTGAGCCAAGGCGCCTACAAATGGATGTACGACGTTGAAGAACTGGGTTTCAAATACCACGGCAACTCCGTCATGGCGGCAATCGGCCTGGTATCGCTGAAGTATCTTGATCGCGACAACGCCTACCGTCGTCAGTTGGCCAAATGGTACGAAGAAGCTTTGGCAGGTGATGAACTCATCCGCGCAGTCCAGATTGCGCCTGGGTGCGAATCTTCCCGCCACCTGTACCAGGTCCGAGTAGACAAGCGAGATGAAGTCCTGATGGCTCTTAACGAGTACGAGATTCACCCAGGCGTTCACTACCGCGACAACACTGAATATAAACTTTATGCATCTGGCGCGGGCACCTGCCCTGTTGCCCACGAAATCAATAAAGAACTGATTTCGCTACCAATGCATATGGGCGTGACCCAACAGGATGTGCAGTTTATCGCTGAGAAGCTGAAAACCGTCGTACGCATAGGGAACTGATTATGAATCTGCGCTGCAAGTACTCCCCCCTCTTCCGCGTTGCGGTAACCGGGGCAACTGGTTATTTGGGTCTAAAACTACTGGAGGCTTTTGACGCCTCTGACTTTTTAGATACTGATTTCAGTTGTGTACCTGCAGGCGCAGTAATAATCCACCTTGCGGCAAACATGCAGAACAGCCGGGAAGCGCTCGCTGAGAATATGCTGATCGATACTCACGTATTGGAGCAAGTCAACGAAAAGCATCGCGGCTTGATATTTGCCTCAACCAACAATGTTTATCCTTTTGCGCTGAACTGCAAGACCTCGGACAACCTGAGATGTAACGACTATTACTCAGCCGCTAAAATTTTCGCCGAAAAGCTCTTTGATGACTGCATCAAACTCCCCTTCGTTTCAATTCGAATAGCAGATGTCTTTGGTGTAGGGCAAAAGCACGGAAACTTCTTCAGAGCCATAGAACAAAGCATCCGTACAAATAACAGTCTGTCACTCTTCGGAGCAGGCTCAAAGAGACGAACCTATATTCATGCCACTGAATTGGTTTTGTTTCTAAAATGGATTGCCGTTGACGGATTTGACCTTGCTACTGCAAAGAGAGCATTGAACGTTGGGTATTCGGATTCAGCGAGCGTTCTCGAAATTGTGACGAAAGTCGCTGAGCACTCCAAGCTCGATGTCATTTTCAAAAGTATTGAAAATGACCGTTCTCATTTCGATATAAGAACCATGCAGACTTCGTTCCTGAGCGGTTACACCCCGAAATGGAGCTCTTTTCAAGAGGCGCTCACTGACTATGTCGAAGAAATTAATTTATAGGTTATAGAAACTCATGAACATCTTGATTACCGGCGCAGGCTCAGTGATGGGGCAAAGCATTTATAAAGCTTTGGCCTACCATGATTTTGGTGCCCCTTTGAATATTCATTTCGCCAACAGCGATGAGCTGGGTGCAGGTCGCTTTTTCGCCCTGCCATCCGCCCCAGTAGTAAAAACCCCTATCTTCCCACTGGCAGCGGCCCCAGAGTACCACTCACACCTGCGCCAGTACGTCAAAGATCATGACATCGATATCGTTTTCTCTGGAACGCAGCACGAGCTCTCGGCTGTTGCACTATTTCGAGATGAAACACTGAAGGCTGCTACACTTTCCTCGAAAATTGCCGGCATTTGCATGGACAAGGTAGTGACTTCCGAAGTTTTGAGCCAACACGGCGTCCGAGTTCCTCAGACAAGTGAGCTGACTGACTATCTGGAATCCGCCAGCATTGCAGGCCCGGTTATCATCAAACCAAACCACAGTTCTTCATCTCGCAGCATTTATAAAGCAAATAACCTGAGCGACGCTAAAAAGCTTGTGTCGGAAGAAAACATCAAGTCTGAGGCCTTCCTCGTACAAGAAATGCTCACGGGCGACGAGTACACGTGCGGCTGCTATGTCGACCGCTATACTAAAGAAATAAACCACATTGTCTTCAAACGCACGCTTACTCCTGATGGTGCCACTTCTTACGGCGAAATAGTCGTCAATGATCAAATTTCCGAGTACCTGAGTCAGATCGGCCAGTCGCTAATTAAAGAGGGATTGGATTTCGGACATTTCAACGTGCAATTGATCATGACCGAGTCCGGCCCTGTACTGTTCGAAATTAATGGCCGACTTAGCTCAACAGAGGCCTCTAAGGCCCACTACGGCTACAACTCATGCGCGGCATTCGTTTACAACGTCGTGATGCAACAGCCATTTGAAGACTGGAACATTGCAAAATCCGGACGCTTCCTCCGTTACTACGAAGAGTTGTATTTTAAATAAAATGAAATGCCTCCAGCTCCCCCTGCCTGTTCGCAAAACACCTGTATTCATCATTGCAGACGTGCACGCAAACCTGCCCGCACTTGTAGCTGTATTGAATTCGATACCGGCCGGAGCAGACATTTTGTGCGCCGGCGACCTGCTAGGTTACTACACAGAGCCAAATGAAGTATGCAGATTGCTGATAGAACGCAAAGTACATTGCATAAAGGGAAACCACGACAAGTATGTACTTGGGGAGCTGGAGTATCCGCAGAGCCGGGAGTCCAAGTATCGAATTCAACAGACCAGAGACGCCCTTCATCTTGAAAACCTTGAGTGGGTCGCGTCACTTCCGGATGCTATTGATGTCACATTCACATTGAACTCCGATGACGGGCCGCAAACGATCTGTCGTTTGAAAATCGCCCACGGAAGCCCCAATAACGCCGAAGAGTACATATACAAGAATACCGATATCGAATTTTCCTGGCCTGACCAAACTGAATATCTTGTGCTGGGACACACTCACCATCCCATGCAGAGAGCACTGGATTCGGGCATCATTATCAATCCAGGTTCCGTTGGCCAAGCTCGAGATCGGATCCCGGGAGCTTGCTATGCCGCTTTCAATCCTGTCGTGAAAAAAGTGGAGTTTTTTAGAGCAAAATATGATATTGAGAGCTATCAGAAAAAGCTACGAGACCACTGTATTCAGGATGCCATGATTGAGATACTTTCGCGGACATCGTAATTCTCTGAAATACGCTTATCATCAAACTTTCAGCTCTTTAGCTTTCCTGTTACTCCAGAAAGCCCATCCCTTACGCCCCGAATCATCATTTTGACGCAGGCCATTCGAGACTCTGAAAAAAGACCAAAAAAAACAAGAGCTCTCAAGCAACGAGCAATATCAGCAAGTTTCCACTTGAGAGGCATGTAGGCTCGACGCTGAAGCAATACACTGTTTCTAAACATATAGTAATAGCGAAACGGTGAATGGTACGGGACCGTTCTCCATCTCAAGAACCAGAATCTGACTCTATGATCACCCAACGAATGGAGCATCACCGCATCCGCTACACCAAACAGTTTATAACCCTGAGAAGTTGCACGAAAACACCACTCGGTATCGACGTGATCAATAAATAGACTGGCATCCACCCCTCCGACATCATCCAAAACAGACATTGGAATGACGGATCCAGATGAAATCAGAAAATCGGCCTCGATGGGACCCTGCCCCTGGATGTAGTGCGTACGACTAAAGCCAAACAGCCCCACCCGTACAAAACTTGATAGAACACCTGCCTGTGCATCCTTATAGCATGGTGCAACCGCTCCCACGCGCACACCCTGCCCCTCCAGTTGCGCAGCGGTCCGTAGCAGCTTATCGATCATTCCCTGCTCAGGGCAACTGTCCTGATCAAACAAGGCGACATACTTACTTTTCTTTTTTCCAGCGAATTCAATGCCTACGTTCTGAGCGTGGCCAATACCAAAGTTGTCATCCAAAACAATAACATCAAGGTTTTTCATTGCCGCCTTAAACTCACTGAACAAACCCGCTGCACCAGGAGTCGCATTATCCACAATGACAATATTATCTGCCTGCTCAGCCAACACAGAAAGCAGGGTTGCCAGATGATCGTAATCTGGATGATAGGTAATTATTACAGCACAAACCGGCAATTCTGGAATACTCATAAATTACTCAAAAAAATGCTTAATTGCTTTAAAAATCAGCGCAGGCGCTTGGAAATCTTTCTGATGAAAACTGCGAACACCGAGCGAATTCCTCCGGATGCATAAAGCCTACGTAGACGCAGCCAAAAACTCAGAGGAGATCCTTTGTTGGCATAACGCTTGCGGACAAGCACTCGATCCGGTGAAACTGTAATCTTATGAAAACGCTCTATCAAGGGTTCGACCAAAATATCCCAACGATAACTTGCCGAATTACGGATAACTTGTTCGCTATACGCCTGCCTTACCATACGATCCCTGCTAATTACCTCAACGGCAGAAACCCAGCCTTCTACATCCTCATAATCAACCGCAATACCCATACCTTCAGTTAGAAGGGAATCGCCAAAAACATCACCCTTGGTTGCGATAATCGGCAATCCGCACCAAATATAATCCAGCATTCGCGTGCGAAAAGAAAAACGAGTTTCAGGATTATTATAGTGAGCGCTTATTCCGGCATCGGCATCCAACAGAAAATTATGGCGATCGCTGTAATCTACCCATCCAAAATTGAAATGTACCAAGTCTCCATTCACACCAAGTCGCGTCGCCAACTCAACGGCTTGAGTACACATATCGGGCTGGGCTATTCCAGGATTAGGATGTTTTACTCCGATAAATACCAAATGGACGCGCGTACCTTTTAGAGCCAATTGGTGAATTGCCCTAATGGGCGTCAGCGGGTCAAACCACTGATACAGCCCCCCTCCCCACACAAGTACGACATCATCATCAGGAATATTGAACGCCTCACGAATCGCTGGGCGGGTTGCTACAGGACGCTCAATGGCCAATCCGAACGGTAGCAATGAAATGAGGTCAGACAAATTTGCATGACTAGCGATAGGCCAACGATGCGCATTTATTCGACCCGCTACGGTCAGCGCCCCAAGCCAAAAGTCTCGCTGCTTTTCACTTGCACACAAGAAATGATCAGCAAAAACGAGCTGTTCATGAAGAACCTCAGAAAGAAAATTACTTGTGTATCCCCTGATATCAATATCGTCTTTGCTTGAAGCCTGATGATATTCCAAGGGGACAGGGCAATAGAGATCGGCAACAAGAACACCCGGTATTTTTTTCAGAAATGGATTCGCCCTAAGTGCATCCCCCTGAAAAATTACTATATCAACCGTCTGAGCATCACGCTGAAATTTAGGGTCCGCAAAAACATATCGTTCAAAAGGAAGATCGACATTAAAATCAATCTCCGGAGCGCAGAGCTTTACGTGTAAGCTTTCAGAAAGAGCCTTAGCTAACTCTACGCACCTGATAGCCGGCCCGGCCATTTTCGACCCGACCACATCATTACAGACGATTAATACACTCTTCCTCAGCACATTCATTAGCTTTTATATATAGAGAAAACGGCAATCAACACAAACAGCATAAAAAACCTTCTCACATTAAGTCTACGTAGTAGCGACTTAAATTTTCTGAAAAAAATCATCACCAGCATCGGTACCACGGGGGCAGTGGCCAACGACTTCTTCGCATGATAAAAGTTATGCACATAATATTGTTTTACATAATAAAAACGAAACGCAGTGGCCGAATCGTAAGGCATACTGGAAACCAGACCCTCAAAAGATTCGCGCCAGGCAGGAATAATTGCCTCATGAGAATATGTAGCCTTTACAAACTTGAAAGCCTCATGTGAAATTTTTTCATGTAAGGATTTGTTATCTATAAGCTTTTTAATCGCTGCCACCCAATCACCTGGCTTATTTGCCACCAACAAGCCAGAAATCTCATGTTGGACACTGCCTATAAAGGGATTGGTATTACTGTAAACAGCAGGGATCTTACATCCCCCATACTCTCTGAATTTATTATTGGTCTTGGAGGCATTGAATACGCTCTCCATCAATGGCGCCAAGCCAACCGTCCAGCCTCTAGAAACTTTTAATTCCAAAAATGTAGCGTAGTCTGACGAACCCGGGAACCACTGAACATTATTCATTTCCCGTAATTTATCGGATACCCCCCCAATAAACTCAAAACGAACATCCGGCCGATCTTTGCCCATTTGGGCGACAACATCTTCGAGCAATTCAAATTCTTCTTTTTTATAGCCTCCAGCATAACCAACTGCTGCTCCTACGGATGGCTCAAACGCGGGCGCCTCTATGCTCTCAACAAGATCGACATCAAAAGGTACAGGTAGCAACTCACACTTTACCGAGGGAAATCTCCGAGTAATAAAGTCAGCCAGCATTGGACTATGAGTAATTATGAACTCTGCACCTTGAACAAAGGCATCCAGGGATGCCACTACATCTGCAGACTGATAGTAACGCGCGAGTTCAGAAGTACCTGTAATCTTCCAAAAATTATCGTCCAGATAATAGATATAAGGCACGCCATTTTTTTTAAGATAATCAGGCACCCACACATATCTTGGATCACAAGAGCGACAAAATATATTTAAGCCATTTACCAGTGCTCGCCAATTAATGGACCCCAACTGTCTGGTATGACAGTTTTCAGTGCCCACCATATCGCCCAGAAAGCGGGAAATGATTCGCGCGGTGGAAATATCACCCTCAATCCAAAAATTTATCGACTTGATAGACATAAACGGTCCATAACATTAGAGATTTATCTACAGAGCAGGCTATTTAGCGTGCACCGCTTATTGTGTAACGGGCCAAATGACCAATCATCTTCATGCGGGACCTCACAACCTACAACGCTTTGACGTGATTGATCATGAAAAACTCCGCAGTACGTCGCAACGACGTCCCAACATTCATTACAGGTGTCCAGTTCAGTATTTCACGATTCTTGGCTATATCGACTTGAAGCGAACTACAGATACGACTGGCAACACTCTGCTTTCTAAGCATAGTACCTGCCAGTAAAATCAACCATTCGGGAATCGCAACCAGTCGCGCTTTTACACCCAGTGCGCCGGCCAGGCATTTGAGCAATTGAGTCGTAGACAAATCTGCACCGTCAGATACCAGAAATGTCTGGTTAGCGGCGGCTGGATGGTCGATGCAAGTAATGATCAAATCCAGAAGATTTTCGATCGAAACCAGGCTTCGCTGGTTATAAATCGAACCAAATGGTAGTGGGACACCTCGAGCAAGCCATTGCAACATGCTCAGAAAGTTCGCCTTGACTCCCGGCCCATAAATCAGCGGTGGTCGGATGATAACAACCTCCATATCCGTCTCAGCGGCTAATTTCTTCAAACCTTCTTCAGCCTCGAACTTCGAAATTGCATACGGATCAATAGGGCTTGGCACGTCATCGGCCTTGAACGGCCGCCCCTTCACAGTCGCCTCACCATTAACCTTGATCGTGCTGAGGAAGATGAAACGCTTTACCCCCGATTTGGCGGCATGCCTTGCTAGCTCTAGCGTTCCCGCCACATTAGCTTTTCTGTATTCGGCCAAAGCATCAGAAGCAGATTCCTTCATAACGTGGACTCGTGCTGCCGTATGGACGACAACACTCGCACCATGTAACTCAGGCAGCAATAAAGGCCCGCTCAAGTTGAAGTTCGTAACAGAACATAAGCCCTGACACCGTGTGACAGAGCGTGTTGCTGCGACAGGTACAAATCTTTTCCCCAACAACAAACGGAAGACCAGAGCCTCACCTACGAATCCCGTCGCACCAGTAACCAAAACTTTCTGAGCCGTCATTTGAGACCCGTTCCGATAACCGCAGTAATAAAGCAAACAAAAAAGAAGTAAAACTTATCCCGTAAACGTCGCCTGCACTGCCAAGCAGAAAGAGAAAGTATCAAAAGATGGGGGCGCCGTAACAGAAGCCATTTACGAACAAAAGGATGGCTTTCCAGCCCGACCAACTCGGTGATAAGACGCACTTGACTGAACCACCAACCAGACCGAATTTTTTTTAAGCGAGTAAACAGTTGATCAACGCCAGTATTTGCGCCTACCTGGTTATTATCGTGCTGACGATAGCTCATTGTAGGTACGGGATCGATATACCATGAATAGCCATGGCTACGCGCAAACGCGTAAAAAAACCAATCATGCAGGCTAACACTCTGCAGGCCTACCCATTTTTCAAGCATCTTAGCCTTCAGCGCGGTGAACAGCTTCTCGCTAAAAACGTAGGTACACCCAGGTCCCGCCGCCTCGAAGAGGAAGTCCCAAGCCACCTGATCTTGCGCCTTATCCAGCAACATTTTCTTCCCATTAGGCCAAAATGCTGTGACATTACTTGAGTAGGCGTCAACGCCACGACCTCTCAATACGTCGATCGATCGTCGTAGCTTGTCAGAATGCCAGACGTCGTCCTGATCTGAAAACGCAACGAACTCGTAATCATCAAGCGCAACGTCGCGGATCAAACGAAAGAAATTTCTTGCGGCGCCACCAAATGGACCAGCATCAGGAAGTAACTTGACCTGTGGGTACTTCGCAGATAATGCCGAACACCAGCCCTTGGTACCGTCATTAGAAGGGTCAATACTTATGTAAACAGTTAAATCGACACCTGACTGACGCAGGATAGATTCAAGCTGCTCCTCGATCCAACGCATTCCATTATAGGCTGCCAGTAATACTGCAATTTTCGGATATTTTACTGGCATGCCATTCCTGCTTGCACGGATCGAGCGCTTAATTGAAATCCAATATTTTAGTTAGAGAGAGTTCGATTCCAGCAACTTTTTCAGATACTGGCCATAGCCAGTCTTCTTCAATGCTTCAGCTTGCTCAGCCAACTGCTCGTCCGTGATCCAACCGTTGTTAAAGGCGATTTCTTCCAAACAAGCAACCTTCAATCCCTGACGATGTTCTATCGTATGAACAAAATGACTAGCCTCCAGTAGCGAGTCATGGGTACCAGTATCCAGCCAGGCAAAGCCGCGCCCCAGCATTTCGACGCTCAGGGCCTTCTTCTCAAGATAAGCCCGATTGACATCCGTGATCTCCAGTTCACCGCGCTCAGAAGGTTTTATGCTCTTGGCAATCTCAACAACCTGATTGTCGTAAAAATACAACCCCGTCACTGCGTAGCTGGACTTCGGCTTAAGCGGCTTCTCTTCGATACTCAATGCGCAACCCGAAGCGTCAAACTCAACGACGCCAAATCGTTCCGGATCTGACACATGATAACCGAAGACTGTCGCACCATGCTTCTGACTGCTCGCGGATCGTAAATTATCCGAGAAGTGCTGACCGTAGAAAATATTGTCGCCCAAGATCAAGCAGCATGGATCCTTGCCAATAAACTCTTCACCAATAATGAATGCTTGAGCCAAGCCATCCGGGGAAGGCTGTTCAGCATAGGTCAACTCGATGCCGTATCGACTTCCATCACCGAGCAGCTTACGAAAATTAGGCAAATCCTCTGGAGTCGAGATGATCAATATCTCTCTCATACCAGCGAGCATCAGTACCGAAAGCGGATAAAAAATCATTGGCTTGTCGTAGATAGGCAACATTTGCTTGGACACACCCAGAGTAAGCGGATGCAAGCGCGTTCCCGAACCGCCAGCCAAGATAATTCCCTTACGATTGATATTGATCATTTGTTAAAGACTTCCATAAGCATTCTATTTACGCCACTCTGCCAATCCGGCAAGTGCAAGGAAAAATTATTTCGGAGCTTTGCGGTATTCAAACGCGAATTCAAAGGTCGGCGGGCTGGTGTTGGATAAGCACTTGACTCGATAGGCTCTACCGTTTTCACCATCATTGTTTCGCCGCGATCTCTCGCAAACTCAATGACATGAGAAGCATAGCCGTGCCATGAAACTTCACCAGCCGCAACCAAATGATAAATACCGCATAATTGCGGCGACTTTTGCACCTGCAGAATGGCATGCGCGGTCACATCCGCAATCAAGTCACTTCCCGTAGGAGCCCCAACCTGATCAAAAATCACACTTAGACTCTCTCGCTCCCTGGCAAGCCTTAGCATGGTTTTTGCAAAGTTGTTCCCCCAAGTCGAGTAGACCCAACTTGTCCGAAAAATCAGATGCCTACAACCAGAAGCAATAATAGCTCGCTCACCCTCAAGCTTGCTGAGTCCATACTGATTCGCAGGTACGGCACTGTCACCCTCTCGCCACGGGCTTATACCCTGACCACTGAACACGTAATCTGTAGAGTAGTGGACCAACAGGGCATCCAACGATTTCGCCTCTTCAGCCATCACCTTGCTCGCCTGAGCATTTACCAGGAAAGCCAGATCGCTGTCGGATTCCGCTTTATCTACTCCGTTGTAAGCTGCCGCATTCACAATCACATCAGGTTTGACATGACGAATAGTTGCGCGAAGTGCAACAAGATCTGTTAAATCACCCTTAAGACCTTCCTCTGAAACACCTCGACCAAGAGCAATCAGCTCGCCCAGCGGCGCCAGGGAGCGCTGAAGCTCCCAACCCACCTGACCGTTTTTTCCCAGTAAAAGAACTCTCATGTTTTCTTAGAGCGATCGCTGTAATTCTGATCAATCCACTGCTGGTAGCTGCCACTCTTCACGTGCTCAACCCACTCAGTGTTATTCAGGTACCACTCGACCGTCTTGCGAATACCGGTCTCAAAGGTTTCCTCAGGAGTCCAATCGAGTTCGCGCTGAATCTTGCTCGCGTCGATTGCATAGCGCTGATCATGGCCAGGACGATCCTGCACGTAAGTAATCAGACTGGCGTGAGGAAGGTGCATTGAATCCGGACGCAATTCATCGAGTAGCGCACAGAGAGTATTCACGACTTCGATGTTTTGTTTTTCATTGTGACCACCAATATTGTAGGTCTCGCCGATCACACCTTCAGTGACGACTTTGTACAACGCACGGGCGTGGTCCTCCACATAGAGCCAGTCACGTACCTGATTGCCTTTGCCGTAAACTGGGAGCGCCTTGCCTTCCAGCGCATTGAGAATGATCAAAGGAATCAGCTTCTCAGGAAAATGGCATGGGCCGTAGTTGTTAGAACAGTTGGTTACCAGGGTTGGCAAGCCGTAGGTGCGAGCCCAGGCACGGACCAAGTGATCGGAACTGGCTTTACTGGCCGAATAAGGCGAACTTGGTTGATACGGAGTGGTTTCCGTGAAGAGATCTTCTGGCCCTTCCAGGTCGCCGTAAACCTCATCGGTCGAAATGTGGTGAAAGCGGAAGCCGGCTTTACGTACATCCTTCAGCGCCGACCAGTAGTGGCGCGCTGCTTCCAGCAAGGTGTACGTGCCGATAATGTTGGTCTGGACGAATTCTGAAGGGCCAGAAATAGAGCGATCGACGTGAGACTCAGCGGCAAGGTGCATGATCGCATCCGGTTGATGCTCACGCAGAACACGGTCGACTTGATCACGGTCACAGATATCAACGCGCTCGAAAACATAGCGCGAACTCTGGCTAACTTCAGCCAAGGACTCCAGGTTACCGGCGTAAGTCAGCTTATCGACGTTAACGACAGAGTCGGTTGTATTGGAGATGATGTGACGGATGACTGCCGAGCCGATAAACCCGGCGCCGCCGGTAACTAGAATTTTCACGCTAAACCATACCCTTGAGCTGCGGACAGCGCCATCAAAGAGCGCAGTCTAATCCATGAATGCAGAAGCCATCAGACATGATGGGTTCCATCGGAGTCAGTCTAAATCGACATGCTGCATATGCATTGTCGAACAAGGGTTGCATTTTACAGCTTAACGAACGTTTTACTAATGGATATAAACGGCCAGAGACGCAATTCGACAGATGCCCCGCACCTGTTGCGTTCAGACGAGGCGCTTGCGTACCGCTCGGGACGAACGCCCCAGAAACCAGCCAAGCGCCGGCCCAATCAGCATACCGATGAGCAACGTCAAAACCACAACAAGTGAAAGCGGCAACTGCGGAGCAGACAAACCCAGAAACAATAACGATACCGATTGCTGATTCTCGAGCACAAACACCAGAATCACCAGCACCAGTAATAGAATAAAAACGCCTAGAAGTATGCGTTTGAGGTTACGCATAAGTAACTCCCCGAGAGATAGCGACTGTCAAACCCCCTCCTCCTCTTCCTCATTCACCCGGTCACGCAGCTCTTTACCCGGCTTGAAATGCGGAACGAATTTACCGTCAAGACTGACAGACTGACCGGTCTTGGGATTGCGCCCGACGCGCGGCGCACGATAGTGCAAGGAAAAGCTGCCAAACCCGCGGATCTCGATACGATCCCCCGTGGCCAGACATTGGGACATTTGTTCAAGCATGGTCTTGATGGCCAGTTCCACATCCTTGGATGAGAGCAGCCCTTGATGGGTGACAATTCGTTCGATCAACTCCGACTTCGTCATATTTTTCCCTTCTTTTTCAAGCAGCTAGATCAGCGCTTGAAAGGTTTTAGCACGCCCGGAAGATTTTGAACAGCCCAGGGATTGACATATCTTCCTCGGCGTCGAAACGCCCATTTTGAGGGCATCAAGTCACCACACAGGGTGAGCTCACACTCAACGGCACATCACCAGCATGGTTCGCGTCACGTAGCCTGCCGGATTGAAGCCAAAGGGAAACTCATCCTCATCCTTGGCCTCATCCGATCGCGTCACCACTTTGTAACCGGCACCCTTGCACTCCTTGGCAGCGCGCTTCTGGCATTTATCCCAACCGGAACCCAACCCCGAACAATCGATCTCTATGCCACTGACGCCACGCACAGCATGGGTCTTGGCACTGGTGGTACAACCCGCCAAAACCACCACAGCCAGGAGGACGATAAACTTCTTCATTCACTTCCTTATGCCAGGCAAAGCCCGACTACCTCACACTTAAGATCTAGCTTAGTCGTGAATAGGCGATTGATCCGATTAAAGAAACAGACCACCCCGGAAATGGATTGGTTTCACACACCAACCGATTCGCGGAAATAAACCTCACATCTCGGCAAATCGCAGGCACAAAAAAGGGCGACCGAAGTCGCCCTTTTTATTACCCAATCAGAACTTAGTTCTGTTTGGCCGCCATTGCTTGGCGCAGCAGGCCAGCCATGGTGGTGTCAGCAACAGTGCCTTCCGTAGTAGCTTCTTTCAGGCTCTGGATAGCTTCTTTCTCTTCAGCATCGTCTTTCGATTTGATCGACAGCTGAATTACGCGGCTCTTACGATCAACGCTAATGATCTTGGCTTCTACTTCCTGACCTTCTTTCAGAACGTTGCGCGCGTCTTCAACGCGGTCACGGCTGATTTCGGAGGCTTTCAGAGTCGCTTCGATATCGTCGGCCAGAACGATGATGGCGCCTTTGGCGTCAACTTCTTTCACGGTGCCAGTAACGATTGCGCCTTTGTCGTTAACCGAGACGTACTCGGAGAACGGATCGCTTTCCAGCTGCTTGATACCCAGGGAGATACGCTCGCGCTCTGGGTCAACCGACAGGATAACGGTGTCCAGCTCGTCGCCCTTCTTGAAACGACGAACAGCTTCTTCGCCAACTTCGTTCCAGGAGATGTCGGACAGGTGAACCAGACCGTCGATGCCGCCGTCCAGACCAATGAAGATACCGAAATCGGTGATCGACTTGATGGTGCCGGAGATTTTATCGCCCTTGTTGAACTGGCCAGAGAAATCTTCCCATGGGTTAGATTTGCACTGCTTGATGCCCAGGGAGATGCGACGACGCTCTTCGTCGATGTCCAGAACCATAACTTCCACTTCGTCGCCGACTTGTACGACTTTCGAAGGGTGGATGTTCTTGTTGGTCCAGTCCATTTCCGAAACGTGTACCAGACCTTCAACGCCTTCTTCCAGCTCAGCGAAGCAGCCGTAGTCGGTCAGGTTGGTTACACGAGCGGTAACGCGAGTGCTTTCTGGGTAACGGGCTTTGATAGCAACCCATGGATCTTCGCCCAGTTGCTTCAGGCCCAGGGAAACACGGTTGCGTTCGCGATCGTATTTCAGAACCTTAACGTCGATTTCGTCACCAACGTTGACGATCTCGGAAGGATGCTTGATGCGCTTCCAGGCCATGTCGGTGATGTGCAGCAGGCCGTCCACGCCACCCAGATCGACGAATGCGCCGTAATCGGTGAGGTTTTTGACGATACCTTTGACTTGCTGGCCTTCCTGCAGGGATTCCAGCAGAGCTTCACGCTCGGCGGAGTTCTCGGCTTCCAGGACGCTGCGACGGGAAACGACAACGTTGTTGCGCTTCTGATCCAGCTTGATGACCTTGAATTCCAGCTCTTTGCCTTCCAGGTGCGTGGTGTCGCGCACTGGACGGACGTCAACCAGGGAACCTGGCAGGAACGCACGGATGCCGTTAACGTCGACAGTGAAGCCGCCTTTAACCTTACCGTTGATAACGCCCTTGACCACTTCCTCAGCTGCGAAGGCTGCTTCCAGAACGATCCAGCACTCAGCGCGCTTGGCTTTTTCACGGGACAGCTTGGTTTCACCGAAACCGTCTTCAACCGAGTCCAGAGCAACGTGAACTTCGTCACCGACATTGATAGTCAGATCGCCAGCGTCGTTGTAGAACTGCTCAAGCGGGATGAGTGCTTCAGACTTCAGGCCAGCGTGAACGGTTACCCAGCGAGCTTGGTAATCGATATCAACGATAACACCGGTGATGATGGAGCCTGCCTGAAGGTTCAGGGTTTTTAGGCTTTCTTCAAAGAGTTCCGCAAAGCTTTCGCTCATTTTAATTCCTGTAAATGAGGGCGAAGGATACGCCCATCTCCACACCCCAGACGGTGTGGGTTAGTTTCATATAGAAGAAGCGCTGCAGGACTATGACTGGTCCCCTGCGGCCTTCTTGGTCACCCGGCGATATCGCGAATGGCGATCTCGCTCATGATGCGTTCAAGCACCTGATCGATGGACAACTCCGTGGAATCCAGCTGTATGGCGTCAGCCGCCGGTTTAAGCGGGGCTACCGCTCGCTGGGTGTCACGCTCGTCGCGCGCACGGATCTCATCTAGCAGACTCGACAGACTAACACCCTCGACTTTGCCCTTCAACTGCAAATATCGACGGCGCGCCCGTTCCTCGGCACTGGCCGTGAGAAAAATCTTCAACGGCGCACCAGGAAAAACCACCGTACCCATGTCGCGACCATCTGCGACCAGGCCCGGCGCTTCCTGAAATGCACGCTGGCGCTGCAGCAGCGCCTCGCGCACGGCCGGCAATGCCGCCACTTGCGAGGCGCCGGAACCGACGCTTTCAGTGCGAATGACATCGCTGACTTCATCACCTTCCAGAATGATTCGTTGCAACTGACCGTCGGTCGCCGCAATGAACTGAACATCCAGATGAGCGGCAAGTTTCTTCAGCAACTCTTCATTGGTCAGGTCGACACCATGGTTGTGCGCAGCAAACGCGAGCAAACGGTAAAGCGCACCGGAATCCAGCAGATTCCAGCCCAGACGCTTGGCCAGAATCCCGGCGACGGTGCCTTTGCCCGAGCCGCTTGGCCCATCAATAGTGATGACCGGTGCAATGTTCTTCACGACTGAGCCTCTTGTGCCACACGAATACCGACCTGCCCGCACAACGCGAGGAAGTTCGGGAACGACGTCGCGACGTTGGCGCAATCATGGATGCGGATCGGCGCAGTGGCGCGCAAGGACGCAACACTGAAGGCCATCGCGATACGGTGATCGCCGTGACCATGCACTTCGCCGCCACCAATCTGGCCGCCGTCGATGATGATGCCGTCCGGCGTCGGCTGGCATTTGACGCCCAGCGCCAACAGACCGTCCGCCATCACCTGAATACGATCCGATTCCTTGACCCGCAGTTCTTCGGCGCCGGTCAGCACGGTGCGCCCTTCGGCACAGGCAGCGGCCACGAACAGCACCGGGAATTCGTCGATGGCCAATGGAACCAGCGCTTCCGGAATCTCGATACCTTTGAGTTTAGCTGCCCGCACGCGCAGGTCAGCCACAGGTTCGCCGCCGACTTCACGCTGGTTTTCCAGGGTGATGTCCGCGCCCATCAGACGCAGGATGTCGATGACACCGGTACGGGTCGGGTTGATGCCGACGTGCTCAAGTACCAGCTCTGAACCTTCAGCGATAGAAGCAGCCACGAGGAAGAACGCCGACGAAGATATGTCGCCAGGCACTTCGATATGAGTAGCTGTCAGCTTGCCGCCGGACTCGACCGAAGCCGTCGCACCATCGACGCTCACCGAATAGCCGAAACCACGCAGCATGCGCTCGGTATGGTCACGGGTCGGTGCCGGTTCGGTAACGGTGGTCTTGCCTTCGGCATACAGACCGGCGAGCAGCAGGCAGGATTTCACCTGAGCACTGGCCATCGGCATCGTGTAGGTCAGGCCTTTGAGCTTGTGGCCGCCACGAATGATCATCGGCGGACGACCTTCAGCGGCAGTTTCGATCACTGCGCCCATTTCACGCAATGGATTGGCCACGCGATTCATCGGACGTTTGGACAGCGACGCATCACCCGTCAGGGTGCTGTCGAAGTTCTGCGCAGCCAACAGGCCGGACAGCAGACGCATCGAGGTCCCGGAGTTACCCAGATAGATCGGGCCCGGCGCAGGTTTCAGGCCGTGCAGGCCAACACCGTGAATGGTTACGCGGCCGTGGTGCGGGCCTTCGATGACCACGCCCATGTCGCGGAATGCCTGCAAGGTTGCCAGGGCGTCTTCGCCCTCAAGGAAACCTTCGACTTCGGTGACGCCTTCGGCCAGCGAGCCGAGCATGATCGAACGGTGGGAAATCGATTTGTCACCCGGTACGCGAATCCGACCGGACAGGCGGCCACCAGGTTGAGCCAGGAAGATCAGATCGTTGGAATTCATAGCGTCCACATAGGCCCTGCGGGCCAGGATTTTACTGAAATGCTCGCGGGCAACCCGGGCGCGAGTGAAAACGCCCAACAATTGGTGCCCATCCCCTGCATCGACCGCGTCGCGCAAGGCGTCGAGGTCACTGCGAAATGTATCGAGTGTGCGCAGGACAGCCTCGCGGTTGGCGAGGAAGATGTCGTGCCACATCACCGGGTCGCTTCCGGCGATTCTTGTGAAATCGCGGAAACCACCGGCAGCGTAACGGAAGATCTCAAGATTTTCATTGCGCTTGGCCAACGAGTCGACCAGACCGAACGCCAGCAGGTGCGGCAAATGACTGGTTGCAGCGAGGACTTCGTCGTGACGCTCGACCTGCATGTGCTCGACATCGGCACCCAGTTCACGCCACAGACGATCAACCACGGCCAGTGCAGCCGGATCGGTTTGCTCAAGTGGCGTCAGGATCACTTTATGACGACGAAACAGTTCGGCATTGGAGGCTTCCACCCCGCTCTGCTCGGAACCGGCAATCGGATGGCCCGGCACGAAGCGCGTCGGCATGCCGCCAAACGCTTCGGTTGCTGCGCGCACCACATTGCCTTTGGCGCTGCCGACATCGGTCAGAATCGCCTGCCCCAGATCCATGCTCGCCAGACGCGCGAGCACTTTTTCCATCGCCAGAATCGGCACCGCCAACTGAATCACGTCCGCGCCCTGGCAGGCTGCCACCAGGTCGTCTTCACAGCGATCCACCACACCCAACTCGACCGCCAGCTTGCGCGATTGCGGATCGAGATCGACCCCGACCACTTCGCGGCATAGGCCACTTTCACGCAAGCCTTTGGCAAACGAACCACCGATCAACCCCAGACCGACCACTACAAGGCGACCGATCATAGGTGCAGCAGATTGCAGAGCAGTGACATCACCCACGAGCCAGAACCTTGCGCAGCGCTTCAAGGAAGCGGCTGTTTTCCGCCGGCAGACCGATCGTCACCCGCAGGTGATTCGGCATGCCGTAGTTGGCCACCGGACGTACGATCACGCCTTCACGCAGCAGGCCCTGGAATACCGGAGCGGCTACCTGAGCGAGATCGACACAGATGAAGTTGCCTTTGGATTCGATCCAGCTCAGACCCAACTCACGGAAACCGGCTTGCAACTGCTGCATGCCCGACTCGTTGAGCTGACGGCTTTGCGCCAGATATTCTTCATCCTTCAGCGCCGCACAGGCCGCAGCCAAAGCCAGGCTGTTGACGTTGAATGGCTGACGAACGCGGTTCAGCACATCAGCCACGACTGGCGTAGACAGACCATAGCCGACGCGCAAAGCCGCCAGACCGTAGGCTTTGGAGAAGGTGCGCGAAACCAGCAGGTTCGGATAAGCCGCGAGGAAGTCCAGACCGTCCGGCAAGTCGCTGCCTTCGGCGTACTCGATGTAGGCCTCGTCCAGCACCACCAGCACATGCTCCGGTACATCCTGCAGGAACTCGTCCAGCGCTTCGGCGCCGAACCAGGTGCCGGTCGGGTTGTTCGGGTTAGCGATGAAGACTACACGGGTGTTGGCATCAATGGCCGCGAGCATTGCAGGCAGATCGTGCCCCCAATCCTTCGCCGGCACCACTTTGGCCTCGGCGCCGACTGCCTGAGTGGCAATCGGGTACACGGCGAACGCGTGCTCGCTGAATACGGCATTCAGACCCGGCGCCAGATAGGCGCGCGCCACCAGCTCAAGAATGTCGTTGGAGCCGTTGCCCAGAGTGACCTGATTCAGTTCGACACGGCACTGCTCGGCCAGCAAGGATTTCAGCGCGAAACCGTTACCGTCCGGATAGCGGGTCAGCTCGGCCAGTTCTTCACGGATCGCCGCCAAGGCTTTCGGACTCGCGCCCAGCGGGTTTTCATTGCTCGCCAGTTTGACGATTTTTGCCGGATCCAGATCCAGCTCGCGTGCCAGTTCATCCACAGGCTTGCCCGGAACGTACGGCGAAAGTTGTTGCACGCCCGGCTGTGCCAGAGCGAGGAAATTGCCACTCATTACTACCGCCCCTTACAGAACTGCTTTCGGGTAGGAACCCAGCACTTTGAGTGCTACTGCTTCCTGACTGATCTTCTCCAATACACCCTTGATCAAGGGATCACGGTGATGGCCGACGAAGTCGATGAAGAACACGTAAGTCCATTTGCCGCTGCGCGACGGACGGGTTTCGATTCGGGTCAGGTCGATGCCATTGTCATGGAACGGCACCAGCAGCTCGTGAAGCGCGCCGGGTTTGTTGCTCATCGACACGATGATCGAGGTCTTGTCGTCGCCGGTCGGCGGCACTTCCTGGTTACCGATCATCAGGAAGCGCGTGGAGTTGTCCGGGCGATCTTCGATCTTCTCGGCCAGACGAGTCAGGCCGTACAGCCCGGCCGCCATGTCACCGGCAATTGCCGCCGAATTCCACTCACCCTTGACCCGTTTGGCCGCTTCGGCGTTGCTCGACACCGCGACGCGCTCGACATTCGGGTAATGCGCGTCCAGCCACTTGCGGCACTGGGCCAGCGACTGCGCATGGGAATAGATGCGGCTGATGCTGTCGGTCTTGGTGTTTTCACCGACCAACAGGTGATGGTGGATACGCAGTTCGACTTCGCCGCAGATCACCATGTCGTGTTCAAGGAAGCTATCCAGCGTGTGGTTGACCGCGCCTTCGGTGGAGTTCTCCACCGGGACCACGCCAAAGTTCACCGCACCGGCGGCCACTTCACGGAACACTTCGTCGATCGCCGCCATTGGCTTGCTGATCACCGCGTGACCAAAGTGCTTCATGGCCGCCGCCTGGGTGAACGTGCCTTCAGGGCCGAGATAAGCCACTTTCAGCGGCTGCTCCAGCGCCAGGCAGGAAGACATGATTTCGCGGAACAGCCGCGCCATCTCTTCGTTGCCCAATGGCCCCTGATTGCGCTCCATCACGCGCTTGAGCACCTGAGCTTCACGCTCGGGACGATAGAACACCGGCACTTCGCCTTCGGCCAGCGAGGCCATCTTTACTCGCGCGACTTCCTGGGCGCAACGCGCACGCTCACTGATCAGCTCCATGACTTTAGTGTCCAGAGCGTCAATGCGAACGCGCAGTGCCTTGAGTTCTTGCTCGGACATCAGCCGTGTTCCTTCTCGAATTCAGCCATGTACGCCACCAGCGCATTGACGGCGGTGATGTCGACGGCGTTGTAGATGGAGGCGCGCATGCCGCCCACGGAGCGGTGGCCCTTGAGGTTGAGCAGACCGCGCTCGTCGGCACCGGCGAGGAACGGTTTGTCCAGACGGTCATCAGCCAAGCGAAACGGCACGTTCATCCACGAGCGATCCGACTTGTTGATCGGGTTGCTATAGAGACCGCTGGCGTCAATGAAGCCATACAGCGTGCGCTGTTTGACGTCGTTGAGTTTGGCGATGGCTTCGACGCCACCCTGCTCTTTCAGCCACTGGAACACCAGACCGGAAAGGTACCAGGCCAGCGTCGGCGGGGTGTTGTACATCGAGCCATTGTCGGCCGCGACCTTGTAATCGAGCATGGTCGGGCACAGCGAACGCGCCTTGCCGAGCAAGTCTTCGCGGATGATGTTGACGACGATGCCGCTCGGGCCGATGTTTTTCTGCGCACCAGCGTAGATCATGCCGAAACGCGAGATATCGACCGGGCGCGACAAAATGTCGGAGGACATGTCAGCCACCAGCGGTACGTCGCCGGTTTCCGGGATCCACTGGAATTCCAGACCGCCGATGGTTTCGTTCGGCGCGTAGTGAACGTAAGCGGCGTCTTTCGACAGGTTCCACTCGTTCTGGCCCGGAATGGCGAAATAGTCGTAAGGCTTGGCAGTAGCGGCAACGTTGACGCGGCCGTAGCGCGACGCTTCTTCGATGGCTTTCTGCGACCAGATACCGGTGTCGATGTAGTCGGCCGAACCGCCTTCAGGCAACAGGTTCAGCGGGATCTGCGCAAACTGCTGGCTGGCGCCACCTTGCAGAAACAGCACTTTGTAGTTCGAAGGGATATTCAGCAGGTCACGCAGATCCTGCTCGGCCTGGGTCGCGATGGACACGAACTCATCGCTGCGATGGCTCATTTCCATGACCGACAGGCCCTTGCCGTGCCAGTCAAGGAGTTCACCCTGGGCGCGTTGCAGGACAGCTTCGGGAAGCGCCGCAGGGCCGGCGCAGAAGTTATAGGCTCGCTTGCTCACATCCAATCTCGCTCTGATTTGGTGATATCACGCATTAAATCGTATCGACCGTCGACACTGGAACGGCGATGAAACGCTTTCCAGTGTAGGAGTGAGCCTGCTCGCGATAACGGTGTGTCAGATAAAGATTCGCTGACTGGCACACCGCTATCGCGAGCAGGCTCACTCCTACAGGGGATCTCCTTGCCTGACGATGTTTCATACCGGACAAATAACAAGGGGGCGAATTCTCATCCGCCCCCTCGCTTGTCCGCTTATTCTTGCGGTTCTTCGTCTGCTGCGGCGTCGAGCTGCTGGTCTTCGGCAGCATCGTCAATCACGACATTGCCTTCGAACTCCTCGCCCTCTTCACCTTCAAGCTCTTCACCTTCGACCTCCGAAGGCTCCTGAACCCGCTCCAGGCCGACCAGGGTTTCATCCTTGGCCAGTTTGATCAGCGTGACACCTTGCGTGTTACGACCCAGGCTCGACACTTCGTCGACACGGGTCCGCACCAGAGTGCCCTGATCGGAGATCAGCATGATTTCTTCGCCATCCTGCACCTGAACCGCGCCGACCAGACGGCCGTTACGCTCGTTGCTGACCATGGCGATAACGCCTTGGCCGCCACGCTTGTACTCAGGGAACTCGGTGATGGCAGTACGCTTGCCATAACCACGCTCGGAAGCAGTGAGGATCTCGCTGCCTTCTTCCGGAATCAGCATGGAGATCAGCTTCTGCCCTTCTGGCAGACGCATACCACGCACACCGCGGGCGGTACGGCCCATGGCGCGAACTTCGGATTCCTTGAAGCGAGTCACCTTGCCACCGTCGGAGAACAGCATGATTTCCTGCTCGCCATCGGTGATGGCAGCGGAGATCAGGATGTCGCCTTCGTCCAGCTCCAGAGCGATCAGACCGACGCTGCGCTGACGGCTGAAGGCCACCAGCGGAGTCTTCTTGACCGTACCGTTGGCAGTCGACATGAAGATGAACGGTGCCTTCTTGCGGTCGGCAGCCTTGATGCGCGCACGGCGCTCTTCGTCGGTTTCGTTGCTGTTTTCGATTTCTTCTACGTCAGCCTCAACGCCTTCGGCCTCTTCTTCTTCAGCCTGACGCTTCATGGCTTCGAGATCGACCGGCAGCATGGTGGTGATGTATTCACCTTCGCTCAATGGCAAGAGGTTGACCAGCGGACGACCACGGGCCGCGCGGGACGCTTCCGGAATCTCGTAGGTCTTGAGCCAGTACACCTTGCCCTTGCTGGAGAACAGCAGCAGCGTGGTGTGGCTGTTGGCAACCAGCAGGTGAGCAATGTAATCCTCATCCTTGACGCCGGTGGCCGATTTACCTTTACCGCCACGACGCTGAGCCTGGTACGCAGCCAATGGCTGGGTCTTGGCGTAGCCACCGTGGGAAATGGTCACGACGCGCTCTTCTTCCGGGATCATGTCACCCAGGGTCAGGTCGAGACGGGCATCGAGAATTTCGGTGCGACGCTGATCGCCGTATTCGGCGCGGATCACTTCCAGCTCTTCGCGGATCACTTCCATCAGGCGCACGGCGCTGTTGAGGATGCGGATCAGTTCGCCGATCTGGTTGAGGATCTCTTGATACTCGGCCAGCAGCTTTTCGTGCTCCAGACCGGTCAGACGGTGCAGACGCAGCTCCAGAATGGCTTGCGCCTGTTCTGGTGACAGGAAGTATTTGCCTTCGCGCAGACCGTATTGCGGGTCGAGGTTTTCCGGACGGCACGAATCGGCACCGGCACGTTCAACCATCGCCACTACGGCGGAAGACTCCCACGGCGTGCTGATCAGCGCTTCTTTGGCTTCCGACGGGGTCGGCGAAGCCTTGATCAGGGCAATAACCGGGTCGATGTTCGACAGGGCAACGGCCTGGCCTTCGAGGATGTGGCCACGCTCGCGCGCCTTGCGCAGTTCGAACACGGTACGACGGGTGACGACTTCGCGACGGTGACGAACGAAGGCTTCCAACAGATCCTTGAGGTTAAGGATGCGTGGACGGCCGTCGATCAGCGCAACGATGTTGATGCCGAATACCGATTGCAGTTGGGTCTGGGCGTAGAGGTTGTTGAGGATGACCTCAGGCACTTCGCCGCGACGCAGTTCGATCACGACGCGCATACCGTCCTTGTCGGACTCGTCGCGCAGTTCGGTGATGCCTTCCAGCTTCTTCTCTTTGACCAGCTCGGCGATCTTCTCGATCAGACGCGCCTTGTTCAGCTGATAAGGCAGTTCGGTGATGACGATCTGCTGACGGCCACCGACCTTGTCGATGTCTTCGATGATCGAACGGGCACGCATGTAAATGCGCCCGCGACCGGTACGGTAGGCTTCGATGATACCGGCGCGACCGTTGATGATCGCGGCAGTCGGGAAGTCCGGACCGGGGATGTATTGCATCAGCTCGTCGACGGTCAGCTCAGGGTTGTCGATGAGTGCCAGGCAACCGTCGATGACTTCACCGAGGTTGTGCGGCGGAATGTTGGTCGCCATGCCCACGGCGATACCGCTGGAGCCGTTGACCAGCAGGTTCGGCACGCGCGTCGGCATGACCGCCGGGATCAGTTCGGTGCCGTCGTAGTTCGGCACCCAGTCCACGGTTTCTTTATGCAGGTCAGCGAGCAGCTCGTGCGCCAGTTTGGTCATGCGCACTTCGGTGTATCGCATGGCCGCAGCGTTGTCGCCGTCGACCGAACCGAAGTTGCCCTGACCGTCAACCAGCAGGTAGCGCAGGGAGAAAGGCTGAGCCATGCGGACGATGGTGTCGTACACCGCGGTATCACCGTGCGGGTGATACTTACCGATCACGTCGCCGACAACACGGGCAGATTTCTTGTACGGCTTGTTGAAGTCGTTGCCCAGCTCACTCATCGCGAACAGTACGCGACGGTGCACGGGCTTGAGGCCATCGCGCGCATCCGGCAGTGCACGGCCGACGATTACGCTCATCGCGTAGTCGAGATAGGACTGTTTCAGCTCGTCTTCGATATTGACCGGGAGGATTTCTTTGGCCAGTTCGCCCATGAGAAGCCTGATTCCTTTTTCTGGTGAAACTTCGTCATATCCATGTGGGAGCAACGAAGCTCGTCGGGGCAGGCTGAGTGCCATGCGCCGACTTACGACAAATCAACAATCTGGAGAGTGGATTTGCGCAGTAAAGACAGCTCCGCGGAGCTGCCTCGGAAAACGCCGGATGTTATCACAAAGGCCGCCACGCACCTATCCCCCAGATGCGCATGGAGCATAGTTAGTTGACCGGTGACAGGCTTAACGAGGACGAGAGAGGCTCAGAGCTTCTTTGAATGCAGAATCGGGGCTTGGATTGCGGATGTTTATTGACATTTACGGCCTCATCGCGAGCAGGCTCACTCCTACAGGTTTTGCGTTCGACATAAGACCTGTAGGAGTGAGCCTGCTCGCGATGGCGTCCTTATAGATATCACAGCCAATCAATGCAGGCGTTTGCGGCACATCAACTGGGCCATTTTCGCGGTGTCCGGGCGCTCGACGATGCCCTTTTCGGTGACGATGGCATCGATCAGGTCCGCCGGCGTCACGTCAAACACCGGGTTGAATGCCTCAACATCCGCACCGACGCGTTTGCCGCCAACTTCCAGCAACTCGGCACCGTCACGCTCTTCAATCGGGATGTCATCGCCGCTGGCCAGATTCATGTCGATGGTCGAACTCGGCGCCACCACCATGAAGCGCACGCCGTGGTGCATCGCGTTGACGGCCAGTTGATAGGTGCCGATCTTGTTCGCCACGTCACCGTTGGCCGTGATCCGGTCAGCGCCGACGATCACCCAGGTCACGCCTTTGGTCTTCATGATGTGCGCGGCCGCGGAGTCGGCATTGAGCGTCACGGGAATGCCTTCGTTGGCCAGTTCCCACGCAGTCAGCCGCGAGCCTTGCAGCCATGGACGGGTTTCGTCGGCATAAACGCGCTCGACCATGCCTTCAAGGAACGCCGCGCGAATCACGCCCAGCGCCGTACCGAAACCACCCGTGGCGAGTGCGCCGGTATTACAGTGGGTCAAGATCGCCTGCGCATTGCCTTGATGCTTGCGGATCAGGTCGACGCCCAATTGCGCCATGGTCAGGTTGGCCTCACGGTCGCTTTCATGAATGGCGATGGCTTCCGCTTCCAGCGCGGCCAGCGGATCGGCATGGTCTTTCAGACGATCGAGCCGATCGTGCATGCGACCCAGCGCCCAGAACAGGTTGACCGCGGTCGGACGAGAATCGGCCAGCAGCGCGAAATCCTCTTCCAGCGCCGCGTACCAGTCACCGCCCTCAGCCAATCGCGCACGGGCCGCAAGCACAATGCCATACGCCGCACTGATGCCGATGGCCGGCGCGCCGCGCACCACCATCGAGCGAATCGCTTCAGCCACGCCAGCGGCGCTGGTGTAGGCAATCCAGGTTTCCTCGAACGGCAAAATACGCTGATCCAGCAGGTGGAGCGCGCCATCTCGCCAATCGATGGCCTTCACTTTCTCCGCAGCCAACAGTCGATCGCGCATCCCTCACCCCGCACTCATGAACAAAAGCCGCCGATTATAGCGATCCCCCCGCGAAGACGCTCGGGTATACTTCGCCATCCTTTACAAAAGCACTGGAACCGACCCTCGATGCCGAAACCTGCCATTGCGCTCGACTTATTATTGCTGCCGACCTGGCTGGTACCCGTCGAACCTGCAGGCGTTGTGCTCAAGGAGCACGGCCTGGGCATCCGCGACGGTCGCATCGTGTTTATCGGCCCACGCGCCGAAGCGTTGAAGTGTAACGCCACGGAAATCCGCGAATTGCCGGACGTTTTGCTCAGCCCGGGCCTGATCAACGCGCATGGCCATGCAGCGATGACCCTGTTCCGCGGCCTGGCCGATGATCTGCCGCTGATGACCTGGCTGGAAAACCACATCTGGCCGGCCGAGGCCAAATGGGTCGATGAAGACTTCGTTCGTGACGGCACCGATCTGGCTATCGCCGAGCAGATCAAAGGCGGCATCACCTGCTTCTCGGACATGTATTTCTTCCCGAAGGTTGCCAGCGAGCGCGTGCACAACAGCGGCATTCGCGCACAGATCGCCATTCCGATCCTCGATTTCCCGATTCCCGGCGCCAGCAGTGCCGATGAAGCCATTCGTCAGGGCGTCGAGCTGTTCGGCGACCTCAAGCATCACGAACGGATCAAGATCACCTTCGGCCCTCATGCACCCTACACCGTCGGCGACGAGAATCTCGAGAAAATCCGCGTGATCGCCGAGGAGCTCGACGCCTCGATTCACATGCACGTCCATGAAACTGCCTTTGAAGTCCAGCAAGCCGTCGAGCAGCGTGGCGAGCGGCCGCTGGCCCGCCTCGGCCGCCTCGGCCTGCTCGGCCCGCGCTTCCAGGCCGTGCACATGACCCAGATCAGCGATGACGACCTGGCGTTGCTGGTAGAAAGCAATACCAGCGTGATCCATTGCCCGGAATCGAACCTCAAACTGGCCAGCGGTTTCTGCCCCGTGGAGCGTTTGTGGCAGGCTGGCGTGAACGTTGCCGTCGGCACTGATGGCGCAGCGAGCAACAACGATCTCGATCTGCTGGGTGAAACCCGCACTGCCGCGCTGCTGGCCAAAGCCGTCGCCGGCTCCGCCACCGCACTCGACGCCCACCGCGCCCTGCGCATGGCCACGCTCAACGGTGCGCGAGCGCTGGGCATCGAATCGCAGGTAGGCTCGCTGGAAATCGGCAAAGCCGCCGACATCGTCGCCTTCGACCTGTCCGGCCTGGCACAACAACCGGTCTATGACCCGGTTTCGCAGCTTATATATGCCACCGGTCGCGATTGCGTGAAACACCTGTGGGTCGCCGGCAAACAATTGCTCGACGACCGGCGCCTGACGCGCATGGACGAACAACAGCTGGGCGCCACCGCCCGCACTTGGGGCCAGCGCATCAGCGGCCACACCGAATCGTAAACACCGCGGACCCCGTTTCGCGGCTACAACCTTTTTCAAGTTTTTCGAGGAATTGAACATGAGCAACGTCGACCACGCCGAAATCGCCAAATTCGAAGCCCTGGCCCATCGCTGGTGGGACCGTGAAAGTGAGTTCAAACCGCTGCACGACATCAACCCGCTGCGCGTCAACTGGATTGACGAGCGGGTCAATCTGGCCGGCAAGAAAGTCCTCGACGTCGGCTGCGGTGGCGGCATCCTCAGCGAAGCCATGGCTCAGCGCGGCGCCACCGTGATGGGCATCGACATGGGCGAAGCGCCGCTGGCGGTTGCGCAACTGCATCAGCTGGAATCCGGTGTCAGTGTCGAATACCGGCAGATCACTGCCGAAGCCCTGGCCGAAGAAATGCCCGAGCAGTTCGACGTGGTTACTTGCCTGGAAATGCTTGAACACGTGCCTGATCCATCGTCGGTCATCCGTGCCTGCTTCCGCATGGTCAAGCCGGGCGGCCAGGTGTTCTTCTCGACCATCAACCGCAACCCGAAGGCCTACCTGTTCGCCATCGTCGGCGCCGAATACATCATGAAGCTGTTGCCGCGCGGCACTCACGACTTCAAGAAATTCATCCGTCCGTCCGAGCTGGGCGCGTGGAGCCGCATGGCCGGCCTGACCGTCAAGGACATCATCGGTCTGACCTACAACCCGTTGACCAAGCACTACAAACTGGCCAACGACGTTGACGTCAATTACATGATCCAGACCCTGCGCGAGGAGTAAGCCGATGGCCATCAGAGCAGTCCTTTTCGACATGGACGGCACTCTGCTCGACACCGCGCCGGACTTCATCGCCATTTGCCAGGCGATGCGCGCGGATCGTGGTTTGCCGCCAATGAACGACAAGCACATCCGCGACGAAATTTCCGGCGGCGCCAAAGCCATGGTCGCGGTGACGTTTTCGATGGATCCGGAGTCGCCGGGCTTCGAGGAACTGCGCCTGGAGTTTCTCGAGCGCTATCTGGCTGGCTGCGCAGTGCACAGCAAGCTGTTCGACGGCATGGGTGAACTGCTCGCCGACATCGAGAAGGCCAACCTGGTCTGGGGCGTGGTCACCAACAAGCCGCTGCGCTTTGCCGAGCCGATCATGCAGCAACTGGGGCTGGCCGAGCGCTCGGCGCTGTTGATCTGCCCGGATCACGTGAAGAACAGCAAGCCGGATCCGGAGCCGTTGATCCTTGCGTGCAAGATGCTTGATCTGGATCCATCGACGGTGCTGTTTGTAGGCGATGATCTGCGCGATATCGAGTCGGGCCGCGATGCCGGGACCAAGACCTGCGCAGTGACGTTTGGCTACATTCATCCGGACGACAACCCGCGGCACTGGGGCGCGGACGTGGTGGTGGATCATCCGTCGGAGTTGCGCAAGGTACTCGACAGCGCGCTTTGCAGCTGCTGACCCGACTGTTTGCAGGATGCCTTTTGTGGCGAGGGGATTTATCCCCGATCGACGGCGAAGCCGTCGTTAAATCTGCACGTCAAATCGACCTGAACGAATGCTGGGGCTGCTGCGCAACCCATCGGGGATAAATCCCCTCACCACAAAGGGTGAAGCAGGTCTTCATGAATGGATTGTGAGGTTTTTATGTTCGATTACTCCGCTCGTCCCGAATTGCTCAAGGATCGGGTCATTCTGGTCACCGGTGCCGGTCGCGGCATTGGCGCGGCTGCCGCCAAGACCTATGCCGCACATGGCGCTACGGTGCTGCTGCTGGGCAAGACTGAAGCCAACCTGACGCAGGTCTATGACGAGATCGAAGCGGCGGGCCATCCGCAACCGGCGGTGATTCCGTTCAACCTCGAAACCGCCCTGCCCCATCAATACGATGAGTTGGCAGCGATGATCGAGGCTGAATTCGGTCATCTTGATGGCCTGCTGCACAACGCCTCGATCATTGGCCCACGCACGCCGATCGAGCAATTGTCCGGCGAAAACTTCATGCGCGTCATGCAGGTCAACGTCAACGCCATGTTCATGCTCACCAGCACTCTGCTGCCGCTGCTCAAGCTGTCGCAGGATGCTTCGGTGGTGTTCACCTCCAGCAGCGTCGGGCGCAAGGGTCGTGCGTATTGGGGCGCTTACGGCGTGTCGAAGTTCGCCACCGAAGGCCTGATGCAAACCCTCGCCGACGAAGTTGACGGCGTGGCGCCAGTGCGCGCCAACAGCATCAACCCGGGCGGCACTCGCACCAGCATGCGCGCGCAGGCTTACCCGGGGGAAAACCCGCTGAACAATCCGGCTCCGGAGGAAATCATGCCGGTCTACCTGTACCTGATGGGTCCGGACAGTACCGGCATCAACGGCCAGGCATTCAACGCGCAGTAATGCCATACGTCGCATTTGTTGCCGCGGCGGATTCCCGTCGCGGCATGCATTTGCCGCCGCCGGCCGTCACATAACAGTCAAATATCCAGCACACCCTTCCCGCCTCTCACATCAAGTCGTTGATTTATAACGGGTTAAATAAAACAGAACTGAATGGCACGACTTTCGCTCTAAATTTCCTCAAAGCATGCCGTGTGAAGGCAATGGGGCAAGGCCTGATTCGATAGCTGACTAATCGTCATCAGGCAGACTAAACTTACGCCAAATGTCCTACGGGACTGATGGATCAGTATGACGCGCAGCCCATAGCCGCTCTCACCCAGCCTGTAAGACAGACTTACTGCTTAGGGGCTCACGCCATATGAAATCACCCTCCCAGACCAATGCAATTGACTTTGACAGTGCCAAATTGCAACGCCTGGGCTTTGGTCAACTCCCTCCGCTTCTGGAGCGTCCGACCAGCCTGGCGCAACTGCGCCAGCAAATGAGCCTGCAACTGCAAACCAGTCTTGAGCCGCAACGGATCCTCGGTCTGTTTTTTCGCGAAGTGCAACGTCTTGTGCCGCTGGATGCCTTGAGCTACGTGCATCAGGGCAGTGACCTGCGCCTGGAGTTTGGCGCTCGAGGTCATCACTCGGTCAGCTACAGCCTGAGCCACGAAGGCGAGCACATGGGCGAACTGGTGTTCCGCCGCAATCAGCGCTTCAACGAACAGGATCAGGGCAATCTCGAATCGCTGCTGTCGTCGTTGCTGTTTCCGATGCGCAATGCCCTGCTCTACCGCGCCGCAACGCAAAGCGCGCTGCGTGATCCATTGACGGGCGCCGGCAACCGCATCGCCATGGAGCAGACACTGCAACGCGAGATCGAAATGTCACGTCGGCATCTGCAACCGTTATCGGTGTTGATGCTCGATATCGATCACTTCAAACGCGTCAATGACAGTCATGGACACAGCGCTGGCGACACCGTGCTCAAAGCCGTGGCTGCCTCGATCAAGGGCCAGCTGCGCAACGTCGACATGGTGTTTCGCTATGGCGGGGAAGAGTTTCTGATCCTGCTGTCCAACACCAGCCGGGAAGCGGCGGCGATGGTTGGCGAGCGTCTGCGCTATGCGGCACAGGCTGCGGAGTATTACGCGGATGGGCAGTTGATCGAGCTGACGGTCAGTCTGGGTTGCTCAACCCTGCTCCCGGGCGAATCGGCAGAAAGCCTGTTGCGCCGCGCGGACAGTGCGCTGTACGTGGCCAAACGCGAAGGGCGTAATCGCTTGGCGATGGCGGGCTGAAACTCCCCGCCGCCCAAAACTACTGTAGGAGTAAGCCTGCTCGCGGTAGCGATCTGACATTCAACAATGATGTTGACTGACAGTCCGCCATCGCGAGCAGGCTCACTCCCACATTTTTACGCGGCTAATCAGCTCTCGACTACCGCCCGGCGCTCACGGCTTACCAGCAAGCGTTCAGACGTTTCGAGCTGCATGCAGCGCTCCAGGAACAGATACATATAGTCATAGCTCTTGCACACGGCCTGACGCAGCTCAACCTGCAAAGCCTTGCTCGGGTTCATGCCCGCCAGGGTGCAGATGATTTCCAGCGCCTCCCAAGGATGAGCATCGTCATATTGGGCGTGCATCTTCAACCACTTCATCGCGCGCTTTCGGTCTTCTTCGGGGAACGCGGCGGCGTACACCCCGTTGGAACAGACCAGCGCCGACCACTCCCCGGTCGCGCCTTCGATAGCGTAGTTGGTCGCGACGATGGCCACGATCAGCGAATCGGCAGAACTGGTGTGCCAGCACCAATGACTCAGGGCATGCAGTTCCGGCGGCACGTGCTGGGCCTGAAGATCCTCCAGACTGACGCCGTGCGCGCGACTCCAGTGCACCCAGTAATCGGCGTGATTGAGTTCAACGCGGATGTTGCGCATCAGCCAGCGCCGCGCCATGTCTTCGCCCGGGTGACGGGCAAATCTGGTTTTGGTGAGATTCTGCGCCATGTACAAGGCAAACTGCTCAACCACCGGCCAGCCCCCGATCAGGTACTGGCGCATGGTTTTGGCACTGAGCTTGTTATCGCGCATGCGCAGATACAACTCATGTTCGACAACCCGGCGCTTGCTCTCGCTGCAATCCTCAATGAGCTGTTGTGCCCAGCCGGGATAACTTGCAGCTTCCATGAGTGGTCCGGTTCGGTTGAATGTGTCGATCACTGTTCGGCTCCTTTTGATTTGTGATTGTAAGGATCGGCGAGAGACTTCAACGGAACGTGCCAGGCGCTTTGAATAACAGCGGCTGCGGTCTGGCGGGCCGACTTAGCAAACTGTCGCAGGTAAACAATTGCGGGCGTTCAATAACATAACCCTGAGCGTAATCCACACCAATCTCAAGCAATGCCTGCTCGATCTGGGTTGTTTCAACAAACTCGGCAATTGTCTGCTTACCCATGACATGGCCGATGTGATTGATCACTTCGACCATTGCGCGGTTAATCGGGTCGTCCAGCATATCCTTTACGAAACTCCCGTCGATCTTCAGGAAGTCTACAGGCAAATGTTTCAGATAAGCGAACGAAGACATTCCGGCACAAAAGTCATCCAGTGAGAAGTAACAACCCAAGCCTTTGAGTTCATTAATAAATCTGATTGCACTGCCCAAGTTTGAAATTGCACTGGTTTCAGTAATTTCAAAACAAATCATTTCAGGCGGAATCGAATGAATAACAAACTGTTCCCGCAGGAAGTGCAAAAACGCGTCATCTCCGATAGTAATGCCTGACAGATTAATCGCACACATTGCTAATGGGCCTTGATGTTCTTGTGCAATACATTGAGCAATAACCTTGAATACGTTTTGCACTACCCAACGATCCAACTGACTCATCAAGCCATAACGCTCGGCGGCGGGAATGAAACTGTCCGGCAGAATCATCCGACCGGCTTCATCATGCAGTCGCAGCAGGATCTCGATGTGTCCACCCTTGCCGTCGCTGGGTTTCAGCGGCGAGATTTCCTGGGCGTAGAGGCAGAAGCGGTTTTCTTCCAGCGCCATGTGCAACCGTTGCACCCAGGCCATTTCGCCGAAGCGCAGCGACAACTCGGAATCGTCGGCATGGTAGACCTGCACGCGGTTGCGCCCCTTCTCCTTGGCCATGTAGCAGGCCATATCGGCAGCGCGCAACGAGGCTTCGAGGGTTGTCGGCGTTTGCGCGACATGCACCAGGCCAATACTCACTGTGGTCAGGAAGGGCCGCCCTTTCCAGACAAAATGCAGGTTCTGCACGGTCTGACGCAGCGACTCGGCGATCTTCTCCGCAGCCTCCGGCGCGCAGTTCTCCAGCAGAATGCCGAACTCGTCACCACCGAGTCGCGCCAGCGTGTCACCCTCGCGCAGGCCCGATTGCAGCAACGTGCAGATGTGCCGCAACAGTTCATCGCCGGCGGCATGACCGCAGGTGTCGTTGACCAGTTTGAATTGATCCAGGTCGAGGAACATCAGCGCATGCCGCCCGGACTGCCGCGTGAGGTTGTGCAATGCCTGTTCGAGGCGATATTCAAACTCGCGGCGGTTGGCCAGCCCGGTCAGCGCATCATGGGTGGCCTGCCACGACAGATTGGCGATGTATTGCCGCTCCTGGGTCATGTCATGCAGCACCAGTACCGTACCAATGACTTTGCTGCTATTGCGGATCGGCGCGCCGACCAGCGTCACCGACACCGTGCTGCCGTCCAGGCGCTGGATCAGCTTGGAGTGCTCGCTGCCACCACTGAGCTGGCCACTGAGAATGTGCTCGATCAGGGTCAGACCTTCGGTCTGGGCGTTGTCGTCGAGCAGGTTGAACAGCGCCGCCAGCGGTAGCCCCGCAGCCTGCTCGGCCTTCCAGTGCGTCATGGCTTCGGCGGCGGGGTTCATGTAATCGATGGCGCCGGTCACGTCGGTGGTGATCACGCCATCGCCAATCGATTGCAACGTGACATGCGCCCGGTCTTTCTCCAGCTGTAGCGCTTCGGCGAAGGCATGACGCTGCTTGAGCAGTTTGTGCGTGCGCCACAAGGCCAGCACGATCAACCCCAGCGCCGTGGCCAGGTTGGTGAGCAGCAGGAGCCGCAGGATCATCCGCGAACCTTCGCCCAAGGCGTCGCTGAAGGCTTTCGCCGCTGGGGTCACGCCGTCGTTGACGGCAAAGATCCGCTCCTTCCAGCCCTGAATGTCGGCGCTGCTGGCGGTGTTCTGCGAGATGCTGCGGTGCATTTCGCGCGCCACGTCATCGAGCTCGACCAGATAGGCGTCACCCACGGTCCAGCGGTCGATGGCGGTTTCCAGATAGCTGAAATGCCGGAAGTTGAGGTACAGCCAGATCAGGCTGGAGACGTCATCCGGGTGGTTGCCGCCCTTGAGAATGCCTTCGCGCGCAGCAGCCAGATCCGGCGGCTGGCGATCCAGCGCCAGGCGCAACTGATGGCCGCCCTGAGGCACGGCAATCGCATTCTGGTATTTGAGGAAAATCGCCTCGTCACGACTGTCGGCGTACAGGTTGAGATAGTAGATGGCGTCTTTCTGGCCCTTGGACCAGAGGCTCTCTCCCGCTACATACCCGCGAACGGCCGACAGCACGTAAAGGCTCACACCTCCCAACAAGGCCTGAAATAACACGACGGCAATAAATGGCCAGACGATGCCCAACAACCGTGGCGTTCCGAGAGTCCGCTTTTGCTTCATGAGATCCCTTGCGCAAGCACTGCCAGTTGAACACCGGAAAATCCCGCTCCTGACAGCTCAGCCTAGGCTAATTTTCGACATGTCAAAGGGGCAGCTCTGCCGTCCACTATGTCGATCGTGCAACCTGGTTGTCTGCGGAGGTATTCCGGGCGTCTTTACTCAAAGCAATTCAAGCACTAAGCACAGAAACGCGGATAAAACTCAAGGGCGCTGGATTTGTTGCAGGTGGCCATAGAGCTTCGCGTACAGCCCGCCATCGGCAATCAATTGCTGATGATCGCCATCTTCGGCAACCTGCCCGCCATCGAAAACCAACACCCGGTCAGCCTGCTTCACCGCGGACAAGCGGTGGGCAATGATCAGCGTGGTACGGCCATTGAGAAAGCGCGCCATGGCTTGATGCAAGTTGTATTCGGTGGCGGCGTCGAGGGCCGAGGTGGCTTCGTCGAGGATCACCACTTTCGGCTCGGCGAGGATCATCCGCGCAATCGCCAGACGCTGGCGCTGACCGCCAGACAAACGCACGCCGGAACGCCCGACGATGCTGTCGAGGCCGTCGGGTAAAGCGCGGATGGCAGGTTCGAGCTGGGCGATTGCGAGTGCCTGCCAACAGGCCTCATCACTGCGGGTGCGGCCCATGGTCAGGTTGGCACGCACGGTGTCATTGAACAGCGCCGGGTGCTGCAACACCACGGCGACGTTTTCGCGAACCGTCTCCAGGCCGATTTCCTGCTGGGTCGAACCACCGAAACGGATAGTCCCCGCCAGCGGCGTGTACAACCCCAGCAGCAATTGCACCAAGGTGCTTTTGCCACCGCCGCTGGCGCCGACAATCGCCACCTTCTCACCGGGAGCGATGGACAGGTCCAGCTGATTCAGCACCAGCTCATCGCCGTAACCGAAGCTCAGGCCCTGCACCTGAATGCCCACGGTGTCGCGGCCCTTGAACGGATCGACACCGCCCGGGTACTGCGGCTCATCGGCACGTGCCAGCAACTCGTTGATCCGTGCCAACGCGCCGCCGGCCGCGTAGTAGGCGTATTGCAGATTCAGCAGCTGTTCCACCGGGCCGATCATGAACCACAGGTAACTGAATACCGCGAGCATCTGGCCGATCGACAGGTCGGAAAACAGCACGGTGAGCATAGCCGCCGCACGGAATATATCGATACCGAACTGGAACAGCAGGCCACTGGCGCGGTTGGAAGCGTCGGTTTTCCACTGCGAGTTGACCGCGTAGTTACGCACTTCCTGCGCTCGCAAGCCGAGCCGGCCAAGGAAGTAACCCTGACGGTTGCCCGCGCGCACTTCCTGGATCGAATCGAGGGTTTCGCTCAGCGCCTGGGTGAAACGCGCCGTGCTGTCGTTCTCGAGTTTTTTCAGGTGTTTGACCCGTTTGCCCAACTGCACCGTGGCGTAGATCACCAGCGGATTGAACAGCAGAATCAGCAGCGCCAGTTTCCAGTGCATCCACATCAGGATGCTCGCGGTGCCGACCAGCGTCAGCATCGCCACCAGAAAACGGCTGAGGGTTTCACCGACAAACTTGTCGAGGGTGTCCAGGTCCGTGACCAGATGCGTGGTCACCGTGCCACTGCCCAGGCTTTCGTATTCGCCGAGGGAAATGCGCTTCAGGCGTTCGATCAGGCGCACGCGGATGCGATAGACGATGTCCTTGGCCAGCCGTGCGAACAGCCGCGACTGCAACACGCCAAAGCACAATGCGCTGCAACGCAGGGTCAGGGTGACCACCAGCATCAGGCCGATATAGCCCGCCGCCTGCTGCCACATTGTCGGCAGCACATGGTTCATGATTTTCAACGCGGCATCGCCGTGGCCGAGCAACACTTCATCGACCAGCAACGGCAGCAGCAGCGGAATCGGCACACTGCACAGCGTCGCCAGCACGGCCACACCGTTGGCGATCCACAGGGATTTTTTGTGATGGAGTGCCAGGCGCCGGACTTCTGCCCAGCTCAGCCGGTCGACACGCTTTACGGCTGGCGTGTCATCGGCCCGGTCAGGCACAGGCTGCGCGCTCCAGCCAGCGACCGAGCAATGGTGATAACTCGCTGAGCGGTTGATAGCCGTTGGTCAGCAGCGCCAGTTGGCCGTTGCGTTCGGCAAGCAAGGTCGGGAAACCGGCGATGCCCAGATCCTGCACCCAACTGAAATCGGCCTGGGTCGCTTTGTGTTGATCCGCATGGTCGAACAAGGCTGCAAATTCGATACGCGGCACGCCGGCCTGCTCCGCCAATTCCACCAGCACGCTGGCCTGGGTGACGTCGCGACCTTCAACGTAAAACGCCTGTTGGATCAGCCCGACCAGTTTCCACGCACAATCGGGTGCGAGGCTGCGCGCCGTGACGATCGCACGGCAGGCAGGCTCGGTGTCGTAAACAAAACCCTCAGGCAACGCTCCCTCTAGCTTGAACGGCTGGCCGGTGGCCTCGGTGACCGCTTGCCAGTGCTCAAGGATGTAGCGCCGAGTCGTCGGTTCCAGCGCCGCACCGCTGCCGGTGCGCAAACCGCCCACCACAAGATGCAGCTCGACCCCGGCGGCTTGCGCCTGCTCGACCAGTGCCTTGGCCACCGGAGCGAACCCCCAGCACCAGGAACACATCGGATCCATCACATAGAGCAGGCGCGCAGACATGGTTAAGCCTCGGTGGATGCTTGCTTATAGTTGTAGCCGATCGGGTGCGGCTGGTTGCGCGCCTTGGCCAGTTCGATCTGCTTCTGGCGATCGGTGGCGCTGCGACGGGTTTTCTCGCTCAGGCTGTTCCAGCAGTGCGGGCAGCTGATACCGGCAACGTAATGCTCGGAGGCGCGATCTTCAACACTGACCGGCGTGCGGCAGGCATGACATTGATCGTAGTCGCCTTCGCTGAGGTCGTGGCGCACGGTCACGCGGTTGTCGAACACGAAGCAGTCGCCCTGCCACTTGGTTTCTTCCTGCGGCACCTCTTCGAGGTACTTCAGGATGCCGCCCTTGAGGTGATAAACCTCTTCGTAGCCTTCGCCGAGCATGTAGCTCGACGCTTTCTCGCAACGAATGCCACCGGTGCAGAACATCGCGACCTTCTTGTGCACAGCCGGGTTGAAGTGTTCTTTGATGTAATCGGGGAATTCACGAAAACTGGTGGTTTTCGGATCGATGGCGCCTTCGAAGGTGCCGATCGACACTTCGTAATCGTTGCGCGTGTCGATCAACAGCACTTCCGGGTCGCTGATCAACGCGTTCCAGTCTTGCGGATCAACGTAGGTGCCAACCTTTTTGTTCGGGTCGACGCCTTCGACACCGAGGGTGACGATCTCTTTCTTCAGCTTGACCTTGGTGCGGTAGAACGGCTGCTCGTCGCAGTACGATTCCTTGTGATCGATGTCGATCATCCGCGGGTCGTTCTTGAGCCAGGCGAGCAGGCCGTCGATGCCTTCGCGCGTACCGGAAACCGTGCCGTTGATGCCTTCTTCGGCGATCAGCAGCGTGCCTTTGATAGCGTTGTCGACCATGGCTTGCAGCAGTGGCTCGCGCAGGGTGACGTAATCTTCGAGGGTGACGAACTTATACAGTGCCGCCACGACAATCGGTTGTGTCATGGGTATTTCTCCAGGTGGCTACCCTCGTAAAGGGTGAACCGGATTCAAAAAAAACGCGCCGACTAAGCGGCGCGTTGCGGATTCTAGCAAAAACACTGTGGTTTTAGGATCTGCTGATGTTTCTTTGGAAAAATCCCCTCACCACAAAAGCCCCTGCCACCACTGCATCCAATATTAGTGTTTGCTTCCGCCGGCACAGGTCGGCGACGCCGGGGCGGCGCCGATCTCTGCCCATTCCTGCGGGGTGTAGGTGTGCAGCGCCAACGCATGGAACTCGCCCATCAGCTCGCCGAGCGTGCCGTAGACTTTCTGGTGGCGCTTGACCCGGTTCAGGCCTTCGAACTGCGCGCTGACCACCACGGCTTTGTAGTGCGTCTGTAACCCGCGACTGTGCATGTGGCTTTCATCCAGCACTTGCAGATGCTCAGGCTGCAGCAGGCCCAGCGTCGATTCGATGCGTTGTTGCATGGTCATCACGAACTCCGCTTACTTCTTCTTGGCCGGAGCAGCGCCTTTCGGGGCCAGCTCGTTGGTCATGTCGTCAAGCAACTTGTTGACCACCGGCACCGCGCTTTCCAGCTTGGCCTGAGTCATCTGGGCCGATTGCTGAGTCAGCTGCGGCATTTTTTCCAGGACTTTCTTGCCCAGTGGCGACTGGTAGAACGCGACCAGATCCTTGAGCTCGGATTCGCTGAAGTTGCTGGTGTAGAGCTTGACCATGTCCGGCTTCAGCTTGTTCCAGCCAATGGCCTGATCCAGAGCGGCGTTAGCCTTGGCCTGGTAGGTTTCCAGAGTGGCTTTCTTGGATTCCGGGGCTTTGGTCTGTTCAAAACGCTGGGCGAACATTTGCTGCACTTGCATGTACACCGGGGTGCCCAGTTTGTCAGCGTGCGCCAGGGTCAGGAAAGCTTCGGCACTGGCGTTGTGGCTGGCGGTATCGGCAAGCACCTGGCCGCTGGCGCAAACCAGTGCAACCGCGGTACAGATGGCACGAAGACGAGTCATCGAGTTTCCTTTTAAGCAAAGCGAGGTAAAACCCCAAGGGCGACCATTCTGCGCCTAAAAATCGCTGCGGCTCAACCCCCGGGCCTTGCCGCGCTTGATTGACGGGGATTTGCCGGTCAACAATCGGATCGAGGGAACCACCTGGGCCGACACCGGCCTAAACTGCGCAAACAGACCAACAGGAGTGTGCACGATGAGCCGTATCGAAACCGACAGCCTGGGCCAGATCGATGTCCCGGACGACGCCTACTGGGGTGCTCAGACGCAACGCTCGCTGATCAACTTCGCCATTGGTCAGGAACGCATGCCGCTGCCGGTATTGCACGCCCTGGCCCTGATCAAGAAAGCCGCCGCACGGGTCAACGACCGCAACGGTGACTTGCCCGCCGACATCGCCCGCCTGATCGAACAAGCCGCCGACGAAGTGCTCGACGGCCAGCATGACGACCAGTTTCCACTGGTGGTCTGGCAGACCGGCAGCGGCACCCAGAGCAACATGAACGTCAACGAAGTGATCGCCGGTCGCGCCAACGAACTGGCCGGCAATCCGCGCGGCGGCAAGACGCCGGTGCACCCGAACGATCACGTCAACCGCTCGCAAAGCTCCAACGACTGCTTCCCGACCGCCATGAGCATCGCCACGGTCAAAGCCGTGCAGGAGCAGTTGCTGCCGGCGATTGCCGAGCTGTCCGGTGGTCTCGCTGAACTCGCCGCTCGCCACATGAAACTGGTGAAAACCGGCCGTACGCACATGATGGATGCGACGCCGATCACCTTCGGTCAGGAACTGTCCGGCTTCATAGCGCAACTGGATTACGCCGAACGGGCGATTCGCGCTGCGCTGCCGGCGGTGTGTGAACTGGCGCAGGGCGGCACCGCTGTCGGTACCGGGCTGAATTCTCCGCACGGTTTTGGCGAGGCAATTGCGGCGGAACTCGCCGCGCTGTCTGGTCTACCGTTCGTCACTGCACCGAACAAGTTCGCCGCACTGGCCGGCCACGAGCCGCTGACCAGTCTGTCCGGGGCGCTGAAAACCCTCGCCGTGGCGCTGATGAAAATCGCCAACGACCTGCGCTTGCTCGGCTCCGGCCCACGCGCAGGTTTTGCCGAAGTGCGCTTGCCAGCGAACGAGCCGGGCAGTTCGATCATGCCCGGCAAGGTCAACCCGACCCAGTGCGAAGCGCTGTCGATGCTCGCCTGCCAGGTGCTGGGCAATGACGTGACCATCGGCATCGCCGCCAGTCAAGGTCACTTGCAGTTGAACGTGTACAAGCCGGTGATCATCCACAACCTGCTGCAATCGATCCGCCTGCTCGGCGATGGCTGCAGTAACTTCCAGCAGCACTGCATTGCCGGTCTTGAGCCGGACGCCGAAGTCATGGCGAAACATCTGGAACGTGGCTTGATGCTGGTGACGGCACTGAATCCGCACATTGGCTACGACAAGTCGGCGGAAATCGCCAAGAAGGCTTACAGCGAAGGGCTGACCTTGCGTGAGGCGGCTTTGGCGCTGGGGTATCTGACGGATGAAGAGTTTGATGCGTGGGTGCGGCCGGAGAACATGATCGAGGCTGGCGCCAAGGGCTAAGAAATTCATCGTCTGAAAGTCAGTCATCGCGAGCAGGCTCACTCCTACAGGGGATCGCATTCCCCTGTAGGAGTGAGCCTGCTCGCGATGACTTCGACGCGGTTTAACCTGCTGCCATATTCATCCGCCGCGCCTTCAATCCGGCAATCAACGACGGCCCCAACGCCACCAACGCCGACCCCAGCACCACCAGCACTGCCCCGCCGTAGCCCAGACCATTGATCTGCTCGGCATGCACGTATTCCGGCCACATCCATGCGGCAATCGCCACCGCACTGAACGTCACCAACGGCGTGATCGCCAGGGTCGCACTGACCCGCGATGCCTCCCAGTGCGCCAACGCTTCGGCAAACGCGCCATAGGCAATCAAGGTGTTCATACAGCACGCCAGCAGCAGCCAGCCCTGCAACGGGCTCAACTCAAGCGCTTCGAGCGGATGCACCCAAGGTGTCAGCAACAATGCACAGAACAGGTAGATCACCATCATCACTTGCAGTGAATTCCACACCGTCAGCAACTGCTTCTGACCCAGCGCATAAAAGGTCCAGACCGTCGACGCCAACAGCACCAGCAACACCCCGGCGGTGTAATCCGACAGCGAGGTCAGCAACTCCGCCAGACGCTGATTGAAGAACAGCACAAAACCGATCAGCAACACCGCAAGACCTATGCCCTGGCCGATGCTGAAGCGTTCCTTGAACACAAACAGACTGGCGATCAGCAACATGATCGGCCCCATCTGCACCACCAGTTGCGCAGTGCCGGGACTCAGCAGATTCAGGCCCATCAGGTACAAAACGTAGTTACCGACAAGCCCGAGCACCGCCATCAACACCAGCCAGCCGCCCTTCGGCCCGAGGACTTTGCGACTCGGCAGACGTTTGACCGCGGCCAGATAAATGAACAGACAGCCACCGGACACCGTCAGGCGAAACCAGGTCACCGTGATCGGGTCCATCACCAGCAAGACCTGTTTGAGCTTGATCGGCAGGATGCCCCACAACAACGCGGTCAGCAGCGCCAGGAACAAGCCGTACACCCAGCGACCCGATGAAATGTGCATGCGAACCCCGAAGCCTGCTGACAAGTGCGCTTATTCTAGGCTTGGCAACGCACGCAACACAGGGACAGTTCAGGACACGCCGCGAATGAAACTGTGCAGGTCGCAGCATTAAATTGACGTGCTGCCGTTGATCGGCAGAGCAGGCAGGGTAAGTGCTTCAGGCATAAGCTCATTGGATCCACCGCCACCGCCATCAAGGAGACCCGTCATGTTAGGTATGCGCCGCCAGGACCCAGCCCCCGCCATGCACTTTCGCAGCGATCGGATATGCCGGGTCAATGGCGAACTGTATTTCAGCACGCGGGAAAATACCCTTAAAGGGCCTTTCGACAGTGCCGAAAAGGCTGAGCTGGAGATAAAAGCCTACATCGCGCGGATGCAGCTTCTGGATTCCAACCGGACACCCGGTTGATTCCATCGCGAGCAGGCTCACTCCTACAGTTGGAATGCGTTCCCCTGTAGGAGTGAGCCTGCTCGCGATAGCAATTGACCCACCAACAAAACTCTTCCTGCCTTAACGCACCGCCTCAAACAACCCCGTCGCCCCCATCCCCCCGCCCACACACATGGTGACGATGCCGTAACGTAGATTACGCCGCTGCAACTCCCGCACCAGATGCCCGACCTGGCGCGACCCGGTCATGCCGAACGGGTGACCAATGGAAATCGAGCCGCCATTGACGTTGTACTTCTCGTTGTCGATCTCCAGCCGATCACGGCTGTACAGGCACTGCGACGCGAACGCCTCGTTGAGTTCCCACAAATCGATATCCGCCACCTGCAAGCCCTTGGCCTTGAGCAGTTTCGGCACCGAGAACACCGGGCCGATGCCCATTTCATCCGGCTCGCAACCGGCGACCGCAAAACCACGGAAAAACGCTTTCGGCTTGAGACCCAGTTGCAGCGCTTTCTCCAGGCTCATCACCAGCGTCATCGAAGCGCCATCGGACAATTGCGACGAGTTGCCCGCCGTCACCGAACCGTCTTCGGCAAACACCGGCTTCAACCCGGCGAGGCTTTCGTAAGTAGTGTCCGGGCGGTTGCAGTCGTCACGGTCAACGATGCCATCGAGAATCTGCACTTCACCGCTGTTCTTGTCCTCGACGCGATACTTCACCGTCATCGGCACGATTTCATCGCTGAACAACCCGGCAGCCTGCGCTTGCGCGGTACGCATCTGGCTTTGCAGGGAATAGCGATCCTGCGCCTCACGGCTGACGCCATAACGCCGCGCCACCACTTCGGCGGTCTGGCCCATCGTGTAATAGATGCCCGGTGACTGCTGCTTGAGCAGCGGGTTGATCAGGTGATCGGTGTTGACGCTTTTCATCGTCAGGCTGATCGACTCGACGCCGCCGGCGACGATGATGTCGCTGCAACCCGAGGCGATCTGGTTGGCGGCAATCGCAATTGCCTGCAAACCCGACGAACAAAAGCGGTTGAGGGTCATGCCCGCCACGCCCGTGCCCAGTTGCGAGAGCACCGCGACGTTGCGACCGATGTTGTAGCCCTGCGCACCTTCGTTGGAACCAGCGCCGACGATGCAATCCTCGACGCTGGCCGGGTCGATGTCATTGCGCGACAGCAGCGCGTTGACGCAGTGCGCCGCCATATCGTCAGGGCGGGTCTGGTTGAACTTGCCGCGAAAGGACTTGGCCAGGCCGGTCCGTACGCTGTCGACGATCACCACTTCACGCATGGCATACCTCATTGTTGTTGTCGGTTGAGAGTGGACCTGAGCATAAGTCCACCCGATTACCGACCGCGACAATCATTCACCCCGCGTATGCGTGTCCATCGGTTCAGTCCTTGTGCTTTTTGGCCTTCTTGTCGGACTTCTCGAACGCCTCTTCCAGTGCCCGGTTGATCGTGCGCAAGACCTTGACCCGGGCCCAGCGCTTGTCGTTGGCCTCAATCAACGTCCATGGTGAAATCTCGGTGCTGGTGCGGTCGACCATGTCGCCGACGGCGGCGCGGTAGTCGTCCCACTTGTCGCGGTTACGCCAGTCGTCTTCGGTGATCTTGAAGCGCTTGAACGGAATCTCTTCGCGTTCCTGGAAACGCTCCATTTGCGTGTCCTTGTCGATGGCCAGCCAGAACTTGACCACGATCACCCCGGCGTCGTCGATCTGCTCCTCGAAGTCGTTGATCTCGCCGTAGGCACGCATCCAGTCGGCGGTGCTGCAAAAGCCTTCGACCCGCTCCACCAGCACCCGGCCATACCAGGAACGGTCGAACACAGTGAACTTGCCCCGCGCTGGAATATGCCGCCAGAACCGCCACAGGTAAGGTTGCGCGCGCTCCTCTTCGGTCGGTGCGGCAATCGGCACGATGTTGTACTGACGCGGATCGAGTGCGGCTGCGACCCGGCGAATCGCCCCGCCCTTGCCTGCCGCATCGTTGCCCTCGAACACGGCCACCAAGGCGTGACGGCGCATGCGTTTGTCACGCATCAGCCCGGACAGCCGCGCCTGCTCGGTGATCAGTTGTTCTTCGTAGTCTTTCTTGTCCAGGCGCTGGGTCAGGTCGAGGCTGTCGAGCAGGTTCAACTGATCGACTGCCGTGCCCAATGGCGCCGCACTGACATCATGGGGATGCACGTCCGGTCGCTTCAGGGCGTTCTGCAAACCCTCGAGCAGAATCTTGCCGACCGCCAGACTGCGGTAATGCGCATCGGCGCCTTCGATGATGTGCCACGGCGCATAGTCGCGACTGGTACGGCGCAGCACGCGCTCGCCGTACTTGACGAATTTGTCGTAGGTTTCCGACTGCTGCCAGTCCAGCGGGCTGATGCGCCAGCTGTGCAACGGATCGTCGGCGAGGGCCTTGAGCCGCGCCTTCATCTGTTTTTTGGACAGGTGAAACCAGAACTTGAAGATCAGCGCGCCTTCATCGCAGAGCATTTTTTCCAGACGCTCGGCGGCGTTGATCGCCTGGTCCAGGCGCGGATCCTTGAACAACCCGTGCACTCGTCCCTGGAGCATCTGGCTGTACCAGTTGCCGAAGAAAATCCCCATCCGCCCCTTGGCCGGCAACATCCGCCAGTAACGCCAGGCCGGTGGCCGCGCCAGTTCTTCGTCGGTCTGCTGATCGAAGGTGCGCACCTCGATCAGGCGCGGGTCCATCCACTCGTTGAGCAATTTGACCGTCTCGCCCTTGCCCGCGCCCTCGATACCGTTGATCAAGATAATCACCGGGAAACGCTTTTGCTGCTGCAACTCGAACTGCGCTTCCAGCAGTGCTTCACGCAGTGCAGGAACGGCAGCCTCATAAGTGTCTTTGTCGATGGCGTGACCGATTTCAGCGGATTCAAACATGGGACGGCTCCTTCCAGGGTTCAGCAAGACTAGCGGATTGGGCACGGATGCAGGGCAGAAATTCCCACACTCTCAGGGCTGCATAAGGTCCCTGTGGTGAGGGGATTTATCCCCGACCGGCTGCGTAGCAGTCGTAAATCCAGCAGATACGGTTAATCCGAAGTAATCGGATTGAATGGTTTTGGGGCCGCTTCGCTGCCCATCGGGGATGAATCCCCTCGCCACGGGGTTATCGGTTCAGGTCTTGAATCACCCATTGTCCTTGAGCTTGCAAAGCCAGGCTTTGCCATGGATCAAGCAGCCCCTGCGCGATCGGCTAGAATGGCGGCCTTGTCGCTGCCGAGCCTGCCATGAAACCTGTAATGCCCCACGCCCAACTCGACTGGGATGATCAGGGACGCCCGCGTTCGCGAGTGTTCGATGACGTGTATTTTTCCGACCAGTCGGGGCTGGAGGAAACCCGTTATGTGTTTCTTGAGCAGAACCGTCTGGCCGAGCGCTTCGCGGCATTGCCGGCGGACGGGCGACTGGTCATCGGCGAAACCGGATTCGGCACCGGGTTGAATTTTCTCTGCGCCTGGCAACTGTTCGAAGAACATGCCCAAGCCAGCGCGCGCATGCACTTTGTCAGTGTCGAAAAGTACCCGTTGAGCCCCGCCGACCTGCAACGCGCATTGGCGTTATGGCCGGCGCTGAAACCGCTCGCCGATCAGTTGCTCAAGCATTACGTGGCGATCCATCAAGGCTTTCAGCGCATCACCCTGGCCAACGGTCGAGTGACGCTGACGCTGTTGATCGGTGATGCCCTGGAGCAATTGCCGCAGCTGGATGCGCAGATCGACGCGTGGTTTCTCGACGGTTTCGCCCCGGCGAAGAACCCTGATATGTGGACCGCTGAACTGTTCGTCGAACTGGCCCGACTGGCCGCGCCCGGCTCGACCATCAGCACCTTTACCAGCACCGGGTGGGTGCGGCGCTTGCTCAACGCCGCCGGGTTCAAGATGAAACGCACGCCGGGCATCGGCCACAAATGGGAAATCCTTCGTGGCGAATTCCTCGGCTGGCCCGAGGACGTTGCCCCGCCGCAAGCGGAAAAACCCTGGTTCGCACGCCCTGCCCCGCTGAAAGGTGACCGCCGGGCGCTGGTGATCGGTGCCGGTCTGGCTGGCTGCGCCACGGCCGCCAGCCTCGCGTCACGCGGCTGGAAAGTGAGTTTGCTGGAGCGTCACGCTGCCGTTGCACAGGAAGCGTCCGGCAATCCGCAAGGCGTGCTGTACTTGAAACTGTCAGCCCATGGCACCGCGTTGTCGCAACTGATTGTCAGCGGCTTCGGCTACACCCGACGCCTGCTCGAAACCCTGCAACGTGGCAGCGACTGGGACGATTGCGGGGTCCTGCAACTGGCGTTCAACGCCAAGGAAGCCGAGCGCCACGCGCAATTGGCTGAGGCGTTTGCGCCAGACCTGTTGCTGTGGCTCGACCAGCCCGAGGCACAGGCTCGCGCCGGCGTCGGCGTGGCCCACGGCGGTTTGTACTATCCGCAAGGCGGTTGGGTGCATCCACCCGCGCTGTGTCAGGCGCAAGTGGCGCAAGCGAATGTCGAATTGCTCAGCCATCGCGAAGTGCTTGATCTGCGCAAGGTCGATGACCAGTGGCAAGCCTTCGACGGCGACCGTTTGCTCGCCAGCGCACCGGTCGTGGTGCTGGCCGGTGCTGCCGAGATCAAGCGTTTTGCGCAAAGCGCCGGGTTGCCACTCAAGCGCATTCGCGGGCAGATCACGCGACTGGCGCAGACCGAACACAGCCAGGCGCTGGCCACCGTGGTGTGCGCCGAAGGTTACGTTGCCCCCGCACGATTAGGCGAACACACCCTTGGCGCCAGCTTCGATTTCAACAGCAACGACCTGACACCGACCATCGCCGAGCACTTGGGCAATCTGGCCATGCTCGAAGAGATTTCCAGCGACCTGGTGGCGCGTCTGCAGATCGCTCAGCAGGATCCTGAAGACCTCCAGGGCCGAGCAGCCTTCCGTTGCACCAGCCCGGATTACCTGCCGATCGTGGGTCCCCTCGCCGACCGCGAAGCATTCATCCAAGCCTATGCCGCGCTAAGCAAGGATGCCCGGCAAGTGCCAGACATCGCCTGCCCATGGCTCGACGGTTTATACGTCAACAGTGGCCATGGCTCACGCGGTCTGATCACCGCGCCGCTGTCCGGCGAACTGCTCGCCGCCTGGCTGAATAATGAGCCGTTGCCGCTGCCAAGAAGCGTCGCCGAGGCCTGTCATCCGAATCGTTTCGCGCTGCGACAATTGATTCGCGGCAAGTAGAGCTCACGCCTCGGCTATCGCACAGAGACCCAGATCGGCCAGACGTATCGCATCGTCGGTCAGGCGTGAGAGCTCGGCGTCGACAGCCTGTTCCCGCTTTAATTTGATGGCGTCCATCTGGCCCAGGTAATCAGCGGTGGTCAGTTGGGTCGCCTGTTCGAAAACTGTATTCATCTGCGGCGCAAACGTTTCATCGATGGCGGCGAACTTGCGTGGAAACGTGCGTTTCAGGTAATCGCCCCAAAAAGGCTGGCGCTGCATGAATTTCAACCATTCGGAAGACAGCTCCGCGGCATTGACCGTGCTCTTCGCAGTCTCCAGATCGGCCTCGGTCACTGCGCCCAACATGGCAAATTTCATATGCCGTGGCTGCCCCGGCAGATCGAGTGCATCGGCCAGTCCGGTGCGATAGGCCAGGTTCACTTCCAGCGGATCGGCCTTCGGATGTTTGCTGGCATGCTCGCGCGCAATCGCGTCGAGCTGGTCCAGCCGAAACAGGCCTCGACCCAGCTTGAGCAGCGGTTTCGCACGGACGGTTTGGCCATCCGCAATCCGCGTCACTCTGCTCACTTCCACCGCAAGTTCGAGATGGCTGAAGTTTATCGCCGCACTGTCAGTACAGTTGATCGGGTTGGCGGCCAGATTCAGCACTTGCTCGCTGAGGATCGCGTCGGGCTCGGCCGTTTCAAGCACCGCCCAAACCCGTCGATGCATGTCTTCGCTGACCTTTTCGGAATCGGCCGTATTGCCCAGTTCCGAGAGCAAATGAAACAGGCCCTCAGCCCTTGGATCATCCTTGAAGGCCGTCCAGATGCGGTTACGCCGCCCCCAATCCTCACCGGCTCCGTCCTTGAACCACAACGAGCGCGCCTGCTGTTCGTCGAGACGGGCGATGTCATCCTCCAGATAGCCCATGCCGATGCCGATGTTTTTTCGGTAATCGGTCAGATGAGTGCGACTGGTCAGCGCCAGAGGGTTACCGCGCAAATTGATTGCCCGGCTGAAATGCCTGGAAGTCTTGAACAGCCACGCCGGCAGATCCTTGATCTCGTTATTGCGCAAGTCCACCCAATCCAGATGAGGCAAGCGTGCAAGACCTTTGGGCAATTCGGTGGCGCGGGTGTCGCGCAGGGACAAGGCACGCAAGTCGAACAGCTTGCCAACATCCGGGGTCGCCCCCAACGGGTTACCGCTCAAGTTCAGTTGCTGCAGGGTGCGCAACTGGCCGAGTTTCGCCAGGGTGTGCTCGGTCAATTTGATCTGGTTGCCTGCCAGGCTCAACCGGGCCAGTTTGGGCATATGCGACAGCACTTCCGGCAGCCGGGTGAGTGTGTTGTTGTCGAGTTCCAGCGATTCGACCTGTTTGAAGGCCTTGAGGAAATAAGCGAGGTCGTCGTCCTGCGCCATGTTTTTCAGCGACAACCGCTGTATATGATCGAAACTCAACCCGGGCGGTAAGGTCGGCAGTTTGCCCACCCGCATGCCGTCGAGATTCAGGACGCAGACTGATTTTCCACGCTCATCGGTCGCCAGATAAATCCGCCGAAATCCGTCCTCGATCTGCTCTGCGGCCCACTTGCGGCTTCGCCGCAGTTCACGCAGGTCGCCGCCCACAGCTTTCATGGCGTCCTGATCCTCACTCCATTTTTCCAGCACTTCGCGCAGATGTGCACGATCGGTCAGCAACGCTTGTACCCGGGTGGCGCGGGTCAGCACGTCACTGCCCAAGCCATCGATAAACTCACTGGCCCGGGTTTCAGAAAATCGTGGATAGAGCTTTCTGACCTTGCGCAGTAACGCGCGGGGATGGCTCGGCGTTGCTGGCGTTTGATCGGCCTGAAGACAGGCGGGCTCAACCACCAGCGGTTCAAGTTTGCCGTCGCGCAAGATCTGCGCACTGGCTTCACGCTCATCCAGTGCGACATTCAGCAATTCACTGCGCAGCCGTGCACTGTCGGCGTCAACCGGATCGGGAAAACCGGCGGCGAGTCGCTGGCGCGGCGGCAGCGCCTTGAGAATGCCGGCATAGAGGCTGTCGGGGCCCGCCGCGACGCGTCCGAGGGATTTACCGTCACCGGCGAACACTTCATAACCACCGTTGGATTTGACCAGCGTGCACGTATTCGAAGGCGTCGCCGACGCCTCTCCGATGGCTTCAAGCACCGGCCCGGTCAGCGTCTTCTCACGCACCGTCAGACGCAGGGCCGGGTCCCAGCCGCGCAAACGGGGCAACAACTGGATGGCCAGTTTTTCGCTATCGGCATTGGCAATCTGCGGCAGGTGAAACCCGCTCAACGCCCGATCCAGGCGCACCGCAGCGCTGGCATCGCGGACCTTTTGCGCCAGGCCCAAGGGCACCCGCCCGGTGGCGCGCAGATGCACACGCTCGACGCTCGGCGCCTGGTCGATCAGGCGCTGAGCGTAACGCGCAGGAAGCTCGGCAAACACGCTGCGCAATTGCTTCACCTCGTCGACCTCAGTCTGGTCATAGCGTTGATACATGCGTTCGAAAACCGCTCCGCGATCGGCCTTGAATGCCGCGCCCAGCTTCTTCGCCAGCGCCTGGCTTTCGCCGCCGGCATTGACTTTACTGCCCAGCAACGTATCGACCTCCTTCTGATACAGGCCGTCGATCACCGTCTGCAGCAACTGCCCGGAATCCAGCTGGTCCTGGCTGACCACCACGCTGAGCGTGTCGTCAGGGATGGCGGGCGCGGGATACCTGGCACTGACGGCTCCCTCGCTATCGTTGACCTCGATGTAGCGGTCCGTCGGCCAGCCCGGCAACTTCGGCAAGCCGTGCAGCTGTTCCTGCACGGGCTGACCCGAGTGAATTTCACCGGTGCCCAGCTCGCGCATGAGCTGGCTTAACTCGCGCTCGATGCGCAGGCGTTCGACGGTGTCGCGCAAACGCACAGGCAACGCGAGGTTGTCGACAAAGGCGCGCTGCAATTGCTCGTGGCTGACGTCGCTGAGTCGGCGCATCGTCTCCAGATCGCTGTCGACGAACTCGCTCAGATGCGGGTCCATGCGCTTGAGGGTATAGGGCGTGCTGGTCCACTGTTCGGGATGTTCAGTCGTCAGGCGCCACCCGCCCTCGACATGGCGCTCCAGCTCAGGCGCGTAGGCTTGCGAGCGATGGGGATGGTCGAGGCGCCAGCGCTGGGTCTGCGCATCGATAGCGCCGGAGACGATCCGATGGTCGACGCGGCCGACGATCTTGTCGCGGATCTCGTACATCTCCTCGGAGTCGGCGGCCACAGTGAAACCTTCCGGCAGCCGATGCTCATATGTCGCGAAATCAGGCTTCCACAGCCGTGCTTTTCCGGCCGGATGGGTAATCGCGGTGAACTGCGCGAAAAACTCCGGATGGGTACTGACCAGCTTGCGTCCCAGCAACCCCACTGCTTTCTGCCCACCGGCAAACAACCCCATCAAAGCAATGTTTTCCGCCACGCTGAACAGATGCGAAAGAGCCGCCTGCTGATCGCCCCGGCGCCAATCCTCGACGCCTTCGTAAACCTCGGCGAGCAATTGCCCAGCCGCGACGCCCATCATCAATTGGCCGATGACCGGCACGAAAAAGCCCGCCACCGTCGCAATCGTCACGCCCAGTTCAAGAAAATCGAGCAGACGCTTATCCCGCACATCCTCATCGATATCAGCGGTCGGCACAGCCAGTTTGCGCGCATCGATCTGCAGCTTGCCGACGTGGCTCTGCACCATGAACTCGAACAACGGCACGCTGATCGGCAACTGCCGGATGTGCCCCAGATCGGCAGTGCTGGCGAAGGTCTTGAAGAAGTCTGCCTTGTCATCTTCATCAAGGCTGTTGGCGAAGTAGTCCTTGTAGCTTTTCACGCTCAGCTGCTGCGTGAGGTACTGCTTGAACGCGGTAAAACTGGCGTATTCGTACAGCGGCCGTTCGGGCTCGCCGGGCATGTACACCAGGCACCACTCGTCCGGGTACAACTCGACCGACCGCACGGAAAACACCACAACGCCCCAGATGCAACTGTCGAGGATTTCGATGCCTTGCAAGATCATGGGTTTTTGCCCGTAGCGCAGGCTTTGCGCGGACGGTTTGCCGTCCGCGGCCGCCAATTGCTGGAGCATCCGCACGCCCTCCGGCGTGATGTGCGACCTGAGCCCGGCCAGATGCATATCCAGTTGCAGCAGGCTTTTTTTCATCGTGGCGATGTCGCGGGTCATGCTGCTGGTCGCGACGACCTTGCCGTCGCTTTCGGTGATGCCGAACACCTGCTGAAAGTGTTCCTGATAGCGCTTGCCCAGATCCAGTTCACGACAGAATTTGGCGAACGCCGCCGGGGTCAAGCCGTCCACACCTGACGGCGCACTGTTCACCCGCACCAGACTGCCCACGGGAAAACTGTCGCCCTCCTCGTCTTCGCTGAAATTCTGCATGGCGGCCTGCAGCAGCGTCTGGGTGGCATGCGGGACGGTTTCAATGCCCTTGTTGTCGGTCGATGTCGGCGTACAACCACAATCGGGTCCCGGCAGACTCAGCAGATCCTGTTCGACATCAAACACCGCCGGCCATTTGTCTTTCAGCGCACGGGTCAATTCAGTGATGCAGAAGGTGTTCAGGGGTTTGAGCTGGAGCAGATCCTTTTCAACCTTGAGCTGAACGGCATGCAGGTCACGCACGGTCTGATCAAGTGCAGCCAGGGTGTCAATCGAGCTTTTCAGGAGTATCTCGGGCAGGCACTTTTGCAGTGCCTGGGCGCTCTCCAGATCGCCAGTGGCTTCGAGCAAGACGCCGAGAATTTCGTTCTGTGTTGGCGCCCGTGGTTCGGTTTTGTTTTGAGTAGTCGTCATCGCAATAGTCCTTTATTGCAGGTATGAGCCATTGACCTTATCGATTTAAAACAAAACGGCAAACATAAAAACTGATCATTTTCACTGGCATTGCAACAGGCACACTTCCTCGATAAATGTGCGGTACATAGGTATATCAAACGTTCAAAATTCAGCTGAACCTTGCCCCTAAACCATTCATTAATGGCGTTATTTTTTCGCACTCAATGCGCCTAATATCAAGTTTCCTTTCCGATACGAGACTTCCCGCATGACTTCATCAATGGAGAATTCATTTACCACTCCGCCAAACAACGAGCCGCTCAACGGAGTATTCAACAGGATCAATGATTGGGACAAAGCCAAAACCATCGAAAAATGTATAACCGACAAACTGCCCAACGCCGAAAAAACAAGAATCGATGCGTATCGCTCTGCACTTGAAAAGTTTCTTCCTTACCGAACTTATTTCGAAAACCTGCTAACCAACATTGATCATCCCGCTGTTTTTTGCCGAAGAAAGCTTCAGGAAGAACTGCGTAAAACGTACGGAACTCAATTCAGGGTGGGGGATAAAATCAGACTCAAGCCCAAGGCCTCCTCGAAGAGAGGCAAGCATGTCTACACCCTGCTGCAGGCGGCCATGCTGAACTTCAGCAACGCAGAAGCCGCCGTTGATTATTTCTCCACCGATAGCGAAACGTTAGCCGATTTGTCAGACGCGCCAGCCGAAGGCCCTACAGACAGCAAGATCACTGCGCATTCATTCGCTGCCCTGAGTCGCAATCTGGACCTGGGTAACGAGTACCAGAAATACGTCAGCCATATACTCCGCGTTTCCAGTGTCCGGTTACATGCCGAGCAACTTGCCAGACTCGACATGAAGCTGGCGGCGTACACCCAATACTTCAACGATGCTATTCATCAGTCTGCGCTGCTCATGCTAACCCAACTTGTGGATGGCCACGAAGACATACTTAACGGCAGCACATTCAACAACTCGCCTGTCCAGCTCTATTCAGTACAACTTTTTCGCAAATATGTTGTAGACGCAGTACTCATCGTGTGTCGACTGACAAATGAGTCAACGAAGGATCGCTACTTTTTATATGTGCCTGAAGACCCGGGTTCGATTTTCTACCAGGATGATGACGAGGACAACTGCAGAATCAGACTGGCCGCCAACATGATTGGCCTGACGTCCCTCCGCGAGTTATTCGCATCTGGCTTGAACCAGAGCGATCAAGAAGAGTTTCTAAAGAAAAATCTCCACGACATTTCGATTACCGAGGACATAAGCTTTACCCCGTTAACTCAGGGACTGTTCAACTACCTATTTACCAGGAAAGTGAACAAGTTCTTCTCCGACGCCAAACGAGTGGCGGTTCCCAAAGCAGACATTGACCAGTCAATCCACAGCAACCGTCGTGAAAATACCGTGCTGCAACAACGCCCACCGCTGTCCGAGACGGTGCTGTATGACTTCAGCCAGCGCATCCGCCGAAGTGCGGTGGATGCATTGCTAAGCGAAGTATTTACCGGTGTAGAAGACTGGTCCTGCAGCAATAAGCATACGGCGCTCAACAAGCTGTTGGATATCAAGGAAACATTGGCGTCCGAAGAAGTTTGCGACTCAAGCTGCACTGCAAAAAACGTGTTGGCGGACTACTTCAAAGAGTTCGAGATAGAAGATCACGCCAATGCCCACAAAAACAGTGATCTGCTGTGGAGGCGCGCGCTGGCCGGGTACGAACAACGCGCTCAAGTCGAAAACCGGGTCAAGGATCTGGCCGGTTCCGATCAAGATGACCACCGGGTGCTCAACTTCAATGGAATGCATTTCATCAGGATTGACGGACGGATCTATGAGGTTGAGCGCAACCCTCTGGCCTGGCGCATTCGCCATCCGTTAACTGGCAGTGCATATCGCCCACCCGTGGTGTATTCGCCTGGCAGTGGCTGGAGTTTGCAGCACAAGCAAGCTGTGACTCGGCGCCCGGAATGATCCGATAAAGGTCTGGGCGCAGCGACACCGCCAGCGGTCTTATAACTTATCGTTCTAAAACTCCACTTACCGAGGCGGGTCAGTTTCTGAGTACCCGCCCTTTTGGCGAGGTAGCGTTTGACCCCTCCCCAACGGAAAAACCGGTAAGGACTTTATGTGCGGATTAGCTGGCGAGTTACGTTTTGATCATCAACCTGCAGACCTTGCAGCCGTTGAACGAATTACCCATCACCTGGCCCCTCGCGGGCCGGACGCGTGGGGCTTCCATGCCCAAGGGCCGATTGCCCTGGGCCATCGTCGCCTGAAAATCATGGACCTGTCGGACGGCTCGGCGCAGCCGATGATCGACAGTCAGTTGGGCCTTTCACTGGCCTTCAACGGTGCGATCTACAACTTCCCGGAACTGCGCGCCGAACTCGAAGCGATGGGTTACGCGTTCTATTCCGGTGGTGACACCGAAGTGCTGCTCAAGGGCTATCACGCCTGGGGTGAGGCGCTGCTGCCGAAACTCAACGGCATGTTTGCCTTCGCCATTTGGGAGCGCGACGCTCAGCGTCTGTTCATCGCCCGCGACCGTCTCGGCGTCAAGCCTCTGTACCTGTCGCGTACCGGCCAGCGTTTGCGTTTCGCCTCGGCACTGCCAGCGCTGCTCAAGGGTGGCGACATCAACCCGATCCTTGATCCGGTGGCGCTCAACCATTACCTGAATTTCCACGCGGTGGTCCCGGCGCCGCGCACCTTGCTGGCCGGCATTGAAAAACTGCCACCGGCGAGCTGGATGCGCATCGAAGCCGACGGCACTACCGAGCAGAAAACCTGGTGGACCCTGCCGTACGGCCCACACGACGACGAGAAAAATCTGACCCTCGAAGACTGGGTCGACCGTGTCCTCGACAGCACCCGCGAAGCCGTGGCCATTCGCCAACGCGCCGCCGTGGATGTCGGCGTGTTGCTCTCCGGCGGTGTCGACTCGAGCATGCTGGTCGGGCTGTTGCGTGAAGTCGGCGTGGAAGACCTCTCAACCTTTTCCATCGGCTTTGAGGATGCAGGCGGCGAGCGCGGCGACGAATTTCAGTATTCCGACCTGATCGCCAAGCACTACGGCACCCGGCACCACCAACTGCGCATCGACGAGAAAGAGATCATCGAGCAACTGCCCGCCGCCTTCCGCGCGATGAGCGAACCGATGGTCAGCCACGACTGCATCGCGTTCTATCTGTTGTCTCGCGAGGTGGCCAAGCACTGCAAAGTGGTGCAGAGCGGCCAGGGCGCCGACGAGTTGTTCGCCGGTTATCACTGGTATCCGCAAGTGGACGGCGCTGCCGATCCTTACGCGGCGTATCGCGAGGCGTTTTTCGACCGCAGCTACGACGACTATGCCGCCACCGTGCAGCCGAAATGGCTGACCGCGAATGACGCTGCCGGCGACTTCGTGAAGGAACATTTCGCACAACCCGGCGCCGAGGCGGCGGTAGACAAAGCGCTGCGTCTGGACAGCACGGTGATGCTGGTCGACGACCCGGTCAAACGCGTCGACAACATGACCATGGCCTGGGGCCTGGAAGCGCGCACGCCGTTTCTCGACTATCGCCTGGTCGAGCTGTCGGCGCGGGTGCCGGGCAAGTTCAAACTCCCGGACGGCGGCAAGCAAGTGCTGAAAGAAGCGGCGCGCCGGGTCATTCCGAGTGAGGTCATTGACCGCAAGAAAGGCTACTTCCCGGTGCCCGGCCTTAAGCATTTGCAAGGCGACACCTTGAACTGGGTGCGCGAACTGCTGCTCGATCCGAGCCAGGATCGCGGCCTGTTCAACCCGGCCATGCTCGACAAATTACTGACTGATCCGCAAGGCCAACTGACGCCGTTGCGCGGCTCGAAGCTGTGGCAACTGGCAGCCCTGAACCTGTGGCTCAGTGAACAAGGAATCTGATTGATGAAACCCCACGCCACGGCCATCAACCAACGCCTGATTCGCGGCCAGACGCCGTCGTATGAACGCTTGCAGGCGCGTCTGGCCGAAGACGGCAGCGAACTCGGCGCCGCGCCCATTGCAGTGCATTGCGGCTGGGGCCGATTGTTGATCGGCCACACCTTTCCCGACCCGGCGACACTGGCGCAGGAACTGCTCAACGAGCAGCCCGGCGAGCGCGACATCGCGCTGTACGTCGCCGCGCCGCAACAGATTCTCGGCCTTGAACCGACGCAGTTGTTCCTCGACCCGTCGGACACATTGCGCTTGTGGTTCAGCGATTACCGTCAGGCCACTCGCGTGTTTCGCGGCTTCCGCATTCGACGGGCGCAGAGCGAGACGGATTGGCAGGCAATCAACCAGCTGTATCAGGCACGCGGCATGTTGCCGATCGATGCCTCGTTACTCACTCCGCATCATCAGGGCGGCCCGGTGTACTGGCTGGCCGAGGATGAGGACAGCGGCGCGGTGATCGGCAGCGTCATGGGCCTCAATCATCACAAAGCCTTCAATGATCCGGAAAACGGCAGCAGCCTGTGGTGCCTCGCGGTTGATCCGCAGTGCTCGCGCCCCGGTGTCGGCGAAGTGCTGGTGCGCCATCTGATCGAACACTTCATGAGTCGCGGCTTGAGCTATCTCGACCTGTCGGTGCTGCACGACAACCGTCAGGCGAAAAACCTCTACGCCAAGCTCGGTTTCCGCAATCTCTCGACCTTCGCGATCAAGCGCAAGAACGGCATCAATCAGACGCTGTTCCTTGGTCCCGGGCCGGAAGCCAATTTCAATCCCTATGCACGAATCATTGTCGAAGAGGCCCATCGACGCGGTATCGACGTACAAGTTGATGACGCCGACGCCGGACTGTTCACCCTCAGCCACGGCGGGCGCCGCGTGCGTTGCCGCGAATCGCTGAGCGACCTGACCAGTGCGATCAGCATGAGTCTGTGTCAGGACAAGAGCCTGACCCACAAAGTGCTGAAAGCCGCCGGGCTGAAACTGCCCTCGCAACAATTGGCCGGCAACGCTGACGACAATCTGGCCTTTCTCGATGAGCATCAACGCGTGGTGGTCAAACCGCTCGACGGTGAACAGGGCCAAGGCGTGGCGGTGGATCTGCAGAACATCGAAGAGGTGCAGCAGGCCATCGAAACGGCGAAGCAGTTCGACAGCCGAGTGCTGCTGGAGAGCTTTCACGAAGGTCTCGATCTGCGCATTCTGGTGATTGGTTTTGACGTGGTGGCGGCGGCGATTCGTCGTCCGGCGGAAGTGATTGGCGATGGTCAGCATTCGATTGGTGCGCTGATCGAAGCCCAGAGCCGCCGCCGGCAGGCAGCCACGGGCGGCGAAAGCAAAATCCCGCTGGATCATGAAACCCAGCGCACGTTGCATGCGGCCGGTTACGACTACAGCAGCATTCTGCCGGCCGGTGAGCATCTGTTTGTACGGCGTACGGCGAATCTGCACACCGGCGGCACGCTGGAAGATGTCACGGCGATTCTGCATCCGACCCTGGTCGATGCGGCCGTGCGCGCGGCGCGGGCACTGGATATTCCGATGGTCGGTCTCGACCTGATGGTGCCGGCGGCGGATCAGCCCGAATACGTCTTCATCGAGGCCAACGAACGCGCGGGCCTCGCCAATCACGAACCGCAGCCAACGGCGGAGCGCTTTGTCGATTTGTTGTTTCCGCACAGTCAGCCGGTGATTTGAAATTGATGTGCTGAATTCACCGCCGCCATCGCGAGCAGGCTCACTCCTACATTTAATCGCGTTCCCCTGTAGGAGTGAGCCTGCTCGCGATGAGGGCCTCAAAGGCGCCACAAATTTTTCTCCTCATCGAAACCATCGATGTGCTCAACCCATCAGGAGTTTCCATGACCACACAAATCCCTGAACCAGATCTCAACTATCTGCAAAAAGTCCTCCTGGAAATGCTCGCCATTCCCAGCCCTACCGGGTTCACCGACACCATCGTGCGTTACGTCGCCGAACGTCTGGAGGAGCTCGGCATTCCATTCGAAATGACCCGGCGCGGCACCATTCGCGCCACGCTCAAGGGCAAGAAAAACAGCCCCGACCGCGCGGTTTCGGCCCACCTCGATACCATCGGCGCGGCGGTGCGTGCGATCAAGGACAACGGTCGCCTGACCCTCGCCCCGGTCGGCTGCTGGTCGAGCCGTTTCGCCGAAGGCAGTCGCGTCAGCCTGTTCACCGACAACGGCGTGATTCGCGGCAGCGTGTTGCCGCTGATGGCGTCCGGGCATGCCTTCAACACCGCAGTGGATGAGATGCCGATCAGTTGGGATCACGTCGAACTGCGTCTGGACGCCTACTGCGCGACCAAGGCTGATTGCGATTCCCTGGGTATCAGCGTCGGCGATGTGGTGGCGTTTGATCCGCTGCCGGAGTTCACCGAAAGCGGCCATATCAGCGCTCGCCATCTCGACGACAAGGCTGGCGTTGCGGCGTTGCTGGCATCACTCAAAGCCATCGTCGACAGCGGTCAGGAACTGATGATCGACTGTCATCCGCTGTTCACCATCACCGAGGAAACCGGCAGCGGCGCGGCGGCAGCATTGCCGTGGGACGTCAGTGAGTTCGTCGGTATCGACATCGCACCAGTCGCGCCGGGGCAACACTCCAGCGAACACGCGGTGAGCGTGGCGATGCAGGATTCCGGCGGCCCGTACGACTATCACCTGTCGCGGCACTTGCTGCGTCTGGCCGGTGAAAACGAACTGCCGGTGCGCCGCGACCTGTTCCGCTACTACTTCAGCGATGCGCACTCGGCGGTGACCGCCGGGCATGACATCCGCACCGCCCTGCTCGCCTTTGGCTGCGACGCGACTCACGGTTACGAGCGCACGCACATCGACAGTCTGGCGGCGCTCAGTCGCTTGCTTGGGGCGTACATTCTGAGTCCGCCGGTGTTCGCCAGCGATGCGGCGCCGGCGAATGCGTCACTCGACCGCTTCAGTCATCAGATCGAACATGACACGCAGATGGAGAGTGATACGCGAGTGCCGTCGGTGGACAGTCTGGTGGGGCAGCGTAACGATAGTTAGATCAACGTTGTTTGAAATACCGTTATCGCGAGCAGGCTCACTCCTACAGGGGAATGCATCCCAAATGTGCGAGCGAGCCTGCTCGCGATGGGGCCATATCAAGCAACACAGAACTGGCAGGCAATCGGCAATCGCCGTAGCATCCCGACATTGATTTAGCCGAGGTGCCCATGCTCATTCCTTACGACGCTCTTGAAGTCGACACCCTCACCCGCCTGATCGAGGATTTCGTCACCCGCGACGGCACCGACAACGGCGACGACACCCCGCTGGAAACCCGCGTGCTGCGCGTGCGCCAGGCACTGACCAAGGGCCAGGCACTGATCGTCTTCGATCCGGAAAGCGAGCAGTGCCAACTGATGCTCAAACACGACGTGCCCAAGCACCTGTTCGACTGAACCCCTCAGCGAGCCTTTTCCGTGGCTTGCTTGCGCTGGATCCGCTCATAGACCTCCGAGCGATGCACATTGACCTTCTGTGGCGCCTCGACGCCAAAGCGCACGCTGGAACCGTTCACGGACAGAACGCGCAAGGTGATGTCATCACCGATTGAAATCAACTCACCAACGACACGGCTGAGCACAAGCATGAGATTCGTCCTTCAGGGTTAACGAGCCCTGAAGATGCGCGGCTTGCGGCGGCTCTACAATGCGTTGCGAGCAAATCAGTAATGCCCTACGCGGTGCAGCGCGACTGCCCTTCAGACATTTCCTGCAAATCGTTAAACACGCTTCTTCTCAAGCGGCGGAAAAGCGTGGACCAAACAAAATCACGCTGGCACCGATCACGCACAACGCCACGCCGATCCAGTCTGAACCCAACGGCCGAACCCGCTCGACCACCGCCAGCCAGCCAATCGAAGCGACGATGTAGATCCCGCCATAAGCGGCGTAGGCGCGACCGGCATAGGCCGCCTCGACTCGCGTCAACAGCAGCGCGAACAGGGTCAGGCTGAGCAGCGCAGGAATCACCCACAAGGCGCTTTTGCCCTGACGCAGCCACATGAAGAAGGCGAAACAACCGGCGATTTCAAACAGCGCCGCGAGGAAGAACCACAGGTAATTGAGCATTTGCACGTCCAGACAGGGTGACCATTGCGGCCACCCTATCGACGCCAAACGCCGGGGGCAAGGTCAGCTATTGCTCTGCTTGGCCTTGGCACGCATTTTTTCCGCCATGGCGGTCATTTCGTTGTAGAGCAGTTGCGGGTTTTTCTGCTTGATCGCCCAGGCCATGCGGCCCTGCTCATGCGGCAGGATCATGAATTCGCCGGCGGCCACTTGCTGATAGATGTAGTCGGCAATGTCCGCGGCAGTGATCGGCGAACTTTCCAGCAGTTTGCCGACCTGAGCTTTCATGGCCGGGGTCGGTCCACGGAAAGAGTCGAGCAGATTGGTCTGGAAGAACGACGGGCAAACAACGTGCACGCCAACTTCCTGTTGCGCCAGTTCGATCAGCAGACTTTCCGACAATGCCACCACGCCAGCCTTGGCCACGTTGTAGTTGCTCATCGCCGGGCCTTGCATCAGCGCCGCCATGGAAGCGATGTTGATGATCTTGCCTTTGCTTTGTTCAAGCAGTGGCAAGAACGCTTTGCAGCCCTTGACCACGCCCATCAGGTTGATCGCGATCTGCCAGTCCCAGTCCTCCAGCGACAGTTCGCTGAAGAACCCGCCCGAGGCGACGCCGGCGTTATTGACGATGATGTCGATGCCGCCGAAGTTCTGTTCGCAGGCCTGGGCGAATGCGGTGAGTTGGCTGTAATCACGCACATCGCAGCGCTGGATGAAGCCATCGCCGCCCGCCTCGCGGACCATTTTCAGGGTTTCCTGCAGGCCGGGTTCACTGACATCCGACAAGGCCAGTCGCCAGCCTTCACGCGCCCAGCGCAGCGCGATTTCGCGACCCAGGCCCGAGCCTGCACCAGTGATCATCATGCGATTTTGCATAGCGGACAGCCTTGTTGTTCTGGGGAAGATCAGCCGAGTGTAGCGAAGGATCTTTGGTATCCCACGCTCCATCAGAATGCTGAATACAGGATCAAAAGATCGCAGCCTTCGGCAGCTCCTACTAGTGAACTCGTGTAGGAGCTGCCGCAGGCTGCGATCTTTTGATCTGTCGCTGTAAAGGAAATAAGCGAGTAATCCAAATACATTAAAAAAACATTGAATTTTCGCTCATTCGCACCAGTCGGATTTTGTAAGCCGTCTGGAATTACTTAGTCTCCAGTCGCCCCTTGAACAGCAAGACTTCTCGAACACAATCAACAAGGAAATCGACATGGGCACAATTCTTATCATTATCCTGATCCTGTTGCTGATCGGTGGTCTGCCGGTCTTCCCGCACTCCAGAAGTTGGGGTTATGGCCCTTCGGGCATTATCGGCGTGGTGTTGGTCGTGCTGTTGGTGCTGTTGTTACTCGGTCGGATATAAAGATTCCGGCATAAAAAAAGAGGCCCTGTTCAGGGCCTCTTTTTTATTGCGCGGACTTTGCTCTAACGAGCAATCAGTCCGGCTTGCCGTTAATCACGCCGGCAGTGTTGTCCATCAGGCTCTTGGTCGCCGTTTGCAGGAACGATTCCAGCTTGAGTTTCAACTCGGCGGTGCGCGGTGCGTCCGGAACGACTTCGGCACTCGGGTTGGCACCCAGTTGGTACTTCCAGATCTTCGGTGCCATTTCCTTCTCTTTCGGCAGTACGAGGATCTCGTCAGCAGTGACGATGGCGGTGGTCTGCTCGCTGCCCGACGGTTTGATCACACCGAAACCGGTGTCGCCTTCCGGCAGGTTGAGCAAGTCACGGCCCCAGCACTGATGACGCACTTCGCCACCCAGACGGCCCATGATGGTCGGCACGATGTCGATCTGCGTACCCACGGTGTGGTCACGCGTACCGAACTTCTCCTGAATGCCCGGGGCAATCATCAGCATCGGCACGTTGAAGCGGCCCAGGTCCATTTCAGTAATCTGGCGTTCGTTGCCAAAACCGTGGTCGCCGACGATGACGAACAGGGTTTCCTTGAAGTACGGCTCTTTACGCGCCTTCTCGAAGAACTGACCCAATGCCCAGTCGGCGTAACGCATCGCGGTCAAGTGTTCGTTAAGCGAACCGCGGTCGGTCACGCGCTCGACCGGCAATGGCGTCGGCAACGCGTACGGCGTGTGGTTGGACAGGGTTTGCAGCAGTGCGTAGAACGGCTTGCCGTTTTCCCGCGCCTTCAGCTCGACCAAGCCACGGTCAAACATGTCCTGGTCGGACACGCCCCAGGTCGGATCGGAGAACACCGGGTTGACGAAGTCGTTACGGCCAACGAAGTTGGTCATGCCCTGGTTGCTGAAGAAGCCCGACTGGTTGTCCCAGGCGAAGTCACCGTTGTAGACGTACACGTCGTCGTAGTCACGGGCGCTGAGCAACTGCGGCAGACCGGACAGTTTGTGGCTGCCTTCCGGGGTCTGCATCAGGTATTCGAAACCTGGCAGGTTGGGGAAGCAGGCCATTGTCGCGAACATACCCTGGTGGGTGTGCGTACCGTTGGAGAAGAAGCGGTCGAACAGCAGGCCTTCCTTCGACAGTTTGTCCAGGTATGGCGTGATGTTGCCCGGTGCACCCAAGGCGCCGACCGAATGACCGGCCATGCTTTCCATCAGGATTACCACGACGTTCTTGATCGGCAGGGTCTTGTCGGCTGGCGGCGTGTAGTCACGGCGCACGGCGGCGATGTCGGCATCGACCAGTTTGTCGTCCGGCATCAGCAGCATGTCACGCACGACTTTCTGCGCTTGTTCTTGCGGCAGCGTGGCTTTCCAGATGTTGTCGCGATCTTCGCCCATGCGGTCCTTGGCGGCGGCGATCAGCGACAGCGTACCGTTGAGACCGAGCTGGTTGGCGAAGTTCGAGTCGGTGGTGTAGACGTCACCCCAACGCATTGGCGGGCCTTGACGCAGAGTGCCACGAGCGGCGACCACGCAGATCAGCAGGCAGACCACGAATACCGCAAGGCGTGTGTACCACGGTGCCACCTGACGGGTGCTGACGCTGCCGCCACTGAACGGCCCGCGCGGACGCGTGGCACGGTCGGCGCCTTTGAACGCCAGGGTCAGAATGACGGTGCCGATGACCCAGGCCAGCAGATAGCGAACCACCGGAAAACCGTACCAGAGCATGCTCATCACGGTTTTCGGATCTTCTTTCACGTACTGGAACACCAGACCGTTGAGGCGCTGGTGGAACTCGCGATAGAAGTCCATCTCCATCAGGCCGAGGAACAGCGCGATACTCGAGGCAATCGTCAGCCACAGACGGAAGAAGCCGCGTGCAGCCATGGCGCGGGCACTGAACAGTGCGAGTACCAGCGGAATGCAGACGTAAACCACCAGGCGCAGGTCGAAACGCAGGCCGTTGGCGAAGGCTTCGAGGAAAGTCGAAGCCGGGGTGTCGAGGATCATCTCGCGGTTGTAGACCAGCAGCGCGAGGCGCAGCACGGAAAACATCACCATCATGACCAATGCACAAAGCAGCGTGTAGGCCAGATGCGATTTGACGGTCGGTTGCAGCAGGCGAGCAGAAGATCGCTGCTGATTCAGGGCGTCCGGGTTTGCCATGTCGTTTTAGGACCCATTGGAAGTTGAAGTTGCAAAAATACAGCGGCGCCATGCCCTCTATTGGTCATTCCAGACCCCGGGGCGTGCGCGGTGCGCAAATGTTGCACGATCACCCGCACCATTGCCATTGATTACTGCCCTGCCCTCCGACACTTTCATTTAAAGCGGCGGCAGACCGGGACAGCGTGCAAACAGCGCGGGCGAATTGTCTGGAACGTGTTGTGAAAATTTCGTTCAACGCATATCTGGAAACACAATATAGATACAAAACAAAACGCCCCGACTGGATCGGGGCGTTTGGCTGTCTGCGCGACGATTACTTCTCGGCGCGTTCTTTCAGGGCTTTCAGTGTGTTGAACGGTGCATCAACCACAAACTTGTTGGCGACCATTGCCGGGACGCTGCCGCCTGGCTCGGTGTGCACTTGATAAGTCACTTCAACCTGATCGCCTTTCGGTACGAACTTCCAGAAACCTTTGACCTGAGCAACGCGAACAAAGCCTTTTTCTTCCGGAATGTATTTCGGCACACCTTCAAGATTACGGGTCAGGCTGCCATCGGCGCCTTCCACGGTGGTGATGTGCAATACCGAATCACGCGGGGTGACAGGCCACGGCGTGTTGAATTGGGTGTAGGTCCAGCTCTGATCGCCTTCGTGCTTGAGCAATTTCTGGGTCTTGCACTCGTGAATCCAGGCACAGGCGCCGGAAACGTCTTCCTGCAATGCGCGCAGTTTGGCAATGGTGGTCTTCATCAGCGCGACGCCTTGATAGGACTTGTAGTCCGAACCCGGCACTTCGCTCAGGGACACCTTGATGCCCTCCTCGTTCTTGGCGACTTTCCAGTCTTCAGCCTGAGCAGCGGAAGTGGCCAGCACGGCGGTCAAACCACACAACACAGCGATACGATGCAGCGAACCCATAGTCTTATTCCTTATTGTTGAAGTTCCGTTCGTTTGACACATCACGCCGCCGTCATTTGCTCCCACCAGCCGAGCAATCTGATCGCTTCTTCCGAACTGCTGCCACAGACTTCGACATCAGCAGCGAAGCCGGAACAGACTGCCGGGCGCTCCGGTCGGCCGAAAATGCTGCACAGGTTTTCGACCGAGAGTTGCACGCAACGTTCGCCGGCAGGTTTGCCATCAGGCATGCCGGGAATCGGCGAACTGATGGAAGGGGCAATGCAGCAAGCGCCACAGCCTTCACGGCATTTCATGACGAACAATTCCTCGCGACGGGCGATGTGTAAAAGGGACGCGGAACAGAGTAACCGCTAAAACGACTGTTTAAAATTCCCTGAACCGGGGTTTTTACCGATAAGTGAATGTGACTGACCAGTCTCCGACAAAGCGTCTGGTCTGCGGGTCACAGATGCATGGCATTTACTGCTTGAATTCGAAATCCAGCGCCGCACCTTCCACTTCCCGGCGCTCTTCGTTGCGCAGTTGCAACTGCATTTCGTTGCTGAGCAAACGGCCGTTGAGCTGGAATCCGCTGTTTTTCTCGCCAAAAAACTGCGGCAGGATCGGTTCGCGTTTAGGCAGGACCACGGTGCCAGGCGGTTTCAGCTCCTGGACCATGTCCTTGGGCAGGCTCAAGTCCAGTTTGGCTGGCGGCAATTTGGTTTTTACCACTTCGCTGGCAGGTTTCGACTTGGAGGCAATCGGGGCGCGTTTTTTAACGACTTTCTGCTGCGTTTTCTTCGCTGGTGCAGCCTTTTCAGCTACTGCGGATTTTTTCGCGGTGGTCGTCGCTGCCGGTTTTTCCTGAGCCGCAGCCGCCATGACACCCGGCGCATGACTGATCATCAGCAAACAGAGCAAAAAACCAGCGGCAGAAAAAATCGCTTTCATGGACCCAACGACACTAACGGCAGAGGGCCATATGCTCGCTTGTTGGACGCCACAAGACAAGCCTGACCCACCGCTCGTTCAGAATCCGCCGGCCGTTTCCTGGCACAGTTGGGTTGCCAGCAGGCCAAGCGTCATCAACGCCCGCTCCGCCTCACGGTTCCACGGAATGCCGCAATTCAGGCGGATACAGTGGTTGAATTGCTCGGTGTTACTGAAGATCAGCCCCGGTGCGATGCTGATGCCCTGCTGCAATGCACGGACATGCAATTCCTGCGTATTGACTCGCCCCGGCAGACTCACCCAAAGGATGAAACCGCCCGTGGGCCGGGTCATTTGCGTGCCTTCGGGGAAGTACTGCTGCACCGCCAACTGGAAGGCACTGAGGTTTTTTCGGTATTCCTGGCGGATGTACCGTAAATGCCGGTCATAACCACCGTTTTCCAGATAGGCGGCGATAGCCATCTGCGTAACGCTGCACGCCGAATGCGTGCTGAAGGTCTGCAAGCGCTGAATTTCCTGCTGATACTTGCCGGCAATCATCCAGCCAATGCGCACACCGGGCGACAGGGTTTTAGAGAAACTCGAACAGTAGATCACCCGATCCAGCCGGTCGTAGGCCTTGAGCGCCTTGGTGCGCCCTTGTTCGAACATCAACTCGCCATAGATGTCGTCTTCGACGATCTGGATATCGAAGTCCGAGGCCAGGCGCAGCAGTTGTTTCTGGCGCTCTTCGGGCATGGTGCCGCCCAACGGATTGCTCAGGCGCGTGGTCAACACCAGCGCTTTGATCGACCACTGGTTCGCAGCCAGTTGTAGCGCTTCGAGGCTCATGCCGGTGGCGGGATCACTGGGGATTTCGATGACTTTCAGGCCCAACAGGTCGGCCAGTTGCAGCAGACCGTAATAGGTCGGTGATTCGGCGGCGATCAGATCGCCCGGGCGGGTCAGCACGCGCAACGACATCTGCAAGGCATCGACGCAGCCGTGGGTAATTACCACTTCGGAGGGATCAACCACCACGCCGGCGTCGCGCATGCGGATCGCCACTTGTCGACGCAACGGTTCGAAACCGGGGCTGAACATGTAGCTGAAGGCCCGCGGGCTGTGGAAACGCGTGACTTTGGCCAATTGCTGATGCAGTGCGCGCACCGGCAAATAATCAACGCTCGGTACGGCGGCGCCCAACGGGAACACACCTTCGCGCCGCGACTCGACCAACACCTGCTGAATAATGCTGCTGCGCGTGACCAGGCCCGGCCGTTCGACACGGGCGATATCCGGCGTCGGTGCCGTCAGGGCAGGCGTCTGATGCACGTAATAACCGGACTGCGGCCGCGCGCGAATCAGCCCCTGATCCTCGAGGTTGGCGTAAGCCTGCAACACCGTCGCATGACTGACGTTGAGCTGCGAACTCATCTTGCGCACCGAAGGCACGCGCTCCCCTGGTTGATAGACACCACGGCGAATGTCTTCGGCCAGTTGCTGAGCAATACGTTGGTAGAGCAAGAGATTGGTCATGACGCAGCACTCGATTTCACGGGCATTTTATTCTTGTGTGAAACAATACCGGAACAGTTTAGAAGTGTACTGGGACAGTTGTCACTCTAGTCGACCATACAGTGCAGTGTCTGCCACAACTGTATTGAATTGCGAGCTATTCGACAGACGTAAAAAAGCCCGGCACTGCATGACAGTCCGGGCTTTCCAGAGACGCAACCCTTAGCGGGCGGCGCCGAGCTGGCCTTTTTCGTCGGAGAAGACAATTTCCACTCGACGGTTCTGGGCGCGTCCACGCTCGGAAGCGTTGGCGTCCACCGGGTATTCGTCGCCGTAACCCTCGACCTGAATGCGTTTTTCGTCGATGCCCAGATCCGTCAGCACATCGGCCACCGATTGCGCGCGGTCACGGGACAGCTTGAGATTTTCCTGTTTACCGCCGGTGCTGTCGGTGTAGCCCTCGATGCGTACCACGCGTTTCGGGTTCAACTGCAGGAACTGCACGATCTTCAGGACCACGCGATTGGCCGAGTTTTTCAGCTCCGCTTCACCGGTGTCGAACAGCACATCACCGAGGGTCATCACCAGACCGCGGTCAGTCTGCGTGGTGGCCAGCGCAACGATCTGCTCTTCGAGCCATTTGCCTTGTTGCTGCACGCTCAGCAGTTTCGATTCACGCAGGGCCAGTTGCAGACGCTGCCGCTCCAGTTCGAGTTTGGCTGCGTGTTCTTCGTTGAGTACCTGATTGGTGTGCTCGCGGGCGATTTCACTGTAGCGCTGACTCAGGTAGGCGTAGTGCACCACGTCCGAACCGCTGCCCCAGTAAGTGGACAGGCGATCGGCTCGGGCCAGGGACTCACCGGCGCGAATTACATCTTTTGGCGCGATGCGCAGCACATTGGAGTCTTCCTTGACCTTCTGGAAGTCGGCACTGGCCTCTTGCAGGGCGGATTCGCTGTGTTGGCCGGCGCAGCCGTACAGGCTGGCGCAACCGGCGAGAATCAGACCACCGAGAACTTTGGACTTGAGGCTCATTGGGCATCTCCCAACTGCTTGCGCAAACGGGCGATGCGGGTGTTGAGCACATTCACCTGTTCTTCGCTCTTTTGGGTCAGCACTTTGGCTTCTGCCAGACGCGCATCCAGCTCAGCCTGTTCGGCACGCATGCGCGCATTGCGGTAGGACTCGTCGGCCATGTTGCCTTTGGCGCGGTTGTACTTGGTTTCGGCCAGTTTCATTTCCGGCACGTCATCAGCGGTGGCGCCCACGGCCTTGGCCTGGGTGATGGTCTGTTCGGTCAGGCGCATTTGTTCAACGGGTGCCGGATCGGTCGCGCAACCGGCCATGGCCAGAACGGCCACAGCCGCGAAAAGAGGTCGAATACTCACTAAGAATCCCTACTGTTTTGGGGCACTGACAGGTTGTTGCGGCTGTTGCTGCTGCGCCTTCCAGCGCTCGATGTTGCGTTGCAGCGCGGCTTCCGTCAGTCCGGACGCGGGCAATTCTGTCATCTTTTTGGCCAACTGTCCGCGCAACCACGGATCGTTGCATGCCGAGTTGTGGGAAACCGCGAGGAACAGCCCCGGCCGATCGATGGGTTGCTCAAATGCCAGCAGGTCATTGGCCATACCCAATGACTGCGCGGCGGCCATGCCGGAGTAGCGACCGGCGAGTACATATTCCACTTCACCCAGGAGCAATTTCTGAAAGGCCTGAGTGAGATTTGCTGTGCGGGTCAGGGTCAGATTCTGCTCGGCAAAAGTGCCGAATGTCTGGGTCATCCGAGACTTTTCCGACAAGCCACCGGTATGACCGTGCAGATCGCGGGCTTCGCTGTAAACCAGCGTCGAGCCCTTGCGGGTCCACACCAGATAGTCGTTTTCCAGCAGTGGCGGATGGATGTAGTCGAGATTTTCCAGCTCAGTGAAGGCCAGCGGCGCATCAGCCAGCATGTCCATGCGGCCGCTGCGCACTTCATCGAGCGCCTGGGAGCGTTTGCCCGCGTAGAGCAACTCGACCTTGATGCCGAGGTCCTTGGCCACTTGCTGCAACAGGTCGGCGCTGGCACCGATCAGTTGCTTGGGATTCTGCGGGTCTTGCCACAGGTACGGCGGCGCGTCCGGGCTGCCGGTGACGACGAGGCGCTCGCACTTGCCGGCAGCCGTGGCCATCCCCGGCAAGAGGATCAATCCTAATAACAACCTGCGGCGCAGATCCATGGCAAAACGCTCCCGCTCAAATCCGAGTCAAAAAAAAGCCCGACCAAAAGGTCGGGCTCTTTATAAGTGAAGCCGCTGGATTAGACCAGCTTCTCCAGCTCAGGTACCGCTTCGAACAGATCAGCCACGAGACCGTAATCGGCCACCTGGAAGATCGGCGCTTCTTCGTCCTTGTTGATCGCAACGATCACTTTGGAGTCTTTCATACCGGCCAGGTGCTGGATCGCGCCGGAGATACCGACGGCGATGTACAGCTGTGGTGCAACGATCTTGCCGGTCTGACCGACCTGCATGTCGTTCGGTACGAAACCTGCGTCGACCGCAGCGCGCGAAGCACCGACGGCAGCGCCCAGCTTGTCGGCCAGGGCGTACAGGTGTTTGAAGTTGTCGCCGTTCTGCATGCCGCGGCCGCCGGAAACGACGATCTTGGCAGCGGTCAGCTCTGGACGATCAGACTTGGCGAGCTCTTCGCCGACGAAGCTCGAGGTGCCAGCGTCGTGCGCAGCAGCAACGGCTTCAACAGCAGCCGAACCACCTTCAGCAGCGACCGGGTCGAAACCGGTGGCACGCACGGTGATCACTTTGATTGCAGCGGTCGATTGCACGGTAGCGATAGCGTTACCGGCGTAGATCGGACGCTTGAAAGTGTCAGCGCTTTCGACCGAGATGATCTCGGAGATCTGGTCAACGTCCAGCGCAGCGGCAACGCGCGGCAGGATGTTTTTGCCGTTGGAAGTCGCGGCAGCCAGGATGTGGCTGTAGCCCTTGCCCAACTCTGCAACCAGCGGAGCAACGTTTTCCGGCAGCTGATGCGCGTAAGCGGCGTTGTCAGCGTTGAGGACTTTGCTCACGCCAGCGATTTTCGCAGCGGCTTCAGCCACGGCGCCAGCACCTTGACCGGCAACCAGAACGTGGATGTCGCCACCGATTTTGGCAGCGGCAGCAACGGTGTTCAGGGTGGCCGGAGCCAGCACCTTGTTGTCGTGTTCGGCGATTACCAAGATAGTCATGATTAGATTACCTTCGCTTCGTTTTTCAGTTTCTCGACCAGTTCAGCCACCGACTTGACCTTGATACCCGCGCTGCGTGCAGCCGGCGCTTCGACTTTCAGGGTCTTGTTGGTGGAGGCGGTGGAAACGCCCAAAGCGTCCGGAGTCAGCACTTCGAGAGGCTTCTTCTTGGCTTTCATGATGTTTGGCAGGGACGCATAACGCGGCTCGTTCAAACGCAGGTCGGTGGTGACGATCGCTGGCAGTTTCAGGGAAACGGTTTGCGCGCCGCCGTCGATTTCGCGGGTCACGGCAACGCTGTCACCGGAGACTTCGACTTTCGAAGCGAACGTACCCTGACCGTAGCCGCTCAGTGCAGCGAGCATCTGGCCGGTCTGGTTGTTGTCGCTGTCGATGGCCTGCTTGCCGAGGATCACCAGCTGAGGCTGTTCCTTGTCGACCACAGCCTTGAGCAGCTTGGCCACGGCGAGCGAGGTCAGATCTTCAGCGGATTCGACGAGGATGGCACGGTCGGCACCCAGAGCCAGTGCGGTACGCAGCTGCTCCTGAGCGGTGGTCGGGCCGATGGAGACGACGACGATTTCAGTCGCAACACCCTTCTCTTTCAGGCGTACGGCTTCTTCCACTGCGATTTCGCAGAACGGGTTCATCGACATCTTGACGTTGGCGAGATCGACGCCGGAATTGTCCGCCTTGACGCGAACCTTGACGTTGTAATCCACAACGCGTTTGACAGCTACAAGAACCTTCATGGATTCCTCGTTACTCTCCGGTGAAAAGAAAGTCGCCTAGGCGAACCTGGCGGTTGATGCTCATCAGGCTAAAAGGGCACCTCTAAAAACGCCGACCTGGGTGCGGGGTGATTCACGTTGCGAAGCGCTGTGACCGTTCGTCAGTGGTGACCGACAAGTCATGGATCTTCACGCTGTGTAAACTGCGCGCCGGACCTGCGCTGCGCATCACCTTCTACTGCCTGTGCCCTGTCTTTAGAGGTGCTCTTGAAACCGCCAGTCTGCCTACGACGAGCGCAAAACCGCCCGTATCTTGACCGGAACGCCTATTCCGGTCAATACGGCAAAATGGTCGTTCATAAGCCGCGCTTCTTTGATTTCTCTGGGCTGGAGCCAATTCAAACAAACGTTTGTATTGGACGCTCGGAGTGGTGTAGATATAATGCGCCCCCTAGAGAGAAAGGTGGCTTCTCCTTTATCCCCCTTGACGTTAACGTAAAGGCATAACGGATGCGACATCAAACCTCCAAATTAGAAAAAAAACTGTTGAGCCTTGAGTAGGAGATAGCCTGTGGAACGCGAATACATGGAATTCGACGTGGTCATCGTCGGTGCCGGCCCCGCTGGCCTGTCCGCCGCCTGCCGTCTGAAGCAGAAGGCCGCCGAAGCCGGTAAGGAAATCAGCGTCTGCGTGGTCGAAAAAGGCTCCGAAGTCGGCGCACACATCCTGTCCGGTGCTGTATTCGAACCTCGTGCCCTGAACGAGTTGTTCCCGGACTGGAAAGAACTCGGCGCGCCGCTGAACACCCCGGTCACCCGCGACGACATTTTCGTGCTGAAAAACGCCGAAAGCGCGCAGAAGATTCCTGACTTCTTTGTGCCCAAGACCATGCACAACGAAGGCAACTACATTATTTCCCTGGGCAACCTGTGCCGCTGGGTGGCCCAGCAGGCCGAGAACCTCGGTGTGGAAATCTACCCGGGCTTCGCCGCTCAGGAAGCGTTGATCGACGAAAGCGGCATCGTGCGCGGGATCATCACCGGTGATCTGGGCGTCGACCGTGAAGGCAACCCGAAAGAAGGCCTGTACACCCCGGGCATGGAACTGCGTGGCAAATACACGCTGTTCGCCGAAGGTTGCCGTGGCCACATCGGCAAGCAACTGATCAAGCGCTTCAACCTCGACAGCGATGCCGACACCCAGCATTACGGCATCGGCCTGAAAGAAATCTGGGAAATCGACCCGGCCAAACATCAGCCAGGCCTGGTGGTGCACACCGCCGGTTGGCCGCTGGACATCATGGGCACCGAGAACACTGGCGGCTCGTTCCTCTATCACCTGGAAAACAACCAGGTGGTAGTTGGTCTGATCGTTGACCTGTCCTACAGCAACACTTACCTGTCGCCATTCGACGAGTTCCAGCGCCTCAAGCATCACCCGGTGCTGGCTCAGTATCTGGAAGGCGGCAAGCGCATCAGCTATGGCGCCCGCGCAATCTGCAAGGGTGGCCTGAACTCGCTGCCGAAAATGGTCTTCAAGGGCGGTGCGCTGATCGGTTGCGACCTCGGCACCCTGAACTTCGCCAAGATCAAAGGCAGCCACACCGCGATGAAGTCCGGCATGCTCGCCGCTGAGTCGGTGGCTGAGGCGCTGTTCGCCGAGAAGGACGGCAGCGAAGAACTGACCACTTACGTCGACGCGTTCAAGAAGAGCTGGCTCTACGACGAACTGTTCGCCAGCCGTAACTTCGGCCCGGCGATCCACAAGTTCGGCGCCATTGTGGGTGGCGGTTTCAACTGGCTGGACCAGAACATCTTCGGCGGCAAACTGCCGTTCACCCTGCACGACACCAAGCCGGATTACGCTTGCCTGAAGCTGGCGGCGGACTGCAAGAAGATCGACTACCCGAAACCGGACGGCAAACTCAGCTTCGACAAACTCAGCTCGGTGTTCATCTCCGGTACCAACCACGAAGAAGAACAACCTTGCCACCTCAAGCTGACCGACCCGAGCATCCCGATCAGCAAGAACCTGCCGCTGTACGACGAACCGGCGCAGCGCTACTGCCCGGCCGGCGTATACGAAGTGATCACCAAGGAAGACGGCGAAAAGCGCTTCCAGATCAACGCCCAGAACTGCGTGCACTGCAAGACCTGTGACATCAAGGACCCTTCGCAGAACATCACCTGGGTCACGCCGGAAGGCGCCGGCGGCCCGACTTACCCGAATATGTAAGTCGAACCGCTGAACAACAAGGCTCCCGAATCGGGGGCCTTTTTGTTGCCCGCAATTCAGTGCATCACATCAATACCTGTGGGAGCTGGCTTGCCAGCGATGGCGGTGGATCAGGCGCGTCCATGTTGAATGTGCCGGCTTCATCGCTGGCAAGCCAGCTCCCACAAGGTTTGTGTAAATCCTCAGGCGGCGCGTTCATCGCCCGGGCTGCGCTCGAAGTAGCGTTTGTATTCGCGACTGAACTGCGACGTACTTTGATACCCCACCCGATGCGCCACCTGCGCCACGCCCAGTCCCTCCGCCACCAGCAACGTCTGCGCCTTGAGCAACCGCAAGCGTTTCAGATACTGCACCGGCGACAACAATGTGCTGCGTTTGAAGTGCTCATGAAACGTCGAAATGCTCATGTTCGCGCAACCGGCGAGGGTCTCGACGTTCAACGGCTCGGTGTAATGCGCATGCAAATGACTGATCGACGCGGCGACCCGCGCAAACTGCCCCTGCTGCTCGACCAGCGCGCGCAACACATCGGCCTGCGGCCCACGCAACGCGGTAAACAGCAATTCACGCACCCGCGCCGGCCCGAGAATCTGGCACTCCAGCGGATCGTGCAGACAACTCAGCAAGCGCTCGACACACCCGCGCATGTCATCGTCGAGCACCACCGAAGTCATCGACTCCGGCGTCTGCGCCGGAATATGCCGCCCCGGCGCCAGCCCCATCGCCAGCACCAATTCGCCAAGCAAGACCCGATCGATTGCCACCGACACGCCGAGTAATGGCGCATCCGGCAAGGCAAAAGTTTCGCACTCAAAAGGCACCGGCAATGCCTGAATCAGATAATGCCCCGCGCCATATTCCATGGTCCGGGGGCCGAGGAACGCCAGTTTGCTGCCCTGGGCAATGATCATCAGGCTCGGTTCATAAATATGCGGGCCACGGGCGACGTCACAACTGGCGCGCAACACTTGCACACCGGGCAGCCCGGTCTGGCTGTAACCATCGCGTAGCGCCAGTGGTTCGATCAACGAAACCAGGGTGGCATTGGCATCAAGGTGACGGGTTAATTGCATCAAGACACTTCACAGAAAAAGACACGGAAAAAGGCACGAAACCATCATCGCAGATCCTTTCGCCAATGCGACCGGGCAAACCCGCATGCCGGAGGATTAGGCATGAGACCCGGAGGAATCGTCATGGCCGGACAGCCGGACGGCGCCCAGAATGCGCCGCCTCACTTGTCACTGCTTTTGCGAGGTTCCTCATGTACACCGCCATCGGCTATGCCGCCCAATCGGCCACCACTCCCCTCGCCCCGATGAAGTTCGAACGCCGCAGTCCTCGCGCCGACGACGTCGCCATCGAAATTCTCTACTGCGGCGTCTGCCACTCCGACATCCACCAGGCGCGCAACGAATGGGGTATCGCCGTTTATCCGTTGATGCCCGGCCATGAGATCGTCGGAAAAGTCACCGCAATCGGTGCGAATGTCACCCTACACAAGGTAGGCGATCTGGTCGGTGTTGGCTGCATGGTCGACTCTTGCCGCACCTGCGATGCCTGCCAGCAGAACCTTGAGCAATACTGCCTCGAAGGCCCGACCATGACCTACGCCACTCCGGACCGGGTCGATGGCAGCAACACCATGGGCGGTTACTCCGACAGCATCGTCGTCAGCGAGCACTTCGTCGTGCGCATCCCGGAAAAACTCGACCTGGCCAGCGCCGCGCCCATCCTCTGCGCCGGCATCACCACCTACTCGCCGCTCAAGCACTACGGCGTCAAGGCCGGCGACAAGGTCGGGATTCTCGGCATGGGCGGCCTCGGCCACATGGGCATCAAGTTCGCCAAGGCCATGGGCGCCGAAGTCACGCTGTTCACCCGCTCGGCGAGCAAGGCTGAAGAAGGTCGCCGCCAAGGCGCCGATCATGTGATCGTGTCGACGGATGCCGATCAGATGAAAGCCGCGGCCGGGCGTTTTGATTTCCTGCTCGACACCATTCCGGTACAGCACGACCTCAACCCGTACCTCGAAACCCTGCGCTTCGACGGCGTGCATATTCTGGTCGGTCTGATCGAGCCGATTGATCCGCCCGTACACGCCGCCAACCTGGTACTGGGCCGTCGCGTGTTGGCCGGCTCGCTGATCGGCGGCATCGCCGAAACCCAGGAGGTGCTGGATTTCTGCGCCGAACACCACATCACCTGCGACATCGAAATGCTCGACATCCGCCAGATCAACGAGGCTTACGCCCGCATGATCGCCGGCGACGTGAAGTACCGTTTCGTGATCGACATGGCGACGCTCAAGGTTTAAATCTTCAGACCGAGTTCCGCCGAGAGCCGGGCTGTGACCCCTTTGATCAGGGGAATCAGCTCGGCCATTTTTTCCAGCGGCATGTACGGCACGGTGCTGGCGATACTGATCGCCGCCACGATGCCCTTGCTCGCATCCCGGATCGGCGCCGCCACGCAGCGGATCGACGGTTCGTTGTCTTCCAGATCGAAGGCGTAGCCACCGGCGACGTATTCGGTCATGCGTTGTTCAAGCTGTTCCCACGACTGCTGGGGATGCTGCGGCCAGAACTGACTTTTCCCACCCGCCGGCAGGCTGATGTCGTATAGACGCTGCCAGTCCTGCGGCGCGTCATCCAGCATCAACGCCTTACCGATCCCGGTCCGTGCCAGCGGCATGCGATGGCCGACCCGCGAGCGCATTTCCGGGCCGTTGCGCCCTGGATTCTTCAGCAGATACAGCACTTCGTCGCCTTCACGAATACCTAAATGAACGGTGTCACCGGTCAATGCCGACAACTCGTCCAGATACGGTCCGGCAAGGCTCACCAGCGGCAACTCTTCGCGAGCCTGGAAACCCAGCTCGATCAGCTTCGGCCCCAGCAGATAACCGACTTGCGGCACCACGCGAAGGTAACGCTCATCCACCAGACAACTGGCCAGGCGATGGGTGGTGCTGCGCGTGGTGCCGATCAGGCGGGCAATCTCCTTGAGATCGCGGGCGCCACTGGCGACGGCCTGCACCACACCCAATCCGCGCAATAGCGTCTGAGTGCCGGTGGGCGCGGCGTCCTTGGTTTTTTCCGGGGCGTCTTCCTGCATATCCAGCCTTTACCGTTGAGCGAGGGAACGGGCGGCATTATGGTCGCCCGACGCAGAGCACTACAACTCGATACGCTCGACCTTGCCCACCAGCAGCACGTAGGACAAAGCGCCAATCAGTGCAAGAACCGCGATATAGGTGATCGCCGGGGCAAACGAATCACCGCTGGCGAGGAAGCCGATCACGATCGGCGTGGCAATAGCCGACAGGTTGCCGATGAAATTGAACACCCCACCCGTCAACCCGAGCAGACGTGCCGGTGCCAGTGTCGAGACCAGCGACCAGGTGATCGAGGCAAGACCGTTACCAAAAAACGCCAGCGCCAGAAAGGCAATCACCAACGGCGTCGACTCGACGAAGTTGGCACCGATGATCGAAGTGGAAATCAGCAAGCCGCCAATGATCGGCAATTTGCGCGCAAAACCCACGGTGTAGCCACGACGAATCAAAAAGTCGGAGAAGAACCCCGAACACAGCACGCCGACAAACGCGGCAAGAAACGGCAGCGACGCCAACAGGCCGGACTTGATGAAGTCCATCCCGCGATATTTCACCAGATAGGTCGGAAACCACGTCAGGAAAAACCACAGCGTCGAGTTCAGGCAGAACTGGCCGAGATAGATGCCCCACAACTTGCGCTTGGTCAGAACGATGCCCAGATCGGTCCAGCTGAATTTGGCTTTGACCTTGGCCGTTTCCGCCTGAATATCCACCAGCCCGCCACCTTCGCGGATCAGATCGATTTCTGCTTCGTTGGCACCTTTGAAATCCCGTGGCTCGCGATACACCGCGTACCAGATGGCTGCCCAAATGATGCCCACAGCGCCGGTGGCGACGAAGACCATGTGCCAGCCGAACTCGTGTTGCAGCCAGGCCAGAACCGGAGTGAGGAACGCCAGACCGACGAACTGCCCGGAGGTGTAAAAGCCAATCGCCGTGGCGCGTTCGCGCTCAGGGAACCACGTCGTCACCACGCGGCTGTTGATTGGATACGCCGGTGCCTCCAGCGCCCCGACCGCCATGCGCAGCACAAACAGCGCGATGAAACTGGCGGCGAAACCAAGCATCACCGTGGCCAGCGACCACAGCAACAACGCGACACTATAAAGAATCCGTGGCGGCACCCGGTCAACCAGCCAGCCGCCGGGAATCTGCATCGCGGCGTAAGTCCAGCCGAACGCGGAGAAGATCAGGCCGACATGGATCGGATCGATGCCCAGCTCAGTGGTCAGGGCCGGTGCGGCAATCGACAGGTTGCTGCGGTCGAGGTAGTTGATGACCACGGTGATAAACAGCAACACCATGATAAAAAACCGCTTGCGGCTGGGCGTGACTAAAGACGCCTGCCCGGTGAGGGTTTGCGGTTGCATGGGGAGAGCCTCTTTTTATGTTTATTGAGGTCGGCCTGAGGCCTTGCACAAATCCCTGTAGGAGTGAGCCTGCTCGCGATAGCGCCTTGTCTGTCACATCAATGCTGGATGTCACACCGAATCGCGAGCAGGCTCACTCCTACATTTGAACTGTGGTGAATCAGAGGGGACTCACCACTCGGCAAAGCTGCCATCGGCATGGCGCCAGATCGGGTTGCGCCAGCGATGGCCGACCGCCGCTCGCTCGATCACGTATTCCTCGTTGATCTCGATGCCCAGCCCCGGGCCGTTGGGGATCTTCACGAAGCCTTTGTCGTAATCGAACACGCGCGGATCCTTCACGTAGTCGAGCAGATCGTTGCTCTCGTTGTAATGGATGCCCAGACTCTGTTCCTGGATAAACGCGTTGTAACAAGCCGCGTCCAGTTGCAAACACGCCGCCAGCGCAATCGGCCCCAGAGGGCAATGCAGCGCCAGGGCGACGTCGTAGGCTTCGGCCATGTTGGCGATCTTGCGGGTTTCGGTAATGCCGCCTGCGTGGGAGGCGTCCGGCTGGATGATGTCGACATAGCCTTCGCTCAACACGCGTTTAAAGTCCCAACGCGAGAACAACCGCTCGCCCAGAGCAATCGGCGTGCTGGTCAGTGGCGCCAGTTCTTTCAAGGCTTCGTAGTTTTCACTGAGCACCGGTTCTTCGATGAACATCAGTTTGTACGGGTCGAGTTCCTTCATCAGCACTTTGGCCATAGGCTTGTGCACCCGACCATGGAAGTCGACACCGATACCGACGTTCGGCCCGACCGCATCCCGCACGGCGGCAACGTTGGCCAGGGCGAGGTCGACTTTTTCGAAGGTATCGAGGAACTGCAGCTCTTCGGTGCCGTTCATTTTCACCGCGGTGAAACCCCGGCTCACCGCCTCTTTCGCCGCACGCGCGGTGTCGGCAGGACGGTCGCCACCAATCCACGAATACACGCGGATCTTGTCACGCACCTGACCACCGAGCAGATCACTGACCGAGACACCGAGAGCCTTGCCCTTGATGTCCCACAGCGCCTGGTCAATACCGGCCAGCGCACTCATGTGAATGGCGCCGCCCCGGTAGAAGCCGCCGCGATACAACACCGTCCAGATGTCCTCGATGTTGCGTGGGTCTTTGCCGATCAGGTAGTCGGACAATTCTTCCACGGCAGCAGCAACGGTGTGCGCGCGGCCTTCAACCACGGGCTCGCCCCAACCGGTCACGCCCTCGTCGGTTTCGACCTTGAGGAAGCACCAGCGCGGCGGCACGATGAAAGTGGTGAGTTTGGTGATTTTCATCTGCTTGTCTCTCTTATTTGGATGCAGCGCACGCAGCGCCAAAAAAGTCTTAGCGAAGAGCCTTCCACGCGGCCACATAGGCTTTGGCATTGTCCGCCACTTGCTCCACCGTCATGCCCGGTTTGAACAGCCCGGAGCCGAGCCCGAAACCTTTCACGCCGGCGTCGATGAACACCTGCATGTTGTCCGGCGTGATCCCGCCGACCGGCGCCAGCACCGTTCCGGATGGCAATACCGCGAGCCAGGCTTTGACGACCGCCGGGCCCATCTGCTCGGCCGGAAACAGCTTGAGAATGTCCGCACCCTCCTCCAGCGCCGCGAACGCTTCGGTCGGCGTGGCAACGCCCGGCGACAGGTACAGGCCCGCCGCTTTCGCTGCCCGCAACACCTTGGCATCGCTGTGCGGCATGACAATCACTTGGCCGCCGGCCTCTTTCACCAACTCGACCTGTTCCGGGGTCAACACCGTGCCGGCGCCAATCAGGCAATCGGCGGGCAAGGTCTTGCGCAGGATGCGGATGCTTTCGTACGGCGAAGGGGAATTGAGCGGTACTTCGATAACGCGAAATCCGGCCGCATACAGGACTTCTCCGACAGCGGCGGCTTCCTGCGGGTGCAGGCCACGCAGGATCGCGATCAGACCGTTTTGTGCCAGTGCTTGCTTGAGCATTTCAGGCCTCCAGTCAGGGTTAACGGGATGAGGAATCAATCAGTCCGGCGGCCAGCGCCAGTTGCCACAGACCACGCTCGGTGGCCTGCTCGGCCAGCGTCACTTTGGCAAAACCGCAGGCGTCGAGGGCACGGCTGTAGCGCGCACAGAGTTGCGCGTTGCCGATGAGGACGATCGAAGGAAGATTCGGGTTGTTACGGCGGCGACGTTGCACGGCAGCGAGCGCTGCCAGCTCATGGCCGATCATCAGACCGGACAGATAATCGGCTTGCGCCGTAGGGCTCAGTTCACCGGTCAGGCCCAGTGTTCGGGCACTGAACAAAGTCGACAGCACACCGAGTTCGCCGTCAGCCGACAGCGCGATCTGCACGCCACGGTCAAACGCCTGACCATCGAACGCCGCGCCTTGCTGCTGGGTTCGACCAAGAATGCTGTGTTCGCTGAGCACGGCGAACACTTCACCGGTCATGAACGTATCGAAATGAGTGATGCAGCCATTGACCACTTCCACCCATTTCGAGTGACTGCCCGGCAGGCCAATCAATAGATCTCTGCCCGCCTCGACCGGCAGATTTTGCAGGACGCCGAGGACTTGGGTTTCTTCGCCGCGCATCACGTTCGGCAAACGCGAACGCTGAATCACGCCTGGCACGATGTGCACCTGCGTGCCGCGCAGACTGATAACGGTTTGTAGGGAGTTTCCGAGATTGGCGACATTTGCCGGCGTTTCGCAGTAGGCCGCTTCGCGCCAGCCCTGCGCACTGCCGACCATGCCGCAAGCGATCACCGGCAGATCCGGCTGCGCATCGAGCCAGTCGCCGCAAGCCTGATCGAAGGCCAGTTCAAAACCGTCGGTGCATTCGCGACCGTTGATGACTCGCGGCGTCTTCGGTAACTGCATGATCCCGGACGACAGCGAACGCTGCTCCAGCACCACACCATCCGCCGCGAGTTTGTAAGCACGTAAGGAGGTCGTCCCCCAGTCGAGCGCGATCAATTGCGCCTGCATCGCTTCACCTGTTTTGTTTTTGGCAGTGAGTGCGACGGACTATAGACCTCTCAAGCTGAAAATCTCAATATGTAATTTTACATCCCATATTATGGGACTGAATTAGTCCAAGGAGTCCAACGCTCAACGACGTCAAGACTCGTTTTGATGATGACCCTCAATGTTTCGTGCTCAGTGGATCCGACCTCATGCGTACGGCCTTTCTCGTCAGTTATTCCGGGTTCCAGACGCCCGTCACCGCGAATGATGGTGTACGCCGCAAAGGGTGCCGGGGTTTCCTCTGAACCTGAAACAATCCGCAACTTCGTCTTGCTCGGTGCGAACGAGGCCAGCATGCCGGCGTAGGGCACATCACTGCAGAGCCCGAGACTGTCGATCTGGTCATATCCCAGCGCCAGTTCATAGCGCCAGCGCACGATGCACACGGAAGCAGGAGGCAGCAACGATCTCGGTTGATCAGATTGTTTGAGGGAAATACGCGGTGGTGCCACACGGGGATTTTCGATTGCAGCAATGAATCGCGATGTAGGCATGTACATGACTTTCGAGTAATACGCCACGAACGGAAATGCCGTGATCGCTACCTTGCACGGAATGTATTCCTGCGGCTTGAGGATCTGCACCAACTCGACCGGTCTGATGTAGTTGTGGCCGTCATTGATGGCGTGATTTTCGACGCTGATATTCGCGAACATCTCGTACCGACGATCGCCCTCGATCAAGCGCATGCCGCTGACGATTCCCGACGCTTCCAAAACGATTTTGTGCTCAACGGAAAAATCCGTATCACCATTCAACGAGCAATGAATCCAGGTGCCGATCTGCCCTCGTCGGCCATGATCCTCATACAAATCAATCAGGTTTCGGTCTGAGGTGAAACGCAGGTCATAGTAGGAATAATTTTCGTGATTGATCGAGACAAACTCGAGCCTGGCGGGGGGGACATTGAGGTGCAGGCATGATGAACACAATAAAAAACCCGCAACCAATAAAACCTTGTAGATACTTCGCTTCATTCGTTGTTCATCCTGAATCACGCACACGGTTCAAACTGCTGAAATGACTCTTCAAGATCACTCGCTAAATACACAGTCCGATCGCGACTCACTCAAATTCGACTTGTTTATCCAGAGAGCAAACAAGTCAGCTTTGTCACTCTGATCGAACGAGTTCTTTTAGAAAGTCTTTGGAAGGGATACGCATAAACTCCGAAAAGTAGGTTTTATATTTTGTTGTATTCACTCTGAAGGTACATACGACAAAATCGTTCGCCATTAAAGCTCCGCGCAGAGCATCACCATCAAGAATACGCTCCTTACCCTGCACTTCTCCGGTCTCTCGAAAAATAACCCGAGCGATATACTTTCCTTTCGAAGCGCTTTCACTCGTCTCAACGATACCGTTACCGTAGAGCTTCTGATAATGCCCAATGGAAAAATCCAGATCATCGCCCAAGGCACAAACCAGTCCCTCGCCAATTTTAGACTGAAACAACCCCAACAGATCCGTATTACTTGAGAAGCTTATGAAAAAAGAACTTCTGCTTGGGCTAATTGAAACACTCTTATAATCAAGCGCAGCAATTGGCCTGCCATGATTCGAGGAACATGAGCAACACAGTAATACGGCAAGCGCTAAAAAAAATCTGTTCACAGTTTATTTTTCCCTGAGATAGCCGAGTATCGACTCTGCCAATAGTTGACGAGCGGACTTTCCTCCATCCAGTTTTTGATCGAACATGATATCCGCATCGGCGTGGTTGACATCAACACGACCACTGACATTGGGACCTGAAGTTATCTCCCATTGCTCACCAAAGTCCGCGACAGTATCAGATATGTCTCGATTGTTGATTTTCGCCGCACGGATATTTATCCAGAACTCTGCCTTTGGTTCCGGTTTTCGCCTGTAAATGGTTGAAATTCCGTAAACGATTTTTCCCTGCCCCACGGGGTCTATGGTGATCAGCATTTTTACTTTGTAACCCTTATCGGTCAAAACACTGGAGAGGTGTGCACCGTTCCAACCGCCCAAACTATGCCCGATGATATAAACAGGCGTAGTTTTATCAGGAACCTCAACCAATACGTTTTTAGCCAGATCTTCATCCGTCAAGAACTTATTATAGGCCAATGCTTTCATATCGCATTTCGACAAATAACATAACGCGTCAGCATCAGCCTCTACTTTGGTGCGAACATGACTCACGTTCCAGTTTGGCCCGCTGACGTAGTAACGCTCCTGATCTCCCGCACCACCGACAAACAAGATAAAGACTTTCTTCATGCTGATAGCAATGACTTTGGCGCACTTATCTTCTGGCTTGGTTAACTCAACGTTTCCCACGTCTCTTTTAGCCAAAGGCTCAACGCCTGGCGCATTTTCTCCTGCCATATCAATCACTCAACAAATAATTTAATAGTTTCAGGTAAATGCGAACTGACGGTATGCGTAAATCCCGAAGCATCCGTAACGCCATGTTCTTCACTGCCGTCACCGCGCTGAATCGTGTAGGGGTGATCGGGCACGGGCTCTCCCGTCGCCTCATTCACCACCTGCAATCTGTCGGTAAAATGCACCGGCATCGGCAGCAACCCACTAAACGCCGCCCCTCCGCCACTCTGGCCAATAATCACCGTCCCCGAACCTCCGACTACGACATTGCCATGCCCGCCGGTGCTATCAAGGGTGGCGGCGTTCAGGCCGTTGATGAACACAGTGCCGGAGACAGCGCCGGTAATCGGACTGCCACACGCAGATTTATCAGTCATACGCGCAGCAGCAAGACCGTCGAAGAAGACGTTCGGCGAACCGGAGACGATCGGGTTGGTGCCATGGCCCGGCAGTGGGCAGTCGGTCGGGTCGGTGACGCGGGCGGCGGGTTTACCACTCAATTCAAAGCTCCTTGCTTCAGAGATTCCGGATGCGGCTGATGGATATCGATGTCGGTCGCGGCGAAGCGCCAGCGGTTGTCGACGGGGTCGAACAGTGCGTGGCAATGCTCACGGCTGTCTGGGGTTGCAGCGGTTTGCAGATGTCGCCAGGCTTCATCGACGTGCCACGCCAGCTCGGCAGGCGTCGCATCGTCCAGCTCGTTGAGCCAGGCGTTGTAGTTGCGCAGGTGATTGCGCTCGTACGTTGATTGCAGCAGATCGGCCATTTGCGTGCCGAGGTCCAGATGATGTCCGGCCGTCCACTGACCGATCTCGGAATAGACGTACCAGCCCATCGGCATCAACGCATCGTCCTTGAGCAGCGAATGCCCGACAGGGACGACGAAACCGCAACAGATGTGCAGCATCAGCCAGCCTTGATGAGCGTCGATAAACGCCGTTGGATCGAAGGTGCGCAGCGGTATCACGCGGTAATCGTCGAGCCCGGCACTGCGCGTCATCAACTCGGCATCAAGGCATGAAACGAACGCACGAATGGCGGTACCGCCCGTACGATTTGTCATACAGAGAATGTCGACCGGTTGACGCTGGGGGTTGTCGGTCGAGCCCGAGTTTTTCACCAGGCCATACAGACGCATTGACGCCCGTAGTCCGCTCATCGCCGATCACTCGTTGACGCAGCGAATACTCCACGGGCGTGGAGAAAGAGTGCCAGAGGCATTGCAAGAGTCGTCCGTGAGCGCGCAAAAATGGCGCGTAGAATGCCGGACTAGAGCGCTGGCGACAATCGAATTAGTGCTGAATTGCCATCATTGTTTTCAGCCCTCGGCGAACTCGCGCAAGACCTTGCCATCCATGCGATAACGCACCCACTCTTCCTGCGGCTGGGCGCCGAGGGATTTGTAGAAGTCGATGGCCGGGGTGTTCCACTCCAGGACACTCCACTCGAAACGGCCACAGTCGTTGTCGCAAGCGATTTTCGCCAGGTGGCGCAGCAGGGTTTTGCCGGCGCCGCCACCGCGTTGCTCGGGGGTGATGTAAAGGTCTTCGAGGTACAGGCAGTTGCTGCCCAGCCAGGTCGAATAGCTGAAGAAGAACACCGCGAAACCGATTGGCAACCCGTCGCGCAGGCAGATCAGGCCGTGGGCGGTGGCGCCTTCGCCGAACAGGCTGCGTTCGATGTCGGCGACGCTGGCGATGACTTCGTGACGGGCCTTTTCGAAATCTGCCAGTTCGGTGATGAAGGCGAGGATTTGCGGTGCATCGCTGGGGGTCGCCGGGCGGATCTCGATCGTCATGGACGGGCCTTGTCGGAAAAGGAAAACGCCATACTAAGGCCGCATTGCTTTTGTGGCGAGGGAGCTTGCTCCCGCTTGGCTGCGAAGCAGGCATAATCCAGGAAATGCGATCTGCCTGATCCTCTACATCGATGGGATTCGGGGCTGCTACGCAACCCAGCGGGAGCAAGCTCCCTCGCCACAGGGTTTCACTCAGACCATAAACAGGATGTCTATGTCAGCTACAGCTTTTGCGCCTTTGATCGATCTCGCTGCCGAGTTGCTGCCCCATGCTCTGGAACCGTCGGACGACGGTGCCCACGACATCGCCCACTTGCAGCGGGTCTGGCACAACGTGCGCACCTTGCACGCCGAAGAAGGAGGCGATCTTGAGGTACTGCTCGCCGCCACGCTGCTGCACGATTGTGTCGCCATAGAAAAGAACTCGCCGCTGCGTTCACAAGCCTCACGTCTGGCGGCGGAAAAAGCTTCGGCGGTATTGGCAGAAATGAACTGGCCGGAAGAAAAAATCGCCACCGTCGCCCACGCCATCGAAGCCCACAGTTTCTCCGCCAACATCACCCCACTGACCCTCGAAGCAAAAATTGTCCAGGACGCCGACCGCCTCGACTCGCTGGGCATGCTCGGCGTCGCCCGCACGTTCTACGTCGCCGGGCGTATGGGTTCGGCGCTGTACGACCCCGAGGATCCCGAAGCGAAACACCGCGACTACGACGACAAACGTTTTTGCCTCGATCATTTCCAGACCAAACTGCTGCACCTCGCCGAGGGTTTCCAGACCGGCGCCGGCCAGCGCCTGGCGCAAGAGCGCCATCAGCGTTTGAAGGGTTTCATGGAGCAGTTCAAGGAAGAGATCGGCATCGTCTGAGCGCGTTACTCCGGCGCACGACGATCCTGACTTCAGCAACCTCAGACCTAAGCCCTGTGCCTGACGTGTTATCTAGATGACGCTGAATTTTTCCGGTCAAGGAACCGCGTCATGTCGCAAGCCACCCCTCAGGTCTCGGGCAAGCTGTTTGGCCTGTTCTGTCTCGCCAGTTATCTGCTGTCGCTGTCCTATGGCTCGACGTTTCTGCTGTCGCTGTTGATCAGTGCTCGCGGCGGCAACGAACACGACGCCGGCAGTGTGATTTCGGCGGCGATGCTCAGCACGTTTGTGGCGGTGCTGGTGTCCGGGCATCTGTCGGATCTGTTCGGTGCGGCGCGTTCGATTGCGCTGTTCGGCGTGCTGTTGGTGGCGGCCAGTCTGGGCTTTGCGCTGACGCCGGGGTTTGGTCAGCTGTTGTTGTTTTTTGGCTTGCTGCTGGGCCTGGGCTGGGGCGTGTTTTACACCTTGGGACCGATCATTGTCGCGAGCCTGGTGAGTCCGGCGCAGCGGGCCAAATATTTCGCCCTGCTGTCGGGCAGCATGATGACCGGAATCGGCAGCGGCCCCTTGCTCGGGCGTGCGGCGAGTGCCATGGGGCTGCCGGTGACGTCGGCGTTTTATCTGGCAGCGTTGGCGAGCCTGATTGGCGTGCTGCTGTTCTGGTTGCTCGGGTCGAGATTGCGCAGTAGCCAAGCCACCAGCGCGGCAAAAATCTCCTGGCGCGCAACCACGCAAGTGCTTGGTTCGCGGGCGCTGTTCCCGATCATCATGGTTGGCCTCGGTGGCTGCGTATTCGGTGGCCTGTCGAGTTTCCAGACCAGTTACGCCACCGCCCGCTCGCTGGATTATTCGCTGTTTTTTCTCGGGTTCATGAGCGCGGCAATCAGCAGCCGGATGCTCATCGCAGGTTTCGTGGTCAAGCGTGATCCGTTGCGTGCATCGTGCCTGCTGTCGGGGTTGATGCTGACTTCGATTGTGCTGTTTGCGTTCGGCGTACACAGCGCTTTCAGTTATCTGCTGGCAGCGCTGATGCTCGGGGTCGGTTACGGCCTCACCTATTCGGTGATCAATGGCCTCGCCGCCAACGAAGCGCCAACCGGCACCACCTCGCAGGCCCTGCTGCTGTTCAGTCTGTCGTACTTCATCGGCGTGTTTGGCTTTCCGTTGCTGGCGGGGAAAATCATTGTCGAGCACGGCATGACGACGTTGCTGTTGACGGTATTGATCGTGGCGCTGGCCAATTGGTTGATCACCCTTGGCCGCTTGCTCTGGCGGCGAATCAACGTCAAAACCGTAGCGGCGAGTTAGACCGTTCGTCGTTCATCAGGCACCAATCCACACCAAGGGCAGACCAACGACAGGTAAGGATTCCAATCACTGGAGACGCCCTATGATCCCGTCAAGGTTGACTGCCCTCATCTTCACCGCCCTGCTCTGCCCCGCGGCGTTCGCCGCCACCGCTGCAGGAACCGGCCCGACCGACCCGGTCGAACGCCCCAAAGCCCCCGCCATCCAGAGTGCCCCCGGTATGAACACCGATGGCTCCGGCGTGGAAAACGCTCTGCCGCCGGCCACCGGCACCGACCCGCGCACCCAGGGCAATGATCCGGGGCGTCAGGGTGGCACGTCCGGCAATCCTGTCCCGCCTGATAATTCCGGCACCGGCATCGGCTCGAAAACCACCACCGGTGGCTCGGGCTCTGAAGGTTCCGGTCAGTAGTTCGCCGACGCGAGCGTCCTATTCAATCCATGAAGAGGTAACCATGAACGTCGATAAAAACCTGGAAAAAGAAGTCCTCACCCGCCTGCTGCACGCCCACCCGAGTGGCTTGGGCAAGGAGGTGCTGGACAATTATCGGGGCGAGAAAGTCGTGGCCAGTGCCCTCGCCGCTTTGCAGGATCGCGGACTGATTCACCACGGACACGTGACCTGCAACGAGGCCGGCGAACATTCGTTGAACCTGCCGATCAAGCTCAGCGCCGCAGGCGTTGAAGCGGCACGCAAGCTCGATAGCTGAACAAGCTGATCGTGTGATCGTTAATCATGTAGGAGCTGCCGCAGGCTGCGATCTTTTGAACTTGAAGATCAACAGATCGCAGCGTGCGGCAAGCTCCTACATGGATATACAGCTGTCGAAGCAAGGAGAAATCCCATGCCTCGTGGAAGCAAAAGCAAATACACCGCCGAACAGAAGCGTAAGGCCGAGCACATCGAAGACAGCTACGAGAAAAAAGGCCTGTCGAAGGATGAAGCCGAGGCGCGAGCCTGGGCGACGGTGAACAAACAATCGGGCGGCGGTGACAAGGCCGGCGGTTCGGGACGCCAGAAACCGGCGAGTGCCAAGGCCGAGGATCGCCATGAATCGGCGCGGCGCGCGGTGGCCAGTCGCGACGGACATTCGCGTAACAGCAAGGCTTCGCGGGATGTGCAGACCGTGGACAGTTTGAGGAAAGAGGCGCGGGCGAAGCAGATTCCAGGACGGTCTTCGATGCGCAAGGATGAATTGATTGAGGCGCTGCGAAAAGCCAGTTAGGGTCAGGTTTTTCGGGGGAATTGATGGCCCCTTCGCGAGCAGGCTCACTCCTACAGGGGATCGTGTTGTTCACAAATCACTTGTAGGAGTGAGCCTGCTCGCGATAGCCATTGATCAGCCGCCGCAGGACTCGCGGATAAACGCATCCACTTCAGCAGTCCCCGGCGAGGTCGCCGGCCCCCAACGCGTTACCGCCAAAGCCGCCGCCGCATTCGCCCGTCGTGCCGCTTCATGGGCGGACAAGCCGCCAGCCAATCCCGCGACAAACACCCCCGCATGCGCATCGCCAGCGCCATTGCTGTCCACGGCGGTGACAACAAACCCCGGCACATGCCGACGCTCGTCCCGCTGATGAATCCAGCAGCCTTGCGGCCCGTCGCGCACCACCATCAACACGTCGGCAGGCAGATGTTCGGCGAGCCGATCCAGCGCTACGTCAATCTCGTCAGCGCCGGTAAACCGCAGTGCCTCGACACTGTTGCTGGTCCACACATCAATGCGCGGCAGCAACGCCTGCATCAGCGGCGAGTCCGGCGACTTCACCAGCGGCCCCGGATCGAACACCACATGGATTGTCTCCGGCAACGCCAGCGTCCAGTCGAGCAACGCCTGCGCCTTGCCCTCGTGGAGCAGGCTGTAACCGCTGAGGTAAACGTAATCGCCTGCCTCCGCCGCCACGCTGTTCAGATCATCGATCGTCACCTCACCTTCGGCGCCGATGTAGGAAATGAAACTGCGCTCGGCCGACGCATCGGTCAGCGCCACGCACAAGCCGGTGTCGCGCTGCGCAGGCTGGCGGATGCCGATGTGAATGCCTTCCGCGTTCATCGCCTGGCGTGCCAGATCGCCGAAACGACCGCTGCCATGGCGGCCCAGATAGACCACAGGCAAACCATTACGCACCGCCGCCGCCATCACGTTGAAACCGCCGCCGGCCTCGAAACCGGCGGATTGCGCCAGCACATCGCCGCCGATCTGCGGCAGTTTTTCCACGGCCATGACCAGGTCGATGATGACCTGGCCGGTGTGCAACATTTTAGGCATGAGCATTCTCGGCTTGCGCGGCGCGGCGATCTTTCGCCCCGCCGAGTACAAAGTAAATGCCACCGGCGACCACGAACGTCACGATCCAGCCGAGGCCGTTGTGGCCCAGCCACGAGTCGGACAGAAAGCCCTTGAACCAGACGTTCTCGGCGGTGGTGCCAATGGTGGTGAAGCTGAAGCCGAGCACGATGGCAATTGCCCACGCGCCGAACGCGCGCCACTCGATACCGCCGCGATACCAGTAAGCGCTGCTCGGGCTCACATCGAGCAAGTCTTTGGGGCTGTAGTAGTGACGATGAATCAGGTCGACAACGAAGATCCCGACCCACGCGGTAATCGGCACCGCCAGCAGGGAAATGAAGGTGATGAACGGGCCGTAGAAGCTGTCGGCGATCAGCATGAAGTAGATCGAACCGGCAAAGATCGCGACGATATCGACCACCACTGCGTAGACGCGCTTGACCTTGAGACCGAGGGTCAACGTGGTCAAACCGGCGGAGTAGACGGACAGGTTATTCGACAGCAGCAGGCCACCGAAAGCGGTGATCAGGTACGGCACCGCCATCCAGGTCGGCAGCATGTCGCGGATCGCCACGATCGGGTCGGTCGCCGAGGCCAGATCATTGTTGCCCACCGACAGCAAGCCGCCGAGGGTGATCAGCAGCACCAGCGGAATGCCCGCGCCGAACGCAGCAGAAGCGACCAGCCGCACGGCTTTGACACTGCGGTGCTGATAGCGCGACATGTCTGCACCGGCGTTGGCCCAACCGATACCAGTGCCGGCGGCCATGGTGCCGATGCCGATGATCATCGCGCTCATCGGTGCTGGCGTGGCGTTGAACACCGCGTTCCAGTCGATGGTGGCGCAGAGGAAACCGCCGACCAGAATGTTCAGCGCGCCGAACACGTAGGTCGCCCACTTCTGGATCACCAGCAAGGTCGCATGGCCAAGACCGGACACCGACAAGGTCAGCAGGACGAAAATCGCAATGAAGATCAGCGTCAGCACCGGCGCACTTTTCGCCTCGACCGGCGAACCGAACAGGATCGAGCACAGCGACAGCAGCACGAATGCGGCGGTGGTGGTGTTGACGGTTTCCCAACCGAGACGCGACATCAGCGAGACCAGCGTCGGGCCGATATTGCCGCGCACGCCGAAGATCGCTCGCGACAACGTCAGGCTCGGTGCCCGACCACGACGACCGGCAATCGAGATGATCCCGACCACGGCGAACGAACCGGCGGCGCCGATGATCGCGACGATAATCGCCTGCCAGATCGCCAGGCCGCGAAAGGCGACCAGCGTGGCCCCCAGCGGCAAACCGAGAATGGAAATGTTGGCGGCGAACCAGACCCAGAACAGTTGCAGTGGATGACCGTTGCACTCGGCTTCCGGCACCGGTTCGATGCCGCGGGTTTCCAGTTGCCCGGCGCTTTGCCCGGCGTTTGATGAACTCATGAACGTGCTCCTGTTTGCCTTTTTTGTGGTTGTGGCAATAACTCAAAACAACTTGCTTTTGTGGCGAGGGAGCTTGCTCCCGCTCGGCTGCGCAGCAGTCGTAAATCCAGACAATGCGGTTTTTCTGACACAGTGTGTCGGCAGGGTTTGGGGCCGCTTCGCAGCCCAGCGGGAGCAAGCTCCCTCGCCACAGTCATGTGGTCAGCGCAGGGTGAGGAGTCCTTCCACAAGGGGTTCCAGCTCGAGATGATTGACCGCTTTCACCGTTTCAATCATCGGCACCGGCCAACTCTCAAGACCCAGGCAGGCCCCGAGCATTGCCCCGAGAATCGCGGCGATGGTGTCGGTGTCACCACCGAGGCTCGCCGCCATGCACAGTGCCTCAAACGCGCTCATTTCACCGACCGCCACTTGCTGCGCCAGCGCAAACGAGACCACCACCGACTCCTGCGACGCCACCGAAGTGCCGATCACGTCGTACAGCAGATCGGCCAGCAGCGCTTTGTCGCTGTCGACGCTGATGGTGCGCGCCCAACTGATGCGCGAAGCGATGCGTCCGCCGGCTACCCAGTGCCCGTGCGTTTCCGCTTGCTGTGCGATTTGCTGACCGAGGTTCAACGCTTCGCCCAGATCCATGCCATTGATCCCGGCAGAGACCACCGCCGCTACCGCAGCCGCGCTGGAAATCCCCAGCGTGGTGTTGTGAGTCACCTGACAGGCCTGGACCACCGCCGCGATAAAGCGCTCGGGATCGGCAACGTCCGCTGCAATCCCCACCGGAGTAATGCGCATCGCCGCGCCGTTGGTGGTGCCGTATCGTCCGGCCTCTTCCGGCGAGTGACCGGCGAGGATCATTTCGATCGCGCGTTTGGTCGACGGCCCGAGCAAGTCCTGCGAGCCCTTGGCCTGCATCTCGGCTTCCCACTCGATCAGGCGTTGCGCGAGGATTGCCGGTTCGATGCGGCCCTTGCCTTCGACCAGCAACTCGCCGACCAGGATTGCCTGTTCGGTGTCGTCGGTGATCGAACCTTTGGGCATGTTCGCGGCAATCGGTTGCAGCGGGCCAGCGTCCTGCAGATCGGTGATTGTGCCGAAGCGGGTCTTGATCGTTTCGCGGTTCAGCGATTGCGTCGGCATGCCCAGTGCATCACCGAGGGCCAGGCCATAAAACGCACCGAGGGCACGGTTGAGCGCAGTCATTTCGATTCTCCAAATTGCAGGTGCAGACGGAAGTGCACCGGATCGAGCAGGCTTTCGACCTGTTCCATGAAGCGGTTCTGCCGGTCGTAAGTGGTACGCAGGGCCTTGAGGAACACTGTGCCGACCGGGCGGCCGAGCAGTTCAGCGTCTTCGGCGCCGAGCGGTTCGGCGCCGATCCACTGATCGCCGCGTTCGCCGATGTAGCCGTAGGCGGCCAGGGTGATGGTCAGGGAATTGTCGATCAGACCGACGCGCGGCAAGCTTTCGAGGCCACCGGTGGCCGGCATCAATGAGCGTTCGAGGGACACCAGCGTGCCGTCATTGGAACGGCGACGACGGTCGAGGGTGATGAATTGCTCGGTGCCGAAACGCGAGAGGAGATCGGGCCGGGTCACGGCTTCGAGGCGCAACACTTCGGTGTTGATCAGCGCGCCACTGTCGGCCAGCGCCTGCGCCCACCCGCTGCGCTGATCGAGCACCACACCGTCGAACGTGACGATGGAGCCGACACCGCTTTGTGTGGCGATGTAATTGCGCCGCTTCAATTCGGCCAGCGCTTCGCGCAACGTGCCTCGGCTGACGTTGAATTCCTGAGCCAACTGATGCTCGCCGGGCAACAGAAAGCCGTCCTCCATGAGGCCACTTTCGATGCGCCGGACGAGTTCGTCGACCACCCGTTGTTTCTTGTCAAATCGTACCTGTCTAATCATGTACAAAGTGATAACCGAAACAGACGCGGGCCGGCAAGGAATATTTGGGGAAGCTGACAAAAGGTGGGGAAACCGACGCGATCTAATGTAGGAGTGAGCCTGCTCGCGATGACGTCGGCACATTCAGCATCGATGTGACCGAAAGAACGCTATCGCGAGCAGGCTCACTCCTACAGGGGAATGCGGTTTACCTTTGTTTGAGACGGTCGATAACGACGGCCAACAGCAGAATCGAACCGCGAATCACGTACTGATAGAACGTGTCGATATTCTTCAGGTTCATCGCATTCTCGATAATCGCCAGAATCAGCACCCCGGCAATAACATGCCGAATCATCCCGATCCCGCCACTCAGCGACACCCCGCCCAACACGCAAGCGGAGATCACCGTCAGCTCGAAACCCTGACCGATCATCGGCTGCCCGGAGGTCATCCGCGACGCCAGAATCACCCCGGCCAGCGCACCAATTACACCGTGCACAGCGAAGATGATGATCTTGGTCCGATCAACGTTTACTCCGGCCAGCAAAGCCGCTTCCTGGTTGCCACCAATGGCCATGGTGTTGCGCCCGTAGGTGGTGTAATTCAGCAGCCAGCCGAAAAACAGGAAGCAGACGATGGTGATCACAATCGGCACCGGCACGCCGAACAATTGACCGTTGCCGAACACGAAGAACGATTCCTGCGACACGCCCACCGCTTTGCCGTTGGCAAAAATGTAGGCCAGACCACGGACGATCTGCATGGTCGCCAACGTCGTGATCAACGCATTGACCCGTAATTTGGCAATCACAATCCCGTTGATCAGCCCGACAATCAGGCCCATCACCAGCGCCGCGCTGACGCCGAGAAACACGCTGTTGGTGTCACGCATCACCACCGCCGCGACCACCCCGGCACAGGCAATCACCGAGCCCACCGACAAGTCGAAATGCCCCGACGCCAGGCAGTACAACATCGTGCACGCGGCAATCCCGGTGGTGGAAATCGCCAGCCCGAGGCCACGCATGTTCAGCGGCGACAGGAAGTTGTCGATCAGCAGCGTGCAGGCGACAAAGATTGCGACGGCCGCCAACAGCATGACCCAGTCATCGAGGAAGCGCCGCATATCCAAAGGTTTGCGCTCGGTCGGCAGGGTTTCTTTCTGGGTTGTCATCATAGTCACCTCTCAGTTCGCCACGCCGTCAGCGCGGTGGCGCGGCAAAGCCAGTTGCAGCAGGTTGGATTCGTTGGCCTGGTCACGGCTGACTTCGCCGCGCAGGGCGCCTTCGCAGAGCACCAGAATGCGGTCGGAAATACCCATCACTTCCATCAGGTCGCTCGATACCACGATCACCGAAATACCCTCGGCGGCGAGGTTATGGATGATCTGGTAAATCTCCGCTTTGGCGCCGATGTCGATGCCACGAGTCGGTTCGTCGAGCAGCAAAACCTTCATCGGCATCGACAGCCAGCGGCCGAGAATGGCCTTCTGCTGATTACCGCCGGAGAGGAATTTGATCTGCTGCCCAGCGTGCGGCGTTTTCACTTTCAACGCCTTGATCTGCTTGTCGGCGTTGCCCTTTTCCCACAGGCCGCGAATCAGGCAGCCGAGGCCGGAATTCGCACCGCGCGCACTGATGTTGATGTTCTCGGCGACGCTGGCCAGCGGAATGATCCCTTCCTTTTTACGGTCCTCGGGGCACAGCAGAATCCCGGCGGCAATCGCATCGCGCGGTGAGCGTAGTTTCAGTTCATGGCCACGCAGTTCGAGGCGTCCGGCGGTGTTGCGCTCCAAGCCGCTGAGCAGACGAAACAGCTCCGTGCGCCCTGCCCCGACCAGTCCGAACAGGCCGAGAATCTCGCCCTTGTGCGCCTCGAAACTGATCGGCTCACGCAGGCCTGGGCCGAGCAATCCTTCGACTTTCAACGCCACGGCGCCACGCGGGCGATTGCGGTAATCGTAGATGTCCTGAATGTCGCGGCCGACCATGCAGGTCACCAGTTGATCGTGGGTCAACTGGCTCATGTCATCGAACGTGCGCACGAAACGGCCGTCCTTGAACACCGTCACCGCGTCGCAGATGCGGAACACTTCTTCCATGCGATGGGAGACGTAAAGCACGACTTTGCCTTCGTCACGCAGGCGCCCGATGATCGCCATCAATCGGTCGATTTCGCGCGCCGAAAGGCTGCTGGTCGGTTCGTCGAAGGCAATCACATGCGCGCCACGCGACAGCGCCTTGGCGATTTCCACCAGTTGCCGCTGGCCCAGCGACAAGCGTCCGACCTTGGTCTGCGGATCGATTTCATCGGCCAGGCCTTTGAGGCAGTTCAACGCTTGCTGGCGCAACGTAGCGCGATTGATCAGGCCGAAGCTGGCCGGCAAGTGACCGAGAAACAGGTTCTCGGCCACGGTCATTTCCGGCACCAGATGCAGCTCCTGGTGAATCACCGCGACGCCGCTGCCGATGCTGTCGGCGGTGGACTTGAAGGCCATCGTCCGCTCGCCGATCTGCAACTCGCCGCTGCTCGGGATGTAGGCGCCGCCGAGGATTTTCAGCAGGGTCGATTTGCCGGCGCCGTTTTCGCCCATCAGCGCATGGACTTGTCCTGGATGGGCGACGAAGCTGATGCCGTCGAGCGCCTTCACACCGGGGAAGGTTTTGCCGATCCCATTGAAGCGCAGGCTGCCGCCGCTGTTGTCATTTGTCTGTACTTGCGCGTGCATTTGAACCACCTCTTCACACGATCAAACGGCCCGGCTGTCCGGGCCGTTGCGACGTCAGTTCCACAAGCCGATTTTTTCCAGCTCTTGCTTGAAGTTCTCGCGAGTGATCAGGGTGACGTCGTCCATGGCCGTGTACTTCGGCGGTTCTTTGCCGGTGGTGACCCACTCGTACATCATCTCGGCGGTCTTGTAGCCTTCGATGTGCGGGCTTGGCAGCATCGAGCCGAAGAAGCCGCTGTTAGGCTTTTTCAGTTCGCCGATGGCGTCGGTGCCGTTGATGCCGATGCCGATCACGTTGGTCGCGGCAAACCCGGCGGCTTCGGTGGCGCGCACGCCGCCGAGCACGGTGTTGTCGTTCATGCCGCCGATGATCAGGTTCTTCGCTGCACTCGGCAGTTTCACCAGCGCCGAGTTGGTGGCGTCCATGCTGCCCGGCACGTCGAGGGTTTTCAGGGCGGCGGTCAGAATGTGCTCTTTGGGCATGCCGGCGTCTTCGAGCGCCTTCATCGAGCCGTCGGTGCGCTTCTTGCCGGTGTCGAGTTCGTTGTAGGTGTTGACCACCGCGTAGGTATCTTTCCAGTCCCAGTTACGCTTCTTCGCTTCGGCGACCATCGCGTTGCCCTGTTTCTGACCGACCTCAAACGCGGCCATGCCGAGGTACGGCACGTCTTCCATAAACTTGCCGTTGGCGTCGACGAAACGGTCATCGACGGCGATGACTTTGAGGTCATTGAGTTTGGCTTTGGCCATGATGGCCGGGCCGAGGGACACGTCCGGCGGGCAGATCACGAAGCCCTTGGCGCCGTTGGCCGCCAGGCTGTCGATGGCCGAGAGGGTTTTCTCGCCGTCCGGCACAGCGATCTTGATCAGTTCGAAGCCTTTGTCCTTGGCGGCTTTCTCGGCAAAAGCCCACTCGGTCTGGAACCACGGCTCTTCCGCCTGCTTGACCAGAAAACCGATTTTCACGGTATCGGCAGCGAGCAGCGAACTGCTCAGGCTGAACGCGGTGACCGCCAGGGCGGTACTGCACAGGGTACGAATCCCGAAACGACGTTTCATAAGCTGACTCCTTGTTATTTTTTTTGAGCAATGTTTGAAAGCGTTTGTGGCGTTACTGCGTGGTGCAGCAAAGCATTTGAAAATAGTCATATCGTATGATGATTGGATTCCAAACGGATCTGTCCGCGTGAAAGCTGCAGCGTTCAGTCGTGGTACATCACCGAGCGACCACCATCGATGGTGATGCATGAAGCATTGATAAACGGCGCTTCGTCGCTGGCCAGAAACACTGCCGTCATCGCCACTTCCAGCGGCTGACCGATGCGTTTTGGCGGATGCAAATCAAAGGCGCGTTGCCGTTCGGCCTGCGGGTCGGCAAAGCCGTTCCAGTAATCGACGTTCAGTTGCGTTTCGATGTAGCCCGGAGCGATGGCGTTGACGCGAATGCCCTTGGCCGCATATTCGATGCCCAGCGCGCGTGTCAGACCGAGCAGGCCGTGCTTGGCCACCGGGTACGGGAAGCAGCCGGGAATGATGTGGCTGGAATGGGTCGAGGCAATGTTAATGATGCTGCCGACACCCTGTTCGATCATCTGCGGCAGCACCGCTTTGCAGCCGTACCAGGCGCCATCCAGGTCGATGGCGAAGCAGCGATGCCAGTCTTCTTCGGTCATTTGCAGTGGATCACGGAACACATTGACCCCGGCGCAATTGACCAGCACATCGATGCGGCCGTGAAGTTCAACGGCGCGTCTGGCCATGGCGTGCAGATCCTGCTGGCGTGACACATCGGCCTTGAGTGCCTGCACGTCAAAGCCTTGTTCGCGCCAGTGGGCGGCGACTTTCTCGACTTTTTCCGCCTGAATGTCGCTGATCACCAGTTTGGCTTGTTGGCAGGCGAAGGCTGCAACGATGGCTTCACCGATGCCTTGGGCTGCACCGGTCAATAGCACGACTTTGTTTTGCAGACGCTCACCCTTCGGCGGTGCGGGCACCGGCGGCAGGGAAAGAGGTTCGGCCATGGATCAGGACTCCTGTTCGCAAGCGCAAAAAAACCGGGCATCTGCCGATGTCCGGTCTGGAAGGCGTTTGAAACAAAACAGGCAGGCGTCGCTGACGGCATCGAACCGTTGCGAGACGCGGACTCCATTGGGGAGTGCGATAGACATTCGCTGCATCACTTCACCTGTTTTGTTCTTTTTAAGTGTGAGTGCGTGTTACTGCTGGAGCCGACTATAAACCCGACCGCCGAATAATCTCAATATATAATTTTGCATCCCATATTTTGGGATTTATCCAGCAAATCGCGTACAGAGCTTTCCTGCGACATCGACTCGCATCGACAGCACGGCGCCGTCCAGAGGATGCCCAAGGGGGCTCTTGGCGCTGGTGATGTACAGGGTTTTCAGGTCTTCGCCGCCGAAGACGCAACTGGTCGGGCGGCTGATCGGCAGGTCTATCCTGCGGTCAACCTTGCCCTCCGGCGTCAGGCGCAACAGGCAACTGCCGTCCCAACGGGCATTCCACACACAACCTTCGGCATCCAGAGCCGAACCATCCGGGCCGCCCTGTTGATCGGGGCCATACCAGGTTTGAGCGATGTCGAGGTTGCCGTCGGTGTGAATGAAATAACGATAGAGCGTGCCGTCGAGGCTGTCGCCAAACAGCAGCGTGGTGCCGTCGTCGCTCCACAGCAGCGTGTTCGGAATCCCCAGGCCGCGCAGCAATGGCGTGACACGTTTATCGGGATCGACACGGAACAGCCCACCGGAGCGGCGAATGATCGGCAGGTCTTCACCCTGCTCGCCAATGTTGTTTTGCATGGTGCCTAGCCATAACCGGCCTTGCGCGTCGCAACGGGCTTCGTTGGCGCGGTTACCGGGCTGCGGGTCGGCGACGCAGAACAGCGTCAGGCGCGGTTCGAGTCCCGGGGAGTCGAGATCGAGGCGGTAGACACCGCTGCTGAGCGTCACCAGCGCATCGCCGCTGGCACAAGGGATAAACGCAGAAACGTGCTCGGGCATTTGCCAGATCTGCACGTTCTGGCCGATCAGGCGCAGGGCCTGTTTGCCAGCGATATCGACCCAGTACAGCGCTTGCGTCGGCGCATCCCAGAACGGGCCTTCGCCGAGTTGGGCGCGGTGTTGGGTAACGACGGTCCACGGCATATAACGGTCTCCATTGTTGTTTTTTTACTGTAGGAGTGAGCCTGCTCGCGATCGCGGTGGATCAGTCGAAGCTGTTTTGCCTGATACGACGCTATCGCGAGCAGGCTCACTCCTACAGGGGGAATTCGTCTTAACCGGCTTTTTTATCGGCCATGACTCTTGGGTAAAACCGTTTGATCGCCAGATCGGCATTGTCGATCAAGGTCATGCAGGCCCACACACCTCGCGCGGAATCGCGGGCGGCGATGGCATCGGCCATGTCTTTGTGGATCGGCAAAGTGCGGCGCAGTTCATCGGGGTCCGCAGCGGAGACTTCGAACGACACCGCGAGCAAGGCGCCGAGTGCCGGGACCATCTGTTCGATGAACTGGTTATGGCTGGCGGCGAGAATACATTCGTGGAAGGCCTGATCGGCGCGGTTGTAATCGATGCCGCTGTCGACTGCCCGCGCCAGTGCGTTGAACGCCATTTGCACCGCGTCGATCTGTTCGAGCGTCGCCCGCTCACACGCCCAGCGCACCGCCATGGGTTCGATGGTGCGGCGCAGGTCGAGCAGGTCATCGACGAAATTTTCCGGCAAGCCATTGCGCGAGAGCCACCCGACGACTTGCGGATCAAACAGGTTCCAGCGCCGCACCGGCAACACGCGGGTGCCAACTTTTGGCCCGACTTCGAGCATGCCTTTGGCGACGAGGGTTTTGATGGCTTCGCGAATGACGGTGCGGCTGACCCCGAGCTGCTCGCCCAGATCCGCCTCGACCTTGATGGTCTGCCCCGGTTTTACCTGCCCGGCGGCGATCCAGCTGCCCAGCCAGTCAACCGTTGATGCATGAAAGCTGCTGGACATGAACACCTCAAGGCGGATCGCGATGGGTGATCACGCTAATCATCATACGATTGTCTGTCAATTCGATATTTCTGCCCATCTCCATCTGCTCGAGTCTATTTGAGTAAAGCCATTCCATGACCTACGGTTAAGGCGCGACAGATCAAGCAGTCAATAGCATCTGTTTCACTCAACTTCGCTATCGACAGGTATGAGCATGAACAAGGATGCGTCTACGCAATACCCAATTGTTTTGATCCACGGCCTCTTCGGCTTCGACAAAATCGCCGGTTATCCCTACTTCTTCGAAATCAAGGAAGCACTGGAGCGAGAGGGTGCCACCGTGTTTGCCGTGAATATTCCAGCAGTAAACGGCAATGAGGAACGCGGGGAAAAGCTGCTGGAACACGTTAATCGCATATTGCGCGAGACGGGCGCAGCCAAGGTCAACCTTATCGGCCACAGCCAGGGCCCGCTGGCGGCGCGCTATGTCGCCGCGCTGCACCCGGAAAAGGTCGCCTCGGTCACCTCGGTCAGTTGCCCCAACCATGGTTCCGAAATTGCCGATCAGCTGCATAAGGCATTAACCCCCGGCGAACTACCGGAAGCGCTGGTACTGGCGCTACTAGGCGCGGTCGGCACCTTTATCTCGCTGCTCAGCGGACATCCGCAAAACCCACAGGACCCTCAGGCTGCTTTCGAATCGCTGACCAGCGCCGGACTGGCGACGTTTAACAAAAAATACCCACAAGGGGTACCCAAACAATGGGGCGGTGAAGGTAACGAAGTCGAAAACGGCGTGTATTACTATTCCTGGAGCGGCATCGTGCAGAACTTCCAGAGCCTGCAACCCCTCGATCCGTCACATTTGAACTGCATCGTGCTGTCGAAGCTGTTTTACAAGGAAAAGAACGCCAACGATGGCTTGGTCGGGCAGTACAGCTCGCATCTGGGCAAGGTCATTCGTTCGGATTACCCGATGGACCACTTCGACGCCGTCAACCAGCTCGCCGGAATCACCAGTTGGAACGTCAGCCCGGTTCGTCTCTATCTTGAACACGCTGCACGGCTCAAGGACAAAGGCTTGTAAGGCGCAAAAAAATGGCCCGCTGCAATAGCGGGCCATTTGCAAAACATGCAGCGTGACTTATGGCTCAAGACCAATGCGGAAAAATTCGCCGCCACTCCACACACCGAGCCAACGCTGACCGTCGATTTCACGGCTCACTGCCAGTTCCACCAGTTGATAGAACACATTACGGTGAATCAGCGCTTCGAGGTTGGTGCGCACATGCACGTAAGGTGTGGGCTCCTGAGTCGCCGGATCAATCTCCACGCGGATCGGATGCTCTGGCCCGGCCTCGGCGGTTTCTTCAACGTTCGTGGTGAAGCGTAAAAGCTGCGCCTCACCCTCGCCTTCAACCTCGACGGCAATCGCCACAAACGGCGCGTCGTCGACTTTGATCCCGACCTTCTCGACCGGGGTGATCAGGAAGTAATCATCGCCATCGCGGCGAATGATCGTCGAGAACAGCTTGACCATCGGTTTGCGCCCGATCGGCGTGCCCAGGTAGTACCAGGTGCCGTCCCGGGCGATGCGCATGTCGATGTCGCCGCAGAAGTCCGGGTTCCACAAGTGCACCGGCGGCAGGCCTTTGGTTTTGGGGATCTGTCCCAACAGGTCATTGGCTTTTTGCGGGCCACTCATGGCGTACTCCTTGAATTATTGGTCGCCGACTCCCAACAGGCTGCGCGCATACTGCGCCAGCGGCGGGCCGATCAGGTCTTCGGGCTTGTTGTCGTGGAACGTCAGTAAACCGCCACGACTCTTGATCCGTGCAGTATCAATCAAATACTGGGTGCTGGTCTCGATCAACATGATCTGAATCACGCCGCCATCGATACCGAGACGATCCACCGCCTCTTGATCGAGCCACTCGTCGGAGGTGCCGATACGGTCGTCAGCCTTGGCGAAACGCGTATACAGCAGGTAGTGCGCACCGGCATCGCGGGCTTCGCCCATCGCTTGATCAAGGCCTTCCGGCGCACGGGCGCGGCGGACCATCGGGAAGTATTCGACGAAGCCCTTGAAGGCCTCTTCAGCCACCACGTTCGGTCGCGGATACGAACCACCCGGCGGTGCGAACGCGCCCTGAGCGATGTAAATGAACGAGTCCGGCTGAATGCGGAAGTTGTTCACGCGGCGACTGTCGCTGTGATCCAGCAGCCCCGCATCGCTCATCTGATAGCGAGTGCCTTCGGCCATATCGCTGACAGTCATACAGCCGCCAAGCGCCAAAACGGCCAGCAGCAAAACCAGGCTACGCATCCTATTCCTCCAGTGGCCGGTGACGGAAAACCGGCGAATGGCCGTTGGATGCAGCTTTTGCGCCAGTCCTTGAAAATGTGCAGGTATCGAATTTGAAATGACGCCCCAAAGGCCAGAAATGAAGCCTTTGTGGCGAGGGAGCTTGCTCCCGCTCGGCGGCGCAGCCGTCGTAATTTCGGTATCTATGGTGAGCCAGGCAGAATCAGGAGGATGGTTTTGGGGTCGCTGCGCAACCCATCGGGATAAATCCCCTCACCACAATCAGCCGCCGATGATTTTCATGATGGTCGCGCCGCCGGAGAACGCCACTTCCTGCTTGTCGCCCAAGGCTTTCACCAAGAGCCGTTGCAACGCCGGCAACGCCTGATGACGCGGCTTGTCCAGCAGGTCGCCGACATAGTGACGGTTGCTCGACGACAGGCAGCCATGCAGCCAACCGGTCGACGAAAGACGCAGTCGCGAGCACGTCCGGCAGAACGGCACGCTTTCATTGGCGATCACGCCAAAATTGCCCAGCCCGGGAATCGCATAACGCACGGCGGTGGCGTCCACCGGCGCATCGGTTTGCGCGTACTCGTAGCGCTCGCCAATCAGCTCCAGCAATTGTTGCAGGCTGACGAACTGTTGCAGGAAGGCGTTGGAGTCCTTGGCCAGGTGGCCCATGCGCATCAGCTCGATAAAACGCAGCTCATAGCCACGCGCCAAGCAGTAATCAAGCAGGGGCATCACCTGATCGAGGTTCTGCCCACGCAACGGCACCATGTTGACCTTGATCTTCATCCCTGCCGCCGCCGCTTGGTCCATGCCATCGAGCACGGTGGCCAGATCACCGCCACGGGCGATGCTGCGGAACGCATTGGCGTCGAGGGTATCGAGGGAAACGTTGATTCGGCGCAGACCGGCATCGACCAGCAGCGGCAGTTTTTTCGCGAGGAGTTGACCGTTGGTGGTCAGGCTGATGTCGTCCAGGCCCATCTTGCCGACGGCGGTCATGAACGATTCGAGTTTGGGGCTGACCAGCGGCTCGCCACCGGTAATGCGCAGCCGCTCGATGCCAGCGGCTTCGATCAGATACGCCACGCCGCGCGCCATGGCCTCGGCCGACAGTTCATCCTGCGCAGCAACCAGCCGCTTGCCGTTTGGCACGCAGTAGGTACACGCGTAATTGCAGGCTGAAGTCAGGCTGATACGCAAATTGCGAAAACGCCTGCCTTGACGGTCAACGATCATGATCACTCCGGCGGTGGAAAATCGAGCGGCTAAAACTTGACTCAGAATTCAAGTTTTAGCAAGCCCTATGCCTGAGTATATTCCTGCGGTAAGCGTCATGGTGTGAATATCATGGCGCCATAAGACAGCTGAATGGCTCAGCTGCTCGGCGTTTCCGGATCGCGCTTGCGCTTGTTGCCCATGCGCACACCGATGTCCATCAGGAACTGGAAGAATCCTTCCTGATCTTCCAGCACGTTGCTCCAGAACGGCGAGTGATACAACGCGACAGCGCCATGCACCAGCGCCCAGGATGCGCAGTAGTGGAAGTACGGCGGCACGTCTTCCAGCTTGCCTTCGCTGATGCGGCCCTTGATCAGCAGGGTCAGGCGTTCAAAGTTCGAGGCACGGATCTTGTGCAGTTCCTCGACCATTTCCGGCACCTGATTGCCCTTGACCACCTTCTCTTCGAGGCGATCGAACAGGCGATAGCGCTGCGGGTCGCGCATGCGGAATTCGAAGTAGGCACGGGACAACGCTTCCTTGTCCTTGTCGACATCGGCCGAATGCAGCAGCTCGTTCAAATCGCGCTCGTAATCGAGCATCAGGCGCAGATAGATCTCGGCCTTGGACTTGAAGTGCTTGTAGATCGTGCCTTTGCCGATACCCACGGCATCAGCAATCATCTCGACGGTGACACTGTCTTCACCTTGTTCGAGGAACAGCTTGAGCGCGGTATCGAGAATTTCTTGCTCGCGGCGACGAAACTCACGGACCTTACGAGGTTCTTTGTGCATAAGAAAAGGTCTGTTTGGGTCAAAATTCGAAGCCGCGTATTATGCCTAACTTGCGCAAAAATGCACGGATCATCCGACCATATCTGTGTTTCTTGTTCATTTTGCGAACGTTTGGGGCGCAATGAGAACTCAACTGAAGCGAACGTATTCCAAATTTGTTTAAAAACCCCGACCGGCTAACTGGACTGCACGCCAGACTGATCAATACTTGAACTGTCGGGCGGCATCTCCCCCAAGTGCCGCGCCGATAAAGGTACCAAGGGACCGCGTGCCTTTGTTTTACTCCTAATGGTCTTAACCCGGATTCACCCCCCAGAACCCGGGTTTTTTTTGCCTGCGATTTGACGATCACCTACACGGCAGATTTAACACTCGCCAACGGGAACAGTCGCTTGAAGTTCTCGGTGGTCTGCTCGGCAAAACGCTCGTAGTTTTCCCCACGCAACATCGCCAGAAACTCCGCCACTTCACGCACGTACTGCGGCAGGTTGGGCTTGCCGCGATAAGGAATCGGCGCCAGATACGGCGAATCGGTTTCCACCAGCAGGCGATCCGCCGGGACCTTGCTCGCCACATCGCGCAACGCATCGGCATTGCGGAACGTGACAATGCCCGACAGGGAAATGTAATAACCCATGTCCAGCGCAGCCTTGGCCATGTCCCAGTCTTCGGTGAAGCAATGCAGCACGCCAGCCTGAGGCAATGCCGCTTCGCGCAGCAACTCAAGGGTATCGGCGCGGGCGCCGCGGGTGTGGATGATTACCGGTTTGCCGGTCTGCTGCGCCGCTTGCAGGTGCAGACGAAAAGACGCCTGCTGCAACTCGGCCGCTTCCGGCTCGTAGTGGTAATCCAGACCGGTTTCACCGATCGCCACCACCTTCGGGTGATTGAGTTCGTGCAGCAACCAGTCAAGCGCAGGCGCCGCGCCCGGCTGCACGTCCAGCGGGTGCACGCCGACCGAGCAATCAACGTCGTCATAACGCTCGGCCAGGGCTTTGACGTCGGCGGCGTTGTCGGCACTCACGCCGATGCACAGAAAGTGCCCCACTCCGCGTGCGCGTGCAGCATCCAGTGCGGCATCCAGCGAGCCGTCGTGGGCGGCGAGGTCGAGGCGATCAAGGTGACAATGGGAATCTACGAGCATAAAAAAGACGGCTACTTACATCGTATGAGTGGGACGGTCGGACTTGAGGGCTCCGGCCAGATGGGTTTCGATGCGACTGCGGGCAGTGTTGTCGCCATCGTTGAACTGTACGCCGACACCCGCCGCGCGGTTGCCTTGCGCCCCTTTTGGGGTGATCCAGGTGACTTTGCCGGCCACCGGAATCTTCTCCGCCTCTTCCATCAGATTCAGCAGCATGAACACCTCGTCGCCCAACTTGTAGCTCTTGTTGGTCGGGATGAACAGGCCACCGTTCTTGATGAACGGCATGTAAGCGGCGTACAGCACCGACTTGTCCTTGATGGTCAGGGACAGGATGCCGTTGCGCGGCCCAGGGCTTATCGGTTCATTCATGTTGACCTCCACTGCTGATGTTCAGAGTCTAGGTACACATTCTTATCTTTGACCAGGCAATCCCGCCCATTGCACCAGCAATGCTTCCAGCAGCAGTGCCGGATTGAGGTTGGCCTTGCTCAGGACTTTCTGCCGCTGGGCGAGAATCCAGTCCTGAATCTCGAGGACTTTGCCTTGCGCACTCTTCTGCGCCAGGTACTGCACGACTTTACGCATGTCCGTCAGACCGAGGCCAGCTTCGTCCTGCGTCAGTTGATAGCGCAGGATCAGACTCGACCAGTCACAGAACCAGTCGAACAGCCGCAGCATCGGAATGCTCTTCCATTCTTCGGCCAGTTGCGTCGGCGATTGCTGCTGTTTGAGCAACTTCTTCACCCCTTCAACCACTTGCGCACGCTGTTCGCGTACACCCTGGGATTGAAGACTGACCGCCATCAACGGCGAACCAGCGGCCAGTGTCAGCAGTTCGACACGTTCCTCTTCGGAACAGTCCGGCAGCGCCTGCGCCAGCCATTGCAGGCTCATCGCCTCACCCGGCAACGGACAGGCCTGTTGCACGCAACGGCTCTTGATCGTCGGCAACAAACGGCTCGGCTGGTGGCTGACCAACAGCAGAACGGTATCGCCCGAAGGTTCTTCAAGGCTCTTGAGCAAGGCGTTGGCGGCGTTGATGTTCATCGACTCGACCGGCTCGATCAATACCACTTTGCGTCCGCCCAGTTGCGCGGTCTGCACTACGAAACTGACAAGATCGCGCACCTGATCGACCTTGATTGCCTTGTCGGCCTCTTCCGGTTCAAGGATGTAATTGTCCGGGTGGCTGCCGGCCTTGAGCAGCAGGCAGGATTTGCACTCGCCGCACGCCTCGGGTGTCGGGCGCTGGCACAGCAGGCTGGCCATCAGGCGCTCGGCCAATGCGCGCTTGCCGATTCCGGCCGGGCCGTGCATCAGATAAGCGTGCGCGTGCTGGCTACGTCCGGCCAGTTGCTGCCAGAGACTGTCCTGCCATGGATAGGCCTCAGCCACGGGCCAGCTCCAGCAAGTTCGGGAGCAAGGTATCCAGCGATTGCTGAACCTTGACCAATGACTGACCCGCATCGATGCGCACATAGCGCGCAGGATCGGCTTCCGCACGCTTGAGGAATGCACTGCGCACCGCTTCGAAAAATGCCCGACCTTCCAGTTCGAAACGATCCAGACGCCCACGGGCGCTGGCACGGGCCAGGCCGATTTCCACGGGCAGATCAAAAATCAGCGTGAGGTCCGGACGCAGGCCGCCCTGCACAAAGGCCTCCAGCGTGGCGATACGCTCCAGCGACAAACCACGACCGCCGCCCTGATAGGCGTAGGTCGAATCAGTGAAACGGTCGCAGAGTACGACTGCACCACGGGCCAGAGCCGGACGAATCACTTCCGCCAGATGCTGGGCGCGCGCGGCGAATACCAGCAACAGCTCGGTGTCCGGGTTCATGACTTCGTCGGCCGGCGCCAGCAGCACGTCGCGAATGCGTTCGGCCAGCGGCGTGCCGCCAGGCTCGCGGGTCAGCACCACCTCGATACCGGCGGCGCGCAGGCGCTCGGCGAGGTATTCGCGGTTGGTGCTTTTGCCGGCGCCTTCCGGGCCTTCCAGGGTAATAAACAAGCCAGTCACAGGCAGTCCTTAGTCAAAGTCATTGCGCGTTTTGTGGAGCCGCGACTTCCGGAGCGGCTGCAGGCTCCTGAGGCGCAACCTGTGGCAGCGATTCCGGCGCGGTGTCCGGGGATGCCGCAGGAATCGCTTGATCAGTCGCCGGAGCCGCTTCGGGCGTCGTGACCGGTGCCGGGCTGGAGCGGTAATCGGCACGCCGTTTGAGCTGGAATTCACGCACCGCACTGTTGTGCGCATCCAGATCATCAGAGAAAACATGGCTACCATCGCCGCGAGCGACAAAATACAGGCTGGTACCTTCCACCGGATTCAGCGCCGCGTGAATCGCTTCACGCCCGACCATCGCAATCGGCGTCGGCGGCAAACCGGGAATCACGTAGGTGTTGTAAGGCGTCGGCTCCTTGAGATGCGCGCGGGTCAGCTTGCCGGTGTAGCGATCACCCAAACCGTAGATCACCGTCGGGTCAGTCTGCAGCTGCATGCCCAGCGCCATCCGGCGCACGAAGACACCGGCAATCTCGCCGCGCTCCTGTGGCACACCGGTTTCTTTCTCGACCAGCGAAGCCATGATCAACGCTTGATAGGGTTCGCTGTACGGCGCATCGGCGGAACGTTTTTCCCATTCATTGGCCAGCACCTCGTCGAGACGATCGAATGCCTTTTTCAGCAGTTCGGTATCGGACATGCCGCGAACGAAACGGTAGGTATCAGGGAAAAAACGACCTTCCGGGAACAGTCCTTTATGACCGATCTTGGCCATGACGTCGCTGTCGCTCAAACCGCTGAGGGTCTGCTCGATCTTTTCATCTTTCGCCAGTGCGGCACGCACTTGATGGAAATTCCATCCCTCGACCAGCGTCAGGCTGTACTGAACCACTTCACCACGCTTCCACAAGTCGATCAGACCATTGACGGTCATCCCCGGCTGCATGCGGTATTCGCCGCTGTGGATCGGTGTACCGGCGAGGTTGAAGCGCCAATAGACGCGCAGCCAGAACGCGTCCTTGATGACACCATCGGTTTCGAGCGAAAGGAAAGTACGCGTCGGTGTAGAGCCTTTCGGCACATCCAGCAGTTCTTCCTGCGTGATGTTCAGAGGCTGTTCCAGCGCACTGTGAATCTTCCAGGCGCTGGCGCCCAACAGCAGCCCTGCCAGAACCAGTCCGGTTTCCAGCAGCAGCAAAAGTTTACGTCTCACAAATCAGGCATCCAGTAGGGCGCGGGCAATGGTTTGCAGTTTACGGGTGAGCGGGCCAACCGGCCAGCTCAGTGCAACGTAGGCGCGTACCGGCCAGACGCCATACACGCTGTTACAGACGAACAATTCATCGGCCCATTGCAGTTGATCAAGGCTGATGTCGGCAATTTGAGTGGGGATGGCCAATGACTCGGCCTGAAACAATATTTCGGCGCGCATCACTCCAGCCACGCCGCAGCGCTGCAGATCAGGGGTGATCAACACACCGTCACGCACCAGAAAGAGGTTGCTGAACACCCCTTCGATGACCCGACCGGCCTGATCGAGCATCAAGCCTTCGGCATGCTCGCTGTCCTGCCATTCGGCACGGGCAAGAACCTGTTCAAGGCGATTGAGGTGTTTCAGCCCGGCGAGCAACGGCTGTATGGACATACGTGTGCTGCACGGAAACAGGCGAATGCCTTGTTCAGCATGAACAGCGGGATAACCCGCTGGAGGATTGCCTTGCAGAATACGTCGGGCCTGCGCCGCAGGATTGGGCGCATAACCACGCAAACCGTCGCCACGGGTGAGGATAAGCTTGAGCACACCCTCGCCCATCGCTGCCGCATAACTCTGCAGCTCATGGCGAACCAGCGCGATATCGGTCGGGATGGCCAGACGTGAGCAGCCATCGGCCAAACGCGTCAGGTGACGATCCAGCAACACTGGCTGGCCGCCACGCACGGCGAGTGTCTCGAACAGACCATCGCCGTAAGCCAGGCCGCGATCTTTCAGCGACAGAGCGTCAGCCGGTTGACCGTCGACCCAGCTGTCCATCAGCCTGCGAACCGGCGGAATGCCAGGGTGCCGTTGGTGCCGCCAAAACCGAAGGAGTTGGACAGTACGACATCGATGTCCATGTTGCGCGCAGTGTGCGGCACGAAATCGAGATCGCAGCCTTCGTCCGGCTCATCAAGGTTGATGGTCGGCGGTGCCACCTGGCTGTTGATCGCCAGCACGCTGAAGATCGCCTCAACCGCGCCCGCCGCACCCAGCAGATGACCGGTCATGGACTTGGTGGAGCTGACCGCCAGTTTGTAGGCGTGCTCACCGAACACCGACTTGATCGCGTTGGCTTCGGCAAGGTCGCCGGCCGGGGTCGAGGTGCCGTGGGCGTTGATGTATTGCACTTGATCAACGTTGATCTTCGCATCGCGTAGCGCATTGGTGATGCAGCGTGCAGCACCGGCGCCATCGGCAGGCGGCGAGGTCATGTGGAACGCATCGCCGCTAGTACCGAAGCCGATCAGCTCGGCGTAGATGGTCGCGCCGCGAGCCTTGGCGTGTTCCAGCTCTTCGAGCACCAGTGCACCGGCGCCGTCGGACAGCACGAAACCATCACGACCCTTGTCCCATGGACGGCTGGCGCGGGTTGGTTCGTCGTTGCGGGTCGAGAGTGCACGGGAAGCACCAAAGCCGCCCATGCCCAGACCGCACGCGGCCATTTCGGCACCGCCGGCAATCATTACGTCGGCTTCGTCGTACATGATGTTGCGCGCCGCCATGCCGATGCAGTGCGTACCGGTGGTACACGCCGTGGCGATGGCGTAGTTAGGTCCCTGTGCGCCCAGATGGATGGACAGGAAACCGGAAATCATATTGATGATCGAGCCTGGCACGAAGAATGGCGAGATTCGACGCGGGCCCGTCTCATGCAGAGTACGGCTGGTTTCTTCGATGTTGGTCAGACCGCCGATCCCCGAACCCATGGCCACGCCAATGCGTTCACGGTTGGCGTCGGTGACTTCGAGCCCGGCATTGCGCACGGCTTGAAAGCCGGCGGCGAGGCCGTACTGAATGAACAGGTCAAGCTTGCGCGCTTCCTTGACCGACAGGTATTCCTCGACATTGAAGCCCTTTACCGAGCCGCCAAAGCGGGTGGAATAGGCAGAAAGGTCGGTGTGTTCGATCAGACCAATGCCACTGCGGCCAGCCAGAATGCCCTGCCAACTGCTCGGCACATCCGTGCCCAGTGGCGACAACATACCCATACCGGTGACTACGACGCGTCTACGCGACACAGCACTCTCCTTTTTCAAATGACGATTTTGCATCAGGCCTAAAGAAAAAACCGCACGCCATGATGGCAGTGCGGTTTTTCCATGACAGCAAGCAACGATTACAAACTATTACGCCTGGTGGCTAGTAACGTAGTCGATTGCAGCTTGTACAGTAGTGATCTTCTCAGCTTCTTCGTCAGGGATTTCGGTCTCGAATTCCTCTTCCAGAGCCATCACCAGCTCAACGGTGTCAAGGGAGTCGGCACCCAGGTCTTCAACGAAGGAAGCAGTGTTAACCACTTCTTCTTCTTTAACACCCAGTTGCTCGGCAACGATTTTCTTGACGCGCTCTTCGATGGTGCTCATACCTTGTTTTCACTCCTAATGGACAAATTCAGGCAGCTGGCCAGTGGGTAAGTGTATAGAAAGACTTTTCAGTTTTTCAACTGAAAGCTTCACTCCTCAAACCCTGCAGCCCTCTGCCTATAAATAGATTGCAGCTTTATAACGGATTTTAGACAGCTCGTATGACATTTTTTTGAAGCAATCCGTCACATTTTACTTACATGTACATCCCACCGTTCACCGGGATTGTAGCCCCAGTGACGTATGCCGCACCGTCGGATGCAAGAAAAGCGACCACAGAAGCGATCTCTTGAGCTTGTCCCAGACGACCCAGCGGAATCTGCGTCTGCAAGGCTTCACGCTGTGCTTCAGGCAGCTCGCGCGTCATATCGGTGTCGATAAACCCTGGGGTTACCGAGTTGACCGTAATCGAACGCGAACCGACTTCACGCGCCATTGCACGGCTGAAACCTTCCAGACCGGCCTTGGCGGCTGCATAGTTTACTTGGCCTGCGTTGCCCATGGCACCCACCACCGAGCCAATACTGATAATTCGACCCCAACGCGCCTTGGTCATACCGCGCAGAACACCCTTGGACAGGCGATACAGACTGTTCAGGTTAGTATCGATGACGTCGTACCATTCGTCATCTTTCATACGCATCATCAAGTTATCGCGGGTGATGCCGGCATTATTGACCAGGATTGCCGGGGCACCGAACTGCTCCTGAATGCTCGCAATGACCTTGCTGACCGATTCGTCGCTAGTGACGTTGAGTTCCAGACCGGTGCCCTGAATGCCATGCTCTTTCAGCGTGGCAGCAATCGCCTCGGCGCCTTTGGCGGAGGTCGCGGTGCCAACAACGATGGCGCCCTGACGGCCCAGCTCCAGTGCGATAGCCTGGCCGATACCGCGGCTTGCACCGGTGACCAGTGCAACTTTACCTTGCAGACTCATGCAAGTTTCTCCTGATTCAGGCTTGCGCTGCGCGAGCGGCAGCGAAAGCGTCTGGGGTATTGAGGTTGGAAGTCGCAACGCCTTCGGCGCAACGCTTGTTCAGACCGGCCAGTACTTTGCCCGGGCCGCATTCGACCAGATTGGTCGCGCCCTTGGCAGCCAGCGTCTGTACCGACTCGACCCAGCGTACTGGCTTGTAGAGTTGTTCGAGCAGATCACGCTTGAGGGTTTCCAGATCGGTCGGCACCTGCGCGCTGACGTTCTGGACCACCGGGATCTGCGGCGCCTGCCAGTCGATGGCGGCGATGGATTCAGCAAAACGCTCGGCCGCCGGACGCATCAGCTCGCAGTGCGACGGCACGCTCACTGGCAACGGCATCGCACGCTTGGCGCCACGGGCCTTGCAGCCTTCAATGGCGCGCTCGACAGCAGCCTTGGCACCGGCGATCACCACCTGGCCTGGCGAGTTGAAATTGACGGCGCTGACCACTTCGCCTTGCGCCGCTTCGGCGCAGGCAGCCAGCACGTCTGCATCTTCCAGACCGAGGATCGCGGCCATGCCGCCCTGCCCCGCTGGAACCGCTTCCTGCATCAGTTGACCACGGCGCTCAACAAGCTTGACCGCGTCGGCCAACGTCAGGCTGCCGGCAGCGACCAGTGCGCTGTATTCACCCAGGCTGTGACCGGCAACAAAGGCCGGACGCGCGCCGCCTTCCGCCAGCCACAGACGCCACAGGGCGATCGAGGCGGTCAGAATGGCCGGCTGGGTTTTATCGGTTTGATTGAGCAGCTCTTCCGGCCCCTGTTGGGTCAGCGCCCACAGGTCATAGCCCAGAGCAGCGGAGGCTTCTTGGAAAGTTTCGAGGATCAGCGGATGTTGCGCGCCCAACTCGGCCAGCATGCCGAGGGACTGCGAACCCTGTCCTGGAAAGACGAATGCGAGGGAAGCAGACATGTAACAAGCCCCTAATGATCTTGTCGTCGGAAAATGACGCCCCGCTTGGGGACGCAAGAAACTGACAGTTGGATGGCCCTTTGAACCGGGCGGTCACATTTAAGCATTGTCGGACGAAAACGCCTAAGACAACAAATCCTCCAGACGACCGTGGAGGCGCTCGGGAAGATTCTCCTGGATCTCGATCAGTGCACGCTGAATCGCACTCTGAAAGCCCTGAACCCCGGCCGAACCGTGACTTTTCACGACGATACCCTGCAAGCCGAGGAAGCTTGCGCCGTTATGTCGCGCCGGCGCCAGATCCGCCTGCAAGCGCTTCATCAGCGGCAGCGCCAAGGCGCCTACCGCACGCGAGGCGAAGTTCTTTTTGAACAGCGCTTCGATCCGCGCAGCAATCATCGTTGCCAGGCCTTCGCTGGACTTGAGCAGGATATTGCCGACAAAACCGTCACAGACCACCACATCCGCTTCGCCGCGATACAGCCCATCGCCCTCGACAAAACCGATATAGTTGATGCCACGAGCAGCCTGCAACAGCGTTGCAGCCAGTTTTACCTGCTGATTACCCTTGATGTCCTCGGTGCCGATGTTCAGCAACGCCACGCGCGGACGAGGAATGCCCAGCGTCTGCGCCGCCACCGAGCCCATCACCGCGAACTGCAATAGATGTTCGGCGCTGCAATCGACGTTGGCACCAAGGTCGAGCAACTGGCAATAACCCTTTTGCGTCGGGATCGCGGCAACCATGGCGGGACGATCAATACCCGACAGGGTTTTCAAAACGAACCGCGACAAGGCCATCAACGCACCGGTATTGCCGGCACTGACACAGGCTTGCGCCTTGCCATCGCGCACCAGTTCGAGGGCGACACGCATCGACGAATCCGGCTTGCCACGAAGGGCCTGGGTCGGTTTTTCGTCCATGGTAATGACTTCGCTCGCCGCAACAATCGTCAGGCGCGCGCGATCGGCAGCCGATTGGCCGTTGATCAATTCTTCAAGAAGGGAGGGTTGACCGACAAGGATCAGATGCAGCGAGGGCGTAGCAGAAAGGCAAGCAAGGCTGGCCTGAACAATGCTGCGGGGACCGAAGTCCCCGCCCATTGCGTCAATCGCGATGACTTGAGCGGACAAGTGATTACTCGTCAGCGCCCTTGTCGATCACTTTACGGCCACGGTATACGCCTTCTGGCGATACGTGGTGACGCAGGTGAACTTCACCAGTGGTTTTTTCTACAGACAGGGTGCTAGCCTCGAGAGCGTCGTGCGAACGGCGCATGTCACGGGCAGAGCGGGATTTTTTGTTCTGCTGAACAGCCATAATTGATTAACTCCTAAACGTTTGGGTCACGCTTTAACTGCGCCAATACACTGAACGGGTTGGACCGCGTTACCTCGTCCTCGCTCGGTTCGGGCTCATCTGCTCCCGCCGGCTGCTGGCATTCTTCCGGATGATGAGCAGGCACAATAGGCAAGGCGAGCAGAAGCTCTTCCTCGACCAGTGACTGCAGATCCAATGGATCTTCGCCCAGTTCCAGCACGTCATAACCTTTCGGTAACGACTGGGTATTCGCACCCTCCTTCACTACAGCGTAACTGCATTCGCTGTGGATCGGCAGGGTGACCAGCTCAAGACAACGCTGGCAAACCATTTTGACTTCGGTGTCGATAAAGCTGTGGATCACCACAGATTTACGTTCATCTCGTTCAAAAACGAATTTCGCCTGCACCGTACCGACATTATCGGAAAGCGGGTCGCAGAGTCTCTTCAAATCGGCCAGCAGCAGTTCACCTTGAAGGGTGGTGCCACGGTCAGCCAATTTGCGCGGGTCAACGTGAGGTGGAATCGGGTCATTCAACATAGGCGCAGCATTATAGGGATGCACCCACCCATGTCAAAGGAAATTGTGCCCTGTCCGTCACTTGCGTGCCTCCGCTAGAATTCGCACCTGCCTCAGGAGACGCGAATGTTGCCTTTATTACTTGCTTCAAGCTCGATTTATCGTCGGGAATTACTCGCCCGCCTGCACCTGCCGTTCGTCTGCAGTTCGCCGGACATCGATGAAAGTCACCGCCCGGACGAGACCGCCATAGAACTGGTTAAGCGCCTCGCCGAACAGAAAGCCCGGGCACTGGCCGACAGCCACCCCGCTCATCTGATTATCGGCTCGGACCAAGTGGCGGTGCTCGGCGAGCAGATCATCGGCAAGCCGCACACCTTCGAGAAGGCGCGCGAACAGCTTTTGGCCGCCAGCGGTGCCAGCGTGACCTTTCTGACCGGCCTGGCGCTGCTGAACAGCCAGACCGGCCAATGCCAGGTCGACTGCGTGCCCTTCACCGTACACATGCGCCAGCTCGATCAGGAACGCATCGAGCGCTACCTGCGCATTGAGCAACCCTACGACTGCGCTGGCAGCTTCAAAGCCGAGGGACTCGGCGTCAGCCTGTTCCAGTCCACCGAGGGTCCGGATGCCACAAGCCTGATCGGTTTGCCACTGATTCGCTTGATCGACATGCTGCTGGCCGAGGGCGTGCAAATTCCTTAAAGCAAAAGATCGCAGCCTGCGGCAGCTCCTACAGTAGCCCGTTGTCGCCACACATAATGCGCATGACATCGAACATGTAGAAGCTGCCGCAGGCTGCGATCTTTTGATCTACCAGCGATTAACGCAACGACGGCCCGTGGAAACCCATCCACATCGCCAACTGCTCAGCCACACTGGCACCGAGCTTTTTCGAGAAACGATCGAACGGCGACTCCTGCACCGTGAAATCGACCAGCTCTTTCTCGCCAATCACATCACGTGCAACAGAGCTGGCGTTACCCAGACCATCAATCAACCCCAGCGGCAGCGCTTGCTCGCCCGACCAGACCAGCCCGGAGAACAGCTCCGGATGCTCTTTGTCCTTCAGACGATCACCGCGCCCCTGCTTGACGCTATTGATGAACTGCTTGTGCGTGGTATCCAGCACGCTTTGCCAGAACGCAGTTTCTTCCGGCTTCTGCGGCTGAAACGGATCAAGGAACGACTTATGCTCACCTGACGTGTACGTACGACGCTCAACACCAAGCTTCTCCATGGTGCCGACGAAGCCATAACCCGCCGCCGTCACACCAATGGAGCCGACCAGACTCGCCTTGTCGGCGTAAATCTGATCCGCCGCGCTGGCGATGTAATACGCACCGGACGCACCGAGATCGGAAATCACCGCATAGACCTTGATATCCGGATGCAGACCGCGCAAACGCTTGATCTCGTCGTAAACATAACCCGACTGCACCGGACTGCCACCCGGACTGTTGATCCGCAGGATCACGCCTTTGACCTTCTTATCCTCGAACGCTGCACGCAGACTACCGACGATATTGTCGGCACTGGCCGGCTCTTTATCGGCGATCATGCCGGTAACGTCGATCAGCGCGGTGTAGTTCGGGCCACGGGTAGCGCTCTTTTCCATGTCCATCAACGGCGTGAACAGGATCAGCGCAACAAACAGATAAACAAACGTCAGCAGCTTGAAGAAAATCCCCCAACGCCGTGAACGACGCTGCTCCTGGACGCCAGCCAGCAGTGTTTTTTCCAGCAGCTTCCAGCTTTTCTCGTCACCGCCATCAGCCTCTGCCTTGGCCGGTGCCTTCCATTCATCGGTCATGCCATCCACCCCAGCAAAATCGTATTAAGCCTGCTGTCCCAGCCAGGCATGCAATTCGGAAAATCGGTCGATCGACAGGCGCGGCTCGAACTGCTGCAGCGACTCGATCGATTGCGCACCGTAACTGACCGCCACAGAGGCCATGCCCGCATTGCGCGCCATCAGCAGATCGAAGGACGAATCACCGACCATCAACGCCTGCTCGGCACGCACGCCGCAATGGGCAAGTATCTGCTCCAGCATCAGCGGGTGCGGCTTGCTTGCGGTTTCATCAGCGGCGCGGGTGATATCGAAATAATCTTCCCAGCCATTGGCCTTAAGCACCCGATCCAGCCCGCGGCGATTCTTGCCGGTCGCAACAGCCAGGTGATAACCCTGCTCGCGAAACGACGCCATCGACTCGACTACGCCTTCGAACAACGGCGAAGGCACGGCTTCCGCGGCGATGTAGTGATCAGCGTAATACTCGCGAAACAAGGTCATTTCGGAATCGCTGATGTCTGGATACAAGGTGCGGATAGCCTCGGGCAAGCCCAGACCGATGATGCCTTTGACGGCAAAATCATCACGTAGCTCGAAACCCGAACGCTCGGATGCCGAGTGCATTGCCTCGACAATCCGATGAATGGAATCGGCCAGTGTGCCGTCCCAATCAAAGATCAGCAGTTTGTAATTAGATGGGCGCACTCAATCGCTCCACGGTCTTGGCCCACATTTCATCGACCGGCGCCTGCAACTTGAGTTCACCGCCATCGGGCAGCGGCACGGTCAGCATGTAGGCGTGCAGGAACAGGCGCTTGCCGCCCAGATCACGGATTTCCTTGCTGAAACTGTCATCGCCGTATTTGGTGTCGCCAGCAATGCAGTGTCCGGCGTGCAACGTGTGGACACGGATCTGGTGCGTGCGACCGGTGATCGGCTTGGCTTCGATCAGAGTGGCAAAATCGCCAAAGCGACGCAGGACCTTGAACACGGTCACAGACTCCTTGCCCTCCTCCTCGTCAACCTCGACCATCCGCTCACCGGAGCGCAGATTGCTCTTGCCGAGCGCCGCCCGGACTTGCTTGATCGAGGTCGCCCAGTTGCCGCGAACCAGTGCCATGTAGCGCTTATCGACACCGTCACCGCGCAATGCGGCATGCAAGTGACGCAACATGCTGCGCTTCTTGGCGATCATCAGCAGGCCGGAGGTATCACGGTCGAGACGGTGAACCAGTTCGAGCTCCTTGGTATCGGGGCGCAACTGACGAAAGGCTTCGATCACCCCGTAATTCAAGCCGCTGCCACCATGAACCGCAATGCCGGCGGGCTTGTTGATCACGATCAGGGCTTTGTCTTCGTAGACAATCGAGGCTTCCAGGCGCTGCAACAGGCCTTGCGCCAAAGGCACTGGCTCGTCGCGTTCAGGCACGCGAACCGGCGGCACGCGCACGATATCGCCGGCCTGCAGCTTGTATTCGGGCTTGATCCGCCCCTTGTTCACACGCACTTCGCCTTTACGCAAAATGCGGTAAATCAAGGTCTTGGGCACGCCTTTGAGCCGGGCGAGGAGGAAATTGTCAATTCGTTGGCCGGCATACTCCGGCGAGACTTCAAGCAGTTGAACGCCTGGAGTCGAAGGGGCAGTAGTTGTCATGCCGCGGATGATAACAATTTTTATGGAATTGAAGCACTTAATCATTGCTGCTATAGTCGCGAACGCCGCCAAAAGCGGCCTGGACAGCGGCACCACGGTCAAAAACCGGCCCTGACCAACGCAATTCACCAGGACGCGAGGCCGTCCTACGGGGCTTTCGCTACGTAACGGTGGAGTTTGCGGTTGTAACAAGCGCAGGTGACATGAGGCCTGAATTACACCGCCGAGCAGAGTTTTTACTCGCCTGGCAGGCAGATATTCACGGCCAGTTCACAAAGTGCAGTCAGCTGCAGATGACCCCGAGCGAACGCTTCGGAAACACCGCCTGAATTAGCCATGATGCGTGACCTCCCCTTTCGGAGCTCACGGTAAATGCCAACCCGCTGCGGATTCTGCGCGCGGCAGCACCCGAATTATCAGGGATACGTGTAGGGTGGAGATGCACAACCGCTGGACTGTGTAGCAATAGGCTTTATCAAGACGCTTCATCTCGTCCACAGCCACTGGTTGATTCCTCCTCCTGACTGAGTGCTTAAGTAGCCACAGCAAGCAGGACGCGTACGTCGCGGTATCGACCCAATTGGTCGTACATCGCTGGACACGGGAATGGCCAACCACTCCCGACGCACCTGACACCGACCGTGAGAAGTCGTGTGTGCCGAACGCCGTTTCCGGCAGCCCGGAAACCGACGGTACTACATGAAAAGAATGCTGATTAACGCAACTCAACCCGAAGAGTTGCGTGTTGCACTGGTAGATGGCCAACGCCTCTACGACCTGGACATCGAATCCGGTGCACGCGAGCAGAAAAAGGCCAACATCTATAAAGGCCGTATCACTCGCATCGAACCAAGCCTTGAGGCTGCCTTTGTCGATTTCGGCTCTGAGCGCCACGGCTTCCTGCCCCTCAAAGAAATCTCCCGCGAATACTTCAAGAAAGCTCCTGAAGGCCGCGTCAACATCAAGGACGTCCTGAGCGAAGGCCAGGAAGTTATCGTTCAGGTCGAAAAAGAAGAACGTGGCAACAAGGGCGCTGCCCTGACCACCTTCATCAGCCTGGCCGGTCGTTACCTCGTGCTGATGCCGAACAACCCGCGTGCCGGCGGTATTTCCCGTCGCATCGAAGGCGAAGAACGCAATGAACTGCGTGAAGCGCTGAACGGTCTGGTTGCACCGGCCGACATGGGTCTGATCGTGCGCACTGCCGGCCTGGGCCGCAGCAGCGAAGAAATGCAGTGGGACCTCGACTACCTGCTGCAACTGTGGACCGCCATCAAAGAAGCCTCGCTGGATCGCTCCGCGCCATTCCTGATCTATCAGGAAAGCAACGTGATCATCCGCGCCATCCGCGATTACCTGCGCCAGGACATCGGCGAAGTGCTGATCGACAGCGTTGAAGCCCAGGACGAAGCCCTGACCTTCATCCGCCAGGTGATGCCGCAGTACGCCAGCAAGATCAAGCTGTACGAAGACAGCGTTCCGCTGTTCAACCGCTTCCAGATCGAAAGCCAGATCGAAACCGCTTTCCAGCGCGTCGTCGAACTGCCTTCCGGCGGCTCCATCGTCATCGATCCGACCGAAGCCCTGGTGTCCATCGACATCAACTCGGCGCGCGCCACCAAAGGCAGCGACATCGAAGAAACCGCCCTGCAGACCAACCTTGAAGCGGCTGAAGAAATCGCCCGTCAGTTGCGCCTGCGCGACATCGGCGGCCTGATCGTCATCGACTTCATCGACATGACCCCTGCCAAGAACCAGCGCGCCGTGGAAGAGAAAGTCCGCGAATGCCTGGAAGCCGACCGCGCTCGCGTGCAGATCGGCCGCATCTCGCGCTTCGGCCTGCTGGAAATGTCCCGTCAGCGCCTGCGTCCATCGCTGGGTGAAAGCAGCGGCATCGTCTGCCCACGTTGCAACGGCACCGGCATCATCCGTGACGTTGAATCGCTGTCGCTGGCGATCCTGCGTCTGATCGAAGAAGAAGCCCTGAAAGACCGCACCGCCGAAGTTCGCGCACAAGTGCCAATCCCGGTGGCTGCGTTCCTGCTCAACGAAAAACGCAACTCGATCACCAAGATCGAACTGCGCACCCGTGCTCGCATCGTCATTCTGCCGAACGATCACCTGGAAACCCCGCACTTCGAAGTTCAGCGTCTGCGTGACGACAGCCCGGAAGCCGCGACCAACCAGTCCAGCTACGAAATCGCTGCTGCCGCTGCCGAAGTCGAAGAAGTCCAGCCAGCCGCTGCGACCCGCACCCTGGTTCGCCAGGAAGCCGCGGTCAAGACCGCTCCGGCCCGCGCCAACGCTCCGGTTCCGACCGAAGCTGCCGCACCTGCCGCCCCAGCACCTGCTCCGGTTGCCGCGCCAGAACCAAGCCTGTTCAAAGGCCTGGTGAAGTCGCTGGTCAGCCTGTTCGCTACCAAGGAAGAGCCAGCAGCTCCGGTCGTGGTTGAAAAACCGGCCAGCGAGCGTCCGGCCCGCAACGAAGAGCGTCGCAATGGTCGTCAACAGAGCCGCAACCGTAACGGTCGCCGCGATGAAGAACGCAAGCCGCGCGAAGAACGTGCTCCACGTGAAGAGCGCGCCCCACGCGAGCCGCGTGAAGAGCGTGCGCCACGTGAAGCCCGTGAAGTCCGCGAGCCTCGTGAAGCCCGTACCGAAGCACCGGTAGCCCGTGAAGAACGCGCTCCACGTGCCCCGCGTGAAGAACGTGCACCACGCGCTCCGCGTGAAGATCGCAAGCCGCGTGGCGAGCGTGAAGAACGTGTGCGTGAACTGCGCGAGCCTCTGGACGCTGCTCCGGTTGCTGTTGCTGCCGCTGCCGTGACTGCTGAAGAGCGTCCGGCCCGTCAGCCACGTGAAGAACGCGCACCGCGTCCGCCGCGTGAAGAGCGTCAACCACGCGCTGAGCAAGCCGCAGCTGCCGTTGCTGAAGAAGAAATCATCACTAACGAAGAGCAACTGCCGGAAGACGGCTCGGAGAACGCCGAAGGCGATCGTCCACGTCGTCGCTCCCGCGGCCAGCGTCGTCGCAGCAACCGTCGTGAGCGTCAGCGTGATGCCAACGGCAACGTGATCGAAGGTTCGGAAGAATCCGAGTCCGGCGAAAACGCTGAAGCCCCAGGCACTGCTGAGCTGGCCGCTGGCCTGGCGGTAACCGCCGCTGTTGCCAGCAGCGTGATCAGCGCTCCGGCCGAAGCACAAGCCTTTGAGCAAGCCGAACGTGCCACCGCTGCCACGCTGGAAACTGCTCCAGTTGAAACACCGGTTGTTGAGGCTCCGGTTGTTGAAGCAACTACTCCAGTTGAAGTGACTGCCGCTCCGGAAGTTGAAGTAGCTCCGGTTCGCGAAGCACAGTCGCAGTTTGAAGCCTTTGCTCAACCTGCCACTGAGCCAGCTGTAGTCGCCGAAGCACCAGTCGTTGCTGCTGAGTCGGTTGTCGAAACCGTCGCTGAAACCGTGACCGAAACCGTGCGTGAAGTTCGCGAAGAACAAACCGCATTCAACTGGGTTGCCGAGCCAGCCGTCGCTGAAACACCAGCGCCTGCATTCGAAGCGCCAGTGGTTGAAGAAGCCAAGGTTGCCGAACCTGCTCCAGCGCCAGTCGTTGAAGCGCCGGTGGTCGAAGCGCCTGTAGTTGTCGAAGCACCAGCCCCGGTGGCTGAGCCAGCTCCGGTCAGCGCCCTGGCGCCAAACGGTCGCGCGCCAAACGATCCACGTGAAGTGCGTCGTCGCAAGCGTGAAGAAGAGCGTCTGGCGAAAGAAGCTGAACTGGCTGCCGCTGCGGCTCCGGTTGCTGCCGAGCCAGCCGTTGTGGCTGAAGTGGTCGAGGCAGCACCTGCCCCGGTCGCCGAAGACGCCGTGGTTGAGTCGGTCATCGCTGAAGCTCCACGCTCCGTTCAGGACGCGGTAGAGCAACACGAAGAGGCCCAGGAAAAAGAGCACGAGCCTAAACCGCTCGTCTGATTCCAAAAGCCAATAAAAAGCCCCGCCCGGTGAAAGCCTGGCGGGGCTTTTTTTGCCTCGATTTTAGCCCTCAACACTAACCCTGTAGGAGTGAGCCTGCTCGCGATAGCGGTGTGTCAGTTGACACTCGTTTTCTGAACTACCGCTATCGCGAGCAGGCTCACTCCTACAAGGGATCTATGCATGGCTCAGGATTGGGAAAATACCAACGCTTCAGGCACATCGATATCCCACAACACTCCGGGATCATCCACCGCCACCTCAACCACCCTTCCCTGCTTGAACAACGGCCTGGCTCCGCGATCACCGCTCAATGCCAGCAAGCCCGGACCGAACGAACGCCCAAACCCCACCGGATGCCCAAACTCGCCATCCTGCACCGGCACGCTCACCGTATCTTCAGCCATTGCCGCCACCACCCGCTCGACACTCGACGGCAAGATAAACGGCATATCCCCCAGCACGATCAGCCAGCCATCAACATCCAGGCATGCCGCCACACCGGCTGCAATGCTGTCGCCCATGCCGGTTGACTCGATGCTGACAACCTCGCAGCCATAGGCCTGTGCCATGCGCATCGCCTGCGGCCGCGCTTCAGTGGTCACCAGCACGCGCTTGTCGAGGCTGGCCGGCAGATTGACCAGCACCTGCTCGATCACCGAACGCACGGCGCCATCGCGCCCGGTGCAATCGGCCAGCAACTTGTCCTTGTCCGCTCCAGCAACCTGGCGAAAGCGGCTGCCCTCGCCCGCTGCCAGCACCACTATGCCGATAGATCGACTCATGCGCCCTCCACTGCTTTCTTCTGTTTCAACTCGACCCCGTTCTTGATCGCGACGATTTCCGCCAGCAAAGACAACGCGATTTCGGCCGGCGAATGACTGCCGATGTGCAAACCGATCGGCCCGTGCAAACGATCAATGGCCTGTACCGACAAGCCTAGCTGAGCCAGATTCTCCCGGCGCTTCTGACTGTTGACCCGCGAACCCAGTGCACCAACGTAGAAGGCTGGCGAGTCGAGTGCGGTGAGTAACGCCATGTCATCCAGCCGTGGATCGTGAGTCAGCGCGACAATCGCCGTGCGCTCATCGGTCTGGATGCTGAGCACCGCATCATCCGGCATACCGGGAACGAAACGACCGTGGTGCTCTTCCCAACCGTAGACGAACTCGGTGCGCGGATCGCAGATCAGCACCTCGAAATCCAGCAACCGCGCCATGTCCGCCACGTACCGCGACAACTGACCGGCACCGATCAACAACAGGCGCCAGCGCGGGCCATAAATCGCACGTAAGGTCTTGCCGTCGAACTCCAGTGAGTCGGATTTGCTCGCGGCCGTCAGCACCACTTCACCGGTTTCGATATTCAGCTCACGGGCGACGATTTCATGGGCTTCGCAACGCGCCATCAACTCGGCAACCCAGGCCGGATCACCGACTCGTTCCTCGGTCAGACGCAACGTGCCACCGCACGGCAAGCCGAAGCGCGCCGCCTCTTCCCGTGTGACGCCATAGGTAATCAACTGCACCGGTGGCCCGTCAGCGCTAATCCGTCCGTCGTGCAGGCGGGCAATCAAGTCATCCTCGACACAGCCGCCCGACACCGAACCAATCACCACACCGTCCTCGCGCAACGCCAGCATGGCGCCGGGAGCCCGGGGCGCGGTGCCCCAGGTCTGCACCACACTGAACAGCACCACACGCTGACCGGCGCGGCGCCATTCGAGCACGTTGCGCAGGACATTGAGATCCGCGCTGTCCATCAGGCTTTGGCCTTCTGCCAGCCCTGCAACTGGTAACGCACCGGAAGATTACGGATACGTTGACCGGTGGCCGCGAAGATCGCATTGCACAGCGCCGGCGCAATCGGCGGCACACCCGGCTCACCGACACCGCCCAACGGCACATCGCCCGGCGGCGTCACCAGATGCACCGCGACCTCTTTCGGCGCCAGCGACATGCGCGCGACTTCGTACATATGGAAGTTGTCCTGCTGCACCTTGCCATCCTTGAAGCTGATCTCACCCAGCACCGCATTGCCGAGGCCCATGACACAGGCACCCTCGAACTGCGAACGGATGCGCTCAGGGTTGATCTGCGGCCCGCAATCCACCGCGATGTCCGCCTTGTGCACGATCAGCGTGCCATCGTCCTTGACCTCAACTTCAATGACCGCCGCCACATAGGTGACGAAGCTGTAATGCACCGCCAACCCCAGGCCGCGCCCCTTGGGCAATTGACGCCCCCAACCGGCAGCCTTGGCCGCTGTTTCCAGCACGGTGCGCATACGCCCGGTGTCGATCGGATAACGCTCGGGAGATTCGCCGTAGTTCCACTCTTCGCTCAGGGTGCGCGGATCGATCTGCCGATCCGGGCCAAGCAGTTTGATCTGGTACTTCAACGGATCAACACCGGCCTTGTGCGCCAGTTCATCGACAAAACTCTGAATCGCAAAACCGTGAGGGATGTTCGACACCGAGCGATACCAGCCGACTCGTGTGTGAACGGTCGCTTCGGGATTTTCCAGGCGCACGTTGGGGATGGCATAAGCCATGTTGGTAAAACCCATGCCCAGTTCGAACGCCGCCTCATGGTTCATGCCCGGGGCAAACAGTGCGGTGATACTTGGCGCGACCGTGCGGTGCAGCCAACCGGACGGCATGCCGTCCTTGCCGAGCCCGGCCTTCAGGTATTCGGAGGACACGGTGTGGAAATACGAGTTGTGGATGTCATCTTCGCGTGTCCACTGCACCCGCACTGCTTTGCCCGGGAATTCCTTGGCGAGGATCGCCGCTTCGACGACGAAGTCAGGCTTCGACTTGCGCCCGAAACCACCACCCAACAGCGTGACATTGAAGGTGACGTTATCGAACGGCAAACCGAGGCGTTCGGCGATCCGCTCGCGCGTGACCTGTGGCGCCTGACTCGGCGCCCAGGCTTCGCAGACCCCGTTGTTGTAACGAGCAATGGCGACCATCGGTTCCATAGGCGCCTGCGCCAGATGCGGCAGGTAGTAAGAAGCGTCAAGCGTGCTGGCAGCGCCGCTCAAGGCCTTGTCGATATCGCCGGTGTTGCGCACCACTTTGCCGGGCTTCAGCGATGCGGCTTCCAGCTCCTTGCGGTAGGCAATCGAGTCGTAACTGGCGTTCGGGCCATCGTCCCATTCGATTTTCAGCGCCTCACGACCCTTGATCGCCGCCCAGGTGTTGCTCGCGACTACCGCCACGCCGCCCAGTGGCTGGAATTCCGAAGGCAACGGGCGGTTTTCGATCTGGATCACTTTAAGCACGCCGGGCACTTTCAGCGCAGCGCTGTCATCCATCGACTTGACCTTGCCGCCGTACACCGCCGGCCGGGCGATGGTCGCGTACAACATGCCGTCGAAATGCACATCGGCACCGTACACCGCACGGCCGTTGACGATGTCGTCACCGTCGATGGCGTTGGTGCCTTCCTTGCCGATGTAGCGAAATTCCGACGGCTGCTTGAGTCGCAGACTGTCGCGCGCCGGTACCGACAACGCACTGGCTGCAGCGGCGAGTTCGCCATAACCCAGCTCGCGACCGGACGGTTTATGGATAACTTTGTGCAACTGCGCGTGACACTCGCCCACCGGCACCTTCCACTGTTGCGCCGCCGCTTGCTCAAGCATGGTCCGGGCAGCAGCGCCGCAACGACGCATCGGCTCATACCAGTGACGCATGCTGCGCGAGCCGTCGGTGTCCTGGTTACCGAAGCGCACTTCATCGCCCGGTGCCTGCTGCACTTTGACGTGAGCCCAATCGGCTTCGAGTTCGTCGGCAACCACCATGGTCAGGCTGGTACGTACGCCCTGGCCCATCTCCGAACGGTTGCAGACCACGGTCACCGTGCCGTCAGCGGCGATGCTGACGTAGACCTTCGGATCGTCGACCCAGCCGTTGGGCATGCCATCGGCGCCAAACTGCTTCGGTTTGTCCTCGGCCAATGCATCCTGCCAGCCCCAACTCGCCGCCAACACCAGCGCACCCGTGGCGCCGACACCTTTGAGAAAACCGCGGCGGCTCAAATTGCTCAGGGCGAAATCATTCGGCAGGCGGCTCATGCTTTCGCCTCCTTCAGATGAGTGGACGCTTGGCGGATCGCAGTTTTGATCCGGTTATAGGTACCGCAACGGCAAATGTTGCCGACCATTGCTTCTTCGATCTGCTCGTCGCTCGGGTTCGGGTTGGTCTTGAGCAGCGCCGTGGCGGACATGATCTGCCCGCCCTGACAGAAACCGCATTGCGCAACAGCCGTGTCGAGCCAGGCTTGCTGGACCACCTGGCCAACCGGATCGGCGTGCAGGTTATCGATAGTGCTGACGTTCTGGCCGACCACCGAGCCGATCGGCGTGATGCAACTGCGCGCGGGCAACCCATCGATATGAATGGTGCAGGCGCCGCACAGGCCCATGCCGCAGCCGAACTTGGTGCCGTTGTAACCGGCGACATCACGAATCGCCCACAACAGCGGCATGTCTTCGGTGACATCGAGGGGATGGTCTTGACCGTTGAGTTTCAGGGTAATCATGGGCACGCCCGCATATTTTTAGGGGTTATGGGGTCGAGCAATCTGCCGCCGGAAAATCAGCGGTGTGGTTCGCGCAGATCGACTCAGGCTAATGAGGCTCTCTTGTGTCGACGGGAACGTCTGCACCGGGCCTTTGGTGGAGCAAATGACGGTTATCGTTAGCTCGCTACGTTAACCCGCGATTAACAAAAAAGCCCTGCACTTTTTTACCAGTGCAGGGCTTTGGATACAGACCTGAAGCGTAGCCTCAATAACGGTTGGGCTCCATTTCCAGCTCGACATTGAAACGTTCTGCAACGTCTTTCTGGATACGTTGCGCCAGATCGAGCAATTGCAGCCCGGTCGCGCCACCGTAGTTGACCAGCACCAGCGCCTGCAATTTATGCACACCGGCATCGGCTTCACGGAAGCCTTTCCAGCCGGCGCGCTCGATCAGCCAGCCAGCGGCCAGTTTCATCTGCCCGTCCGGTTGCGCGTAGGCGACCAGATCCGGGTGCTGCGCCTTGATCTGCGTGACCAGAGCCGCCGACACCAACGGATTCTTGAAGAAGCTGCCGGCATTGCCGAGCACCGCCGGGTCCGGCAATTTTTCACTGCGGATGCTGCAGATGGCGCGGCTGACGTCGGTGGGTGTTGGCTGCTCAATCCCCTGCTCGGTCAGGCGCTGACGCACCGGACCGTATTCCAGATGCAGATGAGCGACGCGGTCGAGCGTAAAACGCACCCGCAGAATCAGCCAGCGCCCCGGCTGCTGCTTGAACAGGCTGTCGCGGTAGGCGAAATTGCACTCCTCCAGGCTGAAATCACGCAGTTCGCCAGTCTGGCGATCCAGCGCGGTGAGCCCGGCGAACACATCCTTGATCTCCACGCCGTAGGCACCAATGTTCTGCATTGGCGCAGCACCGACGGTGCCGGGAATCAAGCTGAGGTTTTCCAGCCCGGACAAACCCGCCGCCAGAGTGTGTTGCACAAAGGCATGCCACGGCTCGCCGGCCTCGGCCTCGATCACCACACGGTTGCCGTCATCGCTGATCACGCGGATTCCGCGAGTGGCCATGCGCAACACCAAGGCTGGAATGTCGGCGGTCAGCAGCAGGTTGCTGCCGCCGCCGATCACCAGCAACGGCACGGCGTGGTCATCGGCATAAGCCAGCGCTTCGCGCACATCGGCGTCGCTGTGGGCCTCGGCGAACAATTGGGCGTTAACGTCGACGCCAAAACTGTTGAACGGTTTCAGTGAAACTTGCGGTTGCACCTGCAAACTCATAACCGGCCCTTCACTTCGATCAGCAATTGGTCACAAGCGGCTTCAATCAGATCCAGCACCTGCGCGAAGCCTTGATCGCCGTCGTAGTACGGATCCGGCACTTCATCGACCAACCCGGCATAGCGGCGCAGGAACAGGTCCAGTTCAGCTTTGCCAGTGGACGGTTGCAGCGCCTTGAGGTTGCGCAGGTTGCTGTTGTCCATGGCCAGAATCAGGTCGTAGCTGGCGAAGTCGGCACGACTGACTTGCTGGGCGCGCTGCGCCGACAAATCATAACCACGCAGTTTGGCCGCAGCCTGACTGCGCTTGTCCGGTGGATTGCCGACGTGCCAGTCACCGGTGCCGGCAGAAGCCACTTCGACTTGATCCGCCAGCCCTGCTTCACGCAGTTTGTGGCGCAACACGCCTTCGGCGGTGGGCGAACGGCAAATGTTGCCCAGGCACACAAACAGAACCCGCATCAGGCCTCCAGCAGGCGTCGAACGCGCTCAAGGTCTTCGACGGTGTCGACGCCGGTTGGCGGTGCGATCAATGCATCAGCCACATGAATCCGCACGCCGTGCCACAGGGCACGCAGTTGCTCGAGCGATTCGGTGTTTTCCAGCCAGCACGGTCCCCAGCTCACAAAGTCCTGAAGGAAGCCGGCGCGGTAGGCATAAATGCCGATGTGACGACGGTACGGCACGCCTTCGGGCAATTGCTCGCGGTTCTTGGCGAACGCATCGCGGGCCCACGGCAAGGTCGCACGGCTAAAAGTCAGCGCCAGACCATTGAGATCGCTGACGACCTTGACCACGTTCGGGTTGAACAGGGTTTCGACATCCTCGATCGGCTCGGCCAGGGTAGCCATGCGCGCTTCGGTGTGGGCGGCCAGGTTTGCGGCGACCTGATCGATCACGCTTGGCGGGATCAGCGGCTCGTCGCCCTGCACGTTGACCACGATCGCGTCGGGCTCAAGGCCCAGTTTCGCCGCGACTTCGGCCAGACGATCGGTGCCGGAGTTGTGATCTTCACGGGTCAGCACCACTTCGGCGCCAAAACCCTTGCAAGCCTCGACGATGCGCACATCGTCAGTCGCAACCACCACGCGGGCGGCGCTGCTTTTGCTCGCCTGTTCCCAGACGTGCTGGATCATCGGCTTGCCGGCGATCAACAGCAGCGGTTTGCCCGGCAGGCGGGTCGAGGCGTAACGCGACGGGATGACAACGGTGAAGGCAGTGGTCATTTATCCAGACGCTCGTCGGTGGTCAGGGTGCGGGCTTCACTTTCAAGCATCACCGGGATGCCGTCGCGGATCGGATAGGCCAGACCGGCGCCTTTGCTGATCAGTTCGGTCTTGTCGGCGCTGAGCTTGAGCGGGCCTTTGCAGATCGGGCACGCGAGGATGTCGAGCAATTTGGTGTCCATGAACATTCCCTGGATAAAAGAGTTAAGGCAAAAGCCGATCCGGCAACAGGCGCATCAGCTGCGTGTCGAACCAGGCCACGAAGGCCGGCGACGGCACGGCATCGACCGCCAGATACCACCAGTCGGCAGCCGCGAAGGCACGGCACTTCACCGCGTCTTTTTCGGTCATCACCAATGGCAACGACGGTGTGAAATTCAAGGCCTGCACGCTGTATTCGGCGTGGTCGGCAAACGCATGCGGGACGGGTCGCCAGTCTAGCGCTTCGAGGGTATTGAAGAAACGTTGCGGATTGCCGATCCCGGCGACCGCGTGCACGCTCTGCCCCGACGGAAAATGCTCGAGCGACTGGCGCTCGCCGCTGTGCAGGTTGACCAGCGCCGTCGGTTGCAGATGGAAAGCGAATCCGTCTTCGCGATCAGCCGTCGCGCCATTGAACAACACGCCGTCGACGCTTTGCAGACGCTCGATCGGCTCGCGCAACGGCCCAGCCGGCAGGCAACGTTTATTGCCAAGGCCACGGGCGGCGTCGATCAGCACCAGTTCCAGATCCCGGGCGAGGCGGTAATGCTGCATGCCGTCGTCGGACAGAATCAAATCCAGCGGTTCGCTGGCGAGCAAGGCTTTGACGGCTGCGCTGCGATCGGGGTCGATCATCAGCGGCACGCCGGTGCGCTGGACGATCAACAGGGGTTCGTCGCCGGCGATATCAGCGCTCTGCTCGGCCTCGACCCGCCACGGCAACTGCGGCGGTTTGGCACCGTAGCCACGGCTGACCACGCCGACACGCAAACCACTGCGGCGGCAATGCTCGATCAGCCAGAGGATCATCGGCGTCTTGCCGGTACCGCCGACAGTGATGTTGCCGACCACGATCAGCGGCACCGGCGGCTGATAGATCTCGCCTTCGCCATCAAGAAAGCGCTGGCGTTTGCCCACCACGACGCGGCGATAGAGCATTTCCAGCGGCCGCAGCAGCGCCAGGGCCGGGTGCCCCTGATACCACGCGGCGAGCAAACGATCGGACAGGCTCATCAGGACTTGGGCGCCGCCTCGACCGTGGTCATGCGCAGATGGCTGAAACCGAGCTTGCCGGCCGCGTCCATGGCGGTGATCACCGATTGATGCTGAGTCTTGCCGTCGGCACTGATCGACAACGGCATGTTGGTATCACCGTTGGATTCTTTCTGCATGGCGTCCATCAGGGTCGCCAGATCGTTTTTCGGCAGAATCTTGTTGTTCACCGAAAACACGCCTTCAGCGCTGATGGCCACATCGATCTGCTTGAGCTGCTGATCTTCGGCCGGCGAGCCGCTGACGGCTTCCGGCAGATCAACGCGCAACTGGGTTTCGCGGGTGAACGTGGTGGTCACGACAAAAAACAGCAGCAGGATGAACACCACGTCGATCAGCGACGCGAGGTTGATGTCCACTGTTTCCCGAGGCTTGCGACGGAATTTCACGCTTTGCCCTCGGCCAGATCGACGTCACGGTCGCCCTGCACCACTTCAACCAGTTTGATCGCTTCCTGCTCCATGCCGACCACCAGTTCGTCGATGCGTCGTTGCAGGAACCGGTGGAAGAACACCGCCGGAATACCGACCATCAGGCCTGCGGCAGTGGTGATCAGCGCCTTGGAGATACCGCCGGCCAGCACCGAGGCGTTGGTGGTCATGCCGGAACCGGTGAACGCACTGAAAATGTCGATCATGCCCAGCACGGTGCCGAGCAGGCCCAGCAATGGCGCCATTGCGGCGATGGTGCCGAGGGCATTGATGTAGCGCTCGAGTTCGTGGATGACCCGTGCGGCGGCCTCTTCGATGCACTCTTTCATGATCTCGCGACCATGCTTGGAGTTGGCCAGACCGGCAGCGAGGATTTCCCCCAGCGGCGAATTGGCGCGCAATTCCTTGAGTTTCTCTTTATTGAGCTGTTTGTCCTTGATCCAGACCCAGACCTGGCCCAGCAGATGCTCGGGGGTGACGCGACTGGCGCGCAGGGTCCACAGGCGCTCGGCGACAATCGCCATGGCCGCGATGGAACTCAGAATGATCGGCAACATCATCCAGCCGCCGGATTTGACCAATTCCCACACAGTGACAGTCCCCTCGAAAAAGTGCGCCACTTTACCATACCGATCCACGATCAGGACCCGCCGCCCCGACGACCGTGACGTCGCCTTCGCGCGCGCCCCGATCAACGGGCCAGTGCAGGTGGATCGCGCCAGAAACGCTGCCGTTGACGCATCGTTTGCGGCGGCTCGAAGGTGCCCAGTTGCAAATGAATGGCGCCGTGCTCGGCACTGTCGTAAATGCGCAGGCCTTGCTTGCGGTAACGCGCCAGCACCGTGGGATGCGGATGGCCGAACGAGTTGCCGTGACCTCGGGAAATCAGCACACCTTGAGGACGCAAGGCCTTGAGCAGCGCCATCGATGATGAACTGCGGCTGCCGTGGTGCGGCGCTTGCAGCCAGTGCGTTTCGACAGCTAAGGGACTTTCCAGCAAATTGCGCTCGGCCTGCGTGTCGATATCGCCGGTCAATAGCAGGCGCTCGCCCTTGGCCTCGATCTGCAACACGCAGGAACGCTGGTTGCTGTCGTGAGCGTCCGGCCATTGCCAGAGTTGAAAACTGACACCGTCCCACTGCCATTGAGCGCCACTTTCACAGGCTTCCGCACTCAGTTCTGCCGGCAGTCCCGGTGGGTCGCCACTGATGACTTGGTTCACCGGGATTCTGCGCGACACTGCCCGCGCGCCACCGGCATGATCGGCGTCGGCATGGCTGAGCAGCATCAGATCCAGCGACTCGACGTTCAGTTTGCGCAAGGCTGGCAGCACCACGCGCTCGCCGATATCGAAATCGCCGAAACGTGGCCCGGCGTCATAGAGCAAGGCGTGATGACGGGTACGGACCAGTATCGCCAGACCCTGGCCGACATCGAGTTGCCAGATGTCGGCCAGCCCCTCCTCCACGCGCTCGCGCGGCGGCACGACCAGAATCAGCAACAAGGGCCAACCCAGCGGACGCAGCGGTACACCTCGCGGCAATAGCAACAGCACGGCGCCCAGACTGCCGATTACCCAGACCCAACCGGGAATCGACGCCGGAATCCATGCAGGCCAATGTCCAGCGATTACCGCCAAACCTTGAAACAACCACTCAATCAATCCACCCGCCAGCCATAGCAGTCCTGCGCCGACATACGGCACTGGCATCAACAACGTCCCCAGCAATGCCGGTGGCAGCACCACCAGGCTGACCCAGGGTACCGCGAGCAAATTCGCCAACGGGCCGCTCAGACTGATCGGCAGGTTCAGAGCCATCAGCACCGGGCCCAAACCTATTGCAATCAGCCACTGCGCCCGTGTCCAGGTTTGCCACCAGCGCCACGCCCCAAGGCGCCCGCCAAAGGTGAAAATCAACACCGCCACCGCGGCGAACGACAACCAGAAACCGGGGCGTAAACTGGCCAGCGGATCCAGCAACAGCACGCCATTGAACGCCAGCAACAATGGCCACCACGCCCCCAGATGACGAAAGCGCAAACGCCACAGCAGCACCAGCCCGACCATCACACAGGCGCGCTGCACGGGCACATCGAACCCGGCGAGCAAGCCATAACCGAGCGCCGCCGCAAACGCCAGGCCGCAGGCCCATGGCAACCACGGCCAACGCAATGGCCACAGCCCATAACGCGCCAATCCGGCGACCAGCAGATACATCACCGCTGCCAACAGGCCGATGTGTTGGCCGGAAATCACCAGCAAATGCACGGTGCCGGTGTCCTGCAGAATCTGCCAGTCCTCGCGACTGAGTCCCGAGCCATCGCCCAGCACCAACGCCGCCAGCGCCCCGGCCCGACCTTGCGCATCCGCCGCCAACAAACGCTGGCGAATGCCATCGCGCCAGGCCCCGCGCGCGGCGGTCAGACGTTCGCCATCCTTGATCGTGCCGGTTGCGCCGATACGTTGCGCCAGCAGCCAGGCTTCGTAATCGAACGCATCAGGATTGAGCAAACCCACCGGACGTTTGAGTTTCACCGCCAGACGCCAGCGTTCGCCGCTGTTGACCGGCGGCCCGGCGTACCAGGCCAGACGCATCAATGTCGGCAGTTTTTCGTGACGCGAGCGCGCATCCGCCAATTCGAAGCGCGCCACGCCATCGCTTTGCTGCGGCAGACCGACCACCCGCCCTTCGACCCAGCGGGTTTCGCCATCCAACCGAATGTGCAACTGGTCATTCAACGCCCATTGCGCGCTGACGCTGGCCCAAGTGAAACCGAACAACAACAGCGCCAACGGATAGCTGCGAAACGGCAGCAGCATCAAAGCTACGACCGGCAGCAACAGCATCAACCAGACCGGCGGTAACGCCGACATAAAAACCGGAGCCAGCAGACCGACCGCCAGCGCCATCATCCCTGTGCGCATAAGCCCGTCCTTGAGAGTTCCAGCCTTAGGCATAGCGGGTGTCGGGCACGAGCGTCGTCAACAATTGTCACAAAGTCTGAATGGGCGGTTCGTAGAATCCAGACATACTTGCCGCCTTAACCGACCGAGAAGCCTTATGCCCCGGCGCTTATTCAAACGTTACATGCCCGACCCGACGAGCATCAGGGAACACAAATCCTTACGCTTTCTCGGCAAGTTGCTGCATGACCCGAACCTCTGGCACCTCAATCGCCATTCGGTTGCCCGTGCAATGGCGGTCGGATTGTTTGCGGCATTCCTGCCGATTCCAGCGCAGATGCTGGTGGCAGCCGCGTTGGCGATCATCGTGCGCGGCAATATGCCGATCGCCGTCAGCCTGGTGTGGCTGACTAACCCGATCACCATGCCGGCGGTGTTTTTCTGTACCTATCAGGCCGGCGCATGGCTGATGGATGTGCCCGCGCGGCATCTGCCGGATGAGCTGACGTGGGAATGGATCAGCGGCGAACTGTCGACGTTGTGGCAACCGTTTTTGCTGGGTTCGGTGGTGTGCGGGCTGGTACTCGGCGCCCTCGCCTACTTCGTGGTGATGATGTATTGGCGCTGGTGGGTGGCGCGGCAGTGGGCCCGGCGCAAGAAGAAACGAATGCCTTGAATGCAAAACGGCCTCCACTGTGGGAGGCCGTTTCGTTTTGTGGCGTCTGGTACGACGCCATCGCGAGCAGGCTCACTCCTGCATTGGAACGCATTTTCCTGTAGGAGTGAGCCTGCTCGCGAAGGCCACCACTCGGTCTTGGGTCAGGTACGCATCCCGCGCCCACTCACCAGCAACCGTGCGCAGCCGAAGTACAACACTACCGTCGCCACCAGCATGAAGGTGATCGCAATACCGATGCGAATATCCGACACGCCCAAAATTCCGTAACGGAAGGCGTTGACCATGTGCAGTACCGGGTTGGCCAGCGACACGGTCTGCCAGAACGGTGGCAGCAAGGTGATCGAATAGAACACGCCACCCAGGTAGGTCAATGGCGTCAGCACGAAGGTCGGGATGATCGAGATGTCATCGAAGTTGCGCGCAAACACAGCGTTGATGAAGCCCAGCAGCGAGAAGATTGTCGCTGTCAGCACGACTACCAGGATGGTTACGCCCAGGTGATGCACCTGCAGATGGGTGAAGAACAGCGACAGAATCGTCACGATTACGCCGACCATCAAGCCGCGCAACACGCCGCCACAGACGTAGCCGATCAGTATCGTGTGCGGCGACACCGGAGAAACCATCAACTCTTCAATCGAGCGCTGGAACTTGCTGCCAAAGAAGCTCGAGACCACGTTGCCGTAGGAGTTGGTGATCACCGACATCATGATCAGCCCTGGCACGATGTACTCCATGTAGGTGAAGCCACCCATGTCGCCAATCTGCCGGCCGATCAGGTTGCCGAAGATCACGAAGTACAGAACCATGGTGATTGCCGGCGGCAGCAGGGTCTGCGGCCAGATCCGCGTGAAGCGTTTGACCTCGCGGTAAACGATGGTTTGCAGCGCGACGAGGTTGGGACCGAACTCGGAACTCATACCGCCACCTTCGACAGATTTTTCTCCACCAGGGACACGAACAGCTCCTCAAGGCGATTGGTTTTGTTACGCAGGCTCAACACTTCGATGTTCTGCTGCGCCAACTGGGTGAACAACGCCGTGATGCCCATGGATTTGTCGACCTGGACTTCGAGGGTATGGCTGTCGATCAACCGGGCCGGGTAGCCGAGCAATTGCGGCGCCGCGTTCAAGTCGTTTTTCAGATCCAGCAGGAAGGTTTCAACGTGCAACTGGCCCAGCAATTGTTTCATGCTGGTGTTTTCGACAATGGTGCCGTGGTCGATGATGCCGATGTTGCGGCACAGCTGCTCAGCCTCTTCCAGATAGTGCGTGGTGAGGATGATAGTGATGCCTTTCTGGTTCAGTTCGGTGAGGAACGTCCACATCGAACGGCGCAGCTCGATATCCACCCCGGCCGTCGGTTCGTCGAGGATCAACAGACGCGGTTCATGCACCAGCGCGCGGGCGATCATCAGACGACGCTTCATGCCGCCGGACAGCGAGCGCGACGGCACATCACGCTTGTCCCACAGGCCGAGCTGAGTCAGGTACTGCTCGGCGCGTTCCTTGGCGATCTTCGCCGGAATGCCGTAGTAACCGGCCTGGGTCACGACGATGTCGAAGGTCTTTTCGAACTGATTGAAGTTGAATTCCTGGGGCACCACGCCGATCGAGCGCTTGAGCGCTGCCGGGTTCTTGTCCAGGTCATTGCCGAAGATATTCACCGTACCGCTGGTCTTGTTGACCAGGGTGGAGAGAATGCCGATGGTCGTGGATTTGCCGGCACCGTTAGGGCCGAGCAAGGCGAAAAAGTCACCTTCGGCGACGTCCAGATCGATACCACTCAAGGCCTGGAACCCGTTGCCGTAGGTTTTGGTTAGCTGCCGGATGGACAGAGCGGAACTCATATCTGATTTACGCACCATGAAGGAAAGGAAGGGATAAACAAGGGCGGGCGGCGAGGGAGACAACCGCGGCGCATAAGCGCAATGGTGCTTGGCCTCGCCGCACAAGTACAGTCAAGTGTGTCGATAGTTATTATCAAGTCAACGCGGTCATGACCGCTTTTTGATACGCCGCACGCCGCTTCAGCCGCTCGTACCAGGCCTGCAAGTGCGGTTGCGGGGCGCGCTCGATGGGCATCTCGAACCAGGCATAAATGAAACTGCCGAGGGGAATGTCGCCCATGCCGATTTCGTCGCCGGACAGGTAAGGCTGACTGACCAGGGCCTGATCGGCCATGCTCAGCAACTCGTTACACTCTTTGATTGCGGCGTTGATCGCCGGCCAGTCCTGCTTGTCGGCCGGAGTGCGCAGAACGCCCCAGAACACGGTGCGAAAAGGACCGGCAAAACTTGAGGTGGTCCAGTCCATCCACTTGTCAGCGATGGCCCGGGCTTGCGGGTCCGCTGGATACCACGCGGTGTTCGACGCATGTCTGGCCAGCAGATAGCGGACGATGGTGTTGGACTCCCAGAGCACGAAACCGTCGTCTTCGATGACCGGCACCCGCCCGTTAGGATTCATCGCCCGGTACTCGGGTGTGTCGACCACACCGAACGCACCACCGGCATCGATCGCCTCATAGGCCAGGCCAAGTTCCTCGGCGGCCCACAGGGGTTTCCTGACATTCGATGAGTTTTTACGTCCCCAGATCTTCAGCATGACCGCCTCTTTTCAAATCAAGTGGCCAAGCAGCATACGCCGGATCAACGGCTGCCGACATCACTGCGCATGTCACCCGACAGTGGCGTCTGTTGATCGTTGAACAGGTGCGGATAGCATTTTTGCAGATGCCCGAAGAACAAGGTTTCCGGTACATCGGCGAACTGGCCGTGATCGACCAGGTACTCCATCAGCAGCGCACCATCGCTGTTGTACGGGTGAAAAACGCTGTCGTGAATACCGTCGAATTCCAGCGGCGCAACGTTGAACATTGCGCAGAGCTTCTGGTTGAACGCGGGTGTGGCTTTTACCCAGCGCCCCTTCAGAAACAGCTCGGTGTAACCGTGCATGGCGAACACTTCGCTTCTCAGCAACTCCAGCAGACGCGGCGTCGACAGGTGATTTTTCACGTCCGCCAGACCGATGCGCGCCGGAATCCCGCAATGCCGCGCACAAGCGGCCAGCAGCGTGGCCTTAGGCACGCAATAACTCTCACCCGCCGCCAGCGCGTAGCTGCCGCGCAGGGTCTGCGGGTCGCGGCTGAAGGTGTACATGTTGTAACGCACCGCCTCGCGCACGGCGTAATACAGATTGATCGCCTGCTCGAGCGGACCGCGACTGGCGCCACGATGTTGTTCGGCGAACTCCACCACCGCCGGGTGGTCACTATCGATGAAGCGGCCGGGACTCAGATACTCGCGCATGACGACAGATCTCCTGGGTGAGTCCCGAGTCTAGCGACAGCTCAAGCACAGAGATAACGACGTTTCGGCCAAACTTGGACGCAAAGATGCGGGATCAGCGAACGATTTCCCACACGTGTTGCCCACCGAACCTACGAAAACCATCCGGGGTTTCCCACGATTTCAATCACCATGCTCTGACCACCCGGTTTTGCAGATGCCGTCTAAGCTCTGGAGGGTCGATTTGCCTTGGTTCACGGAGGACTGAATATGCTGTTGTTGTGGATACTGGTTTTGATCATTGGTGTGGCGTATCTCGCCCACCGGCGTATCGCCCCGCTGCCCGCGCTGGGCATCGTTGCCGTTTACCTGGTGGCGATGGGAATTTTCAGTCACGCGCCGGGCTGGCTGCTGCTGATTTTCTGGGTCGTGCTGGCGGTGGTCGCCGCACCATTGCTGCTGCCTGACCTGCGCCGCAAACATTTCACCGCGCCTCTGTTCAACTGGTTCCAGAAAACCCTGCCGCCGATGTCGCAGACCGAACGCGATGCAATCGATGCCGGCACGGTGTGGTGGGACGGTGAGCTGTTCAGCGGCCGGCCGGACTGGGACAAGCTGCTGTCCTATCCCAAAGCGCAATTGAGTGAAGAGGAACAGGCCTTTATTGATGGCCCGACCGAAGAACTCTGCGCGATGGTCACTGACTGGCAGATCGGCCAGTCGATGGATTTGCCGCCCGAAGCGTGGACTCATATCAAGGAACATGGCTTCTTCGCCCTGATCATTCCCAAGGAATTCGGCGGCAAAGGATTCTCGGCCTACGCCCACTCGCAAGTGGCGATGAAACTCGCGACCCGCAGCGGCGACCTCGCCTCCACTGTCATGGTCCCTAATTCTCTCGGCCCGGCAGAACTGCTGTTGCACTACGGCACCGACGAACAACGCAATCACTACCTGCCACGCCTGGCCCGCGGCGACGATATTCCGTGTTTCGCCCTCACCGGCCCGCTCGCCGGCTCCGATGCCGGCGCGATGCCCGACACCGGGATCATCTGCAAAGGCCAATGGCAAGGTCAGGAAGTCCTTGGCCTGCGCCTGAACTGGGAAAAACGCTACATCACCCTTGGCCCGGTAGCGACGCTGCTCGGCCTCGCGTTCAAGGCCTATGACCCGGATCACTTGCTGGGCGACAAGGAAGACCTCGGCATCAGCCTCGCGCTGATCCCGACCGATACCGCAGGCGTGGAAATCGGTCGTCGGCATCTGCCATTGGGCGCAGCCTTCATGAACGGCCCGAACTCAGGCAAGGACGTGTTCATCCCGCTGGACTTCCTCATCGGCGGCCAGGAAATGCTCGGCAAAGGCTGGATGATGTTGATGAACTGCCTGTCGGTCGGGCGTTCGATTTCGCTGCCGGCCGTTGGCACCGGGGCGGCCAAGTTCACCAGTCTGGTCACCGGGCAGTACGCGCAGATTCGTGAGCAGTTCAACGTACCGTTGTCAGCCTTCGAAGGCATTCAGGAAGCGATGGCGCGCATCGGCGGCAACGCCTGGATGATGGACGCCGCGCGCATGCTGACCGCCAACGCGGTGGACCTGGGCGAAAAACCGTCGGTGTTGTCGGCGATCCTCAAGTACCACCTCACCGAACGCGGTCGCGAGTGCATCAGCCACGCCATGGACGTTCATGGCGGCAAGGCGATCATCATGGGCCCGAACAACTACCTGGGGCGCAGTTGGAACGGTGCGCCGATCTTCATCACCGTGGAAGGCGCGAATATTCTCTCGCGTAACCTGATGATCTTTGGTCAGGGCGCCATTCGTTGCCATCCATTCGTGCTTAAAGAAATGGCGCTGGCCGGGCGCGAAGACAAGGATCAGGCGCTGAAAGAGTTCGACGGTCTGCTGCTCAAGCACATCGGTTTCGCCGTCAGCAACGCCGCCAGCACGCTGGTGCTGAACCTCGGTTTCGGTCACTTCGAACATGCGCCGGGGGACAAGATCAGTCAGGGTTACTTCCGCGCTCTCAATCGCCAGGCTGCGGCTTTCGCCATGCTGGCCGACTTCAGCATGATGCTGCTGGGTGGCGAACTGAAACGCCGCGAACGCCTGTCGGCCCGTCTGGGCGATGTATTGAGCAACCTGTATCTGGCGTCCGCAGCGCTCAAGCGTTACCACGACCTGGATTCGCCGGCGTACATGGAGCCGTTGTTCCGTTGGGCGATGGAGGAAAGCCTCGGCCAATCGGAGCGCGCGCTGGATGAACTGCTGAGCAACTTCCCGAACAAGGTGTTCATCTGCCTGTTGCGGGTGATCGTGTTTCCTTTCGGTCGTCGCCACAAAGGACCATCGGACAAACTCGGTGCCGAAGTGGCTGGCGTGATCGGCCGGGCCAAAGGCGATCCGGCACTGGAAGAGTTGCTCGCCGGCTGCTATCGCCCGCAATCGCCAGACGATGCGGTGGGAGCGCTGCAACATGCCAGTGATCTGCTGAATGCTGCGCAACCGCTGCATAAAAAGTTGCACACCTCGCTGAAAAGCGGTCAGGTCAAACCGGTCGCCGGTGAGCACGCCATCGACGCGGCGCTGGAGGCCGGGGTGTTGCAACCCGGGGAAGCGCAGAGCCTGCGCGATGCCGAAGCGGCGCGGCGCAAGGTGATCGATGTCGATGACTTCGACAAAGAGGAGCTGAAACAGGCGGAGGGTAAAGTCCGCTGATCCCGACAGCCACGTAGCTGTTATTTGTGAAAAATGGGCGCGGGAGCTTTATACTCCTGCGCCCGTTTTGCTCTTGAGGACTTATCTCGTGTCCAACGTCGTTGCCGATCATCTGGTTTTGCTCGACCATCTGCGCAGTATCCTGGTCGCCGTAGGTGAGGCCGAACAGGTTCCCGAAGAAAGCCATGCCTTGTTCCTGGAGCGCTTCGACGAACTGCTGGCGTCCCTGCCGATCGATCCGATCGAAAGCCAATACCTGGGCCAGGACATCCTGACTCAAGTGATTACCCGCTACCCGCAAATTGCGCACCTGGTCCCGCGGGATCTGTTGTGGTTCTTCGCTGGCGACTGCCTGCATTACCTGCCCGATGAAGAAATCGACATGTATCAGGCACTGGAAGAGCGTCGTTACGAAGCCGAACAGAACGATGAACCGTTCGACTGGAATCAGGAAAAACAACTGCTGGCGATGTCCGCCCAAGACAGCAAGCACTGATTTTTCAGGTTTGAAGATCAAAAGATCGCAGCCTTCGGCAACTCCTACAGGTTTTGTATTCCATGTAGGAGCTGCCGAAGGCTGCGATCTTTTGCTTTAAAGCAGTCCTTCACTTTCCGGCAATTCATACGCCATCGCGGCGTTGATCACGCCACCCGACTTTCCCGGTTTGCTCAGGGTCGGTTCTTTCTCCAGGCACTCCACCAGATAATCGATAAACACCCGCAGCTTCGGTGGCAAATAACGCGTCGGCGAATGCAACAACCAGAGCCCGCCGTGGTAGGACGCCAGAAACGTCCAGTCCGGCAACACCTGCACCACCAACTTCTGCTCCAGCGCATAACGCGCCGTGAAATACGGCAGGCTGCCAATACCGATGTGTTGCAGCACCGCGCCCAGGCGCACACCCGTGTGGTTGGCGGCATAGCGACCGCGAACGCCAACCGTCACCGCTTTACTGCCCTTTTTGAATTTCCAGCGCGCATCGCTCGGGGTTTCGCCCAGATAGATGCAGCTGTGATTGAGCAAATCATGTGGATGCGTCGGCGTGCCGTGTTCGGCCAGGTATTGCGGGGTGGCGCAGAGCAAATGATCGATGGTCAGCAACTGCCGCCCGACCAGCCCGGCCGGAGGGCGATCAGTAATGCGGATCGCCAGATCGACATGATCGTCAATCAGATCGACCTGCCGATCCTCGAGGAGCAGCTCGACATCGACCTTGGGATAACGGCGCAAAAATTCAGGCATATGCGGATGAATGACAAAACGCCCCACCGCCTTCGGCACACTGACCCGCACCAGCCCTTCGGCTTCATGGGTGAATTGGCCACTGATCTCCATCACTGACTTGGCCGCACTGACCATCTCCTGACAGCGCTTGAACACCTCTTCGCCGCCATCACTCAGGCGCAGCTTGCGCGTGGTGCGCTGGAGTAAGCGCGTGGCCAAGGCTTTTTCCAATCGCGAAATGCTGCGACTCACCGCCGATGGCGAAGATCCGAGCTGTCGAGCCGCTTCAGAGAAGCTGCCGGTCTCCACGACCTTGACGAAAATCGCCATCTCGCCGAGCAGGGGTAGCGGGAGATTTATGCTCACAGCGCACAAGTCCTTTGATGTTTGAACGGATTATCACGTTATTACACGATTCATATAATAAAAATAGAAACTTTAATAAGGGCATGGAATATGACGCTTCGCCTCTTTTTCCATAGTGATGACCTCAAGGCCAATGTGGAAGTCCTCGACTGCACGCCCCACGAGAACGAATTTGCCGTAGTGCTCCGCGCCACGCTGTTTCATCCGCAAGGTGGCGGACAACCCTGCGATACCGGCTGGATCGGCGAAAGCCAGGTACTGCGCGTCGTCCAGGAACCGGATCGGATAGTCCACTTCGTCGACCGTCCGGTGAAACTCGGTATGACCATGATCCGCATCGATGAACAGCGTCGCTGCTTCAACACGCGCATGCACTCGGCCGGGCACCTGATCGGCCATTTCGTACAAGCGTTGGGCTGGACGCCGATCAAGGCGCATCACTGGCCGGACGAAGGCCGGGTGCAATTCAAGCCGGGTGACGCCGCTCAGGAAGTTGACGCTCACACCGTTCAACACGGCATCAGTGAGTGGATCGAGCACGATCTGCCGCGCCTGACCTCGCTGCGTGAAGGCGCGCGGGAAATCGGCTTCGGTGAACTCCCGGCCTACGGCTGCGGTGGCACCCATGTACGTAGCCTGAAGGATCTTGGCACAGTCACGATCGCGTCCCTTTCGCAGAAGAAAGGCACGTTATCCGTCCACTACAGCGTGGATTGAGCATTTCGGACGCTGTCTTGCGCAGCGTCCGGCGCCGGGGGAACCGCGCTCGCCGGTTCCGTTGACTATCGATAGATGGACCTAAATAACATGATGCTAGACGTCGAGCGTCTCGATGAGACGTGCATAAAAAAACTGGCCAACGAAGAAGTCCTCGCCATCCGCGTCAAAGGCTTTTTGCCTGAACCGCTGGCGATCCAGATTGGCGACAAGATTCTCGCTCCAGGCTTTGAGGGCTACATCAACGCACCGAGTATCGGCCGTATCGGCATGGCGTTTTATGAGGCGGAAAACCAGCCGCTGTTGATCGAGGATTACTTTGAACGCGCCACCAGCAACATCGCCGAATTACGCAATCGCTGTGCGCCCTACTCCTCGCCGGTCGACACACTGCGCTGCATGCTCGACGAATCCTGGCCGGCCGGTGCGCATCTGGAAAACCTCTACGGGCGCAAAATGTATGTCGGCCTGTCACGCGTGGTGAAACCCGGCGTGTGCTTCCTTGCCCATCACGACATTTTTGCCAAGGACGCGCCGGAGAGCTTTCAGGCGCGCAGCCTCGAAGCGCAGTTCGCCTGCAACGTCTACCTGAACATGCCCACCGAGGGCGGCGCGTTGCAAATGTGGGACGACGACATTACCCCGGATCAGTTCGACGAAATGCGTGGCGACAGTTACGGCATCGACCCGGCGCTGCTCGGCCCGCCCACCCTGGAAGTGCGGCCCGAACCGGGCGACTTCATCATGTTCAATTCGCGCTGCATGCACTCGGTGACGCCGGGTGTGGCGGATCCGCGCCTGAGCCTGTCCTTCTTTGTCGGCTATCGCGGCAATGCTTCACCCCTGACTTTCTGGAGCTGAGATGTTATCGAATTACCTGGGCGAGTTTCTGGCGCTGGCCACCATTCATTTCCTCGCCGTGGTCGCTCCCGGCCCGGACTTCGCCGTGACCATTCGCCAGAGCGTGCGCTTCGGCCGACTGGTGGGAATCTGCACGGCGCTGGGCATCGGCGCGGGGATTTCCGTGCACGTTCTCTATACGTTGCTCGGCGTCGGCGCATTGATGCACACCACCCCATGGTTGCTGACGGTCGCCAAGGTCATTGGCGGCGCCTACATCCTGTACCTGGGCGTCAGCCTGTTGCGCAGCAAACCGAAATCGACACTCGAAGGAGACAAAGGCACCGACGCGCCGATGGCCGAACAAACCTTGTTCAAAGCCTTCAGCACCGGTTTTCTGACCAACGCCACCAACCCCAAAGCCACGCTGTTTTTCCTGGCGATCTTCACCACGATCATCAGCGCCACTACGCCGCTGCAGATCCAGGCGCTCTACGGCTTGTGGATGTGCTTTGTGAACGCATTGTGGTTCGTGATCGTCGCGCTGTTTTTCTCCAGCAACAAAGTGCGCTTGCTGTTCATGCGCATGGGCCACTGGTTTGAACGTACGATGGGTGTGGTGCTGATTCTGTTTGCCGGTCGACTGATGCTGTCCTGGTAATTTGAGCCGCAACGCAAAAGGCCCGCCGACTTTCATCGGCGGGCCTTTTTCGTTTCAACTGCCGGTCGCCAGCCTGACTCGACTGCTATGGATAAACCGCGCGCCCATCAATACGGTTGCCAGCGTCAGCGCAGTGATCAGACCCGACCAGATGCCTTGCGGCCCCCATTCCAGGCCAAACGCCAATCCGACACCCAGGGGTACGCCCACTCCCCAATAGCAAAAGACCGCGATCCACATGGGGATGCGAGTGTCCTGCAAACCGCGCAACGCGCCGGCGGACAACATCTGCAAGCCATCGGGAAACTGCAACGCTGCGGCATACAACAACAGCGTCGAGGCCAATGCGGTCACGGCAAGGTCCGAACTGTACAAACCGGCGATCGCTTCATTGCCCAACAACAGAATCAGCACCGATGCACTTTGGGCCGCGAGGACGATGACACACCCCGCCCATGCGGCCTGCCGGACACCCTTGAAATCGCCGCGCCCCAGCGCATGTCCGACGCGTACGGTCGTCGCCTCCGCCACGGCCACCGGGATCATGAAACACAACTGAGCCAGGTTCACCGCAATCTGATGTGCCGCAAGAAAAGTCGATCCCAGCCGCCCAATCAACAACGAAGTAACAATAAACAGACTGCCCTGCATCAGAATGGCAATGCCAATCGGCATGCCAGTCCTCAACAAATCAGCGATTGCCGCACGACATGGCGGATCGAAGCGGGCAAACAGCTGCAAATGCGCGAGACGCTTGCCGTACCAGAGATACCCGGCAAACAGCAGTGCCTGAAGCCACATCATCACCGCTGATGCGATGCCCAAGCCTTGCGCGCCCAACTCGGGAAACCCCAGCTTGCCGTTGGTCAGCACATACCCCAGAGGCGCCAGAATCAACAGCCCGCCGAAGCTGAAAATCATCGTCGGGCGCATCCAGTGCATCCCTTCGCATAAATAGCGCATGCAGAAAAACAACGTCAGCGCCGGACTCCCCCAACGCACCGCGTGCAAAAAGGCCTGCGCCCCGGGAATCATCTCCTCGGCGATCCCGGCGGGCGCCAGCAGCACGGGTGCGATACTCAAGAAGACAAACATCAGCAGGCCCATCAACAACGCCAGCCACAAAGCCTGGCGAAAAATCGGTCCAACCTCGGACAGACGATCAGCGCCAGACAAGCGCGCCACCGATGCAGTCAGGGCGATCAACGTACCGATCGGCACCAGCATCGGCAGCCACAACAGCGCTGTGCCCAGCGTCACCGCGGCCAAAGTGTCTGTGCCGTGATTGCCGGCGATGAGATTGTCGACGAAGGCAATCAATCCGGCACATACGTGCCCCACGACCAACGGCAGCGCCAGAAGCGCCGTTGCACGAACCTCGGGCAGCGCACCACGAGATGTAGATATCAATGACATTAAGAGGAGATCCTGAAAGGCGATAGACAGGGTCGACCAAGGGAGCCGACGACGGGATCGTTATCCCAGAATCAACCTTGCGCTGGCTGTCGGACGTTTCCGGATTTTTCGGTTTCGCTGTAGGAGATTTGTAACAGCGGGCAGAAACACAAAAAACGCACAAACAAAAACGCCGCTCATCACTGAGCGGCGTTTTTGTGAATTTGGAGCGGGAAACGAGACTCGAACTCGCGACCCCGACCTTGGCAAGGTCGTGCTCTACCAACTGAGCTATTCCCGCAATGGCGTCCCCTAGGGGACTCGAACCCCTGTTACCGCCGTGAAAGGGCGGTGTCCTAGGCCACTAGACGAAGGGGACAGGCTACAACTTTCACTAATAAAAACGCCGCTCACTGAGCGGCGCTTTTGAATTTGGAGCGGGAAACGAGACTCGAACTCGCGACCCCGACCTTGGCAAGGTCGTGCTCTACCAACTGAGCTATTCCCGCAAATGGCGTCCCCTAGGGGACTCGAACCCCTGTTACCGCCGTGAAAGGGCGGTGTCCTAGGCCACTAGACGAAGGGGACACGCTACCCGGAACACATGGTGTGTGTTTCGGTGTCCAGATCCGTATCCGAAGACTTGGTTCTGGTTTCACTCAGCCCCGCCCGAAAGCAGTGCTGTTTAAAATTGGAGCGGGAAACGAGACTCGAACTCGCGACCCCGACCTTGGCAAGGTCGTGCTCTACCAACTGAGCTATTCCCGCATTGGCGTCCCCTAGGGGACTCGAACCCCTGTTACCGCCGTGAAAGGGCGGTGTCCTAGGCCACTAGACGAAGGGGACACACTACAACATTCACTCCCTGCCGCGCTTCGCTGTGTGCTTTACGCTGCAAGTGGCGCGCATTCTATGGATGGATTGAGAGGTCGTCAACCCCCTGATATAAATTTATTTAAATCAATGACTTCGATCTGCTTTACGGGCCTGACCGGGCTTTTCCGTCGCCCGAAGTCTGACGCCTATATTCCGGCAGTCGCCAAGACGTTATAGTCCACCGCACAGTGATGGCAATCTGCACATCAAGCGCCAGCATTCATATAAGCAGCACGCGGCCGATACAGATTGACCAGCCGATCCAACTCGTCGAGCGGCGCTAGGCGCCTAAATGCCCAGCCACTACACTCGCATGCGAACCCTATAAAGAGGTCTTACCGGTGACACCACTCATGATCACCCTGCTAGTCATAGCCGGGATCGCAATTCTGATCGCCATTGGCTACATGAACCATGTGGTGGAAAACAGCAAACTGGAGAAGGCCCGCACCAAAGTCGAACTCAACGACCGCCTGCGCCGCTGTGGCGAACTGACCGAAACATTCCCCGGCCAGTTCATGACCCCGCCACTCAAGTTGCTGCTGACCCGCCTGGAACTCAACGTTTGCCAGCGCCTGCTGAACCTTGAGAAAACCAGCGCAACCACCAAGGCACGCATCGGCGAACTGAACGCACTGGTCGCCCAGGGCGAATCAATCCCGGTGAACAACCCGCCCGCGCCGATCCTGACCGAAGCCAAAGCCAAAGACGTACGCTTCCTGCTCGAAGCCCTGCACGGCCAGATCACCCGCGCCGCCCATGACGGCTTCCTGCCACCGAACGAAGCCAAACACTGGGTTCGAGAAGTCCGCCACATTCTGGTACTGCTGCACATCGAGTTCTTCAACAACCTCGGCCAACAGTCCCTGCAACAAAACCAACCCGGCCAGGCCCGCCTCGCCTTCGAACGCGGCGTGCAATACCTGCGCAAACAGCAAGACCCGCAGATCTACTCCGAACAACTGCAATACCTGGAAAAACTCCTCGCCCGAGCCAACGCCCAGGTCATGGACAAAATCGCACCCGTTGAAGGCGAAGAGAACCAACTGACCGCCGGCCTCAAGGATGTTGAGGCGGATGCGGACTGGAAGAAGAAAGTCATCTACGACTGATTACAGATGCTGAAGAGAAGCCACCGAGAGGTGGCTTTTTGGTGGGCAGGTGCCTGAGAAGATCAAAAGATCGCAGCCTTCGGCAGCTCCTACAGGGGATGCGTACATCCGCCAAAGACTGGTCAGCTGTCAGGCTGCCATCGCTGGCAAACCAGCTCCCACAAAAAAAAGCCCCCCCCCAAACGCGGCGCATGCCGCCCCACTCAACACAATGAGCGTTAGCTCGAGTACCGCTTTTGATCTAAAAGGCCCGTCGGCAGGCTGAGTGAAGGGATTGATCCGGGGGTGGGAGCGCAGCGACCGTTTGGCGCAGCCAAATGCATCGAGAGGAGGTGCAGCGAAGCAAACCGTAGGCGATGCGCCCGGATCAATCCCGGAACGAAGGAACCCGAGCCTAAGCGAGGGCCGTACGTCAGGGTAAAGCCCTTTTGGTTACTTTTGGGGCGTCTGCCAAAAGTGACCCGCCGTAAGGGCGGAACCCTAAGCCGCCATCACCCAAAAAACGGATATACACCCCAACCCCCAAGAACATGGTCGGCCCAAAGGCCGCCAAGTCAAAAGCGTCAAAGCCGAAAATGCCCAACCATCCCCCGCAACTCACTCCCCAACTGCGCCAGCTCAATACTCGAAGCCGCATTCCCACGCATCGCAATCGAAGACTGATCCGCACTCGCACGAATACTCGTCACACTGCGATTGATCTCCTCCGCCACCGAACTCTGCTCCTCGGCCGCCGCCGCAATCTGCTGATTCATCTGCTGAATCAACGACACCGCCGCCGCAATACTCCCCAACGCGCTTTCCGTCTGTAGCGCATCACTCACCGCCAGCTTCACCAACTCGCCACTGCTCTGAATCTGCTGCACCGAGGAATGGGCCGCCGAACGCAAGGCACTGACCAACCGCTCGATCTCCTCGGTCGATTGCTGCGTACGCCGAGCCAATGCGCGAACCTCATCGGCAACCACCGCAAAGCCCCTGCCCTGCTCCCCGGCCCGCGCGGCCTCGATCGCCGCATTCAACGCCAGCAGATTGGTCTGCTCGGCGACACTTTTGATCACCTCCAGCACCGCACCGATATTCTGGATTTCGGCACTGAGGCTTTCGATGCTGGAACTGGCTGACGTCGCCGAATCCGCCAATTGCTCGATCCGCGCCATGCTCTGGCGCACCACCTGCTGACCACTTTCGACCTTGCCGTCCGCCGTCTGCGCCGCCAGCGCCGCCTCTTCGGCATTGCGCGCAACATCGTGGACAGTCGCGGTCATCTGGTTCATGGCCGTGGCCACTTGCTCGGTTTCTTCCTTCTGACTGCTGACCTCAAGGTTGGTCTGCTCAGTCACCGCCGATAACGACTGCGCGGAACTGGCCAGTTGTTCAATACCAGCCTGCAACCCACTGACAATCGTGCTCAACCCTGCACCCATCTGCTGCATCGCCAACATCAACTGGCCAATCTCGTCACGTCGACTGACGTCTATGGTGGCACTCAAATCACCGGCGGCAATCCGTTGCGCGACCTCGATCACGCTGCGCAACGGCGCGACGATCAGTCGTGTGATCACCCACGCGGCCAGCAGCCCGACCAGCAATGCCAGCGCCGAAGAACCGAGAATCAACACCGAGTTCTTTTTCAGTTCTGCCTGCATGGCCCCGTCTTCGGCGACGTAAGCCTGATCGACCCGGTCCATCACTTCTGATGCACGCTGATGCAGCTGTTCGTAAACAGTCTTTTCCTGAGCCAGCAGTCCGGTGTACTCAGCCAGTTTGTCGTTGAAACCGGCGATGTGCCCGGAGACTTCATTGAGCACCGTCAGGTAACCCTCGTCCTTGACCATGGATTTCAGCGCTTCGGCCTGGGCCTGAGCCTGTGCGGCCTGTTCGATATTGCCCTTGCCGGCACTGTCGGCATCGCCTTTGCGGCTTTGATCCAGACGAATCCGCGCTTCATTCATCGCTTGCAGCATCAGCCTCGACACCTGACTGACCTGACCGGCCTGTTCGATGAACTGGGCGCCGTCCTTGCCCTCGGTGTCCTTCAAGGTATGAGCACCGTCATCGGCCAGTCCGGCCTGCAACACGTCAAGGTTATTGGCGACGCTGGACACCGACCAACTGGCCATTTCCAGCGCCAGATCCTTGGCCTGGGTCAACGAGACGAACTCATCGAACGCCTTGCGATAGGCACCCAGCGACTGCTCGACATCGGTCATGACCGGCACATTTGCCGGCGACTGCGCCTTGAGTTCGTTGGCCTGGGCGATGAGCCCATCGACCCCTTCGTGCAGGGCATCCGCGGTTTTCGGATTACCGCGCAAGGCATATTCCTGTTCGAGCAGGCGCACTTTGAGCAAACCGCTGTTGAGCGATGACATCTGCTTGAGCCCGTCGAAGCGTTGACTGATGGTCTGCAGGGACCAGACGCCAATGGCCGCGACCAGCGCCGTCAACAGCAGCACCAGCACAAACCCGATACCCAGTTTTTTCGCCATACCGAGGTTGGCAAAACGTCCTTGCACGGCCGAAATCATTGCGCGTAGTCCCCTGCCATAGTCAGTTGACGAAGAGTCGCAATGGCCATGAAACAGCACAAGTCTCTGGCGTCGGAATAATGGCAAAAAGCTACGCTCGCGTCGTTTTCAGAACACTTGAGGTCGATCCGCACCGGTATTGCGAAAAAACAGCCGAGCACGTGGATCACAGGCGTAAGCCACGTTGATGCGGCACCACTCGCCGGCCTCATCACTGGGACTGAACGCATCCGGGGCCGATAGCAGCACACCGCAGCGTTGAGCCTGCCTGCGCACCCAGGCCTGATCGGCCATCCGCGAACGAGCCCAGATAAATAATCCACCGCAGGGTTTGCCGAAAATCTCCCAATCGGCGTCCTCCAGTGCCTGCAACGCCGCGGCGCGATCGGCATTCAAGCGCTGCCGCTGGCGCTGTACCAGTTTGCGATAGGCACCTGTCGCCATCAGGCTGGCCAGCACGGCCTCGGAAAACCTCGAGCCACCCAGACCACTGATCATCTTGACCTGAGCCAGGCGCGCGACCAGCTCGCTGTCGGCAAAGACAAACCCGACTCGCAACGAGCTGCTCAGCGTCTTGGAAAAACTGCCCACATAAATCACCCGCCCCTCATCGTCCAGCGCGGCCAGACGCGTGCCGTTGCCCGTGTGCAGGTCCGCGTAGACATCGTCTTCAATCAAGCGCAAATCATAGGTCTTGCTCAATTGCACGATGCGCTGGGCCACCGCCGGTGTCAGGCAACTGCCAGTGGGATTGTGATGGTGACTGTTGATGAACAGCGCGACGGGCCGAAATTGACGCAGCAACGCTTCAAGCACCTCGATATCCGGCCCGCTCGGCGTGCGACGCACTTCAAGCATGCGTATCCCATGCAGACGCAACAGATCGAACAGCGGCGCATAACCGGGGGCTTCGACGACCACGCAGTCGCCGGCCTTGAACAAGGTGCGAACGATCAGATCGAGCGCGTGGCTGGCGCCGCCAGTGCTGAGCAATTGCATGCTTCGCGCTTCGATTCCGAATAGCTTGAGGCGTTTGACAATCTGCTCGCGCAAGGCAGGAAGCCCCAAGGGCGTGCTGTAGTTGAACAGACTGGCCATGTCGGTGCGCGCCACTTCACGCAAGGCGTAACTGAGATCGTCAGGCTCGCGCCAGCTCTCCGGCAACCCGCCAGCGCCAAGTCTCAAGCCGCTGGCAGCGCCGCACACCACATCGCACCAGGCATGCCGCCCCTCGAACGGCAACGATTCTGCCTCTTCGCCCAGCTTCGATGGCGCTGCTGCGACGATAAAGCCTGCGCCCTGCCGCGTGGTCAGAACGCCCTGCGATACCAACCGCTCGCAGGCCTCGACGACACATGATTGACTGAGCAGATTGCCCTTGGCGATTTGCCGAACGGAGGGCAACCGAGTGGCCGGCGGCACCCCGCTTTGCAGGATCCATTCAGTCAATCCGTCAACAATCTGCTGCACGACAGGCACCATTGCCTGTCGATCAATTCTCAATTCCATGAGCAAGCAAACTCCTGTCCGTTTTGCTGGCGGCAGTTAATCACAGCCGCGCCGTACAGGCTGTGCGACAACGCCGCCAAAAGCGACCGTTCTAATCATTTGATACACATTGTTTAGGCGTTTAAGGGAACTGAGTACGGCCCATAAAAAAGCCCGCACGAATGCGGGCCTCTACCAGCGAGATTGTTCAGAACGCGGTAACGCCACCGTCCACCGCCAGCGAATGACCGGTGGTGAATGCCGCACCGTCGCTGCACAGGTACAGCACTGCGCTGGCAATCTCCTCGACCTTGCCGATACGACCGACCGGGTGCATGGCATTGGCGAACTCGCCCTTCTTCGGATCGGCCTCGTAGGCCCGACGGAACATGTCCGTGTCGATCACCGCCGGACACACTGCGTTGACGCGGATTTTCTTCTTCGCGTATTCGATGGCCGCCGATTTGGTCAGACCGATCACCGCGTGCTTCGACGCCGCGTAGATACTCATCTTCGGCGCGGCACCGAGCCCGGCCACCGAGGCGGTGTTGACGATCGCCCCACCGCCCTGCGCCAACAACAGCGGCAGCTGATATTTCATGCACAGCCAGACGCCTTTGACATTGACGCCCATGATCGCGTCGAACTCCTCCATCGAGCCTTCGGCCAGTTTGCCCTTCTCGATTTCGATCCCGGCGTTGTTGAAGGCGTAGTCGAGACGACCGTAGGTACTGATCACCTCGTCCATCAGATTTTTCACTTCGCTTTCGACGGTGACGTTGCAGCGCACGAAGGTCGCTTCGCCACCGGCTGTCCGAATCAGCGCCACCGTGCCTTCGCCCCCGGCGGCGTCCAGATCGGCCACCACGACTTTCAAGCCTTCGGCGGCGAATGCCTGGGCGGTCGCCCGGCCAATGCCGTTGGCGGCACCGGTGACTACGGCAACCTGACCGGAAAACGTCATGCTCATTGTTATGTCCTCGAACGGATAGATGCAGGGGAGCTTGCCTGCAACAGCATAGCCACAGGGGCTCTGCGGGCGTCAGCACTATCAGAAGGCTGTCTAGGTCCCCATGCGTTGCAGTGATAAACCAATGCCGGTCACTATCACTGCACTGGATCGGCGTGCATTCGCCGCATCAGCCAACCTTGCGACATCGCCACTGAAGGTCTATCAACAAGGCTTCATTCAATTCGAGTGCCTGCCATGACCAACCAGACCAATCGCCAGTTCCTGCTCGCCAAGCGCCCGGTGGGCGCTGCGACCCGCGAGACCTTCACTTATCAGGAAGTACCGGTGGGCGAACCGACGGCGGGCCAGATTCTGGTCAAGAACGAATATCTGTCCCTCGACCCGGCCATGCGCGGCTGGATGAATGAGGGCAAGTCCTACATTCCGCCGGTCGGTATCGGCGAGGTCATGCGCGCCCTGGGCGTAGGCAAAGTCATCGCGTCGAACAATCCGGGGTTTGCGGTCGGGGACTACGTCAACGGCGCCATCGGCGTGCAGGATTATTTCCTCGGCGAACCCAGAGGTTTCTACAAAGTCGATCCGAAACTGGCGCCGCTGCCGGTTTACTTGTCCGCGCTGGGCATGACCGGCATGACCGCCTACTTCGCCTTGCTCGACGTCGGAGCACCGAAGGCCGGTGACACCGTGGTGCTGTCCGGTGCAGCGGGTGCGGTGGGCAGCATTGCCGGGCAGATCGCCAAGATCAAAGGCTGCCGCGTGGTCGGGATTGCCGGCGGTGCGGAAAAATGCAAATACCTGATTGATGAACTGGGCTTCGACGGCACCATCGATTACAAAAACGAAGACCTGCTGGCCGGGCTCAAGCGTGAATGCCCGAAAGGCGTGGACGTGTATTTCGACAACGTTGGCGGGGAGATTCTCGACGCCGTACTGAGTCGCCTGGCGCCGAAAGCGCGAGTGGTGATCTGCGGTGCCATCAGCCAGTACAACAACAAGGAAGCGGTCAAAGGCCCGGCCAACTATCTATCGCTGCTGGTCAATCGTGCGCGCATGGAAGGTTTTGTGGTGATGGACTATGCGGCGCAGTACGCAAGTGCCGCGCAGGAAATGGCCGGGTGGATGGCCAAGGGACAACTCAAGAGCAAGGAAGACATCGTCGAAGGCCTGGAAACCTTCCCGGAGACGCTGATGAAATTGTTTAGCGGCGAGAACTTCGGCAAGTTGGTGCTCAAAATTTAAGACCAGCACAAAACAAATGCAGGAGTGAGCCTGCTCGCGAAACCGGTCTATCAAACAACGGTAATGTTGACTGACAGACTGCTTTCGCGAGCAGGCTCACTCCTACAGGGTTTTGCGGTGTTTGCTTAAGCGATTTCGGCGACGACGGAGGCCAGCGCCTGCGCCGGGTCAGCCGCCTGGCTGATCGGACGGCCGATCACCAGATAATCGGAACCGGCGTCCAGCGCCTGACGCGGGGTCAGAATGCGGCGCTGATCGTCCTGCGCGCTGCCCGCCGGACGAATCCCCGGGGTCACCAGTTGCAGCGAAGGGTGTGCGGTTTTCAGGGCCTGGGCTTCCAGCGCGGAGCACACCAGACCGTCCATCCCGGCTTTCTCGGCCAGTGCTGCCAGACGCAATACTTGCTCCTGCGGCTCGATATCCAGACCGATACCGGCCAGATCTTCACGCTCCATGCTGGTCAGCACGGTCACGCCGATCAGCAATGGCTGAGGGCCAGTGCGCTTGTCCAGCACCTCGCGGCAGGCCGCCATCATGCGCATACCGCCAGAGCAGTGCACGTTGACCATCCACACACCCATTTCAGCGGCGGCTTTTACAGCCATCGCGGTGGTGTTGGGAATGTCGTGGAATTTCAGGTCGAGGAATACTTCAAAACCCTTGTCACGCAGGGTGCCGACGATCTCGGCAGCGCAACTGGTGAACAATTCCTTGCCCACTTTGACCCGGCACAGTTTCGGGTCCAACTGGTCGGCCAGCTTCAGTGCGGCGTCACGGGTGGGAAAATCCAGGGCGACGATGATAGGAGTCTGGCAGGCGGACATGGATGGGCTCTCAGGCAAGTCGAAATCGGCGCGCATTGTAGCGGAACCGGCGGCGGCGCGGCACCCGATGATCGGTAAATCGTCGCCCCGACCGTGATCAGCATAGCGCTCGCTGCTATTGTGTCGAACCGGATACACAACCGACACGCCGCCAACAAGCGCCCACGCTAGCCTCGCCAGCCGCAACACGTCCTTACATCAGCACTTCCCGCCTCTCGGCTGGACGCCTATGCTGAAACCACCACCTCGCAGCCCATCTTTGTGGTTGGCGGCCAACTGGCAGATGAACAGCCCCATGCACAACACCCAAACGACCGCAACTGATGAGCCCAAAGACGACAAGCGCTGGAGCATCCGTGCCCTGATCGTCGACGATGACGTGCCGATCCGTGAACTGATGATCGACTACCTCGCGCGTTTCAACATTCACGCCAGCGGCGTCACCGACGGCGCGGCGATGCGTCAGGCGATGCAGGCCGAACATTTCGACGTGGTCGTGCTCGATCTGATGCTGCCCGGCGAAGACGGCTTGTCGCTGTGTCGCTGGCTGCGCGCCGAATCGGACATCCCGATCCTGATGCTCACCGCCCGCTGCGAACCGACCGACCGCATCATCGGCCTGGAACTGGGCGCCGATGACTACATGGCCAAGCCGTTCGAACCGCGTGAACTGGTCGCTCGCATCCAGACCATCCTGCGCCGGGTGCGCGACGATCGCACCGAGCAACGCGCCAACATTCGCTTCGATAACTGGCGCCTGAACAGTGTCTTGCGCCAACTGATCGCCGACGACGGCCTCGTCGTGCCGCTGTCCAACGCCGAATTCCGCCTGCTCTGGGTGTTCATCGAGCGCCCGCGCCGGGTGCTCAGCCGCGAACAGTTGCTCGACGCCGCCCGTGGCCGCTCGATCGAAGCCTTCGATCGCAGCATCGACTTGCTGGTCTCGCGCCTGCGGCAAAAACTTGGCGACGATCCGAAAGCCCCACAACTGATCAAAACCGTCCGCGGTGAGGGTTATCTGTTCGACGCAAGGGACATCGGCTGATGCGAGCGCGCTTCGACACGCTGTTCGGCCGCCTGTTTGGCGTGCTGTTCGTGGCGATCGTCCTGGCGCACCTGCTGGCCTTCGCCTGGTTCCATCACTACGGCCCACCTCCGCCGCCACCCCCGCCGGAGTTTTCCCAAGACGCCGAGGGCCAGCGACCACCCCCGGACCCGCGCTATCCGCCACGCCCGCCGCGCCCCTGGTTTGGCGGGCCGATCGTGCCGCTGACCTTTCAATTCGTCTCGTTGATGATCGCTGCCTGGTACGGCGCCAAACTGCTCAGCCGCCCGATCCAGCGTCTTAGCGACGCCGCCGAGCGCCTCAGCGAAAACCTCGACAGCCCCCCGCTCGATGAGTCCGGCCCAAGGGAAGCAAGGCAAGCCGCGCACACTTTCAACCTGATGCAACAACGCATTCAAGAACAGGTGCAGCAACGCGCGCGCATGCTCGGCGCGGTGTCCCACGATCTGCGTACACCGCTGTCGCGGCTGAAACTGCGTCTGGAAAACATCAGCGACGACAAGTTGCAAAGTCAGATGCGTCAGGACCTCAACGACATGATCGGCATGCTCGACGCCACCCTCACCTACCTGCACGAACAACGCACCAGCGAAGCGCTACAACTGATGGACGTGCAGGCGCTGGTCGAATCGCTGTGCGAAAACGCTCAGGATCAAGGCGCAGACGTGCAAGTCAGCGGCCATTGCGCGCCTTTGCCCGTGCAACCGATGGCGCTGCGCTCGTGCATCAACAACCTGATGGATAACGCCCTGCGCTATGCCGGCCAGGCGCGCATTGAATTGCAGGATCAGCGCGAGCAACTGCAGATCCGCGTGATCGACCATGGACCCGGAATTGCCGAAGACAAACGTGAAGCGGTGTTTGAGCCGTTTTATCGCCTGGAGGGTTCGCGCAACCGCAATTCCGGCGGTGTGGGACTGGGCATGACCATCGCCCGGGAAGCGGCGCAGCGTCTGGGTGGGCAATTGAATCTGGAGGAAACCCCGGGTGGCGGCCTGACCGCAATTATCCGCCTGCCAAGAATCTTTTGATCTGTGTACCAGCCGGTACAAATCCCACATACCCACGACAACTTGCCCCTTGAGGCTGCATAAGCCGGTACGCCCACCGGTTTTACCGTCCAAGGAGTGAGCCCGATGATCGGTAGCGTCAGCAACTACACGAGCTATACCAGCACCAGCAGCACCTCCACGCAAAACGCACGCAGCCAGCAACTGCAAAAAGAACTGTTCGCCAAACTCGACAGCAACGGCGACGGCGCGGTGGATCAGGACGAACTGAAAAGCGCCCTGTCACAGAAGTCCGACGACGGATTGCTGGTCAACCTGAGCAAACAATTCGGTGATCTGGACAGCGACGACAGCGGCAGCCTCAGCGCCGAAGAAATGACCGCCATGGCGCCGCCACCGCCACCACCCCAAGACCAAGCCCCGAACACCGACCTCGCCGACGCTCTGATCAGCGCCCTCGACTCCGATGGCGACGGCGCCATCAGCAGCGATGAACTGAGCAGCGGCCTAACCAGCGCCGGCAGCACCGCCGACAGCCACGAAATCTTCTCGGCCCTGGACAAAAACAAGGACGGCACCGTCAGCCAGGACGAACTCACCGCCAGCCTGACGCCGCCACCGCCGCCTCCACCACAAGTCAACAGTGACGAGCTGTTCAGCCAGCTTGATGCCGACGGTGACGGTAGCGTCACTGCCACCGAATTGAGCAGTGCGTTGCAGGCGAGCGACAGCACCTCGGCGACCAGCACCGACACCAGTGCGGCGCTGCTCAAGGTTCTGGACAGCGATAGTAGTGGTGGCGTGAGCAGTGATGAATTGAAGGCCGCTTTGCAGGCTGGCCGTGAGCGTCCGTCGGATGAGGAGACGGCCAGCGCGCAGTCAACTGGTGAAGCGCTGAACCGCATGATTGCCAATCTGAGCAAACAATATTCGCTCACCAGCGCCGCGCCGGTGGGCAAATATCTCAACGTCGCGACATAAACGAACCTCGTGCAGGAGCTGCCGAAGGCTGCTCCTGCATGGGAATTGGTATGCATTTTGGTTTGGGGGCATATCCGTTGCTGCGGTTATGGCTGCTTAGGGTTTCGCTCTTACAGCGAGTCACCTTTTCCAGACGCCGAAAAGGTAACCCAAAAGGCTTGGCCCCGGCGTACGGCACTTCGCTGAGGCTCAGTGTTCCCTCGCTACGGTGTCCATCCGGGGGCATCGCCTACGGTTGGCTGCGCTGCACCTCCTCTCGATGTGTTTGGCTTCGCCAAACGGCGCTGCGCGCCTAACCCCCGGATGAACACCTTCGCTCGGCCTGCCGAAGGGGCGGAAGGGCAAAAGCAAAGCAAGAGCCAGAGCCAGAGCCAGCGCCAGAGCAGATCAAAAGATCGCAGCCTTCGGCAGCTCCTACAGGGGATGCGTACATCCGCCAAAGACTGGTCAGCTGTCAGGCTGCCATCGCTGGCAAACCAGCTCCCACAAAAAAAAGCCCCCCCCGCACACGGCGCATGCCGCCCCACTCAACACAATGAGCGTTAGCTCGAGTACCGCTTTTGATCTAAAAGGCCCGTCGGCAGGCTGAGTGAAGGGATTGATCCGGGGGTGGGAGCGCAGCGACCGTTTGGCGCAGCCAAATGCATCGAGAGGAGGTGCAGCGAAGCAAACCGTAGGCGATGCGCCCGGATCAATCCCGGAACGAAGGAACCCGAGCCTAAGCGAGGGCCGTACGTCAGGGTAAAGCCCTTTTGGTTACTTTTGGGGCGTCTGCCAAAAGTGACCCGCCGTAAGGGCGGAACCCTAAGCCGCCATCACCCAAAAAACGGATATACACCCCAAACCAAAACCCCAAAACCCCAAAACCCCAACCTAAACCCGAGCCTGACTCTTACTCCAATCCGTCAACAAACTATAAGCAACAGCCAAAAGCGTAGGCCCGATAAACAACCCGATAAACCCAAACGCAATCAACCCGCCAAACACCCCAAGCAACACAATCACCAGCGGCAGATTACCGCCCCGGCTGATCAGATAGGGCTTCAGAACGTTATCCACACCACTGATGATAAACGTCCCCCAAATCCCCAAAAACACCGCCATCCCATATTCACCCTTCCAGGCCAGCCAAGCCGTAGCCGGTACCCACACCAACGGTGGCCCCATCGGAATCAGACTTAGCAGAAACGTGACGATCCCCAGCACCAGCGCCCCCGGCACCCCGGCAATCAAAAACCCGATCAACGCCAGAACCGCCTGCGCCGCCGCCGTACCGATCACCCCGTTCACCACCCGTTGCACCGTACCGGCCACCAACTCGATGTAATACCCGGCACGATCACCGATCAAACGCTCCAGCAACCGGTGAGCAAACGCCGCCAGACGCGGCCCGTCGCGATAGAAAAAGAACACAAAGACAATGCTCAGCGTCAGCTCGAGAATCCCGCCGCCGATCTGCGCACTGCGCGCCAGCAACCAGTTACCGACCTGCCCCAGATAAGGCTTGATCGACACCATCAGTGCCGCGCCCTGCTGATCGATGCTGTTCCAGACCCCGACCAGGCGCTCGCCTACCAACGGCACAGTGCCGAGCCAGGCCGGCGCTTCCGGCAATCCATCGACCTGCACGTCCTTGATGAAGGCGGTGGCGTCACGCACATGGTCGGCGAGGTTGAACCCCAGCCAGACCAATGGCGCCGCTACCAGCAACATCCAGCCCAAGGTCAGGATCGCCGCAGCCAGCGACTCTCGGCCATTGAGCAGCCGGGTCAGAAGGCGCATCAGCGGCCAACTGGCAAACGCCAGCACCGCGCCCCAGAACAGCGCCGACCAGAACGGCGCCATCACCCAAAGACTGGCACCAAACAACACCAGCAACAGGATCTGCACCAGCAGTCGATCGTTATTGAGCATGTAGAGTCTCGAAAAAATCAGTCAGGCCAAGAATAGGCGAACACAGCGCGCGTGTTCGCCCGATAGAGCTTATCGCAACAGATCGATGCGCAAGCCTGCGCCGTCGACACTGCCGGTTTCCATCCGCGCGGCGCGTACGCCCTGATTGATCAGTGCCTGACGCCAGGCCTCGGCCTTCGGCCCGGATACCGTCACCCGCTGCGTGGTGTCGAGGTTCAGGCCACGGGAAATCAGGCGCAGCCAGGTGTCATCCGGATCATTCACAAGCTTGGGAAAGTCCAGCTCGCCGGTACTTTTGAGCTGACGCAACAAGGTTGCGGAGGTCGGCAGCAACTCGCCAAGCGGCGCAACGGCCTCGAACTGTTCGACATGCAGATAGGCTTTGCGATTGCCCCGCGTGATGCTGTAGAGCGCCACCAGCGTATTGTCCTTCGGTGCCGCCAGCCTCAGCAACAGATAGGCTTGCTGCTCGTCGGCGCCGTACAGTTTGGAATTGCCGAACACCTCGTTGGCCCACAGGCTGCTCTCTCCGCAGTCCCGCGCCTGGCACCAGAACAGCAACTCGGCGTCCTGCTTTTGCAGGGCCTCGCGGGCGGCGGTGAAGGCTTCGTTGGCGGAATGTTCGGGGGGCAACTCGTAAGTCACCGAAGTGGTCTGGCCACGGGCAGTCACCTGACCGTCGAAACGCAACTGGCCACTGATTTTGCGGATTGAACCCAGCGGGTAGATCCGCTCCAGTTCCACCGGCGGCCGATAGTCGACGATTTGCGCATCGGCCAGACGCGGCACGATCTGCAGATCCTGACTGCCCGGCACATCGGCGGCGAACGAAACGGAACTGAAACAGCACAGTGCCAGCAGACTGAGTGATCGCTTGGTCAGGCTCATCGGATCGGCATGGCTTGGCGGTTCGGGGTCGTAGCGGTGTAAAAATCCATCGTGGTTGTCTCCCATTTCAACCCGCCCAGCCTCGACAGTTGCCCGCAGCAAGTCAAGGAATGGCGAAGAAGCGATTGAAACAGTCTGCGACAAGATCCGCACCGGCCTCATCGTTCAGGTGCAAATGATGCCCACCCGCCAGCTGTTCCCGGCTTAAGGGTAGACGTTCCAGCAGTTCCGGGTGTTTGGCCAGCATGCCGTCGGCGGCGACGATCAATTGCGCCGGGCAGGCGATGCGTTGAACGAATGCCATGGCCTGCTCCTGGGTCAGGCGCAGCGGCGATGGCAGGGTCAGACGGTTGTCGGTGCGCCAGGTGTAACCACCGGGCACCGGCATCAGGCCGCGCTGGGCCAACAACTCGGCGGCTTCACGACTGACCGCCACCAGGCCTTTCATCCGCGCTTCGATAGCACGGTCGAGAGTGTTGTAAACCGGTTTGCGTTTCTCGCGCAGATCCAGCTGTGCCTGCAGGGCCATGCCCATCCGCTCGGCAGCATTTTCGCCTTTGTCTGTAGGAGGAATTACCCCATCGATCAACGCCAGATGCGTGATCCGCTCGGGCAACGACCCCGCCAGCACCAGGGAGACAATCGCGCCCATCGAATGCCCGAGCAGACCGAAACGCTTCCAGCCCAGTTGCTCGGCGACTTGCAGCACATCATGCGCGTAGTCCCACAGCGCATAGCCGGCGCCATTGGGGCGGTGTCCGGAATGCCCGTGCCCGGCCATGTCCAGCGCAATAATGCGCAAGCCTTTGAGCTTCGGTGCCAGCCGCGCAAAGCTGTTGGCGTTGTCGAGCCAGCCATGCAGGGCGATCACCGGCAACCCGTCCTCGGGTCCGAACAAATGCGCCGCCAGTTCGATATGCGGCAGGCTCAGGCGCACTTCTTCGAAAGTCGGGCTCATGCGCAATCCTTGTCCTGACGGGTTTCCCAGCGAGTGAACAGGTTCTTCAGCAGTCGAGCAGTGTCCTGCGGGCGCTCCAGAGGAAACATGTGCCCGCCGGGCATGCTCAGCGCTTCACCTTGCGGCATGCGCGAAACGAAACGGGTGTGATGGCGCATGACCACGTTGCTCTTGTGCCCGCGCACCACCGCCAGCGGCACTTTCAATTGCCGGGTACGACCGGGGCTGGTGTGCGGCACGCCGCGATAGATGCTGATCTCGGTGGCCGGGTCGAAACGCAGGCGCAGCTTGTCGCCGACCGGGTGCAAACCGTGTTGCAGGTAAGCATCGAAGCATTCCGGATCGAAACCGCGGAAAAGCGACTTGCCGGCGAAATAGCTGCGCGCACTGTCGAGATCGGCAAACTCCTCGCGCCGCCCCAACGTGCGACCGGCCGGGGTCAGCCGATCGATGAAACCAAAGCGTTTGGCGGCGCGGATAACCCATTGATCACTGCGGGTCAGTACTGGCGAATCGAGCATCACCACGCCGCGATACAGTTCAGGGCAACGCAGCGCCGCGTGCAGGTGCAGAACACCGCCAAATGAATGACCGACGCCCCACACTGGTTGATCCTGCTGCTGCAAATGGTGGATCAGTTCGTCGACCAGGTTGTACCAGTTGTCATCTGCCGGGAAACGCGGGTCATGGGCATGCTGTTGCAGATGCGCAACCCGATACTCGGGCGCCAGCGCCGCGAACAACTTGCCATAGGTGCCCGAAGGGAAGCCGTTGGCGTGGGCGAAAAAGATCGGTTGCGACATACAGGCAAATCCATGAGCAAGAACGTGGCGTTGATTGTCCGCAAGACCACGCTCTGCGGCAATGACCGTAACTGCCAGGAATGATGACAGTCAGGTCAAAGCTATGGGCAAATCGACAATTACCGCGCCGGCGGCTGTTCACCCAGCGGCACCACCGCCATGGTCAAGCGCGACACACAACTGGCCTTGCCTTCATCGCTGGTCAAACGGATATCCCAGACGTGGGTCGTACGGCCGATATGAATCGGTTTGGCCACCGCCGTCACCCGGCCACTGCGCAGGCCGCGCAGATGGTTGGCATTGATCTCAAGCCCGACGCAGTAAAACTTGCTGGCATCGATGCACAGATAACTGGCCATTGAACCGACGGTTTCCGCCAGCACCACCGACGCGCCGCCATGCAGCAAACCGTAAGGCTGGTGAGTGCGATGGTCGATGACCATGCTCGCCGTCAGCGACTCTTCGTCGAATGCTTCGAAGCGAATATCCAGCACTTCGCCGATGGTGTTTTTCTGGATTGCGTTCAACTGCTCGATGTCGGGAGTGGTACGCCACAGGCTCATCGCAGACTTCCTTGGTTGTTTTGGTCGACGCTCAATCCTGCCACAGCACCGCCTCGCTGCGCTCGCTCCATTCTTCGAAGCGGGCACCGTAGGTGTCTTCGATGACGTTGCGTTTGATTTTCAGGGTCGGCGTGAGAAAGCCGTTTTCCACCGCCCAACTGTCCTTGACCACCACCAGTCGACGCAGGCGTTCGTGCTTGTCGAGCACGGCGTTGACCTCTTCCAGCAGTTTTTCCAGGCTCGAATGCAGACTCGCCCGGCCCTCCTCCTGATTGACCGTCGACAGCACACACAAGCCCAGCGGCGCACTCAGACCGTCACCGACCACACACACCTGTTCGATCCGCGAATGCACCGCCAGACGGTTTTCGATTGGCGCCGGGGCGACGTATTTGCCCTTGCTGGTCTTGAAGATTTCCTTGAGCCGACCGGTCAGGCGCAAACGTCCTTCGGCATCCTGCTCGCCCTTGTCACCGGTACGCAGAAAGCCGTCCTCGGTCAGCGTATCGGCAGTCTTCTGTGGTTCCTTGAAGTAGCCAAGCATGTTCGCCTGACTGCGCACCTGTACCTCGCCCGACTCGTCGATACGCACCTCGACATCCGGGCACGGTTTGCCGATCCAGCCCTGTTTGTATTGGCCCGGCAGGCAGATGTGCGAGTAACCGCAACTCTCGGTCATGCCGTAGACCTCCAGCACATCGAGACCCAGTTTCTGATACCAGGTGAGCAAGGTCTGCGGCACCGGCGCCGCACCGGACAGAGCGACGCGCAAGGCATCCAGCCCCAACCCCGCCAGCACTTTGTGCCCTACCCGCTTGCCAATGAACGGCAGGCCGAGGAGGAAATCCAGACGTTTTGCCGGGATCTTGCTGTAGACACCCATCTGAAATTTGGTCCAGATCCGTGGCACACCGAACATCGCGGTCGGCCGCGCACGCTTGAGGTCGGTGATGAAGGTGTCGAGGCTTTCGGCAAAGAACACCGTTTGCCCGGTATAGATCGATGCCAGTTCAACGAACATACGCTCGGCAACGTGACACAGCGGCAGGTACGACAGCAAACGGTCGTTCTCGTTGAGCCCGAACAGTTGCGTGCCACGGGTCGTGGCGAATCCAAGATTGGCAAAGCTGTGCATCACGCCTTTGGGCAGGCCGGTAGTGCCGGAGGTATAGATAATCGTCGCCAGTTGCTCGGCGACGGGACGCGGATCGTCCTGAATCGGCGAGCAACGCTGCAAGTCCGCCCAGTTGAAATCGAACTCGCCCAGTGGATGCAACGGCAGGCTGATGGTCGGCAGATCGACGGGCACGCCTTTCGACATTCCGGGCCAGTCATCGAGCTTGCCGATAAACGCCAACGCGCTCTCTGAGTGACTGAGCACTTGGGCCACGGAGTCAGCAGTGAGGTTGGGATACAGCGGCACCGAAACATGCCCGGCCATCCAGATGGCGAGGTCGGCGATGATCCAGTGTGCGCAGTTTTTCGAGATCAGAGCGATGTGGCTGCCGGGCGGCAACTCCCGCGCGCGCAGCCAGTGTGCAGTGCAACGGGCCTGATGACCGACGTCGGCCCAGGTCAGAGTCTCGACCTGCCCGCCACCGATGGGCTGTACGAGAAAGCGCTGGCGCGGATGACGGGCCTCACGTTCGTAGAACACGTCCAGCGGCAAACGGAATGCGGCAGACATGCGACTCGCTCCTGTTTTTTAGGTCTGGAGCAAGCGTAGTCAACCAAGCAAGTGCTTGGTTGGAAAATTCAAACAAATAATTTCCGGTACACAGAGAACCTGTAGGAGTGAGCCTGCTCGCGATAGCGGGTGTATCAGCCTAAATTGATATTGACTGATATGGCCTCATCGCGAGCAGGCTCACTCCTACAGGGGAGCGGTGTTAGGGATGCTTGAGGCTGTTCAGGGTCATCGAGCCGATCAGCAGTTCAGGGCTTTCCAATTCAGCCAGGCCAGCGGTGCTGACCCTTTCCGGTGGATGTCCGGCGCCATGCTGCAGATAGCTGAGCAGATTGCCCACCAAAGGGTTGTGGCTGACCAGCAGCACATTGCTCACCGACACCAGTTGATCGGTCACCTTGTCCGGATCAACTTCCGGTGTCAGCCACTCGACCGTGCGGATCTCCGGCTCGAAACCCAGCGCCTCGCGAACAATCTGCGCGGTCTGTTGCGCGCGCAGATAGGGGCTGGCATAGATCGCGGTCAGCGGCTGCCCGATCAAGTGAGCCGCGCTGCTCAAGGCTTCCTTGCGACCGTGATCGGTCAGTTCCCGCTCGGAATCAGGACACGAGCCGTAAGGCACGGCCTCACCGTGACGCAACACCCAGAGCTTCATAGCTTGGGCTCCTCATCTCGGGCCGGGTGCGGTGCTGGCGGCACGGCGTGCGCCGCTTCACCTTCCGGCGTACGCGGCGTTGGCCAATCGGCAAACGGCCAGGGTTTCTGGTCGCTGTGAAAACTGCCGAAACGACCGATCTGCGCCAGAAACTGGCTCAGGCTGTCGCCGAAATTCATCAGGCCGGCGCTCGGCGCGCCATAGATCAGTCTATACACAAGCTGCACCAGCACCACTACGCCGAGGACGAACTGCGCCACTTGCCAGACCACTATGTAGACGATCATCCACAACACCCGCAGCAGGATCGACTCGTACTTGGCTTCGGTTTTCGGATCGTTCATGGCTCACTCCCTGCTGAATCAGTTGAAACCACTGGTGGAAATAAAGTCGACGTCGGTTTTCGGCTCGGCCCGCATCAACAGACCAATGACCTGTTCCAGCGTGCGCCCCTCGAACAGGATCGCGTGCAGTCCGGCGACCAGCGGCATGTACACGCTCACTTCCTGGGATTTGGCCTTGAGCACTTTCAGGGTATTGACCCCTTCAGCGACTTCACCGAGGCGCGACACCGCGTCCTCAAGACTCAGGCCTTGGCCCAGGGCGAAGCCGACTTGATAGTTGCGGCTCTTTGGCGACGAGCACGTCACGATCAAGTCGCCGACACCGGCCAGACCGAGGAAGGTCATCGGGTTAGCGCCTTGATTCACCGCAAACCGGGTCATCTCGGCCAGGGCGCGAGTGATCAGCATGCTCTTGGTGTTTTCACCCATCTCCAGCGCAACCGCCATGCCGGCGATGATCGCGTAAACGTTTTTCAACGCCCCGCCCAGTTCGACACCGAAACGGTCGGCACTGGCGTACACGCGGAAAGTGCGCCCGTGCAAGGCAGCCTGCACCTGTTTGCACAGTTCTTCGTCTTCACTGGCGACCACCGTGGCGGTCAGCGCATGCTCGGCGATTTCCCGCGCCAGATTCGGCCCGGACAACACGCCGATGCGTGCTTGCGGGGCGATCTCTTCGAGGATCTGGCTCATCAGTTTGAAGGTGTGGGCTTCGATGCCTTTGGTCAGGCTGACCAGCATTTTGCCGCTCAAGCGCTCGGCGTGAGCCGCCAGCACCGTGCGCAAGGCACTGGACGGCAGCGCGACAAAGCACAAGTCGCAGGCGTCGAGGGTTTCCTGCAGGTCAGTGACGGCGGTCACGCCCGGCAGAATCTTGATGCCTTTGAGGTAACGCGGGTTTTCGCGATTGACCCGGATGGCCTCGGCCTGCTCGGGGTCACGCATCCACTGCCGGACTTGATGGCCGTTCTCGGCCAAAAGATTGGCCACGGCGGTTCCAAAACTTCCGCCTCCCAGGACCGCAATCGGGCGCTGTTCAGTCATATGCAATCCGTTAATCCATACCAGTGGCGATGCCGGCATTATACGGGGCGACCCGGTCGCGGCCAGCCCCTGCGTCAATTACCGACACTTGTAGGAAGAAGACCAATAAAACCTAGGAAAATGCCTCTAACGTGACTGGAAAAGTCGCTGCCCTCGGTTAACATGCGCGCCAATTCTTCGCTCTATAGGCTGTGTCGTGTTTTTTGCCGCTCCCCCACCGCGTTCCTCCCTGTTGCTGGCGCTGTTGTTCAGCCCGGTGTCGCAGGCGGACGACCTGTTCATGGACAGCGAGACGCTGCCGCAGGTGCTGACGGCCACGCGCCTGAAGCAGACACCTGCGGAGGTGCCGGGGAGCATGACCGTACTCGACAGTGAATTGATCAACGCCAGCGGCGCCCGCGACATCAGTGAACTGCTGCGGCTGGTGCCGGGGATGATGGTCGGCAACATCAGCGGCAATCAGGCAGCGGTCAATTACCACGGCACCAACGCCACCGAAGCGCGGCGCATGCAGGTACTGATCGATGGCCGCTCGGTCTATCGCGCAGGCCTGGCAACGGTGGACTGGAGTGATATTCCGGTGGCCATCGAGGACATCGAGCGCATCGAAGTCTTTCGCGGCCCGAACACCGTCAGCTACGGCGCCAACGCGCTGATGGCGGTGGTCAACATCATCACGCGCAATCCGGCAGACAGCCACGGCACGCGGCTGAAGATCACCCGTGGCCAGCGCGGTATCAATGACTTCTATGCCAGCCAGGGCACCGGCTGGAATGGCGGCGATCTGCGCCTGTCGCTGTCCGGTCAGGAAGACGATGGCTTCGACAGCGACCGCAGCGGCGCCGATTACCGCGACAGTCGCCGTTTGAACCGCTTCAGCCTCGCGGTCAGTCACACCCTCAGCGACAACCAGAGCCTCGACTGGCAGGTCAACGCGAAGGATGGCACCAATCAGCGGCCCTACACCTACCGTCCGGTGTTCTCCGGGATTACCGCCACCGGGAACAATTCCGACGTGGTGGCCAAGGACTACGCCGGCTCGGTGCGCTGGAATCTCGACATCAACCCAGAGCACAGCCTTTATATCCAAGGCTCGGCGCAGCACTGGGATCGTCAGCAAACCTGGCGTGCCTGCGACGCCGAGGTGTCGTTCAGCCCCGAGCTGACGCAACTGTGGCAGCTCAACCCGAATTACACCGAACGCCTGGCCCGCAACATCACCCGTTTCACCGGTCCCGGCGCGGCACCCGGCACACCGCAGGAAATGGCTTTGGCCAATCGCGTGCTCGATCAATGGCGCAACGGCGCCAGCCAGACGTTGTGCGGCGAAATCGACCAGAGCGCCCGCGAATCGCGCTACGACCTCGAACTGCAAGACACCCTCAGCCTGTCCGACAGCGTGCGCCTGGTCAGCGGCATGAACTATCGTTACGACCGGGCCGATTCCGAGACTTACTTCAACGGCACGCTGGACGACACCACTTGGCGCGCGTTCGGCCAACTGGAATGGCGCGCCAGTGAACACTGGCTGTTGCAGGGCGGTGCGATGTTCGAAGACACGCAACTGATCGGCAGTTCACTGACGCCACGCTTCGCGGTCAATTACCTGATCAATCCGCGCCACAGCCTGCGCGCGGTGTATTCGGAGGCGATCCGCTCGCCGGACATGTTCGAGAACAACGTCAACTGGAGCTATCAGGTCAGCAAGCTGCAGCCCTCGGCCTACGGCCAGTCTTCGGCGCGTTACTTCGTCAAGACCCGTGGCCCCGGCGATCTCGATCAGGAACACATGCGCTCGCGGGAACTGGGCTACAACGGCTATTTCGCCGAACTGGGTCTGGCGCTCGACGTGAAGCTGTTCTACGACGAGATCACCGGGATGATCAGCGAACCGCTGCGCAACAACCAATACATCGCCAGCAACGCCAACAGCTCAAGGTTTCGCGGCACTGAAACCCAGCTCGACTGGCGCCTGAGCACAATCGACCGCCTGCGTCTGACGTACTCCTACGTCGATGCCGAGGCGAGCAATCCGCTGGATCAGCAATTCACCGCCAGCAACAGCGGTTCCGCCGGCTGGCTGCGCGACTGGGGTCACGGCTGGAACAGCGCCCTCTTCTATTACGGCGACAACGCGCTCAACGGCTACCGCTTCGAGCGGGTCGACACGCGAATCGCCAAGCGCATCGCCCTGGGCAAGGCGCAATTGCAATTGGCCGGCGTGCTGCAGCAACGCCTCGACCATGAGCCGACCACTTTCGTCGACAACAATTACGACGAGCGCCGCGTGCTGTACTTCAGCGCCGAGCTGGAATTCTAAGGTGCGCTACGGCCTGACGCGAAAGACGCCAACCCTGGCTCACTGGCTGGCCGGTTTGTGTCTGTTTCTGACCGCGTGGCTGCACGGCGTGGCGGTGCAGGCCGCCGACATTCTGTTGACCGGTGCCGAAGAAAGCCCCGGCGTGCAAGCGTTCGTACAAGCGCTGAGCGAACTGCGCCCGACCGACACCGTGCGTTTCCAGCCACTGGCCAGCCTGCCGGCGCCGGGAAAACTGCCGGCCAGCCTGCGTCTGATCCTGCTCGATCTGCCGAGCCTCGACTGGCGCCTGCAAGAAACCCAGGGCCCGGCGACGCTGGTGTTACGCATCAGTCGCCTGCAAGCCCGTCAACGTCTCGGCTCGGCACAGCCGTCCCGCCTGAGCCTGCTGTGGAGCGATCCGCCGCTTGGCCGGCAGTTGCAATTGATCCGCCAAATTCTGCCGCAGGCACGCCGGGTTGGCGTGTTGTTCGACCAGCACAGCGAGTTCCTCCTTAAAGAGCTGCACCTGGCAGCGCAGCCGTTGAATCTGGAAATCGTCAGCCAGCGCTGGGACAACACCCACGACAGTCGCCCCTTGCAAACCGTGCTGAAAAACAGCGACGTGCTGCTGGGCCTCGACGATCCCGATCTGTACAACCCGAAAACCGCGAAAAATCTGCTGCTCAGCAGCTACTCGCGACAATTGGCGCTGATCGGTCCGAACGCCGCGTTTGTCCGTGCCGGCAGCCTGGCCAGCAGTTACAGCGACCAGAACGATTGGCTGACTGTGCTCGACCATTTGCTCGACCAGCCACCCGCCAACTGGCCGCGAACGCTCTACCCCGCACGTTTTAAAGTCTCAAGTAATGCCCAGGTAGCTCGTTCCCTGGGTATTGAACCGCTGAACGAAGCGTCTGTTGCCCGCGCGTTGGCTGAAGGAGAAAGCCGCCCATGAGTTTCCGTCGTCGTTGGGACATCAACACCCGCACCCAGCTGATCAGCCTCGGCCCGGCGCTGTTGCTGACCTTGCTGTTGATCAGTTTCTTCACCTTCGTGCGCATTCAGGATTTGCGCCAGGAGCTGAACCACACCGGCCAACTGATCGCCAACCAACTGGCGCCCGCCACCGAGTACGGGGTGATTTCCGGTAACAACGAAGTGCTGGAAAGTCTGCTCAAGGCCACGCTGGCGACGCCCAACGTGCGTTTTCTGGAAGTGCAGGACAGCGCCAACCGGATTCTGGTGTATGTCGAACAACCGGCGGAAGCCCACAGTCGCCCGCATCAGGTCGAGGTGTTTCAGGCACCGGTGCGCTTGCAGCGGATCGCTCTGCAGAATGATTTCTTCCAGGACGTCAAAGTCAGTAATGGTGGGGCCAGCGAGGATTATCTGGGGCGGGTGATCGTCGGTCTGTCCAACGATGCCTTCAGCCAGCGTCAGCAGGAAATCCTCTTCAAGGCGGGGATTCTGGCGTTGTTCGCCCTGCTCTTCACTTTCGTCCTGGCGCGACGTCTGGCCGGCAGTCTGTCGCAGCCGATTCGCGATATCGGCAACGCGGTCAAGGCGATTCAGGACGGCGACTATAAAACCCCGCTGCCGATCGTTGATGACACCGAGCTCGGGGCGCTGTCGCAGCACATCAACAACCTCGCCCAGGCGCTGGAACAGGCCAGCCGTGAACAGCAGCAAGCCATGGCGCAATTGATCCAGACCCGCGAAGAAGCGGAAAAGGCCAACAACGCCAAATCAGACTTTCTGGCGATGATGAGCCATGAACTGCGCACGCCCATGAACGGTGTGCTGGGCATGCTGCAATTGCTCGAAACCACGGAGATGACCGAGGAGCAGATCGAGTACGCCGCCCTCGCCTCCGAGTCCACCGAGCATTTGCTCAAGGTGATCAACGATATTCTCGACTTCTCGCGCATCGAACGTTCGGAGCTTGAACTTGAGCACATTCCGTTCAACCTTGCCGAACTGATCGGCGCCTGCGCGCAGTCGTTCCAGCACAGCGCGGTGCAGCGTGGCCTGGCCCTCAATCTGCGGATTCCCGAGGACATGCGCGGCTTGCAGGTGCAGGGCGATCCGACGCGGATCCGGCAGATCCTGGTCAACCTGGTTGGCAATGCCCTGAAGTTCACCGAACAGGGTCGGGTCAGCATCGAGGCGCAGTGGCAGTCGCTCGATCACGAACTGCTGTGGTTCACCTGCTCGGTCCGCGACAGTGGCATCGGCATTTCGTCCGAGAACCTTGAATCGATGTTCAACGCATTCCAGCAGGCCGACAGTTCGATTTCGCGACGCTACGGCGGCACCGGGCTCGGCCTGCCGATCGCGCGCACCCTCGCCGAACGCATGGGTGGCACCTTGCGTGCACAGAGCGAGGAAGGTCGCGGCTCGGTGTTTACCCTGGAAATTCCGCTGGCTCTTTATAAGCAGGCGTTGCCACAACTGGCCGCCCCCCGCGCCTTGAATGGCAATGGCCACGGCGAGGGGCGCAATGTGTTGCTGGTGGAAGACAATCCGGTTAACCAGACCGTGATCGAAGCAATGCTGCGCAGCCTGGGCTTTACTGTCAGTGTCGCCACCGATGGCGCGCAGGCGGTGCGCAGTGCCGAGGGCAATGATTTTGAAGTGATTCTGATGGATTGCCGTTTGCCGATCATCGATGGCTATGAGGCCACCCGGCAGATTCGCCAACTGCCCGGGCGCCGCGACGTGCCGATCATCGCGCTGACGGCCAATGCCTTGCAGGGCGACCGCGAAACCTGCCTGTCGGCAGGGATGAACGATTATCTGGCGAAGCCGTTCAAACGTAATGATCTACAGCAGATTCTGCAGCGTTGGGTGTCCTAGTGACGGTCTTTTGACCATCTGTGACTGGCGTGAAAAGCGAAAGTGCGGCAGTCTTAGGCACCCGAACGAGCCTCAAAAGGGGCTTGAATAAAAATTTCAGTGCACAAGTGTACATTCATGTCCTTGGTGCTGTGACTTTCACCACAACGCAATAGTCTATGAGTAGGCTGCCGGTTCGAGGCATGAACGCTTCGAACGGTCGGGAAGATTTGCCCCACCTGCCGCATGGGATTATTGAGGAGCTCGCATGACCAAACAAAACGCCTTTACTCGGGAAGATCTGCTGCGCTGCAGTCGCGGTGAGCTGTTCGGCCCAGGTAACGCGCAACTGCCCGCCCCGAACATGCTGATGGTCGATCGCATCACTCTGATCAGCGAAGAAGGCGGCAAGTACGGCAAAGGTGAATTGGTCGCCGAGCTGGATATCAACCCTGACCTGTGGTTCTTCGCGTGCCACTTCGAAGGTGATCCGGTGATGCCGGGCTGCCTGGGTCTGGATGCCATGTGGCAACTGGTCGGCTTTTTCCTGGGCTGGCAGGGTCTGCCGGGCCGTGGCCGTGCGCTGGGTTCGGGCGAAGTGAAGTTCTTCGGTCAGGTCCTGCCGACCGCGAAGAAAGTCACCTACAACATTCATATCAAACGCGTCCTCAAGGGCAAGCTGAACCTGGCCATTGCCGATGGTTCGGTGACTGTCGACGGTCGCGAAATCTACACCGCCGAAGGCCTTCGCGTCGGCGTGTTCACCTCCACTGACAACTTCTAAGGGTTATTCGCATGCGCCGCGTCGTTATCACTGGTCTGGGCATCGTTTCGTGCCTGGGCAATGACAAAGAGACCGTCTCCGCTAACCTGCGTGCAAGCCGCCCTGGTATCCGGTTCAACCCGGAATATGCCGAAATGGGTCTGCGTAGCCAGGTTTCCGGCTCCATCGACCTCAACCTTGAAGAGCTGATCGATCGCAAGATCTATCGCTTCGTCGGCCACGCAGCGGCTTACGCCTACCTGGCCATGAAAGACGCCATTGCTGACTCCGGCCTGACCGAAGAGCAAGTGTCCAACCCGCGTACCGGTCTGATCGCCGGTTCCGGCGGTGCTTCCACGCTGAACCAGATGGAAGCGCTGGACATCCTGCGCGAGAAAGGCGTGAAACGCGTCGGCCCATACCGCGTAACGCGGACCATGAGCAGCACCGTTTCCGCTTGCCTGGCCACGCCGTTCAAGATCAAAGGCCTGAACTACTCCATCGCTTCTGCCTGCGCCACCAGTGCTCACTGCATCGGTACCGCCATGGAACAGATCCAGATGGGCAAGCAGGACATCGTCTTCGCCGGTGGCGGTGAAGAAGAGCACTGGAGCCAATCGTTCCTGTTCGACGCCATGGGCGCACTGTCCAGCAAGCGCAACGACACCCCGGAACAGGCTTCCCGTGCCTACGACAAAGACCGTGACGGTTTCGTCATTGCCGGCGGTGGCGGCATGGTCGTGGTTGAAGAGCTGGAACACGCTCTGGCCCGTGGCGCGAAAATCTACGCGGAAATCGTTGGCTACGGCGCGACCTCCGACGGCTACGACATGGTTGCCCCGAGTGGCGAAGGCGCGATCCGCTGCATGCAGATGGCGATGTCCACCGTTGATACTCCGATCGACTACCTGAATACCCACGGCACTTCGACTCCGGTCGGCGACGTCGCGGAAATGAAAGGTGTGCGTGAAGTGTTCGGCGACAAGGCTCCAGCGATCAGCTCGACCAAGAGCCTGTCCGGTCACTCCCTGGGCGCCGCTGGCGTTCACGAAGCGATCTACTGCATGCTGATGATGGAAGGCAACTTCATTGCCGGTTCCGCCAACATCGACGAGCTGGACCCTGAAGTGGCCGATCTGCCGGTGCTGACCAAGACCCGCGAGAACGCCACCATCAACACCGTGATGAGCAACAGTTTCGGCTTCGGCGGCACCAACGCCACGCTGGTGCTGAAGCGCTGGGAAGGCAAGTAATTCCCTGCTGCTGAGCCACACATGAAAACGCCCCGACTGGTTCGGGGCGTTTTTTTTTTGCCTGCAAAAAACCTCATCGCCGACGCACATTTCCTGTAAGAGTGAGCCTGCTCGCGATAGCGGTGGATCAGCCAACATCGTCGGTGACTGACACTGCGCAATCGCGAGCAGGCTCACTCCTACAGGGGTTTTCGGTGCTCCGAAAATGAAACTTCTGTCATGAAACTTACCAACCTGCGACCGAATGTCGCGGATTTAGCGGGCTGTAGCACTGTTGCGTTTTACGCAAGAATACGTTGCACGAATCAAGCGTTTACTTAGCAAGCTAACAAATCATATAAAAGAGTCCTGCACACGCCTTGCTGCAGATAACTTGAGATTTGGAGCTAGCAGATGACTGTAAAAGTAACTGAACGCGACGATTCACACATGTCCCACGAAGGCGTAGCCGCCGGTATCCGCATCTGGGATGTGCATCAACAAGACTTGCTGGTCGGCATGTTCCACAACGAGATCGATGCCCACAACTACAAGGCCGAACTCGAAGTGCAAGAGCAACAACGGGACTTACAATCCGCCTGATTCAACCACAGCATTGAAAACGAAAAACCCCGCCATCAGCGGGGTTTTTCGTTGTTACAGCTTTATCGATTTACCACATCAGATCGTCAGGGATCTGATAGGCCGCGTACGGATCGTCCTCGCTGCTGACCTCTTCGGTCTGCACATTGAGCTGCACGATACGCTGTGGATCGCGCTCCTGGATCTTCAGCGCCGCTTCACGCGGGATCACTTCGTAGCCGCCAGCATGATGCACGATCGCCAGTGAACCGCTGCTGAGCTTGTTGCGCATCAGCGTGTTGACCGAGATGCGCTTGACCTTCTTGTCATCGACGAAGTTGTAGTAGTCCTCGGTGGTCAGCTTCGGCAGACGCGAGACCTCGATCAACTGCTTGACCTGCGCAGCACGCGCCTTGGCTTCAGCCTTTTCTTTCTGCTGACGATTCAGCTCCTGGTCGCGCTTGACCTTCTCGGCCATGGCTTCCTGGGCAGCGCGCTGCTGCGAGTCATCCAGTTCGATCTGGCCTTTGTGGGCCAGACGCTGCTGCTTCTGCTTGTCCTTGCTGACCTGCTTGGCCTGCTTTTGGTTGACCAGGCCTGCTTTGAGCAACTGATCGCGAAGGGAAATACTCATGTGCTTACTCACTTGGGCAGTTGCTCAGCCGCAGCTAGGCAAATTCTTTTCCTGACGTTTGGCTTCACCCCACAGGGCGTCCAACTCTTCGAGGGTGCAATCTTCTATGGGACGGTGGGTGTCGCGCAATGCCTGTTCGATAAAACGGAAACGTCTTTCAAATTTGCCATTGGCGCCACGTAGTGCAGTTTCCGGATCGACCTTCAGATGCCGGGCCAGATTGACCACGGAAAACAGCAGATCGCCGATCTCTTCCGACACCGCTTCGGGATCGTTTTCGGACATGGCTTCGAGCACTTCATCGAGCTCTTCGCGGACCTTGTCGAACACCGGCAAGGCGTCCGGCCAGTCGAAACCGACCTGCCCGGCGCGCTTCTGCAACTTGGCTGAACGGGACAATGCCGGCAGCGTTGCCGGCACATCATCGAGCAGCGACAGTTGCTCGGGCGCGGCGGATTTCTCGGCGCGTTCTTCGGCCTTGATCTCTTCCCAACGCTGCTTGACCTGCTCCTCATTCAATCGCGGCACATCGAGCGGCGCATACAGATCACCGGTCGGGAACACGTGCGGGTGACGACGAATCAGCTTGCGGGTGATGCTGTCGATCACCCCGGCGAATTCAAAACGCCCTTCTTCCCGAGCCAACTGACTGTAATAGACGACCTGGAACAACAGGTCACCAAGCTCGCCCTGCAAATGATCGAAATCGCCGCGCTCGATGGCGTCGGCCACTTCGTAGGCTTCTTCGAGGGTGTGCGGGACGATGGTCGCGTAGGTTTGCTTGATATCCCACGGGCAACCGTACTGCGGATCGCGCAGCCGGCTCATCAGGTGGAGCAGGTCTTCAAGGCTGTACATCACTTATCTCTCACCAAAACCATTGTGGGAGCGAGCCTGCTCGCGAAAGCGGTGTGTCTGCAACAAAGTTGTCGACTGACACGCCCTTTTCGCGAGCAGGCTCGCTCCCACAGGAAACCTACATTACGGCGTGCGGTTACGCCGCGTTTCGATGATGTTCGGCAACTGCGAAATCCGCCCCAGCAACCGTCCCAGCGCATCCAGACCCGGGATCTCGATGGTCAGAGACATCAACGCGGTGTTGTCTTCCTTGTTCGAGCGGGTGTTGACCGCCAGAACGTTGATGCGCTCGTTGAGCAGCACCTGCGAGACGTCACGCAGCAGACCGGAACGGTCGTAGGCGCGGATGACAATGTCCACCGGATAGGTGAGCACCGGCACCGGGCCCCAACTGACCTGAATGATCCGCTCCGGCTCGCGCCCGCCCAGTTGCAGCACCGAGGCGCAGTCCTGACGGTGAATGCTCACGCCACGCCCTTGGGTGATGTAGCCGACAATCGCATCGCCCGGCAGCGGCTGGCAGCAGCCCGCCATCTGCGTCATCAGGTTGCCGACGCCCTGGATCTGAATGTCGCCGCGCTTGCCCGGCTTGTAACCGGTGGCCTTGCGTGGGATCAGTTCCAGTTGTTCGTTGCCGCGTTCCGGCTCGACCAGTTGCTGCGCGAGATTGACCAGTTGCGCCAGACGCAAGTCGCCGGCACCGAGGGCGGCAAACATGTCTTCGGCAGTTTTCATGTTGGCCTTGTCGGCCAGCTTGTCGAAATCCACCGCAGGCAGACCAAGACGCGTCAGTTCGCGCTCGATCAGGGTTTTACCGGCCGCAACGTTCTGGTCGCGCGCCTGCAATTTGAACCAGTGAACGATCTTCGCCCGCGCCCGCGAGGTGGTGACGTAACCCAGGTTCGAGTTCAGCCAGTCACGACTCGGCGTGCCGTGTTTGCTGGTGATGATCTCGACCTGCTCACCGGTCTGCAGGCTGTAGTTGAGCGGCACGATGCGCCCGTTGATCTTCGCGCCACGGCAGTTGTGGCCGATCTCGGTGTGCACGCGGTAGGCGAAGTCCAGCGGCGTCGCGCCTTTCGGCAAGTCGATGGCGTGACCGTCGGGGGTGAAGATGTACACCCGATCCGGCTCGATATCGACCCGCAGCTGTTCGGCCAGACCGCCGATATCGCCCAGCTCTTCGTGCCATTCGAGCACCTGACGCAGCCAGGAGATTTTCTCTTCGTAATGGTTCGAACCCGATTTGACGTCAGTGCCCTTGTAGCGCCAGTGCGCGCAGACGCCGAGCTCGGCTTCTTCGTGCATGGAGTGGGTGCGTATCTGCACTTCCAGCACTTTGCCTTCCGGGCCGATCACTGCGGTGTGCAGCGAGCGGTAGCCGTTCTCTTTCGGGTTGGCGATGTAGTCGTCGAATTCTTTCGGGATGTGCCGCCACAGCGTGTGGACGATGCCGAGCGCGGTGTAGCAGTCGCGCATTTCCGGCACCAGCACGCGAACGGCGCGAACGTCGTAGATCTGGCTGAACTCCAGACCCTTGCGCTGCATTTTGCGCCAGATTGAATAGATGTGTTTGGCCCGGCCGCTGATGTCGGCGTCGACGCCGGTGGCCTGCAATTCGTCCTTGAGCTGGGTCATCACGTCGGCGATGAAACGCTCGCGATCCAGCCGCCGCTCATGGAGCAACTTGGCGATCTGTTTGTATTGATCCGGTTCCAGATAACGGAAGGACAAGTCCTCCAGTTCCCATTTGATATGACCGATACCGAGCCGGTGCGCGAGCGGCGCGTAGATGTCGAAGACTTCGCGGGCGACGCGGTTGCGCTTTTCGTCGTCAGCGGTTTTAACCGCACGGATCGCACAGGTACGCTCAGCGAGTTTGATCAGCGCAACGCGCACGTCGTCGACCATTGCCACAAGCATCTTGCGCAGGTTTTCCACCTGCCCTTGCGTGCCCATGACCATCGACTGACGCGGGCTGAGGCTGTCACTGATAGCCGCCATGCGCTGTACGCCGTCGATCAGCTTGGCCACCACCGGACCGAAGCGCTGACCGACGGCCGCGAGTGCAATCTGGCCTTCGCGTACGCCGCGATACAGGACCGCGGCGACCAGCGAATCCTGATCAAGCTTGAGGTCGGCGAGGATCTCGGCGATCTCGAGTCCCGTGCTGAAACTGCCGGAGCCTTCGGCCCACAGATTCTTCTTGGCATTGGACTGTTGTTCGGCCTCGCGAGCGAACTCGCAGGCTTCTTTCAAGGCTTCGCGATCCAGTGCCAGATCGACACTGACCGCGTGATCGAGCCAAGCCTCGAGATTGATACTGCCGTCATTGTTGATCGGCTGGTGTGCTCTCACCTGTACCATGTTGCTTTACCTTCCCTACGACGCAGATTCAATGCGTCAAATCGCTGAGCTTCGTTGCCCGTTTGCGCTCGCGGGGCTAAAGCGAGCGCGACACGGACAGCTCAGACGGATTCAGACGAGCCATCCTGGCTCGCTTCAAATAACGCCATGGCCTCGACATGTGCCGTCTGAGGAAACATATCGAGAATCCCGGCACGTTTTAACCGGTAGCCCTGCTTGATCAATTCGACCGTATCGCGCGCCAGAGTTGCAGGGTTGCACGACACGTACACCAGCCGTTTGGCACCCAGGGTCGCAAGCTTGCGCACCACCTCGAAAGCACCGTCACGCGGTGGGTCCAAGAGTACCGCAGAAAAGCCGTTTCCGATCCACTGAGCATCGGTCAAAGGCTGGGATAAATCGGCTTGAAAAAACTTTGTGTTATGCAAATTGTTACTAGCAGCGTTGGCAGCGGCGCGATCGACCATGGTCTGCACGCCCTCCACCGCGACCACTTCGCGCACGTTTTGCGCCAGCGGTAACGCGAAGTTGCCCAAGCCGCAGAACAGATCGAGCACACGTTCGTCGCGGGTCGGCAGCAGCCAGTCCAGCGCTTGCGCCACCATTGCTTCGTTGACCCCGGCGTTGACCTGGATAAAGTCGCCTGGCCGCCAGGCCAGATCCAGATTCCACTGCTCCAGGCGATAACCCAACGACTGGCTCGCATCCACCGGTTGCGGTTCACCTTCGCCATGCAGCCACAGTTGCGCTTCATGAAATTGGCAGAAGTCCTTGAGAATCGTCAGATCCGCTTCGGACAACGGCGCCATGTGCCGCAACAGCACCGCCAAAGACGAACCGCTGAACAATTCCACATGGCCCAGCGCCTGCGGTTTGCTCAAGCGACGGAGCATCTCCGGCAAACGGGTCATGATCGGTTGCAAGGGCTGTACCAGCACCGGGCATTCGCTGATGGCGACGATGTCCTGACTGCCGGCAGCGCGGAAACCGACCTCGAGCTTTTTCGCCTTCATGTCCCAACGCACGGCGATCCGGGCACGTCGGCGGTAACCGAACTCGGGGCAGGTCAACGGTGCTGCCCACTCTTGTGGTTCGACACCGGCCACCTTGGATAATTGCTCGGCGAGCATGCGCTGTTTCAGGGCAAGCTGTTCGCCGTGGGGCAAATGCTGAACACTGCAACCGCCGCAGCGACCCGCGTGCGGACACGGCGTCGGGCGGCGCAATTCACTGGCCTTGAACACGCGTTCGGTGCGCGCCTCGACCACTTTGCCGTGGGCACCGAGTACCCGGGCTTCGACCTCTTCACCGGCAAGGGCGCCGAGAACGAACCAGGTTTTGCCTTCGAAAAACGCGATACCGCGACCGTCATTGGCAAGGCGCTCGATGCTCAAGCGCTGCTTTTTGCCGGTCGGGATTTGCGGAGCCTTGCTACCGCCGGTGGGCTGGAAGCGCAGGCCTCTCTCATGCTTGGCCATCAGTTGGGCGCGTCGAAAATGCCGGTCGACAGATAACGGTCGCCACGGTCGCAGATGATCGCGACGATCACCGCGTTTTCAACTTCTTTGGACAGGCGCAGCATCGCTGCCACCGCACCGCCCGAGGACACGCCGCAGAAGATGCCTTCTTCGCGGGCCAGACGACGGGTGACGTCCTCGGCCTCGCTTTGCGCCATGTCGACGATGCGGTCAACGCGATCGGCCTGATAGATCTTCGGCAGGTATTCCTGCGGCCAGCGACGGATGCCGGGAATGGCCGAGCCTTCCATCGGCTGCAAACCGACGATCTGCACGCTGTCGCTCTGCTCTTTCAAGTAGCGCGACACGCCCATGATGGTGCCGGTGGTGCCCATCGAACTGACGAAGTGAGTGATGGTGCCCTGGGTCTGACGCCAGATTTCCGGGCCGGTGGTGGTGTAGTGCGCTTCGGGGTTATCGCCATTGGCGAACTGATCGAGCACCTTGCCCCGACCTTCGGCTTCCATGCGCTGCGCAAGATCGCGCGCGCCTTCCATGCCTTCTTCCTGACTGACCAGAATCAGCTCGGCACCGTACGCGGTCATCGCCGCTTTACGCTCGGCGCTGGAGTTGTCCGGCATGATCAGGATCATCTTGTAACCCTTGATCGCGGCGGCCATGGCCAGGGCGATCCCGGTGTTGCCCGAGGTCGCTTCGATCAGCGTATCGCCCGCGTGGATCTGCCCGCGCAGTTCGGCACGGGTGATCATCGACAGCGCCGGACGATCCTTGACCGAACCCGCCGGGTTATTCCCTTCGAGCTTGAGCAATAGGGTGTTGCTGGTGTCACCGGGCAGGCGCTGCAAACGCACCAGCGGAGTGTTGCCGACGCAATCGGCGATGGTTGGGTACTGCAGGGTCATGGCGTATTCGCAATCCAGACGTGCGGGGGCGCCTATCATACCGGCAAACCCGCGCAGGCCATATCACGCAAAGTGCGGTGCTTATGGTTTATGGGAATAAGCAGCCGTTAGTCGCTATTTTCTGTGTGCGCCGTATCCAGGGCATAAAACTCATGCAACTTGGCCTGCAGCAATTGCTTATCCGGCAGACAGGTTTGATATTCCGCTATCAATGCGGGCGAAAGACTGCGATTGAGGGCGTATTCGACGACCTCATCTTCCTTGCTTGCACACAGCAAGACACCAATGGCCGGGCTTTCGTGAGGCTTGCGGACATTGCGATCCAGCGCCTCCAGATAGAAATCCAGCTTGCCGAGGTATTCCGGCTCAAAACGGCCGACCTTGAGTTCAATGGCTACAAGGCAGTTGAGCCCTCGGTGAAAGAACAGAAGATCCAGAGAAAAATCCCGACCGCCGACCTGCAATGGATATTCGGAACCGACAAAGCAGAAGTCGCGACCAAGTTCGATCAGGAATTCCTTGAGGCGGGATAGCAGGCCTTGGTGCAAATTGGTTTCGGAATGAGCAGAGGGCAGATCGAGGAACTCGACCATGTAGGTATCACGGAAAATCTCGAGTGCTGCGAGATGGGCTTGTTTCAGTGCCGCGGAAGCTTTCGCCGGGTTGGTGACGCTTCTTTCGAACAGCGCCGTTTTGAATTGGCGCTCCAACTCTCTTGTAGACCACTTCTCCTGAATGGCCATCCGCAGATAAAACTCGCGCTCTTCAGAGAGCTTACTCTGAGTAAAAATGAGTAAATTATGAGTCCAAGGCAATTGTGTCAGCAGTGCTGACACTTTCTGATCGCCCCGATAAATCTCATAAAACTGGCGCATCCGAAACAAATTGCGCCGAGTGAACCCTCGCAACCCCGGTTGTCTCAGAGCCAGATGATCGGCCAATTGCCCCACCACCGAATCCCCCCACTCCGCCTGCTCAATCTTGCGACTGATGTGCGCGCCTACCTGCCAATAAAGCTCAATCAGCTGCGTATTGACCGCCTGCATTGCCTTATTTCTGGAACTATGAATCAGTGCGAGCACTTCGTTGAAGCGTTCGCCATCCGGGCTGCCAGTAAGGCTGGATACAGTCATGCGCAATTCCTTGAGGATCAGGTGAGGCACGAGCCTAAACCGTTCAGAACGCTAAACATGACCGCTGATGCAGCTTGGGAAATGTCGTACAAAAGAAAGCGTGCGCTCCTGCATACTCGCAGGATTGGCCTCCACCAACGGACTACATCGCGAGCAAGCTCGCTCTTACAGGGTGCCGCAGTTCCTACACAGGTTGAGATTGAACGAGGGCTTGGGAAACGACGCTGGAATCTGTAGGAGTGAGCCTGCTCGCGATCGGTCCTGTCGGTGCAACGCCATCATCCGCCACCAACCGCATATTCAGTCGCAACCCCGAACCGCTGTTCTGCGCCCAAAGACGCCCACCCTGGCGCTGCACCGCATTCCGCGCAATGCTCAAACCCAAGCCAAACCCGCCATCGCCCGGCCGCGAACCGTCGAGCCGGGTAAACGGCGAAAAGATCCGTTCAAGATCTGCTTCGGCCACGCCGCCGCCCTGATCCTCCAGCCACAGGTGCCAGTACTCGCCATCTCGCCTGCCATCCAGACGCACAATCCCGCCCTCGGGCGAATGCCGAATAGCGTTACGCAAAATATTCTCCAGCGCCTGCGCCAAGGTATTCAGATTACCGCGCACCCAGCACGACGCCTCCACCGAACACTGTAATTGCAGGCTCGGCCAGCCGCTTTCATAACAGGCGTTGTCGGTGAGCATCTCCCACAAGGCCTGGATCTGAATCGCCTCGTCGGACAGTGGCGAACGGTCGGTATCGAGCCAGGCCAGTTGCAAGGTGTCTTCGACCAGCCGTTGCATGCCGTCGACTTCGCGGCCGATGCGTTCGCGCAATTGCAGTAGGTCTTGCTCGCTTTCGCTGGCCACGCGCAGTCGGCTCAATGGCGTGCGCAGTTCATGGGACAGGTCGCGGAGCAATTGCTGTTGCACGGCGACGGTGGTTTGCAGGCGTTCGGACATCGAGTCGAACGCCCGGGCCAGCTCGCCGAGTTCGTCCGGTCGCTGGGTAATGCCGCTCGACAGCCGTACATTCAATTGATCGGCGCGCCAGGCATTGGCCTGCTCACGCAGGTTGTTCAGCGGTACCACCAGCAAGCGGTACAGTCCGATGCACAACAATAAAGTGAACAGCCCGGGAATCACGCCGTTGGTGATCACCCGCCAGAACACCCGATATTTGCCAGGCAAAAAGCGCTCGGGCAATTCGATCACCAGACTGCCGGCGGACGGTTCCCTGGGAAACGGGATGCGCAGCCACGGCCGGCCCTGTTTGTGAATCGGCCAGTCGAGCCCGCGCAAGAACGTCAGGTGCTGGATTTCCTGTTCGTTCAGCGGATCGTTGCTCAGTGACTGCAAGTTGCCGCCGATGACGCCGACCCAACTCGCTTCGCGCAATTCCATGCTTTGCAGCCAGTCATCGACGCCGTTGCGCCCGCCTCGCTGCCACGCCTGCTCAGCCTGCGCGGCATAACGGGCGAGCGTGCCGCGCGCCTCGTCGGAGAGGAACTGATTGCGTTCCTCCATGTACCGGCCCCACGACCAACTGAGCCAGATCATCAACAGACAGAACGCGACCAGCAGAAAGGCCAGTTTCCAGAACAGCGAGTGCCGCCCCGGCAGCTCAGACATTTTCATCAGCGGCACTCAACACATAACCCTTGCCCCACACCGTGCGCACTTCCCGCTCGGTGTAGCCGATGGCTTTGAGTTTGCGGCGGATCTGGCTGATGTGCATGTCGAGACTGCGGTCGTGCGCGGCATAACCACGCTGCAGGACATGCTGATAAAGGAAGGCCTTGCTCAACACCTCCTCATCATTGCGGTTGAGGGTCTCCAGCAAACGGAATTCGCTGCGGGTCAGGCCGGCCGCTTGCTCGCGGAAGAACACATCGCACTGGTCGTCGTCGAAATGCAGCCCGCCGGGCGCCGCCGGCTCAGCGAGAGTAACCGGGCGACGGTCAAGGGCCACCCGGCGCAGGATGGCTTCGATGCGCACATGCAACTCGGCCATGCTGAACGGTTTGGGCAGGTAGTCGTCGGCGCCGAGGCGAAAACCACTGATGCGATCGGCCTCGGCACCGAGAGCCGACATCAGCAACACCGGCGTCGAGTGGCTCTGGCGCAGTTGAGTCAGCAGATTCAGGCCATCCAGCCCGGGCAACAGAATGTCCATCAACACCACGTCGAACACCTGGCGCCTGGCGATGTTCAAGCCTTCCTGACCGTTCTGACACCAGGTCACCTGAAAGCCGCTGCGGCCCAGATGTTCGTGAACATAGGCCCCCAGAACCGGATCGTCCTCGATGGAAAGTATGCGTGGCTGGCCAACGGAAACAGGAGTCATGAGTATCTGCAAGTAATTCTCAGTTGAGCGTGATTATTCAAGATTGCCGGGCAGCGGGCAACTCAAGGTTGCGCCGTCGGACGAACGCGCCTGCGTTCGCAGACAGAAGACGACAGCATTTTTCCGGAGATTGCCCGCGAGCAAATCGCTACACTGCGCCAATGTCGCGTGCCGGATGCACGCATGAGTCAACGGATCAGCGGGATGCAGGAGATAGGCGTGCTCAAGAAACTGGGAATCAAAGGTCGCGTGTTGTTGCTGACCTTGTTGCCGACCAGCCTGATGGCGCTGGTATTGGGTGGTTATTTCACCTGGACGCAGCAGTCCGACCTGCAGAACCAATTGATGCAGCGCGGCGAAATGATCGCCGAGCAGCTCGCACCGCTGGTGGCGCCCGCGATGGGACATGGCAACAGCGAATTGCTTGAGCGCATCGCCACTCAGTCCCTCGAACAACCCGATGTGCGCGCCGTGACCTTCCTCGCGCCGGACCGCTCGCCGCTGGCCCACGCCGGCCCGACCATGCTCAATCAGGCCCCGAGCGGTGACAGCGCACAATTGCAACGGCGCAGCGGCAATGACGCGACCCGTTACCTGATGCCGGTCTTCGGCAAGCACCGCAACCTCGCCGGCGAGCTGATCCCCGCAGAGTCCGACCGTCTGCTCGGCTGGGTCGAACTGGAGCTGTCACACAACGGCATGCTGCTGCGCGGTTATCGCAGCCTGTTCGCCAGCCTGTTGCTGATTGCCGCGGGCCTTGCCGGTGCCGCGCTGCTCGCCCTGCGCATGGGCCGCACCATCAACCGCCCGCTGAGCCAGATCAAACAAGCCGTCGCGCAACTCAAGGACGGCCACCTGGAAACCCGCCTGCCACCGCTCGGCAGTCAGGAACTCGATGAATTGGCGTCGGGCATCAATCGCATGGCCGGCACCTTGCAGAACGCTCGCGAAGAACTGCAACACAGCGTCGATCAGGCCACCGAAGACGTCCGCCAGAACCTGGAAACCATCGAGATCCAGAACATCGAACTGGATCTGGCCCGTAAAGAAGCGCTGGAAGCCAGCCGGATCAAATCCGAATTCCTTGCCAACATGAGTCACGAGATCCGCACGCCGCTCAACGGCATTCTCGGCTTCACCCATCTGTTGCAAAAAAGCGAGCTGACCCCGCGCCAGCTCGACTATCTGGGCACCATCGAAAAGTCCGCCGACAGCCTGCTCGGGATCATCAACGAGATCCTCGACTTCTCGAAAATCGAGGCGGGCAAACTGGTGCTCGACCACATACCGTTCAACCTGCGCGATCTGTTGCAGGACACCCTGACCATTCTCGCCCCCGCCGCACACGCCAAGCAGTTGGAGCTGGTCAGTCTGGTCTATCGCGACACGCCGCTGTCGCTGGTCGGTGATCCGTTACGCCTGAAGCAAATCCTCACCAACCTGGTCAGCAACGCGATCAAGTTCACCCGCGAAGGCACCATCGTCGCCCGGGCGATGCTTGAAGAAGAGCACGAAGACAGCGTGCAACTGCGCATCAGCATTCAGGACACCGGCATCGGCCTGTCGAATCAGGACGTGCGCGCGTTGTTCCAGGCGTTCAGTCAGGCCGACAACTCGTTGTCGCGCCAGCCGGGCGGCACCGGGCTGGGCCTGGTGATTTCCAAGCGCCTGATCGAACAGATGGGCGGCGAGATCGGCGTCGACAGCACGCCGGGCGAAGGCTCGGAATTCTGGATCAGCCTGAGCCTGCCGAAAACCCGGGACGACGCCGAAGACCTGCCCTCGGCGCCGCTGCTCGGGCGCCGCGTGGCGGTGCTGGAAAACCACGAACTGGCGCGGCAGGCCTTGCAGCATCAGCTGGAAGATTGCGGCCTCATCGTCACGCCGTTCAACACTCTGGAAAGCCTGACCAATGGCGTCACCGGCGCGCATCAGACTGATCAGGCAATCGATCTGGCGGTGATCGGCATCACCAGCAACGACATCTTGCCGGAGCGTTTGAACCAGCACATCTGGGACCTCGAACACCTGGGCTGCAAAGTGCTGGTGCTGTGCCCGACCACCGAGCAGACCCTGTTTCATCTGTCGGTGCCCAACCCGCACAGCCAGTTGCAAGCCAAACCGGCCTGCACGCGCAAATTGCGCCGCGCCCTGTCGGATCTGGCCAACCCGCGCCAGCCACGCAACGAGCCGAACGAGCCATTGTCGAGTCGTGCGCCGAAGGTGCTGTGTGTCGACGACAACCCGGCCAACCTGTTGCTGGTGCAGACGTTACTCGAAGACATGGGCGCCAAGGTGCTCGCGGTGGAGAGCGGTTACGCAGCGGTCAAAGCGGTGCAGACCGAATCCTTCGATCTGGTGTTGATGGATGTCCAGATGCCGGGCATGGATGGCCGTCAGAGCACCGAAACCATTCGCCAGTGGGAGAGCGAACGGCATTGCACACCGCTGCCGATCGTCGCGCTCACCGCGCATGCCATGGCCAACGAAAAACGCGCCTTGCTGCAAAGCGGCATGGACGACTACCTGACCAAACCGATCAGCGAGCGGCAACTGGCGCAAGTGGTACTGAAATGGACCGGCCTGGCCTTGCGTAATCAGGTGCCGGAGCGCGTCAGCGAGAATGCCGCGGGCAACCACGAATTGCCGGTGCTCGATCACGAAGAAGGCTTGCGTCTGGCCGCCGGCAAGGCGGATCTGGCGGCGGACATGCTGGCGATGCTGCTGGCCTCGCTCGAAGCCGACCGTGAAGCGATTCGTACGGCACGCGACAGCCACGACCAGAATGCCCTGATTGAACGGGTGCATCGCCTGCACGGCGCCACACGTTATTGCGGCGTCCCGCAGTTGCGCGCGGCCTGTCAGCGCAGTGAAACCCTGCTCAAACAAGAAGACCCGAAAGCGTCGACGGCGCTGGATGAGCTGGAACGGGCGATCAACCGCCTCGCCACGCAAGCGAAGATCAGCGCCTGACCCAGCGCAATACCGGTCAACGCCGACACCGATAAAGTTGACTTGGGTGATGCAGCACAAGTCGATGCTCCAGGAGGATTTCATGCGCACGATCGTTTTCAGCAGCCAGACCTACGACCGCGACAGTTTCCTCGGTGCCGATTGCCCGGCGGGTATCGAACTGCATTTTCAACCGGCGCGGCTGAGTCTCGATACCGCGGCCCTGGCCGAGCAGCACGAAGTGGTCTGCGCCTTTATCAATGACGACCTCAGCGCCGCGGTGCTGGAGCGTCTGGCCGCCGGCGGCACACGCTTGATCGCCCTGCGCTCGGCCGGTTACAACCATGTCGATCTGGCCGCCGCGAAACGCCTGGGCCTTGGCGTCGTGCGCGTTCCGGCCTACTCGCCGCATGCGGTGGCCGAGCATGCCGTGGCCCTGATCCTCGCCCTCAACCGGCGCTTGCACCGCGCCTACAACCGCACCCGTGAAGGTGATTTCAGTCTGCATGGCCTGACCGGGTTCGACCTGGTCGGCAAGACTGTCGGCATCGTCGGCACCGGGCAGATCGGTGCCACGTTCGCGAAAATCATGCACGGTTTCGGTTGTGAATTGCTCGCCTACGACCCGTACCCGAATCCGCAGGTGCTGGCCTTGGGCGCACGTTACCTGAGCCTGCCGGAGCTGCTCGCGCAGTCGCGAATCATCAGCCTGCACTGCCCGCTCAACGAACAGAGCAAACACCTGATCAACCGCGATTCACTGGCGCACATGCAGGCAGGGGCGATGCTCATCAACACCGGTCGCGGCGGTCTGGTGGACACCCCGGCGCTGATCGATGCCTTGAAAGACGGGCAACTGGGTTATCTGGGTCTGGATGTGTATGAGGAAGAGGCGCAGCTGTTTTTCGAGGACCGTTCCGACCTGCCGTTGCAGGACGACGTGCTGGCGCGCTTGCTGACCTTTCCGAATGTGATCATCACCGCGCATCAGGCGTTTCTGACGCGCGAGGCGCTGGGCGCAATTGCCGCGACGACCCTGGACAATATCGCGACCTGGGCTGCGGGATCGCCGCAGAACCAGGTCGAGGGTTAAGCGCTTTACCGCTTACTTCAGCGTCGACGCCAGAATCAGCAGCGCCAGCCAGCCGAAACCGAACAGGCGCTGTTTCGCCGAGTGACCGCTGCGCAGCAGAAACCAGACGAACACCATCGGCAACAGAAACACCATGATTTTCAACCAGCCTTCCACCGGGCGGCTGCCATCCTCATTGATATGCGTCACGGCTGCTTGCGCGGCCTGTTGCTGACGCCGACGCCCCGCCGCCGCGGGCACGACTTTCGGTAAAGGCTCCGGACTTTCTGGCGCGATCACAGCCTCGGCCACAGCCCTGTTGCGCGGCAGGCTGCCGAAAGAAATCGTCGAAGGCTGAGCCGGTGCTCCTGCGCTCTGCGCGTGGGCCTCCTGCTGCGCCATTGGAGCCCCGCAATGAATGCACGCCGACGCCTCTGAGCTGATGCTCCGCTTACATTCATAACATTCGATCAGCGCCATGTTCCGTTCCTTCAGATTCGAGGGCGGCAGTTTGCCATGGGCCAAGGTTGATTTGAACCTGATCGAAGGTCGCAAGCGCACGTCATTCTGCAACGTGGCCCGTGCTAGCATGTCGCGCATATTTGGAGGACCCATGGTCGAACACGATTTCCGCTACAACCTGATGAACCCGCAACACACCCTCACCGAATGCCGCGCCCTCGTACCGGGCCGCTATCAGGTCACCGGCAACGGTGGCTCGATCCGCATCGGTGACGCCCTGTTGGTCACCCTCAAAGGCAGCAAGGACTTGTCCATGCGCCTGACCGTCGAAACCGTCCGCCACCTGATCAATCCGCCCGGCCAATGGACCGCGATGACCACAGGCCCGGTGTTCGGCGAACTGGCGATCCACACCTGGCAGGTCAACTGCGACAGCTGCGCCAAAGAGCTGAGCTTCGAGTTCGCGGTAGATGCCAAACTGGGCAAAGCCGCAGAAAAACCGGCCGCCACGGCGCGCATTGCCGAGTTGGGCTGGAAAGCCGTTGGCGAGAAACATCTGTGCCCGAAATGCCAGGAGCCTGCGTGATGAAACGCCTTGCCCTGACCGCTCTGGTTGGTGTTGGCCTGGCGGGCTGTTCCGCGGAGCCTGTGCAATTGCAACAGAACCGCAGCTACATTCTGGAGTGGATCGGCGAACGGCCATTGATGGATTACAGCCATCTGACCGTGACCCTCGGCGATGATGGCCGCGCCTACGGCAACGGCGGCTGCAACCATTGGTTTGCGCCGTACACGCTGGAGGGCGAAAAGCTGACTTTCGGCAAGATCGGCAAAACCCGCAAGCTGTGCGCACCGGCACTGATGGAGCAGGAACAACGCTTCCTCCAGGCGCTGGAGCATGTCGAGCGCTGGGACATTTCGCCGATCGAGCAGATGCGCTTCTGGCCGGCGGAAGGCAAGCCGTTGCGGTGGTGGCTGGAAGAGGGTTAAGTCCTCTTCAATGCGCTGAGGTGTATTTGTGGCGAGGGGATTTATCCCCGTTGGGTCGCGAAGCGGCCCCCGCTGAGTGTCAGGCAAACGGCAAGCTCAGGTTTCAGGGCTGCTACGCAGCCCAACGGGGATAAATCCCCTCGCCACATCAAGCTCCTTCACCACAAAAAACTCGGCGGGCTCACTTGTTCGCCTGCAACGCCTCAAGCTTGGCCATCACCCCCGCCGCCGTCTGCTCGCCCATCAACTGTTCACGCACTTTGCCCTTGTTGTCGATGATGTACGTCACCGGCAAGGCCTCACTGCGCGGCAGATCGAACAACTCCGCCGGATCCTGCGCCAGCACGGTGAACTTGATGCCGAGTTTTTCGCTGGCGTCTTTCAGCTCTACACCTTGCACGTTGTCGAAGTTGACCCCGAATACACCGACATTCCTGCTTTTAAGTTCATCCGCCAAATGGTTGAGCTCAGGGATTTCCGTGCGGCACGGGCCACACCATTCGGCCCAGTAGTTGAGCACCACCCATTGTTTGTCGAGGCGCTCGGACGCCACTTTCTGACCGTTCTGGTCGATACCATAGTCATTGCCGCAGCCCCCCAGCATCAACGCCCCGATTATCGTCAATGCCGCTGCCAATCGCCGTGTCATGTCCTGTTCCTTGTGAAAATTTGAATACGCCTGCGACCCATCGCCTCCCGAGGTTCTGGATTGCGCGTTGCACAGTTAGAATAGCCGCCACTCTACGCCAGAAGCGACCTGCCATGACCGATCTGACGCTTTATCACAATCCGCGCTGCTCGAAATCCCGCGGTGCGCTGGAACTGCTTGAGGCCCGCGGCCTGACACCAAACGTCGTGCGCTACCTCGAAACCCCGCTGGACGCGGTGCAAATCAAGGCCCTGCTCGGCAAACTCGGGATCAGCGCACGGCAGTTGCTGCGTACCGGGGAAGATGAATACAAAATGCTTCAGCTCGCCGACACCAGCCTCAGCGAAACCCAACTGATTGCCGCCATCGCCGAGCATCCGAAACTGATGGAACGACCGATTCTCGAAGTCGGCGACAAAGCCGTCATCGGCCGTCCACCGGAGCAGATCCTGGAGTTGCTGCCGTGAGCGCGCCATACATTCTGGTTCTGTATTACAGCCGCAGCGGCTCGACCAACGAGATGGCCCGGCAGATCGCCCGCGGCGTCGAGCAGGCTGGCCTTGAAGCGCGTCTGCGCACTGTGCCGGCGATCTCCACCGAGTGCGAAGCCGTCGCCCCGGACATCCCGGACGAAGGCGCGCTCTACGCGACACTCGATGACCTGAAGAACTGCTCCGGCCTGGCCCTCGGCAGTCCGACCCGATTCGGCAACATGGCTGCACCGCTGAAATACTTCCTCGATGGCACCAGCAACCTCTGGCTGACCGGCGCCCTCGTCGGCAAACCGGCCGGCGTGTTCACCTCCACCGCCAGCCTGCATGGCGGCCAGGAAACCACGCTGCTGTCGATGATGCTGCCGTTGTTGCACCACGGCATGCTGATCACCGGCCTGCCGTACAGCGAATCGGCGCTGCTGGAAACCCAGGGCGGCGGCACACCTTATGGCGCCAGCCATCACGCCGGCGCTGACGGCAAAAGTGGGCTTGATCAGCACGAAATCGCACTGTGCCGGGCGCTGGGCCTGCGCCTGGCCAAGACTGCGCAGAAACTGGAGGGCTGACGGTGGCGAAGAAGCCGAAAGTCCTGCCCTCCGTCGAGTGGCTGGAGCCGCGTGTCAAAGCGATGCGGATCATCAGCCTGCTGTGCTTCTTCGGCCTCGCCGGGTTGCTCACCGCCTACTATCTGGTATTCGCCGACCTGCATGGCGCCCGACCGTGGGTGATTCTGCTGGTCGAGCTGATCCCGTGGCTGGTCCTCGCCCCGGCAATGATCATGGGCAGCGCCCGTGGGCATTCGTGGATGTGCTTTGTGGTGAATCTGTATTTCATCAAAGGTGCACTGGCGGCGTATGACCCGAACCGGCAGTTGTTTGGTGTGCTGGAGATGGTCGTGAGCCTGGCGGTGTTTTGCTCGGCGCTGTTGTATGTGCGGTGGCGGTATCAGTTGAATCGCAAACTGGCTGGCGAAGGCGAGATCAGCGTCGCCTGACACTCCGCCATCGCGAGCAGGCTCACTCCTACAAGGGATAGGTGTTCACACCCCCCTGTAGGAGTGAGCCTGCTCGCGATTGGGCCGACTCGGTCTCAATGATTGACGGTGTACGCGAGCATCATCGAAATCTGGCTCATCGCCCGCCCGCCGCTCTGTTCATGCCACTGGTTGAACGCGTCCTGCACAATGGCCAGATCGCGCAGACTGGTCGGCACCTTGTCGACGATCTTCTGCGCATTCAGCGCGGCAACCACGTCGTAGCTCGGCACAAAGGTATCCTTGCCGACCATGCGCAAAAACCGTGGGGCCGACAGCCCACCCAGTTGATGACCGTGCTTTTTCAAGTAGGTCCACAGACCGACAATGTCGGTTACCGGCCAGTCGGCGATCAGCGCGCCGAAACTGCCTTTGTCCTTCTCGACATCGAGAATGAACTGCGCATTGCGCGGCACACTCTTGAGCTTGCCCAGGTGACGGATGATCCGCGCGTCCTGCATCAATCGCTCAAGGTGTTCGGCACTCATCAGCACGACTTTTTCCGGGTCGAACTTGAAGAACACTTCTTCGAAGGCCGGCCACTTGGCATCCACCAGACTGTGCTTGAGCCCGGCGCGGAAGACCCGCAGGGCCATGGTCGAGAGGTAACGATCGTCGCTGATCTTGCGCAGTTGCGTGGGTGTCTTGGGAACGGGCAGATGGGCTTCCAGTTCAGCCGCTGAACCGAAGCGGTTCAGACAGTATTCATGCAGCCACTTGTAATCGCGCATGCCCTCTCCTATCGAATGAAGCAAAAAACCAATGTGGGAGCAGGCTCTGTGGCGAGAGGATTTATCCCCGATGGGTCGCGAAGCGGCCCCCTTCTACAGCTAAAAAGAGGGGGACTGCTGCGCACTCCATCGGGGCGGTGCGACGTTTCGCTAAATCCCCTCACCACAGGGCTCACTCCTACAGTTTTGATTAGAGGTTGACGACGTTAACGAAGCGCGAAGCCGCCGTCTCGTCGATCTTCAGGCTGGTGAAGTCGAACAGGTTGCGGTCGGCCAGTTGCGACGGCACCACATTCTGCAGACTGCGGAAAATACTTTCGGTGCGGCCCGGGGTCTTGCGGTCCCAGTCCTGGAGCATTTCCTTGACCACCTGACGCTGCAGGTTTTCCTGCGAACCGCAGAGGTTGCACGGAATGATCGGGAATTCCTTGAGGTCCGAGTAGGCCTGGATGTCTTTCTCGTTGCAGTACGCCAGCGGACGAATCACCACGTTGCGGCCGTCATCGGCGCGCAACTTGGGCGGCATCGCCTTAAGGGTGCCGTTGAAGAACATGTTGAGGAAGAACGTTTCGACGATGTCATCACGGTGATGACCAAGGGCCATTTTGGTCGCACCAATTTCGTCGGCGAAGGTGTACAGCGTGCCGCGACGCAGGCGCGAGCACAGCGAGCAGGTGGTCTTGCCTTCCGGGATCAGCTCTTTAACCACCGAATAGGTGTCTTTTTCGACGATGTGGTACTCGATGCCCAGCTCTTTCAGGTAGGCCGGCAGGACGTGCTCGGGGAACCCCGGCTGCTTCTGGTCCATGTTCACCGCGACGATCTCGAACTTGATCGGTGCAACCTTCTGCAGGTGCATCAGCACGTCGAGCATGGTGTAGCTGTCCTTGCCCCCGGACAGGCAGACCATGACCTTGTCGCCGTCTTCGATCATGTTGAAGTCGGCGACCGCTTCGCCGGCCAGGCGGCGCAGGCGCTTTTGCAGTTTGTTCTGATTGACCGTAAGAGTGCCCATGACGCGAAATCCGTGAGGTGTGACGAAAGGCCGGCATTTTACGCAAAAAAACCGGCGGGGGCGAAGGGCCGTGGGTCTGTCCCTTCAAGTCATTTTCACTCAAACCTTGTGGTGAGGGGATTTATCCCCGATGGGTTGCGCAGCAGCCCCAAAACCTGAGAAATCTGTTTGCCTGACACTGCGCGGTGAATGCATTACGACTGCTGCGCAGCCGGTCGGGGATAAATCCCCTCACCACAGTTTTTTTCAGTTGCCAAAGTGTGGCGTTCCAAGACCCTGCGGCGATTAAGCCCCCCGTTTACAGCGCGATTTGCTCTAAGCCCCTAGTCCCTGTGCGGTTAAGTCCTTTCTATACTGCGACATAAGGTCGCACACATCTGAAGACCTGAATTTGCTCGGCCTCATTGGCCCGTAGGCGCTCCGCTGGGGGGCGATGGCAATAACAAGAGGAGTGACTGGCATGATCCATCACGTAGTGGGACTTTTTACCCACCCCGATCAGGAATGGAAGGAAATCCGTGGCGACCAAGAGGAAAGCATCAGCCACATGTACCTGACACACACGCTGATTCTGGCGGCGATCCCCGCTGTCTCGGCGTTCATCGGCACCACACAGGTCGGTTGGGTAATCGGCAGTCGCGCGCCGGTCATGCTCACGGTCGAAAGCGCCATCTGGATGACCGTCATGTCGTACCTGGCGATGCTCGGCGGGGTCGCGGTCATGGGCGCCTTTGTGCACTGGATGGCCCGCACCTATGACGCCAACCCGAGCCTGGCCCGTTGCGTGGCGTTTGCCACCTACACCGCGACACCGTTGTTTGTCGGCGGGCTGGCGGCGCTGTATCCGCATATGTGGCTGGGGATGATCGTCGGCACGGCGGCCATCTGCTACACGGTTTACCTGCTGTATGTGGGGCTGCCGACCTTCATGAATATTCCATCGGACGAAGGTTTCCTGTTTTCCAGTTCAGTGCTGGCGGTGGGTCTGGTGGTGCTGGTGGCCATCATGGCGTTCACCGTGATCGTCTGGGGTCTGGGCGTGGGGCCGGTCTACACCAACTGACGCAATGACTCATCGAGAAAAACAAGATCTGCCAATACAGGCCGCCGCAAGGCGGCCTTCTCATATGGATGATGACCATTCGGCAGTTCGGCGATTCGCAAGTCCACAGGGTTGCGGCATACTCGACGCCTCTGGAGATCCATCAAGCATGCCCGAGCAACTCAATACCCGCGTCGAAGACTGTTACCAACTCGCTGAATCCTTTTTCAAACGTCATTTCCAACGCCCCGTGGTGAGCCTCAAGCTGCGCGGGCAAAAAGCCGGGGTCGCGCATCTGCACGAGAACCTGCTGCGCTTCAACCCGCAGTTGTACCGGGAAAACACCGAACACTTCCTCAAACAGACCGTGGCCCACGAAGTCGCGCACCTGATCGCCCATCAACTGTTCGGCGACCGCATCCAGCCCCACGGCGAGGAGTGGCAATTGATCATGCGTGGCGTCTATGAATTGCCGCCGGATCGCTGCCACACCTATGCAATCAAACGCCGCAGCGTGACCCGCTACATCTACAAATGCCCGTGCGCGGACAGTGATTTTCCGTTTTCGGCGCAGCGCCATAGCCTGGTGCGGCAGGGAAGGCGCTACCTGTGCCGGCGTTGTCGCAACACCTTGGTGTTCAGTGGTGAGATGCGGGTGGAGTAATTTGCAGTGTGACGACTGGCCCCATCGCGAGCAGGCTCACTCCTACAGGTGGAACGCATTTCAACTGTAGGAGTGAGCCTGCTCGCGATGAGGCCTCTACAGACGCTAAAGAATTACCTTGGCCGAACGCAATTCAGCAATCCGCTCAACACTGAACCCCAACTCCCCCAACACCTCATCCGTATGCTGCCCCAACACCGCCCCGATATGCCGCGGTGCCAGCAAGCCCTCTGAAAACTTCAACGGACAGGCCATCTGCGCCTGACTCGTCCCATCCCCACGCGGCACCTGCGTCACCAATTCCCGCGCCTGCAATTGCGGATGCTGCACCGCCTCGCCCAGACTCAACACCGGTTCGACACACGCGTCGATGCCGGCAAACAACTCGCACAGTTCGGCAAAGGCATGTTTTTCGAATTCGACCTTCAAAGCATCCTTCAGCGCCTGCTGTTGCTCGGGTTTCGGCGACAACCCTTGCGCCGCCAACTCCGGCCGGCTCAACGCCGTACACAACTGCTGCATGAACCCCGGTTCCAGACTACCCACAGACATCCAGCGGCCATCCCGGGAACGGTAGTAGTCGTAAAAGCTGCCGCCGTTGAGCATCTGATCTTCCCGACCCGGCGACTCACCGCAGGCCAGATACCCGGCGCCGGCCATGGCGTTCAGGCTGAACGCGCAGTCGGTCATGCTCACGTCCAGATGTGTGCCCTGCCCGCTTTGCTGCCGGGCAATCACCGCCGCCAGCAGCCCGATCACCCCGTGCAGCGAACCACCGGCAACATCCGCCACCTGCATGCCCAGCGGCAGCGGCCCGCTGTCGGCGCGACCGGTGTAACTGGAGAGCCCGGCCAGCGCCAGGTAGTTGATGTCATGCCCGGCGCGATCCTTGTACGGCCCGGTCTGGCCGTAGCCAGTGATCGACACGTATATCAGCTTCGGGTTGATCGCCTTCAGCGCTTCATAACCCAGGCCCAGACGCTCCATCACACCGGGGCGAAACTGCTCCAGGACGATGTCGTAATCGGCCAGCAGTTGCTTGACCACGTCCAGCGCTGCGGGTTGTTTCAGGTCGAGTGCTAGGCTGCGTTTGTTGCGATTGAGATAGGCATGACTGGCCGACATTCCCTGATCGTGGGGCGGCAATACCCGCAGCAGATCCAGACGCGTCGGCGACTCGATCCGCAGCACTTCGGCGCCCATGTCCGCCAGCAACAGCGAGGCAAACGGCCCCGGCAGCAGCGTCGAGAAATCGAGGATTTTCAGTGAGGCCAGCGGTGCGGACATGGGCGAACTCCTTGGGCGATGCACTCAGCCTAGGCAGCGATGCCGCGTACGGCAATCACCGGAAATGTCAGCGGGTGTGACCGTTACGCTCAAACAGCAGGCAATAAAAAACCCCTGTAGCGAGGGGATTTATCCCCGATGGGTCGCGAAGCGGCCCCCTCCTACAGCTAAAAAGAGGGGGGACTGCTGCGCACTCCATCGGGGCGGTGCGACGTTTCGCTAAATCCCCTCACCACAAGGGCTCTTCATAACCCGGCATCGCAGGGATGCCGGTTTTTTACTTACTTGACGTTGCTCGGCGTCGGGCCTTCAGCCACACCCAGATCATCTTCAGGACGGGTATCAGCAATACCGCGACCGCCCGATGCCAGCTCGGCTTGCAGGGTATCGGTGTCCAGCTCTTTCACCCACTTGGCAACCACGATGGTCGCTACAGCGTTACCCACCAGGTTGGTCAGTGCGCGCGCTTCAGACATGAAGCGGTCGATGCCGAGGATCAGCGCCAGACCGGCCACCGGCAGGTGACCTACCGCCGACAGGGTCGCCGCCAGCACGATGAAGCCCGAACCGGTCACACCGGCTGCGCCTTTGGAGGACAGCAGCAACACCACCAGCAGGGTGATCTGATGGGTGATGTCCATGTGCGTGTCAGTTGCCTGAGCAATGAACACGGCCGCCATGGTCAAGTAGATCGCGGTACCGTCGAGGTTGAACGAGTAACCGGTCGGGATCACCAGACCCACTACCGATTTCTTCGCGCCCAGACGCTCCATCTTGATCAGCATGCGTGGCAGTACCGATTCCGACGACGAGGTGCCGAGTACGATCAGCAGCTCTTCACGGATGTAGCGGATCATCTTCAGCACGCTGAAACCGTGCATGCGCGCGATACCGCCGAGCACGATCAGGATGAACGCCAGACACGTGATGTAGAAGCAGATCATCAGTTGACCCAACTGCACCAGCGAGCCGACACCGTAGGCACCGATGGTGAATGCCATCGCGCCGAAGGCACCGATTGGCGCGAGCTTCATGATCATGTTGATGATGTTGAACATCACGTGAGCGAAGCGATCGATGAAGTCGAGGATCGGACGACCGTAGTCACCCAGGCGATGCAGGGCGAAACCGAAGATCACCGAGAACATCAGCACTTGCAGGATGTCACCGGTCGCGAACGCGCCAACGATGGTGGTCGGAATCACGTTGAGCAGGAAGCCGACAACGCTCTGGTCAGCACCGGCTGCTACATAAGAAGCAACTTTCGAAGCGTCGAGGGTGGCGACGTCGATGTGCATGCCGTTGCCCGGCTGCACGACGTTGACCACGACCAGACCGACCAGCAGGGCGATGGTCGAAACGATTTCGAAGTACAGGAGTGCGTACCCACCGGTCTTGCCGACCGACTTCATGCTCTGCATGCCGGCGATGCCGCTGACCACGGTGCAGAAGATGATGGGGGCGATGATCATTTTGATCAGTTTGATGAACCCGTCACCCAGCGGTTTTACCGCCACGCCGAATTGCGGGTAGTAGTGACCGAGCGCGATACCGATACAAATTGCGACGATCACCTGGAAATACAGGGATTTGTACAGTGGCTGACGAGTCGTCATTGCAAGTTTCCTCAAGCGTCCCGCGTGACAACATCCATCTGTTGGCCGCGAAACCTGAATTGCGAACCCTCCTGCACTGGAGGGATTTGTTGTGTCGAGCGACGCCTTCTCCTGCCGGATCAACGCACGCTTCTGTCGCTCTTATCGCAAACGTCGTGCCACTTTGGTGCGTTTCGCTGCAAGCCTTTTGATATCAGGGATTACAGGGTTGTTTGTGTCACTGTCTGGTTACCCAAGTGTGGCGGATTTCCGCCAACTCGCCCGATCTCGTCCTACAATTTGGCGGAAATCCGCCTTGTTGCCCGGTTCACCCCCGGCTACCATCCGGCGCCAGAGGAAGGATTTGCCGCTTATGCGCGAACGCACCATCGCCAGTCATTTCGCCCGTGCCGCCCTCGGTGGCGCACGCCGCGTGGGGTTCGATTATTCGGACCTGCTGTTGCAATTGGGCATCAGCCCGGAATTGCTCGATGAACCGCGTGCACGCATCGCCCCGGAGCAGTTCACCCGTTTGATTCAGGGCCTGTGGCTGGCACTGGATGACGAGTACCTGGGTTTCGGCAAGGCCCCGAGCAAACCTGGCAGCTTCGCCATGATGTGCCACGCCTCGATTCATTGCCGCAATCTGGAGAAAGCCCTGCAACGCGGCTTATTGTTTTATAGCCTATTCCCGGATGCCCCGCGCTTGACGCTGAGCCGCGAAGACGAATGGGTGCGCCTGAGCCTCGACGATTCGCAGTTGTGGGACCCGGATCACTTTCTGAGCGAAAGCCTGCTGGTGATCTGGCATCGCCTCGGCAGTTGGCTGATCGGCCAGCGCATTCGTCTGGAGCAGGCGACGTTCAGCTACGCGAAACCTGCGCATGGCGCTGAGTACGACCTGCTGTTCCCCTGCCCTTTGGTGTTTTCAGCGGATCAAAGCAGCCTGCTGTTTCACAGCCGCTATCTGCACATGCCGCTGTTGCAGGACGAACGCACCCTCAAGCATTTCCTTGAACGCTCCCCCGCCGATCTGCTCTCGCGCCCCGACGGCGGCGACAGCCTCAGCAGCCGCCTGCGGCGTTTGCTCAGCAGCGACACTAACCGTTGGCCGGATCTGGAAGCCGTGGCCGCTCATTTGCATATCAGCCCGCAGACGCTGCGTCGGCATTTGCGCGAGGAAGGCAGCAGTTTTCAGGAGTTGAAAGATCAGTTGCGGCGGGATATCGCCATTTATCATTTGGGGCGGGCGGATTTGTCGTTGCAGCAGATTGCCGAGCAGTTGGGGTTTTCCGAACCGTCGGCGTTTCATCGAGCTTTCAAGAAGTGGACGGGGGTGACGCCGGGGGCTTATCGGGCGCAGGAGCAGTGAGGCCTGACGTCAAAAGCCTAACAATGTGCACTGTTGCAAAGAAAGCAGAAATTGAACTGGGTATGTTTATCAAGACTGTATCTTCTACTCTCACCCCACACTTTTTATCCTACTGGACCTTAGGTAACGATCACGTTGCACGATGTCTGAGCTGAGCCGGCGCTGTTTTCTATTTGACAAACATAAGTTCCGGCATCTTCTGGAAAGGTGGCGCGTGAATCAAGATACACAAACCCAGATTCCGCCGACAAGCCGGCCAAAATACGACTTCCCACCTGAAGTGGTGCTCCATTTTTAAACCACGATACTTTTATGGAAACGTCTTGGAGTGGCGTGAATTTCGCTTCTAAGTGCAACTGTCTCCCTTCTGCTACTTGAGCACCAACCAATACTGTCGTGAACTTCGGCATTTGCGACATTTTGAGCTCCTTTTAACCCTGATCATTTTTCTGAGCAATCTCGTTTACTGTTGCAAAACCATATAAAAAATCCAAAGAATTGGCACCTGTAATAACTGACAGTTTTTTAGAACTTTTAGGTATTAGAAAAATGAACAGCGACTATCTTCCGTATATTAATGCTCATGCAACTACCACTTATCCAAGGCTAAAAAACCCAACAGAGTATTGATACTGGTTCATATACGAAACCATGTCACCCATCCGTGAACGGCGCCTGAAAAATTGCCCTGCCATAAGAACAGCCTCGCCAACTGCAATACCGGCAGCAGCGCTCCCTACTTGACCGACACATAAGAATGCTCCGGCAGATCAAGTATCATCTGGAGCGGGCGAATTTGTCGTTGCAACAGATTGCCGAGCAGTTGGGGTTTTCCGAGCCGTAGGCGTTTCATCGGGCTTTCAAGAAGTGGACGGGGGTGACGCCGGCGGCTTATCGGGCGCAGGAGCAGTGAGGTGTCTTCGAGATCTCGCCCTCTGAAGTGGTTTTGTTTGTCTGGTTTTTTTGGGTTCTTGGGGATTGGGGGCATATCCGTTGCTGCGGGTGATGTTTCTGGCGGTTTCGCTCTTACAGCGAGTCACCTTTTCCAGACGCCGAAAAGGTAACCCAAAAGGCTTGGCCCCGGCGTACGGCACTTCGCCTAGGCTCAGTGTTCCCTCGCTACGGTGTCCATCCGGGGGCATCGCCTACGGTTTGCTGCGCTGCACCTCCTCTCGATGTGTTTGGCTTCGCCAAACGGCGCTGCGCGCCTAACCCCCGGATGAACACCTCCGCTCGGCCTGCCGAAGGGGCTGAAGAGCAACAGCAAAGCCAAAGCAGATCAAAAGATCGCAGCCTTCGGCAGCTCCTACAGGGACTGGGTGCAGCGGCCAGAGCTTGATTGGCTGTAAGGCCGTCATCGCTGGCAAGCCAGCTCCCACAGGGGTGGAGTACAACCGGCAGAAACAGGTCGGATGTCAGGCCGTCATCGCGAGCAGGCTCACTCCTACAATGGGATCGTATGCAGTCTGCTAGAGACTGGTCGGCTATCAGGCCGCCATCGCTGCCACAAAAAAACGAGTCCACCCCCAAACGCGGCGCATGCCGCCCCACTCAACACAATGAGCGTTAGCTCGAGTAAAGCTCTTGATCTAGAAGGCCCGTCGGAAGGCTGAGTGGAGGGATTGATCCGGGGGTGGGAGCGCAGCGACCGTTTGGCGCAGCCAAATGCATCGAGAGGAGGTGCAGCGAAGCAAACCGTAGGCGATGCGCCCGGATCGATCCCGCAGCGAAGGAACCCGAGCCACAGCGAGGGCCGTACGTCAGGGTAAAGCCTTTTTGGTTACTTTTTCGGCGTCTGGAAAAAGTGACCCGCCGTAAGGGCGGAACCCTAATCAGCAACACCCGCAGCAACGGATAAGCCCCCAAAACCCAGCCCCCCTCAAACCGCAGGAAAATGAATCCGAAACGCAGCCCCCCCCATAGGCGAATCCCCCAACATCAACTTCGCGTTGTAACTCTCGATAATGTCCTTGACCACAGCCAACCCGATCCCCTGCCCCGGATGCTGCCGATCCAGCCGCTCCCCACGCTCCAGAATCCGCGCCCGCTGATCCGGCGGCACCCCCGGCCCATCATCCTCAACACACAACTCAATCCCGGCAAGGCTCTCACGCACACTGATCCGCACCTCACCCAGACATAGCCGATAAGCGTTCTCCAGCAAGTTACCCATCATCTCCAGCAACGCGCCCTGCTCGATCGGCACATAACAATGCTCAGGCAGATCAAACGCCACCCGCACCCGCTTGTCGCGGTAGACCTTGTCCAACGTGTCACACAGACTTTTAAGCACCGGTTGCAGGCGCACCTGATGCCGCACCAGACCGCTTTTACGCAGACTGGCCCGCTGCAGTTGATAGCTGATCTGCTGACTCATCCGCTCGATCTGGCTCTGCAGCACCCACGCCTGATCCAGATCCTTGGGCCGCTGCGCCATGTCCTCACTGACACCCTGCAGCACCGCCAACGGCGTTTTCAGGCTATGCGCCAAGTCATCCAGAGAGTCGCGATAACGGCTGCGCTGCTGACGTTCGCTCAGCAGCAAGCGGTTCAGCGAGCCGGTCAGGCGCAGCAGTTCTCGCGGGTGTTGTTCGGTCAGGCTTTCACGGGTGCCGCCCTCGATTTCATCGAGTTCCTGACTGAGTTGACGCAAGGCCTTGAGGCCCCAGGTCAAGCCGATCCACAACAGCGCCAGCAGCACCAGCAAAGCGGCACCGAAGCCCAGATAGAGATTTTCGCGCAAGCCTTCGAGGGTCGTTTCGTACTCGCGCACCGGTTGCAGGGCGACGATGCTGAAGGCTGCACTTTTGCCACCGAGGAGCTTCACTTCAACGTCGTAGACGAAGAACTCCTGACCGTTGACCTCACGAATTCGCGCGAACTCGTTGCCGAGTCCGTCGTATCGCGGTTTGTAGTTGATCTGCTCTTCCTGGGTGGCTTTCGAGCGCCATACCAGATGCCCTTCACGGTCGTAGATATAGCCAAGCAAGCGGAAGTCGGCGAGGTTGAAACGCTCGTCCGGCAATTGCGTCGGCATGACCAGTTTGCCGTTTTCAATGCGCGCGGCCGAGATCAGCGTGGTGACGTCCGAGGCCAGGCGCTGCTCGATCGAGTCCTGCAACGCGAGGCTGAACGCGCCCTGCATGGCCGGCAGCAAGGCGAGCATGAACAACACCGCCAACGTGGTGGCGGCGAGCATCAGCCGAACGCGAAGCGAACGAATCAAGTGCAGCGCTCATTGAACAGGTAGCCGAGGCCCCGCACGGTGTCGATCGGTTTGAACCCGGCCGGGCCTTCGAGCTTGCGGCGCAAGCGGCCGACCAGCACTTCGATGACGTTCGGATCGCGCTCGTCGTCGTCCGGATAGAGTTGTTCCATCAAGCGATCCTTGGGCACCACTTGCTGGTGATGGCGCATGAGGTATTCGAGGATCCGGTACTCATACGCAGTCAGTGCCAGCGGTTGCTCGTCGAGGGTCGCCTGCTTGCGATTGAGGTCAAGTAACAGCGGGCCGGCAACGATGGTCGACTGGGTGAAACCGCTGGAACGGCGCAGCAAGGCATTCAGACGTGCGTCGAGTTCTTCGAACTGGAACGGCTTGACCACGTAATCGTCGGCACCGGCAGCGAGGCCTTCGACCTTGTCCTGCCAGTTGCCGCGCGCGGTGAGGATCAGGATCGGGAAGGTCTTGCCGCCCGAGCGCAACTGGCGAATCAGATCGAGACCGCCCATGCCCGGCAGACCGAGATCGATCACCGCCAGGTCAAAGTTGAACTGTCCGGTCTGGTACAACGCCTCTTCGGCATTGGCCACGGACTCGACCACATGACCGCTCTCCGTCAGACGGGTTTGCAGGTGATGGCGCAACAGCGCTTCATCTTCGACGACCAACAGTTTCATATCGCTCTCCCGGGCAAATCAAAAATCTCCAGTAACACACCTGTGGGAGCGAGCCTGCTCGCGAAGGCTGTGTCTCAGTCGACTTATTCATCGACTGATTCAGCACTTTCGCGAGCAGGCTTGCTCCCACATTGAGTCTGGCGGCAACTCCTTAGAAATTGTAGTTGGCCGACAGGTAAGTCTGCGCGCTGCTGTTCAAGTCCAGCGAGCCTTGTTTGCTGCCACCGCTCTCTTTCATTTCGGTGCTGGCGTTGCTCATCAGATAACGGTAACCGAGTTCGACCGAAGTGTTTTGCGAGACTTGCTGCAATACACCGAACTGACCGCCGACGGCATAACCGATGTCACTGTCGCGGCTGTAGCCTGGCGAGTCCTGGGTCAGCTTGGTCAGACCGGCAGTCGCACCGCCGAACAATTTGGTCGTGCCGCCCACCGGGTAGAACAGATCGTAGCTGCCCAGCAGGTTTTCCTGGCGCAGTTTAATGCCATTGTGCGAACCGGACACGTTGTCGTAGGTGGCGTAGTAGCGGCCCTGCGAGTTTTGCTGGCCGAGCCGTACGCCGTAGGTGTTGTTGCCGTCGATCGCGCCGGTCGCGTTCGGGTGATCAAGGTTGTTGTTCAGCGCACGGGACTTGTCGATCTTGTCACTGGTCTGGCCGAAGGTCAGGCCGGCGAAGTTCGAAGTGGTGTCGGCCTGGGCCGCGACACTGGCGCTCATTACGGTCAATGCCAGCAGCAGTTTATTAAAACGAGTCATGGAGTTTCCTCTTTCACAGTGCTGTTTGGGTATGGCGCAAGGTTACTGACCCTCCCCTGTACCGCCCCTGAACACTCTCTGAACCTGACCTGAATCAAATCGACTAGGCTGTTCTGAGCACTTTTCGCCAAGGAGACCGATCATGCGCCTGTACCTCGCCCTCATCTTGCTGGCCGTCAGCAGCCTCACCCAAGCCGCAATCAAGACTGAAGAAATCCCCTATCAAAGCGCCGACGGCACGCAGCTGATTGGCTACTACGCCTACGACGACGCCATCAAAGGCAAACGCCCGGGGATTGTCGTGGTGCACGAATGGTGGGGCCTGAACGAATACGCCAAGCGCCGCGCGCGGGATCTGGCTGAACTTGGCTACAGCGCGCTGGCGATTGATATGTACGGTGAAGGCAAGAACACCGAGCACCCAAAAGACGCCATGGCGTTCATGCAGGCGGCGACCCAGGATGCGGCGGCTTCCAGCAAACGATTCGAGGCAGGGCTGAACCTGCTGAAGAAACAACCGCAGACCGACGTGAACAAACTTGCGGCCATCGGTTACTGCTTCGGCGGTGGCGTGGTGCTGAATGCGGCGCGCCAGGGTGAGCCGCTGGCTGGAGTGGTGAGTTTCCACGGCGCACTGGCGACCAAGACCCCGGCCACGCCCGGCAGTGTGAAGGCGAAAATTCTGGTGGAGCATGGCGCCCTGGACAGCATGGTCACGCCGGATAACGTCAGCGCCTTCAAATCAGAAATGGACAAGGCCGGTGCTGACTACAAGTTCGTCAGCCTGGAGGGCGCCAAGCATGGCTTTACCAATCCGGATGCCGATCGCTTGAGCCACGGCGAGCATGGCGGCCCGGATATCGGCTACAACAAGGCGGCCGATGAAAAATCCTGGGCGGACATGAAAGCGTTCTTCCAGAAGATCTTCAGCTGACTCAGAGACTGCATGACTTACCTGTGGCGAGGGAGCTTGCTCCCGCTCGACGGCGAAGCCGTCGCAAAACCGGCCGATCAGGTCTACCTGACAGACCTGAATCGCAGTTTTCGGGGCCGCTCCGCGCGCCAGCGGGAGCAAGCTCCCTCGCCACAAAAGCGGTATCTGCTCTACCCCTTCCCTGTGCTAACCGGCAAAATGCCCGCCATGAATCCTACCCCCGCCCTGCCCGCCTGCTGCACCCCGCTCAATGCCCATTGGCCGTTGCCGACGGTGTTGCCTGATACCGTGTTGCTCAGCACCCATTTCGATCCGGCACAACTGCTCGGCGATGACTTCCAGCGCAGCGCCATCGAGCCACCGCCAAGCATTCAGCGCTCGGTGGCCAAGCGGCAGGCGGAGTTTCTCGCCGGGCGCATCTGCGCCCGTGCGGCATTGCAACAATTGGAAGGCACAACGGTGATCCCGGCGATTGGCGAAGATCGTGCACCGGTGTGGCCGGCACATATCTGCGGCTCGATCACCCACAGCACCGGGCGCGCCGCAGCGATTGTCGCCAACAAGCAGCATTGGCGCGGTTTGGGCATGGATCTCGAAAACCTGCTCAACCCCGAGCGCGCCGAGCGTCTCGCCGGGGAAATCCTCATACCGGCAGAGATGCAGCGCATGGCGGCAGGTGGGCGGGATCAGTTGGCGTTGCTGGTGACGCTGACGTTTTCGGTGAAGGAGAGTTTGTTCAAGGCGCTGTACCCGATCGTGCAAAAGCGCTTTTACTTCGAACATGCTGAAGTGCTGGAGTGGACGGAACACGGCCATGTGCGCCTGCGTTTGTTGACGGACCTGTCGAATGAATGGTGCAACGGCACAGAACTGGACGCGCAGTTCGGGGTGCAGGATGGACAATTGTTGAGTCTGGTCAGCATTCCTGCTTGAGGGTTTGCACTGCATGGTTAGGCCCTATCGCGAGCAGGCTCACTCCTACACGGGAACGCATTCCAACTGTAGGAGTGAGCCTGCTCGCGATGAGGTCAGCCAAGCCGCCACAAATCTCAGCGGCGTTCCTGATTCCTCGGCCAGCTCAGGCTGAAGCAAGCCCCACCCAGACTCTTGCTCTTGCCAATGATCGCCCGGCCGTCATGCCAGTGGATGATCCGCCGCACAATCGACAAGCCCAATCCATGTCCGCCTGACGCCCGGGTGCGGCTGTCATCCAGACGCAGGAACGGCGTGAAGATTCGCTCCCACGCCACTTCCGGCACACCTGGGCCGTCGTCCTCGACGTCCACCCGGCAACGCAGTTGCCCGACCTGATAACTCACCGTAACATTCGAACGCGCATGGCGCATGGCGTTGCTCACCAGATTCTGCAATGCCCGGTGCAAATAACGCGGCTCGGCCTCGACCCAGGCATCGTCGTTATCCGCAGCCGACAGGCACAAGCCGCGCTGCACCGTGACCCCGGCGCGCAACGGCGCCAGTTCTTCGATGACCTGATTGACCAGCGCGTCGAGATCAATGCGCTGGAACGTCAGCGCCGGCGAGCCCTGCTCCAGCCGCGCATAGGTGAGCATTTCGTCGACCAGTTTATCGAGGTCCTCGATGTCGTGATCCATGCCCTCACGGTACTTTTCCAGCGCTTGCGGGGTGGCCGCCGAACCGATCATCTCCAGACCGAAACGCAAGCGCGCCACCGGCGTGCGCAACTCGTGGGACACCGCGCGCACCAGTTCGCGCTGGATCGCCAGCAACTGCTGCAAATGCTCAGCCATTTTGTTGAACGCCGAGGCCAGGCGCCCGACCGAGTCAGCACCGCGCGCCGGCACACGGGTTTCCAGGCTGCCCTTGGCGATGCGCGTGGCCGCCGCTTCGAGGCCGCGCAAACGCCGTTCGAGCTGGCGCACCAACAGATAAACGATAAGGCCGATCAAACTCAGGCCAAGCGCGGCGATCAACACCAGCCACTCCGGCGGATACGGATTCATCTGATACAGCGGACCGATTTCCAGCACCCACGGTGTGCCGACCATGCCGGCAAACACGCGGATCGAATCGCCGCCCTTGCCCAGCGCCATCACCGTGTCGCCCTCGGACACGCGTCGGCTCTGATCTTCATCCATGTCGGCGTCGTTCACCGTGACCAGACGCAGATCGAACCCGAAGCCCTTCTCTTGCTTTATCTGCGCCAGCCGCTTGGGTTGTTCGCCCACTGGCACACGCACCAGCTCATCGGCCAGCAGATAAATGGTCGCGCGGGCCAATTGCTCGCTGATCTGCTGCACCTCTCCGACCAGCACCAGCTGTTCCTTGTCGCTGACCAGCCGGTAGACCTTTGCGGCATGCGGCCCGGTCTGCTCCACCAGCGCCTGACCACGCTGCACCCGAGTGCGCTGGGTCAGGTCTAGGTCGGTCTCGGCAAACTTTTTCAACGCCAGCGGAATTCCGAGCAAACGCTCCCACACCAGCAGCGCACGATGGCGCTCGGTTTCGTTCATCGGTTGCAGGTTGTCGGCCATCAGCGAGAACGTGCCATGGGCCAGGCGCTCGCGGTATTGCTCGCTGCGCACCTGGTTAAGCAGGTTCAGCGCGAGCACGCCGAGCACCGCCACCAGAATCAGCGCTGCGCACATGCCGCCGTAAATGCGCAGGAAGATCGAGTTCACAGCGGCAGGTCTGCGCAGGCTTCCGGGACAAACAGATAGCCTTTGCTGCGGATGGTCTTGATCAGGCGCGGGTGATCGGGGTCATCGCCGATTTTCGGGCGGATGCGCGAGATGCGCACATCGATCGAGCGATCCTGGCCGTCATAGCCGATGCCGCGCAGAGCGGTGAAGATTTCTTCGCGAGACAGAATTCGCCCGGCATTGGATACCAACAGCCAGAGCAGATCGAATTCGGCGCTGGTCAACTCGATGCCGTTGTTGCTCAACCAGGCTTCGCGCAAAGCATCGTCGACCACCAGCGGACCGAATTGCAGTCGACGGCTTTTTTCCGTGGCGGGCCCCGGTGTGTCACTGCGTCGCAGCAACGCCTGGATCCGCGCCAGCAACAGGCGCGGGCGCACCGGTTTGCAGACGTAATCGTCGGCGCCCAGATCAAGCCCCTGAATCTGGTCGGCATCGTCGGTACGCGCCGTGAGCATCAGGATCGGCCCGTCATAACGGTCGCGCACCTTGCGGCAGATGCTCAGGCCATCTTCACCGGGCAGCATCAGATCGAGGATCACCAGATCCGGTTGTTCCTTGATGATCCGCGCCGCCGCCTGCGCACCATTGCCTTCGATTTCGACACGCAGTCCATTGGCTTGCAGGTAGTCGCGAGTGAGTTCGGCCAGACGCAGATCATCCTCGACTATCAATACCTGAAAGGCTTGTTGCTCCACCGGTGACCTCTGCTTGCTGTTTTTATTAATAGAAGGAGCGCTTCAACCATCTCCTACAGGAAATACGCGTTTTTTCGCGTGATCCTCCCGTCCTTTTGTCATCTTTTCGGAGGATAAGAATGACTGCGCATGGCCCGATTGTATAAACGGCGTACAGCCAGAACACAAGTCGGTAAATGCGTTCGGACAAGGCGGTTTTTTGTGATAGGGTTCGCGCCCTTAAAAATCCGCTGAAGCGTTTTTCCAGGTGAAAAAACAGTGACAAACGGTCTAGCTCAGCAGGTTCGCGGCCTACACGCGAATTCACCGTTTCGCACACAATTTACGCACAGGTTTATCCACAGGCTATACATTGCAATAGCCACCCAAAACGCATTATCTTGTACCCCGCGTTCAAAAAAACCCTACATGTAGGGTTTGAGACAAAAAAACCAAACACAAACCGGACAGGGAATTCAAGGCTTTTTATTGCCATTGTCAGGTTGAACCAAACGTATTTTTACCAGCCCAAACCGCACCTGCGGATGGCTACCGTTTTTCAGTCGGCCACGACGATTACGGTACGGGTGTTGCAGTCCGAAACTGCTCCCCGAAAGGAATGCGGTTTGACGCGTATCGCGCGAACCGAAGACTTCGGCATGGAAGCGGCGCCCACAAGGCCCCTTCCTGAACTGTCCCGAAGTCGTTATGCCCGGCGCGTGCCGGTTGTAGTGCTTCAGGACGGAACGGTGGGCACCGTGATGGTGCCCAAACAAACATAGAGAACGTGGAGACACCCATGCAAACCGACACAACTCGCGAGAACCCGCAGGGCACCTTGCCGCAGGCCGCCGATTCGACTTCGGATCTGGCAGCCACCGCGCCTGGTCAACTGCGCGTGATCAAGCGTAATGGCACTGTCGTTCCTTACACCGATGACAAGATCACCGTCGCTATCACCAAAGCGTTTCTCGCAGTTGAGGGCGGCACCGCTGCCGCTTCGTCGCGAATCCACGACACCGTTGCCCGCCTGACCGAACAGGTCACCGCGACCTTCAAGCGTCGCATGCCATCGGGCGGCACCATCCACATCGAAGAAATCCAGGACCAGGTCGAACTGGCCCTGATGCGTGCCGGCGAGCAGAAAGTTGCGCGCGACTACGTGATCTACCGTGACGGTCGTTCGAAAGAACGCGCTGCCCACGCCCCCGCCGAAGAAGCGGTCAACGCGCATCCGTCGATCCGCATCACCCGCGCAGACGGCAGCTTCGCACCGCTCGACATGGGCCGTCTGAACACCATCGTCACCGAGGCCTGCGAAGGTCTGGAAGAAGTCGACGGCGACCTGATCCAGCGCGAAACCCTGAAAAACCTGTACGACGGCGTGGCCCTGACCGACGTCAACACCGCACTGGTGATGACTGCCCGTACCTTGGTTGAGCGCGAGCCGAACTACTCGTTCGTGACCGCCCGCCTGCTGATGGACACCCTGCGTGCCGAAGGCCTGAACTTCCTCGAAGTCGCCGAAAGTGCCACCCATCACGAAATGGCCGACCTGTACGCCAAGGCCCTGCCGGCTTACATCGCCAAAGGTATCGAGTTCGAACTGCTGAACCCTGTGCTGGCCACCTTCGACCTGGAAAAACTGGGCAAGGCGATCAACCACGAGCGCGATCAGCAATTCACCTACCTGGGCCTGCAAACCCTGTACGACCGCTACTTCATCCACAAGGATGGCGTGCGTTTCGAACTGCCGCAGATCTTCTTCATGCGCGTGGCCATGGGCCTGGCGATCGAAGAAAAGCAGAAAGAAGACCGTGCGATCGAGTTCTACAACCTGCTGTCGTCGTTCGACTACATGTCGTCGACCCCGACACTGTTCAACGCCGGTACCCTGCGTCCACAGCTGTCGAGCTGCTACCTGACCACCGTTCCGGACGACCTGTCGGGCATCTACCACGCGATCCACGACAACGCCATGTTGTCGAAATTCGCTGGCGGCCTGGGCAACGACTGGACCCCGGTGCGCGCATTGGGTTCGTACATCAAAGGCACCAACGGCAAGTCGCAGGGCGTGGTTCCGTTCCTGAAAGTTGTGAACGACACCGCCGTCGCCGTTAACCAGGGTGGCAAGCGCAAAGGCGCTGTCTGTGCTTACCTGGAAACCTGGCACATGGACATCGAGGAGTTCATCGAACTCCGCAAGAACACCGGTGATGATCGTCGTCGTACCCACGACATGAACACCGCCAACTGGATCCCTGACCTGTTCATGAAGCGTGTCTTCGATGACGGCAAGTGGACCCTGTTCTCGCCATCCGAAGTTCCGGACCTGCACGACCTGACCGGTAAAGCCTTCGAAGAGCGCTACGAGTACTACGAAGCCCTGACCGAGTACCCGGGCAAGGTCAAGCTGTTCAAGACCATCCAGGCCAAAGACCTGTGGCGCAAAATGCTCTCCATGCTGTTCGAAACCGGCCACCCATGGCTGACTTTCAAAGACCCGTGCAACCTGCGTAGCCCGCAGCAGCACGTCGGCGTGGTTCACAGCTCGAACCTGTGCACCGAGATCACCTTGAACACCAACAAGGACGAGATCGCCGTTTGCAACCTGGGCTCGATCAACCTGCCGAACCACATCGTCGACGGCAAGCTGGACACCGCCAAGCTGCAACGCACCGTCAACACTGCCGTGCGCATGCTCGACAACGTGATCGACATCAACTACTACTCGGTGCCACAAGCGAAGAACTCCAACTTCAAGCACCGTCCAGTGGGTCTGGGCATCATGGGCTTCCAGGATGCGCTGTACCTGCAGCACATTCCTTACGGTTCCGACGCTGCCGTCGAGTTCGCCGACAAGTCGATGGAAGCGGTCAGCTACTACGCAATCCAGGCTTCCTGCGACCTGGCTGACGAGCGCGGCTCGTACGAAACGTTCAACGGTTCGCTGTGGTCCAAAGGCATCCTGCCGCTGGACTCGCAACAGATCCTGATCGAACAACGCGGCCAGAAGTACATCGACGTTGACCTGAACGAAACCCTCGACTGGGCACCGGTTCGCGCCCGTGTACAGAAAGGCATTCGTAACTCCAACATCATGGCCATCGCACCGACCGCGACCATCGCCAACATCACTGGCGTATCGCAGTCGATCGAACCGACCTACCAGAACCTGTATGTGAAATCGAACCTGTCGGGCGAATTCACCGTGATCAACCCGTACCTGGTTCGCGACCTCAAGGCTCGCGGTCTGTGGGACTCGGTCATGATCAACGACCTGAAGTACTACGACGGTTCGGTTCAGCAGATCGAGCGCATCCCGCAAGAACTCAAAGAGCTCTACGCGACCGCGTTCGAAGTGGACACCAAGTGGATCGTTGACGCCGCCAGCCGTCGTCAGAAGTGGATCGACCAGGCCCAATCGCTGAACCTGTACATCGCCGGCGCATCGGGCAAGAAGCTGGACGTGACCTACCGCATGGCTTGGTACCGTGGTCTGAAAACCACTTACTACCTCCGTGCCCTGGCCGCGACCAGCACCGAGAAGTCGACCATCAACACCGGCAAGCTGAACGCTGTTTCCAGCGGCGGCAACCACGGTGACGATTCGGTATTGGCAGCACCTGCCGGTCCGGCACCAGTACCAAAGGCTTGCGCGATCGACGAGCCGGATTGCGAAGCTTGCCAATAAGCTGAGCTGAGTCAGGCGTCGCAAGACGCTTGATGCTTTCCAGGCAAAAGAAACCCCCGACAGACTTCTGGTTTGTCGGGGGTTTTCTTTTGCCTGGAAAAAACCACAGACTTAAAAAACGGCGAAGCCCTGATTACGGGCCCCGCCGTTTTAATGTTGCAACCTGCGTCAGCCCATCAAGGACTCGGTCATTGCCTGCCCTACCACCGGAATGGTGAAGGAATCGCCGTTGTTGGTGTAGAAGGTTTCAATGGTGTTGGCGCCCTTGTTCCAATCCTTCAGGAACAGACCGGAGTCCAGGTTGCCATTCTGCACGTCTGCAGCATTGAAGATGTAGACGCCTTGGTCGTTTGTCATGATGCGGACATCATTGAAACTCTGGATGTTTTTCAGGGTGACGATATCGATGCCTGTGGTGCCGTCATCGGAAATCGCAACCATGGTTTTGGAAGACACGAAATAGGCATCGCTGCCCTCGCCACCATAAGCGTCACCGGAAGCATTCAGGTACAGCTTGTCCGCACCCGCCCCGCCATGCAGTTCATAGCCATGACCTGAGCCCGTCAACGTATCGTTACCGTCGCCCCCGTTGGCAATGCCTGAAAAGACCGTGATGTTGTCATTACCGGCTTCACCATAGAAGACCGACCCCACGTCGCGCACATATCCCATGATGTAATCATCGCCGTTGCCGCCATAAATGGTGTCGGCCTGGTTTTCCGTCGAGACAGATACGGCCAGAGCGCTGATATCCGTGAAGCCATGACCGTACAGAGTGTCGTTGCCATCACCGCCATACAGGATGTCGTTACCGTCTCCCCCTTCCAACAGGTTGGCGTAGGCGTTACCGGTCAAGGTGTCATTGAACGCCGAACCGATCAGGTTATCGATATTGATGAGCACATCACCTTGGGCATCGCCGCCGGCGACGGAACCTGTCAAAAGATTGATCTGCACTGCATCGGAACTATTGAAGTACCAGGCGCCATCACCTCGACCCACACCGGTCAAGGTATCCGCACCGCCGCCGCCAATGAAGCTCTCGGCAGTTCTGGCACTGCCGGTAAAAGTGTCGGCATAACTTGTGCCCTGGAACGCCTCGATCGAGGTGTAGACGTCGCCCGCAGCAATACCGGTAAGCACTGTTGGACTCAAGTCCAGCGTGACCCCGGATGTCTCACTCGCAAAGCTGAGGATGTCGATGCCGCCACTCCCGTCGAAATTATCTGCACCCAGCCCACCGACGAAGATATCGCCGGAATTCGATCCCCGAATTTGCTCGATACCGACATACGTATCACCCAAGGCGATGCCGGAATTCACGCCAGTCTTGGCGTTGATCGTCACACCGATTGGGCTGTCGATATAGCTGGCGACGTCAAAACCATTGCCACCAATAAATTGGTCAGCACCCGCACCACCCGACAGCGTGTCGTTGTTGGCACCGCCAGTGATGATGTTGTCCAGGCCGTTGCCGAAACCGGTGAAAACGCTGTTGCCAACGTAAGTCAGGCGTTCGACATTGTCGGCCAGACGCAAATTAGTAAGCACGGTGCGTACTTCGTCATCGCCACCGCCAGCGGTTTCGATCACGTTGACTGCGTTACCGTTGACGAAATACACGTCGTTACCGGTGCCGCCGATCAGTTTGCTGCCCGCAAGGTTCGCGGTCAGCGAGTCATCGAAGGACGAGCCGATCACGGTTTCGATGTTGTACAGCCGATCGCCCTGCGCATCACCGCCAACACCGGCCAGACCACCGACCAGACTGACTGTCACACCGCTCGCCGAACCTGAGTAATCAACGGTGTCGTTGTTGCCCATCGAGCCATCGAACGTGTCGGCGGCGGCGCCACTGATAAAAATGTCGTCAGAGTTCGAACCTTGAATCACTTCAATGCCGACATACGTATCACCCTCGGCAATGCCGGTGTGGACGCCGGTTTTGGTGTTGATGGTGATCGAGCCAGGGCTGTCGATGTAGCTCACGGTATCGGAGCCAGCTCCGCCGATGAACTGGTCAGCACCCGCACCACCCGACAGCGTGTCGTTGTTGGCACCGCCAGTGATGACGTTGTCCAGGCCGTTGCCGAAACCGGTGAAAACGCTGTTGCCAACGTAAGTCAGGCGTTCGACATTGTCGGCCAGACGCAAATTAGTAAGCACGGTGCGTACTTCGTCATCGCCACCGCCAGCGGTTTCGATCACGTTGACTGCGTTACCGTTGACGAAATACACGTCGTTACCGGTGCCGCCGATCAGTTTGCTGCCCGCAAGGTTCGCGGTCAGCGAGTCATCGAAGGACGAGCCGATCACGGTTTCGATGTTGTACAGCCGATCGCCCTGCGCATCACCGCCAACACCGGCCAGACCACCGACCAGACTGACTGTCACACCGCTCGCTGAACCTGAGTAATCAACGGTGTCGTTGTTGCCCATCGAGCCATCGAACGTGTCGGCGGCTGCGCCACTGATGAAAATGTCGTCAGAGTTCGAACCTTGAATCACTTCAATGCCGACATACGTATCACCCTCGGCAATGCCGGTGTGGACGCCGGTTTTGGTGTTGATGGTGATCGAGCCAGGGCTGTCGATGTAGCTCACGGTATCGGAGCCAGCTCCGCCGATGAACTGGTCAGCGCCTGCGCCGCCCGACAGCGTGTCGTTGTTGGCACCGCCAGTGATGACGTTGTCCAGGCCGTTGCCGAAACCGGTGAAAACGCTGTTGCCAACGTAAGTCAGGCGTTCGACATTGTCGGCCAGACGCAAATTAGTAAGCACGGTGCGTACTTCGTCATCGCCACCGCCAGCGGTTTCGATCACGTTGACTGCGTTACCGTTGACGAAATACACGTCGTTACCGGTGCCGCCGATCAGTTTGCTGCCCGCAAGGTTCGCGGTCAGCGAGTCATCGAAGGACGAGCCGATCACGGTTTCGATGTTGTACAGCCGATCGCCCTGCGCATCACCGCCAACACCGGCCAGACCACCGACCAGACTGACTGTCACACCGCTCGCCGAACCTGAGTAATCAACGGTGTCGTTGTTGCCCATCGAGCCATCGAACGTGTCGGCGGCGGCGCCACTGATGAAAATGTCGTCAGAGTTCGAACCTTGAATCACTTCAATGCCGACATACGTATCACCCTCGGCAATGCCGGTGTGGACGCCGGTTTTGGTGTTGATGGTGATCGAGCCAAGGCTGTCGATGTAGCTCACGGTATCGGAGCCAGCTCCGCCGATGAACTGGTCAGCGCCTGCGCCGCCCGACAGCGTGTCGTTGTTGGCACCGCCAGTGATGATGTTGTCCAGACCGTTGCCGAAACCGGTGAAAACGCTGTTGCCAACGTAAGTCAGGCGTTCGACATTGTCGGCCAGACGCAAATTAGTAAGCACGGTGCGTACTTCGTCATCGCCACCGCCAGCGGTTTCGATCACGTTGACTGCGTTACCGTTGACGAAATACACGTCGTTACCGGTGCCGCCGATCAGTTTGCTGCCCGCAAGGTTCGCGGTCAGCGAGTCATCGAAGGACGAGCCGATCACGGTTTCGATGTTGTACAGCCGATCGCCCTGCGCATCACCGCCAACACCGGCCAGACCACCGACCAGACTGACTGTCACACCGCTCGCCGAACCTGAGTAATCAACGGTGTCGTTGTTGCCCATCGAGCCATCGAACGTGTCGGCGGCTGCGCCACTGATGAAAATGTCGTCAGAGTTCGAACCTTGAATCACTTCAATGCCGACATACGTATCACCCTCGGCAATGCCGGTGTGGACGCCGGTTTTGGTGTTGATGGTGATCGAGCCAAGGCTGTCGATGTAGCTCACGGTATCGGAGCCAGCTCCGCCGATGAACTGGTCAGCGCCTGCGCCGCCCGACAGCGTGTCGTTGTTGGCACCGCCAGTGATGACGTTGTCCAGACCGTTGCCGAAACCGGTGAAAACGCTGTTGCCAACGTAAGTCAGGCGTTCGACGTTGTCGGCCAGACGCAAATTAGTAAGCACGGTGCGTACTTCGTCATCGCCACCGCCAGCGGTTTCGATCACATTGACTGCGTTACCGTTGACGAAATACACGTCGTTGCCGGTGCCGCCGATCAGGTTGGTGCCTGCCGCATTAGCGGTCAGAGAGTCATTAAAGGCAGACCCGATAACGCTTTCAATCGAGGTTAAGGTATCGCCCTGAGCATCTCCGCCAACGCCTGTTCCAGCGGTCAGATTGACGGTTACTCCTGCCGTCGAACTGGCGTAGGACGCGGTATCGATACCGTTCCCGCCATTCAAGACATCAGCACCTGCTCCGCCATCCAGCAGGTCATTGCCCTCACCACCACTCAGCGAGTCATTTCCTGCAAACCCATACAACTCATCCGCACTAGACGTGCCTACCAGTGTGTCCGTACCCGACGTTCCGTTTATAACTGCCATTGTTTCTTCCTTGCCTTTTTGATAAATCGATAGTCAACGCAATACTTCAGAATCGCCTCGATAAGGCCGAGTACTTTTGAGCGTGGTCATTAATGAGACGTTTAACCGCCTTGCAACCAGAGGTCTCCATGACCTGCAGAAGTTTGACGCGCCCCCTCTTCTGCTCGGGGCATCTGCAATTACTGCACCACAGCTACCGACGAACGGTAGGTATCTGTGAAAAGCCTGACCCCGGGCAAAAAAAAACCGACGCCCTGGGGCGTCGGTTTTCAGTACAGCTATCAGATCACATCAGGTCATCTGAATGATGGTCTGCATGATGGTGCTCTGAGTGGAAATGGTCTTGGCGTTCGCCTGATAGTTGCTCTGGCCCTTGATCAGGTCCACCAGCTCGTTGGTCAGGTTAACGTTGGACTCTTCCAGCGAGTTGGACTGGATGGAACCCAGAGTGCCGGTTTCCGGAGCGTCATAACCCGGAATACCCGAAGCGAATGTTTCCTTCCAACTGGTGCCGCCGATCGCTTGCAGGCCTTGTTCGTTGGTGAAGCTGGCCAGCGCAACCTGGCCGATGGCCTTGTTCTGGTTGTTGCTGAAGTTGGCGAACAGCGTACCGGTGCCGTCGATGGTCAGGTTGGTGATCTGGCCTGTGGCGTAACCATCCTGAGTCGGAATCGTGCGCGAAGTGTCAGCGTTATATTGAGTGGTCTTGGCCATGGAGATGGTCACGCCAGCCGTGTTGGCCGCTGCGCCGTTAGGCGTAAAGACGCCGTTGGTCACAGTGCCCGGTTTCCAGGTCGTCAGCTTCAAGTCGCTGCTGATGAAAGGCTTGGTAGCATCCGCCGGGTTCGGTGTGCTGACCTGAGTCAAATTGCCAGAGCTGTCGAACGTCAGCGTCGAAGCAACCGGAGGCGTAAGCGGATCGTTCGGATTGCTACCGGTAGCATCCGGGTTACGACCGTCAACCAGGGTGTAGACCTTCCAGGTGTTTTCGCCGGTCTTCACCATGTACTGATCCATGACGTGGGAGTTACCCTGCGTGTCATAGATCGGCGTGCTGAACGACTTGGTGTAAGTCTCGAGTTTAGTCGGGTCGAACTTGACCGCGTTGGTGCCAGTATCAACGATCACTTTTTCCGACGAGTTCAGGTTGATGCTCGACGTCACCGACGAAGTCGATTTCGGCGCCAGGTTCGAGGTGTCGAGCTTCAGGTCGGTCAATACACCATTGATGATCTTGCCGTTGGCATCCACACCGTAGCCTTGCAGGCGCGAGGTGTAATCGGTGTTGGTGATGAAGCCCTTATCGTCAACCTTGAACGTACCGGCACGGGTGTAAGAGATCGAGCCGTTGTTGCTCATGGTGAAAAAGCCCGAACCGTTGATACCCATGTCCAACACGTTGCCGGTGTTGTTGATGTCACCCTGGGTGAACTGTTGGGAAACGTTGGCCAGGCGCACGCCGTTGCCGATCACTTTGCTGCCGGTACCCAGACGAGTTGCCGAGTACACGTCTTCGAATTCTGCGCGGGACGATTTGAAACCGGCGGTTGCGACGTTGGCGATGTTGTTGCCGGTCACGTCCAGTTGTTTGTTGGCTGCATAGAGACCGCTAAGGCCGATATTGAAAGACATATTCCACTCCTTTGTGCCGGTTAGTCGGCTCTATATACCAATGGTTTGTACTTTGGACAGGGCAACGGAGCCCTTGCCGGACAGATTGAGCATCAGCTCGCCGCCGGTCTGGCTGATCGTGACGCTGTTGACGGTGGCTGGCAGGTAAGTCGCCAGGTCCGTCGCGGTGCCGTTGATCGGTGCGTTGGCCTTGAAGGTGTATGTGCCAACAGGCACGACGGTGCCGGCAGTGTCTTTGCCATCCCAAGTGAAGCTGGCGGCGCCCGCAGCGCGGCTACCCAGGTCGATAGTGCGAACAGTCTTGCCGTCCTTGTCGGTGATGGTCACGGTGCCACCAGCGATGGACGAAGGCACGGTGACCGAGCCGGTCAGGCCTTTGGTCGGGTCATCGAGCTGTGCAGTATTGGTCTGCACGATCACGTTGCGACCGACCAGCGACGAAGCTTGCAGCGCTTGCGAGGAGTTGTAGTTGCCAGCAAGGCCACTCACGGTGGAGTTCAGCGTGGTAATACCTTCCAGGCTACTGAACTGTGCCAACTGGGCAACGAATGCACTGTTGTCCTGCGGATCGAGCGGGTTCTGGTTTTTCAGCTGGGTGACCAGCAATTGCAAGAACGCGTCCTTGCCCAGCGCCTGGCCACCGGTAGAGCTGTTAGTGGCCGAAGCAATGCCATCGGCTGTCGAACTGGTCTTTTTCGACGAGTTGGCCAACAGGTCCTTGGTGCTTATGGTGTTGCTGACATCGGAAACACTCATGGCAATCGCCCCTTATTACTGACCGAGGGTCAGTACCTTCTGCATCATGGTTTTCGCGGTGTTCATCATTTCGGCGTTGGTCTGGAACGAACGGCTCGCGGAAATCATGTCAGCCATCTCTTCCACCACGTTGACGTTCGGGTAGTAGACGTAGCCTTTGGCGTCGGCCGCCGGATGGTTCGGCTCGTAACGCGCTTCGAGGTTGCTCTGGTCTTCGACCACACCCAGCACCTGCACGCCTTGACCGGCGGCATCCTGGCTCTGGAACAGCGAGTTGCTGCCGCTGTTCTGGCCGCCCTGGAACATGGTGGCGAACACCGGGTGACGGGCGCGGTAGGTCTGGTCGATGCTCGACGAGACGGTTTCGGCGTTGGCGATGTTCGAAGCCACGGTGTTCAGACGTGTGGTCTGTGCGCTCATGCCGCTGCCGGCAATGTTGAAAACGCTGGACAGGGACATGGATTACTCTCCGCGCAGGGCTGACACCAGCCCTTTGAATTTGCTGTTGAGCAAGGTGAAGCTGGCCTGGAAACCGACCGCGTTTTCCGCGTAATTCGATTGCTCAAGCTGAGCGTCCACGGTGTTCTGGTCGATCGACGGTTGCATCGGCGTGCGATACAGCAGCGATTCGTCGCCATTGCCCAGACCTTCAGCTTCGATGTGACGGCTGTTGGTCATGTTCAGGGCGATGGTGCCGTTGGCGTTCTTCTGGGTCTGTGCTTCAAGCACTTTGGAGAAGTCCAGATCCCGAGCCTTGTAGTTCGGGGTATCGGCGTTGGCGATGTTGTTCGCCAGGACTTCGGCACGCTGGGCGCGGAAGCCAAGAGCCTTTTCGTGAATGCCGAGCGCTTTATCGAAGCTGATGCTCATGTCGGGAACCTTCGGGTGACCGGTTTTTCGTAACTGAGCTTTAGCAAGCGCCGTGCCAATGCGCGAAACACCCGAAAAACGGGGCTTTGCGCGGTGTCGGCAAAGCGGCAATGCCAGAAAAGCGGCAACGGGCTTCCGCCGAATGCCGCTTTTCTGCCGCTTGCCGTCCATCTCATACACACCACGGTCCCCTGTAGGAGTGAGCCTGCTCGCGATAGCGGTAGCACGTCCAACATCATCGGTGCCTGACACACCGCTATCGCGAGCAGGCTCACTCCTACAGGGGATTTGTGGTGTTCGCGGGAAATTGTTCAGGCATAAAAAAACGGCAGGCCTTTGCGGGCCTGCCGTTTTTTGTGTTGCCGTGCAATCATTTCGCCTGGTAAATGATCCCCGGGCTGCACTGGACCATCTGGTAATGATCCGGCAGACCGTTCAGCGCTTCGGAAGCGCCAAGGAACAGATAACCGCCCGGCTTCAACGTACTGTGAATGCGCAACAGAATGTCTTTCTTCACCTCGGCGGAGAAGTAGATCAGCACGTTGCGGCAGAACACGATGTCGAACTTGCCCAGGCTGGCGTAGCTGTCGAGCAAGTTGAACGAGCGGAACTCCACACGGTTCTTGATCGGCGCCTTGATCACCCAGCGCCCCGGCCCTTTCGGGTCGAAGTAACGCTGCAGACGGTCGGCGGACAAACCGCGACCGATCGCCAGGCTGTCGTACTCGCCGGTCTTGCAGTTGTTCAGCATAAGACCGGACAAATCAGTGGCAACGATCTGCACGCCCATCTTCAACTGACCGAGGTTGACGCGTTCGAACTCATCGATCGACATCGACAGCGAATACGGTTCCTGACCCGACGAGCACGCCGCCGACCAGATCCGCAGGCGCTGGTTGGGACTGGCCTTGATCGCTTCGGGCAGTACCTTGTTCTTCAAGACTTCAAACGGATAGGTGTCACGAAACCACAGGGTTTCGTTGGTCGTCATGGCATCGACCACCTGCTCGCGCAAACCGCTGCGCGGCTGGGTCTGGATGCGCTGTACCAGCTCACCCAGGGATTTGATGCCTTGCTGCTCCATCAGTTTGTTGAGACGGCTCGAGACCAGGTACTGCTTGTTTTCACCGAGCAAAATGCCACAGGCTTTTTCCAGGAAGACCCGGAACTGTTCGAAATCCAAATTACCCGTAGACAATGATGCCGCCTCTTAAATCGTGTTGACCGCCAGGGGCAAAAGGCCCCTAGCTGATATCTGCTGCTTTGATCCGGTCGACTACCCGGGATGCCAGGTCATCAGGGCGGAATTTGGCCAAAAAGTCATCGGCACCGACTTTCTTGACCATCGCCTGATTGAATACCCCGGACAACGAAGTATGCAGGATGATATGAAGCTTTTGCATGCGCGCGTCGCCGCGGATCTCCGCCGTCAGGGTGTACCCGTCCATCTCCGGCATCTCGATGTCGGAGATCATCATCAGGAACTCTTCTTCCGGCTTCTTGCCCTCGTCGACCAGCTTGCGCAGGTAATCCAGCGCCTGCTTGCCGTCGTTCAGCGCCACCACTTCAACGCCGATCGTCTGCAGGCAACGCGTGACCTGCTTGCGCGCCACCGACGAGTCATCGACCGTCAGCACCCGCAGCGACAACGCCTTGGTCTGGGTCTCGACATCGACCACGCCGACCGAAATCGCTTCCGGCGTCGGCGCAACTTCCGCCAGCACTTTCTCGACGTCGATGATTTCGACTAACTGATTGTCCACCCGAGTCACAGCGGTCAGGTAATGATCGCGACCGGTACCCTTGGGTGGTGGATGAATCTCTTCCCAGTTCATGTTGACGATGCGCTCCACCGAGCGGACCAGGAAACCCTGGGTCTTGGTGTTGTACTCCGTGATGATCACGAACGGGTTTTTCTTGTCTTTCAACGCACCCGAGCCAGTGGCCATTGCCAGATCAAGGATCGGAATGGTCGCCCCCCGAATATTCGCCACCCCGCACACGACAGGACTGGACTTGGGCATCAACGTCAGCGACGGGCATTGCAGCACTTCCCGCACTTTGAACACGTTGATTCCGTAGAGCTGCTGACCGTCGAGACGGAACAACAACAGCTCCAGGCGATTCTGCCCTACCAGTTGCGTGCGCTGGTTCACCGAATCCATTACACCAGCCATGCCCAGACTCCTACACCAACGCCAAGTGTTGTTGCGACGCACATTCATTGCTAAACGGCACGGCGCTTGCTTTTTAACTCGTATGAACGCTCAAACGACATTTTTCCGACGCCTGACATCTCCCCTTCGCAGAGGGCTTTGCGCGGTGTCCGCCGTTTGCTTCTTTTTCGCTGGCAGCCCTGCCATTGCTGATGCGGTTACCTTGCCTGACATGCTTATCGGCGTCACTCAGGGCTTTCTTGAGTTCACCGTAGAAGACTATCTGGCTACCAGTCAAACGGAAGGCCGCTACGAAATCGAAGTCAACCAGCTCGATCCCCGTATGCGCATGCCTATGTGCGACAAGGAATTGACAGCCTCGCTGGAGAGTCCGGCACGTCCGCTGGGCCGGGTAACCGTCAAGGTTCGCTGTGAAGGCAGCTCGCCCTGGACCGTGTTTGTGCCCGCTCAAGTCCGCCTGTTTCGCGAGATTGTGACCACCACCCGACCACTCAAACGCGCCGGGATTATCGAGCCGCAGGATGTGACCTTGCGTGAACGCGACATCAGCGTGATCAATCAAGGTTTCCTGACGTCGGTAGACGAAGCGATCGGGCAAAAATTAACCCGACCAACGGTCGCCGATCAGGTCATTACTCTGGTCCACCTTGAGCAGGCCGAAGTCGTGCGCAAGGGCGATCAAGTGGTCATCACCGCCCGCAGCGGCACACTCGCCGTGCGCATGCCCGGTGAAGCGCTGGCCAATGGCGGTTTGAAAGAACAGATCCGGGTGAAAAACCTCAACTCCCAACGCGTCATCAAGGCGCAAGTCACCGCGCCGGGCCAGGTGGAAGTGGCCATGTAAAACACTCATGAGAAAACTGGCGCGGACCCCGTCGCTTCCCTAAACTGTGCCGCAGCAGGACACGCGCCGGCGCATGCAGACTCATTGGCAAATGAGCCTAAAGTTTTCCAGGGGATGGCCGAAAACATGGCAAGCGTCCAAATTCCCAGAGGTTTTTTATCATGGTCATCGATTTCAGCCGTTTGAACAGCTCCTCGTCACTTACGGGCAGTACACGTACCAGCAACGCCAAGGAAACCGCCGAAACCGGCACCTCTGCGCCGCTGAATACCCCGGCCGAAACGGCCAGTACCGCAAAAAGCGGGGAATCGGTACACCTCAGCAATGAGGCTCAACAGTTGCAGAAGGTCACTGACAAGCTGCGCGATCAGCCTGCTGTCGACAAAGCCCGTGTGGCCGAGTTGAAAGCCGCGATTGCCGATGGCAGCTATAAAGTCGACAGCAACCGTGTAGCCAGCAAACTGCTCAACTTCGAAGCCCAGCGCTAGGCTTTTGCCGGCGCCAGGCTTTTGGACGCTTAAAACCCAAGGCCAGCCATGCACGACACTAACTTACTGCAACTGATCAACGACGACTTTGCTCCAGCTCAAGATTTGCTGGAGTTACTGCAAACCGAGGCCCTCGCTTTGCACGGTCGTGACATGCCACTGCTGGAAGAAATTCTGGCGCGCAAACAGGCGTTGATCATTCTGCTTGAACAGCATGGCCGCAAGCGCAGCGAAATCCTCGCCAGCCTCAACCTGTCGACTGATCGCCAAGGCCTCGAGCAACTGGCCGGCCAGTCGAGCATTGGCGCGCAGTTACTGACGCAAGGTGACGCATTGACCGATCTGATCGCCCAGTGCCAGGCCGCCAACGTCAAGAATGGCCAGTCGATCCAGATCCAGCAGGCCACCACGGCCAATCAGCTGAAAATCCTCACCGGCGGCGAACCGCCAGCGCTTTATGACGCCAGCGGCACCTTCGCCAAACCTGCCAAGCCGCGTACGCTCAGCCAGGCGTGAGCCATTCGATGGCCCTGCACTATCAACACGTGAAACATGCTGGCAAAATGCTGGCTAGTCATCGTCAAATTTTGTCTGGAGATTGAGAAAACGTGCCAAACGCCCTAAGCGCGGATGATGCTCCGCAGCCACCAAAGGTGCTCACCACGCCACTGGAAATCTCCAGCAACCTGCGCCAACTGCAAGATAGCCACGACCCGCTGATCATCACGTTCCACGAACGCAGCCAGCGCTTCCAGAGCTACCTGATCAAAGTCGACCGCGACAGCGCTTCGATTGCCCTCGACGAAATGATTCCGCGCGATGGCGAACGCTTTCTGCTCGCCGGCGAACCGTTCCGGGTTGAAGGTTTCCATGAAGGCGTACGCATTGCCTGGGAATGTACCGGCACGCTGAACATCGAAGAATCCGACGGCGACCGCTTTTATACCGGCGAGTTACCGACCGAGGTGGTTTACCACCAGCGCCGCAACGCTTTCCGCGCCGCATTGAAACTGACCGATCTGGTCAGCGTCGAACTGGGTGGCGAGAAGCTCAAGGCGCCGATCAACGGCAAGCTGCTGGATATTTCCGCCACCGGCTGCAAGTTGCGTTTCGAAGGCGACATCACTGATCGCCTGCAACTGGGTCAGGTCTACGACCGCATGATCGCCCCGCCGCTGTTCGGCAACCAGCCGACTTCGGTCGAACTGCGTTATCTGCACTTCGAAGAAAAACTCAACATCACCTTCGCCGGTCTGCGCTTCCACAACATCAGTGGCCAGGCTGCACGCAACGTTGAGCGTTTTGTTTATCAGTTGCAGCGTGAAGCTCGGCGTTTCGATAAAGACGATCTCTGAGTCGAACGCAAAAAAGAAAGGGCAGTCCTTGGCGGGACTGCCCTTTTTTATTTCCAACCCGAATAGCAGCTTCTGTAATGGATACCTGTGGCGAGGGGATTCATCCCCGATAGGGCGCGAAGCGCCCTCAAAACCATTCAATGCGGTGTATCAGTAAAATCCGGTAGTCCGGGCTGGGGCCACTTCGTGTCCCATCGGGGATAAATCCCCTCGCCACAGGGGAATTCCATCGGTGCCTGTCAAGGTCTGGCACCACTGATATCCGGCGTTGGCTTGTCGCTGCCGTCATCCGGCCCCGCTTCTACCGCAGGCTCAGGCTGCACTTCTGGTTCCGCATCAGGTTGCGGCTCCGACTCTGGCGTCACCGGATTCTGCATCTGCTCCTGCACCACCTGCTCATCAACACGCGGATCAAGCGCAGCCACCAGCGGCGAACTCGACATGCTGTCCGGCATCGCGACGTGATGCAGCGGCGCATCGTCGACCTGATGCAGATTGGTCACCGCTTTCGGGCGGATCCGCCACACCAGCACCAGCGCAAAGAAGCTGAAGAACGCGTACAGGCTCTGGCTGCCGAGAAATTTCATCAGCACACCCGCCAGTAGCGGTCCGACACTGGCACCGACCCCGTACGTCACCAGCAGCATCGCCGTCAGCGACACCCGGCGATCCCCTTCGACGTGGTCGTTGGAAAACGCCACGGCCAGCGGATACAGACAGAACTGCACCAGCGAACAGAGGAAGCCGACCACAAACAGCACCTCCAGCGGCACCTGCGGCATGATCGCCAGCGGCAAGGCGGCCACCGCCAGAAACCCGGCAAAGCAGCGGATCAGCAGCGCGCGATCATAACGGTCAGACAACCAGCCCAGCGGCCACTGCACCAGTAGTCCGGCAAAAATGCAGCTACCCATGAACAGGCCGACCTGCTCGGTCGACAATCCCTGCTGCGAGGCATACAACGGCGCCAGACCATAAAACGAACCAATGATCAAACCGGCACCGAGCACCGTGCTCAACGATTGCGGCACGCGTTTGATGAAGAAGCGCGGCTCCATCGGCGCCGGATGCAGCGGTGCCGGGTGAATCCGGCGGGTCAGCGTCACTGGCACCAGACACAATGCAAAGCACAGTGCGACCAGCATCAACAGTTCCAGCCCGAGGCCGGGATGCATGACCAGAATCAGCTGGCCCAAGACCAGCCCCAGATACGAGGCGATCATGTAGCCACTGAACACCAGACCACGCTGGTTGGCGTCAGCCTGCTCATTGAGCCAGCTCTCGATCACCATGTATTGACACATCATGCCCAGACCGACAATGGTCCGCAGCACCAGCCACGCCGGCAACCAATCCACCAGGCCATGGCCAAGCACCGCCGCGCCGACGATCCCGGCACACGCCGAATAGGCGCGGATATGCCCGACCCGCGCAATCAACCGGTGGCCGATCTTGCCGCCCAGCACCAGACCAAAATAGTTGGCCGCCATCAACGCACCGACCCACAGGCCGTCGACATGGTCAGCGGCCAGGCGCAATGCCAGATAAGTCGATAGAAGGCCCGAGCCGATCAACATCATCAGCGAGGCGAAATACAGCGCTCGAAAGGATTTCCAGATTTGGCGCATCGGCGTTCCGAGCGGCTCCTTGCAGTAAATATCGGGCTACCAGAACGATAGCCCGATGGCGACGTTACGTCAGGCCTGGGCTGCTAGAACACGCCGTTCCCAGGGAGTGATTTCATCAAAGAAGCTGGTCAACTCCATGGTCTTCGAAGCGATGTAGCCTTCGATGAACTCGTGTCCGAACAGTTCCCTCGCCAATTGGCTACGTTTCAGACGTTCGAGCGCGGCATGCAAGGTACACGGCAGCGCAAGATTGTCCGGCACCTCGAACTCGCCCTGAATCGCTTCGCTCGGTTCCAGTTCATGTTCGATACCATGCAAACCGGCGGCCAGACTGGCGGCGATGGCCAGATACGGGTTGGCATCGGCGCCCGGCAAACGGTTTTCGACCCGACGGGCGACCGGCGAACTGGCTGGAATGCGCAATCCTGCCGCACGGTTATCGTGGGACCAGCAGGCATTGTTCGGCGATGCATACGGATGGCACAAGCGCTGGTAGGAGTTCACATTCGGTGCAAACAGCGCGGTGAAATCGGCCATGCCCGCCTGCTGCCCGCCGATGAAGTGGCGGAACATCGCCGTCGGCTCACCACGGTCATCGCTGAAGACGTTCTTGCCAGTCGCGATGTCGACGAGGCTTTGGTGAATGTGCATCGAACTGCCCGGCGTGTGCGCCAGCGGCTTGGCCATGCACACCACGGTCAGGCCATGTTTGAGCGCGACTTCTTTAAGCAGGTGCTTGAACAGGAAGGTCTGGTCGGCCAGCAACAGTGGATCACCGTGCAACAGGTTGATCTCGAACTGGCTGACGCCCATTTCATGCATGAAGGTATCGCGAGGCAAGCCGAGCGCTGCCATGCATTTATAAACTTCGCTGAAGAACGGCCGCAGACCGTTGTTGGAACTGACACTGAAGGCCGACTGGCCATCCTCGCGACGACCGTCGAGACCGACTGGCGGACGGAACGGTTGCGTCGGATCGGTATTCGGCGCGAAGACAAAGAATTCCAACTCGGTCGCCACCACCGGCGCCAGACCGCGCGCTGCGTAACGGGCGATGACTTTCTTTAGTTGACCACGGGTCGACAGATTGGAGCTTTCGCCGGTCAACTCATCGGCGTCGCAAATGGCCAGGGCACGCGGGTCGTCACTCCAGGGCAAACGATGGATCTGGGTCGGTTCGGCAATCAGAGCGAGATCGCCGTCATCGCTGCCGTAAAACCGCGCTGCCGGATAACCGCCCATGATGCATTGCAGCAGCACACCCCGCGCCAACTGCAAACGCCGCCCTTCGAGGAAACCCTCGGCGGTCATCACCTTGCCCCGTGGTACGCCATTCAAATCCGGCGTGACACATTCAATCTCATCAATGCCGGTCAATCGCTGCGCGAGTGAACGCTGGCCATCGGTTGTCATGACGCAATCCTTGTTGTTGTGCGAGCCGCGAACGGCGACCCGTACAAAATAGGCTCCGGCTGTTCGGAATATCAAGCAGCGTCAAACAAAATCCTTTTCTCTGTAGGAGCTGCCGAAGGCTCGGGCCGCGTTCGGACGATCTTTTGACTTTGCTTTTGAAGATCAAAAAATCGCAGCCTGCGGCAGCTCCTACAGGGGCCGGTGTGGTGTCAGGGCAGGTAGAGGCTGAAGACGCCGCCGCCCAACGGGCCGCCATTGCTGATTTCGGTGCGACCTTCAACGCCGTTGCGCTGATGCAGCGCGGCGATGCGGTTGGCGAAATACAAGCCCAGGCCAGTGCTGCCGCTGCTGTGATTGATGCCTTGCACGTAATCGGCCTGACGCTCGAGCATCTCGGCCGGATAACCGTCGCCGTCGTCGTTGATGCTCAGCACCAGTTGCCCGGCCTCGTCGCTGACGGTGATCAGCAATGATTCGCGGGCGTAACGAATGGCGTTGTTGATGCAGTTACCAAGCACCGAGGCGATCAGTTCGCGATCGAAGAAGCCCAGCGGGCTCAGCGGATCAACTTCATAGGTGGCGATGATCCCGCGACTGGCGAACACCTCTTGATGCGCCGCCAGTTGCGCTTCGATGAAGTCATCCAGTTCGTGATACGCCGGCTGCAACGGCATCTGGTTGACCCCGAGCTTATACAGCCCGAGCAACTGCACCAGCATGCCGTTGAGGTGAGCGAACTCGAAGTCGATTACGCCCTGCTCCGTGCCCGAACGCTGTGCCTCAGGCAAACGCGCCAGCCATTGGCTGTGGGCCTGCATCAGCATGGCCAGAGAGTTCTTCATGTCGTGGACGGTGGAGGCGATCACCGTGGAAAAATCCAGAGCTTGCTCGTCGTGGTTCATTCGCCAAACGCCTTGCTTTTCAGCTTCTGATAACGCGCATGACGCGCGTCGGTGTCGGGCATCAGGCCGACCATTTTCAGGCAGGCCCGACATTCTTCCAGCTCCGCCGACGGCACACTGGTGTCGGTGCCGTGCAGCAGCGACTGGGCCATGTTCAGCGCGATACTGATGTTCTTCGGTTGCATCTTCAGCGCCTTGCGGAACACCTCGCGGGCCTCCACCAGGTTGCCGGTCTTGTACACGCGCACGCCCTGACGGTTGAGGTCGGCGGCGGCGTTGCTGGAACTGAGAATAGTCGGATCATCGGTGAGCTTGGCGATGTCTTTCATCACCGCCGGATCGTCGCCGTAGATTTCCGCGCAGCTTTTGAGCATCGAGGTGCCCGCCTCGGCCTGACCGAGCATCTGCAATTGCTTGGCAACCAACAACGCCGCTTCCGGGCTCATGAACTGCTCCATGCCGTCGAGACGCATCAGCGCCTGTTCAGTGAGCTTGTCGGCGGTTTCGGCGTCGTTGAGCAACAGGCTGGTGGCTTTCATCAAACGTGCACGAATCTGCAAACCTGGATCGGTCGGATTCTCTTTCGCCACAGCGCTCAGCGTCGTGTTGATCTCCAGCCGCGTGCGCGTATCGAGACCGCGCTCGCTGCCCTTGCTGATCAGCGCATGGGCCAGGCCGAGGTTGCTTTCCGGGTCCTTGAACCGCGACTGCGCGCCCTGTGCCACCGCTTGGCGATAAGCCCGCGAGGCGGTGTCGAAATCTTCGTTGGCCATCGCCAGCTTGCCCAGCAACGCCTGCCGACGCACCGCCAGTGGCGACAGGCGAATGGCTTCTTCCAGCACCCGCTGCGCGCCTTTGGTATCGCCCTCGGAAACCAGCACGTCAGCCATGCCGTCATACAGCGCCGGCATCATCGGGAACACCTTCAGGGCTTTTTCATAGACGCCTTTGGCCTGCGCCACTTGCCCGCGTTTGAACAGCAGCTTGCCCAATCCGGCAAACGCCCACGGCAACGGCCGGTCGGCGATGATGCTGTCGTAGAGGCGTTCCAGCGCTTCGTTCTGATTCATGTCGCGCAGGGCATCGGCGCGATAGCGCAGGCACAGCGGCGAATAGCGGATGTCCTGTTTGCACAGGGCGATGCAGGCGTTAAGCACCTCGACCGGTTTGCCACGGTCGAGCGCTTGCAGAATCGGCTTGAGCAACGTCTTGCGCTGCTCCAGACGCTCCAGGCGCTGCGCCAGGCCCGAGCGGTTGAACGGTTTGGTCAGGTAGGCATCCGGCTCGTGTTCCAGCGCGCTCAATACCATCGCCTGACTGGTTTCGGCGGTGACCATGACGAACACCGCTTCATGGCTGATGAGCTTTTCCAGCATCAGGTCTTCAAGCACCTGCTGGCCGTTCTTCTTGCCGTCGCCGAGGTGGAAATCCTGCAGGATGAAATCGTAGGACTTCTGCGCACACATCTTCAGCGCCTGCTCGCCGGTGTCGGCGGTGTCCACGTCCTTGACCCCAAGTTCACGCAGCATCGAGCGCACGGAACTGCGGAAATCCGAGAAATCATCGACGATCAGAAAACTCTTTTGGTGATACGACAGCATCGAGGATTTCCAGGCAATTGAAGTAGATGAACCGAGGCAACTTTCAGGCGCGCAGATGATAGCTGGAGGCCAAATGCTATCAAGCGATTTCATGCGCGGCCGATGAGATTGCAAGAGCCGTTCGGGTTATCGGCCAGAAGTGCCGTTCCCTGAAGCGCACGCTTCAAGATTCCTTGCGCTGCGATTACCCTGCGCGCCTGGCAACTCCCCACTACAAGGCTGACCTCGTGTACCTCAAAGGACGCTACATCGTGTGCGCCTGTGCGCTGCTGTTTATCCAGCACGCCACGGCAACCGGAATGGACTGTACAAAAGCGGCGAACACCGTCGAAAAGACTATTTGTGCCAATACGGGTCTGTATGAACTGGATACGCAGATGGGCGAGGTTTATCGGCAGTTGATCAAGGCTTCCGTCGAGACACGACCACAACTAAAGGGCACGCAACGGCTGTGGCTGAAAGCGCGCAATGAGTGTGTCGATGATGCTTCGTGTCTGGATCAGCGCTATCGCGAACAGCTGAAACTGTTGCAAGCGCAATGGGCTGAAGTTGTCGCCCAGCAGCCGACCGGCGTCGACAAAGAAGTGCTGGATGATCTGCAAAAGCGTGTTCAGACGGCCAGTCAGAGTGACCCGGAATTTGCGCTGGAACGGACGCTCGCTTCACTGGCGTTGAAAAGCGCCGAAACTTCGTTTTCCGCAGAGCCCGACACCGATCAATTCTCTGATAAAACGCACTTCCCGAAGACCCTTCCCAAAGGCGTTTCCCGTAACGAGTGGGCAGCTTTGCAGGCCACTGATTTCGAGGCAGACACCGCACTGGGTTCAACCTCGTTCACCTTGCTGGATCTCGACAATGACGGGCAACGTGACCTGATCGTTCAGACCTACACCGGCGGCACCGGTTTGTTCACCTTCGTCGAAATCTTCCACCGCGAAGGCGATCGGTTCACCCGCAGAACCCCGGCGTCCGACGGCGAATCCATTGGCGGTTCCCTCTACTCCATCAACGAGCGCGGCTCCAACCAGTCTGTGAGCTGGATCGCTTTTCACGGCAATGTCTATGCCGCCTATCGCGACAGTAGTTACGGTATCGATGATGTCTACCTGCTCAGTCCGTGGCAGGCGAACCACCTGGTGCCCAAACTGACGATTCATTATCGCTATCAACTCAGCATCCCTCGCATTCAGCCTGATGATGAGCACAAAACCACTTATAAGTTGAAACCGGATCTGCACCGGGCACTCGCCCAAGGCTTGGCTACAGTTGGGGAAGAAACCTCCGACAGCGGGCAAGAGCGAAAACCCATGTGCCCGATTCCTCCGTCCACCACCGACCGCGAGGAATATTACGGCTACGGCGCAGGCTATTACGCCATCGAGCAGGTAGCCGACTTCCCGGTGATCATCGGTAGCGAATGCTTTATTGCGCGACTGAATAACTGGTTCGGCACCTACAGCGCAAAGGATGGCCTGTATGCGCAAGTGACTCTGCGCAAGCCAGGCGCGATAGACCAAGAGCGCGACTACAAGGTCAATGGTCGTCGGCGCATGACCACGATCAGCACTTCGATCAGCAAACCTGGAGGTGGCGCCGAGGAATAATCCCGACGCCCGCCCATGAAAAAGCCCCGCCAGATGACTCTGTGCGGGGCTATTTTTTCATCCGAAAAATCATCGACTTTTTGCAATCACACCAGTCATATACTGATTCAAATCGCGAAAGTCCTGAATCGTCCAGACGTGCGGCGGAACCTTCACGCCGTTCTCGCGCAATGTTCTGGGAATCAAGTCGCCGTTTGGGCGAAGTATGACGGATGACACGATAACGCCCGGGTAATCCTTCAGGCGTTGTTTGAAAGCGGAAGTTGTCAGATCAGGCGTCGGAGGATTGCTTTTATTCGCCAAGGGGCCTGAAGCCTTGAGATCGGCGCCGTGGCACATGGCGCATCGCTGTGAATAGAGGTTTTTGCCGCTGACGTTATCCGCAACGGAAAGGGATGGTTGAATGAGCGATAAAAACCCTAGCGAAGCGATGAGTAATACTTTCAGGCCTTCCATTGGCATCATCCTTAAACCGTAAATACGAAAAAGCCCCTTTCCGGATTATCCTGAAAGGGGCTTTATTTGCTTCTTCTGCTGCCACGCTGCTGTTGCAGATAAACGTAGCGGTCAGAGGAAGGGCCTGAACAGGCCGAAATCATATGGTGTCCCAGGGCAGGTTCGAACTGCCAACCTTCCCCTTAGGAGGGGGATGCTCTATCCAATTGAGCTACTGAGACACAAGCCAGTCGCGACGCGACGGACGGCGTGCATGTTAACGGCCAGGCCCCGATTTGTCATGTCGTCCGTAGGGCTTTTTAAGTGTAGGCAGGCGCCCTGCAATGCTGCGGGAAGTTTTACCGTGCATTTTGCACTGCCGCAAAAAGCCATCATTGCAGAATGCAACCCAACCCTTTGGAAAAACCCTGCCAAACGCTTGTTTTTAAAGGACTTAACAGCGGTTAGACTGTTGGCACGACGGCTGCTTTGTCTGTTCAATAGAAGAACAATCGGAGCACCGTCCCATGAACAGCACTCTCTTGCTTGCAAACGCAATTGCATTGACGGTTTTGGTGGGTTCCCACTTTGTCCCAGAGCGGGCCGAACCGGTCGCCCAGCGCATGCCGCACTACTTGCAGGTGCAGAGGGCGCCACAGTTGGCGGTGTTGAACGAGCAGAGCTTCGCGCCGCAAGCGGTCAGCGAACCTCGGCAGACACTGTCAGCGCCCGTTTCCGAACGTCTGGTTTTTTGAAATATCTTCAGGAGTACAGCATGTCCAAATCAGCAGCAGGATTTCTGATCCTCGCCTTATTGAGTGGCGTTGTGCATTTTTCGCTGTTCGAGGAAACCGAAATCACCCTGCCCCTGATTGGTTGCGGCGTGTTTGCGGTGTTGTTCGTGCTGGCGCTGGTTGCCGGGCGCAAGATCAAATTTGATCCGGTGTTACGTTGATTTTTACCCAATCCAGCAGTTGATTGACGGCGTCTGCCAGGGCGCCCGAATTATCGATCAGGTGAACAGGCTCATCACTTGATCGCCGGTCCTTGAATAGCGCATTGCGGGCCACTCTCGCATCGATTTGCTCCAGCGTCTCGCGACCCCGTCGGAACAGGCGCTCACGCAAGACCTCGTCCTTCACCGTCAACAAAACCGGCAGCAGTGTCGGGTAACGTTCAAGTGCCTGACGCAGGTTGGCGCGAGAACCATTCACCAGGACATGTCGCCCGGATTTCAACCATTCGTCCATTTGTACGGGAATGCCATAGGCGAGGCCATTGGCCTGCCAGGCGAGTGAAAAATCGCCGGCGCGCTGACGCCGTTCGAACTCTTCAGACGTCACTCCCACGGCGTTTTCGCCTACCGATTCGGCCGAACGCGTGATCACTCGACGTATCACTTCACAATTCAACGCACGAAGTGAGTCACGGGCGGACTCAATCAGACTGTCCTTGCCTGAACCGGACGGTCCCATCAGATAAATAAGCCTGCCATCCATCTTGAAAACGCCCTCCGGCATGCTTCAGCGCTAGTAAATCGGCAAATTGCCACTATCCTGTACAGGTAAGGAACAAGGATCGAAAGCCGCATAGCATGCACGTTCTGACGTCTTCGGACATCAACAGATATGCACTTGGAAGCGGACAGTGATGCGGGTGAAGGCAAAGTTTTCCAACCAGTCCGCATTTCTGATAATTGGTGCTGGCATTACGCCTTTACCCAGCTCAATATTTGTCACAGAATTGACGCCAATGATCTGGCAATTTTGAGGCATGATGCCGGCCTCTTAACAATTCAGGTTGAACCATTTGGCGCGGATGCTTGTCCTACCACACATCCTGCGGCCAATCCCGAGAACCGCTCCCCTGAACTAACCGGTTAAATATATGCGCCCATTGAAACAGGCAATTTATTCCAGCCGTACGGCTGACAAGTTTGTCGTACGTCTGCCAGACGGAATGCGTGAACGCATTGCCGAGGTGGCTCGCAATCATCATCGCAGCATGAACTCCGAAATCATTGCGCGCCTTGAGCAGAGTCTTATTCAAGAAGGTGCATTGGGCGAAGAGCTGAGCATGCGCCTGGACAGCCCTGAGCTGTCGTTGCACGAGCGCGAGCTGCTGCAACGCTTCCGTCAGCTATCTCACCGTCAGCAGAACGCGCTGGTGTCCTTGATCGCCCACGACGCTGAAATGGCCGCAGACGCGTCCTGAGCCACACCGAACAGCTCAAGCCAGCATGAGTGCTGGCTTTTTTTTGCCCTCGATTTGACGCGTCAGCCGCCTGGCATACATCCGTGGCGAGGGGATTTATCCCCGATGGGCTGCGAAGCGGCCCCAAAAAGAGGGACTGCTGCGCAGCCCATCGGGGATAAATCCCCTCGCCACAGGTTACTGATCACCCATCAAACAGGCACAAAAAAGCCCGCCATGTTGGCGGGCCATTTGTTTGCAGTCGGTTAGAGCAGGAAGATCGTCGCCAACCCCAGGAAGATAAAGAAACCACCACTGTCGGTCATTGCGGTGATCATGACGCTGGCACCCATTGCCGGGTCGCGCCCCATCTTCGCCAGCGTCATCGGGATCAATACCCCCATCAACGCCGCCAGTAGCAAGTTGAGGGTCATCGCCGCTGTCATCACCACACCCAGCGACCAGCTGCCATAAAGCAGGTAAGCGACCACACCGATCACTCCGCCCCAGACCAGACCGTTGATCAGGGCCACCGCCAGCTCTTTGCGCATCAGGCGCGACGTATTGCCGGTGCTGACCTGGTCGAGCGCCATGGCACGTACGATCATGGTGATCGTCTGGTTACCGGAGTTGCCACCGATACCCGCCACGATCGGCATCAACGCCGCGAGCGCTACCAGCTTCTCGATCGAACCTTCAAACAGACCGATCACCCGGGACGCGACGAACGCGGTGATCAGGTTGATCGCCAGCCACGCCCAACGGTTACGCAGCGATTTCCACACCGAGGCGAAGATATCTTCCTCTTCACGCAGACCCGCCATGTTGAGGACTTCGCTTTCGCTCTCCTCACGAATCAGGTCGACCATCTCGTCGATGGTCAGACGGCCGATCAGCTTGCCGTTCTTGTCGACCACCGGGGCGGAGATCAAGTCATAACGTTCGAACGCCTGAGCGGCGTCGTAGGCATCTTCGTCCGGGTGGAAACTCACCGGATCGCTGGCCATCACTTCAGAAACCTGTTTGTCCGGGTCGTTGACCAGCAAACGCTTGATCGGCAGCACGCCCTTGAGCACACCGTCGTAGTCGACCACGAACAGTTTATCGGTATGACCGGGAAGCTCTTTGAGACGGCGCAGATAGCGCAGAACCACTTCGAGGCTGACATCCTCCCGGATGGTCACCATCTCGAAGTCCATCAGCGCACCGACCTGCTCCTCGTCATAGGACAAGGCCGAACGCACGCGCTCACGCTGCTGGTTATCCAGACTCTCCATCAGCTCATGGACGACGTCTCGCGGCAGCTCGGAAGCCAGGTCAGCAAGTTCGTCGGCATCCATGTCCTTGGCGGCTGCCAGGAGCTCGTGATCGTCCATGTCGGCGATCAGTGTTTCACGGACCGAATCGGATACTTCGAGAAGAATGTCGCCGTCGCGGTCAGCCTTGACCAGTTGCCAGAGCGTCAGACGATCGTCCAGCGGCAAGGCTTCGAGAATGTAAGCGACGTCGGCGGAGTGCAGATCATCGAGCTTGCGTTGCAGCTCGACGAGATTTTGCCGGTGAACCAGATTTTCAACCCGGTCGTGATGCGCGCCTTCCTGGCGATGAGTCAGGTCTTCGACGACCCGTTGGCGCTGCAGCAGCTCAACGACTTGAGCCAGGCGATCCTGCAGGCTTTCCTGTGTTTTCTTTACTTCGATTTCAGACATAGGCGAACTCCACTCCCAGCAGCGGGGCACGCCGGAAGGATCAATCAGTCAATTCATGATTGGTGAAACGGGGTACTGAGTAACTACTGGGTAAGTCCATGGAGGTTTTCCATAAGCCCCGGCGGGGCTGACGGGCGCAATGATACACCGCCTGACGGTTTTAAACGTTAAAAAATCGTGGCCGAAACAAGCGCTTGCGAAACAAACCTGAGCGCTGTCCTGATCCATGCAGATGCGACGACTCATCCTGAAAAGAAAACACACGAGCAGTGAAAAATGTAGCGACTACCCTTGAGCATAGATCGTCATGGAGGACGTCGAATGCCATCGAAAACATCCCGTTTTGTACTGAGCAGTCTGCTCTGCCTGCCGCCCGCCGGGGCTGCCACCACCCTTCACCGTTGCGAGGCTGCTGACGGCAGCATCACGTTCACATCGATGAGTTGCGCGAGCGGCGAACGGCGTTCAGTACAGGAAGTTCACCCTTACCTGCCCGGCTCGGTCGTGGCGATCATGCCGGAGCACAACCACGAAGAAATATCCGCTATGAAAACCAATGGCCGAGAATCAGGCGTCGTCGGCCGCACAGAAGATCAATGCGGAAATCTGATCGACGCCAGGCAACGCCGGGAAGCGATCATCAATCGCCGCATCATTGCCGGCATGAGTCAGCAGGATGTCGAGAGCGCGCTGGGCAAACCGGACAAGGTGAATATTCGGACTTCGACGACGAGCTACCGGTATGACCTCAAACGAGGCCGAAGTGCTCAAGTCGATTTTGATGAGAGAGGATGCGTGAAAGGAAAAGTCAAATCCCGGACAGCAAAAAGCCCGCGTTAAACGCGGGCTTTTCGGTATATGGTGCACTCGACAGGATTCGAACCTGTGACCGCTCGGTTCGTAGCCGAGTACTCTATCCAGCTGAGCTACGAGTGCATCTTGTGTTTTTAGACCAGACCACAACTGGCTGAAGCCAAGTTACCTGCATTACTGCAAACAACTCTTAAATGGTGCACTCGACAGGATTCGAACCTGTGACCGCTCGGTTCGTAGCCGAGTACTCTATCCAGCTGAGCTACGAGTGCATTTGTGTTTGATAGACCAGATCACACCTGGTTTAAGCCAAGTCATTTACATTGCTGTAACTGACTCTTAAATGGTGCACTCGACAGGATTCGAACCTGTGACCGCTCGGTTCGTAGCCGAGTACTCTATCCAGCTGAGCTACGAGTGCATTTTGTTGCGCCGCATTATAGCCCGTTTAATCTCTATTCCAACCACTTTTTCTAGTAATTTCAACAACTTACCGAAAAAGCCAGATTACAACGTACTAAGCAAATAATGGCGGAGAACGGGGGATTCGAACCCCCGACACCCTTTTGAGGTGTACTCCCTTAGCAGGGGAGCGCCTTCGGCCACTCGGCCAGCTCTCCGCAACACGGGGCGTATCTTAACCAACCTTTTCCCCGTTTGCAAACATAAAAATCGATAAAAATTAATGGCTTGGTTCTTCGTCCTTCTCTTTCTTTATACGCAGGTAAATTTCCTCACGGTGTACGGCAACCTCTTTCGGAGCGTTCACACCGATGCGCACTTGATTTCCTTTAACGCCGAGCACGGTCACGGTGATTTCGCCATCACCGATAATCAGGCTTTCTGCGCACCGACGAGTCAGAATCAGCATACCTTTCTCCTCACGCAATTCAGTTCAGGGACAACAGTCTGCAAAAAAAAGGCACCCGACCTACAACCGGAGCGATCGTAGCCCTACATGCCTGAGTATTGACCAGCGCGAGCAAAAGAACAGTTCAGGGCTCGCGCCATTCAAAAAATAAAGGGCGCGGTCAAACCGCGCCCTTCAGTGAAGCGGGATCACTCACCCTGACGGGCAGGCGCATCCAGTTCGAAAGCCGTGTGCAGCGCGCGCACGGCCAATTCCAGGTACTTCTCTTCGATCACTACGGAAACCTTGATTTCCGACGTCGAGATCATCTGGATGTTGATGCTTTCCTTTGCCAGGGATTCGAACATGCGGCTGGCCACGCCTGCGTGGGAACGCATGCCGACGCCGACGATCGAGACCTTGGCAATCTTGGTGTCGCCAACCACTTCACGGGCACCGATCTCGCGAGCGGTGTTTTCCAGCACGGTCTGTGCGGCCTGATAGTCGTTGCGGTGCACGGTGAAGGTGAAGTCGGTGGTGTTATCGTGCGCAACGTTCTGCACGATCATGTCGACTTCGATGTTCGCGGCACTGATCGGGCCGAGAATCTTGAACGCCACACCCGGGGTGTCTGGCACGCCACGGATGGTCAGCTTGGCTTCATCGCGGTTGAAAGCGATGCCGGAAATGATCGGCTGTTCCATGGTTTCCTCTTCATCAATAGTAATGAGGGTGCCCGGACCCTCCTTGAAGCTGTGCAGTACGCGCAGCGGTACGTTGTACTTGCCGGCGAATTCCACCGCACGGATCTGCAACACCTTGGAACCGAGGCTGGCCATTTCCAGCATCTCTTCGAAGGTGATCTTGTCCAGACGCTGAGCGACCGGCACCACACGCGGGTCAGTGGTGTAGACACCATCGACGTCGGTGTAGATCTGGCATTCATCGGCTTTCAGCGCCGCCGCCAGTGCCACACCCGTAGTGTCGGAACCGCCGCGACCGAGGGTGGTAATGTTGCCGTGCTCGTCGACGCCTTGGAAACCGGCGACAACAACAACGCGACCTGCTTTCAGATCACCACGAATCTTCTGGTCATCAATCTGCAAGATACGCGCTTTATTATGCGCACTGTCCGTCAGGATCCGCACCTGATTACCGGTGTACGACACCGCCGGTACACCGCGCTTGATCAGCGCCATGGCCAACAGGGCAATCGTCACCTGCTCACCGGTGGAAACGATCACGTCCAGTTCACGCGGAACCGGTTGAGTGTCGCCACTGATTTGCTTGGCCAGATCGATCAGACGGTTGGTTTCGCCGCTCATTGCAGACAGCACAACCACCAGGTCATCGCCGGCATCGCGGAATTTCTTAACCTTGTCGGCGACCTGCTCGATTCTCTCGACAGTGCCGACCGAGGTGCCTCCAAATTTCTGTACGATCAAAGCCATTTCAAAGCCGCCTCTGCCCATGAAGGGCGCCCAATAATCACTCAAACAGCCGCCGGGCCCGCCACTAGACTGCGGGCCCGACAGACCGTCTTATAAACCCTGCTCGACGAATGGAACGGTCAGCGCCAGTGCGCCATCCAGCGCGCCGGCATCAACACCACCGCCCTGCGCCATGTCCGGACGACCACCGCCCTTCCCGCCCACCGCCGCAGCAGCCTGTTTCATCAAATCACCGGCTTTGAGTTGGCCAGTCAGGTCTTTGGTTACGCCTGCAACCAGAACGACCTTTTCCTCATGGACACTGCCGAGCAGGATCACTGCGCGGCCGAGTTTGTTTTTCAGCTGATCGACCAGCGCCAGCAGCGCCTTGCCGTCCTGACCATCCAGACGTGCGGCCAGAACCTTCACGTCTTTGACGTCGACTGCCGAGTTCGACAGATCGTCGCCCGCAGCGCTGGCAGCCTTGGCCTGCAATTGCTCCAGTTGCTTTTCCAGCGCACGGTTGCGCTCCAGCACTGCCGACAGCTTGTCGATCAGGTTTTCACGGCTGCCCTTGACCAGGCTGGCCGCTTCCTTGAGTTGTTCTTCCGCAGCGTTCAAGTACGCCAATGCTGCTGCACCGGTAACGGCTTCGATACGACGCACGCCCGAAGCCACACCGCCTTCGCTGATGATTTTCAGCAGGCCGATGTCGCCGGTACGGTTGGCGTGGATACCGCCGCACAGCTCGACGGAGAAATCCCCGCCCATGCTCAGCACGCGCACGTTGTCGCCGTATTTCTCGCCGAACAGCGCCATGGCGCCTTTGTTCTTGGCGGTTTCGATGTCGGTCTCTTCGGTTTCAACCTCGGAGTTCTTGCGAATCTCGGCGTTGACGATGTCTTCCAGCGCCTTGATTTGCTCAGGCTTGATCGCTTCAAAGTGGCTGAAGTCGAAACGCAGACGCTGGCTATCCACCAACGAACCCTTCTGCTGAACGTGCTCGCCCAACACCTGACGCAATGCTGCGTGCAACAAGTGAGTGGCCGAGTGGTTCAACGAAGTGGCGTGACGCACTTCGGCATCAACGTGGGTTTCCACTGGCGCGCCGATGGTCAGGCTGCCGGAATCCAGCACGCCGTGGTGCAGGAATGCGCCGCCGGTCTTGGTGGTGTCGCGCACATCGAAACGTGCGTTGCCTGCCTGAAGGAAACCGCAGTCACCGATCTGGCCGCCGGATTCAGCGTAGAACGGCGTCTGGTTCAGCACGATCACCGCCTCTTCGCCTTCATTCAAGACGTCGACCGACTGGCCATCTTTATAGATGGCGACAATTTTTGCCGAACCGCTGGTGTCGGTGTAACCGGTGAACTCGGTGGCCACATCAACCTTGACCAGCGTGTTGTAGTCCAGACCGAACGAGCTGGCCGAACGCGCACGAACACGCTGAGCTTCCATTTCACGCTCGAAGCCGACTTCGTCAACGGTCAGGCCGCGCTCGCGAGCGATGTCTGCGGTCAGGTCCATCGGGAAACCGTAGGTGTCGTAGAGTTTGAACACCACGTCGCCCGGCACCACGGTGCCTTTGAGTTCTGCCAGATCCTGCTCGAGAATCTTCAGGCCGTGCTCCAGCGTCTTGGAGAACTGTTCTTCTTCGGCCTTGAGCACGCGCTCGATGTTGCTTTGCTGCTTCTTCAGTTCCGGGAAGGCTTCGCCCATCTCGGCAACCAGCGCGGCAACGATCTTGTAGAAGAAGCTGCCAGTGGCGCCCAGCTTGTTACCGTGACGGCAGGCGCGACGGATGATCCGACGCAGCACATAACCGCGACCTTCGTTGGACGGCAGCACACCGTCGGCAATCAGGAAACCGCACGAACGGATGTGGTCGGACACTACTTTCAGCGAAGACTGATCGCCATTTTCGCAACCGATTGCCTCGGCCGAAGCCTTCAGCAGGCTCTTGAACAGGTCAATGTCATAGTTGGAATTGACGTGCTGCATCACCGCACTGATCCGCTCCAGGCCCATGCCGGTGTCGACCGACGGCGCTGGCAACGGATGCAACACGCCATCGGCGGTGCGGTTGAACTGCATGAACACGTTGTTCCAGATCTCGATGTAACGGTCTCCATCTTCTTCCGGCGAGCCCGGCGGGCCGCCCCAGATGTGGTCGCCGTGATCGTAGAAAATCTCGGTGCATGGGCCGCACGGGCCGGTATCGCCCATGGTCCAGAAGTTGTCGGAAGCGTACGGCGCGCCTTTGTTGTCGCCGATACGGATCATGCGCTCGACCGGCACACCGATTTGCTGGGTCCAGATGTCATACGCTTCGTCGTCGGAGGCATAGACTGTGACCCAGAGTTTTTCCTTCGGCAGTTTCAGAACGCCGGTCAGGAAGGTCCAGGCAAAGGTGATCGCGTCGTGCTTGAAATAGTCACCGAAGCTGAAGTTACCGAGCATTTCGAAGAACGTGTGGTGACGAGCGGTATAACCGACGTTTTCCAGGTCGCTGTTCTTGCCACCGGCACGCACGCATTTCTGGCTGCTGGTCGCACGGGTGTATGCACGTTTTTCCTGGCCCAGGAAGCAGTCCTTGAACTGGTTCATCCCCGCGTTAGTGAACAGCAGGGTTGGGTCGTTGCCCGGAATCAAAGAGCTGGAGGCTACACGGGTGTGGCCTTGCTCTTCGAAGAAGCGAAGGAAGGCTTCACGGATTTCTGCGCTTTTCATAGGTTCTTCCACGGAGGCTGCGGCCAAAGGCCTGTTCGAAACGTCAACAGACGAAGCGACGGCAAAGGGCCGCATTATATCGGCCCTGCGCGCGGGGTACAGCGTGTTTATACGATAGAAACGGTCAATTGGACGGCTAACGCTGTCACTTGCGCGAAAACTCGACGAATGTCGCGATCACTTGCTCGATTTGCGAACGATTGACGTCCATGTGCGTGACCATGCGCAGACGGGCGGCAGCGCTCAACTTGATCCCGCGTTCAGCGGCAAACGCCTTGAGCGCCTCGGCCTTGTCGCCCATTTGCACATAAACCATGTTGGTCTGCACCGGTTCGACGCTGAAGCCGGCATCTCGCAGACCTTCGGCGAGAAACTGCGCGTTGGCGTGGTCATCGGCCAGACGTTCGACATTGTGATCCAGCGCGTACAACCCCGCCGCTGCCAGCAAACCGGCCTGACGCATACCGCCACCGACCATCTTGCGCAGACGCCGCGCCTTGCCGATCAACTCGACCGAACCGCAGAGCACCGAGCCAACCGGAGCGCCGAGCCCTTTGGACAGGCACACCGACACCGAATCGAAATACTGAGTGATCTCACGGGCATCAACACCGAGTTTGACCGCCGCGTTGTAGAGGCGCGCGCCGTCCAGGTGCAGTTGCAGTCCATTGTCCTGAGTGAATTTGCGCGCCCGCGCCAGATACTCCAGCGGCAGCACTTTGCCTTGCATGGTGTTTTCCAGCGCCAGCAGGCGAGTCCGGGCGAAATGGAAGTCATCCGGTTTGATCGCCGCAGCAACCTGATCCAGATCCAGAGAACCATCGGCCTGCACTTCCAGCGGCTGCGGCTGAATCGAACCAAGCACCGCCGCACCACCGCCCTCGTACTTATAGGTATGCGCCTGCTGGCCGACGATGTACTCATCACCGCGCTCGCAGTGGGCCATCAAACCGAGCAGGTTGCTCATGGTGCCGGTCGGAACGAACAGCGCAGCGGCGAAACCCAGCCGTTTTGCCAGTTCGGCTTCCAGACGATTGACCGTCGGATCTTCGCCGTACACGTCATCACCGGTGTCGGCGGCGGTCATCGCCGCGAGCATGGCAGGGGACGGTTGGGTAACGGTGTCGCTGCGAAGATCGATAACGCTCATGAACCTGGCCTCAAAGTCAGCAGGGGAAATCCCTTTACGAAGGTCAATTACTGCGGTCATCGCGTCGATTTATCAACCCTTGGCGCAGGAAAACACCTTACCAGCGTTCAAAAATCTCGATAGCAATCATCAGAAAGGCGCAATGCACAGACACACAATCTGTGTTAAAAACGCTGCGCCGCCGAAAAAAGGGCGGCGAAAACGTTCTCAGGGCGGGGTGTAATTCCCCACCGGCGGTAATTGCGCGCAATGCGCATAGCCCGCGAGCGCTTGGCGACGTACACGGCTTTCGGCAGTGGACGGCGGCAAGGTCAGCAGACCCGGTGTGATTCCGGGGCCGACGGTCATAGTCCGGATGAAGAGAGAACGGGATTAACGCCAAAGGGCCGTCCGCGCGCTTCTGCGCTCGTGCGTACCCTTGAATCCCTTTCGATTCATAACGCCCTGTTTTTCACACAAACAGGAGTCAGAACATGCAACCCACCGCTATCGACAGCAAAAGCAAACACCCACACGGCGAGCGCGTTGCGTTCATCCAGGCCTGCTGGCACAAGGAAATCGTCGACCAGAGCCGTAAAGGCTTCCTCGCCGAAATGCTTGCCCAGGGTTATCAGGAATCGGACATCGATTTCTTCGAAGTCGGCGGCGCCTTTGAAATGCCCCTGCACGCCAAACTGCTGGCCAAGACCGGTCGTTATGCTGGCATCGTCGCGGCAGCCCTGGTGGTGGACGGCGGCATCTACCGTCACGAATTCGTCGCCCAGTCGGTGGTCAGCGGCCTGATGCAGGTGCAGCTGGAAACCGAAGTGCCGGTGTTCTCGGTGTCCCTGACGCCACACCACTTCCATGCCGGCGAAGAACATTACAAATTCTTCTTCGAGCATTTTGTGCACAAGGGTCAGGAAGCGGCGAAGACGTGCGCGGATACGCTGCAGAAGGTGCGTGCATTGCGCCGCACTGAGCCGCGTGCGGTAGCAGTCTGATCACGGAACCAAAACTGTAGGAGTGAGCCTGCTCGCGATAGCGCAGTGTCAGTCAACATCTGTAGTGACTGATGCATTGCAATCGCGAGCAGGCTCACTCCTACATTGGTTTTGCGGTGAGGTCAGGCGAGGTTTTCGTCGGTGGTCGGGACAATCAGGATGCCCGCGCGCAGGCCGTTCTTGACCTTCGGATTGGGGAAGATGATCCGAGCGCCCTGCTCTTCGATGATCCAGCGGGTATTGGCCAGATCTTCGGCCAGCACATACCCCATCTCCAGCTCGGAAAAGTTCTCGATGTCCTGTGGCAGGTTCAAGCGGAAGGCATCGCTGTGCTTGATGATTTCCCGGGCGACGCTGAATAACTGCAAACCGTCCAGGCCCGCCTCGGCCATCTCCGGCTCGTTGCCTTCAATGATCTGCTTCAGACGGGTTTCCAGCAGCGACACATTGACCCCGTCGTTCTGCCCGAACGGCCGTGCCTTGCCCAATTCCAGCGTGAAGGACTCGGCATCGAGCTTGTCGTAGGTGTACGAGCTGAACACGATCGACGGCTTGTTCTGCAACAGCACCGCTTCCATGCCCGCTGCACGCAGGCGTGCCAGTTCCCGGCGGGAATGCTGGCGACCTTCTTTCCACGGATACAAGGCGAACTGCTCGATCTTCGAGCCGCGAATCGCGGTGTGCAGGTCGTAGTGCAGACGCTGGCGATCCGGCAGGCTGAAGAAACTCGCCGCCAGGCGCTCCAGCTCACAGGCGCGCAGTGCTTCGCTGCCACTGCTTTGTTCGTGACGACCGTTAAACAGTCGATTGACGTCCTGCTCGATGAAACGCTCGCCTTTGCGAATCGCCTCGGGGTTGCCGAACAGGAACAGAATGCGTGCGCGCGGCTTCAGATCGCCACGAGCGATGTCGTGCAGCAGCCGGTCGAGCAATTCGATCGGTGCTGTTTCGTTGCCGTGGATGCCTGCCGACAGCAGTAGATCCAGGCCATTGTCGCGAGCTTCCGGGGGCCGGACTTCCAGCGCCCCTTCGCTCAACCAGCGCATGCGCACGCCTTCGACAGTCAGTTGAGTCTTCTCCGCCGGTTCGCGGCCGGCGAGGGTCAGTTCAAGCAGTTTGCCGAGGGCGAGCATAGAGCGGTTTCCTTAGTGATCGTGGTTGCAATCCGGGCCGTGCACGTGGTCTTCGTCGTCGCCGACGTCAGCCGGTTCCATTTCCAGTTGCAGACTTACCAGATTAGTCGCCAATGGGCGCAGCAGCAGGTTGGCGTATTCCGCGTCACCTTCTTCAACGTCCACGCCGATCAGCAGTTGGCCACGGCCGTCCTGCTGGATCCACAGCTCTTTGCCTTGCCACATGACCGCGACGCGGGTGCACGAGGTTTGCAGTTGCGTGCCGTCGGTGTCTTCAAGGATCAGCTGCAGGGAATCGCTCATGTTTTTACTCTCTTGGGGAGACAAACCGCGTGCCGCGTTCAGGCGACGCGCCGGCCATCAATTGATCTGGAATGGATAAACCGCGCCCAGTTTAAGGATTTGCGTCAGTTCATCCAGTGCCGTCCGGCATTCAAGCAGCAACTGCGGGTCCGCCAGATCGGTTTCGCTCAGGCGGTCGCGGTAGTGCTTTTCAACCCATGCGGTCAACGAACCGTACAACGGGGCCGTCATGATAACCCCTGGATTGACCGCCGCCAGTTCAGTTTCGTTAAGCGCGACGCGCAGTCGCAGGCACGCCGGGCCACCGCCGTTCTGCATGCTTTGCTTGAGATCGAAAACCTTAACTTCGCGGATCAGACCGCCGGAGCTGGTCAGGCTTTGCAGGTAAGCCCACACACGCTCGTTGGCCTGGCATTCTTGCGGCACGATCAGCAGCATCGAACCGTCAGGACGCGACAGCAACTGGCTGTTGAACAGGTAGGAACGCACCGCGTCATCCACGGTGACCGCCGAACGCGGCACGCAGATCGACTGGAAGTTACCGCCGACTTTGGCGAGCTTGCCTTGCAGCTCTGCCAGCATCTGTTCGGTGTCGAGGAACGCGTCCTCGTGATAGAACAGCGCCTCGCCGTTACCCACGGCGATCACGTCGTTGTGGAACACGCCCTGATCGATCACATTCGGATTCTGCTGGGCGTAAACCACGCCTTCGTCACGCAGACCGTGCAGACGCGCAACCGCTTGCGAGGCTTCGAGGGTCTGGCGCGCCGGGTACTTTTGCGGCGCCGGGAAACGATTGTCGAAGGCACTGCGACCGAACACGAAGAACTCGACGCCTGCCTCGCCGTACTCACGGCAGAAACGCGTGTGGTTGGCCGCGCCTTCGTCGCCGAACTGCGCCACCGCCGGCAACGCGGCGTGGTGGGCGAAGTGCTGCTGATTGGCGAACATCGCGCCGAGCACGCGACTGGTGGTCGGGTGCTCGATGCTGCGGTGGTATTTGCAGTTGAGGTTGGCGGCGGTGAAATGCACACGACCGTCAGCGGTGTCGGCACTCGGGCTGACCGTGGCGGCGTTGGCCACCCACATGCTCGACGCCGAGCAACTGGCAACCAGCAACGGCATGGCTTCTTTGGCGGCGCGCTCGATCACTTGAGCGTCGGTGCCGCTGAAACCCAGACGGCGCAGAGCGGCCACGTCCGGACGTTCCTGTGGCGCCAGTACGCCTTGCTGAAAGCCCATTTCCATCAGCGCTTTCATTTTCGCCAGACCTTGCAGCGCCGCTTCCTTCGGGTTCGAGGATTGCTGGCTGTTGCTCTGGGACGCGACGTTGCCGTAGGACAGACCACCGTAGTTATGGGTCGGCCCCACTAGACCGTCAAAATTGACTTCATAGGATTTCATCAGCGAGGCTCCACGAAAATCTGTTGTTATAGGCATCAGTAACAAATAGGTAAGACCGAGGTGCGGCTATCGCGAGCAGGCTCACTCCTACAGGGTTTGTGTCGTACACAAATTGTGTGTCCACCATCAACCTGTAGGAGTGAGCCTGCTCGCGATTGGGCATCACGCCATTTTCACGCCAGGCGTCAGGGCGGCAGGCAGCACCAGGTTCGGTGTTTCCAGCGACGCCACCGGGTACGCGCAGTAATCCGCCGCGTAATAAGCGCTGGCGCGATGGTTGCCGGAAGCACCGACACCGCCGAACGGCGCGCTGCTCGCAGCACCGGTCAGTTGTTTGTTCCAGTTGACGATGCCGGCACGGCTTTCCAGCCAGAACTGCTGGTAACGCGCTTCGGAATCCGACAACAAACCGGCAGCCAGACCAAAAGCGGTGTCGTTGGCTTCAGCAATCGCCGCTTCGAAATCGACGTAGCGAATCACTTGCAACAGCGGGCCGAACAGTTCTTCGTCGGAGCGCTCGGCCACTGCCGTCACATCGACAATGCCCGGCGTCAGCAGCGCGGCTTGCGCCTGCGGCTGAGTCATTGCCAATAACGACACGGCGCCGTTGGCCAACAGATGCGCCTGGGCATCCATCAGCGCTTTCGCCGCACCAAGGGAAATCACCGAGCCCATGAACGGCGCCGGTTGCTGATCAAATGCACCGACTTCAATCGTCGAGCTGACTTCCACCAGACGCTTGAGCAGGCTGTCGCCCCACGCGCCTTGTGGCACCAGCAGACGACGTGCACAGGTGCAGCGCTGACCGGCGGAGATGAACGCCGACTGAATAATCGTGTAAACCGCCGCATCCAGATCAGCGACCTGATCGACTACCAGCGGATTGTTGCCGCCCATTTCCAGCGCCAGAATCTTGTCCGGACGCCCGGCGAATTGCTGGTGCAGATGATTGCCGGTGCGGCTGGAGCCGGTGAAGAACAGACCGTCGATGCCCGGGTTCGCCGCCAGCGCGATGCCGGTTTCGCGTGCGCCTTGCAGCAGGTTGAGGACGCCTGCCGGCAGACCGGCCTCGATCCAGCACTTGACCGTCAGCTCGGCGACTTTCGGGGTCAACTCGCTCGGTTTGAACAGCACGCTGTTACCGGCCAGCAGCGCCGGCACGATGTGGCCGTTGGGCAAGTGGCCGGGGAAGTTGTAAGGACCGAACACCGCCACCACGCCGTGCGGCTTGTGGCGCAACACGGCGGTGGCGTCGCCCAGCGGGCCGCTCTTCTCACCGGTACGCTCGCGGTAGCTCTGCACCGAAATCGCGATCTTGTTGACCATGCTGGTGACTTCGGTCGCGGCTTCCCACAGTGGTTTGCCGGTTTCCTCACCGATGGCGCGGGCCAGTTCGTCGGCGTGGTTTTTCAGCGCGGCGGCGAACGCTTCGAGGACGCTGATGCGCTCTTCCAGGGAACGGCGGGCCCAACCCGGGAATGCCTGACGTGCAGCTTGCACGGCGGATTCGACCTGAGCGGCGGTGGCGCCCTCCCCCGACCACAGCACTTGCTGGGTCACCGGGTTCAGCGATTGAAAGGCTTCGCCCTGACCGGCCAGCCACTCACCTGCGATGTATAGCGAATTCATTATTTCGACTCCCGGGCAGCAGACAACGCCACGGCGCGCACTTGATCGCCAGCGTTGAGTTGAAGACGTTTGGCGGTTTGCGGATCAACCACCAGCGTACCGGCGGCCAGACGCGCCGGAGCGGCAGTGATGCGGCAGTCTTCGCGCTTGCGGTTATGGATGATGAACGGCGTGGCGTCGTCACCCGGCGTGCCCACGGCCAGCACCAGCGCTTCACTGTCACGCACTGCGCGGATCTTGCTGGTTTCGCATTCGATTGCAGGACCGGCGTCGAAGATGTCGACGTAGCCTTGATAGCTGAAACCTTCGCCCTTGAGCATCGCCAACGCCGGCTCGGTGTCCGGGTGAACCTGACCGATCACGCCACGCGCATCTTCGGAGAGGAAGCAGGTGTACAGCGGAAACTTCGGCATCAGTTCAGCGATGAAAGCCTTGTTGCCGACACCAGTCAGGTAATCGGCCTGGCTGAATTCCATCTTGAAGAAATGCCGGCCCAGGCTTTCCCAGAACGGTGAACGCCCGGCTTCATCCGACACACCGCGCATCTCGGCGATGATCTTGTTGCCGAACAGCTCAGGGAATTCAGCGATGAACAGCATCCGCGCCTTGGACAGCATGCGACCGTTGAGGCCGTTGCGGTAATCGGCGTGGAGGAACAGCGAGCACAGTTCAGAGTTGCCGGTCAGGTCGTTGGCGAGAAACAGCGTCGGGATCTCGCGATAAATGTTCAGCTCCTGCGAGGCGCTGACGGTCAGGCCGACACGGAAGTTGTACCAAGGCTCACGCAGACCGACTGCGCCGGCGATGGCGGAAATCCCCACCACGCGACCGTCGTCGTCTTCGAGCACGAACAGGTAGTCCGCATCGCCACGGCCGGCTTCGCCGCGAAAGGTCTTCTCGGCCCAGCCGACCCGGTGGGTCAGGCGCTCTTCGTTGGCCGGCAATGTGGTCAGGCCGGTGCCGGTGCTGCGGGCCAGGTCGATCAGCGCGGATAAATCGCTGCTGCGTACGGGACGAACAATCATGCTATCTCCTCAAACGGGCCGCTCTCGCCACCCGTGAAACTCGCTAAGGCGTTAAACCGCCACCAGGCGCACGCTGGCACCTTCACCGACGCCCAGGGCTTCGGCCGCTTCCAGATCCAGAGTCACCGGTTTGCCCGGCGCGTAATCGAGCTCAAGCAGCACGGCGCGGTAATCCTGCAACTGCGCGTTGGCCACCAGATACTGGCGCCCGGCACCTTTGACCGGCTCACCGATCTTCACTGGCACCACGCGGCTCTGGGCGATCGAACGGATCCCCGAAACACGCGCATGCAGGGTCGGGCCACCGTCGAAGATGTCGATGTAGTGATCGGTTTCGAAGCCTTCGCGCATCAGGATGTCGAAGGTGATCTGCGCACGCGGGTGCACCTGGCCCATCGCTTCTTGAGCGGAGTCCGGCAGCAACGGCACGTAGATCGGGTAATGCGGCATCAGTTCGGCGAGGAACGTACGGCTCTTCAGGCCGCACAGGCGCTCGGCCTCGGCGTAATTGAGGTCGAAGAAGTTGCGACCGATGGCGTCCCAGAACGGCGAGTCACCGTTCTCGTCGCTGTAACCGACGATCTCGGTCACCACTGAATCGGCGAAACGCTCGGGGTGGCTGGCAACGAACAACAGACGGCCACGGGAATTGAGCTCGGACCACGGCGAACCCACCAGTTCGCGCTGCACGTAGAAACTGGTCAGCAAGCTGTTGCCGGTCAGGTCGTGGCACTGCGAAAGCACGTGGATCTTGTTGTGGATCTTCAGCTCGCGGGAGGCGTGGACGAAAGTTTCGTTACGGAAGCTGTAGAACGGCTCCGAGTAACCGGCCGAAGCGACGATGGCCGAGCAGCCGACCAGTTTGCCGGTGGCGCTGTCCTCAAGGACGAAGAAGTAGCTCTCTTCACCGTTGAAGCTCACTTCGGCGGCGAACGAGGCTTCGCTCGCGGCGATCTTGTCGCTCAGGCGTTCCACGTCATCCGGCAAGGAAGTGACACCAATCGGGCTGTCCGCAGCCAGACGCTGTACCTCGCCCAGATCAGCCATTTGCGCAGGGCGCATCACCAGCATGGTGTCACTCCTTTCTCTTATAAATTCACAGAAAAAAAACACCGGACTTTGTAGGAGCGAGCCCCGTGGTGAGGGGATTTATCCCCGATGGGTTGCGCAGCAGCCCCAAGATTTTGGGGGCCGCTTCGCTGCCCATCGGGGATAAATCCCCTCACCACAAAGGTTCAATCCGACAGTTGAATCTGTCCGGTGTCAAAAATTTTGATCGACGCCTGAAAACTCCAGACGTCGAAGGGTCTATCAGGCTTGCGTCAGTTTTGCAGCAGCGCGTTCGAAGCGGTCCAGACCGGCTTCGATGTCGGCGTCTTCGACCACCAGGCTCGGGGCGAAACGGATCACGTCCGGGCCGGCTTGCAGAATCATCAGGCCTTCTTTTTCAGCGGCATTGAAGATGTCCTTGGCCTTGCCTTTCCAGGCATCGCTCAACACGCAACCGATCAGCAGACCGAGGCCACGCACCTGCGTGAACAGGCCGTACTTCTCGCCGATCTGCTCAAGACGGGTCTTGAACCTGTCGTGCTTGGCGTTGACGCCGTTGAGCACTTCCGGGGTGTTGATCACGTCGATCACCGCTTCGGCGACGGCGCACGCCAGCGGGTTGCCGCCGTAGGTGGTGCCGTGGGTGCCGACGACCAGATGTTTGGCCAGTGCTTCGGTGGTCAGCATCGCCGCGATCGGGAAACCGCCGCCCAGGCTCTTGGCGCTGGTGAGGATGTCCGGGGTCACGCCGTAATGCTGGTAGGCGAACAGCTTGCCGCTGCGGCCCATGCCGGTCTGCACTTCGTCGAACACCAGCAACGCGTTGTTCGCGTCGCACAGTTCGCGGGCACCTTGCAGGTACGCCAGTTCGGCCGGCAGCACGCCGCCCTCGCCCTGGATCGGTTCCAGAACCACGGCGCAGGTCTTGTCGGAAACCGCAGCTTTCAGTGCGGCCAGATCGTTGTACGGCACGTGGGTGATGCCGGTGATTTTCGGGCCGAAACCGTCGGAGTATTTCGACTGACCACCGACGTTAACGGTGAACAGGGTACGACCGTGGAAGCTGTTCAGCGCGGCGATGATCTCGTACTTCTCGCTGCCGAAACGGTCGAACGCAACGCGACGGGCCAGCTTGAAAGCGGCCTCGTTGGCTTCAGCGCCGGAGTTGCAGAAGAACACGCGCTCGGCGAACGTGGCGTCGATCAGCTTGTGCGCCAGACGCAGGGCCGGTTCGTTGGTGAACACGTTGGAGACGTGCCACAGCTTGTTCGCTTGTTCGGTCAAGGCACCGACCAGCGCCGGGTGCGCGTGGCCCAATACGTTGACGGCGATGCCGCCGGCGAAGTCGATCAGCTCGCGGCCGGCCTGGTCCCAGACGCGGGAACCGGCGCCACGCACCGGAATAAAAGCGGCAGGCGCGTAGTTGGGAACCATTACCTGGTCGAAATCGGCGCGTTGTACCGCAGCGTGCTCAACGGACATCGGAGTCTCCTGATGAGGGCCACCCGCCTGAAACTGGCGAGCGATGGGGGGATTGTAAGGACAGTTTTCAGCCCGGCCTTGTCGCCAAGCGACAACTTCTTATAGCGCAAACCCCGGATTTTCCCGGGTTTACGGCAATGCGACATATAGCGTCGCAAAGGCGCAGTTTAAACCGGCATCACCGATTTGCGGCAGGCCGCGCAGGATATCAATTCAGCCGGTTGTCACCGGCATAAATATCTACCGCACGATGATCGTCACTGACTGGTTTGCTGTCGGCTCTTCCAACGCTAAAGGAATGGCACATGCAATTGCCTGAAGGACAGCAACCGGCAGCCCCGATCGATACGAGCGACGCGCAACATCCCGACGAACACTACCTGACCCTGAAAGAGTCGATTCCCGACTGGCTCGGCAGCGCCTCGCCGACCAAACGCCAGGCATTGCGCAGCATCCAGCCCGCACTCCCGGCCTCACTACAAGCTGCGTCAGCCGTGCAGCACCAGCAATTGCAGGCACTGAATGCCGCACACTGGCGCGCGCAAAGCGCGGTCGATCAACAACTCGAACACCTGCAAGACACCAACGCCTTCGCCGAACCGCTGCTCAAAGCAGCACTGAAAAACGCATGCGGTCTGGACCTGGACGTCAGGAAGACCTTCCTGCGCCTCTACGTTCCCGCGACGACGCCATGGTTTTCGATCAAAACCGGCGGCGCCCGCGCCTGGACGGTCTCGCTGCTCGACGCCGCACTGCACAATTTCGAAGACGCCGAAACCAAAGATGACGCCTATGAGCGTGCATCCACCTTCATCACCCAACCCACCGCCAGCGGGCAGTTCGAATCGCTGCCAGCAGTCAACAGCAAACTGAGCATTACCACCTTCATCAAGCTGTGCAGAACGCTGGATATCGGCGCCCAATACCAGACGTATCTGCGAGAACAACTCGGCTTCAACGACGCGACCGCTGCTGCCGCGCTACAACAGAAAGTGACCACGAGCCAGCAAGCAGCCCTTAACGCCGCCCTGCAATGGGCGCGCATGAGCGGCGACATCAGCGAGACCTGCTTTCGCCTGATCAACGGGTTGCTCGATGGCGTGCACGGCATGCGGCTCAACGGCCAGACGCTGCTGTGTCACGACATGTCGATGATGGCAGCGCCGCTGACCGGCATTCTGGTCTTCGCTCCGGATGCCTACACGCCCCGCCACATCAGTCGGATCGTCGCCTACGTCCCGGATGACCCGGAGCACCCGATCAAGGAATACGCGTCCTCGGCAGACATGGAAGCCGAACTCACCCGCCAGTTGCGGGCGACAGACTACCAGCGCTTCTTCAGCCGCTTTATCGATCAGGAACGCATCGGCTTCTTCTTTGCCGACCTGCAGCAGCGCCTGGTTCAAATCAAATGGCACAAGCCCGAACCGGGCAGTTCGCAACCCGCGTGGCGAGAAACGCCCGTCGACAAACCGGACTTGCAACTGGTCAGCGCACCACTCACCGCCGAGCTGTGGCGACACCTTTATCAGGCAAAACTGAACAAGATTCTCAACGACGCCAAAGTGATCGCCATTCCCACCGCAACGGTCGATAGCAGAGCCCGTTGGGCGCGCTGGGATTCCCTGGTGAACATCGTGACCTCGATCATCGAAACGGCTGCCTTCGTGATCGCGCCGTTCGTGCCGGGGCTGGGCGAGTTGATGATGAGCTACATGGCCTGGCAACTGCTCAACGAAGCCTTCGAAGGCATCATCGACTGGACGCAGGCGAAAACCCGCGAAGCGTTCGAACACCTGATGGGCACGGTCGAAACCCTGATTCAACTGGGTGCCTTTGCCGCTGGCGGCATGATCGGCATCGGCGAGTACCGCAAGGTCCTGCCCAAGGAAATCGTTGCATTCATTGATCGCTTCATACCGATGGAGCGGCCCGGGACCTCTGCCCGCTACTGGGACCCGGACCTGAGCCGCTACGAGCACAACGCCCCTCCTGCCAAAGACTCCCGTCCCGACGCGCGCGGCCTGCATGCGCATCAGGGCAAACAGCTGTTGGCGCTGGAAAACGCCCACTACGCGGTCAGCGAAGACGCGATCCCCGGTCAGTTCCGCATTGACCACCCGACGCGGCCCGAGGCTTACAAACCGCTGCTGCGGCACAACGGCGAAGGCGCCTGGCACAGCGAACTCGAACAGCCACTGGCGTGGGACCAGACCACAGCTTTGCGCCGGATCGGCCATTCGCTCGAATCCTTCGAACCGGCTCGGCAAGAACGCATTCTGCACGTCAGCGGCTACAACGAAGACGCCCTGCGCAAAATGCACGTTGATCAGGAAAGCGTTCCGCCGCTGCTGGCTGACACCATCAAACGCTTCAAAATCGACCAGGACCTGCAAGTCCTCATCGAACAACTGGACAGCGCCGAGCACTACCGCGATGCCGACCCTCTGACGCAACTGCAACTGCTGACAGAACACGGCGCATGGCCGAGCGAGAAACGGCTGTGCTACTTCGACAGCGAGGGTGAGTTGATCTGGCAATCATCCGGTGACGAAGCGTTGCCAGTGATCACGGTTCGGCAAAACAGCCTGCAAGAGACTGACGTGCTGAAAAGCTTGCTTGAGTCCCTCGATGAGCACGACATCAAAGCGCTGCTGGGAGAATCGTTCGGCGGCCCGACGCTTGCACTCGATGTGCGCACCCAGACATTGAGCCGGCAACTGAGCCAGCTCGCCCGACAACACCGCATCGCCCTGTTCGAGTCCCGCTATCAGCAACTGGAGACCACGACAGACCCGCTGGCCGCGCCGATCCGCGAGTATCAACCGCTGCTGCCGAGCAGCGTCACTCGCGAATTGCTCGACACCGCCAGCACCGCGGAGCTACTGAGCATCAGCGAAGGGCAACTGCCCGAACGTCAGCAGCAACTGGTGCAGCAGGCCAGTGAGCAAGTGCGCATCAGCCGTGCTTATGAAGGCCTGGAACTGGACTCAGTCAACAATGCGGATTCCGACACCCTCGCCCTGCACAGCCTGCAACGTTTGCCCGGATGGAGCGGACAACTGCGCATCGAAATCCGCGACGGCTTTTATGAAGGCTCGATACTCGACAGCACCGGCCCGGCCGAGGCTCGCGAGCAAAAAGTATTGGTGCGTAAAACCGATGGCCGCTATCAGCCCTATGACGATCGCGGCCAGGAACTGAGCGCCCCCGGCGACTTCTATTGCAGCCTCCTCCACGCCTTGCCGGATGCCGAGCGCCAGGCGCTGGACCTGCACATCGGCGACGCCGACAGGCTCAAACAGGCGATTCGGACAAACCCGCTGGAGCGTAGCGAACTGCGCGTGGCAATGGCCCAGCCGCCGCTGCCGGAACCGCTGATCGACACTTTGCGTCTGGTCGGCGTGGAAGGTTATCGCCCGTTGTTCCGCGAGCAGCCGCACACGCTGGAGGAGCGAGTACGCGAGATCTACCCCAGCGATTCACTGGCCGATGTACAGGCCTTTATTGAAGAACACCAAGGGCTTCCCGGCGGGGTACGCGGCGAACTCTCGCGCCTCAATCTTGAGTACCGAAAGCTCTGCGACGACCTGCGCGTCTGGCAGCTCGAAGTGCCGGCCAGCGATCCGCAGACCGGTCTGCCGCTGACGCCGATTCAGCGTCGTGCGGCGCTGCAAAGCCGTTCGGTATTGAGAACCCTGATTCAGCGTTGCTGGCGCAAACAGACCCGCGGACCTGCCGGGTACATGCTGCAGATCACCGACCCGATTATTGGCCACCTGCCCGTACTCGAGGCCGACTTCGGCCATATCACCACGCTGGCGATCAATGGCAGCAAAAGCACCCGAGGTCTCGAACCGTTTTTGCAGCGTTTTCCCAAACTGATGTATCTCGACGTGCAAACCGCCAACTTGCCACAGCTGCCGCCCGCGCTCACCACAATGCCGGTGCTGCGCCACCTGATTCTGCGCGATTGCAGCCTGCAACTCGGCGCTGCCGACCAGACATTACTGGCGTCATTGCCTGAGCTGTCGTTTCTCGACTTGCAGGACAACCCGCTGGGGACGGCCCCCGATATCCAGCCGATGACTTCACTGCGCTTCATCAATCTGAACAACACCGGCATCGCCGAGCCGCCAGCCAATCTGCTGCACCACCCGCGCCTGGTCACCGGCAAATTCGCCGGCAACCGTATCAGCGAAATGCCGGACGCGCTGTTCACGCTCAACAGCCTGCTCAGCGACGGCTTCGATTTCGCCGACAATCCGCTGAGCCCAACGTCGCGTGAGCGGGTGAAAGCCCACTACCAACGCACCTCAAAGCACTTTGGTGTGCTGCCCGAAGCAGCCGACATCAACCGCACCACGGCGCTGTTTCCGGAACTTGACCCTGCGCAGGCGACCGACGTGGTCTATCAACTGCCGGGAACACTGGAGCAGGGCCGGACGCAACTGAGCCGCTGGGAAGCCGAAATCAGTCAGATGAAAGCCGATCTGGCGCTATGGAGCCGCGACATCCCCAAACGCGATCCGTTGACCGGCCAACTGCTCAACCTCAACGAACAATCCAGCGAGCTGATGTTCCGCGAGCGATTCGCGCAGACGCTGGAACAGTTCTGGGGCAGGCGAACCGCGCACCAGCCCAGCGTCAGAAGCAAACTGCTGGAAGCAAACCTTGAGTTCATGGGCGACCTGCCAACGCTGGCCGCAGACTTCAGCCACGTCACCAGTCTGAGCCTGACCGGCAACAAAAGCGTTTCCGCCGTGACGCCATTCCTGCAACGTTTTCAGAACCTCGAAGCGCTGCATCTGCTGCATTTTGATCTGGAACCGGTATCCACTTCGCTCATTAACCTGCCGCGACTGGGCACGCTGGAACTGAAGGATTGCGGTGTAGTGATGACACCGGAAAATCAGGCTGCACTCTGCGCCTTGTCCCAACTGGAAACACTCGAACTGAGCAACAACCCGTTAGGCACGCTGCCCGACCTCAACCTGCTGCCGCAACTGAGCTATCTCGATGTGGCCAATACGGGCCTGTCCACCATGCCGAATGGCGTCATCGATCACCCGCATTTGCGCACCCTGATTTTCAGCGGCAACGCCTTCACCGAGTTACCCGCGGCCCTTTTCGAGCTGCCATCCAATCGCAGCGACGGCTTCGATTTTGCCGACAACCCGTTAACGCCAGACACCCGTGAACAGATAAAAACCTACTACCGCAAGACCGGCAACGACTTCGATGTACTGGCCGACGCGGCGGACATTGCCCTGGCCCGAGAGCTGTTCCCGTCGCTGGATGCGCAAGAGGCCAGCGACATGATTTATGACTTGCCCGGCACTCTGAGCGATGGCCATCTCCATCTCGGTCGCTGGCAAACCGAGCTCGATACCATGAGAAGCCAACTCGCCTCTTGGGCGTCTCAGGTGCCGATTCATCATCCCGTCACCGGTGAAGTGCTCACCGCCATTGAAGTGTTCGATCAGTACGCGGTGCGCTTGAGTTTCAAGCAAAAGCTGGAGGAGTTCTGGGCTCATCGCTCGGCCCTTACCGGAGCGCGCGACGTGGATTTTTCCACATCACTGCCGTTCCTGGGCGACATGCCCGTGCTCACCACGGACTTCGGCCACGTCTCGGATCTGGCCCTCAAGGGCAATCCTGCACTACGGGGCATCGAGTCGTTTCTCGAACTGTTTCCCAACGTGCAAACGCTCGAGATGCGTGACTTCGCCTTGGCCGAGTTACCCACGCCCATTGGTCGCATGTCGGAACTCAAGGACCTGACCCTGCACAATTGTCAGTTCACCCTGACCACCGACGGCCAAACCACGCTGACGGCACTGAACGCGCTTGAACGTCTGGATCTGAGTCAAAACCCGCTGACCCTGGCACCCGATCTGGCGGCGATGCCAAAACTCAATGACGTGCGCCTGTCCAACTGCGCCATAACCCAACTGCCAAAGGGTCTGGCTGATCATCCGAACCTGCGAACCGTCCTGCTCGACAACAACCGCATCACTGAATTACCCGCGGCACTTTTTCAGATGGACCTCGATCTGGCCGACGGAGTAGATCTGTACGGCAACCCGCTGTCGGCGGCCAGTCGTGAGCGGATCAAGGGGTTTTACCTCAAGCACGGCAGTGATCTGGGCATTGCAGCCGATCCCGCGGACGTGGCCCGGGCCCGCGCACTCTTTCCGGTACTGCAGGATGGCGACGCCAGCCACATGCTTTACTCTCTGCCGGGCACACTGGAGGCCGGTCGCGCCCAACTGCTGCGTTGGGAAAGCGAAATTGCCCGGATCAACCACGACCTCCGCGCCTGGACCGAAGCCATCGCCGAGACTGACCCGCAAACTGGCCAAGCGCTTAGTGCCGACGAGATCGCCAGCGAGCGTAGCGCCAGACAGGAATTCAGCAGCAAGTTGCAGCAGTTCTGGCGCCAGCGGCGCGCTGACAAACTGGATCTGCGCTCGAATACCTTTGTCGCCGATCTGACCTTCAGCGGTGATCTGCCGGCACTGTCGGCGGACTTCAGCCATGTCACGCAGTTGTCGTTGCAGGGCAAATCGACGCATAACGTCCCTGATGCTTTCCTCAACTGCTTTCCGGGTTTGTCAGGGCTGGAACTGCGCAATTTTGCCTTGGGTCGACTGCCGCAGGCGCTGACCCGGATGCCCCTGCTGCAGACCCTGGTGCTGAGCAAGTGCGGCGTAGTGTTTGACGCTCAGGCGCAAGTCGTACTGGCGGGTTTGCCCCGTCTGACGATGCTCGACCTGTACCGCAATCCACTCGACGTGGTGCCCGACCTCTCTCCCCTCAAGGCGCTGACTTACGTAGACCTCGCCGGCACGGGGATCAACAGTGTTCCGGTTGGCCTGACGCAGCTTGCCGACCTCGAAACCGCCTTGTTGAACGACAACCAAATAACGCTGCTGCCCGACGCGCTCTACAACCTGCCCAACACCATCAGCAAAGGCATTGATCTGGACAATAACCCGCTGTCATCGGCGACGCGTGAACAGATCAAAGTCTATTTCCAACGCACCGGGAGTGATCTTTGTGTATTGGCCGATCGGGCAGACATTAACCTTGCGCATGCGCTGTACCCGCAACTCTCCGAGACCCAAGCCAGCAATCTGGTCTACGGCCTGCCCGGCACATTTGCGGACGGCAGCCTTGAGCTGACACGTCGGCAAACCGAACTGGATACCCTCGGCAGAGACCTTGAAGCCTGGATGAACTCAGCGGTACTCGACCCTGTCACCCAACTGCCCCTGGAAGTCGAGCCGCTGCTGCAAGAGCAGTACAAAAGAATGCAATTGAAGGTCAGCCTGGAGGACGCCTGGCGTCGCAAGTCATCCGCGACCCAATCGGAATTTGCCTTGAACCTGGAGATGTCGTTCATCGGTGACCTGCCAACCTTGAGAGCGGACTTCGGGCACGTTCTTGAACTGGAACTGAACAGCACGGCTGCCATCGCCCCCCGTGCCCAGGGCTGGCTCGCCCGGTTCCCCAATCTGCTGAGCCTGAAAATGGGCGGCATTCAACTGAACAGCATCCCCGTCGAAGTGTTCGGCCTGGAAAAACTCACGCGGCTGAATCTGCCCGAATGCAACATCAGCCTGACGGAAGAAGCCGCGACCGCGCTGGGTGCCCTCGAAGATCTGCAAAACCTGAACTTGCGCAACAACCCCTTGGGACGGGCGCCAGACATTGATCGCATGAAGCAACTGAGTCATCTGGACTTGAGCAATACCGGACTCACCGAGACGTGGCCGGCGCTGTTCGAAAGGATCAGCCTTAGCCACGTCGATCTTTCCGACAACGCGATCAGCGAGTTGCCGCTCGAGCTTTTACGCGGCGACCATCGGCTGAGCGCCGACTTCAACTTCAGTGGTAATCCGTTATCGGAACTGGCGCGCCAACGGCTTGCCGACTATGCCCAAGTGCGGGAAGCCAGGCTGGATGCACCGCGACTGTGGCGCCAGCAAATTGCCGAGCTGGACGACGACTTCGATTCCTCATCGTCCATAGCATCTGATGAAGCGTCGGAATCGCTGCCCTCACTGGATTAACCACAACGGCCAGCCCGACGCGCCTCAACCGCGCTCGGGCGGTACCGATGACAATTCGAACGGGCTGCTGCTGCGCCGCTGGTTGCGATCTTCCCGCGGCGTGGCACCGAAGAAGTTACGGTAGGCGCTGGAGAAGTGCGGCCCCGAGGAGAAGCCGCACGACAGGCCGATCTGGATGATCGACTTGCTGGTTTGCATCAACATCTGCCGGGCCTTGTTCAGGCGCAGTTCCAGGTAGTACTGGCTCGGCACACGGTTGAGGTATTGCTTGAAGATCCGCTCCAGCTGCCGACGGGACACGCACACATGCTGGGCGATTTCGTCGGTGGTCAGCGGCTCTTCGATATTGGCTTCCATCAGCAACACGGCTTGCGTCAGTTTCGGATGACTGGAGCCGAGGCGGTTCTGCAACGGAATACGCTGACGCTCGCCCCCCTCTCGGATGCGCTCGACCACCAGTTCTTCCGAAACCGCACCGGCCAGTTCGGCGCCGTGATCGCGGGCCAGCACCGCCAGCAACAGATCAAGCACCGACATGCCGCCGCACGCGGTCAAGCGATCGCGATCCCAATCGAACAGATGGCTGGTGGCGATGACTTTCGGGAAACGTTCTGCAAAATCGTCCTGCCAGCGCCAGTGCACGGCAGCGCGATAACCGTCGAGCAAACCCAATTGCGCCAAAGGATACACGCCGGCAGACAGACCACCGATCACGCAACCGGCGCGCACCAGTTGCTTGAGCGCGCTGCTCAGTGGCGAGGCCAGTGCGGTCGGCGGCTCATCAGCGAGCAGGAACAGTTTCTGAAAGTTTTCCAGCTTGCCGGCCCACGGTTCACCGGGCAATTGCCAGGCACCTTCGACGGGCGGCTCGGCCTGCAGGAACGACAATTCGTAAACCACATCCGGGTGCACCCGCTGCGCAACACGCAAGGCCTCCTCCGCCAGCGCCAAAGTCAGAGCTTTAGTGCTGGGCCAAATCAGGAAACCAATTCGATGGGCAGTCATGGGCGGGTGATCCGAAGCGAAGAACGATGATGAAGGCATGGGCCAATGCTAGCCCGGAAATGAACACAAATCTTGAAACTGACCGAGATCAACTGTAGGAGTGAGCCTGCTCGCGATGGCGGTGTAACAGTCAACATGATTGCTGTCTGAACCACCGCATTCGCGAGCAGGCTCACTCCTACAAGGGAATTTAGCCAGCCTTCAGGTCGCGAAGCATGACCTAATTTGGTGCACAACGGCAGTATTTACTTGAGGCTGCCCGAGAGGAATTGCTGCAGACGCTCCGATTGCGGATTGACCAGCACTTCGCGCGGGTTGCCGCTTTCTTCAACAACGCCTTTGTGCAGGAACACCAACTGGTTCGACACTTCACGGGCAAAACCCATTTCGTGGGTCACCACCACCATGGTGCGACCTTCCTGGGCCAGCGCTTGCATCACCTTCAGCACGTCGCCAACCAGTTCCGGGTCAAGCGCCGAAGTCGGTTCGTCGAACAGCATCACCTCAGGTTCCATCGCCAGCGCCCGGGCAATCGCCACACGCTGCTGCTCGCCACCGGACATGTGCCCCGGGAATGCATCCTTACGATGGGCCACACCGACCTTGTTCAGGTAGTGCTCGGCTTTCTCGCGGGCTTCAGCCTTGGACACGCCGAGGACGTGAACCGGCGCTTCCATGATGTTTTCCAGCGCGGTCATGTGCGACCACAGGTTGAAATGCTGGAACACCATCGACAGGCGCGAACGCATGCGTTGCAGCTGTTTCGGGTCAGCAGCTTTCAGCGCGCCGTCCTTGTTCGCGACGAGTTTCAGCTCTTCATTGTTGAGCAGAATCTTGCCCGCGTGCGGCTGCTCGAGCAGGTTGATGCAGCGCAGGAAAGTACTTTTGCCGGAGCCACTGGAGCCGATGATGCTGATCACATCGCCGGCTGCCGCTTTCAGGGAAACACCCTTGAGCACTTCGTGACTGCCATAGCGTTTATGCAGGTCTTGGACTTCAAGTTTGTACATGCGGTCGGTTCTCACAAAAACAGTCAGTCAGTCGTTGAGCAAGCGCCCGTGACGCAGCGCTTCGCGCCCCGCCACCTTGGCCAGCCAGAAACCGGGTTGGGCATAGCGCAGCCGTTCAATGGCAAACAGCACCCCGGACGTACCAGCACATACCGTGCTGACCCGATCGGACACAGGGTCGATCACTTCAAAAATTTCGTCACCGGCCTCGACCCATTCGCCGGGTTTACGCAGAAAACTCACCACGCCCGGGTGCGGCGCGAACAGCAATTCGGTGCCTTCGAACGGCATGCCTTCGCACGGTTCGTGAGCCGCATTCGGCCACTCGCCAGTGATCAGGCCTTGCTCGGCAAGAAACGCCAGAATGCCTTCAGCATACGCCTCGGCCTCAGCGCGGCCAGTGTCGGCCTGACCGCCCAGCTCGATGGTCGTCGCCAGACACGCCAGTGGAATCTGCGCATCCGGGAACTGCCGCGACAGACGCAGCCACGGCAGCGAGCAAGCCTCGTCGAAGGAGCTGCCGCCGGAATCTTCCGCCAGCAGACCGACCTTCACATTCAGCTGCGCCGCCAGCGAACGCCACTGCGGCCAGTGCTGCGGCAGCGCATACATGTGCAGCGCGGCTTCAGCGTCGCAGTGCAAATCGAGCACCACGTCGGCATTACAGGCGTGGCTCAGCAGCACACGCTGCATGCCTTGCAACTGACTGGTCGCCTCGGGCAAGGCCGCCAGATGATCAGCCATCGCCTGACGGATCAGACGAATGTTGGCGTGTGCATCATCACCAAGACTGTCGGCCAGAGCAGCTGCCACCGGCGCGCTCAGCTCAACGAAATCACGATTGAAATTTTTGCCGCTGCCCGCCTCGAAACGGCCCTGGAAATTACCTTGCAGCAATTGCCCAAGACCCAACGGATTGGCGACCGGAACCAGCTCGACAACACCGTTGAGCTGGCCGTTGGCTTCGAGTTCGCCAAGGCGCTTTTTCAGCTCCCAGGCGGTGCGCATGCCCGGTAATTCGTCAGCGTGCAGGCTGGCCTGAATGTAGGCCTTGCGCTCGCCTTGACCGAAACGGAACACCGAAACCTTGCGCTCGCTGCCCAGATGGCTCCACGGCAAAACGTGGTCGATGCGTTCCATATCAGTGCTTCCGCGGCGCGAGGTAGCTCAACCAGCGCCGCTCGGCCAGCTTGAACAGCTTGACCAGAATGAAGGTCAGGCACAGGTAGAACACGCCAGCGGTGATGTACGCCTCGAACGGCAGGTAGAACTGCGCGTTGACGGTACGTGCTGCACCGGTGATGTCGATCAGGGTCACGATGGACGCCAGACTGGTGGTCTGCAGCATCATGATCACTTCGTTGCTGTACTGCGGCAGCGCCCGGCGCAGGGCCGATGGCAGCAGGATGCGCTTGTACAGTTTGAAGCGCGACATGCCCATGGCCTTGGCCGCTTCGATCTCACCGTTCGGCGTAGCCTTGAGGCTGCCGGCGATGATTTCAGCGGTGTAGGCGCTGGTGTTGATCGCGAACGCCAGGCACGCACAGAACGTTGCGCTGGACAGCCACGGCCACAAGAAGCTTTCGCGTACCGCTTCGAACTGCGCCAGACCGTAGTAGATCAGGAACAGTTGCACCAGCATCGGCGTGCCGCGAATCACATAGGTGTACAGCCACGCGGCGCCGTTGACGATCGGGTTCTTCGAGACACGCATCAGGCCCAGAGGCAGTGCCCCCAGCAGACCGAAAAACAGCGACAGCGCGAGCAATTTGAGGGTGGTCACCAGGCCGCCGAGGTACAGCGGCAGAGCCTCCCAAATGACGTTGTAGTCGAAGATCATAGATCAGCCGCCCTTACGCCTACCGAGTAGCGCTTCTCAAGTTGACGCAGGATCAGCAACGACACGCTGGTGATCACCAGGTACATCGCCGCCACTGCGAGGAAGAAGGTAAAAGGCTCGCGAGTGGCATCCGCCGCCTGCTTGGCCTTGAACATCATGTCTTGCAGACCGACCACGGAAATCAGCGCGGTGGCCTTGGTCAGTACCAGCCAGTTGTTAGTGAAGCCGGGAATCGCCAGGCGAATCATCTGCGGCACCATCACCCGGAAGAACACCTGAAAACTGCTCATGCCGTACGCCATGCCGGCTTCGGCCTGGCCCTTGGGGATCGCCATGAACGCGCCACGGAAGGTTTCCGACAGGTACGCACCGAAGATGAAACCGAGGGTGCCGATACCGGCGGCCAGCGGGTTCAGGTCGATGTAATCGTTGAAGCCGAGCAATGGCGCCACACGGTTGAGCAAGTCCTGACCGCCGTAGAAGATCAGCAGGATCAGCACCAGATCGGGAATCCCGCGGATCACCGTGGAATACAGATCGCCCAGCCACGCCAGCCAACGCACTGGCGACAGGCGCAGCGCGACACCGATCAGCCCGAGAACGATGGCCAGAGCCATGGACGACAAGGCGAGCTGAAGCGTCAGCCATGCGCCATCGAGGATGACAGCCCCGTAGCCTTTCAACATGATTCAGGTCCTCGAAAGTTGGGATGAAAAAATGGCGCAAACCGCAGAGATCCTGTTGCTTGCGCCATTTCGGACTTGTCGCAGAGACGTGTTACTTGCCGTAGATATCGAAGGCGAAGTATTTGTCCTGGATTGCTTTGTATTTGCCGTTTTCGCGGATGGCCGCGATGGCTGCGTTGATCTTGTCTTTCAGGGCGTCGCCCTTACGCACAGCAATGCCTACGCCGTCGCCGAAGTATTTGACGTCGGTGAACTGTGGACCCACGAAGGCGAAGCCTTTGCCGGAATCGGTGTTCAGGAAGCCGTCTTGCAGCAGGGTGGCGTCAGCCACGGTACCGTCGAGGCGACCAGCGGCCACGTCGAGGTAGATTTCGTTCTGCGAGCCGTATGGCTTGATCTCGGCACCCAGCGGGGCCAGGACTTCGCGGGCGAAACGTTCGTGGATCGAACCACGTTGTACGCCGATGTTCTTGCCCTTCAGCTCAGCCAGGTTTTCGCTGACCTGAGTGCCGGCCTTCATGACCAGACGCGCGGGGGTGTTGTAGTACTTGTTGGTGAAGTCGACAGACTTCTTGCGATCTTCAGTGATCGACATGGACGACAGGATCGCGTCGATCTTGCGCACTTTCAGTGCCGGGATCAGACCGTCGAACTCTTGCTCGACCCACACGCACTTGACCTGCATCTGCTCGCACAGGGCGTTGCCGATGTCATAGTCGAAACCGACGATGCTGCCATCCGGTGCTTTCGAGGCGAACGGAGGGTAAGCCGCTTCGATACCGATCTTCAGAGGTTTTTCATCAGCGAAGGAATTCAGCGACAGCACGGAGGACAGTGCCAGGGCGCCAAGCAGCACAAGTTTCTTCATCTTGGGACTCCATCGGTAAAGGGCAAAAACGGCAGAGTGAGCGACAGCCCAATATGCGAATGGGTGAATCGGGAAATCGGTTGCTGCATCTGTGGGAAATTTCCCATTGAAACCGTCGGAGGTTTCAACGTCAGCCACGATGAGCGAGTGATCGGCATTCTAACGACAGGCCCGAAGTCGATATTTCTTCAATGCGACAACTAATTACAGATGCACAGAGAAAGCGACTTAGGCGCATTGACAGCCTTGCAAATTCATGCAAGAGCGAAAGACAGTGAACCGATCTATGCTGCAAATTGCGGGCCTATTATTCGCAAACCCTTCTAATCCGGCAAGCGCAGCGTTGTGTCTTATTTTTCACCGGGGGTTTTGAGGCTCTAAAACGGGGCGATGCGTTTCCCTACGCCCCGGTTTGGCGCGGGCGGTTACACATTCGGTTACGTGGAAGGTACGAGGTAACAGCGGGAAATCTCTTACGACGCAGATCGATAATTATTGGTTGGGTGGTTTCGGTTTCTGACATTGGGCTACATCGGCGCCTTACAGATTGCTATCGCGAGCAGGCTCACTCCTACAGGGATCGCATTTCTTCAGGTGGAATGCGATCCCTGTAGGAGTGAGCCTGCTCGCGATGAGGCCCATCCAGCCACTACAAAACCAACAGACACAAAAAAGCCCCGTCCGGCCTACACCGAACGGGGCTTTTCAGCACTTCAACCTGCTACTTAAGCAACATTCATGGTCTTGTGCGTATCAATCAAATGCTGCACCACACCCGGATCCGCCAAGGTCGAGATATCCCCCAACCCGTCGTATTCCGCCGTAGCAATCTTGCGCAGAATGCGCCGCATGATCTTGCCCGAGCGAGTCTTCGGCAGCCCCGGCGCCCACTGGATCACGTCAGGCGAAGCAATCGGCCCGATCTCTTTACGCACCCAGTTTTTCAGCTCCAGACGCAGTTGCTCGCTCGGCTCTTCGCCATTCTTCAGGGTGACGTAGACATAAATGCCCTGCCCCTTGATGTCATGCGGCACCCCGACCACCGCCGCCTCAGCGACTTTAGGGTGAGCAACCATCGCACTCTCGATCTCGGCCGTGCCCATACGGTGGCCGGACACGTTGAGTACGTCATCGACACGCCCAGTGATCCAGTAGTAACCATCAGCATCACGACGCGCGCCGTCACCGGTGAAATACATGCCACGGAAGGTCTTGAAGTAGGTATCGACAAAGCGGTCATGGTCGCCATACAGCGTGCGCGCCTGACCTGGCCACGAATCGAGAATCACCAGATTGCCCTCAGCCTCGCCCTCGATGATGTTACCGAGGTTGTCGACCAGCGCCGGCACCACACCGAAGAACGGACGCGCCGCCGAACCCGGCTTCAGCGCATGGGCACCCGGCAGCGGACTCATCATGTTGCCGCCGGTTTCGGTCTGCCACCAGGTATCAACGATCGGGCAACGCGACTTGCCGACATTCTTGTAGTACCAGTCCCACGCTTCGGGGTTGATCGGCTCGCCCACCGAACCGAGCAGACGCAAGCTGCTGCCGTCAGCGCCTTCAACAGCGGCCTGACCCGAGGCCATCATTGCGCGGATCGCGGTCGGTGCGGTGTAGAGGATGTTGACCTTGTGCTTGTCGACGATCTTCGCCACCCGGGTGATGTCCGGATAGTTCGGCACGCCTTCGAACAGCAGCGTGGTCGCGCCATTGGCCAGCGGGCCGTAGACGATATAACTGTGGCCGGTGACCCAGCCGACGTCAGCGGTGCACCAGTAGACTTCGCCCGGGCGGTAGTCGAACACGCGCTCGTGGGTCATCGCCGCGTACAGCAAGTAACCGCCAGTGGTGTGCTGCACGCCCTTCGGCTTGCCGGTCGAGCCGGAGGTATAAAGGATGAACAGCGCTTCTTCCGCGCCCATCTCTTTTGGCGCGCAGACGGTGCCCGCCACTTTCATCAGGTCTTCGTACCAGATGTCGCGATGCTGGTTCCACTTGATGTCGCCGCCAGTGCGCTTGCAGACGATGACTTTCTGGATGCTGCTGGTTTCCGGGTTGGTCAGTGCGTCGTCGACGTTGGCCTTGAGGGAAATCTTCTTGCCGGCGCGGATGCCTTCGTCAGCGGTGATCACCACTTTCGAGCGGCAATCGATGATGCGACCGGCCAGGGCTTCCGGCGAGAAACCGCCGAACACCACCGAGTGAATCGCGCCGATCCGGGTGCAGGCCAGCATGGCGACCACGGCTTCGGGAATCATCGGCATATAAATGGTCACCACGTCGCCACGGTGTACGTCCTGACCACGCAGGGCGTTGGCCAGTTTGCACACTTGCTCGTGCAGTTCGCGGTAAGTGATGTTACGGCTCTCGGAAGGATCGTCACCTTCCCAGATGATTGCGACTTGATCGCCGCGCTCGGCCAGATGCCGGTCGAGGCAGTTGTAGGAAACGTTCAGGGTGCCGTCGGCAAACCACTTGATGTCGACATGGTGATCGTCGAACGAAGTCTGTTTCACCGTGGTGAAAGGTTTGATCCAGTCGAGACGCTTGGCTTGCTCGCGCCAGAAACCGTCAGGGTTGACGACCGACTGCTGGTACATGGCTTTGTAGGTCGCCTCGTCAGTCAGCGTGTTAGCCAGAACCTCGGGACGAACGGGATACAGAGAAGCCGCACTCATCTTTCCTACCTCGGTGTAATAGTTGTTTTTGTATGACCCTGTTGTAACGGGGCCGGGCCCATAGAACCATTCGACGATGGTAGTAACAACCCCTCCCCCACCATAGTCCCCCGTGTAGGAGCTGCCGAAGGCTGCGATCTTTTGATCTTGCTTCTAAACATCCAGATCAAAAGATCGCAGCCTCCGGCAGCTCCTACATTGGGATTGGGGTGATTTCGGGGATTGTTACCAAATCTGCCAAAGGTGTTTATCAAAACCCGCTCTGTTTACCCCCGCCCCACCTCCCTAAAATCCACCCCGCCGACAAGGCAAACGCGATTAACAACGTTACAGCCCCCACGAAGGCCGTTAATCCAGCTCTCAAGTAATAACTGCAAACGATGAAGTTCCACACGCAACCCTAAAAAGGTTGCGTGACCCCACTCGACCTCAAAAAGGTAAATCTGAAATGAAAGCTTTATTGGTTCTGGCCCTCAGCAGTCTGTGCGCAACCGCCATGGCAGACGAGGTCCCGACTGATGTCGCACAGCAACAACCGGTGATCGAGGAATACACATACTCCACCCACCTGGACATCGCCAACGTTGTATCGATGAGTGAAATTCCGAACGTCTGCGAAGTAGTACCGGCAAAAATGGAGTACGACGACTCCAAGGGTCAGCGCCACATCCTGCGTTACAGCGTCATGGGTAACGGCTGCACCAATTGATGAGTTGAGACTGCACCGAATTGGATCTCTCCGCGCAACATTGAGGGTCGATTCCAGCCCGACTTCGGTCGGGCTCAGTTGTGTCTGGAGTCGTGCAAAATGGTTGCAAAACACAAGATATAGTGAAAAAGGCGGTTTTTTGCTCAAATCTTGAACAACCAAAGCCCTGCTAAAAAATTAATCAAAAAAATTTCTCAGAGGCCAACCTCGGCGAAAGCCCTGTAAACCCTCGCTCCGACTCAAATCCCCCTCCCGCTCGACCGCCCTGCGCGCTTTCGCCCTCCCCCACGAGCGCATTTTTTTCCCTATAATGCCGCCCTAATCGGGTCAGCAATATTCCCTTACAGGGATCAAAAGCCATTCTGAAGCCCCGCAGTCGCGTTCAACGTGATCTGCGCCCGTCAGAGGCTCTCGGAAACCCGTACAAAATTCTGTTTGATGCCTGCGTTTAGCTGCTGCAAAGAACGATTCCTTTAGATCCAACGCGGTCTGTACGACCGTGTGAAAAACCAGACAATCAGGTTTCACACGGGCGACAGGCCCTCACGCAGGAGACGACACGTCATGCTGAGCTGGGACGAATTCGACAAAGAAGACAGTGAAGTAGCAACCGTGAAAGGCGCCAACGCCGGCCACGCTACTGAAGCCAACATGGACCGCCTCGACAACGCCGGCGGTGCCGCGGCACTCGAAGCCCGCGCCGTCACCGCCGCCGACTCGGCCGCCGTGGCCCGCGCCAAGGCTGCACTGAACTCCCTCGACGTCGCCGAAGGCCTCGCCGAACTCGAAGGCGCCTCCGCCCGTGTCGCCGTTGACGAAAAGCGCATGATCAACTGCCGCGCCGACCTCAACCAACTCGTGCCATTCAAGTACGACTGGGCCTGGCAGAAGTATCTGGACGGTTGCGCAAACCACTGGATGCCGCAAGAAGTCAACATGACCGCCGACATCGCCCTCTGGAAAGACGCGGAAGGCCTGACCGACGACGAGCGCCGCATCGTCATGCGCAACCTCGGCTTCTTCTCCACCGCCGACTCCCTGGTTGCCAACAACCTGGTCCTGGCCGTGTACCGCCTGATCACCAACCCGGAATGCCGCCAGTACATCCTGCGCCAGGCGTTCGAAGAGGCGATCCACACCCACGCCTACCAGTACTGCATCGAATCGCTGGCCATGGATGAAGGCGAAATCTTCAACATGTACCACGAGATCCCATCGGTCGCGAAAAAAGCAGCCTGGGGCCTGAAATACACCCGTTCGATCTCCGATCCGAAGTTCGAAACCGGCACCCCGGACACCGACAAAGAACTGCTGCGCAACCTGATCGCTTACTACTGCGTTCTGGAAGGCATCTTCTTCTACTGCGGCTTCACCCAGATCCTCTCCATGGGCCGCCGCAACAAAATGACCGGCGTCGCCGAGCAGTTCCAATACATCCTGCGCGACGAATCCATGCACCTGAACTTCGGCATCGACGTGATCAACCAGATCAAAATCGAAAACCCACACCTGTGGGATGCCGAAATGAAGGAAGAAGCGACCCAGATGATTCTGCAGGGTACGCAGCTGGAGATTGAATACGCCCGTGACACCATGCCTCGCGGGGTGTTGGGTATGAATGCGGCGATGATGGAGGACTACCTGAAGTTCATCGCTAACCGTCGTTTGTCGCAGATTGGTTTGAAAGAAGAGTATCCAGGGACGACTAACCCGTTCCCTTGGATGAGCGAGATTATGGACTTGAAGAAAGAGAAGAATTTCTTTGAGACTCGCGTGATCGAGTATCAGACTGGTGGGGCGTTGAGCTGGGATTGATTTCTCGACAGACTGAAATTAAAACCCTGAGTTTGCTCAGGGTTTTTTTTGCAAAAAATTTATGATTTTCACCAAGATCAAATATTCAAAAAGTAGTCTTCACACAACTCTCCGCCGCCTTAAAAAACTCCTTCTCCTCTAAATCTACCTGATTGATGATGGCGCAAAGCCATGCTATAACAAGCATCCCTTATGGATATTAGGGACACCTACCCAGCCAGAGGGCGCTTTTTTTACAGGGAGTCTACAAGTGGCCGAATTATTAAAGTTAGCAAAAAAAAAATCATTCCTAAAAAATTACAACTTAAATAGCGGAACTATTCAGAAGGCTAATAAACAAAAAGGAATACCAAAAATAAAGGATGGAACAGACAACGATGGAAACTATGTAATTATAAAAATATGGGAGCGGGATAAATCATCAGACGACTCCGACCTTAGAGAGATATGGAGGAATGAACTTAGACAGCTTCATCGCCTAGCAGGATTTCCTGGGGCATCAGATTATATATCAGAGCCAAAAGAAACATACGAAGATGAAAATGGATTTTATATAGTTATCAGTCCAGGCCAAAAATCCTTTCTAGCAACTCATTTTAATGAAACAAGCAAAACCACTCCAAATGAGCAGGAACGAGTTACCTTCTGGTCAAACATAAAACGAGCTGCTCTTGGAATTAACATACTTCACTCCCAAGGGATGCTTCACAGGAAAGTTGACGACTGGGCAATACTAACTGAAGGACATTTAGACCAAGACGATTTTGAATTAACCGGCTTCGAATGGTCAATGCGACTTAGCTCAAAACTTTCACAAACGAATGAATCTGGAGCCTCTTACTCTTTCATCGATGACTGGAAAGGATTAGGTAACATCGCAGCAAAAGCGCTCAATATAGATATTAAAAAACTTACTAGCCGCAACACCCCCCACTCGGAAGTATCTAGCACTCTAATTACTGAGGAAGTCCTCTTAATTAGAGAATTATTACAAATAAAACCCTCACCAAAAATAAGCCATGAGGATATCGATAAAAGCATCGGCGAAATCGAAGGAAAATTACTAGCTCGCCAGAACAGTGGTAACCAAAGACTTAAATTAGCATTTTCCATTGGCGAAAATGGAAAACTATCAAACCAAATTAACAAAATATCTGGCGGCATAATTGAAATAGAGTCAACCGACGAGCAACTATTGTTTCTAAAAAATGATTTAACCTCACCAAAGCTAATAATCAACGAAAACAACAATATCTTTATAATTGGTGAGCAACTAACATACTTCCTAAAGGATTATACATCCCCGTCAGATAAGTCAAAATCAAATTGGTCTATAGCCTACTGTGAAAAGATAGATTCACAGCGCCCCATAATCAGGGAGAACACCCTCACTATACCTCTAGGTTCAAACAACTTAGACTTTCTAAGCTTAACAAGAGCGCACAAAGAGTATTCAAAACCAAGATCAAGAATTCATACATGGCGAGCACTGATAAAAAAAACGCCATCAAGAAATAAAAAAACTGAAAAAACAAACCACATTCAGGAATTTTGGTTAATTCAAATAATTGAATATTTATTCTCCTTAGTAGACTTTCACCCAATAGAAATATCCGATCAAAAACAGACCGACAATGGTACAAATTTAATTACGATAACCTCTAGGATCGACGACAGACAAGAGTCGATACTAAAGCTTTTAGGCATAAAAGACCTTGCAATTGCAAGACTTGCGAACGAGTTAAATAGTGAGGAAAGGAAAACCAACTCAAACTGGAGAATAACCGATTCGTTCTACTTAGGAAAAAATCGTCAAAGCGATACACAATGGCACTACACAGGAGAGCTTAAAAACAATGTATTTACACTAACTGGAGACTCCGAAATATCTAAAGAAGGAGATTATTATCTGGTCCCCTCAGACCAAAAGGGAACTTACGCGCAATTTCTGCGACGAGCAAAAGCGCTCAAAGCACTTGCAGAGCATAATGAACTGCTGGAAATGCTTATAAATCCCAGAGCAAAAATAAAAAACAGTCACGATGACATCACTGAAGATCCACATTACGAACACTTAGACAAATCGAAACAAGAGACATTAAAAAAATTAATATCAACAATCCCACTTTTTCTAGTACAAGGCCCGCCAGGAGTAGGGAAAACAAAGCTAATCAAAGAACTAGTTAGACGACGTTACACCGAGGAACCAACTGATCGTTATCTTTTAACAGCACAGAGCAACAGCGCTACAGATCATCTCTTCGAACAAGTCACAGAAATTTTTAACAGCACAGAGGCTAAGCCTCTGACAATCCGTTGTGGAAAAAACGATAGCGACGAAGGCACGCCTGACCTGAGAAAGCAATCGGCAAAAATCATCAACAATATAAGATCTAGTAATATATTCAGAACTGCATCATTACACATCCAAGAGAAAATCAACACACTGCACTCGCACTACACCCCAAGCCCTGGAAAGCCTAATATACTATCTAAAAGTACTTCCTCCACAAGAACCTTTGAAGGGCTTTTGTTGAGATCGGCGAACTTCATATTCGCCACAACAAACTCTCCAGAACTCGAGCGTGTAATTGAGGAGCGGGGTCAATTCGATTGGACAATTGTTGAAGAAGCAGGCAAGGCAACAGGTGGCGAGCTAATTTCTCCTCTTTTACTTTCCTACCGGCGCTTAATGATAGGAGACCATAAGCAACTACCGCCATTCAACTCTGACAAAGTCAAAGAAGCACTACTAAGTAGCGACTCACTAAGAGAAGCTCTATTCCTTTCACGTTCAGTGATAAGTTCAGAGCTTTTAGACAACACTGCAAACGACTTATTCAACATACCCGAAACAACTGAAGAGCTAGATATAACACCAGGCGAAAACACGACAGAAGACAACTTCGCGGAAACCTGCAGAAAAAGCATTAGTAAACTTTTTTTATTCGAACAACTGATCGAAGACGAATTGGACTTCCAACAGTTACACCCCAAATCTAAAGTCATCGCATCTCCACTTAACATTCAACATCGAATGCACCCAGACATTGCAAACATCGTATCCAAATGCTTTTATGATGGTGAATTAGAAACCTCCGAAGAAAGAATCGAATATTGCAACAAAAACAACTCTAGTGTAGTACTGAACCCCCTTCCGGTTTTTTTCCAGCCAGCAATTATTTGGATTGATATGCCATGGATTCAAAACACTTTAGGCATGCAAACAGGGGAGGAAATGCCTAGATATACAAACAAAGACGAGATTGATGCAATTGAAATAATAATCAACAACCTTCAAAGAACTCAAGACACTAAATCTTCTTTAGCAATCCTTTCACCTTATCGCCGGCAAGTAAAAAAAATTAAAGAACATCTTGAATCAAAAGTTGAATTAATGTCACATCTTGAAGATACATTTTCAATCCAGGCCGACTCTGCGCCTTGCCACACGGTTGACTCTTTCCAGGGAAATGAAGCTGACACCGTGATAATCTCCCTAGTTCGAAACAATAACGCACCAAACATAAAATCTTCACTTGGCTTTCTGACGGATGCAAGAAGAACAAATGTATTACTAAGTAGAGCGCGAAGTAAATTAATCATCATAGGCAGTCTCGACTTTCTTGAGTCTAATTTCTCTCAAGCAAGAAATGAGGATGACAAAGAAAAAATCGAACCTATAAAGAAACTCGTAAATCTCATACGCGCATCCGACAATAAAACATCCGCAATAATAAATTACAAAACAATTCGAGGCTGGAGCAAATGAAAGCTATAAAAATCGCAATTCCAGCAATCAAAAACCGATCACGAATCCATTTTGACAAAGGACGTCAATGGAGTGAAATAGAACACTTAATGCTTGAAGCATTATCTCATCGAGAATATACCGTAGCTGAATTTGAAAATGATGCCCACATTCCAAAAAGCGTTATCATAGAATGCTTAGCCCGATTGATGAGAGCTGGTTGGATTGAGATTACAAAGTCACATCCAAACATAAAATTTTCCGCGACGGTAGTCGGTAGTGCGGCCGCTGACCGCGCCGACCTTCCTAGTTCAGTAAGAAGATTAAATAAAAATATTAATTTCGTCATTGATGAAATTTCAGGAACAACTTTTAAAAATCACGAAATCCAGTTTTATGATCATGGCCGAATGAAAAACAATGCTGGCATCATTCGATTAAAAAAACCAGAAGACACTCCTTTATACGATCAAGAAGAATTAGCCTCAATGTTTCTTCAAGACGATGAAAAGCTTATAGGCATAGATAGCATAATAAGCAGACCCTTTAGTGGCTACGCTGTATTTACAGTAATCAATGGAAAAATTGAAAATCAACCTTCCTCAATGCCGAAAGAACTTGAAACCTGCATTATTAACGCCGCAACAAGCTTTGCATCACGGACTGAAAGCTCCGATACGCCTCTAATCGCCGATAGTTCCTATGCCCCCCCACCAGCTAACTCGCCAAAATCATACAACATCAGCTTTTCCAATTCAGATCTTTTGTCGGGAGCTGAAAGTCATCGAGACTATCTTACTTCTGTATTCAAAAAATCCTCATCGATCATTTTTATACATTCGACGTTTATTAGATACGAATGCGTAAAAATACTACTGCCTGAAATTAAAAATGCATCTGCCAGGGGGGTAAAAACCTTCATTTACTGGGGACAGGAAGAGTCATCTGATTGCTCGACGTTAATGGCACTGGATGAAATCAGGAAATCATTAGAACTGGAAGATATAAGTGAGTCAGTATACATATCATCTAGATCGACAGGATCACACGCAAAAATAATAATTTCAGACTCTGGTCACGACGGTAGTTTTGTCTCAGCAATTGGTTCTTGCAACTGGCTATCCTCTCCATTCAGAAGCTTTGAAGCAACGGCACTTATTAAAGATGCAACCGCAAACAAATATGCCGTTAGCATTTTCATGAAGCTAATAAGAAATCTACACTGGGATGCCAACATCAATGAACTCCTAAGAATCTCAGCAAACCTTAGTGATAAAGAACCTCCCAAACACAGGCAACAAAATGCAAAACTATCTTTCATAACAGGCTCCCAACATGCCGCGCTTATATTGAAGATTCGCGACAGTCTAAAAACCGACTTGCTTATCACAAGCAACAAACTTAGCGCCGCTTCAAAACCAACAATCATAACCCCTATTACTGCCGCGCTACAAAAAAATCCAAATATATGTATAAACCTTCTATATGGAATGACTAGCGGTGGATTTTCCAAAAAAGAAGGCCTCCAGATGGGAATGGACCTTTCCAACATCGGATTAAGCTTAACTCCTGTAAACAAACCAGGACTTCATGCAAAAATAATAAGCTGGGATTCTGACAACTTAGTTATTTCTAGCTTAAACTGGCTTTCCACAACCGAAATCCATGAAAACTCTCTTCACGAGATAGGTGTTCTCATCGAAAGTGAGAATATAGGAAAACATTTTAGTGACATAGTCCTGAATTACCAAGGCTCTTTGGTTTAGCAGGCCATTCAATCCAACGTATCGCTTCCGTTGCATTTATCCATGCATGAATACTCCAACTCATTCATGCATGGATTTCCCGCCCCTCATAGATCCGAATTACAACTCACCAACTGACTCTAAACTCTGTAACTCCAAATCCCTTCCGAAATAATCACCAAATGGCATGCCCCGAAGAAAAAAGTCTACTTCTAGCCTCGTCCCCCTTCAAAACCCATCGATGGCTTCGCTCTTCTCCTCAAAATGGAAATAACGCTCGCGGTATTTCACTACGGACTGTTCCGCGCGCCTCAACTAATCTCGATATCTAGCGCTTATGCTGATGTTTGCTTGAATAAACTCGCGGCACCACTCCTCGCGGCGTTTTTGGTATGAGTTCTGCAATATTTAAAGGCTACCTGAAGCTCAATAGCTTACCGTCTTTTTAGTTTGGTTTGAAACTACTTTTAACAGTGAAGCTAGGGACTTAGAAAACATAAATTCTCTCTAAGACTTGAGCCATTGAGTATCAGGCGGACAGGCCTTGAGTTCGGACTAATAGTTTCGCTCGCCACGATTTGACGCTTGCAGACTGAATAGACAAGTTAAAAAGAAGCCCCGATCTGATCGGGGTTTTTATGGACGATGGGTAGTCCCTTTCCGTCCCTGCAACCACAGGCCTAAATTTCCTACGACACTTACAGTCACTTCCGCATTGATACCCACCACAAGCACCTCTAAACTCAATCGCAGGTGCCTAAGAAACGCCCAACGTAGAAAGTATTGTCAACCCACAGACGCACACGTCGTCGGTGGTGATTGCCTGCTCGTTGGGATTTCTTAAGTCCACTCTACGTTGGGGCCAGGCCCTCCAAATTCTAAACGTAGAGGTTATGGATATGCCCGATCCTTTTTCTGTAACAGTGTTCTCTCGCCACAACCTCGCCCTTCATGCCCTTCTATTCGAAAACCAACCATGGTTCTGCGCCCGCGATATCGGCCGTTTGATGGGTATCCATCTGAGCGAACGCATGGTCAACAAACTCGACAAGGATCAGCGTCGAGTTTTGTGGATTGAGTATTTCCGGCAACCCGAAAAGCAACTGATGCTCAGCGAATCCGGTGTGTACGCGCTGTTGGTGTATCACTATGTTCCGGGGAATCGGTTGTTGCGTGAGTGGCTGACTCATCAGGTGGTGCCAGCGTTGCGCGATGCTGAGCATTTAGGTCATTCAGATCGGCCGATGTTGAGTTTGTTGGATTGGCCGGAGATGTCGTTAAGTTTGCTGCATTGGCAGGATGAGAGTTGGATTCGGCTGCGGGACATGCCTTATCTGTTGAGCGATCAGACACCACGAAAAGCGATGGCGGCGAAGCCTTGGTGGCGGAGGCTCGCTCACGCGTTTCAGTCGTCGAAGCATTCGATGGGGTAAGCGATGCGCTTGTAGGATCATATGCGAGATCCGTCGCTATTTTTTGTAGGAATTTTCGTAGACAGCAGTAATGGCCACTCAGTATCGTCCGAGGGTTTTCAACCCTCGGCGATTTTATGGATACGGAAAAGGAAAACAGTGGCTGGACGGATGAGGAGCTTGAAGCTTCGGTTGATGGCTATCTCGATATTCAGGCTCGCTACCCAAATGATCAAAAATTTAATAAGTCCTTGGAGCACAGGCGTCTGCTGAACGGCGTGCTCGCCGGGCGAAACACCAAGTCGATTGACTATCGACTGCAGAACATTACCGCTCTGTTCGAAGATCTTGGGCTGAAAACGATCTCTAGCTACAAACCAAAGGTGAATCTCGGTTCAGGGATCACTGCGCGCCTGATCAAAATCCTAGGATCGAAAGGCCTCATTACACTGGATTCCGGTACACCTTCCACGCAAGAAGAATCATCACTTCGAAATGTACAACGACAACGTGATTTCGTGAGTGAGCCAGAGGGTGTGCAGATACCTCAGCAAATCGTCAGGACAACCAAAACCTACGCCCGCATATCCAAAGTCAAAGATTGGATTCTGTTCAACGCCAAGGGTGTCTGTGAGGGATGTGGAGAACCAGGTCCGTTTGAAATGAATGGAGAACCTTACCTTGAGGTTCACCACGTAAAGCATTTGGCGGACAACGGGACGGACTTTAAAACCAACACCGTAGCGCTGTGCCCGAACTGTCATCGACGCTGCCACCATTCTGACGACAGAGAGGATTTCACTGCTTGGCTGTATGACAACGTTGGAAGACTCGAAAAGGAATAATCGCGGTTTATCTGACTAACCGTATTTGTTGTTCTGGGGCAGCTTCGCAGCCCAGCGGGAGCAAGCTCCCTCGCCACAATTTTGTGTGCTGAACAACGCTTACGGTGCTCGAGAGCGCTCTCGAGCACACACATGGACGAACATCACATGCCACCAGCCAACTCCATCAAATCAGGTCCATCACGACTCTTAGTCGTCTCATTCCTCATCGTATTTTTCGGCCTGCTCATGATGACCCTGCGCATCGCCCAAAAAAACGAAATCATGGCCATCGGTGCCGTCTGGGTGGCCAACGCTTTGACGATGGTGCTGCATGTCTTTTACTGGAAGCGTTATGGCCTGGCCGTCGGCTTTAAAATTGCGGTTGTGATTCAAATCGTCATTACGATTCTGCCCTTCTTGTTTGGCAATCTCGGTTTTATGGCTGTTATGTTGATGCTGGGTGGCGAGATCCGTTACTGGTAACCCGCGCCACCTCCCGCTATTAATACCCCTCCCCCCACTCAAGGATCCGAGCCCCACCATGAAATTCGATCTCGCCTACTGCCTCAGCCTCGATGACAAGTTGTCGATCTATGACGTTCGCGATCTCAATTTCGATGAGACGGTGGCGTTTGACTCGGCGAAGGAGCACTTCCAGTGCCCCAACGATGCCTGTCGTTCGGCGTTCGAGGCATCCAACGAGTTGGGTACGTTCAACGCCAAGAACGTGAATTACGTTCGCACGCCGCACTTCAAGAATTTGCCCACTACGCAGCATGTGGCGGGCTGTCCGTATGTGAGTTTGAAGGCTTCAGCTTCTGGCGTTGAGACGGCGGACGGCGAGGTTGATGACGGGAAAGAGGAACACTTCCCGTCGGAGTTGTTGCTGACGCGGCGTGAGTATGTGCGCAAGCCTGTCGCGCCAGCGGGCGCGGCGGATGTGTTGCGCGATGATCCGGTGCGGGTGGCGTCGGACAGTGGTAAAGAGTCAGCGAATCGTGAGTCGGCGCCGGACAAGACCAGTGTGTTTGCGCATCCGGTGGAGTGTTTTGTGTCGAACTTCGCGGACAAGGATTTGCTCAAGCGCATGCCGTTGAAGATCGGCGAGCATTCGGCGCCGTACAGTTCATTCTTCAAGAAGATCGAGTATCTGACGGACAACAAGGGGCTGATTTACTGGGGGCGGATCAAGAAGATCGAGGACTTCCACAGTACCAGTTTTCGTATCGATTTCGAGGACAAGGTCTGGTTCAAGAAGCCCGAGGACAGTAAGAAGAAGCCGTATCCGGTCAGCGTATATCTGAACAAGAAACTGATCGACAACTACCGCAAGCGCAAGGCGTTTCTGGAGGAGATCAAGCACGCGGTGGATAGCGACAAGGCGTTGTTCTGTTTCTTCTATGGGGTGACGCCGGAGTTGAAGCAGGTGCCGGGCAAGAAGAACCCCGAAAAGCCTTTCGAGGTCTTCAATGCCGATATCGAGAACCTGGATCACTTCATCATTCGTGAAGCGCCGGGTCTGGAGTGAGGGTTAGCCCTGGGGCAGTTGCAGTTTGACGGCGCCGGGGTGTTGTTTGACGAGGGAGTACGGCAGGATCGACCAGTCAGGTGAATCGCAGGCTCGCTCTACGCGGGCGAAATATGCGCCCACGTACAAACCTTTTTCAGTGAAGTGCCAGTTGGAATAGCTCCAGTTGTCTTCATTGGTGAAGTCGCAACTGTCCTCGTCTCCCTCTGCCGGTTTCTTCATTTCATCCGGGTACAACGCGGTGAGTTGTTTGATCAGCCACGGCATAAATACTTCACGTTGGTACTTGGAGCGTGCTGCATCTTCGGCCTCGGTCAACGGCTGGTCACCGCCTCGGTAACGGTCGGCGTGAAGGATTGGTTGGCCCTCGCTTACCCAGAGCACGTCTTCGAGCGACAACGGGTGGCCGGTTTTCACATCGATGTTCAGCGGCGAATCGCCGAAGTCCGGGTGTGCTCCGCCGCAGTCGTAGCTGGTGGAAATGTTCAGGCTGATGACACTGGGCGAGATAAACGTCGGGGTGACGTCCTGGAGGAATTCGGCATAACCGCGGCCGCGCAACTGGCAACCGTAGTAACTGATGGCCTCGTCCCACAACCGGCCGAGCAACTGTTGGTTAACCCGTTGCAGATCTTCTTTGGGCAGACCGGACTCGATGCTGAACATGGTCGTCTTGGTATCAGGCTCTTCCCACCATTGCAGGGAGTAGCCCATGAAGTCCTGCTTTTTACCGGGTTTGAGTTTCAGGCCCTGAAGCCGCAGATATTCGTAAGGCTCGGTCTTGGGCAACTTGGCGATGTAAGGCAATGCATTCGCCGGCACTTCGGGAAGTGGCGTATCGGTGACCAGTACGGGCAGCTTTTTGCCTTTCGGATTTTGCCATTCGCCCTTCCAGCCGCCATCTATCTGTTGCAGTTTCAGCGTCGGTAACGGTTTGCCCGGTTCCATACGATCGCTGCCCTCTGTGAGCAGCAAGACGTCATTTTTATAGGTGCCGTTAAGCTCTAGATCACGGTGAAATTTCTCATAGAAGTAACGGCCGGTGACTTGCTCCGGGTCGCTGGTATCGACTTCGAACACGATCGGCATTTTGCCCAACGTGCCGGTGAATACCAGTCGGTTATCTTCGGCGTGTGCGGTGGACAGCATTGAGAACAGCACAGCGGCGTATGGCGCCAGGCGCATCAGTCCCTTGAACATTGATCGATCCCTGAAAGAGTCGGAAGTGGCGCCGGAGTTTGGCCGCCGGCGCTGGAAAAGTCGCGGCAGATTATGGCGGGGTTGTGCCCGCTAATCGAGAATCTGCCTTCGAAAGTTGAAGTCGTCTCACGGCAATTGCAGTGCAACACCGCCCGGATGTTGTTTGACGATGTTGTACGGCAGAACGCCCCAGTCTACGAATCCGCAGACCGCTGCGACATGCGCAAATGATGGCTCGATCTTGATGCCCTGTCCCGTGAAGTGCCAACCCGGATAATGCCAGGGATAATCCTCGTCGTAGCCGCAATCGTTTTCACCCTCGGCGGTGACGGTCATTTCGGTTGGGTAGAGTTTCAGCAACTGTGCGACCAACCAGGGTGCCAGTTCAGTGGTGCGGTAGTTCGACCACGCTGTCGAAGAGCCGGGGGATTCTGCGGCGAACTCTTCATATTCCTCGTAGTGCAATGGTTTGCCCTGCCCCACCCACATAACATCATCCAGGGTCAGAAGTTTGCCTGTCTTGGTATCGATGTTGAGCGCGTCGTGGCTTTGATCCGGATAGGCGCCACCGCAGTAATAGTCCGATGAAATCCGCACACTCATCACGGTGGACGACATCCACAGTGGCTGGCTCCACTGCGCGTAACTTCCGGAACAGCCATAAGAAGACAACACTTCGCCCCACAAACGCGCCATCAATTTTTGGTTGATACGACGACGTTCTTCGAGGGAGTAACCGGACACCACTTCAAACAGGGAAGTGTCTGTCTTCGGCTCGGTCCACCACTGCAGCGTGTAGCCCATGAAGGTGTCGGTCTTGCCTTTTTTAAGTGTGACGCCTTGCAGCCGCAGATATTCGTAAGGGTACTTATCGTGAAGTGTGGTGAAAAAGGGCAAGGCATCGGCGGGTACTTCGGGGATGACGGCTGGCTCTAACTCGATCTTCAGGGTTTTACCGGCAGTACTTGTCCACTCGCCACTCCAACCATTGGTTGTTGGCTGCAGACGAAGGGTCGGGCGCGAGTCTTCCATTCGCGAACCTTCTTCCAGCACCAGTGTTTCCCCGTCCAGGGCACCGTCGAGTGGCAGATCCTTGCGGTACTTCTTATAGAAGTAACGACCTTCTCCAGTGCGAGGATTTATTTCGAGGACGATAGCCGCTTTGCCCAAGGTGCCGGTGTACACCTGCGCGCCGTTATCGGCCCGAGTTGCCGTCGAGACAAACAACCCCGTCAGTAAGAGAGCAGCGAAAAGGCGTATCAGTCCTCGGAACATCACTTCATCCTTGAATAAACGAGCAACTGCCCGCGAAAAGTAGCCGTGGATTATGTCGACGTTGCGCGGGGGAATCGAGCGTCTTCGGCCTCAGCTCAAGCACATGCTGATCATCACCATCAGCAGCAGTCCGATATACACCCGCGCATGCACCCTATCCGGTATCCGCCCGATCCACGGTGTAGCCAGTCGAATCCCCAGCAACGATCCGAGCGTCAGCACCGCAAACGCCAGCAGATCCACATACCCGACAAACCATGGCCCCAAGTCTGTCTCGCTGAAACCGGCCAGCGCCATATACGTCAGGGTGCCCGCCAGTGCCACCGGCACGCTCAGCGGATTGGCCATGGACGTCGCCTGGGACATGCTCAGCCCGCAACGACGCAACAGCGGCACGGTCATGACGCTTCCTCCTACACCGAGAAAGGTAGCGATGGCGCCGATTCCTACACCGCCGCCGGACGTTTCTGTATTGCCCAGTCGGCGCGGGATGACGCCTTCCGTGTGTGTGAGAAATCCGCGTCTGATCAAGCAATCGATGATGGTGACGCCGAGGTAGGCGATGAAGGCGTAACGAATGACTTCACCGCTGACCCACACCGCCGCGATCGCGCCGATAACCGCGCCAAGGGCGATGAAGCCGCCGAGCGGCCACAGGTAATGGCGAATCAGGTTGCCGGCGCGGCGGTGTTTGTCGGTGGCGATCAGGGCGTTGACGATCATCACGCAGGTCGAGGTGGCGACGGCGATGTGCATGGCCGATTGGCCGATGGGGTCGTCGGCGCCGTGGCTGGCGGTGAGCATGCGATAGAGCAGAGGTACGACGACGAAGCCGCCGCCGAAGCCAAAGAGCACAGCGGTGATGCCGGTCAGGCAGCCAAAGAGTGTCAGTAGAAGGTAGAACATGACGGTCGTCCGTGGGATGGGAGTGGTCGACGATAGAGCGCCAGCGCTTGGCCTGCTTCAGCAAGTCAGCCAATAATGTTTGTGTTTACGCCAACTGCTGAGTGCCACTCGATGCGCAATGTTTCGATCAATCTGCTGGATGACACGACGCGCGCGGTGGTGGCGATCGGTACGGATTATTCCCACGGTCACTTGCTGCCCTTTCATACGCATCGACGGGCGCAATTGCTGTACGGCGCAACCGGGGTGATGCAGGTCAGCACCCACGACGGCAACTGGGTTGTGCCGCCGCAGCGGGCGGTATGGATTCCGCCGGGGGTGGCGCATGAAGTGTTGATGCTGGGGGTCAGCACTCGCAGTGTGTATATCGAGCCGGGTGCGGTGGACTTGGGGGAGCGCTGCCAGGTGATCAGCGTCTCGCCGTTGATGCGCCATTTGCTGATGGAGGCGGTGGAGGTGCCGTTGGTGTATGACGCTCACGGTCGAGACGGTGTGTTGATCGAGTTGTTGTTGCATGAACTGGAACGCAGCGCTCCGCTACCGCTGCATATTCCGTTGCCGACTGACGGAAAACTCCTTGCGCTGTGTCAGACCTTTCTGCATCAACCCAACGCCCATCAGTCGCCACAACATTGGGCCAACCAGTTACACATAAGCTTGCGTACGTTTAACAGATTGTTTCGTCAGCAGACCGGGTTGAGCTTCAGTCAATGGCGGCAACAGGCCTGTGTGGTACTGGCGCTGGCGCGTCTGGCCGCGGGTGAGGCAGTGACGCGTATCGCTCTGGACTTCGGTTATGAAAGCCCGGCGGCGTTCTCGACGATGTTCCGACGCATTCTCGGTCAGCCACCGTCCGTCTGGTTGGAGGCGGCAAATTAGCGCAAATCAAAAAATGCGTTTGATCCGGGCCGAAAACAACTGTACAAAAACACAGTATATTTTCAATCAGCACTCTTGAGCCCGGAGCACACCATGGCCTCTCTTGCGATGAATCACATCCTCGAACGCATTGCCCTTTTCCAGTTCACCCCGACTCACTGCGTCCAGGCCCGAGCGATGTTGGGCTGGAGCGTGGATCAGCTGTCGCGGGAGGCCGAGGTTTCGGCGGAAGACATTCAGCGGTTTGAAGCGCAGCAAGAGGTGGCGGACGCAGCGCGTCTGGCGCTGGCGTATCGGTTTGAATCGCAGGGGTTGGTGTTCTTTCCCGGGTTTGCGCCGGGGCGAAGTGCGAGTCTGAACGCGATGACTGCGGAAACGGCGGGGCGTGGGGAATATGCGATGGCGGAGTGAACATTTGCTGAGTAAGCAGTTGTGGTGAGGGGATTTATCCCCGATGGGCCGCTACGCGGCCCCCAAACAAGGCCTGCTTCGCAGTCCATCGGGGATAAATCCCCTCACCACAAAATCAACATCAGCTCTTACTGATTGATATCAAGCGTTCTGCACAACCGCCCCACTCTCCCCTTCAACCGCCAGCCACCAGGCATCCCCGCGTTGTGGTTGAGCGATGTTGAACGCTTCACCCATTTGCGGCGTGGTGATCGAAACACTGCGCTCCCAGGCCAGCGACAGTATCCGGTCAAACGGTTCGTGCCAGGCGTGCATTGCCAGATCGAACGTGCCGTTATGGATCGGAAACAGCCAGCGGCCCTTGAGGTCGATGTGGGCTTGCAGGGTTTGTTCGGGTTGCATGTGCACGTGCGGCCATTCGACGTTGTAGGCGCCGGTTTCCATCAGGGTCAGGTCGAAGGGGCCGTACTGTTCGCCGATGCGTTTGAAGCCGTCGAAGTAGCCGCTGTCGCCGCTGAAGAAGATTCGCGTGTCGCCGTCGATCATCACCCAGGAGGCCCACAGGGTGTTGTTGCTGTCGAACAGGCCACGGCCGGAGAAGTGTTGCGATGGCGTGGCGATGAAGCGGATGCCGGCGACTTCGGTGCCTTGCCACCAGTCGAACTGGCGAACCTTGTTGGCGTCGATGCCCCATTTGATCAGGGTGTCGCCAACGCCCAGCGGCGTGAGGAACAGATTGGTCTTGACCGCCAGCCTGAGCACGGCCTCGTAATCGAGGTGATCGTAGTGGTTGTGGGACAGGATCACCGCTTCGATCGGCGGCAACTGGTCGAGGCTGATCGGCGGCTGGTGAAAGCGTTTCGGGCCGGCCCATTGCACAGGCGAGGCACGCTCGGCGAAGACCGGGTCGGTGATCCAGAATTTGTCCTGCATCTTCAGCAGCAGGGTCGAGTGACCGAGGCGATAGACGCTGTGGTTCGGCGCCGCGAGCAGGTCTTCGCGGGTCAGCGGTTGCACCGGAATCGGCGCGGCAGGCCGGGTGTTACGCGGCTTGTGGAAAATCATGTTCCACATGATCCGCAGCATCTTGCGCAAGCCTTCGCGTTGCACCGGGGCATGGTTGCGGAACAGCCCTTGATCCTGTCGAGAGGCTTCAGGCGTGGAAATTTTATCCGGGAGGGAAACTGGATTGGCCATGACTGAATGACTCCAGAAAAACCGCGCAATTCACGGTTTTTCACGGTGGGACGATAAATGGCCAAAGCACGCACGCATCAGCCGAACTTTCTGTTTTTTAGGTTGCGAGGATTAACGCAACATTACACTGATCGGTGTAGTTTCTAGGTTGCAGCAAAGCTGCTGACAAGTAAACTGCCAAGTGTAATTCCAATATTTACCTGCCGAAGCGTACTTATGACAGCTCCACAGCGACTCACCGACCGTAAACGCGAAGCCATTATTCAGGCGGCGATTGCCGAATTCCGCGACAACGGATTCGAGATCACCAGCATGGACAAGATCGCTGCCACCGCTGGTGTATCGAAGCGCACGGTGTACAACCACTTTCCCAGCAAGGAGGAGTTGTTCGCCGAAATTCTCAACCAGTTATGGACGCGAATCAGCGCCGAGCAGTCGGTCACTTATCGCGCTGATCAGCCGTTGCGCGATCAGTTACGGCAGATGCTGCAAGCCAAGGTGCAGATGATGGCGGACGAAAACTTTCTGACGCTGGCGCGGGTAGCGATTGCGGCGACGATTCATTCCCCGGAGCGCGCGCAAAACATGATCGAGCGCATGGGCGAACGCGAGGAAGGTCTGACCGTGTGGATTCGCGCCGCGCAGGCCGATGGCCGCCTGAAACCGGTCGATCCGCAATTTGCTGCACATCAGGTGCAGGGGTTGCTCAAGACCTTTGGCTTCTGGCCTCAGATGTCGCTGGGTCAGCCGCCGCTGGATGCCGACATGCAGAACACCGTGGCCGAATCGGCGCTGGAGATGTTTCTGGCGCACTATCAGCTCTAAAACGGCTCTGTCACTGATTAAATGGCTCGGAAGGACACTGATTATTCCCGTTGGAATAAATGACAATGTCCGACAATCGACCGACGGACGGTCGACCTGAAAAAGATACTGCAAAGTATTTCAGGATGAATTGCGCGCAGGACATCATGGAAAACCAACGCGGCAAAGGCTTGTCATTCGCCAGGCGCATCTACCTGCCACGGGCCATCGGCCTGGGTGTTGGTTTTTTCAGCGTCGGCGCGGCGCTGTATCCGCTGAACATGCCGACCTGGCTCTGGGTGCTGTTGCTGTTCAACGGTTTTGTCTGGCCGCATCTGGCCTTTCAAGTATCGACCCGCTCGGCATTCCCCTATCAGGCCGAACGCCGCAACCTCTTGTATGACTCGCTGTGCGGCGGTTTCTGGGCCGCGTGTTGTCAGTTCAATCCACTGACCACCGTAACCATTCTGTCGATGATGACCATGAACAACGTCGCCGCCGGCGGTCGACGCCTGTTTGTCTTGGGGGCTATCGCTCAAGTCGCGGGCATGCTGCTCGGTGGATTGATCTTCGGCTTCAAGTTCAACCCGATGATGACGCAGACCCAGGTCTGGGCCTGCTTGCCGATGCTCACCCTGTATCCGCTGGCATTGGGCATGGTCTGTTACCAATTGGCGATCAAACTGGCGCAGCACAAACGCACGTTGAGCGCCCTGAGCCGCACCGACAGCCTGACCGGATTACTCAATCACGGCGCCTGGAAAGACCTGCTGCATCTGAAGTTCCAGCAATGCCGTCAACACAATACGCAGGCTGTGCTGGCGCTGATCGATATCGACCATTTCAAGCTGATCAATGACAGCTACGGCCATATCGTCGGCGATGCGGTGCTGCAGCAATTGAGCCGCGAACTGAAATGCCTGCTTGATGCCGGTGAACTGGCTGGGCGCTACGGCGGTGATGAATTCTGCGTGATTCTGCCGGATCTGCCTTTGAACAAAGCCGAAGTATTGATGGAGCAATTGCGCCAGGTGCTGGATCAATTCCGTCATCCGGATGTGCCAGAAATGCGCGTCAGCCTGAGTATCGGTCTGGCTCGGTTCCAACCCGATTACAGCGATGCGATTGCCTGGCTGGAAGACGCCGACAAGGCGCTGTACACCGCTAAACATACCGGTCGCAACACTATCAGCGTGGCGTTGAGTCGCTCATCTCCGAGTGACGCCAGCCAGTTCAGCCACTGAAACACTTTTGTAACACTTTAAAAAAGCCGTTTCTTGTACAAACTTATAAGGCTTGTATAAGATCAGGCCGTCAGTCGGGATGCTGGCATTTAGCAGTCGTTGCCGAAAGTTTTTTCACACATTTGGCCTGACAACGCGGGAACAGGGGCACAAACCGAGTCTTTCCCTACTTCCAGAGTACTGCGCCCATGTTTTTCAATCGCCACAAAACCGCCCTCAACGACCTTCAAGAAAACCTCACTCAACAGAACGGCCTTCTGGAAGCGATCAATCGCTCCATGGCGGTAATCGAGTTCGACCTCAACGGCGTGGTATTGAGCGCCAACGACAACTTCCTCAAGACCATGGGTTACAGCGCCGAACAGGCGATCGGCCAGGCGCATCGCGTGTTTTGCACCCCCGAGTTTGGCCGAAGTGCGCAGTACAGCGAATTTTGGTCTCGCCTGAAAAACGGTCAGTTCCAGTCCGGAACGTTTGAGCGTGTCGACAGTAAGGGGCAACCGGTCTGGCTCGAAGCCAGTTACAACCCGATCAAGGATGCGTCGGGGCGTGTGGTGAAAGTGGTCAAATACGCCATGAACGTCACAGCCAAAATGCAGCAGGAGAGTGAAACCAACGCCAAGTTACAAGCGATCGACCGGGCGATGGCGGTTATTGAGTTCAACCTCGACGGCAGTGTTCTGACGGCAAACCAGAATTTTCTGACGCGGATGGGTTACACGCTCGCCGAGCTTAAAGGTAAACATCACCGTTTATTCTGTACCTCGGATCTGGTCAACAGCAGCGCTTATCAAGACTTCTGGCGACGGCTGAATCAGGGCGAACTCTTCCACGGCCAGTTCGAACGTGTTGATAAACACGGCCGAACCGTTTGGCTGGAAGCCAATTACAACCCGGTCTACGACGCCTCCGGCCGTTTGTGCAAAGTGGTGAAGTTCGCCTCGGACGTCACCGCGCGAGTTGTGCAGCATGAACAGGATGCACAGAGCGCCAGCGCTGCTTATCACATTTCGGTCGAGACCCGAAAAGTCGCCGAACAAGGCACGCAGGTCATTCAACAAGCAGCCAGCGAGATGCGTGAAATTGCTCAGGACATTGCTGAATCCTCAACGTTGATCGCGCAACTGGGCGAGCGCTCCGAGCAGATCACCGCCATCGTCAACACCATCCGGGCGATTGCCGATCAGACCAATTTGCTCGCGCTGAACGCGGCCATCGAAGCGGCACGGGCCGGCGAACAGGGGCGTGGATTTGCGGTGGTGGCCGATGAAGTGCGGCAGCTGGCGGCACGCACCAGTGGCTCGACGGCGGAAATTTCCAACATGATCGATTTGATCCAGACGGAAACCCGCCAGGCGATCAAGAGCATGGAAGGTACCCGCGGCCGGGCAGCCGAGGGAGTCGAACTGGCGAACCAGGCGGGAAAAGTGATCCTGCAGATTCGCGACGGCGCGAGTGAGGCGGTACAAGCAGTGAGCATGTTTGCCAATGAGCGTGCTTCGGGGTAATCGATGCAGGGTCAGTAGACTGAGGCGCGGCCTTCGCGAGCGAGCCTGCTCGCGAAAGGGTCAGGCACCACAATGCAGGACTATAGTGAGCTTCAGTCCCAAGCCCTGCCGAGTGCACCATGACCACTGAAAAAACCGCAACACCGGAATCAGCCCCCGTCGATCACTTGCGTTTCCACCGCCCCCACGCTCATCTGGCGACAACCTTCGGCAATGACACATTCGCATTGCGCGCCGAGGCGTTCGCACGGTTCTTCGGCACACCGACGTTTCTCGGTGCGCAAACGCTGATCGTCTTGTTGTGGGTCAGCCTCAACGTGTTTGGCGTGACCACGTTCGACGTTTACCCGTTTATTCTTCTAAACCTCGCGTTCAGCCTGCAATCGGCCTACGCCGCGCCGCTGATCCTGCTCGCGCAAACCCGGCAGGCTGCGCGTGACAAGGCGCAAGCGGACGCCGACGCGCTGCACCGCGAAGCCCTGGCTCAAGCCAACACCGAACGCCAGGCTCAAGCGGCGCATAACACCGCGCAGTTGCTTGAACTGCTGGAGCAGAACACCCGCCTCACCGAGATGACCAAGAGCCTGACCGAACGCATCGAAGGCCTGACACGCGAGCTGCACGCGCATGTGTGTCAGAACCCGCAACGTTGATCACGGCAGACGCAGCGCCCGCCCGAGCTCATCAAACAGTGTGACCACCGAACGCAATGCCCGGCAATCCGGCCGGGTCAGCAGCCACAGCGCGGTGTCGTAGCCGTGCAGGGGTTCGCTCAACGCCTGCAAACCGTCGGTGATCAGAAAGTCCGGCAAGGCCGCAACCCCGAGGCCGGCGCGCACCAACTCGGTGACTGAAAGCATGCTGTTGCAGCGATAACCCGGGGTCACACCGGGCAACTGCTGGCGGCGCCAGGCGATGGTCGGGTGATCAGGCAGAAAGTCGTCCGGGGCGATCCAGGTCAGCGCGGCCAGATCTGACGCATCAACCTGCTGCAAGTAGCGCTCGCTGGCGCAGACCCTGTAGGAAATCTTCGCCAATTGCCGTCCGACCAGATGTTCCGGCGGTGTGCGTGTCAGGCGCAGGGCGATGTCGGCGTCACGACGGCTGAGGTTGGCGAAATCATTGGAGGTGCTCAACTCGATGGTCAGCGCCGGGTAGCTGGGCATGAACTGCGCCAGCGCCGGCAGCAGCAAACCTTGCAACACCGAGTCGGTGCAGGTCAGGCGCACGGTTCCGCTGACCACTTCACCGCCCTGCTCGACACCAATGCGCGCAGCTTCGAGTGCTTGTTCGGCACGTTCTGCCTGCTCGGCGAGCGTTTGTGCCAGCGTCGTCGGCAAGTAACCGGCACGGCTTTTTTCGAACAGTTGCTGACCGAGGGCGGCTTCGAGACGGCGCACGGCGCGGAACACGGTCGACACGTCTACTTTTAAAAGCTGTGAAGCGCGGGCCAGAGAGCCGCCGCGCACCAGGGCGAGGATCAGCGCCAGATCCGGGTAGTCGAGCCGATAGTGCGTCGCTGCATTGATCACTTGGGGAAACGCCCATATTGAGTGCGTGAACGCCAATCTATAGTGGTCACCAACAACCGACAATCATGTTCTCTCTGAGCCAAACTCAAAATCTGTGGCGAGGGGATTTATCCCCGATGGTCTGCGAAGCAGCCCCATGATTTCAAAAGCGACGACTGCTTCGCAGCCGATCGGGGATAAATCCCCTCGCCACAGATAAGTTTCTACTCACCGAGTTTAGAAAAGGAAATCCCATGGACGCCATTTCCATCGCCCTGATCGGCGATTACGACCCGCAAGTGACCGCGCACCAAGCCATTCCCATAGCCCTCGGGCAGGTGGCCGAACACCTCGACCGTCCGCTGACTTTCCACTGGCTGGCCACCGATCAAATCGACGCCAACACTGCGCTACAAGACTTCAACGGTTTCTGGTGCGTCCCCGCCAGCCCCTACAAAAGCGAAGAAGGTGCGCTAAGGGCGATCCGTTTTGCCCGCGAGCAACAGCGCCCTTTCCTCGGCACCTGCGGCGGTTTTCAGCATGCGGTGCTGGAATTTTCCCGCAACGTGCTGGGCTGGACCGATGCCGAACATGGCGAAACCGCGCCCGATTCCCCAAGAGCCGTGCTCACGCCGCTGACCTGTTCGCTGGTCGAGGCCGTGGACAGCATTCATCTGGTGACCGGATCGTTGATCGCCAAAGCGTACGAAACGTCCGAGATTCGTGAAGGTTATCGCTGCCGCTTTGGTGTGAATCCACAGTTCGAAAGCGAGTTGCTGAGCCATCAGCTACACGCGGTGGGCCATGATTCGACGGGAGACTTGCGGGCGATTGAGTTGAACGGGCATCCGTTTTTCGTCGCCACGCTGTTCCAGCCGGAACGCGCCGCGCTGAAGGGCCAGATGCCGCCACTGGTGCGGGCGTTTGTCGAAGCGTGTGCGGAGCAACGTCGATGAAAGCAGATTGTTACGCTGTGATCTTCACTTCGACCCGTACCGAGGGTGATAACGGATATGCCGCAGCCTCGGAACGGATGATGGAATTGGTCAACCAGCAGCCGGGATTTCTTGGTATTGATTCGATCCGTGGGGCCGATGGGGTCGGGATCACGATTTCGTACTGGGACAGTGAGTCGGCGATTCTGGCGTGGCGGCAGCATCCTGAGCATCGGGTGATTCAGGAGCGTGGCCGGGCGGTCTGGTATTCGGCGTTTCAGACGCGGGTGTGTCGGGTTGAGCGGGAGTATCGCTTCGGCCAGTGAGTATTGCGGTGCAGTCACCGCCATCATCGCTGGCAAGCCAGCTCTCACAAGGTATTGCGTTGTTCTGAAGATCACGCTGTACCTGTGGGAGCTGGCTTGCCAGCGAAGGGGCCAGAAGCTTCACTGCAAAACTTCAGCCCCGCACCAGACTCCGCACCGCGACAATCGCCGGCACTTCAACCTTGCTCATATAAACCCGCAACGGCTCGGTGATGTTGATCCGGTCATCGATATGCTGATCCAGCAGCAACTGAATCAACTCGCGCTTAAGCGTCATGGTCGTGTCCGAAACCTGCGCCCAGACGAATTCACTGGTGGGGATGATGCCGTCATCCGCCACGTCCATGCCGAACGAATCTTCACTGAAGCGCACGATGTATTGACCGGTCTTGCGGTTGAGGCCGACAAAACCCTTGAGGTCGTCGGCCGCCTGGCAGATGAGTTGGGAGGTGATGCGCATGGTAAACCTCACGAAATGTTGATCGATGGTTTACACGCAGGGCGAAACAGTGGGCGCGCCCTCTGCCGGGGCGGCTGCCGAGGGCAAGCGTACTGCAAACAGCGCCACAAAAGTGCAGGAAAAATCGCTTTTAATACGTTTATGTCGGTCTGGCGATAGCACGCAATCGATTCAGTTGTTAAAAGATACGTCTTTGAAAATGCCCTGCGAAAGGAACTCGAACATGCCCGCCACTTTCACCAAAAGCGCCCTCATGCTGAGCCTGATGCTCGGTTTCGGTCAGGCTCACGCCGCCGATGTCGATGCACTGGCCGCCGCTCACGGCATTCCGCACCCGGCGGTCATCGCCCACCGTGGCGCGTCGTTCGATGCACCGGAATCCACCGCCGCCTCCTACAAACTGGCGCGCGACCTGGGTGCCGACTATCTGGAAATGGACCTGCAACGCAGCAAGGACGGCGTGTTGTTCGCCCTGCATGACAACAATTTGCAGCGCACCACCGACGTCGCGACCAAGTTCCCGGAGCGCAAGGACAGCACGGCCACCGCCTTCACCATGGCCGAACTGAAAACCCTCGACGCCGGCAGCTGGTACAACAAGGCCTACCCGGATCGCGCGCGCCCGTCCTACGCCGGGCTGAAAATCCTCACCCTCGATGAAATCATCGACATCGCCCAGGCCAATCCGCAGCACAAGCCGGGCCTGTACATCGAGACCAAGGAGCCGCAACTGTTCCCGGGGATCGAGAAAGACCTGAAAGAAAAACTGCAGGATCGCGGCTGGCTGAGCCCAACCGGTTCGAAACTGGCGAAAAGCGAACTGGGCGTCGGTCAGGGCAAAGGCAAGGTGATCCTGCAAACGTTCGAGAAGAACAGCCTCGAACTGCTACAAAAGGAAATGCCGCAAGTGCCGAAGATCCTCCTGCTGTGGGTCGGCGAAGGCAGCATCGAGCCAAAATCCAAGGTGACCTTTGCCGAGTCCGGCGAGAAGGACAAGAACGTTTTCTACGGTAAACAGGAACCGAAATCCGAAGCTGAATTCAAGCAGTGGGTCGATTACGCCAAGGCGCAAGGTGCAATCGGCACCGGTCCTTCGGCGAAGCTGACCAAGGGCGGCGATCAGAGCTATTCGGATCTGGTGCAACCGTGGATGAATAAATACACCCACGATCAGGGCCTGCTGGTGCACGTCTACACCGTCGATGAGCCGGTGGACTTCGAGAAAGTCATGGCCGCAGGCGTGGACGGCATCTTCACCAACCGCGCCAGCGAACTGTTGAAGTTCTATAAACGCCCGGCCGCTGCCAGTGTCGATCAGGTGTTGAAGAACAACGGTTTCTGAGTGACCACACACACCGAGTGGACAGGCCGCCTCTGGCTGGGGCACGACTATGGCCTGATCCACGGAGTGTCGGGGCGCACGGCGCCCCATTGCCACTATGCCCACCAGATCATGCTTGCCCCCGAGCGACCGGCGACGGTGTTGCTCGAGGGTGAAGTCGTCAGCGCCTCGCAGCTGTTGATTGCCTCAAACGTGCGCCATGCCATTGTTGAAGCGCCGGATCCGCTATTCACCGTTTACGCCGAACCGTTGATGTTTGCAGCAGACACGTTGCGTGATGCGTTGTTTAACGCCGAACTGACGTTACCTGCGCTTGATCTGGCAATCCGCCAATGCCCGCGTCGTTCGCTGAGTGACTCGCGCATCGAACGTGCATTGGCCGCAGTGGACGCTTCGCTGGCCGATAAAGTCGCCGCACGCGCCGTCGCCGACACGGCGAATCTATCCCTGAGTCAATTGCAGCGACTGTTGGTCAGCCAGGTCGGTTTGCCAGTGCGCAGGCTGGTGTTGTGGCGGCGTCTACGCAAGGCGATGGCCTCGATTCTGGCGGGCGACCCGGTGACATCCGCCGCGCACAACGCAGGTTTTGCCGATTCGGCGCATTTCTCCCGCTGCCTGAAAAAACTCTTCGGCGTCACCGCACGCCAGGCCTTGCAACACATCGAGCTGAAACTGCTCGACTGAGTCAGCGGCGCAGCGCATCAGGCACTTTCGGCTCGCGGCTCAACCTCACTGTTGCGAACGGATCAACCAATTGCGCCACATAGTCGCGGGGAAAATCCGGGCGGCTGCCAATCCCCAAATCGTCCTGGCCGATGCGGTAATCCTCGGTGTAGAAAACGGTGCCCAGCAGCCAGTCCCACACGGTGAAAAACAACCCGAAATTAACGTCGCCGGCGCGGCCATATTTCATGTGATGGAAACGATGCAGCGGTGCCCAGGCGAAAATCCAGCGCAGAAAACCGAGACGCATATCGACATTCGAATGCTGCAACAACAGCTGGATCGCGATGGCGAATGCCAGCAATGTCGCGACCTGCAACGGAATGCCCAGCACCAGCAATGGCAGCAACCCCGCCGAGGCTTCGAGCAGTTGATGCAATGGATGTTTCATCAATCCGTTGAAGCCGTATAAACGTTCAACACTGTGATGCACGGCATGCAATCGCCACAGCCACGACACGCGATGGCTGGCGTAATGCATCAGGCTGATACCGGCATCGGCAATGACAATCGCCAGCCCCAGTTGCAACCACAACGGCCAGCCCCTTGGCCAGACACCGTCAATCGCCAGCATGGCGACCAGCCCCGGTAGTGCAAGTAACCCCAAGGCACTCAACGCTTCATTGACCAGCGCGTGAAGGATATCGCGGCGGCGATCACCGGCCGGACGATTCCAGCGCACCTCATAAGGCATTGCCCACTCCGCGATGAACGACACCGCCAGCGCGGCAACAAACAGCGGCAACAGCCACAGGGTCGAGACATCTGCCAGCCACAAGCCCAGCCCGATAAAGCCGCCCCAGAACAGCGGCGCGTATAACCCGGCCATCAAACGTTTCATGTGCACCTCCATTGATCGAAGGCACAGCATGAAATCTCACGACGTGGGGTAATTGAACAAACGACGCAAACCGCCGAGGCGAGATTAAGGGTGAGTTAAGTTGCGGCGATTAATCTGAATCCACTGAAACAGCACATCCGCTTAGATAAACACCCAAAAGGATTGAACCGATGAAAACCTTGACTGCCCTGTTTACCGCCGCTGCCCTGACCCTCACCGCTGGCCTCGCGCAGGCTGATGTCCGCGTCGACCAGATCCCTGAGTTGGTCAAGTCCGGCAAGATCAAACCAATGGAAGAAATGAACCAGGCTGCGCTGAAACTGCATCCGGGTGCGACCATCACCGACACCGACCTGGATAACCATTTCAACGGTTACGAGTACGAAGTTGAATTGAAAACTGCTGACGGCAAAGAATTCGACGTGGACTTCGACGCCACGACTGGCAAGGTGCTGACCAACAAGCAAGACACCTGATTCAACGCCCATCCAAAGCCGCACGATCCACCGATCGCGCGGCTTTTTCATGCCCGACACAAATTCCTTGTAGGAGTGAGCCTGCTCGCGATGGCGGTGGGTCAGCAACGGTGATGTCGACTGATCCACCGCCATCGCGAGCAGGCTCACTCCTACAGGTTTTTCTGCCTGCCGGAGGATTTATGGCCGATCGAGATTCTGTAGGAGCTGTCGAGTGAAACGAGGCTGCGATCTTTTGATCGTCAAGATCGCAGCGTGCCGCAGCAACAGGGTTTATGCCGAGGTGCTGACCAAGGAACCGGAGGTGCTTGAATCGGAATCCTGCAACGCCTGCAACAACGCCGCCGTCGCCGTTTGCAGCGAGGCCGAGGTGGCGGTGACCTGCGCTTGTGCGGAGGCCACTTCGGTAGCCTTGGCGTCGGCACTTTCCTGTTTTGCCTGGGCCGCTTGCAACGCCTGCTGCTGTTCCTGCAATTGCTTTTGCAGCTCGGCAATCTGCTTGCGCAGTTCTTTCACCGTGTCAGATTCGTCGCTGCTGCTGGAACTGCTACCGCCCGAAGGTGCTGCGCCGCCAGCCGCTTTCGGCGCGTCGGTGGCTGCGCCAGTTCTGGCGGTTGCGCTGGTGGAAGTGTCGTCGCCGACATCAGTGATCGAGGTTTTGCTGGTGGGTGTGGTGACAGTCTGGTTGATCGAAACAGAGGTGATGCTGACCATGGGAGTGCTCCAATGCCGGTTATAGATAACCGGTCATCGTCGCGGGTCAGCTCTACTTGAGATCGACTGTGTACCGACTCGGTATCCGCGCCGGTACACAGTCGCTCGATCAGGCGCTGAGGCGCGCAGTGACCTCATTCAGTTGCCCGGACAAACCATGCAGGTTCTGACTGGCGGTTTCGGTGCGCTGGACGTTGTCGAGGTTGGTGCTGGCGATCGAAGTGATTTCGGTGAGGTTGCGCGAAATGTCTTCGGCCACCGACGTCTGCTCTTCTGCCGCTGTGGCGATCTGACGGTTCATGTCGCGAATAGCCTCCACCGCGTGGGTAATGCGCTCCAGCATCGCGCCTGCCTGCGTCACTTGCTCGACGCTTTCGTCGCTGCGGGTCTGGCCGCTGTCGATGGCCTGGGCCGCGTCCACCGCGCCGGTCTGCACGCTCTGGATGATCTGATTGATCTCGATGATCGACTCTGCCGTACGCTGTGCCAGATTACGTACTTCGTCAGCGACCACGGCAAAACCACGCCCGGCCTCACCCGCCCGCGCCGCTTCAATCGCTGCGTTCAATGCCAGCAGGTTGGTCTGCTCGGCAATCCCGCGAATCACTTCCAGCACCTTGCCGATGCGACCGCTGTCAGCTTCCAGACGGCGGATCACTGTGGCGGTGTTGGCGATTTCGCCGCGCATCTGGGTGATGCTGTGGATGGTACTCTGCATGACCTTCTCACCCTGTTGGGCGGACTGGTCGGCATCGTCGGCGGCACGCGCGGCATCGGCGGCGTGACGCGCCACTTCCTGGGCGGTGGCGGACATTTCGTTCATCGCCGTGGCCACTTGATCGGTGCGGTTGAACTGCTCGTTGGTGCCGCCGGCCATGGTCGTGGCGATCGCATTCAACTCGCCGCTGGCACTGTCCAGATCACTGGCGCTGCGTTGCAAACGGGTGAAGGTGTCGGCGAGGAAATCACGCAAGGTATTGGCCGCAGCGGCGAGGTTGCCCAGTTCATCCTGACGGTGGCTGACCACGCGTTCGGCGAGTTTGCCGCGGCTCAATTGGCTGACGTAATCAATCAGGTTGCGGATCGGCTCGACCAGGTTGCGGTTGACCAGCCACAAGCTCAGCAGGCCAATCAGCAGACCCGACGCTAGCATCACCAGAATGCCCAACAACACTGTGCGATCAGCCTCGGCGCTGATCTGCGCCGACTGTTCGGTGCCCTGCTTGCGCAATTCGCTGACCAGTTCGCTCATCTGATCGCTGGTCGCGCGGTCGACACCTTTGACCGCGGTGTCGCCCGCCGTCGGATCGCCACCGGCCGCCACGTAGGCATCGCGGCCCTTCTGGTAGGCGTTACCCAACTGACGATGCTCTTCGCGCAAACGCTCGATGCGGCTTTTCAGGCTCGGCTCGATGCCTTTCTGGCTGGCCAGTTCACCGAGGATGTTCTGCACATCGCGCTGACGGTCTTCGAACTGCCCCCAGTACTTGGCCAGATCCGCCGGTTGCTTGCCGCGCAGCAGAACGTTTTTCCATTCCTGGACCTGCACCTTGAATTGCAGGTTGGCTTCGTCGATGAGTTGCGAAGTGTGCAGAGGGCCGGTGATCAACTGGCTGTAGCTTTGCACGCCGTTGGACAGGAAATGAAAACAGGCCAGCGCGATCAACAGCATCGCCAGCAGACTGCCGCTCAGCAGGACGAGAATTTGCGCTCTCAGGGATTTTTGCAGCATCGCAGGTACTCATGACAGGGATGAGGCACGCCCGGTAAGGCGTGGGATTGTGCCGGACATCCATGTCGGCGAGCCTTGGCTCATGGCCAAGCGCGCGCAACGTAACCCAAGCGTGATCGGCGTGCCAGAGCGCTTCTTGAAGAAAATCCGACCGCCGGTAAGACATTGATCTGGCGTCACTTTATCGACACATAAACGTCACATCCGCTTGCGATGATTCGGCTCAGTGAGCCTGCCATTCCCGCGACACACGCGCCCTCTTCGCAGCGAGCCTTCATGAACCACAGCCTCGATACCAGCCATCGCGATCCTGACCTGTTTGGTTTGCTCTACGGTTTCCGTTTCCTGCCCGGTGAACGTGGCCGCGAAGTCGATTCGGCGACCGCTTTGCGCTGTTTGCAAGACGACAGCGACAGCGGCGAATTCCTCTGGCTGCACCTGAACCTGGCGCACGCGGCCTGTGAGCGCTGGATGAAAAGTCATCTGCAATTGCCCGAAGAGTTTTTCGAGGCGCTGCACGAAGGTTCGCGCTCGACGCGCATCGAGCATGTCGATTCGGCGCTGCTGGCGGTGGTCAACGACGTGGTGTTCAACCTCAGCAGCATGGTCTCCTCGGATGTCTCGACGCTGTGGGTCTGCGTGCGCAGCAAGTTGATCGTCAGTGCGCGCCTGCAACCGCTGCACTCGGTGGACAAACTGCGCTCGTCGGTGAAGGCCGGCGAGCGCTTTCGTTCGCCGTCGGAACTGCTGGTGCACCTGCTGCGCGATCAGGGCGAAGTGCTGACGCAAATCGTGCGCAAGACCAGCATGAGTGTCGATCAGGTCGAGGACGAGTTGCTCTCCTCACGGCTGTCGACCAACCGCGCCGAACTCGGCGCCAACCGCCGGGTGCTGGTGCGCTTGCAGCGGCTGCTGGCGCTGGAGCCGGGTTCCTTGCTGCGGCTGCTCAATCGCCCGCCGCCGTGGTTGCAGAAGGAGGACGTCAAGGAGTTGCGCAAATCCACCGAGGAGTTTGCGCTGATCATCAACGACCTCACCGCCCTCGGCGAGCGGATCAAACTGCTCCAGGAAGAGATCGCCGCCAACCTCAACGAACAGAGCAACCGCACCCTGTTCACCCTGACCGTGGTCACGGTGCTGGCGCTGCCGATCAACATCATTGCCGGTTTTTTCGGGATGAATGTGGGCGGCGTGCCGCTGTCGCAGGATCCGGAAGGGTTCTGGATATTGGTCGCGCTGGTGGCGACGTTCACGGTGATTGCCGGGCGCTGGGCCTTCCGCAAAAGAGGCGATTACTGACCCTTGCCCACCGCAGATCCATTGGGGTGACAGAGATCTATCTTGGTGACAGAGATCCTGTGGCGAGGGGATTTATCCCCGTTCGGCTGCGCAGCAGTCGTAAATCCGGTGAACGCGGTTGAGCAGATACACCGAGGTGAATGGTTTTTGGGGCTGCTTCGCAACCCATCGGGGATAAATCCCCTCGCCACAGTAGTCATTGCTCCCGTTCTTTCATTTCCCTTTAGATCAATGGTCAGGCTATTCATCCAAACACTGACCTGACGCAGTCTCTCTGTAACATTCTGCAACGATCATGGGCGACACTCCTTCCCTCGCTCAGGATTGTCCGCTCATGGCTACTCCTTCCCTGACCACCCGCCAGGCGTCCGCCCCCAGCGGCAGGCCGGCACTGGACAAGAAAACCGGCCCCTTCACCTACGTGATCTTTTTCGCGGTACTGGCCATGGGGATGCTGTTCACCGCCTACAGCCTGATGCACGACATGCACGAGCTGGGCACGGTGGTCACCACCTGGACGCCGTTCCTGCTGCTCGGCGTGGCGCTGTTGATTGCGCTGGGTTTCGAGTTCGTCAACGGTTTCCACGACACCGCCAACGCCGTGGCCACGGTGATTTACACCCACTCGCTGCCGCCAAATGTCGCGGTGGTCTGGTCGGGGTTCTTCAACTTCCTCGGGGTGCTGCTGTCGAGCGGCGCGGTGGCGTTCGGCATCATCGCTTTGTTACCGGTCGAGCTGATTCTGCAGGTCGGTTCGTCCGCCGGTTTCGCGATGATTTTCGCCCTGCTGATCGCCGCGATTCTGTGGAACCTCGGCACTTGGTGGCTGGGCTTGCCGGCCTCGTCATCGCACACGCTGATCGGTTCGATCATCGGCGTCGGCGTGGCCAATGCCTTGATGCACGGGCGCGACGGCACCAGCGGGGTCGATTGGGCGCAGGCAACCAAGATCGGTTACGCGCTGCTGCTGTCGCCACTGGTGGGGTTCGGTTGCGCCGCGCTGTTGCTGCTGGCGTTGCGCGCCTTCGTGAAGAATCGTTCGCTGTACAAGGCACCGGAAGGCAACGCGCCGCCACCGTGGTGGATTCGCGGTTTGCTGATCCTCACCTGCACCGGTGTGTCCTTCGCCCACGGTTCCAATGACGGCCAGAAAGGCATGGGCCTGATCATGCTGATTCTGGTCGGCACCTTGCCAATGGCCTACGCGCTGAACCGCACCATGCCCGAAGAACAATCGCTGCAGTTCGCCGCCGTCGCGCAAGTAACCCAACAAGCACTGGTGAAAAGTGCCCCGCTGCCGACACCGGCCGATCCACGCGCCGTGCTCTCCGATTACGTGCGCAGCAAGGAAGCCACACCGCAGTTGATCCCCGCCCTCGCCTCCCTTACCGGGCACATCGGCGAAGAAGTCAAAGGCTACGGCTCGCTGGCGAAAGTCCCGGCGGAAGCCATGGGCAACGTGCGCAACGACATGTACCTGGCCAGCGAAAGCATTCGCCTGATGGACAAGAACAAGGTCGGCAACTTCGACGCTGACACCAGCAGCAAACTGCAACTGTTCAAGCAGCAGATCGACAACGCCACGCGCTTCATTCCGCTGTGGGTGAAGATCGCCGTGGCCATCGCCCTGGGGCTGGGCACCATGGTTGGCTGGAAGCGGATTGTGGTAACGGTGGGCGAGAAGATCGGCAAGACCCACCTGACTTACGCGCAAGGTGCGTCGGCGGAAACCGTGGCGATGCTGACCATCGGCGCCGCCGACATGTTTGGTTTGCCGGTGTCGACCACCCATGTGCTGTCCTCGGGCGTGGCCGGGACCATGGTTGCCAATGGCGGCGGTTTGCAGATGAAGACCATCCGCAATTTGCTGATGGCCTGGGTGCTGACGTTGCCGGCGGCGATCCTGCTGTCGGGCAGCCTCTACTGGTTGTTCACCCAAATCTTCTGACCCTTCACAACTCCCCTGTAGGAGTGAGCCTGCTCGCGATAGCGGTGTATCAGTCGACATTGATTAAACTGACACACCGCAATCGCGAGCAGGCTCACTCCTACAGTTTTGAACGGTGATCAGGTTTAGAGCGCGGAGCGAATCAGATCGCCGAGCCAGTCCATGAACACCCGCACCCGCAGTGGCAAGTGCCGCTGCCGCGCATACAGCAGTGAAATCCCCATCGCCGGCGCGGTGAATTGCGGCAGCACGGTGACCAGTTCGCCGTTTTCCAGATGCGGCTGCATGCCGGTGCGCGGCACCTGCGTCAGACCGAAACCACCCAAACACGCCGACTCATAGGCATCGGTGCTGTTGACCGTGACGCTGCCGGCCATCGGCAAGCGTTTCACCTGACCGTCCTGCTCATACACAAACCCTTCCGAACGCGAACCCAACACACCGACGTAATGCACCAATCGGTGCTGCGCCAAGTCTTCCAGCGTCTGCGGCACGCCGTAGCGCGCGAGGTAGGCGGGGCTGGCGCAGTTGATCATCGGGAAATCGCCCAAGTGCCGCGCCACCACGGATTGATCCGGTTGTGCGCCAATCCGCACCACACAATCGAAGCCCTCGCTCAGCAGGTCGACGCGACGGTCGGTGCTGCTGATTTCCAGTTCCAGGTTGGGATGGCGATCCATGAACTCGGGCAGCCGCGGCATGACCAGCCGCCGCGCCAGAATATTCGGCATATCGACCCGAATGCGCCCGGTCAGCGAGGCTTCATCCTGACGAAACAAGCCTTCGATTTCGTCCATGTGGGAGAGCAGATCCTTGCTGCGTTCGTACAGCACCAGGCCATCCTGCGTCGCTTGCACCTTGCGCGTGGTGCGTTGCAGCAATCGTGTACCGAGCAGGGCTTCCAGCGCCTGCACATGCTCGGACACCGTAGAACGCGGCAGGCCGAGGTTTTCCCCGGCGAGAGTAAAACTCGATAACTCGCTGACCCGGACGAAGGTGCGCAGCAATTCCAGTTTGTTCATGAGCCACTCGATGATTGTTCGACTGATCCGACCAGTGATTTCGGTTTCGCTCTGTTTATCACCTCAGGGCGGATAAATAAACTTTGCTCCATCACCACTCACCACCCATCGAGGACTTCACATGGACCGCAAAATCGCATTGATCACCGGCGCCAGCCGTGGCTTGGGCAAGAACGCAGCATTGCACCTCGCCGCTCAGGGCGTGGACATCATCGGCACTTACAACAGCCGCGCCGACGAAGCGCAGGCACTGGTCAAAGAGCTGGAAAAACTCGGCGCCAAAGCCGTGATGCTGCAACTGGATGTCGGCCGCAGTGAAACCTTTGCCGCGTTCGGCGCGCAGGTTGAGCAGGCGCTGCAACAAACCTTCGAGCGCCAGCGTTTCGATTTTCTGGTCAACAACGCCGGGGTCGGTCTGCATGTCAGTTTCGCCGAGACCACCGTTGAGCAATTCGACATGCTGATGAACGTGCATTTCAAAGGGCCGTTCTTCCTCACTCAGCAACTGCTGCCACTGATTAATGATGGCGGGCGGATCATCAACGTCTCCAGCGGTCTCGCGCGTTTCAGCATTCCGGGCGCCAGTGCTTATGCGGCGATGAAAGGTGCGATTGAAGTCCTGACCCGTTATCAGGCCAAAGAGCTGGGCTCACGGCAGATCACCGTGAATACCCTGGCGCCGGGCGCCATTGAAACCGACTTCGGCGGCGGCACGGTCCGCGACAACGCGGCAGTCAATGCGATGGTTGCCGAAAACACCGCGCTGGGTCGTGCCGGCCAGCCGGATGACATTGGTGGCGCGCTGTCGCTGCTGCTGTCGCCGGGGGCGCAGTGGATCAACGGGCAGCGGGTTGAGGCATCCGGCGGGATGTTTCTCTAACCCCCAACTCACTAAAAATCTGTTGGTGAGAGCCTTTGTGGCGAGGGGATTTATCCCCGATGGACTGCGCAGCAGGCCCCTCTTTTCTGGATCAAAAGAAGGTCCGCTGCGCGCCCCATCGGGGATAAATCCCCTCGCCACAGGTTTTATATTCACCACAGTTTTTATTGGCCCTCACAGATGTGGCGGGTCATGAAGCGTTCACGCAGCACGTCATAGCCCCAGTGATACACGTACGTGTACGGAAGGAAGAACAGCAACACGCCAATGTCGAGCAAGAACGCCTGCCACAGACTGACCGACAGCCACCACGCAATCAGCGGCACGCCCATCACGATCAAACCACCCTCGAACAACAACGCGTGCACCACCCGCACCCAGCCGTTGTGCGCGATGTTCATGCGCTCAAGCATGCGGTCGAAGAAGCGGTTGAACACCACGTTCCAGGCCAGCGCCAACATGGCGATCAACACCGTGACCGCGCCCATATCGAGTAGCGGTTTTTGCATGATCCACGCCAGCAGCGGCGTACAGATAATGATCGCCAGCAGTTCGAAACCGATGGCCTGGAAGATACGTTCAGTGATGGACTTGTTGGCCGTCATGACCTGACTCCTTGAGTGAAGATGGTTGCCATGATCCATCCTCACACCGATACTTCATAACCAATAACCATCGATCAAGGCGATAGTTCATGGCATCGCAAGAAGTGCTGTTGGCGTTTGTCCAAGCGGCAACGCAGGGTTCGTTTTCCGCGGCAGCGCGCAAGCTGGGACGCAGTCAGTCGACCATCAGTGCGGCAGTGGCGAGTCTGGAAATCGATCTGGACCTGGTGCTGTTCGACCGCAGCAGCCGCAAACCGACCCTCACCCCCGCCGGCCACGTCATGCTGCAACGGGCCGAGGCGATTCTGGCAGCCAACAGCCGTCTGGAAATGACTGCGCGGCAATTGTCCCAAGGCGTTGAACCGAAACTGACCGTGGCGCTGTCCGACACCTATCAATCGGCGCGTTTCGAAGCGGCGCTGGTCGAGTTCGAGCAGCGTTATCCGGATCTGGAGCTGGAATGCCTGATTGCCGAATGTGATGACTTGATCGAACTGGTCCAGCGCGGCCGAGCGCATCTGGCCTTTGCCGAAATGCAGGAGCATTACCCGCCGGATCTGGTGACTTCGACGGTCGCCGAACGCACCGATATCGCCTTGTTCGTCAGTCGTGAGCATCCACTGACAACGCTGAAAAACATCGATCATGCCCTTTTGGAACAGCATCGCGAGCTGCGCCTGGCGACGATCGTCAATCCATACGACAGTCGCGCAAAAGGCCGTGTGTGGTCGGCGCCGAGCTACCTGATGCTGATGGAAATGGCCGAAATGGGCTTCGGCTGGGCACCGCTGCCGCGTTGGCTGGTGGGGCGTTTCGGCAATGACACGCTGGTGGAACTGAACGTGCGCGGCTGGCCGAAACCGGTGTTTGTCGATGCGCTGTGGTCGCGGCTGTATCCGCCGGGGCCGGCGGGGAGTTGGTTGCTGAGCAAGATGCTGGAGTAGATCAAAAGATCGCAGCGTGCCGCAGCTCCTACAATTGGAATGCGTTCACCTGTAGGAGCTGCGGCACGCCGCGATCTTTTGATCTTCAAGCCGCTTCGATCGCTGCCGGCCGGTTCACCTGAAAATACTCATGCAACCCACGCATCGCCGGCAATTCCAGCGCCTGCGCCGCATAACACAAGCCCACCCGCCGGGTCGGCGCCGGCAGATGCAGAGCGCGCACCGCCACTCGCGGATGCCCGTTCACCAGCGACTGCGGCAACATTGCCACGCCAACTCCTGCCGCAACCATGTGCAATGCCTGGTGCAACGACCCGGCATGCCCCGCCACCGCTTCCGGCGAGCGTCCATACAACGCCATCAAGCGTTGATGCGATGGATGTTGCGGGCAGGTGATCCAGTCCTCAATCGGCGCCCAACCGGCCTGCGCCGAAGCCATCGGATGTTCCAGTGGCAGCGCCAGCACATACGGTTCTTCCCACAGCGGCAGAAACAGTTCGTCCTCGCAGCACATCTCTTCGACCGCCAGGCGACCGTCACCGCTACAGCCCTCCTCCAGCGTCAGCAGCAAATTTGGCAACGCCTGATGCGCCATGCGCACGAACGCTTCGATATGACTGGCGGCAACATCGCCCTCGATCCCCAGCGTCAGAGGCGCACGATTTTCCCGGCCACGAAACATCCGGCTCAACGCCTCAGCTTCCGCCACCATCCGTCGCGCCTGCGGGTACAACAGCCGCGCCTCAGCGCTGACCTCGACGCCACGCGGCTGCCGCACAAAAAGCGCCGCGCCGAGCTCGTCTTCCAACTGTTTGATCGTCACCGACAGCGTTGGCTGACTGATGAACAAGCGTTGCGCCGCGGCGGTGATGTTGCGTTCTTCGAATACCGCGAGGAAGGCTTTGAGATGGCGGATATCCATAGACGATTCCGATAGCTGACAGAGAAATAAGGCATTTTTCATCCTCCACAGAGCTAAATATACTGCCCCCATTCGCCAGTCATTTGAAATTCTTATTTCAGGAGTTCGACCATGAGCAAGCCATTGATCATCATTACCGGGGCCAGTTCGGGCATCGGCGAAGCCACTGCACGCCGCTTGAGCGCCGCTGGTCACCCGCTGTTGTTGCTGGCGCGGCGCGTTGAACGCCTGCAAGCGCTGGAGCTGCCGAACAGCCTCAGCCGTCAGGTCGACATCACCGATCGCACCGCGCTGCTCGCCGCAGTGGCTGAAGCAGAAGCTCGCTTCGGCCCGGCCGACGCGCTGATCAACAACGCTGGCGTGATGCTGCTGGGGGTGATGACCGAGCAGGATCCGGCGCAGTGGGAGCAGATGCTCGACGTCAATGTGAAGGGTTTGCTCAACGGTGTACACGCGGTGGTGGCCGGGATGGTCGAGCGTAAACACGGGACGATCATCAACGTCAGCTCGGTGGCCGGGCGCAAGACCTTCCCTAATCATGTGGCGTATGTCGGCACCAAGTTTGCCGTGCATGGTTTGTCGGAAAACCTGCGTGAAGAACTGGCACCGCACAACGTGCGCGTGACCACGATTGCGCCGGGCGCGGTGGAAACCGAGCTGTTGAGCCACACCACTGATGAGACGATCAAGACCGGTTATCAGGCGTGGAAGCAGGAGATGGGCGGTACGGTGTTGAGTGCCGAGGATGTGGCGACGGCGATTGCCTATGCGTATGAGCAGCCGCAGGGCGTGTGTATCCGCGAGATCGTCATGGCCGCGACCCGCCAGCAGGCCTGATGTTTTGATTGAATTCCCCTTGTAGGAGCTGCGGCACGCTGCGATCTTTTGATCTTGCTTTTGCATTGAAAAATCACAATCAAAAGATCGCAGCGTGCCGCAGCTCCTACAGGGAGGTGTCGGTGATGTTCAGTTCGTGTAATCGACGTTCGATAAACCTTCGCTCCGGCTCTTGTCGGGTTAACGCCAAAGCTCGGAGGTAAGCCGATCGCGCCGCCTCCACCCGGCCCAACTGCCGACAGAATTCCGCCCGCGCCGAATGCGCCAGGTGGTAATCCTGCAAATCGCCGCGATCCAGAATCCCCTCAATCAGATTCAACCCGGCCAACGCCCCGTCACGTTTGGCCACCGCCACCGCACGGTTCAACTCAATCACCGGCGACGGCATCGCCCGCAACAACACGTCATACAGCCCGACGATCTGCTGCCAATCGGTCTCCTCGGCCGTCGGCGCCTCGGCATGCACCGCCGCAATCGCTGCCTGCAAACAATACGGCCCAAACCGCCGCGTAGTCAGCGCACGCTCCACCAGCGCACAACCTTCGGCCATCAGATCGGCATCCCACTGCGCACGATTCTGATCATCCAGCAGCACCAGCTCCCCACTGGGCGAAGTGCGCGCCGACCGTCGCGACTCATGCAGCAGCATCATCGCCAACAGCCCCATCACTTCCGGCTCCGGCAGCAACTCCATCAACAAACGCCCCAGCCGGATCGCTTCACGCGTCAGATCTTCGCGGGTCAACTCAGCGCCGACCGACGCCGAATACCCCTCGTTGAACACCAGATAAATCACCCGCAACACACTGTCGAGACGTTCGGGTAGTTCGCTCAGGCTCGGTACTTGATAGGGGATTTTCGCGTCACGAATTTTCGCTTTCGCCCGCACGATGCGCTGGGCAATCGCCGCCGGCGCCGAGAGAAACGCCCGGGCGATCTCTTCGGTGGTCAGGTCGCAGACTTCACGCAAGGTCAGCGGCACTTGCGCATCCGCCGCCAGTGCCGGGTGACAACAGGTGAAGATCAGCCGCAGGCGATCGTCTTCCACGTCTTCGCCACTCCAGTCGGACTGTTCCAGCTCTTCAAGTTGCGCCAACAGCAAGGGCTGCGAGGCCTTGAAGCGCGCCCGTCGGCGCAACACATCGATGGCCTTGAAGCGCCCGGTGGACACCAGCCAGGTGCGCGGGTTGTCGGGCACGCCGTCGCGCTGCCAGCGCTCGACCGCGACGAAGAACGCCTCATGCAAGGCTTCTTCGGCCAAGTCGAAATCGCCGAGCAGGCGAATCAGCGTCGCCAGGATCCGCCGCGAGTCTTCGCGATAGACCTGCTCGACCCGCGCCCGGACCTCAGACATTCAACTGCCGCACGGGACGCACTTCAACGCTGCCGACCCGGGCCGCCGGAATGTTCCCGGCGACCTGAATCGCTTCGTTGAGATCCTTGGCATCGATCAGGTAGAACCCGGCCAACTGCTCCTTGGTTTCAGCGAACGGACCGTCGGTGATCGACAGTTTGCCGTTACGCATGCGCACGGTGGTCGCAGTCTGCACCGACTCAAGCGCTTCGGCGGCAACCATCCGCCCGCTGCCTTGAATCGACTCGGCGTAAGCCCAGCATTCGGCGTCTTCCGGGCTGTCGGGCGAGGAATGCAGCAGGCGCTCATCGCTGTAGACCAGGCATAGATATTTCATGGCGTTCTCCTGATTCGAACGGATCAACTATGGCTGAAGATCAGGGTTGCACATCAAACAGCGTCGCGCCGCTCATCGGATCGAACGGCGCCGACCAGTGCTCATGGACGATCCGCCACTGCCCAGCGACTTGCCGATAGCACGCGGTGACGCGCATCCAGCAGCTCTGGGTTTCGCCCTTGTCATTGGTGCCGCCGCAATTGGCCACCCAGTGGGCGAAAGCGATGTTGTCGGCGCTCTCGATGGCGATTTCGTGGAATTCGAAAATGTGCGGGCCGGGGCACATTTCCATGCATGCCACCCAATGGGCGCGGTAGGCCGGTTTGCCCTTGAATTGCAGGGCCTTGATCGCATCGAAGGAGACGATGTCGTCGGCGTACAGCGCCATGACTTTCTCGACGTCCTTGGTCATGACGGCTTCGCGGTAGGTGTTGATCAGGGTCTGGATATCGCTTTGCGCACTCATGGTGTTCTCCGTGGTTTTTGTTGTGAAGACACCTTTAGTCGCTCGGTGAATGGACAGATCGACAGACGAAACAAAAAATTTCCGCCGCAGACAAAATCGCTAGAATCCGAGGCTCATCTTTGTAGGAAAAAGGAAATTCCCGTGTCAGCCCAACTCGTGCCGTACGACAGCCTGAACGCTTTACAGCGTCAGCAAGTCGAGGCGATTGAGATCCATCCCGAACAGATCAAGTTTTCCGGCGATATCCACGGCGCCCTGCACACCTTGCTGTCGAAACCCGGCCCGGGCGTGAAGGGTTTTGCGCTGTTGGCCGATGACGTGCCGGTGGCGTTCCTGTTGCTCAAACGCCCGCCGGTCTTGCCCGCCTGGGCCGACGAACACAGCGCCACATTGCATGCGTTGCAGGTCGATCATCGCGCCCAGGGCAAGGGTTACGGCAAGGCGTGTCTGCAAGCATTGCCCGAAGTCGCGCGTCAGGCGTGGCCGGAGATCAAAGGACTGGAATTGTCGGTGGACGCCGACAACGACGCCGCCATCGCGCTGTACGCCAAACACGGCTACGTCGATAGCGGCGAAGCGTACAAGGGCCGGATCGGTTACGAACGGCGCATGGGGCTGTTTTTCTAAGTCATCGAGGGGAACACGATGATCGACTCAATCGAAGCACTGGAAGCTATTTACGGATTGCCCCACGAACGTGCGGTGCGCAAGCAGATCACCTTTCTCAACGACGACTATCAGGCGATGGTGCGCGTCTCGCCCTTGGTGGTGGTCAGTTCGGTCGGCGCCGATGGCCTCGACAATTCACCGCGTGGCGATGCGCCGGGGTTTGTGCGGATCATCGACGAACGCACCCTGGCCCTGCCGGATCGCCCGGGCAACAACCGCATCGATACCTTGCGCAATGTCCTGCACGATCCACGGGTGTCGCTGCTGTTCATCATTCCGGGGATTGGCGAGACCTTGCGGGTCAATGGCACGGCGCAGATCAGCGCTGAGCCTGAACTGCTGGAAAGCTTTGCGGTGAATGGCAAACCAGCGAAAACCGTGTTGCTGGTGACGGTGGAAGCGGCGTTCTTTCATTGCTCGAAAGCGTTTGTGCGCTCGGATGCGTGGAACCCTGAAACGCATTTACCGCGTTCGGCGTTGCCGACGGCCGGGGCCTTTCACAAGCGCTTGAACGACGGCCAGTTCGACGCGGACAGTTACGACCGCGAAGCGCCAAAACGGGTGCTGGACAACCTTTACTGACTGAACGCGGTCCCCTGTAGGAGTGAGCCTGCTCGCGATAGCCGTCAATCAGTGACATTTACGGTAACTGACACTCCGCTATCGCGAGCAGGCTCACTCCTACAGGTTGAGATGGGTGCCGGTTCAGAGAGTGAGGATCATCTCGTGCCACGCCATGCCGCCGTGGTCGGACTCCGAGGGTTTGATGTAAGCGAAGCCGAAACCGGCATACAGCGGAATATGTTTCTCCTTGCACATCAAATGAATCGTCGCCTTGTCCATCCCGCGCATACGCTCGATGAACTCGCCCATCAAGCGCTTGGCCAAGCCCTGCCCCTGATAATCCGGGTGGACCACCACTGACATGATCACCACGTTCGGCCCCGCCGGATCGTGGCCGATCAACTCCTTGAATGCCTCGTCCGACATCAGCACATCAAACGCCGCGCCCGAGTTAACGAAACCGGCGACCACGCCGTCCACTTCGGCCACGACAAAACCCTCGGGCCAGGTGGCAATGCGCGTGGCGATCTTTTCGCGGGTGGCGGCTTCGTCGCCTTCGTAGGCAACGGTTTCGATGGCGTAGCAGCGATCCAGGTCGGCGGCGGTGACGTTGCGAATGACGGTGTTCATGGCAGCTCGAAAATCAGCAGAAGAAAGTGCCGAAAGCATAAAGGAATAAGGTGTTCATATCGATCCGCACGGGCAGCGTAAAGCCTGCGTATAAGCGCTTTTCTTCGGGTTCGCGGGCGGCTATTGCTGTGGGGTGTCTCTGATTACCCGTGGGGGGAACCGTTTATGAGCAGCGTTGAAATCGGCCTGTTGATGGTGTTGGGCATCAGTACGTTCGGCTTTATCACTCTGGGCATCGACCTGTTGCGGGCGCGACGTACAGGCAAGGGCAAGCAGGGTTGAATGCATGAGGCGGATCATTGATCCGCATCATTGTTGTGTGCTCAGGCTCTTTTGCTGTCGACCGGTACGCAGATTTCCAGCTTGCCGGTGTGCAACCTCGGATTGAAATCGGCGCTGTAGCGTTCCAGCTCCGGGGCGTTGAGTTCCACATAGTGCGAGCTTGGCAGCCAGGTTTTGTAGATGTACTGCAAGGTCTGTGGCAACTGGTCAAGCGGCCCCTTGTGTTCAAACACCGCGTACTGCCGGGGCAGCACTTCAACCCACTGGTACACCTTCTGGTCGAGGTCATCGAGCTTGCTGATTTCCACCCCGGCGATGTAATCGAAGCCGCCCTTGCCGTCGAAATTGCTGCAGACCCCGTAGGTCACTTCGTTTTTTTGTCCCTGTATCTTTCCCAGATGCGGCAAGAACTTTTCCCACAGCGCGGGGATGTCTTTTGCAGTGTCTTGGGTAAATCGACCGCGAAAACCTGCAATCAGCAGAAAGTGTCCATGTTCGAAGCGAGGTTCAGCCACTTCGACGCGTTTTTGCTCATCCATGACTCGACTCCTGGAACAAAAAAGGGGTTCGGCTGGGAGTATAGAAAGCCAAAACCATTTCGCACGGTTACAGCGAATGCAGCTGCTCGACGGCACCGGACCCGACAAACTCGTTGTAGCCGGATACGATCACATACACGGCGAAATAGCAGAAGATCGCCGCAGATGCCATGTAGGAGTAACGCAACAGCTTGTCACCCAGCAACTTGCCACCGTGGCTGGCGGCGAAGCACAGACCGGCCGACCACAGCAGCCCGGCGCTAAGAAAACCACCGAGGAACAACGCCGAACTCAATGGCCCGCCCCCACCGGAACGGGCGATCAGCGTGCCACCAACGGCGGCAAACCAGAGGATTGCGCTCGGCGAAGACATCGCCAGGAAGATCCCGCGAAAGAACTCCTTGCGATGGGAGTTCTGCCCCACTTCGGCCGTGGCCGCCAATTGCGCTTCGTGATGGATCGCCGAATAAATCATCTTCGCCGCAAAGTAGATCAGCAGCGCCGAACCGCCGATCCACAACACCCAACGCACGCTTTCGTATTGCAGCAGCACGGTCATCCCGGCCAGCGCCAGCACGGCATAAATCAGATCACCAACGCAGGTGCCGAGGCCGAGCGCGAAGCCCTGAAAGTAACCGCGCTGCATCGCCAGCGTGATCATTGCGATGTTGGCCACGCCGATATCCAGGCACAACGAGAGGCTCAGCAAGAAGCCGCTGGTGAATTCCATTAAGCATTTCCTTGGGAAAATTATTCTTGTCCACGCTGGACAGTCTGCCATCACTGCCCTTATCTTCGCCCACAGGTCACCGCAGTGACCAGCGTCGCTCGGACGGTTCCGGGCGCTTACGTTATCCGAGGCAACAATGGCTGAACAAGGTTCGCCGCGCCGCTTTGCGCGCATAGATCGACTCCCCCCTTACGTTTTCAACATCACCGCCGAGCTGAAGATGGCCGCGCGGCGTCGTGGTGAAGACATCATCGACTTGAGCATGGGCAACCCCGACGGGGCCACGCCGCCGCACATTGTTGAAAAACTCGTACAAGTTGCCCAGCGCGAAGACACCCACGGCTACTCGACGTCCAAGGGCATTCCACGCCTGCGCCGGGCGATTTCCAACTGGTACAAGCAACGCTACGCGGTCGACATCGACCCGGAAAGCGAAGCCATCGTCACCATCGGTTCCAAGGAAGGCCTGGCGCATTTGATGCTGGCGACCCTGGATCAGGGCGACACCGTGCTGGTGCCGAACCCGAGTTATCCGATTCACATTTACGGTGCGGTGATTGCCGGCGCCCAGGTGCGTTCGGTGCCGCTGGTGCCCGGTGTGGACTTCTTCGCCGAGCTGGAGCGAGCCATTCGCGGCTCGATCCCGAAGCCGAAAATGATGATCCTCGGCTTCCCGTCCAACCCGACCGCGCAGTGCGTGGAGCTGGACTTCTTCGAGCGAGTGATTGCCCTCGCCAAGCAGTACGACGTGCTGGTGATCCACGATCTGGCTTACGCCGACATCGTCTACGACGGCTGGAAAGCCCCGTCGATCATGCAGGTGCCGGGCGCCAAGGACATCGCGGTAGAGTTTTTCACCCTGTCCAAGAGCTACAACATGGCCGGCTGGCGTATCGGTTTCATGGTCGGCAATCCGGAGCTGGTCAACGCGCTGGCGCGGATCAAGAGCTACCACGACTACGGCACGTTCACCCCGCTGCAGGTCGCGGCGATTGCTGCGCTGGAAGGTGATCAACAGTGCGTGCGCGATATTGCCGAGCAGTATCGGCAGCGGCGCAACGTGTTGGTCAAAGGCCTGCATGAGCTGGGCTGGATGGTCGAAAACCCGAAGGCGTCGATGTATGTCTGGGCGAAGATTCCTGAGGCTTATGCGCATCTGGGTTCGCTGGAATTTGCCAAGAAGCTGCTGGCCGAAGCCAAGGTCTGTGTCTCGCCGGGAGTTGGTTTTGGTGAGTATGGCGATGATCACGTGCGTTTTGCGCTGATCGAAAACCAGGACCGGATTCGCCAGGCCGTACGCGGCATTCGCGGGATGTTCCGGGCGGATGGATTAGTCGCAAAAACTGGCGGCTAACGCGAAACCTGTAGGAGTGAGCCTGCTCGCGATAGCGGTGTGTCAGTAACTGTGAATGGCACTGACACACCGCTATCGCGAGCAGGCTCACTCCTACATGGGAATGTATTAGCCTTGAGATTCCAGACACAAAAAAACCGCATCGCTGCGGTTTTTTTGTGCCTGCGGCTCGCTTAAACGAACAGCGACAGCAACAGGATAAAGCCCAGCGCAACCACCGACAGGATGGTTTCCATCGCCGTCCAGGTCTTGAACGTCTCGGCCACGGTCATGTTGAAGTACTGCTTCACCAGCCAGAAACCGGCGTCGTTGACGTGCGACAGGATCAGCGAACCGGCACCGGTAGCGAGTACCAGCAGCTCACGGTTGACGCCCGGAATCATCCCCACCACCGGCACCACAATGCCTGCGCCAGTAATGGTCGCGACGGTGGCCGAACCGGTGGCGATACGAATCACCGCCGCCACCAGCCACGCCAGCAGGATCGGCGAGATCTGCGCGCTGACCGCCATGTGGCCGATCACGTCGCCCACACCGCTGGTCACCAGCATCTGCTTGAAGCCACCGCCGGCACCGATGATCAGGATGATCGCGGCGGTTGGCGCCAGGCTCGCGTCCAGCCACTTGAGCATTTGCTGAGAACCGATGCCCTGCTTGTGACCGAAGGTGTACAGCGACAACAGCAACGCCAGCAGCAGTGCCGAGATCGGGTGACCGATCATGTCCATCCAGGTGCGGAAGAAATGACCGTCCGGCAGCGCCACGTCAGCGAAGGTTTTCAGCAGCATCAGGAACACCGGCAGCAGCACGGTGATCAGGGTGATGCTGAAGCTCGGCAGTTTTTCCGAATCGTTTTCACGGGCCAGTTGATCGACCAGTTCCTGATTCGGGTGACCGGGAATGTGCTTGGCGATGAACGTACCGAAAATCGGGCCGGCGATGATGGCGGTCGGCAGCGCGACGATCAGACCGTACAGAATGGTCTTGCCGATGTCGGCACCGAACACGCCGATGGCCAGCAGTGGGCCAGGGTGCGGCGGCACCAGGCCGTGCACGGCGGACAGGCCGGCGAGCAGCGGGATACCGATCTTGATGATCGATACGCCAGTGCGGCGGGCAACGATGAACACCAGCGGAATCAGCAGGACAAAGCCGATTTCGAAGAACAGCGGGATGCCCACCAGGAACGCGGCGAACATCATCGCCCACTGGACTTTGTCTTTACCGAACGCGCGAATCAGGGTCTGCGCGATTTGATCGGCACCGCCCGACTCGGCCATCATTTTGCCGAGCATGGTGCCCAGCGCGAGGATGATGCCGACGAAACCGAGCACGCCACCGAAGCCGTCCTGGAACGCCTTGATGATGGTGCCGATCGGCATGCCCGAGGTCAGGCCGAGGAACGCGGCGGCGATGGTCAGGGAAATGAAAGGGTGAATCTTGAACTTGGTGATCAGGATGATGAGTCCGATCACCGTCACTACTGCATCGAGCAGCAGGTAGGCGTCATGGGACATGCCGAACATTGGGGGTGTCTCCTGGCTTGTTGTTGTTATTAAAGCGGGTTAATCAGAAGTCGTGAGGACAGCGCTTTCTGCATGAACACACTCATACCGCCTGTTTCAGGCCGTGGGCCTGCCACCAGACGTGAGCCTGAGCGGCCAGTTCTTCAACGCTGTGAACCGAAGCGTTCAGCGCCAGGGTCAACGGTTCGCCAACCGGCGATTCGAGGGTAGCGAACTGGCTTTCGATCAACGTAGCGGGCATGAAATGACCCGGGCGGTGGGACACACGCTCGGCGGCCACTTCAGGGGTCAGCTCAAGAAACACGAAGCCCAGGCCCGGCAAGGCGCTGCGCAATACTTCACGGTAACTGTGTTTAAGCGCCGAGCAGGTCAGCACCGGGCGCTGGCCCTTGGCATCAACGCGACGCAGTTCATCGCACAGGCTGTCGAGCCAGCCGGCACGGTCGTCGTCGTTCAGGGGGATCCCCGCGCTCATCTTTTCGATGTTCGCGGCCGGATGGAAAGTATCGCCTTCAATGGCAGTGGCGCCGCTCAATTGGCACAGGGCCTCGCTGACGCACGTCTTGCCGCAACCGGCAACGCCCATGATGACCAGGGCGGTGATGGGATGACTCATATAACACCTCAGCGCGCAGACAGCGCTACCTTTGCTAGCTATGACTCTAGTGCACAGGCAGAAGTTGCCGACGCCTTCTTGTCGTTTTTTTGGGTTGCAGCAGGTTTTGTTCCCAACGCCAAAAAGCGAAGATCAGGCAGGACCTCGCTTACGCATTTACAGCTGCATCAGGACAGCGCTACCTTAGTGCCTTGATTTTTGTTTGGCAAGCCGCCCGATGACCTCCCCTAAAAACGATAAAAACACGCGCACCACCGGCCGTCCCACCCTTAATGAAGTTGCCCGTCTGGCCGGCGTCAGCCCGATTACCGCCTCCCGCGCCTTGCGCGGTGTCAGCACCGTGGCCACCGAACTGGTGGAAAAAGTCCAGAAAGCCGCGCTCGAACTCAACTACGTGGTCAACCCCGCCGCCCGAGCACTGGCCTCGGCGCAGAGCCATTCGGTGGTGGTTCTGGTGCCCTCGTTATCCAACTTGCTGTTCATCGATACACTGGAAGCGATTCATCGAGTGTTGACGCCCAAGGGCTTCGAAGTGCTGATCGGCAACTTCCACTACTCACGCGATGAAGAAGAAAACCTGCTGCGCAACTACATGGCTTATCAACCGCGTGGCTTTCTGCTGACCGGGTTCGATCGCACCGAAAGTTCGCGACGGATGATCGAGGCGAGCAATATTCCCTGCGTCTACATGATGGAACTGGACAGTGCTGCGGGCGTGAATTGCGTCGGTTTCTCCCAGCTCAGCGCTGGCGAAACGGCGGCAGAGCATTTGCTCTCCCGTGGACGCAAGCGTCTGGCTTACATTGGTGCACAACTGGATCAGCGCACCTTGCTGCGCGGCGAAGGTTTCCGCAAAGCCTTGCAGAAGGCCGGCAAGTACGACCCGGATCTGGAAGTGCTGACGCCGCGCGCCTCGTCGGTGGGCCTGGGCGGTGAGTTGTTCCTGCAACTGCTGGCCGCGCATCCGGATGTCGATGCGATCTTCTTTGGTAACGACGACCTGGCGCAGGGCGCTTTGCTCGAAGCATTGCGTCACGGCATCAAGATTCCCGAGCAGGTGGCGATTCTCGGCTTCAACGATTTGCCGATGTCCGAGCACATGGTGCCGCGCCTGAGCAGCATCAACACCCCGCGTGAGGCGATTGGCCGGCGCGCAGCCGAGCAGATGCTGACGCTGATGGCCGGTAACTCGGTCGCTCGGCCGGTGGAAGACATGGGCTTCGAACTGAAAATCCGCGAAAGTACCTGATCCCACAATTTTTGTGGCACTCACAAATCCAGGGTTAAACACGATCCCTGTAGGAGTGAGCCTGCTCGCGATAGCGGTGTGTCAGATACCGTAATTGGCACTGCCATATCGCTATCGCGAGCAGGCTCACTCCTACAAGGGATCTGCGTTGGGTTCAATGGCCGAGGAGTTCGACCAGCGCCGATGCGCCCTTCTGTAGCGGCTGGCTCTTGAGCCATACCGCGTGCACCGGCAGCACCAAGCCGTTTTCGATGTTGCGGAAATTCAGCCGCTTCAAGCGCCCGCTGTCCAGCCACGGCTGCACCACCGACAACGGAAAATTGCCCCAGCCCAACCCCGCTTCGACCATTTCCATCGCCGTCTCAAGGTTGTCAGTGCGCCAGTGCGATTGCGCCACCAGCGGCCGGGTGTCGCTGATCGGCAAATCACGGCTGGCGACGAAGATCTGCCGTACGTGCACCAGATCCTCCAGAAACAAATCCTTTCCCTGCAACAACGGACTGTCCGCTGCCAGCGTGGCGATCATTCGCTCGCTGCCGACAAATTGAAACTGCTCCAGCACGTTCACGCTCAACCCGGCAAACGCCAGGCACAGACTTACGCGGCCACTGTGCAGCATCGCCAGCACGTCATCCTGCGGTGCGGTCAGCACCTCGATGTCGAGCAGCGGATGGCGCTCGGTCATCACCTTGATCGCCGCCAGCAAACGCCGACGGTCGATGTCCGCCACCACACCGATCGACAGTTTGCTCTCCAGCCCCAACGACAACTCCACCGCATGCACGCGCAATTGCTTGAGTTGCTCGGCGATCAGCCGTGCGTGCGGCACCAGTGACAACGCCATTGCCGTCGGTTGCGGTTCGCGGTGTCTGCGGTCGAACAACGGATAACCGAGTTCCGCCTCAAGATTGCCGATGCCCATGCTCACTGCCGACGGGACTTTGCCCAAGGCACGGGCGGCGGCGGAAAACGAGCCGCGCTCGATCACGGCAAGAAACAGTTCGATGCTATCGCTGTTGAAATTCACCCGCACCACCTATCAATAAAACTGAAAGCTACTGACTTTTTCTGTCAGAGCCATTGAAGCTATCTTTCGTCGCCTTCGCCAGCCCTGCCGGCCAATGAATCTGAAGAAAGAGGCAAATCTCCATGCAAGGCGTCAAACGCAAACTGGTCTACGTGTCGCTATACGAAGTGATCGGCATGACCTTCTCCGCCCTCGGTCTGGCGCTGTTGTCCGGCACCTCGCCAGGCAGCACCGGGCCGTTGGCGGTGATCATCACCACCATCGCCGTGACCTGGAACTTCATTTACACCTCGCTCTTCGAGCAGTGGGAAAGCCGACAGACCTCGCGCACCCGCACGGTTAAACGCCGTATCGCCCACGCCGTAGGCTTTCAACTAACACTGATCGTGTTCCTGATTCCGCTGATTGCCTGGTGGATGAACATCAGTCTGGTGCAGGCATTTCTGTTGGACCTGGCGTTGATTATCTTCATCCCTTGCTACACCTTTGCGTTCAACTGGTTGTTCGACCGAATCTTCGGCCTGCCGACTTCGGCGCTCCCGGATTCACCTGCTGCGGCATAAATCGTTAATTCGTAAACAGATATTGCAAGAAACCAGCCGTTTCCCTGGGCAAACCGCTGATATTCACAATCCTTCAACTCCGATAGCAGGCTAAGCTTTTCCATCAATAAAAAATGGATCAGCCCATGACTGCTCGCACCTCCGCCGCCGCGCAACGCGACGGCATCGACCCGATTCGCGCCGCTCAGGTGTCCGCCCGTATCGACCGCCTCCCGGCTGTCGCGACGATCTGGCGACTGGTGGCGCTGCTGTCGATCGGTGGATTTTTCGAACTCTACGATTTGTTCCAGACCGCCTACATCAGCCCCGGGCTGATCCGCGACGGCATCTTCGCCACCGGCAATCAGGGCGTGTTCGGTTTCTCCGATCAGGCGGCATTTGCCTCGGCGACTTTCCTTGGGCTGTTCCTCGGCGCCAGCCTGCTCAGCCCGTTGGCGGATCGTTTTGGCCGCCGCGCAATCTTCACCTTTGCGCTGATCTGGTACACGGTGGCGACAGTGCTGATGGGCATTCAGAGTTCGGCCGTGGGGATCATCTGCATGCGTTTTCTGGTGGGCATCGGTCTGGGCATTGAACTGGTGACCATCGACGCCTACCTCTCGGAACTGGTGCCCAAACGCATGCGCAGTTCGGCGTTTGCCTTCGCGTTTTTCGTGCAATTTTTGTCGGTGCCGGCGGTGGCGCTGATGTCGTGGTGGCTGGTGCCGCAAGCGCCGTTCGGGATCAGTGGCTGGCGCTGGGTGGTGTTGGCAAGTGCGGTGTTTGCGCTGTTCATCTGGTGGTTGCGCAAGCGCCTGCCAGAGTCGCCGCGCTGGCTGGCGCAACACGGGCGATTCGATGAGGCCAACCGGATCCTCGATGGCATCGAGGCTCGCTGCGAAAAGGATCATGGCCAACCCTTGGACGCCCCCGAGGCCGTGCCGGTCGACGTCGAAGGCAAGGGCCGTTTTGCCGACATCTGGCAGCCACCCTATCGCCGTCGTGCGTTGATGCTGATTGTTTTCCACATCTTCCAGGCCATCGGTTTCTTCGGTTTCGGCAACTGGCTGCCGGCGCTGCTTTCCGGTCAGGGCGTCAGCGTCACCCACAGCCTGATGTATGCGTTCATCATCACTCTCGCCTACCCGCTCGGGCCGTTGTTGTTCGTGAAGTTCGCCAACCGTTTCGAGAACAAATGGCAGATCGTCGGCTCGGCCCTCGGCGCCATGACCTTCGGCACCTTGTTCGCCTTGCAGACCAGCGCGTTCGGGCTGATTTTCTGCGGGGTGATGATCACCTTCTGCAACGCCTGGCTGAGCTTCAGCTATCACTCCTACCAGAGCGAATTGTTCCCGACCAACATCCGCGCCCGGGCGGTGGGTTTCTGCTATTCGTTCAGTCGCTTGTCGACGGTGTTCAGCAGTCTGTTGATCGGCCTGTTTCTCGACAACTTCGGTACGCCCGGCGTGTTGGCGTTCATTGTCAGCAGTATGTTGATCGTGATGCTGACCATCGGCTACTTCGGCCCGCGCACACGCAATCTGGCGCTGGAAAACATTGCCCATCGCTGAGGGCCGGCGGTCATCCCCTGCCGCTCATCGGCAATGGATGACCGCTGTTAACATCGGACTTATTTGCTAACTTGTTGAATTTAAATAACTTAATCGACAGGCACGTTAATTGCTGCGGTACGTCAGTCAGCAATTACCTACAGGTCAATTCATCATGTTGGTCAGCGCCAAACAACAGCAAATCATCCACCTGCCCAAGCAGCTGAATGACGACGCCACCTCCACCGCTGCGGCCGGTCTGCAAGGCGGCCTGCACGGTGCCATGCTGCAGACCCTGCAAAACCAGACGCAGGCGCAAGCCACCGATGCGACCGCCAAGGTCCAGGATTCGGCCACGCAGATCGCCACCCAGCAAGTTGCCGAAGCGACACGCATCAGCGACAACGTCGACGAAGCGTTCGCCAAGACTCGCGTCAACCTGCAATCGACCGACGCCACCACGGCCTCGGCAAAATCCGCCACCGACGAATTCAAGGATTACATGAGCAAGACGCCCGAGCAGCGTCTGCGCGACAGTGTCCTGCAATCCATGGGGCTGACCGAAGACGACATCAAAGCCATGCCGCCGGAGAAACAACTGGCCATCGGCAAGGAGATCGCCGAGCGCTTGCAGGACAAGATGAAGCTGGCGCAGGCGGAAAAGGACAACGATGTGAAGGACAGTGACAAGCAGGCGGGCAAGTTTCTGGCTGCGCTCTGATTTCGGCCTGAATGATAATCCCTTGTAGGAGTGAGCCTGCTCGCGATAGCGGTTAGTCAGTCACCGAAAATGTCACTGATATATCGCTATCGCGAACAGGCTCACTCCTGCAGGTTTGGCTGCGTTTTCAGTTCAGTTGCAGGGTTTCATTGAACTGACTGATCGCATCGACCACATGCCGCGACCCCTGCTGAATCTCCAGAATCACCTCCCCCGCCTCGTTCGCCAGTTCCACCCCGAGCCCGGTGCGACTCAGGCTTGATTGCATGCTCGACACCGCGCTCAATGACAGGTCATGGTTCTTGCGCACCACCTCGACAATTTCCAGCGTCGCCTGGCTGGTGCGGGCTGCGAGGCTGCGGACTTCGTCCGCGACCACGGCAAACCCGCGCCCGTGTTCACCGGCCCGCGCCGCTTCGATGGCGGCATTCAGTGCCAGCAGGTTGGTCTGATCGGCGATGCCGCGAATGGTCTGGACGATGGTGCCGATGATGTCCGACTGTTTGCTGACCGCATCGATACTGACCGCGGCTTCGTTGAGGTCGCGGGAAATGTCCTGAATGATCTGCACGGTTTGCTGCACGACTTGTGAGCCTTTTTGCGCGCAGGCGTCGTTTTGTACCGAGGTACTGTGGGCCGATTCCGCCGCGTTCTGCAGCGTAGTCATTTGCTGGGTGATGTCGCTGGCAAATTTCACCACTTTGTACAGCCGCCCTTTCGCATCGAACAACGGGTTGTACGAAGCTTCCAGGTAAACCATCTGTCCGGACTTGTTCTTGCGTTCGAAACGGTGCGAGTGATATTCGCCGCGATTGAGCGAAGCCCAGAACGCCTTGTATTGCGCAGATTCGGCTTCGGCGCGATGGCAAAACATGCTGTGATGATGGCCGACGACTTCCGGCAGTGTGTATTGCATGGTGTGCAGAAAGTTTTCGTTGGCGGCGATCACATTGCCGTCCGGAGTGAACTCGATCACCGCCATCGAGCGACCGATGGCCGCCAGCATGCTTTCTTCTTCATGTTCCTTGTTGATCCGCGCGGTGATGTCGGCGGCCACTTTGATCACACTTCTGACTTGCTTGTCCGCGCCATACACCGGCATGTAACTGGCTTCGAGCCAGACTTCCTTGCCCGCTTTGTTCAAGCGCAGAAAAGTCCCACTGATCGGCTCTCCCCGAGCCAGGTCGCGCCACAATTTGGCGTACTCCTCGCTGCGATAGAAGGCTTCTTCGCAAAAGATCCGGTGATGCTTGCCACGCACTTCTTCAGCGCTGTAGCCCATGGTCTTGCAGAAGTTTTCGTTGGCATCGAGAACGATGCCTTCCGGGGTGAATTCGATCGTCGCCATCGAACGGCTGATCGCTGCCAACTTGGCGTTGGCCTCAGTCAGTGCACAGCTGAATCGCTCGATTTCCTGCAGGTCAGCCTTGTGATGTAGGTTGAACATGGTTGTATCACCTTCCGCGCGGTACTTTGATTTGATGAAAGTTCAGGTCTTTCAGAATCCACCACTACGTTCCACAGAACAGGCACACGCATTCCTCCACAGGAGGAAGTTGTCAGGTGATAAATGATGATCAATCGGAGAGTCCATACAGCGACGCTCTAACCAAGACATCCTTCTCTTGATAGCCCGCTCGCGGGCCAGCCCTAACGCGTTGAAGAACTTCCATTTAAGTGATGCTCCTTGTTGGTTCAGTGTCGGTGCCTCGGATTGCGCACTCTGGCAGCATGAATCACGGACCAACCCTGTGCGCACGGCATGTTTGGCATGACGGTCGACATAGTTAGTTACGTGTGAGCATAGCCAGCGCAAAGCCTTGCGCAAGGCCACTAGTCGGCCAGTATCTGGCACTTTTTGCACAAGAAACGGTTCAGCGCGGGGAGGTTTTGGCGGGGCGGACGCCTTCGCGAGCAGGCTCGCTCCCACATAGGTATGCATTCCAAATGTGGGAGCGAGCCTGCTCGCGATAGCAAAAGTTGCAGTACTACAAAAACAACAGAAATGCCTTACAGACTTCCACTCACCTTGTCAGCGACATCTCCCGGCACCCATGGCTTCCAGACCTGCGGCTGATCACGCAAAAACGCCTCGGCTACCGCCCGTGGTTGCTGGCGTTTTTCACTCATGCCCGCCAGCGTCTGGTTGAGCAGATCAATCGGCAAATCGACCTTCTCGAAAAAACTCACCAGCTCCGGGTACTGCGTCTTGAACGGAGCCGATACGCCGATCGCCAGGCTGGCCGGCATCGAACGTGTGCCTTTCGGATTAGGATTGTTCGCGTCGGCCAGGGTCTTCCAGGCTTCGGCATCGAACGGCGGCTCGTCGAGCTTCACCAGTTTGAACCGCCCCAACAGCGGCGTCGGCGACCAGTAGTAGAACAGCACCGGTTTGCCACGCTTGATCGACGACGCCACCTCGGCATCCAGCGCCGCGCCGGAGCCGGTGCGGAAATTGACGAAGCTGTCGTTCAGGGCATACGCCTTGAGCTTCTGGCTGTTGACGATCTCCGAGGTCCAACCGGTCGGGCTGTTGAGGAAGCGCCCACGGCTCGGGTCTTCCGGGTCGCGGAAGACGTCTTTGTAGCGCGGCAGATCCGCCACCGATTTCAGCTCGGGCGCCAATGGCTTGATGCCGCGCTCGGGGTCGCCCTTGATCACGTACTCCGGCACCCACCAGCCTTCAGTGGCGCCTTTGACGGTATCGCCGAGGCCGAACACTTTGCCCTCATTGGCCGCTTTGACCCACGCCGGACTGCGCCCGGCCCATTCCTCGCCGATCACCTGAATATCGTTTTTCGCCAGCGCCGCTTCGAGGCTGACGGTGCTGCCCGGCAGCGTATCCGTCGAGTAGCCGTAGCCTTTTTCAACGATCAGGCGCAGCACTTCGGTGATGAAGCTGCCGCTTTCCCAGGTAATGTCGCCGAAGTGAATCGGCGCGGTTTTCTCCGCCGCAGAAACGGCGCCGACGCTCAGGCTCAGCGCCAGCAGCGAACCGCCGAGCAGGGTTTTGATCGATCTCATGCAGACCTCTTGTCTTGTAATAATTGATTGGCACTGTGGCGCTCGCACAGCGCCTGGGAACGGCTCATGTAGGCGCTGACCGAACGTTGCGAGATGCCCAGTTCGGCGGCGATTTGCGGGTAGGTCAGGCCGTCGATGCGAGCGAGCAAAAAGGTCGAGCGGACCTTGCCCGGCAGCCGTTGCAGGCTGTGATCGAGGCGGTTGAGGGTTTGTCTCAGTTGCGCCAGCTCTTCGGGCGACGCGGCGTAATCGACATCAATCTGCTGCTGGTGACGGCGCTCGAGATCGGCGCGGCGCCAGCGTTGGTAGAGCAGGCGTTGGGCAACGGTGGTGAGCAATGCGCGAGGTTCACGAATCGCCGTGAGAGCGGGTGCTTCGAGCAGTTGCGCGAAGGTTTCGGCGGCGATGTCTTCAACGCTGGCGGCGTCATGCAGATGCCGGCGCAGGTAGCTGCAAAGCCATTGATAGTGGGCGCGGAACAGGGTGTCGAGGTTGTAGCGATGGGACAGATCGGCGCCGGACATAGGGGCTCCTTGGTGAAGGGTCGCTGAATGTCCGGTGATCCGGTGGCGCGATCGTAGCAAGGCGCCTTATGCATTAATAATATTTAAATCTTATTTTTATATTTCCTTTTGGAATTTAAGATCAAAAGATCGCAGCCTTCGGCAGCTCCTACAACGGCAATATGTAGGAGCTTCCGAAGGCTGCGATCTTTTAACGCAAGCGGCCGTACCCCAAATCCTCAGCCTCACACTGATAATCGAGAACCACCCGATAGTCGCCTTCAGTGGCCGGCAGCACTTCAGCCAGTCTCAATGTCTGTGCAACGGCGGGAAGCTCACGCAGTGCCTGATTCATCACTTGGCGCAACTGCTCGACTTGCTCATCCGTGGCACTGGCGACCGTAATGAACGGCAGTGTCGGACTCAACGCACTGCGCGCCACTACGTGCAATCCGCTCACTTCTTCGGCTGCGTAATGAGCGAGGTAGGCATAGGTCACACTGTCGACGGCGGCCAGGTCGGCGAGGTCTTCGCGCAACCAGCGAAGGCTCTCGCGGTGTCCGCCGCTGATACCAACCGAAGCGAAAAAATGGCCGTCCTGCTGCAACGGGGCCAGGCGATGGCGCAACAGGTTCATGCCGCTGTTGGAGTCCTCGCTGTTGATCACGCCGCGACTGCTGCGGAAGTCCGCGAGGCTTTTGCGCGGATCATCAGCGCGGCTGAGGATCAGACTGCAATGGTTGCCGGCGCTGGCGTCGGGGAGTTCGTAGCGGGGGCGGCCGACAATGCGAACTTGTCCGCGCAAAGCGGTCATCAGCGGATAGCCGCAGGTTTGCGTGAGCAACAGATCCGGCGATAACCACAGCTCTGGCAATGACAGGCCGTCAGCGCTCAGGCGCGCGTGCCCAAGCTGCTCAAGGATGCGCGCAATCCAGCGCTCATTGGCCTCGCGGATCGGCTCGGGGGCAACGTACATCAGCAGTTCAGTGTGGTATCGGCTCATACACATTTTTCCAGGCTACACATATATCCGATGTAGGAGTGAGCCTGCTCGCGATAGCGGTGCATCAGTGACATCTGCAGTGCCTGACACACCGCTATCGCGAGCAGGCTCACTCCTACAGGGGTCGGTGGTGTTTCTGAGATTAGTGGAAAGGATGCTGCGGACTGTCGATCGGCTTGAAACCATGCCGCCGCCACAACTGCCCGTAACCCTGCACCAGAAACCCGCCACTGCGCGCAATCCATTGCTCGCGATGCATCCGGTAAACCGTCGGCAAGTCGTACCACGCAAGCTTCGGCAAGTCGTGATGCACCAGATGAAAATTGAGATTGAGGAACAGCCAGCGCCACGGCCAGCCGGCTTCGTTGAGCACCGTGCGTTGCTCGGGTTGCGCGTGCGGACGATGTTCATAGTAGGAACGGATCATTGCGATCGACAGCGCCGGCACACTGATCAGCAGCAGGTAATGCCACACCGGCAATGCGCTGTAGCGGTCGATGAACCACAGCATCAACAACGTGAACACGCCGTGGCTCAGCCACATCAGCCAGGCCTGGCGGTCGCGCTGTTTCAGGCGTTGCAGTTCTTCAGTGGCCAGAGTGATCAGCGCCAGCGGCGCACCAATCGCGAATCGACCGAGGACGGTTTTGTTCAGCCAGTGCAGGCCGCGTTCGAACATCGAACTGCCCTTCCAGCCTGCCGCCGTCAGGTAACGACTTTCCGGATCGACGCAGGGAACGGTCAGATCCTCATCGCGGTGATGCAACAAATGACTGTCGCGATACAGCGTGTACGGATACCACACGGCAAACGGCGCATAACCGAGGACTTTGTTGATGAGGGTCGAGCGGGTCGGATGCCCGTGGAGCAGTTCATGTTGCACTGACAACCACAGCACCAGCAGCGGAATCAGCAGCAAAGTGCTCCAGCCGCGACCGAGCCAATCACTGTTGAGGACGATGGCGAACCAACCGCCATACACGCCGATCAGCAATAGCCAGGTCGGCCACTCGGTGCGGGCGGTGAAGCGTTGGCGCAGGGTTTCGATTTGCACGCGGTGGGCGGCGTCGAAGTAATGGGGCATGGCGTTGCTCGGAACGGGAATCTTGCCCGTCTGTGCAACGACATCGATAAATCTTGCAGATTATTTTTCGGGTTCAGACAGGAGCCCGAGAACCGGGCTCCCGAGGGGTGCGATCAATGACCGAAAATGTCGACTTTCTTGGCCTTCTTCTCCGCGCGCTTTTCATCCGCGGTCTTGGCCGGTTTCTTCTTCTCGGCTTTCTTGGAATTCATACCTTTGGACATGATGGGTACTCCACTCATAGGGCTGTAGGCTCAGGTATACACCTATCCCGAGGCGCGCGTTCTTTTATAATCGGCGCTTCGCCCACCGACAGTCCGATCCCATGCCCGATACCCAATACAGCCTGCTCGACGTCTCGCTCTGGCCGTTGATGAACAAGTTTTACCGCAGCCATCAATCCTCGATGAAAGCCGTGCGCGAAGCACAATTGTGGGTGGCCCGGCGTGGCGACATTGTCGCGGCATTGTGTTTGCGGCCGGTGGCGGGCGGGCAATGGTTGACGGGGCTGTTTGTTGATCCGGCGTGTCGTGAGCAGGGGCTTGCCGCCCAGTTGATCACTGCGGCGGTGAAGGATGTGACGGAGCCGGTGTGGCTGTTCTGTCATCCGGATTTGCGCGGGTTTTATGAACGCCGCGGATTCAGTATCGACCCGGCCCTGCCGCAGGCGATGGCGGAGCGGTTGAGCCGGTATGCGCGGAGCAAGCCGATGATTGCAATGGAGCGCAAACCTTCAATCTGATGCAAAACCCTGTAGGAGTGAGCCTGCTCGCGATAGCGCTCTGTCAGTGACATTTTTGGTGTCTGATACACCGCTATCGCGAGCAGGCTCACTCCTACAGGGGAGATCAGTCGTCGGCGGTTGGATCGAGGTCGGGGAACATCACTTCGGTGAAGCCGAATTTGCTGAAATCGCTAATCCGCGACGGGTACAGCCGGCCGATCAGATGATCGCATTCGTGTTGCACGACCCGCGCGTGGAAACCTGACGCCACCCGCACAATCGGCTGGCCTTTCGGGTCGAACCCTTCGTAGCGAATCTGCTGATAACGCTCCACCGCGCCACGCAAACCCGGCACCGACAGACAGCCTTCGAAGCCCTCTTCCATGAACGGATTCAACGGCGTGATCAACGGATTGATCAGGATCGTCTGCGGCACCGCTTCGGCGTCCGGGTAACGTTCGCTGTGCTCGAAACCGAAGATCACCAATTGCAAATCAACACCGATCTGCGGCGCGGCGAGGCCAACGCCGCCGACGCTTTCCATGGTCTGGAACATGTCGTCGATCAGTTGCCACAACTCGGGGCTGTCGAACATCTCGGCCGGCACGGGCGGAGCAATACGCAGCAGGCGCTCGTCGCCCATTTTCAGAATTTCACGGATCATGATCAGACTTCGTCAGTGTCCGGCTTGAGCGAGTGATCGCGGCCCAGGCCCGAGACGTGTTGTTTGGGTTGTTCGTCCAGTTCGCCGGGGACTTTCTCGCCCGGGTCCTTGCCTTCGCTGGACATGTGCTCGATCACCGCGTTCATCTCGGCGCCGAGCAACAGCACTGCGGCGGAAATGTAGAAGTACAGCAGCAGCACGATGATCGCCCCGATGCTGCCATACATCGCGTTGTAGTTGGCGAAGGTTTTCACGTAGAACGCGAAACCCAACGAAGCGATGATCCACACCACCACGGCCAATACCGAACCCGGCGTGATGAAACGAAATTCCTGTTTGACGTCGGGCATCACGTAATAGATCAGCGCCACAGCGACCATCATCAGAATCACGATCACTGGCCAGCGCGCGATGGTCCAGACGGTGACGATGACCTCTTCCAGGCCGACCTGCGCGGCGATCCAGCCCATCACTTGCGGCCCGAGCACCATCAGCGCGGCCGCCACCAGCAGCATGCCGGCGATGCCGACGGTGTAAAAAACCGACAGCGGAAAACGCTTCCAGATCGGCCGCCCTTCGACCACGTCATAAGCGGCGTTCATCGCGCTCATCATCAGCCGCACGCCCGCTGAAGCGGTGTACAGGGCGATGACGATACCGACCGAAAGCAAGCCGCCCTTGGACTGTTGCAACTGATCGATCACCGGGTTGACCTGTTCCAGCGCTTGCGGCGGCAGGACCAGTTCCGATTGCAGGCGCAGCCAGGAGAAGAAATCCGGCAGGTGCAGGAAACCGATCAGGGCGATCAGAAACAGAATGAACGGGAACAGCGAGAACAGCATCTGGTAGGCCAGTGCCGAGGCATACGTCGACATCTCGTCGTCGACGAATTCAGTAACCGTGCGCACCATCACCCGGTGCAGGGGCAGACCTTTCATGTCCGGAAATATCATTCGCGTCTCCTTTCGCCGCAATACAGGTTGAAGTCGTGGCGACTCAGGGGCCGTTTTTTACCTCACGGTAGCCTACTTGGCGACCCTTGGTGGGTGATCGCAGGGTTTCGACACAAAAACGGCCATCCTTGGATGGCCGCTCGGGTGTTTCGTTCAAAGCCGAAATCAGCTTTTGTCCACGGCTTTCTTGACCGCATCTTTGGCTTTGCCGACTGCTTGCTGGGCTTCGCCTTTTTTCTCTTGAACCTTGCCTTCGGCTTGCAGCTTGGTGTTGTCGGTGGCTTTACCGACGCCTTGCTTGACGTTGCCGACAGCTTCGTTGGCCATGCCTTTTACTTTATCGCCTGTGCTACTCATGGTGTTTCTCCTTGGTGCAATTAGGGGGAAAAGTCAGTACGTAATGATTGACCGGCCGGGTTTGCGCGGAGTTTCATTTATTTTCAGCACTTCTTTTCGTCGCTCTGAGCAGGTTGGGCTTTATGTTTGCCCGCCAAGCCCCGAGAATGCGCACCATATGGGCGCCAAGCGCCAGAGAACCGATCCCGCAGGAATGTTATGAAACTCGATAAAAAGCAGGCCATTGCCCGTAGAAACCAGGAACTGGGCGGCGCTGTGCTCGGCACCAACAACTGCCACTTCGCCGAATTGAACCGTAACCGCAACATCTGGTGGTTCGACCTGCCGGTATCGCGCCTGGCCGTGGGTCAGTACGAGTGGATTCACCTGCTGATGCACACGCCGGCGACCGACGAACTGCTGCACCTGAAGGTGCCGACGGTGTTTCTGCGTGAAAAGCTTGAAGGTCTGGTGATTCGCAACGAGGGCAAACGCAAGGCGGCGTTGAGCCTGGAGTTGAGTGCAGACAAGGATTCGTATCTGCAGGACATGCGTCCGACGGGCACCAACGTGAATTTCGCGCCGTTTCGCCAGTAAAAAATCAAAAGATCGCAGCCTTCGGCAGCTCCTACACAGGAGCGCTGCCCCGAACCGGGGATGCGCTACCACGCCGATCCATGTAGGAGCTGCCGAAGGCTGCGATCTTTTGATCTGTCTTTAAAAGAAAAGCCCCGCATCTGCGGGGCTTTTTGCTTTAGGCGGCGTTCTTCGCCTTGATCTTCTTCAGCTCTTCGTCGCGCAATTCGCGCCGCAGGATCTTGCCGACGTTGGTGGTCGGCAGCGCATCGCGGAACTCCACCGAACGCGGCACCTTGTAGCCGGTGACGTTGGCGCGCATATGTTCCATCACTTGCTCTTTGGTCAGCGTCACGCCCGGCTTGGCGACGATAAAGATCTTGATCGCTTCACCCGACTTCTCGTCTGGCACACCGATGGCCGCGCACTGCAACACACCCGGCAGAGTCGCCAGCACGTCTTCCAGTTCGTTCGGGTAGACGTTGAAACCGGAGACCAGAATCATGTCTTTCTTGCGATCGACAATGCGCATGTAGCCGTCCGGCTGGATCAGCGCGATGTCACCGGTCTTCAGCCAGCCTTCGCTGTCGAGCATTTCGTCGGTGGCTTCCTGACGCTGCCAGTAGCCCTTCATCACTTGCGGGCCCTTGACGCACAGCTCACCGATTTCGCCCAGCGGTTGCTCGACACCGTTATCGTCGATGACTTTGCACAGAGTCGATGGCACCGGAATGCCGATAGTGCCGATCTGGATGTTCTGGATCGGGTTGACCGTGGCGACCGGGCTGGTTTCGGTCATGCCGTAACCTTCGCAGATCGGGCAACCGGTCACGGCTTTCCAGCGTTCGGCGGCAGCCAGTTGCAGGGCCATGCCGCCAGACAAGGTAACTTTCAGCGCGGAGAAATCCAGCTTGCGGAAACCTTCGTTGTTGCACAGCGCCACGAACAGCGTGTTGAGACCGACGAAACCGCTGAACTTCCACTTCGACAGTTCCTTGACCATCGCCGGCAGGTCGCGCGGGTTGCTGATCAGGATGTTGTGGTTGCCGATCAGCATCATCGCCATGCAGTGAAAGGTGAACGCATAGATGTGGTACAGCGGCAGCGGCGTGATCAGGATCTCGCAACCTTCATTGAGGTTGGAGCCCATCAGCGCCTTGCACTGCAACATGTTGGCGACAAGGTTGCGGTGGGTCAGCATCGCGCCTTTGGCCACGCCAGTGGTGCCGCCGGTGTATTGCAGCACGGCAACATCACCGCTGTCCGGGCTGGCTTCCGCCACAGGCTGGCCCTGCCCCTTGCTCAGCACGTCGTTGAACTTGACGGCTTTGGGCAGGTGATAGGCCGGGACCATTTTCTTCACGTACTTGATGACGCTGTTGATCAGCAGACGCTTGATCGGCGGCAACAGGTCGGCGACTTCGGTGACGATGACGTGTTTGACGCCGGTTTTCGGCACCACGGTTTCGGCCAGGTGCGCCATGTTCGCCAGGCACACCAGCGCCTTGGCACCGGAGTCGTTGAATTGGTGTTCCATTTCCCGCGCGGTATACAGCGGGTTGGTGTTAACCACGATCAGCCCGGCGCGGATGGCACCGAAGACGGCCACCGGGTACTGCAGAACATTGGGCAACTGCACGGCGATTCGATCACCGGGCTGCAAATCGGTATGCTGTTGCAGATACGCGGCAAACGCACCAGACAATTCATACAATTCACCGTAGGTGATTGTCTTGCCCAGGTTGCTGAAAGCCGGTTTGTTGGCGAAGCGTTGGCAGGACTGCTTCAACACTGCCTGAATGTTCGGATACTCGTCTGGATTGATGTCGGCAGCAATTCCAGCCGGGTATTTATCCTTCCAAAAGTCTTCGATCATGGAAGCCCACTCCTCAGCAACGCGAATTCTTCACCGCATTTGATGCGATTATTATTGGTGTGTGTTTTGTATTGGTGAATCTGGCTTTTGGATAGGCCGAGAAGTCACAAAGCGCGCCGAGAGTAGCAGCTTTGCCGAGGGTCGACTAGAGCCAAAAGAGGCCTGAATGGTCACTTTAATGACTCAAGACTTTCTGGCAGTCATTTTAGAGCAAAAATCCTATATCGCCTTGAAAGTCCCGGTTTTCGGGGGCCTCAAAGTAAAAGATCGCAGCCTTCGGCAGCTCCTACAGGGAACGCATTCCAATGTAGGAGCTGCCGAAGGCTGCGATCTTTGTGCTTTTGACCTTTAGGCGATGTCGCGCAACTCCCGTCGCAGAATCTTTCCTACAGGCGTCATCGGCAACGACTCACGCAACACAATGTGCTTGGGCACTTTGTACGCGGTGAAATTCTCTTTGCAGTACGCCTTCAACTCTTCAAGGCTGACCCCGCTCTCCCGCGCCACCACAAACAGCTTCACAGCCTCCCCCGAACGTTCGTCCGGCACACCGATCACCGCGCAGTTGGCGACTTTCGGGTGGGCCATCACCACGTCCTCGATTTCGTTGGGGTACACGTTGAAACCGGAGACGATGATCATGTCCTTCTTGCGATCGACGATACGCACAAAACCGTCCGGATCGATCACCGCGATATCGCCGGACTTGAACCAGCCATCGGCATCCAGCACTTCGGCCGTGGCTTCAGGCTTTTGCCAATAGCCTTTCATGATCTGCGGGCCCTTGATGCACAACTCGCCACGCTCGCCCAGCGGTTGTTCGACGCCGTCATCGTTGATCACTTTCAACAGCGTGCCCGGCACGGGTAAACCGACGGTGCCCAGACGCGATTGGTCGCCGTACGGGTTGGTGCAGGCCACTGGCGACGTTTCGGTCAGGCCATAGCCTTCGGTGATGCGGCAACCAGTGAGCTGTTCCCAGCGCTCGGCGGTGGCCTTTACCAACGCGGTGCCGCCGGAGTTGGTGAGTTTCAGGCTGGAGAAATCCAGGGTCTTGAAGTCGGCGTGATCCATCAGTGCGACAAACAGCGTGTTCAATCCCAACAGCGCCGAAAAGCGCCAGTTCTTAAGTTCCTTGATAAACCCGGCGATGTCCCGAGGATTGGTGATCAACACGTTGTGATTGCCGGACACCATCATGCACATGCAATTCGCGGTGAACGCATAGATGTGATAAAGCGGCAGCGGCGCGATCATCACCTCCTGGCCTTCACGCAGCAGCGGCTGGCCATCCGGCCCCAGTTGCGCGAGACAGGCGCGCACTTGCTGCATGTTCGCCACCAGATTGCCGTGCGTCAGCATCGCGCCTTTAGCCAGGCCCGTGGTGCCGCCGGTGTATTGCAGCACGGCGATATCGTCGAGACCGGCCTTCAGCGGCTTGATGCCCAGGCCCCGTCCAAGACGCAGCGCGCTTTTAAAGGAAATCGCCTGGGGCAGCGAATACGCCGGCACCATTTTTTTCACTTTGCTGACGACGGTGTTGACCAGCCAGCCTTTGGCGGTGGGCATCAAGTCGCCCATCTTCGCTTCGATCAGGTATTGAATGTCGGTGTCGGCCAGCACTTCCTGGACTTTCTGGCCGAACATGTTCAGGTACACCAGCGCCCGCGCACCGGAATCCTTGAACTGATGGCGCATCTCCCGCGCGGTATACAGCGGGTTGGTGTTGACCACGATCAGCCCGGCGCGCAGCGCGCCGAACACGGCAATCGGGTAATGCAGGACGTTGGGCATCTGCACCGCGATCCGATCCCCCGGCACCAGATCGGTATGTGCTTGCAGGTAACCGGCGAAAGCGGCGCTCTGGCGTTCAAGTTCGGCGTACGTCAGGGTCACGCCCATGTTGCTGAAAGCCGGGCGGTCCGCGAACTTCTTGCAGGAACGCTCAAACACCTCGATCACCGACTTGAACTCACCCATGTCGATGTCCAGCGGTACGCCGGCTGGGCGTTTGTCATTCCAGAAATCAGGTTGCATTGTTCTTGTCCTCTTTACCTGAGCCGATCCGGGGCCGCTTTCTGTCATTTCTCTTTCGTCCATTGAAAACAGAAAGCAAAAAGCGGAGCTTCACGGACACTAGCAGTTATGGCCAAGCAGGCAAATACGGGCAAAGCCGTCATTGATCGTGTGAATCTTCCTGCCGTGGCGTGGGCTGATCAGACGCGCTATACAATGATCCGACTCTGAGCAAAGGAATCGCCATGATCCACGACACCCTATGGCTGGACGCGAGTGACCGCAGCCGCCTCTTCGTCAATCAGTGGCTGCCGGCCGCGCCATTGAAAGCAGTGGTTCTGCTGGCCCATGGCATGGCAGAACACAGCGGTCGTTACGCACGGCTCGCCGACACGTTTTGCGACAAAGGATATGGCGTCTACGCGCCGGATTTACGTGGACATGGCAAAACTGCCGATCACGGCACGCTCGGGCATTTCGCCGATGATGACGGCTGGTGCAAGGTGCTGGGTGACCTGGCCAGCCTCAATCAATATATTGGCCAGCAGCATCCCGGAGTGCCGATCATCCTGCTCGGGCACAGCATGGGCAGCTACCTTGCCCAAGCCTACTTGCTGCACCACAGCGCCAGCCTGCACGGGGCAATTCTCAGTGGTTCGAACTTTCAACCGGTGGCGCTCTATCGCGCCGCGCGGCAGATCGCTCGCCTGGAAAAGCTGCGCCAAGGCGGCAAGGGCCGCAGCGCGTTGATCGAGTGGTTGTCGTTCGGCTCGTTCAACAAGAAATTCAAACCGGTGCGCACGCCATTCGACTGGCTCAGCCGCGATCCGGCCGAAGTCGACAAGTACGCCAGCGACCCGTTGTGCGGCTTCCGCTGCACCAATCAGCTGTGGATCGACTTGCTCGGCGGCTTGCAGCAAATCAGCAAAGCGTCCAATCTCGCCCAGATCGACCCGGGCCTGCCGCTGCTGGTGATCGGCGGCGAATGTGATCCGGTGAGTGAGGGCAAGCGTCTGACTGATCTGGCCAATGCCTTGCGCACGGCCGGCAGCCAAAACCTGCAACTGCAGATCTACCCGCAGGCGCGGCACGAATTGTTCAACGAAACCAACCGCGACGAAGTGATCGCCGATGTGCTGGCCTGGATCGACCAGGCCCTGAGCCATCCGCGCCCTCACCGCAGCGAATAATTTTTTGTGGATTCATTTAATCCGTCACAGGAATCGAGACCGATGACCCAGGTTACCAACATCCCTTACGAAGCCCTCGAAGTCGGCCAGACCGCCAGCTACAGCAAAACTGTCGAAGAGCGCGATATCCAGCTGTTTGCCGCGATGTCCGGCGACCACAATCCGGTGCACCTGGACGCCGAGTTCGCCGCCGCCAGCATGTTCAAGGAACGTATCGCTCACGGCATGTTCAGCGGTGCGCTGATCAGTGCTGCGGTGGCGTGCGAGCTGCCTGGGCCGGGCACGATCTATATCGGCCAGCAGATGAGCTTTCAGAAGCCGGTGAAGATTGGCGACACCCTGACCGTGCGCCTGGAAATTCTCGAGAAGCTGCCGAAGTTTCGCGTACGCATCGCCACTCGTGTGTTCAACCAGCGGGATGAATTGGTGGTGGATGGCGAGGCCGAGATTCTGGCTCCACGTAAACAACAGACCGTGACGTTGCCTACTTTGCCGGCGATCAGCATCGGTTAAGCAGTTACGCAAAAAAGTGGGAGCGAGCCTGCTCGCGAAGGGGTCGTGTCAGCAACAACCTCGTTGCATGACACACCGCATTCGCGAGCAGGCTCGCTCCCACAGTTTTTTCAGTGACGCTTACGAGCGTGCGCGAGCCTGGTTACGCAGGGCTTTCACCTGATCGTGGTTGCGTTGTACGCCGTGGTATTGGCGCTCAACCAGGTCACGAATACCGACCAGGTTGTGCTTGTTGATTTTCTCGATGGCTTCACGATAAGCCTTCAGCGCATGGTCTTCACCACGCTCGGCTTCGTTGAGCACCGCTTCTTCGTCTTTGCCGGTGAACATGGCTTTGACGTCGACCCAACGACGGTGCAGATCACCGCTGACGCTGGTAGAAGTTTCCGGATCGCCGCCCATCGAGCGCACGGCTGCTTGCAGTTCAGCAGCAGCGGTCGCGCAGTCGGCAGAGCGAGTCACGAACAGGGTTTTCAGTTCAGGGTGCTTGATGTCTTCAGCGCAAGTCTTGAACCCTTCCTGACCGTCCTTACTGGTTTCAATCAGGTCATTGAGTACAGAGATGGCTTCTTTATTCATGTCGGTCATTTTTCAATTCCTTGCGATCGGTGGAAGATGCAAGGGATATTGCAGTGTGCGTGCCAGCTTTGCAGAAAGATTTAAATCGTTATTTATCAATCACTTAAAGTTAAGTGAACTATCTGTATCGCGGTTATTTGCATGATCTGTCATTTGGCCTGCATGCAGAATGCCTGTATTTTCCAGTTTGATTTTTACCAGCCAGACGAATCTGCATGAATCCCGAAAAACTCGAACTGCTGATCACCCGCGAAATGCCCTTCGGCAAATACAAGGGCCGGATCATTGCCGACCTGCCGGGTCCGTATCTGAACTGGTTCGCCCGTGAGGGTTTTCCCCACGGCGAACTCGGCGGCTTGTTGGCATTGATGCAGGAGATCGACCACAACGGCCTCTCGGACTTGCTCGAACCGCTGCGCGCCAAACACGGCAAACCTGCCCCGCGCCACTGAAGCGCCCTCCTCTATTTGAGTCATGCCGATCATGCCCGATAACACCCGCCGCGCCCGAGACGAAGCCTTCTGGCAAACCTTCGCTGATCGTTATGACGCTCACCCCGGCCCCGTCAACCTGGAAAACGGTTACTTCGGGCGCATGTCGCGCACGGTGATCGAGGAGTACCACCGCAACATCGAGCTGATCAACAACAGCAACTCGGTGTATGTGCGCCAACGCTTCGAGCAGCACGACAACCTCGACATCCGCGCGCAACTGGCCGAGTTGATTGGTGTGCGTGCGCAGAGTGTTGCCTTCACCCGCAATGCCACGGAAGGCCTGCAATCGTTGATCCGTAACTACAACCGCCTGCAACCGGGCGATCAGGTGCTGATCAGCGACCTCGAATACGACACGGTCAAAGGCGCCATGCGCTGGCTGGCACGGCATCGCGGTGTGGAAGTGATTGAGATCGCTCATGCGCATCCGGCCAGTTTCGACAGCCTGCTGGAGACGTATCGCGAGACGTTCATCCGTCATCCGCAACTCAAACTGATGGCGCTGACCCATGTCACCCACCGCACCGGTCTGGTGATGCCGGTGCAGGCGATTGCGGCGATGGCCAAGGAGCATGGCGTCGATATCATCCTCGACGGCGCGCACGCCCTCGGTCAGTTCGAGTTCGACCTCGAAGCCATGGGCATCGCGTTCGCCGGCTATAACCTGCACAAATGGATCGGCGCACCGCTGACCCTGGGCTTTCTGTATATCGCCCCGCAACGCCTCGCCGACATCGATCCGGACATGGGCGAGATGCACTACCCGAGCAATGACATCCGCGCTCGCACGTCCTACAGCACTCCCAACATCCCGGCGCTGATGAGCCTGCCGCTGGTGTTCGAGGAACACCGCTCACTGGGCGGGGCGGCGGCCAAAGGTGCGCGGCTCAATTACCTGCGCAATCTGTGGGTCAGCGCCGTGCGGCATTTGCCGGGCATCGAGGTGCTGACTCCGGATGACCCGCGTCTTTACTGCGGCATCACCGCGATGCGTTTCACTCGCCACGACGATCAACAGCTAATGGCCGGGCGGCTGCTGAAAGACCATAACCTGTTCACCGTGGTGCGCACCGGTGCCGCGTGTGGGCCGTGTATCCGTATCACTCCGGGACTGACTACCACCGCGGCCGATATGCAATTGTTGACCCGTGCGCTGAACGAGCTGCGCTAAGCCGGTTATACGGTGTATTTGTCGAAGTCCTCGGGCTTGATCTGCGACGACGCCGCAAAAGTGTCGATGCCGATGGTCAGGTGGCCGAAGTAACCATCCTCGTGCGAGTCTCGGCCGATCGGCCAGACCGTCAGGATTGGCGCTTCACCGTTCTGGCCGGCATAGAGGCTGTCCTCGATGTTTTGCAGCGGCGATGAAGCGCGCCCGCGATACGCTTTCGCGTTGAGTACCGAACGTGAGACCACCTCGGGGAAGAACAATTGGCCGACCCAGGCGACGTTGCGTTCTTCCAGGTATTCGTTGCCGGCAACGATGCGCACCGCGACATGGATGTGCAGCGCGCGGCCGGCGTAGAAGCCGGGATAGATCGTGGTAAACCGCGCTCGCCCCTTGTGATCGCAAAACTGGCTGCCCCGCAAGTAAGTGTCATCGTCCGTGCGCGGGATCGAGCCAATGGCCTCGACATCGACTTCCGCGTCCGGGTTGACCCGACTCCAGCCCGAGTAGGCGCCTCGTGCGTTGCAGTGCCAGACATCCACCAGGGCGCCGTTGACCGGTTCGCCGGTCATCGCATCGACAATGGTCAGACGCAGGATCAGCGGCAAGCCTTCGGCGCCTTCGCTGATGTTGCGACGCAACAGTTTGGGATTGCGAAAATACGGCCCGGCGATTTGCTCGGGGGCCAGTTGATACACCGATTGCGGCGGTGATGCTGCAGGATCTCGATCCATGACATGTGCTCTCTTCCATAAGAAGAACGCAGATTAGCGTCGAGGGGGAAATCGCGTGCGGTAACTATGTATCGCAGAGTAACGACGCTTTTGCAGGGGCTAGCGAAGGCAGCGATCGTTTTAAAAAAAGATCAAAAGATCGCAGCCTCGTTTCACTCGACAGCTCCTACAGAAAAACCTGCCATTCCCCTTTAGGAGCTGCCGAAGGCTGCGATCTTTTGACGCTGTTTTTGGTTTGCTTTTCGGCGGACAAAAAAAACGGTGCACCGACCAAGCGCACCGTAAAGCCGTAGAACACACAACGAAGTGTAAGGTTGCTATCAGTCCAGCAGCGCCAATGCTTCGGCGGTGCATTCCTGAATGCGGGCCCAGTCGCCGTTCTTGATCCACTCAGGATCAAGCATCCAGCTACCGCCCACGCACATGACATTTTTCAGCGCCATGTAGCTCTTGATGTTGGCCGGGCCGACGCCGCCAGTCGGGCAGAATTTCACTTCACCGAACGGGCCGCCAAGGGCTTTGATCGCTGCCACGCCACCGCTGACTTCAGCCGGGAACAGCTTGAAACGACGATAGCCCAGACCATAGCCTTCCATGATGCCGGAGGCGTTGCTGATGCCTGGCAACAGCGGAATCGGGCTGTCGACGCTGGCTTCGAGCAGGTCACGGGTGATGCCCGGGGTGACGATGAATTGCGAGCCCGCCGCTTCGGCCGCCGCAAGCATATTGCGGTCGAGCACGGTGCCGGCACCGGTCATCAGCTCAGGACGCTGCTCGCGCAGAATCTGGATGGCCTTGAGGCCGAACTGCGAACGCAGGGTCACTTCCAGCGCGGTCAGGCCACCGGCGGCCAGGGCGTCGGCCAATGGCAGCACGTCCTGTTCACGGGCGATGGTGATCACCGGCAGAATCCGCGCCTTGGCGCAGAGGCTGTCGATCAGGGCAACTTTGTCCGCCATGGAAACGGTCGGGGATGGGGTTGTCATAGCGGCTGTTCCTTGGCTCATGGGCACCAGTAAATCTCTAACGTGGGTTGCAGAAACGCGCGTACCGGCATGGCGGCGACATCATCGGATGCCAGCGCGGCATTCAGGGTGGTCAGTTTCGACTGACCGGAAATTGACAGAATCTTGTGCTTCGCCGACGCCAGCAGCGCACGACTCATGGTCAGGCGCTGACGCGGCACGCTCGGTGCGAGCATCGGCCAGCAACGGCGCGTGCCGTCGGCTTGCAGCGCTTCAGTCAGGTTCGGGCTGTCGGGGAACAGCGACGCGGTATGACCGTCGTCGCCCATGCCCAGCACCAGCACGTCAATCGGCGGCAACTCGGCGAGCAGACGATCGGCGTTCTCCGCTGCCTGCTCGACATTCGCCGCAGCGCTGTAGAGGCTGAGGAACTGCGCCTTGGCTGCCGGGCCTTTAAGCAGATACTGCTTGAGCAGACCAGCATTGCTGTCGGCGTGCTCGACCGGCACCCAGCGCTCGTCGGCGAGGGTCACAACGACCTTCGACCAGTCCAGCTCCTGCTTGGCCAGGTGCTGGAAAAACGCGACCGGGCTGCGACCGCCAGACACCACCAGCACGGCGTTGCCGCGTGCTGCGATGGCATCACTCAGTTGCTTGGCCACATTCAACGCCAGACCTTCGGCCAACAGCACCGGGCTCTTGAATTCGTGAGCGTTCACGCCCGCGGGCAGTTTCACTTCAGATATCGCCATACCACGACCTCCCGTCCCGCGTGATCAATGCAATGGAGCTCATCGGCCCCCACGACCCGGCCGCATACGGCTTGGGCGCGTCACCGGATTTTTTCCACCCGGCGATCAGCTGGTCACACCATTTCCACGCGGCTTCGATTTCATCTTTACGGACAAACAGGTTCTGATTGCCGTTCATCACTTCCAGCAACAACCGCTCGTAGGCATCGGGGATCCGCGCGCTACGCCAGGTGTCAGAGAAATTCAGTTGCAGCGGGCCGCTGCGCAGTTGCATGCCTTTGTCCAGGCCCTGTTCTTTGGTCATCACGCGCAGCGAAATACCTTCGTCCGGTTGCAGGCGGATGATCAGTTTGTTGCTGATCTGCAGGCGCTGCTCCGGGGCGAAGATGTAGTGCGACGGTTCTTTGAAGTGGATGACGATCTGCGACAGTTTCTGCGGCATGCGCTTGCCGGTGCGTAGGTAAAACGGTACGCCGGCCCAGCGCCAGTTGCGGATGTCGGCACGCAGGGCGACGAAGGTTTCGGTGTCGCTCTGGGTGTTGGAATTCGGTTCTTCTAGGTAACCCGGTACGGATTTGCCTTCGCTGTAACCGGCGATGTACTGACCGCGCACAACCTGCGTGGTCAGGCCTTCCGGGCTGATCGGTGCCAGCGCCTTGAGCACTTTTACTTTCTCGTCACGGATGCTGTCGGCGGACAAGTCGGCCGGCGGGTCCATGGCGATCAGGCAAAGCAACTGCAACAGGTGATTCTGGATCATGTCACGCAGTTGGCCAGCCTTGTCGAAGTAACCCCAGCGGCCTTCGATGCCAACCTTCTCGGCCACGGTGATTTCCACGTGGGAGATGTAATTCTGGTTCCACTGGGTTTCGAACAGGCTGTTGGCGAAACGCAGGGCGATCAGGTTCTGAACGGTTTCTTTGCCCAGATAATGGTCGATGCGGTAGGTACGGTTCTCCGGGAAGAACTGCGCCACGGCGTCGTTGACCTTGCGCGAGGACTCCAGATCGGAACCGATCGGCTTTTCGAGGACCACGCGGGTATTTTCCGCCAGACCGACTTTCGCCAGGTTCTCGCAAATCGCGCCGTACACCGCTGCCGGCGTGGCGAAGTAGGCAATCATGCGTTGCGTGCTGCCAGCCAGTTCGGCCAGCGCGACATAGTCTTCTGCCTTGAGGAAGTCGACGTGCAGGTAGGTCAGGCGAGCGAGAAAACGCTCGGCGACGGCTTCGTCCAGCTCTTTGCCGACGTAGCGGCGCAATTCGGCGGCGATGAACGCCATGTGCTGCTGCTCGCTGCCTGCTTCACGGGCCAACGCGATGATGCGCGTGTCCTCGTGCAACAAGTCAGCGCCATCGAGGTGATAAAGGGCAGGAAACAGCTTGCGCAGGGCCAGATCGCCAAGAGCGCCGAACAAGGCAAAGGTGCACGGTTCAACCGTAATCGAAGGCATGATGTTTGTTCTTTTATCAAGTTAAGCTACAAATACCTTTTTTCAAGGCATCACTCAAGGGAAAATGTAGTAATAACCACAACATTTTCGCAAAATACAGATTCCGAGTGGTGGTCGGTCGGAGCCATCAGTAGGATAGGCCACCGTTACGGGCCATATCAAAGGCCCAATTTGCATAGCCCGGCGCACCTTTGCGCAGGTGAATTAGGAATTCCATATGGACCGCGTGCGAAATTTACTGGAACAGATCCAGAGTCGCCTTGAAGACCTGAACAAGGCCGAACGCAAAGTCGCCGAGGTGATCCTGCTCAACCCGCAGCAGGCCACCCGCTTCAGCATCGCCGCCCTCGCCCAAGCGGCGTCGGTAAGCGAACCGACGGTCAATCGCTTTTGCCGTTCATTCGGTGTCAGCGGCTATCCGGAACTGAAACTGCAATTGGCCCAGAGTCTGGCCAGTGGCGCCGCCTACGTCAGCCGCGCAGTGGAAGCCGATGACAATCCCGAGGCTTACACGCAGAAGATTTTCGGCAGCGCCATTGCGTCGCTGGACAGCGCTTGCCAGGCACTCGATCCGAACCTGATCAGCCGCGCCGTCGACCTGTTGATTCAGGCGCGGCAGATCCACTTCTTCGGCCTCGGCGCTTCAGCGCCAGTGGCGCTGGATGCACAACATAAATTCTTCCGTTTCAACCTGGCGGTGACGGCGCATGCCGATGTGCTGATGCAGCGGATGATCGCTTCGGTGGCGCACACCGGTGAGTTGTTCGTGATCATTTCCTACACCGGGCGCACCCGCGAGCTGGTGGAAGTGGCGCGTATTGCTCGCGAGAACGGTGCTTCGGTGCTGGGTCTGACGGCGGAGAATTCGCCGCTGGCCAAGGCGAGTACCTTGAGCTTGAACATCCCGCTGCCGGAAGACACCGACATCTATATGCCGATGACTTCGCGGATCATTCAGTTGACGGTGCTGGATGTGCTGGCGACGGGGATGACGTTGCGTCGCGGGGTGGATTTCCAGCCGCATCTGCGCAAGATCAAAGAGAGCTTGAATGCCAGTCGGTATCCGGTGGGGGACGAGTTCAACTGATCCAGGATCTCGGCGACTGATCAACCGCCATCGCGAGCAGGCTCACTCCTACAGGGGAACGCATTTCAAATGTAGGAGTGAGCCTGCTCGCGATAGGGCCAGCAGCGACACCACACAACTAAGCCCCCGCCCACGCCTGCAAGCTCAGGTGCGCCTTCTCCCCCGGCGCCAGGTGCAGGCTATCGGTGCCCCCCGCCGCCGCTTCCACACAAACAAACTCCGAGATCTCATCCCAGCTCACGCCCAACAATGGCCGTGAGCCCGGATGCCAGACCACGGTGTCGGCACTGTCCCCGGTATCGATGCACAACTCGCGCTGCCAGGCATGATCCTTGAGCTGCAATTCACCGTCGTGCTGGAACACCCGCTGACAGCCACCATCGACCCGCAACTCGCCTTCCTGCTGGCAAACTTCACGGTTCAACTGGTCGTAACCCTGCGCACCTTCGAGCCCAGACAGCGCTATCTCACTCACATCGCCAATACGCCAGTAAGCGTGCAAAGCCTGGCTCATCTGGCACGGCATGTCGTCCTGATGCTCGGTGCTCAGGCGTAATTCCATGCGTTCACCCAAGTGCGCGTGCAGGTCGACCTGCCAATCACACAACTGCAATTGCCAGTGCAGGCGCACGCCATCTTCGGCGCTGCAGCTGTCGAGCAACTTCCAGTCGAGCAGACGTGCCCAGCCATGGGACGGCCAGGCGTTTTCGCTCGGATGGCGGCCATACCACGGCCAGCACACCGGCACGCCGCCACGAATGGCACCAACATGCGGCCACTTCGCCGCACACCACAACCACGGCTTTTGCCCACGCGGCTGGAAGTGCAGCAACTGCGCGCCCTGACGACTGAACACCGCCTGACACAGCGGGTGATCGATCACCAGCACGTCGCGCATCTGATAGCGCTCCCAGGCGAACACCGGTTGTTCGCGCAGGGATCTGAAGAAGCGTTGTAGCGGATGCTCATGCATTTGCCACGGTCCTGAAAATCATGGGGGTACTCAACAATCCACATTGTTCTTGTGGCGAGGGAGCTTGCTCCCGCTGGGCTGCGAAGCGGCCCCTGAATCATTCACTACGGTGTGTCAGTTAAACCTCATCAGCAGCTCTTACGACTGCTGCGCAGCCGAGCGGGAGCAAGCTCCCTCGCCACAGAGGCATTACCTTTGATTGCATCGACCTGTGTTGCAAAAAAAAGCGGACAGCCTGGGCTGTCCGCAAATATGCGCACATAGAGAGGAGCTTATCGCAGACGCGTTAGAACGTAGACTGAATTTTCAGGCCAGCGACCAAAGCGTTGTCCACCGCATCCACACCGCCCGGATGCGTGATGTATTGCAGGTTAGGGCGCACGGTCAGCCAGTTGGTGACGTGGATGCCGTAGTTGAGCTCGTAGTTGTATTCGGTTTCACGAATCGGCGAGAACACCGGATTGTCGTAATCCGAAACACCGTTGGAAGCATTCAGCAGCTCGGCGTTTTTCTTCACGTCATCGTTGACATGGATACGCGCCGCGCCAATGCCGATGTCATCCTTCGGACGCGCATCGAACGGGCCTTTGTAGACGAACATCACCGACTGGTAGTTGTCGATGAAGTTGGTGTCCTTGTCGTGGAACGTGGCGTTCGCCGCGATGTTCAGACCGCGCGAAGCATCACCGTTGTGGCTGGTGAGTTGCTGTTGCGCCACGAACCAGTAGCCGTGTTTGCTGCTGTGGGTTTTGTAGGCGTCGCGAGTGGTCGCTGCGTCGAGACCGTTGACGTCTTCACGGACGTCGGCAGCATCAGCGGTGCTCTTGTAGTAACCGACACGGTATTCGCCCGGCAGGCTGTTGACCTTCGGCGACCAGACCAATTCGACTGGCAGAACAGTACCGGCGGTGCCGCTGCCGCTGAGCTTGAAGCCGTTGCCGTGTTCCAGCTGCGACGGGTTCTGGTTGTACGCACCGATCTGCGCGTAGAGCTCGTCGTTGATGTTGTACTTCACGCGGATTGCGGCCTGGCTGACCGGCCAGTTGTACCAGATGTTGGTCGCCCAGTTACCCACTTGCGAACCGCAGAACGCCAGGTTCTGGAAGTCGCACGGGAAGGTGTTGAAGTCTTCGCCTTCACCGAAGTAACCGGCCTTGACGTCGAGCTTGTTGTCGAAGAACTGGTGCTGAATCCACAACTGGGTCAGACGCACCATGTGGCCACGGCCATACACTTCTTGCGAAGAACTCAGGGTGCCGGCACGCGGATCGCCAACGCGATCGTTGGAGATGTTGTAACCGTTACGGTTGGTCAGCTGGATCTTCGCCTGAGTGTTGTCCCAGCCCCACAGCTTTTGCAGATCGAGTGCCACGCCCAGACCGAACTGGTCGGCGTAACGCGCGGTCTTGTCGTCGTTGTAGCCACCGTGCAGGTTGCCACCGACTTCCCCAACGTAGTCGGCCTTGATGTCGATACCCTGCTCGATCAGCTTGGTCCGCTCACCACCCCAATCGCCGGTCATCCATTTGGAATCGGAGCTGAAGGCATCCGCGGCCATCGCGTTACCGGCCAGCACCAATGCCGCCGCAGCTGACACTTGGCAGATCAACCGGGCATTGACGTGTTTCTTTTTCATCCCTACATCCTCGTCTTTATTGTTATTAACTGTTTTTATCTAACGCGGTTTACATGAATTGCAGCATCGAACCCTGTGGCGAGGGGATTTATCCCCGATGTTCTGCGCAGCAGACCCGGCTTCTGGGGCCGCTTCGCGACCCATCGGGGATAAATCCCCTCACCACAAAAGTTTGCTCACACATGTTGATCTTCAGCGGCCTTTGAATTGCGCCACGTTCGCAGACCGCGCATCGGTCTGTGGTTGGGCCGCAACGCCCAAACGCTCGCCAGTCTTGGCATCGAACAACAACACTTTCGATGGATCGAATTGCAGTGTCAGGCTCTCGCCCACCTGCGGCGCCACGTCCGGTGCCAGACGGCAGCAGACCTTGGTGTCATTCAGATTGACGAACACCAGCGTGTCCGGACCGGTTGGCTCGGTGACTTGCACTTCAGCCTTGATGCTCGGCAGGCCGTTGCCCTCGCCGTTCGCCAGAACAATCTGCTCCGGGCGCAGGCCGAGGATCACTTCGCGATCTTCCAGACCGGCGTCCTGCATGCCCATCGGCAACTCGCAACGCGCCTGGCCACTGTCGAGCAGTGCCAGCAGACGACCGTCCTTGCGTTGCAGACGCAGCGGAATGAAGTTCATTGGCGGCGAGCCGATGAAGCTCGCGACGAACAGGTTGGCCGGATCGTTGTAGATCTCTTTCGGCGTGCCGAACTGCTGAATGATGCCGTCCTTCATCACCGCAACCTTGTCGCCCAGCGTCATCGCTTCGATCTGGTCGTGGGTCACGTAGACCGTGGTGGTCTTCAGGCGCTGGTGCATCAGTTTCATTTCGGTACGCATCTCGACGCGCAACTTGGCGTCGAGGTTGGACAGTGGTTCGTCGAACAGATAAATCTTCGGCCGACGCGCCAGGGCCCGGCCCATGGCCACACGCTGTTGCTGACCACCGGAGAGCTGACCCGGCTTGCGGTTGAGCAGGTGTTCGATCTGCAGCAGCTTGGCCACGCGGGCGACTTCTTCATCGATCGCCGACTGCGGCATCTTGCGGATCTTCAGACCGAACTCGATGTTCTCGCGCACGCTCATGGTCGGGTATAGCGCGTAGGACTGGAACACCATGGCGATGTCGCGATCCTTCGGACTCATGCCGCTGACGTCCTGGTCGCCGATCATGATCGCGCCGCCGGTGATGGTTTCCAGACCGGCGATGCAGTTCATCAAGGTCGACTTGCCGCAGCCCGACGGGCCGACGAGGATCAGGAATTCGCCTTCCTTGATCGACAGTTCAATGTTCTTCAGGGTGTCCGGCAGGCCGGCACCGTAGGTCTTGTTGACGTTGCGAAGTTCGAGCGTAGCCATGATTACCCCTTGACTGCGCCGGCCGTCAGCCCGCGCACGAAATACTTGCCTGCGACCACATAGACCAGCAGGGTCGGCAGACCGGCGATCATCGCCGCTGCCATGTCCACGTTGTATTCCTTGGCGCCGGTGCTGGTGTTGACCAGGTTGTTCAGCGCCACGGTGATCGGTTGCGAATCGCCGCTGGAGAACACCACACCGAAGAGGAAGTCGTTCCAGATCTGGGTGAACTGCCAGATCAGGCAGACCATGATGATCGGCGTCGACATCGGCAGGATGATCCGGCGGAAGATCGTGAAGAACCCCGCGCCATCGAGGCGTGCGGCTTTCACCAGCGCATCGGGAATGCTCACATAGTAGTTACGGAAGAACAGCGTGGTGAACGCCAGACCGTAAACCACGTGGACAAACACCAGGCCAGTGGTAGTGCTTGCCAGGCCCATTTTGCCGAGGGTGAACGAGGCCGGCAGCAGCACGGTCTGGAACGGCAGGAAGCAGCCGAACAACAGCAGACCGAAGAACAACTGCGAACCACGGAAACGCCAGAACGACAGCACATAGCCGTTCAACGCACCGATGGCAGTGGAGATGATCACGGCCGGAACAGTGATCTTGATCGAGTTCCAGAAGTAGCCATCAACCGTGGCCCAGGCCTTGACCCAACCAATGCCGCTGACCACGGTCGGCCAGCTCAGCAGGTTACCGGTGCTGATGTCTTCCGGGGTCTTGAAGCTGGTCAGCAACATGACCACCAGCGGCACCAGATAAAGCAATACGGCGAGGATCAGCACCGCATAGATCGCGATGCGACTCAGGCTGATAGCAGGTTTGGCAGCGAGACTAGTCATTGCGCTTGGTCCTCAGCTCGGAATACAGGTAAGGCACGATGATCGCGAGGATCGCACCGAGCATCAGAATCGCACTGGCCGAGCCCATGCCCATCTGGCCGCGACTGAAGGTGAAGGAATACATGAACATCGCTGGCAGGTCGGAGGAATAACCCGGACCGCCGGCGGTCATCGCCGCGACCAGGTCGAAGCTCTTGATCGCGATGTGCGCCAGAATCATTACCGCACTGAAGAACACCGGGCGCAGGCTTGGCAGCACCACTTTCCAGTAGATCATCGGCATGCTTGCGCCATCGATCTGCGCGGCACGAATGATCGATTGATCGACGCCACGCAGACCGGCGAGGAACATCGCCATGATGAAGCCCGAGGCTTGCCAGACAGCGGCGATCACCAGGCAGTAGACCACGCGATCAGGGTCGATCAGCCAGTCGAGACGGAAGCCTTCCCAGCCCCAGTCCCGCAACAATTTATCCAGGCCCATGCCCGGGTTGAGCAGCCATTTCCACGCGGTACCGGTAACGATCATCGAGAGCGCCATCGGGTACAGGTAAATGGTGCGGATAAAGCCTTCACGACGGATGCGCTGGTCGAGGAACACCGCCAGCAGCACACCAATCACCAGCGTGATGCCGATGAACATGCCACCGAACACCGCGAGGTTTTTGCTCGCAACCCACCAGCGGTCGTTGTCGAACAAGCGTGCGTATTGCGCCAGACCGGCCCACTTGTAGTTGGGCAGAAACGTCGAGGTGGTGAACGACAGCACGAACGTCCACAGGATGTAGCCATAGAAGCCCACCAGCACGATGAACATGCTCGGCGCCAGCACCAGTTTGGGTAGCCAGCGCTGCAATGCATCGAACGGCGAGGCCTTGCTGAACACAGCAACAGAACTCATGGGGAAATCCACTACGAGAGAAAAGGACTACTTGGGCAACTCGTCCCCTTGTAGGAGTGAGCCCTGTGGCGAGGGGATTTATCCCCGATCGGCTGCGAAGCAGTCGCAAAACCATTGCATGCGGCATGTCTGATACTGCGCCGCTGCAACTTTTCGGGGTCGCTTCGCAACCCATCGGGGATAAATCCCCTCACCACAAAGGCTCGCTCCTACAGGGGCCAAGCATTACTTGGCTGACTTGATCGCTGCACCGAGTTTCTTGGCGGTGTCGGCCGGGTCGGCTTTCGGGTCGTTGATGTAGTTGGTCACGACATCAAAGAACGCGCCCTGCACAGCCAGCGTGGTCGCCATGTTGTGCGCCATGCTCGGCTGCAGACCACCGGACTTGGCGTCCGCCAGGAAGTCCTTGGCAGCGGTTTGTGCGCAGGAGTCGAAACCGAGTTTCTCCATGTTGTTCAACATGTCGTTGCGAACCGGGATCGAGCCTTTGTTGATGCTGAAGACTTTCTGGAAGTTTTCACCCAGCACGACTTTGGCGATGTCCTTCTGACCGGCCGCAGTACCAGCGTCTTTCTGCTTGAACACAGCCAGCGAGTCGATGTTGTAGGTGAACGCCTTGTCGGTGCCCGGGAACGCTACGCACTCGTAGTCCTTGCCGGCGACTTTCTTGGCGGCGGTCCATTCGGACTTGGCCCAGTCACCCATGATCTGCATGCCGGCCTTGCCGTTGATGACTTTGGCGGCTTCCAGGTTCCAGTCCTGGCCTTTGCCGTCGGCATCCATGTAGGTCGCGACTTTCTTCAGCTCGGTCAGGGCCTTGACCATGTCCGGACCGGTCAGCGCGCCGTTGTCCAGATCGACCAGGGCTTTCTTGTAACCATCAACACCCATGACCGAGAGCACCACGGCTTCGAACACTGTGCTGTCCTGCCAAGGCTGACCGCCGTGGGCCAGCGGAATGAAGCCCGCAGCCTTGAGCTTGTCGCCAGCGGCGTAGAATTCTTCGAGGGTGGTCGGGTTCTTGGTGATGCCGGCTTTCTTGAAGACTTCCGGGTTGATCCACAGCCAGTTCACACGGTGAATGTTCACCGGCACGGCCACGTAGTCACCGTCGTACTTCACGGTATCGGAGACTTTCTTGTCGAGCAGGCTGTCCCACTTCTCTTCTTTGGCAACGTCTTTCAGAACGTCGGTGTCGAGCAGACCGGTCGACGCCCATTCCTGAATGTCCGGACCTTTGATCTGGGCAACGCCAGGTGGGTTACCGGCCACGGCGCGGCTTTTCAGTACGGTCATGGCAGTCGCACCGCCACCGCCGGCAACGGCGCCGTCCTTCCAGGTGAAACCGTCTTTTTCGACTTGGGCCTTGAGCACATCAACGGCAGCTTTTTCGCCACCGGACGTCCACCAGTGCACGACTTCCACCGATCCTTTGGATTCGGCAGCGGACACACTGAGAGGCAGAATTGCGAGCGGGAACAGGGAGGCGACAGAAATGACAGTAGCGAGGCGAGAAATCGCATTCATCTGAGATGTACCTTTCTTGTTGTTATGCATTGCAAGTCTGGTGCTTGCGCTGCACAGGAGTTTAAACAGGGCAATTCCCCTCGCAGGTAACGAAGGGACGCGGGAATGTCACCGTATGGTTACACAGGAGCGCCTTGAGACAACTGCGCCAAGGCACTGGCCATGCTCGGTGACAAGGGTAGACGAGGGATCAGCACCGCTTGCCAGGCGTGATAAAGATCGGGCTTGCCCGGCCAGATATCGTCACTCGGAATGTTTTGCGGATTGAGTTCGTGGTGCCAGCTGCCGTCGCAACGGTCGATGAAATTCACCTCGCAGAACTCCCAGAACAGCCGGTACCAGGTTTCGTATTGAGCATCGCCAGTGCGCTTGAGCAAGGCGCTGGCAGCAGCGCTGGCTTCGGCATGGGTCCAGTGCAGTCGATGGCGAACCACGGCTTTGTTGTCCCAGTCGAGGGTGTAGACGATGCCCGGCAAACCATCGACGTCCCAGCCATGACGGCAGTTTTGCTCAAAGAGTTTTTGCGCATCGGTGGCGAGCCAGCCCGGTGTAAGCATGCCTGCCTGCACCCGTGCAGCTTCGAGGTGCAGCAACAGCCGCGCCCACTCGAAACCATGGCCCGGCGTGGTGCCGTAAGGACGGAAGCCGTCAGCAGGGTTATCGTGGTTGTATTCGCGCAGCGGCTGCCAGTCGCGGTCGAAGTGTTCGATGACCATGTAACCATTGGCGGCGGCGTGACCATGAATCACTCGCTCGACGATGCGTTGCGCGCGCACCAGCCAGCGAGGGTCTTCAGTGACATCGGCGAGGGCGAGGAACGCTTCGGTGGCGTGCATGTTGCTGTTGGCGCCACGATAGGCTTCCTCTTCGCTCCAGTCACGGTTGAAGAATTCGCGCATGGCGCCCTCTTCTTCGCTCCAGAAATACGTGTCGATGATGTCGATCGCGTCATCCAGCAACGCTTGGGCACCGGGACGCTGGGCGACCACCGCAGAACTTGCCGCCAGCGCGACGAAGGCATGTAGATAGGCGTTCTTGCCGGTGTTGTCGTCGCGGTGTTCGGCGACCGCGAACCAACCGCCATGCAACGCATCACGCAACGGCCCGCGCAGGGCGGCAATGCCGTGATCGACCAGTTCGGCGAAACCCGGCAGGCCTTGAATATGGGCCATGGCGAAGCTGTGGGTCATGCGTGCGGTGTTCATGGTTTCGGCTCGCGCGTTCGCGGGCAGACGGCCGCGTTCGTCGAGGTTGCCGAAGCCTTCGGGCAGTTTTGACGCCTTGGCGAAATCCAGCAGGCGCAGGCCTTCGGCGGCGAGCCATTGCTGGTGGGCAGGGGCGTTCAGCCAACTGCTGAAGCCGGGTTGGAAGAGATCCATGGATGGCCTTTTTTGTTGTTATGACTGCGGGGAGTCTAAACAACGGGCCGGGGCGGGCTTGTAACGAAGGGGGCGGGGTTCGTCACCGACCTGTGACATTGATAGATCTAGAGTGAGATCTGTGGCGAGGGAGCTTGCTCCCGCTGTGGCGCGAAGCGGCACTCAAAAATAAGGCCTGCTGCGCAGTCCAGCGGGAGCAAGCTCCCTCGCCACAATGATGGGTGTCAATCAGCACTGCGCGGCAGTTGCAGGGTCACGCGCAAGCCACCCTCACGCAAATTCTGCAACGTCACCTCACCCCCATGGCTATGGGCAATGTTGCGCGCAATTCCCAAACCGAGGCCATACCCCTGTTGCTGCCCCGCCAAGCGAAAGTGCGGCTCAAACACCTGCTCCAGCCGCTGCTCCGGCACCCCCGGCCCTTCATCGTCGACGTGCAGGACAAATGCGCTCTCATCGTCATCGATATGCAAGTGAGCGTTTTGCCCATACTTCAGCGCGTTATCGATCAGGTTGCCAATGCAACGTTTCAGCGCCAAAGGCTTGCCCGAATAGGCCGCCAGCGCCCGACCATCCTGAGTCACCCGGCCATTGCCGTTGGGCGCCAGATACGGCTCGACGAGGCAGTCGAGCACATGATTCAGATCCACCGGCTCGATGTTCTCGTGGATATCGGTGTCTTTCACGCACTGCAACGCGCCTTTGACCAGCAGCTCCAGTTCATCCAGATCTCGGCCGAACTTGGCTTGCAGCGTTTCGTCTTCCAGCAGTTCGACGCGCAAGCGCAAACGGGTGATCGGTGTGCGCAGGTCATGCGAGATCGCGCTGAACAACTGGCTGCGTTCGGTCAGGTAACGGCTGATGCGTTCGCGCATGGTGTTGAAAGCACGGCCCACTTCAACCACTTCACTGCCGCCACCCTCGGCCACCGGCTCGACGTCAGCGCCCAGCGACATGTCGCGTGCGGCCCGCGCCAGACGCTTGAGCGGCCGGCTCTGCCAGTGCACCAACAGACCGATGAACAACAGCAGGAAACCGCTGGTGAGAACGATAAACCACACCTGCTGTGAGGGCAGGCCTTGTTCTTCAAGGCTGGTGTAGGGCTCGGGCAGCAAGGAAGCGATGTACAGCCATTCACCCGGCGCCATCTGGATCTGCGTGACCAGCACGGGCGGGTTTACCGGTTCCAGCGTCAGCGCGTAATGCGCCCAGGAACGTGGCAGTTCATCGAGTTTCAACCCAGCGTTGAAAATCCGCAGGTCCTCGGGGCTGACAAATGTCACCGAAATATCGGTGTCATTGCCGAGGGTCTGGCGCAGCACTTCGTCCACGGCCTTCATCACTGCAGCCTTGCGCGGCGTCACCGGCAGCACGTCCATGCCCAACGGTTTATCGTTGAGCGTCACCACGAACCGGGTGCCGCCCATGCTGCGCAACTGGTCGAGCACCAACGGCCGATACGCCACCGGCAGCGAGCGGAAATAGCTGACGCTGGCGGTCATCGAATGGGCGAGGCTGCGGGCGCTGGTGACCAGGCCTTCGAGCTGAGTGGCGCGCAGTTGCGAGACCCAGATCACGCTGGATAACGTCTGCGCGAACAACACCGCGAGCAAGGTCAGCAGGAGCATCCGCCCAAGCAGCGAGCGCGGCACCGGCACCTTGGCCGCGAGTTTGCGCAGCGACTCAGTGACCATTGCCGGCAACCACGTTGGCTGCCAGTTGGTAGCCACTGCCGCGCACGGTGCGGATCAACCGTGGCGGTTTTTCCGTGTCGCGCAGGCGCTGGCGCAAACGGCTGACCGCCATGTCGACGATGCGATCGAGCGGCATCAGGTCGCGACCCCGGGTGGCGTTGCCGATGGTGTCGCGGTCGAGGATTTCCTGCGGGTGATCGAGGAACAGTTTCAGCAGCGCGAAGTCGGCGCCGGACAGGATTACTTCCTCGCCATCCGTGTGGAACAGCCGATGGCTGACCATGTCCAGCCGCCACTCATCGAAGGCCAGCACTTCACTGCCGTTGCGCTCCTGACCAAATTGCGCGCGTCGCAGCAAGGCCTTGATGCGGGCTTGCAGTTCGCGGGGGCTGAAGGGTTTGCCGAGGTAGTCGTCGGCACCGAGCTCCAGCCCGATCACGCGGTCGGCCTCGTCGGAACTGGCGGTGAGCATGATGATCGGCACTTGCGCCTGACGCGGATGCTGGCGCACCCAGCGGCACAGGCTGAAGCCGTCTTCGTCGGGCAGCATGACATCGAGGATCACCAGATCGCTCGGCGCCTCGTTGAGTGCCTGGCGGAAACTGGCGCCATCGGCGGTGGCACGTACCTGAAACCCGGCACGGGTCAGGTAGGTTTCCAGCAACTCGCGTATTTCCTGGTCGTCATCGACCAACAATATCGACTTGTTGACTGAGCTCACTTCGAAGGCATCCTTGTTGTTGGAATTGGGGCGGATTATGCCTTAAGCACTGATTTTACAAACACCACAAAACCACTGCGGGAGCAAAACCTGTGGTGAGGGGATTTATCCCCTCACCACAAGGGCTCACTCCTACAGTTTGATTGCATTTCAGGCCGGGATTGATTGCTCCAAGGCTACTCCGGCACCCATCAGCCCGGAATACGGCGCCGTCACCAGCCACACCGGAATGCCTTTGAAGTAATCGCTCATGCAGCCCTTGTCGGCAAAGCTACGGGCAAAACCGCTTTCGACGAAGAAATCGGCAAAGCGTGGAATCACGCCCCCGACGATATAAACCCCACCGCGCCCGCCCGTGGTCAGCACGTTGTTGCCGGCCACACGCCCCAACCAGCAGCAGAACTGTTCCAGCACTTCCAGCGCAATCGGGTCACCCGCCAGGCCTGCCGCGGTAATCGCTTCCGGCGTGTCGAGTTGCGGCTCATGGCCGTCCACCGCGCAGATCGCCCGGTACACCCGAGGCAAGCCGCCGCCGCTCAACGCGGTTTCGGCGCTGACATGGCCGATTTCGTTGTGGATGTGTTGCCACAGTTGCGTTTCACGCGGGCTGCTCAGCGGCAGATCGACGTGACCGCCCTCGCCCGGCAACGCGGCGAAACGGCCTTCGCCGAGATCGAGCAGAGTGCCGACGCCAAGGCCAGTGCCCGGACCAATCACTACCGCCGGGCGCAACGGCTCTGGCGTGCCCTCGCAGACCACGCGAAATTCGCCCGGTTGCAAACGGGTCATGCCCAGCGCCATTGCCGAGAAGTCGTTGACCAACAGCAGTTGCTCGACCTGCAAGGTTTTGCAGAACGCTGTGCGACTCAGGCGCCAATGGTTGTTGGTGAACTTGAATTCGTCGCCGCTGACAGGGCCTGCCACCGACAGGCATACCGAGCCGATTGCACCCGGCGCCAGACCGAGCCCGCTCAGGTAGAGGCTGATCGCCTCTTCCGGGCTGGCATGGTCGGCCGTGGCCAGCACCTGAACCGATTCCAGTTGCTGGTTTTTCCACAACGCAAACCGCGCGTTGGTGCCTCCGATGTCACCGACCAAAGCCAGTTTCAATTAAGCGTCTCCAGGGCAGAAGTGAAGGCGCTGGCGCCCTGCTCCGCCGAGCTGAAGGCCAAACGCATGAAACCAAACAGTTCGCGACCGCTGCCGATGTTGTTGCCCAACAGGCCTTTGGCGGGTTCGCGCGCTGCAAATTCGTCGGCGTCGACCTTGAGTTCCAAGGTGCCTTTGACGCCATCGACGCGGATGATATCGCCCTCTTGCACGCGCGCCAAAGCACCACCGACATAAGCTTCGGGGCTGACGTGGATCGCCGCCGGGATTTTCCCCGAGGCGCCGGACATGCGCCCGTCAGTCACCAGTGCGACTTTGAAGCCGCGATCCTGCAGCACGCCGAGGAACGGCGTCATCTTGTGCAGTTCCGGCATGCCGTTGGAGCGCGGGCCCTGGAAGCGCATCACCGCGACAAAATCTTTTTCCAGCAGACCGGCCTTGAACGCATCGGCCAGATCCTGCTGATCCTGGAACACCATGGCCGGTGCTTCGACGATCTGGTTTTCCAGCGCCACGGCCGACACCTTCATCACACCGCGACCGAGGTTGCCCTCCATCACGCGCAAACCGCCCTCCGTGGAGAACGCGCGAGCGACTGGACGCAGGATGTTTTCGTCGAGGCTGTCGACCGGGCCTTCGCGCCAGACCAATTCACCGTTATCGAGGAATGGCTCTTTGGTGTATTTGCTCAAGCCGTGGCCCAGGACAGTATTGACGTCTTCGTGCAGCAGGCCAGCCGCGAGCAGTTCGCGGATCAGGAACGACATGCCGCCCGCCGCCTGGAAGTGGTTGATGTCGGCTTTGCCGTTCGGGTAGACGTGGCTCAGGGTCGGCACGACTTCGGAAAGGTCGGCCATGTCCTGCCAGGTCAGTTGAATGCCCGCGGCCATGGCGATGGCCGGCATGTGCAGGGTGTGGTTGGTCGAACCGCCGGTGGCGTGCAGCGCCACGATCGAGTTGACTAGCGACTTTTCGTCGACGATTTCGCCGATCGGCATGAAGTTGCCGTTCTGCTTGGTCAGGCGCGTCACTTGATGTGCGGCTTCGCGAGTCAGCGCCTCACGCAGCGGCGTATTCGGGTTGACGAAAGAGGCGCCCGGCAAGTGCAGGCCCATGACTTCCATCAGCAACTGGTTAGTGTTGGCGGTGCCGTAAAAGGTGCAGGTGCCCGGGCTGTGATAGGACTTCATCTCCGATTCCAGCAACTCTTCGCGGGTCGCTTTGCCTTCGGCGTATTTCTGCCGCACGTCGGCTTTTTCCTTGTTGGAAATGCCCGAGACCATCGGCCCGCCCGGGACGAAGATCGTTGGCAGGTGACCGAAGCGCAGCGAGCCCATCATCAGCCCCGGCACGATCTTGTCGCAGATGCCGAGCATCAATGCGCCATCGAACATGTTGTGCGACAGCGCCACGGCGGTGGACATGGCAATCACTTCGCGGCTCGGCAGGCTCAGCTCCATGCCCGGCTCACCTTGAGTCACGCCATCGCACATCGCCGGAGTGCCGCCGGCGAATTGGCCGACCGAACCGATTTCGCGCAGGGCATTCTTGATTTGCTCAGGAAAGACTTCGTACGGCTGATGCGCCGAGAGCATGTCGTTATACGAAGAAACAATGGCGATGTTCGCCGAATTCATCATCCGCAGGCTGTGCTTGTCTTCGCTGCCGCACCCGGCCACGCCGTGGGCGAAGTTGGCGCATTGCAGCTTGCCGCGCATCGGGCCATCCGTCGCGGCGCCGCGAATCAGTGCAAGGTAAGCCTGACGCGTGGCGCGGCTGCGGGCGATAAGCCGTTCGGTGACCTCAAGAACGCGGGGATGCATGTGTAGAACTCCAGGCTAACGGATGTGGCGACCTGATTGTCTATGCTGATCAAACACCGCTGTTGTTGGAATGACAGACGGCTTTTTTGACCATTCGGACCAGTTGATTCAGGTCACTCGTTGTAGATAAAACAAAATATTGCCACTAAAAAGGCTTGTTTTCTATTTTTATGCGAATAATCTTGTAATTCCAACAACAAAACGACGGCGGCGCTGTTCCATGACTCTTCGAATCGCAATCAATGGTTTTGGCCGCATCGGCCGTAATGTCCTACGCGCACTGTATACCCAAGGCTATCGTCAGGATTTGCAGATCGTCGCCATCAACGATCTGGGCGACAGCTCAATCAACGCGCATCTGCTCAAATACGACACCGTTCATGGCACGTTCGACGCCGAAGTGGCGCATGACAACGAGAGCCTGACCGTCAACGGCGACCGCATTGCGGTCAGCGCCATTCGCAACCCGGCCGAACTGCCGTGGGCTGCGGAAAAGATTGATGTGGTATTCGAATGCACCGGTCTGTTCACCGACCGTGCCAAAGCCGCTGCGCATATTACTGCCGGCGCACGCAAAGTGATTATCTCGGCCCCGGCCAAAGGCGCCGATGCCACCGTCGTTTATGGTGTGAACCACGACATTCTGCGCCAGTCGCACCAGATCATCTCCAACGCCTCGTGCACCACCAACTGCCTGGCGCCGGTGGCGCAGGTGCTGCACCGTGAGCTGGGGATCGAAAGCGGTCTGATGACCACGATTCATGCCTACACCAACGACCAGAACCTGACCGATGTCTACCACACCGACCCGTACCGCGCGCGTTCGGCCACACAGAACATGATCCCGAGCAAGACCGGCGCCGCTGAAGCGGTGGGCCTGGTGCTGCCGGAACTGGCGGGCAAACTGACCGGCATGGCCGTGCGGGTGCCGGTGATCAATGTGTCGCTGGTGGACCTGACCGTACAACTGAAAAAAGAAGCCAGCGCCGAAGAAGTCAACGCGCTGATGAAAGCCGCGAGCCAGCACTCGAAGATTCTCGGTTTCAACACCCTGCCGCTGGTGTCCAGCGACTTCAACCACAACCCGCTGTCGTCGATCTTCGACGCCAACCACACCAAATCCAGCGGCAAATTGCTGAAGGTACTGGCCTGGTACGACAACGAGTGGGGTTTCTCGAATCGCATGCTGGATAACTGCCTGGCGCTGTGTAACGCCGAGTAATCCCCCGCTTTTCTGTAGGAGTGAGCCTGCTCGCGATTGCGATCTGTCAGTCACAAATGTTGTGGCTGATCGACCGCTATCGCGAGCAGGCTCACTCCTACATGTCTTGTGCTGTATTCAAAATCAAAGCTTGACCATACGGGCAGATGATAAGCATTATCATTCGCTCAAAATGGATCAGGTCCTCCCGTGAGTCAATCGCGCTTCAACCACGTCTTCCTCACCCAGCGCACTTCACTGCTGCGTACGCTGGAACGGATGGTCAACAACCACAGCACCGCTGAAGACCTGTTGCAGGAAACCTACCTGCGCGTGACGCGGGCGCTGAGCGAGCGGGCCATCGATCATCTCGAACCCTTTGTCTTCCAGACTGCGCGCAACCTGGCACGGGATCATCTGCGTGCGCGCAAGATTCATTCGCGGACCATGGTCGATGACGTGCCGCAGGACGTCGTGCACAGCATCGCCGCCCCAGCCAGCAGCGCCGAAGACGCCGCCCACGCCGAACAATTGCTGGAGCGCTTGAACGTGAGCCTCAGTGAACTCAGCCCGCGTCAGCAGCAGATATTCATCCTCAGCCGTCTGCACGGGCACAGCTATCAGGAAATCGCCGACGAACTGAATGTGTCGCTCAGCACGGTGCAGAAAGAACTCAAGCTGATCATGTCGATTTGCATCGGTGTCGCCGAACGTTTGAATGGCGACTGATGCTGTAGGGCTTTTCTGTAAGTGTGAGGATCGACTGCACTGATCATCGGGCTTTGTTACCCTTGCCCGACTTTTACGCTTCACTTGAAAAAACAGCCGTGCACAGACACTGCCGAGGAAACACCGTGACGGACACCCACCGCTCGCCTTCGCCGGCATCGGCGCAGGACGCTGCAAACGCAATGGACCAGGCACTCGACTGGCTCATCGTGCTCGGCAGCCCGGACGAGGAGCAGACCCGGCAATTCCATGCCTGGCTGGCGGCTGATCCGTTGAATGCCGAGGCCTTCGCCAAGGCGCAGGCGATCTGGGACGGTCCGCAAATCGCCCAGTGTGCGCAGACGCTGGCGACGGCACCTGCGAAAGTCACCGTGCTCAAACGTCTGCGGCCACACTGGAAACCGCTGGCCACCGCCGCCGTGCTGATCCTCGGTCTGTTCAGTTTCAGCAACCTGCCGATGCGCATTCAGGCCGATCACCTGACCGTGGTCGGCGAGCGGCAGCGCCTGCAACTGGAGGACGGTTCGAAAGTCCTGCTCAATACCAATTCGGCCTTCTCCAGCACCATCAACGAGCAACAACGCGTCGCACGGTTGTATCAGGGCGAAGCGTTTTTCGAGGTTGCGGCCAATCGCAATCAGCCGCTGGAAATCGATGCCGGCCCGGTCAGGGCCAGCGTGCGCGACACCGCGTTCGCCGTGCGTTATCTGGACGGCGTGGCGCAGGTCAACGTGCAACGCGGCGATGTCGATTTGCGCGCCACCCATAACGATGCGCGGGTGCGCTTGAGTGCCGGCGAAAGCATCCGCATCGGCCCGAACGGCTTCGACCGCCCGGCCAAACTCGACGCGAACACTGACCTTGCCTGGGTGCAGGGCCGACTGGTGTTCGAAAACTGCCCGTTGAATCAAGTCCTGGCCGAACTGCGCCGCTACTACCCGGGCTGGATCATCAACACCAACGAGCAGTTGGCGGATGTCGCCGTAACCGGCAATTACCGCCTCGATCAACCGCTCGACGTGGTGCGCTCCCTCGCCCACATCACCTCGGCGCGCCTGCAGGAATTCCCCGCGCTGGTGATCTTGAACTAAATGAGAATTATTTTTACTCGATAGCCGATTGCCGTTCGTCTCGTTATAGCCAATGCAATTGATTCGCATCCTCGGACGCGGATCTGCACCTATAAAGATTCGTGCGACACGGAGCGCTATCGATGTCCTCACGCCTTACCCGCCAGACTTCTTCCCCATCCCGCGTATTGTCGCTGCTGACCGCTGCCATTCTGATGGCCGGTACCGCACCGCTGATGGCTGCCACCGAGCAACCGGCACGCAACATGGGCGATTACTCGTTCTCGATTGGCCAGCAACCGCTGGTGTCGGCCCTCAATGCCTTCACCGCCGTGACGGGCTGGCAGGTCGGTTTGCCGGCGGAGCTGGGTCAGGGCGTATCGTCGCCGGGCGTGCGTGGTTCGCTGCCACCGGAAAAAGCCCTCGAGCGCCTGTTGGTGGGGACCAACCTGAGCTTCCGCAAGCTGAGCAACAACAACGTCGTGCTGGAGAAACGCAGCACCAGCGGCGCCCTCAATCTCGATCAGGTGACCATCAGCGCCACTCGCCAGGAACAGTCGGTGAACAGCGTGCCGAGCACCGTCACCGTGCACACCCGCGACGAACTGGACCGCAACAACGTCAACACCATCAAGGATCTGGTGCGCTATGAGCCGGGCGTTTCCGTCGGCGGCGCCGGCACACGCGGCGGCATCAGCGGCTACAACATTCGCGGCATCGACGGCGACCGCATCCTCACGCAGGTGGACGGCGTCGAAATACCGGACGGTTTCTTCAACGGTCCCTACGCCAAGACCCAGCGCAATTACGTCGATCCGGAAATCGTCAAACGCGTGGAGATTCTCCGTGGCCCGGCCTCGGTGCTGTACGGCAGCAACGCCATCGGTGGCGCTGTCAGCTATTACACCCTCGATGCCGACGACATCATCAAACCCGGCAAAGACGTCGGCGCTCGCCTGAAAACCGGTTACAGCCCGGCCGATGACAGCTGGCTGAAGTCCGCCACCGTGGCCGGTCGTGCCGAGCAGTTCGACGGCTTGCTGCACTACAGCCAGCGCGACGGTCACGAAACCGACTCCTACGGCAGCAACAACGGCACCGGCCTGGAACGCACCGCCGCCAACCCGGAAGACGTCAGGGCGACCAACGTACTGGCCAAGATCGGCTGGAACTACAACGAAGATTCGCGCCTGGGCCTGACCTACGAAAAGTACAAGGATGATCGCGACACCGATCAGAAAAGCGCCTACGGCGGCCCGTTCTTCAACGGCGCGCCGACCATGCCGAACAGTGTGCTGCCGGGGGGCATGTACCAGTGGCGCACCGGTAACGACACCATCACCCGTGAGCGTTTCGGCATTGAGCACCGCTTCGCCCTCGACAGCCTGCTGGTCGACAACGTGAAGTGGAGCCTCAACCACCAGATCGCCAAGACCGACCAGAGCACTGAAGAGTATTACTACCCGATGACCCGTAAAGTGCTGCGCACCCGCGACACGATTTACGAGGAAAAACAGTGGGTGTTCGATGCGCAACTGGACAAGGCGTTTGCCATCGGCGACACCGATCACGTGCTGACCTACGGCACCACCATCAAGCAACAGAAAGTCACCGGCTCGCGCAGCGGCGACGGCACGTGCCTGGCCGTCGGTCGTGGCTGCACCGCGGTTGGCGCGACCAGTGCGGCAGACGTGTTGAAAAAGGCCACCGACTTCCCGGACCCGACCATCAACACCTACAGCGTCTTCGCTCAGGATCAGATCAGCTGGAACGACTGGACCTTCCTGCCGGGCCTGCGCTACGACTACACCCAGCTCAAGCCGCACATCACTCAGGAGTTCCTCAACACCGTGGCGGCGGATGGCCAGGGCACGGTCAGCGACAAGAACAAGACCTGGCATAAAGTCTCGCCGAAATTCGGTCTGACCTACGCCCTGACAGAGAACTACACCTGGTACGGTCAGTACGCCGAAGGCTTCCGCACGCCGACCGCGAAAGCGCTGTACGGCCGCTTCGAAAACAGCACCACCGGTTACAGCGTGACGCCGAACCCGGACCTGGATCCGGAAAAGAGCAAAAGCTATGAAACCGGCCTGCGCGGCAACTTCGAGCAAGGCTCGTTCGACGTGGCGGTGTTCTATAACAAGTACCGCGATTTCATCAACGAAGACGCCGTGACCCCGGGCCGCAACGAGCTGACCTTCCAGTCGGCCAACATCAAGCACGCCACCATCAAGGGTGCGGAAGTCAAAGGCCGTTTGAATCTGGATGCGTTTGGCGCCCCACAAGGCCTCTATACCCAAGGCTCGATCGCCTACGCCTACGGTCGCAACAACGACAACGGCGAGCCACTCAACAGCGTCAACCCGCTGACTGGCGTGTTCGGCCTGGGTTACGACCAGGACAACTACGGCGGCCTGCTGAGCTGGACCGTGGTGAAGAAAAAGGATCGCGTCGACGACAGCAACTTCAAGTCGCCGGACGGCGTCAGCAGTCAGTTCAAGACGCCAGGCTTCGGCATTCTTGATCTGGCCGGGTTCTACAAAGTCACCGACGACGTCACCGTCAGCGGCGGCATTTACAACCTGACCGACAAGAAATACTGGCTGTGGGATGACGTGCGCGGTTACGACAGCGTCGGCGAAGCGTCGGTCACGCAACCGGCCAACCTCGATCGTCTGACCCAACCGGGCCGCAACTTCGCGATCAATCTGATCTGGGACATCTGATCCCGTCGACCTCACTGCGCGTGTTCAATCACCGCGCAGTGAGGTTTTTTTACGCTCACGCGTCTTCTTGTTCGTCTCGTTATCAAGCGCCTCTTTTATCAAGGACACCTCATGACCACTTCGGAAAAAGCCCTGCGTTCACAACGCCTGAACCAGATCACCCACGAGCCGCACAGCAAGCTCGACGCTCTGGTCAAAGCTCACGCGCCGTTCGAGACCCGCGCCAACTTCGCCCGCTTCGTCGTGGCGCAATACCTGTTCCAGTCGGAACTGGTCGACCTGTACAACAATGCCGAACTGACGACGATCGTCCCTGACCTGCCGGCGCGCTGCCGCGCTGAAGCGGCCAAGGCTGATCTGGCGGATCTGCACACCGAAGTCCCGGCGCCGGTGGCCGGTGCGGTGAAGAACCCGGGTAAGGCCCGGGCATTGGGCTGGATCTTCGTCTCCGAAGGTTCGAAGCTGGGTGCGGCGTTCCTGATCAAACGCGCCGTGGCGCTGGAGCTGAGCGAAACCTTTGGCGCCCGTCATTTGGGTGAGCCGGAAGGTGGCCGCGCCGAAGGCTGGAAGCGTTTCGTCAAAACCCTCGATGCGCTGGAGTTCAGTGCCGAGGAAGAAGCCGAAGTGGAGCAAGGCGCGATTGACGCGTTCAACCGCTTCACTGTGCTGCTGGAACAGGCGTACGCCACCGAAGCCGAACCTGCCTGAAGCACCACACGTCCTACTGTAGGAGTGAGCCTGCTCGCGATGGCGTCCTGTCATTCAACATGATGTCGACTGATACACCGCTATCGCGAGCAGGCTCACTCCTACAGGGGAACTGCGTAAGTCTGTAAGATCCCCATCCCGCTTCAGAAGCTACCCGCTGAGCCCATGCCGCAACCCGCCTCCTCAAAACTCGCCCGCCTGCTGTTCGGCCTGCTCGCGTACGTCAGCCTCGGCATTGGCCTGATCGCCATCGTCGTGCCCGGCCTGCCGACCACCGAGTTCATCCTTCTCGCCGCCTGGGCCGCGACCCGCAGTTCGCCGCGCCTGAGTGCCTGGCTGGAAAACCATCGTTTGTTCGGTCCGATTCTGAGTAACTGGCGAAACGGCAAGATCATCGCGCGCAAGGCCAAGGTCAGCGCCACGGTAAGCATGTTGCTGTGCGCAACGCTGATGCTGGTGATGCTCGATCACGGCTGGCCGGTGTATCTGGCAATTGTCGGGATGAGCATGGGTAACCTGTGGATCTGGTCGCGACCGGAAAGCATTCCCCTCTGAACCCCTCGGCTTGAGGGGCTTTTGTGGTGAGGGGATTTATCCCCGATGGGCTGCGCAGCAGCCCCAAAACCTGAAAATCAGTTTTATCTGGCACTGTGCAATTGTCTGATTTGTGGCTGCTTTGCAGCCAATCGGGGATAAATCCCCTCACCACAGAAGCCTTCCCCATATTCAGCTATGCCGTGTTCATCCCAATGAAACTTCCCTGTAATTAATCGCCTTTTCAGCACTTTCCCCTGCGCAAACGTTTAGCGATGACCGTTCGTCGGCATCGCGCTCATGCGCCCTCGCCTCACGCCGATGAGCATTGCATGGCGCTGAATGGATTTGGCGAACCGGGTAACTCCAAACCCCGTGGCCACCGGTTTATTCATTCACGAGATCGCCCCATGTTCGACTCTCTTTCCATTCGCCTGAAAATCGTTCTGCTCTCCGGTCTGTGTCTGCTCGGCGTGGTTGCGCTGATCGTCGGCATGAACATTTACCAGACCAACCAGAACGACGAACTGGTCAGCAACTCCAGCAGCCAGATGCTCACCACCAGTGTGGAAAATCTGTTGCAGGCCAAAGCTGCCGAACAAGCGGTGCGGGTGCAGAAAACCTTCGGCGAAAGCCTGACGGTGATCACCGCGCTGGCTGACCAGATCAAGGACATGCGCGTGATGGCGGCCAAGCGTTCGCTGGAGGCCGGCGCCTTGCGCGAAGAGTTGAACCTGAGCCTGAAAACCGCCTTCGAGCGCAACGACAAAGTGCTCGGCATCTGGCTCGCCTTCGAACCCAATGGTCTCGACGGCAAGGACAGCGAATTCGTCAACGATGCCGCGCGCCAGTCCAACGAAGCCGGGCGTTTCGCCACGTACTGGAGCCGTGCCGCTGGCTCGGCGCTGAACACGATCATGGTCGAAGAAGACATGACCAAGACCACCCTCAGCCTCAGCGGTACGCCGTACAACAGTTGGTACACCTGCCCTCGCGACAATAAGCGCACCTGCCTGCTCGATCCGTATGCCGACACCGTCGGCACCAAGGAAATGCTCATGACGACCATTTCCGTGCCTCTGATCGTCGACGGCAAAGCCATCGGCGTGGTCGGTGTCGACATTGCCCTCGATGCCCTGCAAGCGGCGGCGGTGGACTCGCAGCGCAACCTGTTCAACAACGCCGGGCACATGCTCATCGTTTCCGGCAGCGGGGTGCTGGCTGCCGACAGTTCCGACGCCGCCAAAGTCGGCAAGAAAATCAGCGACACCCTCGCGGCCGATGGCAAGGATGTGCTGCAACTGCTCAGCACCGGCACGCCAAAGATTCTGGAGCAAGGCGATCTGATCCGGGCGGTGTATCCGGTCGATCCGATTGGCAACTCGCGCGCGTGGGGCGTGGTCATCGATCTGCCGAAACAAGTGCTGCTGGCTGATTCGGTCAAGCTGCAAGCGGTGCTCGATGATGCTCAGGAAACCGGCGTGATCACTGCATTGGCCGTGGCTGTGGTGGCCGGTCTGATTGGCTTGCTGCTGATCTGGCTGACCGCTTCCGGCGTCACCCGGCCGATCAACAGCGTCGCCGAGATGCTGAAGAACATCGCCAGCGGTGAAGGCGATCTGACCCAACGTTTGAACTACGGCAAGCAGGATGAACTGGGTGAACTAGTGAACTGGTTCAACCGCTTCCTCGACAAGCTGCAACCGACCATTGCGCAGATCAAACAGAGCATCAGCGAGGCGCGTGGCACCGCCGACCAGTCTTCGGAAATTGCCCGCCAAACCAGTGAAGGCATGCAAGTGCAGTTCCGCGAGATCGATCAGGTCGCCACCGCGTCCAACGAAATGAGCGCCACCGCTCACGACGTCGCCAACAGCGCCTCGAACGCTGCCAACGCAGCGAAAGGCGCCGACCAATCGGCCAAGGACGGTATGTCGATCATCGAGCGCAGCACCCGCGACATCAATCAACTGGCCGAAGAAGTCAGCAAAGCGGTGACCGAAGTCGAAGCGCTGGCGGTCAACAGCGAGCAGATCGGTTCGGTGCTGGAGGTGATCCGCAGCATCGCCGAACAGACCAACCTGCTGGCGCTCAACGCGGCCATCGAAGCGGCGCGTGCCGGTGAGAGCGGTCGCGGTTTCGCCGTGGTCGCCGACGAAGTACGTAACCTGGCCAAGCGCACGCAGGATTCGGTGGAGGAAATCCGCGTGGTCATCGAGCGGATTCAGACCGGTACCCGTGGCGTGGTCGCGACCATGCATTCGAGCCAGACCCAGGCCCACAACAACGCCGGGCAGATCCGTCAGGCCGTGGACGCGCTGGGCAAGATCAGCGACGCGGTCACCGTGATCAGCGACATGAACCTGCAAATCGCCAGCGCCGCCGAGCAACAAAGCGCGGTGGCCGAAGAGGTCAATCGCAACGTTTCGGCGATTCGTACCGTGACTGAAACCTTGACTGAACAGGCGACTGAATCGGCAGCGATCAGCAGCCAGCTCAATGCATTGGCCAGTCAGCAGATGAAGCTGATGGACCAGTTCCGCGTGTAATCACCACACATTTCCCCTGTAGGAGTGAGCCTGCTCGCGATAGCGGTGAGTCAGTAAACAGATGCATCAACTGATACGACGCAATCGCGAGCAGGCTCACTCCTACAATTGAATTTCATCTGGCCCAGGATTTTTTTGCACTATCATCGCCCTCTCGTTCCGGAGGGCCTTCGATGACTGATCTGCTCACGTCCATTCAAGCCGCACTCGGCTTGCCGCATACGCCGATTCCGTTCACCGCCAGCGGCGCCCTGCCCTCGGCGTTTGCCGTCACCGATCTGGCCTGCGCCAGCATCGCTGCTGCCGGGCAAGCCATCAGCGAACTCTTGAATCAGCACACCGGTCGCCTGCCCGAAGTTGAAGTCGATCGACGCCTGGCTTCGTTCTGGTTCGCCAGCTCGATCCGCCCGACTGGCTGGCAAGTGCCGCCACTGTGGGATCCGGTCGCAGGTGACTACGCGACTCAGGACGGCTGGATCCGTCTGCACACCAACGCCCCGCATCACCGCGCCGCCGCCGAAAGCGTACTCGGCGCCTGTGCCGACCGCGCGGCGATGGCAGCCAAAGTAGCGCAATGGGCCAGCACGGATCTCGAGCAAGCGGTGGTCGAGGCCAAGGGCTGTGCCGCCGAGATGCGCAGTTGGGCGCAGTGGCAACAACATCCGCAGGGAATGGCGGTGAATGCCGAGCCACTGGTGCAATTCACGCATGAGCAGGACGAAAACTTCAAAACCTGGCAAGGCTCGGTGACGCAACCAATGGCGGGAATCAAGGTACTCGATCTGACCCGCGTACTCGCCGGCCCGACCGCCAGCCGCTTTCTTGCCGGCCTCGGCGCCAATGTGCTGCGCATCGATCCGCCGACCTGGAACGAGCCGGGTGTGGTCCCGGAAGTCACCCTCGGCAAACGTTGTGCGCGGCTGGATCTGCACGATCCGACCGATCGCAGCGTGTTCGAACAACTACTGAAAGACGCTGACATTCTGCTCCACGGCTATCGCGCCGATGCCCTCGAGCAGCTCGGTTTCGGCGCCGAGCGCCGCCGGCAACTGGCGCCGGGGCTGATTGACGTCTGCCTCAACGCCTATGGCTGGAGCGGCCCGTGGCAGAACCGCCGCGGCTTCGACAGCCTGGTGCAGATGAGCAGCGGCATCGCCGACGCCGGACAGCGCTGGAAGCAGGCGGACCAACCGACGCCGCTGCCGGTGCAGGCGCTGGATCATGCAACCGGGTATCTGATGGCGGCGAGTGCGATCACGTTGCTGACCGAGCGTTTGCGCAGTGGAAGCGGCGGTTCGGCACGGCTGTCGCTGGCGCGTACCGCGAAGCTGTTGATTGAGCATGGGCCGGGGACTGATGAGGCGTTGCGGGCCGAGGATGATCGGGATCAGGGTTTGCAGGTCGAGCAGACCCCGTGGGGGCCGGCGCACCGGTTGCAAGCACCGCTGACGATCAGCGGGACGCCGGTGCAGTGGGCGTTGCCGGCCACAGAGTTGGGTTCACACCGACCACAGTGGTGAAGCTGAAATTGCTATCGCGAGCAGGCTCACTCCTACAGTTGAACGCATTTCTTCTGATGGAACGCGGTGAATGTAGGAGTGAGCCTGCTCGCGAAGAGACCAGTTCGGCCAACACAAAACTCGGATCAGTCAGCCCGGCTCAAGGACGTCCACAACAGCTGAGCGGCATACCCTCGATACGGCCGCCAGCCCTCTGCCCGCAAAGATAATTCCCGCGCAGTCGGCCGCTGCCCTTCCAGCACTTCCAGCGCCCGCAACAACCCGACATCCCCCGTCGGAAACCCATCCATATCACGCAACTGCCGCAGCGCAATGTACTGCGCCGTCCAATCACCAATTCCGTGCAGCGCCAACAACCGCGCCACCCCGCCCTCGCGATTCGGCGCAAACAATGACGGATCATCGAGCAACGCCTGCGCCACGCCCGACAGCGTTCGCCCACGACTTTTCGGCATACCCAATGCGGCCAGATCCGCCGCCGCCAAAATATCTGCCTGAGGAAAAACATGGGTCAAACCCGGAATCGTTGAACGCAACGGCACGCCATATTGCGCAACCAGTTTGCCCGCCAAGCAAATCGCGGCGACCACGGTAATCTGCTGCCCAAGCACCGCGCGAAACGCCAGTTCCAGACCGTCCCACGCACCGGGAACCCGCATCCCCGGACGCTCGGCGAGCAATCGCGCCAGCAACGGATCTCGCGCCAGATGCCGCTGCATCAACGACAGATCCGCATCCAGATCAAACATCCGCCGCAGCCGCGCAACGATCTCCGGCAGCGACGCTGGATCCGGAAAATCCAGCGCCACCTCCAGCGCATCAGCGGTGCCTTGGCCAACCGAAACCGTACCGTGAACGCCGTTCAAGCCGATGCTGCGCGAATAAACGCCATCGACCACCGTCTCCATCCCGACCACCGCCCGCGCCGCGAGAAATCCCGACATCGCCGCCCAGTCATACGGCGGCTGATACTCAAGTGACAACCTCACAACGACAACACCCCGCTGTACAAACCATACGCCGCCAGACCGGCGCCAATGATCACGCAGGTAAAAATGCCTTTCTCGACCGTGGTGAACAGCGGCTCGCCCTGCTCATGTTTGGCCTTGGCAAACAGAATCACTCCCGGCGCGTACAGCAGCGCCGACAACAGCAAATACTTGACCCCGCCGGCATACAACAACCACACCGCATAACACAGGGCGATGCCGCCGATCAGCAGATCCTTGGTGCGTTCGGCCGAGGCGTGCTCGTAGGTTTCACCGCGTCCGCTCAACAGCACTGCGTATGCCGCCGACCACAGGTACGGCACCAGAATCATCGAAGAGGCCAGATAAATCAGGCTGGTGTATGTACCGGCCGAGAACAGCGTGATCAGCAGGAAAACCTGGATCATCACATTGGTCAGCCACAGCGCATTGATCGGCACATGGTTGGCGTTTTCCTTTTTCAGGAACGCCGGCATGGTCTTGTCCTTCGCCGTGGCGAAGAGGATTTCCGCGCAGAGCAACGCCCACGACAACAATGCGCCGAGCAAGGAAATGGCCAGGCCGATACTGATCAGCAACGCGCCCCATGGCCCGACGATATGCTCCAGCACCGCCGCCAGCGACGGGTTCTGCAGGGTGGCCAGTTCCGGCTGGCTCATGATCCCCAGCGACAGCACGTTGACCAGCACCAGCAGCGCCAGCACACCGATAAAACCGATTACCGTGGCGCGGCCGACGTCGCTGCGTTTCTCCGCCCGCGCCGAGTACACGCTGGCGCCTTCGATGCCGATGAACACAAACACGGTGACCAGCATCATGTTGCGCACCTGATCCATCACCCCGCCGAAACTCGGGTTGCTGTGACCCCAGATGTCGCGAGTGAAGATGTCAGCCTTGAACGCCACGGCGGCGATGACGATGAACATGATCAACGGCACGATCTTCGCCACCGTGGTCACTTGATTGATGAATGCTGCCTCCTTGATCCCGCGCATCACCAGAAAATGCACGGCCCACAGCAGCACCGAAGCGCAACCGATGGCGATCGGCGTATTGCCTTGGCCGAACACCGGAAAAAAATAACCGAGGGTGCTGAACAACAGAACGAAATAGCCGACGTTGCCCAGCCACGCGCTGATCCAGTAACCCCACGCAGACGAAAAGCCCATGTAGTCGCCGAACCCGGCTTTGGCGTAGGCGTAGACACCTGAGTCCAGCTCCGGCTTGCGGTTGGCCAAGGTTTGAAAAACGAACGCCAGCGTCAACATGCCGATCGCGGTAATGCCCCAACCGATCAGAATCGCCCCGGCATCGGCCCGTGCCGCCATGTTCTGCGGCAACGAGAAAATCCCCCCGCCAATCATCGACCCCACCACCAGGGCGATCAACGCACCAAGGCGCAGCTTTTGCGTCGTTTGCGACATTCCAGTCTCCCTTTTCCAAACAACTGGTTATTCAGAACCTGTTTACCTGTGGCGAGGGGATTCATCCCGATGGGTGGCGAAGCCGCCCTCGTACCGCGTGCTTGCTGGATTTGGGTACCAGACAGGATAGATGTGTTCATCGAACATTAACTAAATGGATAAACACTAATAACGTTTATTGGATAACACCGAAAAACGTCAACTTATATATAGCCGATGACGCTAACGCCTAGCACGTTAAGACAGTTTTGTGCGCTGATCCTAATAAATCAATTCTGTACTGAAAACAGATGCTGAAAATTTGCCAAAAGCTGAAAAAGAACTAGCGTGATAATTCGAAAGTAATAATAGCCATTCCCAAAAACCCACACCAAACCCCTCTAGGACGGGCCTTACAGACAATAGCTTTATGCCTGCATCCGAGACCTAAGTCATTCATTAACAATGGAATGTGCCTATGCACTGATCTATGTCAGTTGGTCGAACAGTCAACAGTCCTACGCTGTGAACTCTTCTCTCCTGCAATGGAGTCATGCAATGTCTGAAGCTCCCGGAAAACTACGACTAGGTGCACTGGTTGCATTGGTAGTCGGCTCAATGATCGGTGGCGGGATATTCTCTTTGCCACAAAACATGGCCGCCAGCGCCGATGTCGGTGCAGTGCTGATCGGTTGGGCCATCACCGCCGTCGGCATGCTCACCCTCGCTTTTGTCTTCCAGACCCTCGCCAATCGCAAGCCTGACCTCGACGGCGGTGTCTACGCCTACGCCAAGGCCGGTTTCGGCGACTACATGGGTTTCTCGTCCGCCTGGGGTTACTGGATCAGTGCCTGGCTGGGCAACGTCGGTTACTTCGTTCTGCTGTTCAGTACCCTCGGCTACTTCTTCCCGGTTTTCGGTGAAGGCAACACGGTTGCCGCCGTCATCGGGGCGTCCGTGCTGCTGTGGGCGGTGCACTTCCTGGTGCTGCGCGGTATCAAGGAAGCGGCGTTCATCAACCTGGTGACCACGGTCGCCAAGGTCGTGCCACTGCTGCTGTTCGTACTGATCGCGATTTTCGCTTTCAAACTGGACATCTTCACCGCTGACATCTGGGGCGTGAAAAACCCGGACCTGGGCAGCGTGATGAACCAGGTGCGCAACATGATGCTGGTCACCGTATGGGTGTTCATCGGCATCGAGGGCGCGAGCATCTTCTCGGCCCGGGCGGAAAAACGCTCGGACGTCGGCAAGGCCACCGTGATCGGCTTCATCACCGTGCTGCTGTTTCTGGTGCTAGTGAACGTGCTGTCGCTGGGCATCATGACTCAGCCTGAGCTGGCGAAACTGCAGAACCCGTCGATGGCGGCCGTGCTTGAACATGTGGTCGGTCATTGGGGCGCAGTGCTGATCAGCGTCGGTCTGATCATCTCGCTGTTGGGTGCTCTGCTGTCGTGGGTCCTGTTGTGTGCGGAGATCATGTTCGCCGCCGCCAAAGACCACACCATGCCGGAGTTCCTGCGCAAGGAAAACGCCAACCACGTGCCGGTCAATGCCCTGTGGCTGACCAACGCGATGGTGCAGATTTTCCTCATCATCACCCTGTTCTCGGCCAGCACTTACCTGTCGCTGATCTACCTCGCCACTTCGATGATTCTGGTGCCGTACCTGTGGTCCGCGGCGTATGCCCTGCTGCTGGCGGTACGTGGCGAAACCTACGAAGGCTTCGCGGCCGAGCGGCGCAAGGATCTGATCATCGGCGGCATCGCCCTGATCTATGCGGTCTGGCTGCTCTACGCCGGCGGCGTCAAGTACCTGCTGCTTTCGGCTCTGCTTTATGCGCCCGGCGCGATCCTGTTCGCCAAGGCCAAGCTGGAACTCAAACAAGCGGTTTTCACCAACATCGAGAAGCTTATTTTCGCCGCGGTGGTCGTCGGTGCCCTGGTGGCAGCCTACGGTCTCTACGACGGCTTCCTGACTCTGTAATTGCCAACAGTTTTATCTCTGGAGGATCACTGCAATGACCACGGAAAAAGTTAAGTACGGCGTACATTCCGAAGCCGGCAAACTGCGCAAAGTCATGGTTTGCTCCCCAGGTCTGGCCCACCAGCGGCTGACCCCGAACAACTGCGATGAACTGCTGTTCGATGACGTGCTCTGGGTCGCCCAGGCCAAGCGCGACCATTTCGACTTCGTCACCAAGATGCGCGAACGCGGGATCGATGTGCTGGAAATGCACAACCTGCTGACCGACATCGTCGCCATCCCTGAGGCGCTGGACTGGATTCTTGAACGCAAGGTCACCGCCGATTCGGTGGGCCTGGGTCTGATCAACGAAGTGAAATCCTGGCTGAAAAGCCTGGAGCCACGACACATCGCCGAATTCCTGATTGGCGGCGTGTCCGCCGATGATCTGCCGGACAGCTTCGGTGGCAAGACCATTCAGATGTTCCGCGACTTCCTCGGCCACTCCAGCTTCATTCTGCCGCCGCTGCCGAACACCCAGTTCACCCGCGACACCACGTGCTGGATCTACGGTGGCGTGACGCTGAACCCGATGTACTGGCCGGCGCGTCGTCAGGAAACCTTGTTGGCGACTGCCATCTACAAATTCCACCCACAGTTCACCAACGCCGATTTCGAAATCTGGTACGGCGACCCGGACAAGGATCACGGCAGCTCGACCCTGGAAGGCGGCGACGTCATGCCGATCGGCAACGGCGTGGTGTTGATCGGTATGGGCGAGCGCTCATCCCGTCAGGCCATCGGCCAACTGGCGCTGAACCTGTTCAAGAACAAAGCGGTGGAAAAAGTCATCGTCGCCGGCCTGCCGAAATCCCGCGCGGCGATGCACCTGGACACCGTGTTCAGCTTCTGCGACCGCGACCTCGTGACGATTTTCCCTGAGGTGGTCAATCAGATCGTCGCGTTCACTCTGCGCCCTGACGAAAGCAAACAGGGCGGCATCGATATCCGCCGCGAAGAATCGAGCTTCCTCGACACCGTCGCCAAAGCCCTCAACCTGCCGAAGCTGCGCGTGGTTGAAACCGGTGGCAACAGCTTCGCCGCCGAACGCGAGCAATGGGACGACGGCAACAACGTGGTGGCGGTGGAACCGGGCGTGGTCATCGGCTACGACCGCAACACCTACACCAACACCCTGCTGCGCAAGGCGGGCGTGGAGGTCATCACCATCAGCGCCGGCGAACTGGGCCGTGGCCGTGGCGGCGGCCACTGCATGACCTGCCCGATCATCCGCGACCCTATCGATTACTAAACCTCTGAGCCCTGGCCGGCACTTACCTTCGTTCAACAGAAGGTCACGGCCAGGGGGATAACCGACACCGAAGGAGATCCATCATGGCTTTTAATATGCGCAACCGCAGCTTGCTGAGCTTGATGCACCACACCACTCGCGAGCTCAACTACCTGATCGACCTGTCCCGCGACCTCAAGCGCGCCAAGTACACCGGCACCGAGCGTCCACACCTGCAAGGCAAGAACATCGCGCTGATCTTTGAAAAAACCTCGACTCGTACCCGTTGCGCCTTCGAAGTCGCGGCCCACGACCAGGGTGCTCACGTCACCTACATTGACCCTGTTTCGTCGCAGATCGGCCACAAAGAAAGCATGAAAGACACCGCCCGCGTACTGGGCCGGATGTTTGACGCCATCGAGTACCGTGGCTTCGAACAGGAAATCGTCGAAGAACTGGCCAAGTTCGCCGGTGTGCCGGTGTTCAACGGTTTGACCGCTGAATTCCACCCGACGCAAATGATTGCCGACGTGCTGACCATGCGCGAACACAGCGACAAGCCGATGCATGACATCAGCTACGCCTACCTCGGTGACGCCCGTTACAACATGGGTAATTCGCTGCTGATGATCGGCGCCAAACTGGGCATGGACGTGCGCATTGCTGCACCGAAAGCGCTGTGGCCACACGCTGATTTCATTGCCCAGTGCAAAGAATTCGCCGAAGAAAGCGGCGCGCGCATCACCCTCACCGAAGACCCGAAAGAAGCGGTCAAAGGTGTCGACTTCATCCATACCGACATCTGGGTGTCGATGGGTGAGCCGGTGGAAGCGTGGGATGAGCGCATCGAGCAACTGCTGCCGTACCAGGTCAACACCAAGATGATGAAAGCCTCCGGCAACCCACGGGTGAAATTCATGCACTGCCTGCCGGCGTTCCACAACAGTGAAACCAAGGTCGGCAAAGACATCGCCGCGCGCTATCCGCACCTGGCCAACGGCGTCGAAGTGACGGAAGAGGTCTTCGAATCCCCGGCCAACATTGCCTTCGAGCAAGCGGAAAACCGCATGCACACCATCAAGGCCATTCTGGTGTCGGCGTTGGCGGATATCTAAAAAGCTCACCCGCTCCCCCTGACGAGACACGGTCAATGTGGGAGCTGGCTTGCCAGCGATAGCGGTGTGTCAGCCGACGAGAATGCTGACTGACCCGGCGCCATCGCGGGCAAGCCCGGCTCCCACAGGAATCGCACCGAGCCGTAAACCATCACCTGTAGGAGCTGCCGAAGGCTGCGATCTTTTGATCTTGTTTTTGAGGATCAGGATCAAAAGATCGCAGCCTTCGGCAGCTCCTACATGAAGAAGGACATGCACCATGCGTATCGTCGTAGCTCTGGGCGGTAACGCCCTGCTCCGCCGTGGTGAGCCGATGACCGCTGACAACCAGCGCGCCAACATCCGCATCGCCACCGAGCAAATCGCCAAGATCCATCCCGGCAATCAACTGGTCATCGCCCACGGCAATGGCCCGCAAGTCGGCCTGCTGTCGCTGCAAGCCGCGGCCTACACTTCCGTCTCCCCTTACCCGCTGGACGTGCTCGGTGCCGAAACCGAAGGCATGATCGGCTACATCATCGAACAGGAACTGGGCAACCTGCTGGACTTCGAAGTGCCGTTCGCCACCCTGCTGACCCAGGTTGAAGTCGACGCCAACGACCCGGCCTTCAAGAACCCGACCAAGCCAATCGGCCCGGTCTACGACAAGGCTGAAGCGGAAAAACTCGCCGCCGAAAAAGGCTGGGCCATCGCTCCCGACGGCGACAAGTTCCGCCGTGTGGTGGCCAGTCCACGACCAAAACGCATCTTCGAAATCCGTCCGATCAAGTGGCTGCTGGACAAGGGCAGCATCGTGATTTGCGCCGGTGGCGGCGGCATTCCGACCATGTATGACGAGAACCGTAACCTCAAGGGCATCGAGGCGGTGATCGACAAGGACCTGTGCTCGTCTCTGCTGGCGGAACAACTGGCGGCGGATTTGCTGGTGATCGCTACCGACGTCAACGCGGCGTTCATCGATTACGGTAAACCCACCCAGAAAGCCATCGCCGAGGCGCATCCGGACGAACTCGAACGCCTCGGTTTCGCCGCCGGGTCCATGGGGCCAAAGGTTCAGGCAGCCTGCGAATTCGCACGCCATACTGGCAAGGTTGCGGTGATCGGTTCGCTGGCAGACATCGAAGCCATCGTTCAGGGCACCGCCGGTACTCGGGTCAGCACGGCGAAGCCCGGTATCACCTATCGATAACCAGAAACTCCGGGGGCAGGCGTGAGGTCTGCCCTTCTCCCATGCTTTGAAAGGAGAAACCCATGGCCCAGTTCGAACCCGGTCATTTGCATATCGAGCGGCACGCACTGACCGACGACGACGTCAGTTACAACGTGTGCCTCGACTATGAAGTGTTCACCGATCCGCAAAAAGGCAAAGGGATACAGTTCACCCTGCATGGCAGCATGCAGGGCAAGGACATGAAGGAAACGTTTTTCCTGCCCAAGGAAGAGGCTTACAACTTCGCCCGTGACGTCACCAGGATTGCCGAGAAATACGGGATTCCCAAGACTCACAGCCAGATCGGCTCGGTGCACAAACCTTACGACTTGGTGTTTGAAGACATCCGCACGCAGTTGAATATGCATTCCGGGGATCCGGTCAATCCCGAGCATTTCGAATAATCTGAGTTTTTGCACATCCCCTGTAGGAGTGAGCCTGCTCGCGATAGCGGTGTGTCAGATAACAATTATGTTGACTGACCCACCGCTATCGCGAGCAGGCTCACTCCTACAGGGGTTCGTGTTGGGCATAAATCCTGCGCCCGGTTTCACCAATCCCCCGCCCCAAGGCATACTTGCCACCCTTCGCTCCGCAGATCACTGAACCGCCCAATGCGTATCCACGTCAGCTTCATCGACCGCGTCGGCATCACCCAGGAAGTCCTGGCTATCCTCGGTGGGCGCAATCTCAATCTGGATGCGGTGGAGATGATCCCGCCGAACGTCTACATCGACGCGCCGACCCTGAGCCCGCAAGTGCTCGAAGAACTGAAGGATGCGCTGTTTCGCGTACGCGGCGTGGAAGCGGTGACCGTGGTCGACATCCTCCCCGGCCAGCGCCGGCACTTGCAGCTCGATGCATTGCTGGCGGCGATGACTGACCCGGTGCTCGCGCTCGACAGCGCCGGCAAGGTGCTGCTGGCCAACCCGGCATTGATCGCGTTGTACGGTCGCGAGCCCGCGGGGGAAAGTGTCGCTGAACTGTTCAACGACCCCGCCCTGCTCGACACCCTGCTCGAACACGGCTTCCGCCTGCCGCTGCGCGAGATCACCGTCAACGGCCAGACCCTGTTGCTCGATGCCACGCCGATCACCGACGCCGGCGCCCTGCTGACCCTGTATCAACCGAATCGCATCGGCGAACAACTCTCGGCGCTGCACCATGACCACGCCGAAGGTTTCGATGCCCTGCTCGGCGAATCCCCGGCAATCCGTACGTTGAAGGCCCGCGCCCAGCGAGTCGCGGCGCTCGACGCGCCATTGTTGATCCAAGGCGAAACCGGCACTGGTAAAGAACTGGTGGCCCGTGCGTGCCACGCCATCAGTGCGCGGCACAGCGCGCCGTTTCTCGCACTGAACTGCGCGGCCCTGCCGGAGAACCTCGCCGAGAGTGAACTGTTCGGCTACGCCCCCGGCGCCTTTACCGGCGCGGCGCGGGGCGGTAAACCGGGGCTGATGGAACTGGCCAACCAGGGCACGGTGTTTCTCGACGAGATCGGCGAGATGTCGCCGTACTTGCAGGCGAAACTGCTGCGTTTTCTCAATGACGGCAGCTTCCGCCGCGTCGGTGGCGATCGCGAGGTGAAGGTCAACGTGCGGATCCTCAGCGCGACTCACCGTGATCTGGAAAAAATGGTCAGCGAAGGACTGTTTCGCGAAGACCTGTTCTATCGCCTCAATGTGCTCAACGTTGAAGTACCGCCGCTGCGCGAACGCGGTCAGGACATTCTGCTGCTCGCCCGTTACTTCATGCAGCAGGCCTGCGCGCAGATCCAGCGCCCGGTCTGCCGCTTGGCGCCGGGCACTTATCCGGCACTGCTCGGCAACCGCTGGCCGGGCAACGTGCGCCAACTGCAGAATGTGATCTTCCGCGCTGCGGCGATCTGCGAAAGCAGTCTGGTCGACATCGGCGATCTCGACATTGCCGGCACCTCGGTCGCGAGGCAGACCGACAGCGACGTCGACAGCCTCGAACAAGCGGTCGAGTCGTTCGAAAAGTCACTGCTGGAAAAACTCTACGTCAGCTACCCGTCGACCCGGCAACTGGCCAGCCGCCTGCAAACTTCGCACACCGCCATCGCCCATCGGTTGCGCAAGTACGGCATCCCCAACAAAACCTGAACACCCCACAAATCCACTGTAGGAGTGAGCCTGCTCGCGATAGCGGTCTGACCTTCAACATTTGCGGCGTCTGACACACCGCTATCGCGAGCAGGCTCACTCCTACAAGGGTTGGTGGCAGATCTGAGATTCGCGCTAAAAACGACCTGAAACTGTACTGAAAGCGCTACAGCGGAACGATATCGCTACACCCCTCTCCAGTTACCGCTGTGCAAGGCTTTGATCCCGTTCAGCTTTTTTCCTCGCTCCATGCTGTAGCGATTTCGCTACACGCGCTCAAGACAACCACCTCTCTTAAATACATAAATCATTGATTTATATATAAAAATCAACCTTGGCCGCGTTCTTGCTAATCAACCCTTCATAAATAAGGGCTTCCCTGCCCACGCCTTCAACCGCGTCCACCAGACGAGTCTGGCCCCTGAGGAGTTTCCATGAGCGAGTTGCGTTTTACTGAAGATCACGAATGGCTACGCGCCGAAGCTGACGGCTCTGTCACTGTCGGCATCACCGCTTTCGCGCAGAACGCCTTGGGCGACGTGGTGTTCGTGCAACTGCCTGAACTGCAGACTTACGAAAAAGGCGCCGAAGCCGCCACCGTGGAATCGGTAAAAGCCGCCAGCGGCGTGTACATGCCGCTCGACGGTAAAGTGCTGGAAGTGAACCCGGCACTGGAAGACGCCCCGGAACTGGTCAACGAAGATCCGCTGGGCCAAGGCTGGTTCTTCCGCTTCCAGCCAAGCGACGCCGCCGCTGTCGGCAAATTGCTGGATCAGGACGCTTACGACCGTCTGATCAAAGCCCAAGCCGAAGCCTGAGGAGTAACGACATGACCCAAGTAAACCTCGGCACCGCCAACGAATTCATCGCCCGTCACATCGGCCCGCGCGCCGGTGACGAGCAAGCCATGCTCAACAGCCTCGGTTTCGACTCGCTCGAAGCCCTGAGCGCCAGCGTCATCCCGGAAAGCATCAAGGGCACCAGCGTGCTCGGCATGGATGACGGCCTGAGCGAAGCCGATGCCCTGGCGATGATCAAATCCATCGCCGGCAAGAATCAGCTGTTCAAGACCTACATCGGCCAGGGCTACTACAACTGCCACACGCCGTCGCCGATCCTGCGCAATCTGCTGGAAAACCCGGCCTGGTACACCGCTTACACCCCATACCAGCCAGAAATTTCCCAGGGCCGTCTCGAAGCGCTGCTGAATTTCCAGACCCTGATCAGCGACCTCACCGGCCTGCCGATCGCCAACGCTTCCCTGCTCGACGAAGCCACTGCCGCTGCCGAAGCCATGACCTTCTGCAAACGCCTGAGCAAGAACAAGGGCAGCCATCAGTTCTTCGCCTCGATCCACAGCCACCCGCAAACCCTCGACGTGCTGCGCACCCGTGCCGAGCCGTTGGGTATCGACGTTGTGGTTGGCGATGAACGCGAACTGACCGACGTGACGCCGTTCTTCGGCGCGCTGCTGCAATACCCGGCCAGCAACGGTGATGTGTTCGACTACCGCGAACTGACCGAACGCTTCCACGCTGCCAACGCGCTGGTCGCGGTCGCTGCTGACCTGCTGGCCCTGACCCTGCTGACCGCCCCGGGCGAGTTCGGCGCTGACGTCGCCATCGGTTCGGCGCAACGCTTCGGCGTGCCGCTGGGCTTCGGTGGCCCGCACGCCGCTTACTTCTCCACCAAAGATGCATTCAAGCGCGACATGCCGGGCCGTCTGGTCGGTGTTTCGGTTGACCGTTTCGGCAAGCCTGCGCTGCGTCTGGCCATGCAAACCCGCGAACAACACATCCGTCGCGAGAAAGCCACCTCGAACATCTGCACCGCGCAGGTATTGCTGGCCAACATCGCCAGCATGTACGCCGTCTACCACGGCCCGAAAGGCCTGACGCAGATCGCCAACCGCGTGCATCATCTGACCGCGATTCTGGCCAAGGGCCTGACCGCTCTGGGCCAGACCGTCGAGCAGGCAAGCTTCTTCGACACCCTGACCCTCGCCACCGGTGCGCAAACCGCCGCACTGCACGACAAGGCGCACGCTGCGCAGATCAACCTGCGCGTAATCGACGCTCAGCGTCTGGGCCTGTCGGTCGACGAAACCACCACTCAGGCTGACATCGAAACCCTGTGGGGCCTGTTCGCCGACGGCAAGACCCTGCCGGACTTCGCTGCGCTGGCCACTTCGGTGCAAAGCACCATCCCGGCGGCGCTGGTGCGTCAGTCGCCGATTCTCAGCCACCCGGTGTTCAACCGTTATCACTCGGAAACCGAGCTGATGCGCTACCTGCGCAAACTGGCGGACAAGGACCTGGCACTGGATCGCACCATGATCCCGCTGGGCTCGTGCACCATGAAACTCAACGCTGCCAGCGAAATGATCCCGGTGACCTGGGCCGAGTTCGGCGCCCTGCACCCGTTCGCCCCAGCCGCGCAAAGCGCCGGTTATCAGCAACTGACCGATGAACTGGAAGCGATGCTCTGCGCCGCTACCGGTTACGACTCGATCTCGCTGCAACCGAACGCCGGTTCGCAAGGTGAATACGCTGGCCTGCTGGCGATCCGCGCCTACCACCAGAGCCGTGGCGATGAGCGTCGCGACATCTGCCTGATTCCTTCGTCCGCCCACGGCACCAACCCGGCGACCGCCAACATGGCTGGCATGCGCGTGGTTGTGACCGCGTGCGATGCGCGTGGCAACGTCGACATCGAAGACCTGCGCGCCAAAGCCATCGAGCACCGCGAACACCTCGCTGCGCTGATGATCACCTACCCGTCGACCCACGGCGTGTTCGAAGAAGGCATCCGCGAGATCTGCGGGATCATTCATGACAACGGCGGCCAGGTGTACATCGACGGCGCCAACATGAACGCGATGGTCGGCCTCTGCGCACCGGGCAAGTTCGGCGGCGACGTCTCGCACCTGAACCTGCACAAAACCTTCTGCATCCCGCACGGCGGTGGCGGCCCGGGCGTCGGCCCGATTGGCGTCAAGTCGCACCTGACGCCGTTCCTGCCGGGCCATGGCCAGATGGAACGCAAGGAAGGCGCGGTCTGCGCAGCACCGTTCGGCAGCGCGAGCATTCTGCCGATCACCTGGATGTACATTCGCATGATGGGCGGTGCGGGTCTGAAGCGCGCTTCGCAACTGGCGATCCTCAATGCCAACTACATTTCCCGTCGCCTGGAAGAGCACTTCCCAGTGCTGTACACCGGCAGCAACGGTCTGGTGGCGCACGAGTGCATTCTCGATCTGCGTCCATTGAAAGACAGCAGCGGCATCAGCGTCGATGACGTCGCCAAGCGTCTGATCGACTTCGGCTTCCACGCCCCGACCATGTCGTTCCCGGTGGCTGGCACGTTGATGATCGAGCCGACCGAGAGCGAATCCAAGGAAGAACTGGACCGCTTCTGCGACGCCATGATCCGCATCCGCGAAGAAATCCGCGCGGTGGAAAACGGCACGCTGGACAAGGACGACAACCCGCTGAAGAACGCTCCGCACACCGCGGCGGAACTGGTCGGCGAGTGGACTCACCCGTACAGCCGCGAACAAGCCGTGTATCCGGTCGCCTCGTTGATCGAAGGCAAATACTGGCCGCCGGTCGGTCGTGTCGACAACGTCTTCGGTGATCGCAACCTGGTGTGCGCCTGCCCGTCGATCGAAAGCTACGCTTAAACCGATGCGGGATCAGTTATCGCTGATCCCGCACACACCGCAGATCCCTTGTAGGAGTGAGCCTGCTCGCGATAGCGGTGTATCAGTCGACATAACTGTTATCTGGCACACCGCTATCGCGAGCAGGCTCACTCCTACAAGGGTGCGCGGAGAACCGCAACATCCGCCAATTCCTATAACAAGAAACCGGAGAACCACTCATGTCGTTAAGCGTGTTCGACCTGTTCAAGATTGGCATCGGTCCCTCCAGCTCCCACACCGTCGGCCCGATGCGTGCTGCTGCGCGCTTCGCGGAAGGCCTGCGCCGGGAAAACCTGCTCGGTGCCACCGCCAGCGTGCGCGTCGAGCTCTACGGTTCGCTCGGCGCCACCGGCAAGGGTCACGGCAGCGACAAGGCCGTGCTGCTCGGCCTTGAAGGTGAACACCCGGACACCGTCGACACCGAAACCGTCGCCGCGCGCCTGCAAGAAATTCGCGGCAACGGCCGGCTGAATCTGCTCGGTGAACACAGCATCGCGTTCAACGAGAAAGAACACCTGGCGATGATCCGCAAGCCGCTGGCCTATCACCCCAACGGCATGATCTTTCGCGCCTTCGATGCAGCGGGCCTGCAGATTCGCAGCCGCGAGTACTACTCGGTTGGCGGCGGGTTTGTTGTCGATGAGGATGCGGCCGGCGCCGATCGTATCGTCGAAGACGCCACGCCGCTGACCTTCCCGTTCAAAAGTGCCAAGGACTTGCTCGGTCACTGCGCCACCTACGGTCTGTCGATCAGTCAGGTGATGCTGACCAACGAAAGCGCCTGGCGCCCGGAAGCGGAAACCCGCGCCGGGCTGCTGAAGATCTGGCAAGTGATGCAGGACTGCGTCGCCGCCGGTTGCCGTAACGAAGGCATCTTGCCCGGCGGCTTGAAGGTCAAACGACGTGCTGCCGCGCTGCATCGGCAGTTGTGCAAAAACCCGGAATCGGCGTTGCGCGATCCGCTGTCGGTGCTTGATTGGGTCAACCTTTACGCACTGGCAGTCAACGAAGAAAACGCCAACGGCGGGCGCGTGGTGACGGCGCCAACCAATGGCGCGGCGGGGATTGTTCCCGCTGTTTTGCATTACTACATGCGCTTTATTCCCGGTGCGAATGATGACGGTGTGGTGCGCTTCCTGCTGACTGCGGCGGCCATCGGCATTCTCTACAAGGAAAACGCCTCGATCTCCGGCGCCGAAGTCGGTTGTCAGGGTGAAGTCGGCGTTGCCTGCTCAATGGCGGCCGGCGCGTTGTGTGAAGTGCTCGGCGGCAGCGTGCAACAAGTCGAGAACGCTGCGGAAATCGGCATGGAGCACAACCTCGGCCTGACCTGCGACCCGATTGGCGGGTTGGTGCAAGTGCCGTGTATCGAGCGCAATGCGATGGGCTCGGTGAAGGCAATCAACGCGGTGCGCATGGCCATGCGTGGCGACGGCCAGCACTTCGTCTCCCTCGACAAAGTCATCCGCACCATGCGCCAGACCGGCGCCGACATGAAAAGCAAATACAAAGAGACCGCCCGCGGCGGTCTGGCGGTCAACATTATCGAATGCTAATTAGCCTCCTCTCCCTCCGGGAGAGGGTTGGCGTGAATCAAGGAGTTCCGCATGTCCACCGAACAACTGTCGAAAACCCCGCTGCACGCTCTGCACATCGAACTCGGCGCCCGCATGGTGCCGTTCGCCGGCTACGACATGCCGGTGCAATACCCCTTGGGCGTGATGAAAGAACACCAGCACACCCGTGAGCAGGCCGGGCTGTTCGACGTTTCGCACATGGGCCAGATCCGCCTGACCGGGGCCAACGCCGCCAAAGCCCTGGAAACCCTGGTGCCGGTGGACATCATCGACCTGCCAGTGGGCATGCAGCGTTACGCGATGTTCACCAACGAGACCGGTGGCATTCTCGATGACCTGATGGTCGCCAACCTCGGTAACGACGAACTGTTCCTGGTGGTCAACGCCGCGTGCAAGGATCAGGATCTGGCGCACCTGCAACAACACATCGGCGATCAGTGCACCATTACGGCGCTGTTCGAGGAGCGTGCATTGCTCGCCCTGCAAGGTCCTGCCGCTGTCACCGTACTGGCACGTCTTGCCCCTTCTGTCGCGCAGATGACCTTTATGCAATTCGCCCGCGTGAATCTGCTGGGCATCGATTGCTTCGTCAGCCGTTCGGGTTACACCGGTGAAGACGGTTTCGAAATCTCGGTGCCGGCTGACGCTGCGGAGAAACTCGCTCGCGCCCTGCTCGCCGAGCCAGAAGTCCAGGCCATTGGCCTCGGTGCTCGCGATTCGCTGCGCCTTGAAGCCGGTCTGTGCCTGTACGGCCACGACATGAACACCGACACCACACCAATCGAAGCCAGCCTGCTGTGGGCAATCTCCAAGCCGCGTCGCGCTGATGGCGCACGGGCCGGCGGTTTCCCGGGGGCGGAGCAAATCTTTACCCAGCAACAGAACGGTGTCGCACGCAAACGCGTCGGCCTGCTGCCACAAGAGCGCACCCCAGTGCGTGAAGGCGCGGAAATCGTCAACGAGGCAGACGAAATCATCGGCAGCGTGTGCAGTGGCGGTTTCGGACCGACCCTGGGCGGGCCGTTGGCAATGGGTTACCTCGACAGCGCTTATGTCACCCTCGATACAACCGTTTGGGCAATCGTTCGTGGGAAAAAGGTGCCAATGCTTGTAAGCAAAATGCCATTTGTTCCACAACGCTACTATCGGGGTTGATTGACTGTTTCTATAAGTAACGCGATTGCGTTATGCGTGCACTAATGTGTAACGCAATCGCCACAAAAAAGTGCATTTTCTAACAATCGATTCGAATATGAACTTTGCTTATAACGTTCGAAAACATTTGAACAAGCCAATCGTCTAAGCCCGCACTAGTGCACTGACTAAGTACCGGCAAGCGCAGCAAAACCGGGGCCTTCACGGGGCTTGTTTTTTCTCCCGTAGTTGGCGTAGAGTTTCTCCACTGTGTTTGCATGGGTCAGCTTGGAATCGTGACCTGGGCAGTAGCCTACAAGTTAGCTACATCCCGTTCGACGTCTTCTTACTCTCCTGCAACCAGCCCCAGTACTCTTTCATGAGAAAGAGACTGTCATCAATTTTTTGCGTCAAAGGAAATAAGAAATGTCCACACGTCAGAGCGGTACCGTCAAGTGGTTTAACGACGAGAAAGGTTTTGGTTTTATCACTCCAGAAAGCGGTCCGGATCTGTTCGTGCATTTCCGCGCCATTCAGGGCAACGGCTTCAAGAGCCTGAAAGAAGGCCAGAAAGTGACTTTCGTTGCTGTGCAAGGCCAGAAAGGCATGCAGGCTGACGAAGTACAAGCAGAAGCCTGATCTCTGTAACGAAAAAGCCCCTGATATTGATATCAGGGGCTTTTTTGTGCGCGCGAATCCGTAAAATGGCGCTTCATTTTGCGTCCAGAGGCTGCCATGTCGAAAAACCTGCTCACCCCTGAGGGCGACTTTCCTCCCGTTGGCCTCGGCCGTCGTCTGGCCGCGATGTTTTATGACTTTTTGTTGTGCACTGCTTTGCTGATCGTGACTGGTTTCGTTTATAAGCTGATTCAGGCGGCAATCATCGGCGAAGAACGTCTGCGCGCAATGACCGACGCCGGCAAACTCGACGGCGACCCGCTCTACTCAACAGTGTTGCTGCTGGTGCTGTTTGCGTTCTTCGCGAAGTTCTGGACCCATGGCGGGCAGACGCTGGGCATGCAGGTGTGGGGCATTCGCGTGCAGAACGCCGATGGCAGCGCGATCAGCCTGTGGCAGTCGCTGCTGCGGTTCATGGTGTCGATCGCTTCGTGGCTGTGCGTGGGCCTGGGCTTCTTCTGGTCGCTGTATGACAAGCAGAAGCGCACGTGGCACGACATTTATTCCGATACCCGCGTGGTGCGGATTCCGAAGAAGACCAAGTAATTTCCAAACGCCAGAAACCACTGTAGGAGTGAGCCTGCTCGCGATGGCGGTATGTCAGCAAACATAATTGCCATCTGACACACCGCCATCGCGAGCAGGCTCACTCCTACAGGTTTGTTTATTGCCTGAAAGACCTCAGGCGTTACCGGCCAGCTTCATCCGCGCCGCTTGGGTAAAGTCCAGCATCCGCTTCAAAGGCCGAATCGCCTGCGGAATCAACGCCGGATCAACAAAGATCTCGTTCGTCCCTTCCTTCAAGCTCTTGAGCGTGCGCTCAAGGGTGTTCATGGCCATCCACGGGCAATGTGCGCAACTGCGGCACGCAGCGCCGTTACCGGCGGTTGGCGCCTCGATGAAGACCTTGTCCGGGCACAGCTGCTGCATCTTGTAGAAGATGCCACGGTCGGTGGCGACAATCAGCGTCTTGTTCGGCAGCGTCTGCGCAGCGGCGATCAATTGACTGGTGGAGCCTACGGCGTCAGCCAATTCGATCACCGAAGTCGGCGATTCCGGGTGCACCAGAATGGCGGCGTCCGGGTATAGCGCTTTCATGTCTTCAAGCTGCTTGGACTTGAACTCTTCGTGGACGATGCAGGCACCGTCCCAGAGCAGCATGTCAGCGCCGGTCTTGCGCTGGATATAGGTACCCAGATGCTTGTCCGGCCCCCAGATGATGGTCTCGCCGTTGTCCATCAGGCTTTCGACGATTTCCAGTGCGCAGCTCGATGTCACCACCCAGTCGGCCCGCGCCTTCACCGCAGCGGAAGTGTTGGCGTAAACCACCACCGTGCGCTCCGGGTGCTGATCGCAGAACGCCGAAAACTCGTCCACCGGGCAACCCAGGTCAAGCGAGCAGGTCGCTTCGAGGGTCGGCATCAGCACACGTTTTTCAGGATTGAGAATCTTCGCGGTCTCGCCCATGAACTTCACGCCGGCGACCACTACGGTCTTGGCCGGATGGGCATTGCCGAAGCGGGCCATTTCCAGGGAGTCGGACACACAGCCGCCGGTTTCTTCGGCCAGAGCCTGAATCACCGGATCGCAATAAAAGTGGGCAACCAGCACCGCGTCCTGAGCCTTGAGCTCGGCGGCAATGGCGGAACGGTAGTAGGCCTCTTCCTCGGCAGTCAGCGGTTTAGGCTGTTTGGCATCGAGGTGGGCTTGAACCAGAAGGCGTTCGGAAATCTGCGTCATGTTCGCAAGACCTGCAGGCGCTTTCGCGCGAAAGTCGAGTATACACCCGGCTCCGGACCGCTTGAGGGTACCGCCGGGAGAGTGAGTATTATCAGGCACGGACAGCGTTGAAGCTGCGCAAGGCTACAGAATATCCCGTTGATACAAAAGATGATTCTGACCTGCGTCAGCGCTGCTGGGTCTGAAAGAACAGACACCCGAATTGCAGGCAAAAAAAAACCCGGAAATCCTCACTTTCGTGGGCCTTCCGGATTTTCTAAACCGCCAAATATGGTGGGTCGTGTGGGATTCGAACCTACGACCAATTGGTTAAAAGCCAACTGCTCTACCAACTGAGCTAACGACCCGCTGTGTGGTGGCGCGTATAATACTGATTTTTAAGGACTATTCAACACCTTTTTGAAAATAATCAAAAATAAGGTGTTGGGTCGTCCACACCAGCTGCCGCAAAGCCTTCTGCACGCAGGCGGCAGCTGTCGCATTTGCCGCATGCGCGACCGTTGTCATCGGCCTGATAGCAGGAAACGGTCAGGCCGTAATCGACACCGAGCTTCACCCCTGCCTCGACGATTTGCGCCTTGCTCAGGTTCTGCAACGGCGCCTGGATGCGAAACCCATTGCCTTCAACACCGGCCTTGGTCGCCAGATTCGCCATGCGCTCGAACGACTCGATGAACTCGGGACGGCAATCCGGGTAACCGGAATAGTCCACGGCGTTCACACCAATAAAGATGTCGCGCGCACCGAGCACTTCCGCCCAGCCCAATGCCAGGGACAGGAACACCGTGTTGCGCGCTGGCACGTAAGTGACCGGGATGCCTTCACCCAGCTCTTCCGGGATGTCGATGCTGCTATCTGTCAGCGCCGAGCCGCCCATACCGTTCAGATTGAGGCCAATCACCTTGTGCTCGATCACCCCCAGGTCGCGGGCAACACGTGCAGCGGCGTGCAATTCTGCGTGCGAGCGCTGGCCGTAATCGAAACTCATGGTGTAGCAGCTGTAACCTTCAGCACGCGCCATGGCTACGACGGTTGCCGAGTCGAGGCCGCCGGACAGCAGGATGACTGCACGTTTTTCGGTGGTGTTCAGTTGTTCAGTCATCTCAGCGCCCCGGCTCATCGTTCCAAAGATATTTATGCAGCTGCAATTGCAGACGCACCGGCAGATTGTCGGCCACCACCCAGTCCGCCAGATCCCGAGCATTCAGGTCATGGTGGCTTGGCGAGAACAGCACTTCGCCGGCACGTCGCTCAAGACCGTACTGAATCAGTTTCGACACTGCCCAGTCGTAGTCTTCCCGCGAGCAGATAACAAACTTCACCTGATCGTTCGGGGTCAGCAGTTCGATATTTTCATAACGGTTGCGGTGAGCTTCTTTCGAACCCGGCGTCTTCAGATCGACAACACGACTGACGCGCGGATCGACAGCCGAAACGTCGAGAGCGCCGCTGGTTTCCAGCGAAACCTCGTAACCGGCATCACACAACTGTTTAAGCAAAGGAATGGCGTTCGGCTGTGCCAACGGCTCGCCGCCGGTGACGCAGACGTAGCGCGGTCGAAACCGGGCCACTTGTTCGAGGATGTCGTCGAGGGTGCGGATCGTACCGCCACTGAACGCATAGGCACTGTCGCAGTATTGGCAACGCAATGGGCAACCGGTCAGGCGCACAAAAACCGTGGGCAGCCCGGCGGTCCGCGTTTCCCCCTGCAAAGAGTAGAAAACTTCGGTGATTCTCAATGTGTCTTGCATAGTCGCCACGGGCGTAACAGCTAAACAGGCTGTCCGCCTCCGTCAGGCACTTCAGGCAATCCCGCCAACGCGTAGACCACAAGAAGCGTGTTTCAGAAAAAGGGCGTGAATTCTAACGAAAAAACCCGCGACAAGCGCGGGTTTCTTCCAAACGGGTGAAGCGAGGTTACATGCGCTGCAGATCGCGCTGGGCCAACTGCGCGGCGGACGTGCCCGGATATTGGGACACCACCTGCTGCAGAATGCCTTTGACCTTGTCGGTGTGACCCAGGCGGCGCTCTACATCAGCCAGCTTGTACAGCGAATCCGGCACTTTGGCGTGTTTTGGATACAGCTGCGAAACCTTGGCAAACGCTTGACCTGCACCTTGCAGATCGCCTTTGGCCAAATTCACTTCACCCAACCAGTACTGGGCGTTGCCCGCGTATTGGCTGTTCGGGTATTTGCGCAGGAAAGCGGCGAAGGCCTGGCTGGCCTTGTCGAAATCCTTGGCTTTGATCAGGTCGAAAGCGGCATCGTAATACAGCTTTTCCTTGGCCGGATCACCCGGTTCACTACTTGCAGCAGGTGCCTGGGCGGCAGTAGCCCCGGCGCCAGCGGCAGCACCGGCAGCAGCACTTGCATCGCCACCGGCAGAAGAATTCTCAGGAGTCGCGGCAGGTGCAGCACCGGATCCTATGCGCCGATCAAGATCCTGGTATCGCTCCAGGGATTCTTGCTTCATGCGCGCAACCTGATTCTGCAGTTCTTCAATCACACCTTGCTGGCGCGAAATCTGATCCTGCATTTGTTGCAGTTGGTTGAACAGCATGCCTTGTGCCGAGGCAGGGGCCGAAGCCGCTCCCCCGGCATAGGCGCCGTTCGTACCGTAACCCGCAGGCGGATAACTACTCCCGCTATTGTTATAACCGGAGTTGTCATCGACCACAGGAACCGCAGCCCACGCCGCAAGCGGCGCGAGGCTGAGAGCCAGAACAGTTACAGCACGACGGCACGTTCGCATATCGAATTACTTACGCAGTTCGACGCGACGGTTTTGAGCCCAGGACTGCTCGTCGTTGCCGGTAGCAACTGGACGCTCTTCGCCGTAGGAAACCAGTTCCAGCTGAGCTGGGGAAACACCTTGCAGTACCAGGTAGCGTTGAACGGCTTTCGCACGACGCTCGCCCAGTGCCATGTTGTACTCACGAGTACCACGTTCGTCGGTGTTGCCTTCCAGAACAACGCGAGCGCCGTTTGCTTTCAGGTCTTTGGCGTGAACGTCCAGAGCGCGCATGGCTTCTGGCTTCAGGTCCGAGCTGTCGTATTCGAAGTAGAAGGTGGTGATTGCGCGCAGAGCAGCTTCTTCGCTCAGGGAACCGTCAACGGCACCAGTGTTTGCGCCGTAACCAGCGTTTGGATCAACAGCGCCTTCACCGGCGTTGTCGCCGCCTTTGGACGAGCAACCTACAGCTACAGCCATGGCCAGAGCCAGCGCAGCAAATTTACCAAACTTCAGCATTTCCATCGTGAAACTCCTAATGAACCCCAGTGTGTTAAGTAAAACGTGTAGCGCCCGCTCACTTCAGGTAAGGGGACCAGGACGGTTCTCTGACTTCGCCTTGAGCGGTAGGAAGCGGGAGCCTAACGCGTCCATTAATGGACACGAGCATCAAGACTCCCCGGCCCTGCTGGCGGGTGGCGTAGATTACCATGGTGCCGTTGGGCGCAACAGTGGGTGACTCGTCCAGAGTGCTATCAGTGAGGATCTTTACACTACCTCGCTGTAGATCCTGAGCTGCCACCTTGAAATTGGTGAAGCCATCCTGACGATGGATCATCACCAAAGTCTTTTCATCAGCCGACAGTTTCGGGTTGGCGTTGTAGTTACCAATGAAGGTCACTCGCTCGGCACCGCCGCCACTGGCGCTGGTTTTGTAGATCTGCGGCTTGCCGCCACGGTCGGACGTGAAGTAGATGGTCGAGCCATCCTTGCCCCAGTACGGTTCGGTATTGATGCCAGGGCCCGCAGTTACACGGGTAATCTGACGCGAAGCCAGGTTCATCACGTAGATGTCCGGGTTACCGTCCTTCGACAATACAAATGCCAGGCGATCGCCATTCGGCGACCAGGCTGGCGCGCCGTTCAGGCCTTCGAAGTTGGTGATCTGCTCACGGCGACCGGTGTCGATGTTCTGCATGAAGATACGCGGACGCTTCTGTTCAAACGACACGTAGGCAATGCGCTTGCCATCCGGTGCGAAACGCGGCGACAGGATCGGCTCGCGCGATTGCAACAGAGTCACGGCGCGAGCACCGTCGTAGTCCGAACGCTGCAGGGTGTAACGGGTGTTCTTCTCGGAGAAGCGTTCAGCCGTCACATAGAGCAGGCGAGTCGAAAACGCACCTTCGATACCGGTCAGTTTCTGGAACGACTGGTCGGAGATGAAGTGCGCCATATCGCGCAGTTGCTCGGTGGTACCGGAAACACTGCCGTCTGCCACTTTTTGTTCGGTGGCCACGTTGAACAGTGCCCACTGCACCTGCAGGCGACCGCCGGCTGGAGCAATGCTGCCGACCATCATGTACTGAGCACCTACCGCCTTCCAGTCACGGAAGATGATTTCGCTCGGCTGGCTTGGCTGGCTGATCATGTTTTGCTTTGGAATCGGCGAGTAGTAGCCCGAGTTACGCAAATCGTTACCAATGATTTCAGCCATGTCGTCCGGAAGGACAGCACCGCCCTGCATACCGAACGGTACAACGGCGATCGGAGTAGCCCGATCGCTGCCGCTGGTGACCAGAATGTTCTTTTCATCAGCCATCGCGATCCCTGCCATGCAGCAGATCACGACCAGCATTCCTCGAAGAAGGTTTCTCACAAGGCTAGATCCTCAGGTGTGAATGTCATCTTGAATGAACGATACGGAGCGAAATCGCTCGGCTTCATTCCCTGCATTTCTGTCAAACGTCCAATATTTTTGACCGCCGCCACTGCCGAAGCATCGAACGGACCGTCGCCACTGGATTTGGACACGCTGACCGAAGTCACCGTACCGTCCGGCAACATGCCGATTTGCAGCACGACCGTCATGCCTTTGCGTGCCGAAGGTGGACGAGCCCAACCTTCCGCTGCCCGCGCACGAATCAGGTCATCGAAACTGCCCGCGACTTCGTCACCCTGCTCATCAGCCAAGGCCTGCTGGCGCTGCGGCGTGTCGGAAAGCAGATCGGCCAAGGCCTGAGCCTTTTTGTCTTCGGTCGATTTACGTGCCGCATCCTGCGCTTTCTTCTTCGCAGCATCGGCAGCAGCTTTCTTCTTCGCTTCGTCGGCGATTTTCTTCTTCGCCTCTTCAGCTTCAGCTTTCTTCTTGGCGTCTTCGGCGGCTTTCTTCTTCGCGTCTTCGACGATTTTCTTCTTGGCTTCTTCAGCGGCTTCTTTTTTGGCTTCTTCCTTAGCCTCTTCTTCAGCCTTCTTCTTGGCTATATCAGCCAATTGTTTCTCTTCTGCCTTCTTGGCCTCGGCTTTCTTCGCGTCGTCGGCTTTCTTGGCATCATCAGCCTTCTTCGCCTCGTCCGCTTTCTTAGCCTCGTCGGCCTTCTTGGCTTCCTCGGCCTTTTGAGCCGCTTCTTCTTTCTTTTGTTCCGCAGCTTTCACCGCTTCCTGCTCGACCTTTTTCTGCTCCATCTGCTCGACTTCGGTCTGGCGCGCGGCGGATTTCTTCGCCTCACCCGCAATCTTCTGATTGGTCTGGGTGGTTGCCTGACTTTTCGATTTCAGTTGGTACAGGGTCGCCTGGACAATCGGCTTGGCCGGCGGCAGCTCTGGTGTGAAGGCGAAACTGACAAACAGCATGCCGAATACCAGCACGTGCAAGACAATCGCCCAGACACTAGGCCAGAAGTAGCTTTCCGAGGCGGACGGCTCTCGCAGTTGCTGCATCAGGGGGCCTCGGTAATCAAACCAACATTACCGACCCCGGCTTTCTGCAATCCGCCCATGGCGCCCATGACGGAACCATAATCAACGGTTTTGTCGCCGCGGATAAAGACCTGCGTACGCTTGCCGCCTTCGGTGCCGGCGCGAATGATCTTGGTCACCGCATCGGTCATCTGCGGCAGGGTCATGGCCCTGTCCTGCTGCTTCTCGGTGTCGACTTCGCTGCCAAGGTTCCAGTAGTAGGTCTTGTCAGCCTTGATCGAAATGGTCAGGACCTGAGTGTTGTTGTCCTGCGGCAAGGCTTCGCTGGAAACCTTGGGCAGATCAACTTTCACGCCCTGATTGAGCATCGGCGCGGTCACCATGAAGATGACCAGCAGTACCAACATCACGTCGATGTAAGGCACCACGTTCATCTCGGCGACCGGCTTGCGCTTTTTGCGAGCTCGAGCGATTAAAGCCATTGGAAATTACCTGCTTATTCTTCGCTGGTGTGCACTTTGCGGTGCAGGATCGCCTGGAATTCATCGGCGAAGGTGTAGTAGCGGCTCAGCAAGGTTTCGCTGCGGGCAGAGAAACGGTTGTAAGCGATTACCGCAGGGATTGCCGCGAACAGGCCGATCGCGGTGGCGATCAGTGCTTCGGCGATACCCGGGGCCACGGTGGCCAGGGTCGCTTGCTGGGCGCTGGCCAGGCCGCGGAAGGAGTTCATGATGCCCCACACGGTACCGAACAGACCGATGTACGGGCTGACCGAACCGACGGTGGCGAGAAACGGCAGGCTCTGCTCCAGTTTCTCTTCTTCACGGGAGATGGCGACGCGCATGGCACGGGCCACACCTTCCATCACGGCTTCAGGATCGACACCTGGCTGCTGACGCAGACGGGAGAACTCTTTGAAACCGGCGCGGAAGATCTGCTCGACGCCCGAATCCGGATCAGGGTTGCTGCCGGCCTGACGGTACAGTTTGGACAGGTCGATACCCGACCAGAAGCGCTCCTCGAAGCTCTCCAGGGCACGTCGACCGGCACGCAGCAGGTTGCTGCGCTGAAAGATCATGATCCATGAGGTCACCGATGCGGCCACCAGAGTCAACATTACCAACTGCACCACGATGCTGGCATTGCTGACCAGGCTCCACATGGAGGAATGGTCGACGACGTTAGCTTCCACGCTTTATCTCCTGCTTTGAGTGTGTACCCGGGCCGACCGCGTCGGCGAAGGCCGCACGCAAGTCTTCGGGAAGGGCCCGGGGTTTCAAACTGTTAGTGCGCACACAGGCCACCAAAAACTGCCCTTCACAGAGCAGCACATTATCCGTCGCCCGCCTGACCTGCTGTTTGAAGCGCAGGCTGGCACGGTTCAATTCGATTACATCAGCGCTTACCAGCAGTTCGTCGTCCAGTCGCGCCGGCGCGTGGTAGCGCGCTTCGCTGGAGTGCACGACAAACAACAGATCCTCCCCGGCCAGCTGCGATTGGGCAAAGCCCAGCTCGCGGAGCCGCTCGGTTCGAGCCCGTTCCATAAACTTGAGGTAATTAACGTAATACACGATGCCGCCCGCATCGGTGTCCTCGTAATAAACGCGACAACGATGTGCGAACGGCTCAAGCCCGTTTTGCGCGCGCATACTCTAGTGCTTACTCCTCAGGTTGCCAATCCGGCGAGGCAACTGTTTTTCATTGTTCAAAGGCTTTATCGCAAAAGTACCGTTCTCAGACAGTACAAACCCTGAATAAATCGACAACAAATGTGTATTAATCGTCCACGGCATCGAGAAACTCGTCTGCCACGGGCATTTCACCCATTCGTGACGGAATGTTTAAACCGAAATGCAGATACGCATGCCGCGTCACCACCCTGCCCCGTGGCGTACGCATGATGTAGCCCTGTTGAATCAGGTACGGCTCGAGCACATCTTCAATGGTGTGGCGTTCTTCGCTGATCGCCGCCGCGAGGCTGTCGATCCCGACCGGACCGCCATCGAACTTCTCGATCATGGTCAGCAGCAGACGCCGGTCCTGGTGATCGAAACCGTGCTCGTCGACATCCAGCAGGTTCAGCGCCAGATCGGCCACCGACTTGGTGATGTGCCCCTTGGCGCGCACCTCGGCAAAGTCCCGCACCCGACGCAGCAGACGGTTGGCAATTCGCGGTGTACCACGGGCGCGACGAGCAATTTCAAAAGCGCCCTCCGGATCCAGCGGCAGACCGAGGATGTTCGCCGAACGACCGACAATCGTTGCCAGATCCGCTGTGCTGTAGAACTCAAGACGCTGGACGATACCGAAGCGGTCACGCAACGGGTTGGTCAGCATGCCGGCGCGGGTGGTTGCACCAACCAGGGTGAATGGCGGCAGATCGAGTTTGATCGAACGCGCGGCAGGGCCCTCGCCGATCATGATGTCGAGCTGGAAGTCTTCCATCGCCGGGTACAGCACTTCTTCCACGATCGGCGACAGGCGATGAATTTCATCGATGAACAACACGTCGTGCGGCTCAAGATTGGTCAACAAGGCTGCGAGATCACCCGGCCGTTCCAGCACCGGCCCCGAGGTGCTCTTGATCGACACCCCCATTTCCTGGGCAATGATGTTGGCCAGCGTGGTCTTACCCAGACCCGGCGGGCCGAAGATCAGCGTGTGATCGAGGGATTCACTGCGGCCACGGGCAGCCTGGATGAACAACTCCATCTGCTCGCGCACGGTTGGCTGGCCGATATAGTCGGCCAGGCTGACCGGACGAATGGCGCGGTCCTGGACTTCTTCGCGCTCGCGCGGGCTGTGCGCGGCGGTGATCAGACGATCAGCTTCAATCACTTAAATCATTCCCTTCAGGGCGCGGCGGATCAGGTCTTCACTGCTCAAACTCTTGTCCTTGATGGCGGTAATCGCCTTGCTCGCTTCCTGCGGCTTGTAGCCCAGGGAAATCAGCGCGCTGACCGCATCGTTCTCGGCGGTGTTGACCGGCGCCGGGCCGTCTGGCTGATTCGGCACCAGGGCAAACATGGCCGGCGAGGTTTCCCAGGCTTTGAAGCGATCCTTGAGTTCAACCAGCAGACGCTCGGCGGTTTTCTTGCCCACACCTGGCACCTTGGTCAGCGCCGAGGTGTCCTGGGATTGCACGCAGCGGACCAGCTCGTCGACTTCCAGGCTCGACATCAATGCCAGCGCCAGTTTCGGCCCGACACCATTAAGACGGATCAACTCGCGAAAAAAGTCTCGCTCACGCTTGCCGGCAAAACCATAGAGTAACTGCGCGTCTTCGCGTACGACCAAGTGGGTATGCAGGGTCAGCGGTTCACCGACCGACGGCAGCCGATAAAGGGTGGTCATGGGCACTTCCAGCTCATACCCGAGGCCGTTTACATCCAGAATCAGGTGCGGCGGCTGTTTTTCAGCCAGGGTGCCGCGCAAGCGTCCAATCACGTTTCAGATCCTTGAGCGTTGGCCAGCCGTGGGGCTGGCGACTGACGGAAGGCGAGTTGCAGGCCGACGACCCAGGCATGCAACCCGCATTCCGGAAAATTTGATTGCTGATGCTATCAGAGACGCAGGCGCCCGCCACGACTGCGTGCCGTTCCCAAGCCGTGCGGCAGCAGACTGGAGCGGGTATGGGCGTGACAAATGGCAATGGCCAGGGCATCGGAGGCATCGATTTGCGGTTTGCTGGTCAGCTTGAGCATGTGCATGACCATCATCTGCACCTGCTCTTTGTTCGCCGCACCGGTACCCACCACCGCCTGTTTGACCTGCGTCGCGGTGTATTCGGCGATTTCCAGACACTCTTCGGCACCAGCGACAATGGCAGCGCCACGGGCCTGTCCGAGCTTGAGTGCCGAATCGGCGTTTTTCGCCATGAACACTTTTTCGATGCCCATGGTCACGGGGCCGTAGGTCTGAATGATTTCACGCACGCCGCGATAGACGATTTGCAGACGCTCGTGCAGCTCGCCGGCGCCGGTGCGAATACAACCCGAAGCCACGTAAATGCAGCCGCCACGTCCGGTATCGCGAACAATGCCGTAACCGGTGATACGCGAACCGGGGTCGATACCAAGAATTAAAGTCATAAGCCTGCTGGTTCGAAAAAACACAAAAACAAATGTGGGAGCTGGCTTGCCAGCGATGACGGAGTGTCAGGCGCCATCAATTTCTGATGTGCCGACGCCATCGCTGGCAAGCCAGCTCCCACATTGAATCGTAGTCGCTCTTAACCGAGCTGAGCGGCCACGTCTTCCGGAATATCCGCGTTCGAATACACGTTCTGCACGTCATCCAGGTCTTCAAGCATGTCGATCAGCTTGAGCACCTTCTCCGCACCTTCCAGATCCAGTTCGGCGCTGGTGGTCGGCTGCATGACGATTTCGGCGTCATCACCCTTGAAACCAGCGGCTTCCAGCGCGTTACGCACGGCGTAGAAGCTGGTGAACGAGGTAAACACATCAATCGAGCCGTCTTCGTGGCTGACCACGTCATCGGCATCGGCTTCCAGCGCCGCTTCTGTCAGTGCGTCTTCATCGACGCCCGGCGCGAAGCTGATCTGGCCCTTGCGCTCGAACAGGTACGCAACAGAACCGTCGGTGCCGAGGTTGCCGCCACACTTGCTGAACGCATGGCGCACGGCGGCGGCGGTACGGTTGCGGTTGTCGGTCATGCACTCGACCATCACCGCCACGCCACCCGGGCCGTAGCCTTCGTAGGTCAGTTCTTCAACGTTGTCCGCTTCGGTCGCACCCGCGCCACGCGCAACGGCGCGGTCGATGATGTCGCGACTCATGTTCGCGCTCAACGCCTTGTCCAGGGCCAGACGCAGACGCGGGTTGGAACCCGGATCGCCACCGCCCTGACGGGCCGCAACGGTCAGTTCACGGATCCACTTGGTGAAGATCTTGCCTCTCTTGGCATCCTGACGTTCTTTGCGGTGCTTGATGTTCGCCCACTTGGAATGACCTGCCATAACTCGCTCCGAATTCTCTTTGAAACGTTGCCCGCCGCGCAAAACCGCGCCGGCCGGCAAACAAAAAATCTCGACCTGATCTCTATAGAAAGAAAAAAGGCGCATCCGAAGATGCGCCTTCAGGCCCGTCTTACTCAGCCTTTGGCGTTTCGCGCAAACGAATGTGCAGCTCGCGCAGCGCCTTGGCATCCACCACACCCGGTGCTTGCGTCATGACGTCGGCAGCGCTCTGGGTTTTCGGGAAGGCGATCACTTCACGGATCGACTGGGCGCCGGTCATCAGCATCACCAGACGGTCCAGACCGAAGGCCAGACCACCGTGCGGCGGTGCACCGTACTTCAGCGCATCGAGCAGGAAGCCGAATTTCTCTTCCTGTTCCGCTTCGTTGATACCCAACAGGCGGAATACCGCTTGCTGCATTTCCTTGCGGTGAATACGGATCGAACCGCCACCCAACTCAGTACCGTTCAGCACCATGTCGTATGCACGGGAAAGCGCGCCGGCCGGGTTGGCTTCCAGCTCTTCCGGCGAGCATTTCGGTGCGGTGAACGGGTGGTGCAGCGCGGAGAAGCTGCCGTCGTCGTTCTCTTCGAACATCGGGAAATCGACGACCCACATTGGCGCCCACTTGCAGGTCAGCAGGTTCAGGTCGTGACCGAGCTTGATACGCAGCGCGCCCAGGGCTTCGCTGACGATCTTGGCCTTGTCGGCACCGAAGAACACGATGTCGCCATCGACTGCGCCGACGCGATCAAGGATCACGTTCAGCTTGTCTTCCGGGATGTTTTTCACGATCGGCGATTGCAGACCGTCAACACCGGCAGCACGCTCGTTGACCTTGATGTACGCCAAGCCCTTGGCACCGTAGATGCCGACGAACTTGGTGTAGTCGTCGATCTGCTTGCGCGGCATGCTCGCGCCGCCAGGAACGCGCAGTGCGGCGATACGGCATTTCGGATCGTTGGCCGGGCCACTGAAGACCTTGAATTCAACTTCCTTGAGCTGATCGGCAACGTCGACCAGTTCCAGCGGAATACGCAGGTCTGGCTTGTCGGAACCGTAGCGGCGCATGGCCTCTTCGAAGGTCATGTGCGGGAATTCGCCGAATTCCAGATCCAGCACTTCCTTGAACAGGTTGCGGATCATTTGTTCGGTCAGACCCATGATGTCTTTTTCATCGAGGAAGCTGGTTTCGATGTCGATCTGGGTGAATTCTGGCTGACGGTCGGCACGCAGGTCTTCGTCACGGAAGCACTTGGCGATCTGATAGTAACGGTCGAAGCCAGCAACCATCAGCAGTTGCTTGAACAGCTGTGGCGATTGCGGCAGCGCAAAGAACGAACCGGCGTGGGTACGGCTTGGCACCAGATAGTCACGAGCGCCTTCCGGAGTCGCACGGGTGAGGATCGGCGTTTCGACGTCGAGGAAGCCATTCTCGTCGAGGAAGCGACGGATGCTGGTGGTCATGCGCGAACGCAGACGCAGCTTCTCGGCCATTTCCGGACGACGCAGGTCGAGGAAGCGGTAGCGCAGGCGGGTTTCTTCGCCCACGTCGGAGAACTCGTTCAGTGGGAACGGCGGGGTTTCCGACTCGTTCAGCACTTCCAGTTCGTAGCCCAGCACTTCGATCATGCCCGACGCCATGTTGGCGTTGGTGGCACCGGCCGGACGCAGACGGACCTTGCCGGTGATCTTCACCACGTATTCGCTGCGCACGCGATCGGCGGCGGCGAAGCTCTCGGCGCGATCCGGATCGAACACCACCTGGGCCAGACCGTCACGATCACGGATATCGAGGAAAATCACCCCGCCGTGGTCGCGGCGACGGTGAACCCATCCGCAAAGGGTAATTTCCTGGCCTTCCAGGCTTTCGTTCAGTTGGCCGCAATAGTGGCTGCGCATCATGATAATGGTTCGCTTCTCGTCATTCGATATTCGGTGGAGATCCCGGCGCACTGAAGCGGCCCGGAAACTCACGCGTGTCGTTCAATCTGGGTTTGAACCCTAGTCAGCTTTGTCGCCACCGGCCAGGTTCTTCTTGGTTCCGGTCTTGAAATCGGTTTCGTACCAACCGCTGCCGCTGAGGCGAAAGCCCGGCATGGACAGCTGTTTCTTGAGCTCTGGCGCCTGGCAGGCAGGGCAGTCGACCAGCGGAGCCTCGCTGATCTTTTGAATGGCTTCCAACTGATGACCACAGGAAGCGCATTGGTAATCGTACATCGGCATGGGGGTGTCTCGGCGATCAGATTGCCACCGCGCGCAGGGCTTTGCGGCGAAAGAGCGGGATTATATCCATTAAATGCGGCCTGTGCAGCCGTAAGACTGCACAGGCCGCCACCTCCTTTGCAACCGCTGTTTCAGGCGGGTTTCGCCGATCTGGCTTGCCTGACCCCGTTCATCACGCACACCACTCGCACCAGCGCGCTGAAATTTTTCACCCCGCCGTGACGCAAATGCACCTCACGGTCGACGTGGGACAACAGCGAACTGATCGAACAGCAATTGTCTGCGGCCATATTGCCGAGGATGTTCCAGTAAATCTGCTCCAGCCGCAGGCATGTCGCGTAGCCGTTCAAACGCACGGATCGCGACAACGGCTGAATCAGTGACATGTCGAATTCATTGGCGAACGGATCGAATTTCAGCTCATGCGGCAAGCCGACGATCCTCTCGCCTCGCCTGTCTCCCTCTACCATATCGGTGACACTCCTTTGTCATCTCTACTTGTGTGCAAAAGCCACATCCTGTGACTTCATCAAAACGCAGACACAAAGTTATATCCAGATGACTTATTGACCATCACCGTAGGATAAGCCGACGACAGAGGTAAGATTCCGGACAGCGCGGGCAGCCCTCAGGCATGCCCGCGCGCCGGGGTCAGGCTTCCAGCAAGGCGCGCAACATCCACGCGGTTTTCTCGTGGACCTGCATGCGCTGGGTCAGCAAGTCAGCCGTCGGTTCATCGCTGACCTTGTCGAGCAGCGGGAAGATACCGCGCGCGGTACGGGTCACGGCTTCCTGACCATCGACCAGCTGTTTGATCATGTCCTCGGCACTCGGCACACCGACCTCCTCCTTGATCGAAGAAAGACGTGCGTACGTGGCATAGGCGCCCGGCGCCGGAAAACCCAGCGCGCGAATGCGCTCGGCGATCAAATCCACGGCCAGCGCCAACTCGTTGTATTGCTCTTCGAACATCAAGTGCAGCGTTCGGAACATCGGGCCGGTGACGTTCCAGTGGAAGTTATGGGTTTTCAGATACAGCACGTAGGTGTCCGACAGCAGACGCGACAGCCCTTCGACGATGGACTTGCGATCCTCTTCACTGATACCGATATCGATTGCCATGCTTACCCCCTAACGGCGATTGAATTCATCCAACAGGTGCAGACCCACTCTAGCAAGGCTGTCGACACCCCGCAGCCTCGAATCGGTGTACAGCCTGCGACAAATCGACCGGTCGCCTTGCCGCTGGCCGGGCTGATTTGAGTAGCCGCAGGCTTTGCTGTTAAATAGGCAGTGTGTCGCCATGCCCCATTTTCCGGGGTGTTGCGCATAGGCTGATGCCGTGTACGTGCCTACCGCCTCTTATTTTGTTCCGAAGCGAACCGTGCGCCTTCAGCTCTTCCTTGTGAGCCGTCATAACGTGAGCCAATCAAAATGTTGAAAATCGTCCACCTGCTAATGGGCGCAGCGGCCTTGCTGCTGTCGTTCATACCCAGCTTGAAATCCGAAGCTGTTCCCTACCTGCAACAACCTGATGCACTTTACCTGGCCTTCTTCGGCCTGCTGAACCTGGTCATTGCTCCCGTGATTCCTTACTGGAACAAAGGCCCACGCCAGCATCTGCAAAATCTGGCCAGCGCTCTTCTGGTGCTGACTGTCGTCCTGCAAACCCTCACCCTGATCGCGCCGATGCCCGTCATCGCCGGCCAGCCAGCCGTGCTGTTCAGCCTGGTGATTGCACTGGTTGCCGTGGTCGTACACCTGGCCGTCAGCTTCTATAGATCTTCACCGGCTGCCGCGCCAACCAACTACGACATGACCAACCGCGATACCGGCACCGTCAAGTGGTTCAACACCTCCAAAGGCTTCGGCTTTATCTCCCGGGACTCCGGCGATGATATTTTCGTGCACTTCCGTGCAATCCGTGGCGAAGGCCACCGCGTTCTGGTTGAAGGCCAGCGCGTGGAGTTCTCGGTAATGAACCGGGACAAAGGCCTGCAAGCCGAGGACGTGATCGCCGCTCTGCCGCGTCGCTGATCCAAGGCATAAAAAAACCGCGAGCAGCGTGCTGATCGCGGTTTTTTTTCGCCCGGCAAAAAGCGCTCGCCTCAATAGTGCGGCGGCGGCGCATCTTCTTCGAAGGATCCGAACTGCCCGACCATTTCTTCCTGACGCTTGAGCAACGCAGCCATCTGCAATTGCAGGCGCTCGACCACTCGCTGCTGCGCCACCAGCACGTCGTTCAACGCTTGAATGGTGTCATCCTGAAACGCCAGACGGCTTTCCAGTTCGTTGACGCGTTGTTCCAGGCTCATGACTCAGGCCTCCGCAAAAGTGAAATCTTCGGTCAGTACCACACGCAGCCGCGCGCGGATGGCCGCCACCTGCTCGCTGCTATAAGGCTTTGCCGGATGCTTGCCCCAGACCGGCGCCGGCCAGGCAGCATCGTCACGCTTACGAACGATCACATGCATGTGCATCTGGCTGACCACGTTACCCAGGGTCGCGACATTCATTTTGTCGGCATCGAACAAGTCCTTGAGCAACTCGGCCAGTGCGGTGGTTTCCAGCCATAGCTGTTGCTGGTCGGCGACATCCAACTGAAACAACTCGCTGATATCGTCGCGACGAGGCACCAGGATGAACCATGGGTAGTTGGCGTCGTTGGACAGCAGCAGGCGGCAGAGCGGGAAGTCACCGATTGCCAGCGTGTCCTGTTGAAGTCGTGAATCTAAAGCAAACACTGCGCGCACTCCCGGCTGATCTACATAATTCAGCTTAGCGGCCCTCCCTATGGACGGCGCACCAAGCGACAGAGCGGCAGCATACCTGCGAATGGACAGAGCTTCACGGCGACAGTGTGGTCTTAGCGTTGCCCTGGCGCCCCGACATGTGACATTTACCAGCACAACGCACCACGACGGAACCGGCATCGACCAAAAACGCAAAGAAATGACCATAAGCCCCGACTGCGTTCGAGCTGAGCCCACGCCTGAACTGTACGAATACCCAACAGCTGTAAATTTTTTTGCACCAAAACCGCACAGTGCGTCTACGCTCACTGCGTCGGGCATCCGCCGAATACTCACTGGCGGGGTGAACCGGTAACGTTTTTGGTTGTCGCGCGCACGTCACGGCGCAGCAACACCATAGGAAGAATCGCGTCAAGCCCTGATAAAAAGCGGCTTGGCGCCCAGTATTTATGAGGTTTTTACAGGCACAGGCAGGCGTTCGAAAAAATAACCGCAACAGAAATGCGGTTTGTGCACGCTTGTTGCATTCGTACACATATGGGCTATAAGCGCACCACGGGAAGTGGATGCCTCAAGCCCAAAAAAAACAGTGGCAGGGTTGCCCGATGGAGATTCAAGTGTTTTGCCAGGGACTCTTTTTTACCGATGCAAAAAGGCCCAGAAACAGCGAGAAAGTTGTCAGTCCGGCTGCGTCGGTACTGTGAATTTGCGACATCCACCACGCCATTTGCGACACCGTCGTAAAGAAGCTGAAAGGTTGGAATAGCAAGTATCGCCAACATTGTCGGCGTGATATAAGTTTGCGCCGACACAAAAAGAAAGAGCCGCCCAGATAATAAACCAGGTGGGACGGCAGTACTCTTCTAAAACCAAAGGAGCAAATCACGATGCGCGTGATGAAGTGGAGCATGATCGCACTGGCAGTTGCAGCAGCAGCCAGTACTCAGTTGGCTACGGCCGCCCCGTTTGTAAGTGATCAGTCTGAAGCCAAAGGCTTTGTTGAAGACGCGAAACTCACCGAGACGTTGAAGAACTACTACTTCAACCGCGACAACAAGAACGGTGGCGCTGACCAGAAAGACTGGACCCAAGGTTTCCTGGGTAACTTCACCTCCGGTTACACTCAAGGTACTGTCGGCGTAGGTATCGACGCTTTCGGTTACCTGGCTCTCAAACTGGACGGCGGTGACGGTACTTCCGGTTCGGGCAACATGAGCCGCAGCAACCACGTTGATCCTCTGAATGGTTCTCGCGATGTCGATGACAGCCAAGGTAAAGCCGGCGCTGCCATCAAATTCCGCGTTTCCAAAACCGAGCTGAAAGTCGGCGACCAGCAGCCAAGCACTGCTCCAGTGTTCGCTGTCGGCGGCTCCCGTATCATTCCGCAAACTGCCAGCGGCTTCCAGCTGCAGAGCAGCGAAGTCAAAGATCTTGACCTCGAAGCCGGTCACTTCTACTCGGCGACCAGCCAGGACAAGAACGCCCGCAACGGCGGTCTGTACGCGAATTACGCTGGCGTAGAAGCTGACTCGATCGACTATTTCGGCGGCAAATATGCCATCACCGAAAACCTGAGCGCATCGCTCTACGGCGCCAAACTGGAAGACATCTGGAACCAGTACTACGCCAACGTGAACCTCACCACCCCATTCGGTGGTGACACTTCGCTGAACACTGACTTCAACATCTACCGCACCACCGACACCGGTGACAAGCTGGCGGGTGACATCAGCAACACTGCCTTCTCCCTGGCAACTGCGCTGTCGTTCCTGAAAGCACACACCTTCACCCTGGCCTTCCAGAAGGTCAACGGCGACACCCCGTTCGACTACGTCGGTGTGGGTAAAAACAACCGTGGTGGCGACTCGATCTTCCTCGCCAACTCCATCCAGTACTCTGACTTCAACGGTCCTGGCGAGAAATCGGTTCAAGCCCGTTACGACCTGAAAATGGCTGAGTACGGCGTTCCAGGCCTGAGCTTCATGGTTCGTTACGTTAAAGGTTGGGACATCGACGGTACCGGTCTGGCTGCAAACAGCCAATACCGCACCAACACCGGCGCACCGCTGTACGGTGAAGACGGTAAACACCACGAAACCAACTTTGAAGCCAAATACGTTGTTCAGTCTGGCCCGGCTAAAGACCTGTCCTTCCGCATTCGTCAAGCCTGGCACACTGCCAACGCTGACCAAGGCGAAGGCGACGTTAAAGAGTTCCGTCTGATCACCGAATACCCACTGAACATCTTGTAATTGCCAGTGGTTAGTTTGGAAGCATAAAAAAAGGCCCATCTTGCGATGGGCCTTTTTTATTGTCTGTCACTTGCAGTAATTGTCTGACCAACAAGTCAGGCAATTAATTAGCAACCTATCATTTTACTGCCGACTCCTGAACCATGCGAATAACACGCTGCGGAAAAGGAATATCAATGCCGGCAGTCTTTAAACGATCACGCGACTGTTCGTTAAACATGAACATCACATCCCAATAGTCTGCGGTTTTAACCCACACACGCAGGGAAACAGTGATCGAACTGTCACCCAGGGTAGAAATCACCGCTTGTGGCGCCGGATCCTGCAGAACACGGTCATCCTTGGCCAGATCCAGCAGCACCTGACGGGCCTTTTGCAGATCGGCTTCGTAATCCACGCCCACATCGAAGACAACCTTGCGGGTTGGCTGACGGTTGGTGTTGGTGATGATGCCGTTCGACAGGTTGCCGTTTGGCACGATGATGGTCTTGTTGTCGCCGGTACGCAGCACGGTGTGGAAAATCTGGATGCTGTCGACCGTACCCGACACACCTTGCGCCTCGATCCAGTCACCGATACGGAAAGGACGGAACAGCAGAATCAGCACGCCGCCGGCGAAATTCGCCAGGCTGCCCTGCAACGCCAAGCCGATGGCCAGACCGGCAGCACCGATCGCGGCAACGAACGAGGTGGTTTCAACACCGATCATCGAGGCGACGCTGACGATCAACAGCACCTTGAGAATGATGTTGGCCAAGCTGCTGATGAAACCTTGCAGCGCCAGGTCAGCGTTACGCAGAGCCAGCAGACCGCCAAGCTTTTGCGTGACCTTGTTGATCAGCCACCAGCCGATGGCCAGAGTGATCACTGCCAGCAGCACACGGCTGCCGTATTCCATGATCATCGGGATCCACGCCTGGGATGCCTTGACCAGGTTGTCTACCTCAGCATTCAAATCCATGTTCTAACTCCTGATTTCCGGCCATTCGGCACGCGAAAGATGAACGGCAGAAAACCGCCGGGTTGTGCATAAATGCAATGTGGGAGGGGGTTTGCTCCCGAAAGCGTTGTGTCATTCAGCAATTGGCCTGATTGAGGCAGCGCTTTCGGGAGCAAGCCCCCTCCCACAGGGTAACGATGCGTGTGCTTAGTCGCGGAAGTTGTTGAACTGCAGCGGCATGCCGAATTCCTTCGCACGCAGGGCGGCGATGGCTTCTTGCAGATCGTCACGCTTCTTGCCGGTTACACGTACCTGCTCGCCCTGAATGGCGGCTTGTACCTTGAGTTTGGCGTCCTTGATGTGGCCGACGATTTTCTTCGCCAGCTCTTTGTCGATACCTTCCTTGAGGATGGCGTCCTGCTTCATCAGCTTGCCCGAAGCGTAAGCGTCCTTGACCTCAAGGCACTGCACGTCGATCTTGCGCTTTACCAGCGCCAGCTTGAGGATTTCGATCATCGCTTCCAGCTGGAACCCGGCTTCAGCGGTCAGGCTGACTGTGAGGTCCTTTTCCTTGAACTCGAAGCTGCCTTTGCCTTTCAGGTCATAACGACGATCGAGTTCCTTCACGGCGTTCTCGACCGCGTTGGTGAGTTCGTGTTTGTCCAGTTCGGATACCACGTCGAACGACGGCATGTAATCTCTCCAATAAAAAGGCGCGCTCGATGTGGATGGAGCGCGCTTGGCTTGCGGTTAAAATCGGGCTCATTATAACGGGTCTTTTCCTGTCGACACGGCGAGCCGCACATGCCTGCAACCAATCGAGCAAAAAACTGATGTCTACCCCCTGGCATGTTCTCGGCGCCGGCAGCCTCGGCACACTGTGGGCTACACGGCTGGCCCGGGCCGGTGTGCCGGTCAGGCTGATCGTGCGCGACGCCGCGCGTTTGCAAAGCTACAACGCCGCGGGTGGTTTGACGCTCGTGGAACAGGGACAAGCGAATACCTATGCAGTTCCCGGCGAAACCCCGGACAGCCCCGAACCGATCCGTCGCCTGCTGGTGGCTTGCAAAGCCTACGACGCTGAAAGTGCGGTCGCCCTCCTCGCCCCGCGCCTGGCACCCGATGCCGAACTGATCCTGTTGCAAAACGGCCTCGGCAGTCAGGATGCCGTCGCCGCAATAGTGCCGCAGGCGCGCTGTATCAGCGCGTCCAGCACCGAGGGTGCGTTCCGCGACGGTGACTGGCGCGTGGTGTTCGCCGGCCACGGTTTCACCTGGCTGGGCGATGCCGCGCATCCGGTGGCGCCAATCTGGCTGGACGATCTGCAGGCGGCGAAAATCCCCCATGAATGGAGCGCCGACATCCTCACGCGGCTGTGGCGCAAACTGGCGCTCAACTGCGCGATCAATCCGTTGACCGTGTTGCATGGCTGCCGAAACGGCGGATTGCTGGAGCATCACTGCGAAGTCGCCACACTGTGCGCCGAGCTGGCCGAATTGCTGCAGCGCTGTGGCCAACCGGCAGCGGCGGACAATCTGCAACAGGAAGTCGAACGGGTGATTCAGGCGACCGCTGCCAATTACTCGTCGATGTATCAGGACGTGGCCAACCAGCGCCGCACCGAAATCAGCTATCTATTGGGCCACGCCTGCAAAGTCGCTGCACGCCATCAACTGAACCTGCCGCACCTCAGTCAATTGCAGCAGCGTCTGGTCGCCCATCTCGAAAGCCTTGGATTGCCCAGCGACTGAGCAGCGGCTACGCTGGCCACTTGTTCCTTTGCTGCGATAACCCTGATGCCATTGCGCCAGCGCCTCGAAAACCTGCCGGTCGGCCAGAAACTGTTGGCCGCCCTGTTGGTGCTGTTGACCACTGTGTTGCTGGTCGCCAACCTGACTTTTATCAGCGCCGCCTATTACATCTCCCAGGAAAGCATGGCCCCGCAGGCCTTGCAGACCATTGGCCGGTTGATCTCCAACCCGAGCCTGGTCAGTGAAGCGCTGCAATCGCCGCAAAGCGCCGAACGCCTGCTCAAGGAACTCGACAGCTATTCGCCGTTGCGCGCCGCCGCGTTGTATGACGGCAAGGGCGAACGCCTGGCGCAAGTGCAACGTGGCGACAAACTCAACCTGCCGGAGCGTTATCGCCATATCGAAGCCTGGCAACTCACCGAGTTTCGCAGTAACCAGTTGATCACCCTGCCCCGCCCCGGCACCGCGCCGGGCCATCTGCTGCTGGTGGCCAGCAGTGAACTGCCGATGGCGTTCTACACCGGCACGCTGACGGCGAGCCTCGGTATCCTGATTTTCAGCGTGCTGCTGTGGCTGGTGATTGCCCGGCAGATCAAACGCCTGATCACCCGGCCGATCCATGAGCTGGAAGAACTCTCGCGTCAGGTCACCCGCGAAGAGAACTACGCCCTGCGCGCCTCACGCGGCAACCATGATGAAATCGGCAGCCTCGCCGAAGCGTTCAACACCATGCTCTCGCGCATCGAAGCCCGCGAACAACAACTTAAACGCGCCCGCGATGATTCCCAGGCCGCTTACGATCAGGCGCAGGGGCTGGCCGAAGAAACCCGCCACACCAATCGCAAGCTGGAACTCGAAGTTCAGGTGCGCAGCAAGATCGAGAAGAAACTCACCGGTTTCCAGAACTACCTCAACAGCATCATCGACTCGATGCCGTCCGCGCTGATCGCGCTCGATGAGCAGCTCTACGTCACGCAATGGAATCAGGAAGCCAGCGCCCTCTCCGGTACGCGGCTGGACGAAGCGCTGAACCAGCCGATCTTCCTCGCCTTCGAACCGCTCAAGCCGTTTCTGCCGCAACTCAAGCAGACCGTCGAACAACACACCGTGGCGAAAATCGAGCGGGTTACCTGGTTCAAGGACGATGAGCCGAAGCATTACGCCCTGACCTTTTACCCGCTGATGGGCGGCGCCGGCCGTGGCGTGGTGATCCGTATCGACGACATCACCCAGCGCCTGTCGCTGGAAGAAATGATGGTGCAGTCGGAAAAAATGCTTTCGGTCGGCGGGCTCGCTGCGGGCATGGCCCACGAGATCAACAATCCGCTGGGCGCGATCCTGCACAACGTGCAAAACATCCGCCGGCGCCTGTCAGCGGATCTGCCAAAGAACCTCGAAACCGCCGAGCAACTGGGCATTGAACTGGACACGGTCAATCGTTACCTGCAAGGGCGGGAAGTCCCGCAACTGCTCGACGGCATTCAACAGGCCGGTGCCCGGGCGGCTAAGATCGTCACCCACATGCTCAGTTTCAGCCGCCGCAGCACCCGCCAAATGGCCCCGTGCGATCTGCCGGCACTGATCGATCAAGCGGTGGAAATCGCCGGCAACGATTTCGATCTGGCCATCGGTTTCGACTTCAAGGGTCAGGCGATCATCCGCCAGTTCGACCCGGCGCTCGGCCCGGTGCCGGGCACGGCCAACGAGCTGGAGCAAGTGCTGCTCAACCTGCTGAAAAACGCCGCGCAAGCGATTCACCAACGCGAAGACGACAGCGAGCCAGGGCGGATCATCCTGCGCACCAGACTCAATCCGCCGTGGGCGGAAATTCAGGTCGAGGACAACGGCATCGGCATGAGCGAGAACGTGCGCAAGCGTACTTTCGAGCCGTTCTTCACTACCAAGGAAATCGGCCAGGGCACGGGCCTTGGTTTATCCGTGTCGTACTTCATCATCACCAACAATCACAAAGGCCAGATGGAAGTGCAGTCGGCGCCCGGGCAAGGCACGTGTTTCACCTTGCGCCTGCCGCTGGCCCAGCCGCTACCCATCGCCGCAGAAACCAATCAACTGACGAGGTAAACCATGGGCTTTCGCCTGTCGAAGATTTACACCCGCACTGGCGACAAGGGCGAAACCGGCCTGGGCGATGGCCGCCGCGTGCCCAAGGATCACCCGCGCATCGAAGCGATTGGTGAGGTCGATACGCTGAACAGTCAGGTCGGCGTGCTGCTGGCCGGGTTGATTGCCGAGCGTCAGGCAACGCCCGGGTTGAATGAATTGATCGAAGTGCTCGCGCCTTGTCAGCATCGGCTGTTCGACCTCGGTGGCGAGCTGGCAATGCCGGCGTATCAGGCGTTGAACGCGGCGGAAATCGAGCGACTGGAAGCAGCGATTGACGTGTGGAATGAAGAATTGGGGCCACTGGAGAATTTCATTCTGCCCGGTGGCTCGATGTTGATTGCGCAGGCGCACGTCTGCCGCAGCCTGGCGAGAAGTGCCGAGCGGCGTTGTCAGCATCTGAACGCACTTGAGCCGTTGGCCGGGGTCGGCCTGGCTTACATCAATCGGTTGTCGGATTTGTTATTTGTGGCGGCGCGGTTGATTGCGCGGCGGCAGGGGGTGGCAGAGATTCTCTGGCAGCCGGCGGCAAAACCTTCAGATCAGTAGCGCTTGTCAGGACGCCATCGCGAGCAGGCTCACTCCTACAGGAGACCGCATTCCTTCAGAAGAAACTCGATCCCTGTAGGAGTGAGCCCGCTCGCGATGAGGCCAGTGGCCTTTTACAAAGGTTCAGGCCAAAACGCGCGAATTCCCGCCACACCCTGCGCCCCAGAACTCCAGGCCTTCTCGCGCTCTGCCGGGCCAACTCCGCCCAACAAGAACACCGGTTTGCTGAAGCCCTCGATCAACGTCGAAGCCTGCTCCCAGCCCAGCGGCTGCGCCGCCGGGTGAGTCAGCGTCGGTTGCACCGGCGACAGCGTTACGAAATCCACGCCCATCTGCTCGGCCAGCGCCAGTTCCTCAGCGTTGTGGCAGGACGCCGCCAACCAGCGCTCCGCCGGCAGTGGACGCCCCGCCGCCGCATATTTACGCAATTGCGCGGCGGTAATGTGCCAACCGGCGGACGGGAAATCACCGAGCCATTCGAACGGCCCCTTGATCATCAATTGCGCCTTGCCCGCGCACAGACCCGCCGCATCCACCGCCAGATCGCGGTACTTGGGGTCGTAACCGTTCGGCGCGCGCAACTGGACCAGTTTGATCCCGCCCGCGATTGCCTTCTGGATGCCGCGCAACAAGGCAGGCGTTTCGAGGTCTTCCGGGGTGATCAGGTATTCAGCGGGCAACCGCGCCGCTGCCACGATCGGCTGGTTGGCGGCCGGGAACTCGTAGTTCGCCAGTTCCTTCGCCGTGACCCAGGCCAACGGTTGACCTTCGGCGCCGTGCGGTTCACCGCTGAAGCTCGACACTTCCCAGACATCCAGCAATACCTGTTTGTCGGGGTAGTCGTGACGCACCTTGATCAAGGGCCGGGCAACGCCAACGACAATGCCCAACTCTTCGTGCAGCTCGCGGGCCAGCGCGGTTTCGACCGACTCGTCAGCCTCGACTTTGCCCCCGGGAAATTCCCACAGGCCACCCTGATGCTGGGTGTCGGCACGACGGGCGATGAGGATTTTGCCAGCCTCGTCACGAATGACAGCGGCGGCGACGTGTACACGTTTCACGGATTCAACTCCTCCAGTCCAGCCTTTTGCCAGGCCTTGAAGGCCGGCCATTGGTAGACGGTTTCAACATAGGCTGCGTCGGCGGCCGGCAACTTCACCTGATAGGTGCGCAGACGCACGGCAATCGGGGCGAAGAACGCATCGGCCAGGCTCACGCGGCCAAACAGGTATGGCCCGTCTTCAGTGGCGACGGCACGGCATTCAGCCCACAGCGCAAGCATGCGTTCGATATCGACCTTCACCTCCGGCGGCACCGGGTTCAGCGGCGCGTCGTGGCTCAGGTTGAACGGCATGTGGTTGCGCATGGCGAAGAAACCGCTGTGCATTTGTGCGCAGGCGGATCGGGCCTGAGCACGGGCGAAGAGATCGCTAGGCCAAAGCTGCTCGGACGGGAATTGCTCGGCGAGGTATTCGGCGATCGCCAGGGAGTCGGCAATGGTCCCGCGGGCGGTATTCAGCAGCGGCACCTTCGCGGTCGGCGAATGCTTGAGCAGCAGTTCGCGGGTGTCGGGCTTGCCGAGTTTGATCAGCTCTTCGGTGTAGGGCGCACCGGTCAGCTCAACGGCCAGTGCGGCGCGCAGAGACCAGGAGGAAAGCAGTTTGTCGCCGATGATCAGGTGCAAGGACATGGATGTGGCGCCTTTTCGTCAGGAGAATCAGGCCAGAATTCCTGGTGCCTGATGGGCCGTCATCGCGAGCAGGCTCACTCCTACAGGGGATCTGTGGCGTTCACAACCACTGTAGGAGTGAGCCTGCTCGCGATGGCATCGACTCGGTCTCAGGTTAGATCAAGTGCGGTATTCAGCGTTGATCTTCACATACTCATGCGACAGGTCGGTGGTCCAGATGGTTTCGCTGCAATCGCCGCGACCCAGTTCGATGCGGATGGTGATTTCTTCCTGCTGCATCACCGCCGAGCCCTGCGCTTCAGTGTAGGTTGCGGCGCGGGCGCCACGGCTGGCAATGCACACGTCGCCAAGGAACACGTCGATCTTGCTCACGTCCAGATCCGGCACACCGGCACGGCCGACAGCGGCGAGAATGCGGCCCCAGTTCGGGTCGGAGGCGAACAGCGCGGTCTTGATCAGCGGCGAGTGCGCCACGGTGTAGCCGACGTCCAGGCATTCCTGGTGATTGCCGCCGCCGTTGACTTCAACGGTGACGAACTTGGTCGCGCCTTCACCGTCGCGGACGATAGCTTGCGCCACGTCCATGCACACTTCGAACACCGCTTGTTTCAGTTTGGCGAACAACTCGCCTTCGGCACGGGTGATTTCTGGCAGTGCAGCCTTGCCGGTGGCGATCAGCATGCAGCAGTCGTTGGTCGAGGTGTCGCCGTCGATGGTGATGCGGTTGAACGACTTGTTGGCGCCGTCGAGCATCAGGTTGTGCAGCACATCGCGGGAGACTTTGGCGTCGGTGGCGATGTAACCGAGCATGGTCGCCATGTTCGGGCGGATCATGCCCGCGCCCTTGCTGATGCCGGTGACAGTGATGGTCACGCCGTCATGCTGGAACTGGCGGCTGGCACCCTTTGGCAAGGTGTCGGTGGTCATGATGCCGGTGGCGGCGGCTTCCCAGTTGTTTTCCGATAGGTCGTCCAGCGCGGCTTGCAGTGCGCCTTCGATCTTCTCGACTGGCAGTGGCTCGCCGATCACCCCGGTGGAGTAAGGCAGGATCTGGCTGGCATCGACGCCCGTCAGCTCGGCCAGTTTCGCGGTGGTGCGCTCGGCAGCAGTCAGGCCCGGCTCGCCGGTGCCGGCGTTGGCATTGCCGGTGTTGGTCAGCAGGTAACGAACAGCGTTCTGTACGCGTTTTTTCGCCAGGATCACCGGCGCTGCACAAAAGGCGTTCAAGGTGAACACGCCCGCCACGGTGGAACCTTCGGCGCAGCGCATCACCACGACATCCTTGCGCCCCGGGCGCTTGATGCCGGCCGAGGCGATACCGAGTTCAAAACCGGCAACCGGGTGCAACGTTGGCAAAGGACCAAGACCAACAGCCATGAATGCGCTCCTTACTCAATGATGTCAGCACCGCCACTCGCAGTGACGGTGATTTAAATGGCAAAACGCCGCGACGGCAGAAGCCGGTCGCGGCGCGGGTATTTCAGCGATTGAAACGGGTTTTACTGGATCTGCCCGTGGCAATGCTTGAATTTCTTGCCCGAACCGCAGTAGCACAGTTCGTTGCGGCCCAGCTTCTGCTCGTTGCGAACCGGGGCGGTGGCGAGGGCCACATCGACCTCTTCACCCAATGCTTCCGGTTGATCCAGACCTGGCGCTTCGGCGTGTTCGAACTGCATGCGGGCGGCCAGTGCTTCGGCTTCCTGACGCAGGCGTTGCTCTTCGGCTTCCGGATCTTCGCGGCGAACCTGAACGTGCGACAGCACACGGATCGAGTCGCGCTTGATCGAATCCAGCAGCTCGGAGAACAGCGTGAACGACTCGCGCTTGTATTCCTGCTTCGGGTTCTTCTGGGCGTAGCCACGCAGGTGGATACCGTGACGCAGGTGATCCATGGTCGACAGGTGGTCTTTCCACAGATCGTCGAGTACGCGCAGAACGATTTGCTTCTCGAAGGAGCGCAGTGCGTCGGCACCGGCCTGGTCTTCTTTTTCGTTGTACGCCGCCATCAGCTCGGTCATGAGCTTCTCGCGCAGGGTTTCTTCGTACAGGTGATCGTCTTCGTCGAGCCATTGCTGGATCGGCAGTGTCACGCCGAAGTCGCTGGCAATCGACGCTTCCAGACCGGCCACGTCCCACTGCTCAGGCAGCGATTGCGGCGGAATGTGGGCGCTGACGGTTGCGTTGAGCACGTCCTGACGGAAGTCGGCGATGGTTTCACCGATGTTGGTCGCGGCCAGCAACGTGTTACGCATGTGATAAATCACTTTACGCTGTTCGTTGTTGACGTCGTCGAACTCGAGCAGTTGCTTACGAATGTCGAAGTTGCGGCCTTCAACCTTGCGCTGCGCCTTCTCGATAGCGTTGGTCACCATGCGGTGCTCGATCGCTTCGCCCGGCTGCATGCCCAGGGCTTTCATGAAGTTCTTCACCCGGTCAGAAGCAAAGATGCGCATCAGGCTGTCTTCCAGCGACAGGTAGAAGCGGCTGGAACCGGCGTCACCCTGACGGCCGGCACGGCCACGCAGCTGGTTGTCGATACGACGGGATTCGTGACGCTCGGAAGCAATCACCTGCAGACCGCCGGATTCAAGCACTTGCTGGTGACGCTTCTGCCAGTCGGCCTTGATCTGGGCGATCTGCTCAGGGGTCGGGTCTTCCAGCGAAGCGACTTCAACTTCCCAGTTACCGCCCAGCAGGATGTCGGTACCACGACCGGCCATGTTGGTGGCGATGGTCAGCGCGCCCGGACGACCGGCCTGCGCGATGATCTCGGCTTCTTTTTCGTGGAACTTGGCGTTCAGAACCTTGTGTTCGATGCCTTCCTTCACGAGCAGGCTGGACATGTGCTCGGAGGTTTCGATGGTCGCAGTACCCACCAGCACCGGACGGCCAGCGGCCATGCTTTCCTTGATGTCCGCCACGATTGCCGCGTACTTCTCTTCGGCAGTGAGGAACACCAGGTCGTTGAAGTCTTTACGCGCCAACGGTTTGTTCGGCGGAATGACCATGACTTCCAGACCATAGATCTGGTGGAATTCGAACGCTTCAGTGTCAGCGGTACCGGTCATGCCGGACAGCTTGGTGTACAGACGGAAGTAGTTCTGGAACGTGGTCGAGGCCAGAGTCTGGCTCTCGGCCTGAATGTTCAGACCTTCTTTCGCTTCGATGGCCTGGTGCAGGCCTTCGGACAGACGACGACCCGGCATGGTACGACCGGTGTGTTCGTCGACCAGCACGACCTGGCCGTCCTGCACGATGTATTCGATGTTGCGGTTGAACAGCTTGTGCGCACGCAGACCGGCATACACGTGGGTCAGCAGGCCCAGGTTGTGCGCCGAGTACAGGCTCTCGCCCTCAGCCAGCAGGCCGACGCGGGTAAGCATGTCTTCGATGAACTGGTGACCGGCTTCGTTGAGTTCGACCTGACGGGTCTTCTCGTCGACGGTGTAGTGGCCAGCCTTGGTGACTTCGCCTTCGACTTCTTCAACGTGCAGTTCCAGCTGCGGGATCAGTTTGTTGATCTCCATGTACAGCTTGGAGCTGTCCTCGGCCTGACCGGAAATGATCAGCGGGGTACGTGCTTCGTCGATGAGGATGGAGTCGACTTCGTCGATCACGGCAAAATTGAGTTCGCGCTGGAATTTTTCTTCCATGCTGAACGCCATGTTGTCGCGCAGGTAGTCGAAACCGAATTCGTTGTTGGTGCCGTAAGTGATGTCGGCGGCATAAGCCAGGCGCTTCTCTTCCGGCGGCTGGAACGGCGTCACGACGCCGACGGTCAGGCCGAGGAATTCATACAGCGGGCGCATCCAGTTGGCGTCACGGCGAGCCAGGTAGTCGTTCACCGTCACAACGTGCACGCCCTTGCCGGACAGTGCGTTGAGGTAAACGCCCAAGGTAGCCACGAGGGTTTTACCCTCACCGGTACGCATTTCGGCGATCTTGCCTTCGTGCAGGGTCATGCCGCCGACGAGTTGTACGTCGAAGTGGCGCATCCCCATGATGCGCTTGCCGGCTTCGCGGGCGACCGCAAAGGCTTCTGGCAACAGCTTGTCGAGGGTTTCCCCTTTGGCGATGCGGGCCTTGAACTCGTCGGTCTTGGCGCGCAATTGATCGTCCGAAAGGGCTACCATTTGCTCTTCGAAGGCATTGACGAGCTGCACCGTCTTGAGCATGCGTTTGACTTCACGCTCGTTCTTGCTTCCAAAAAGTTTCTTTAACAAAGGCGCAAACATATCGGCAGGATCTTCCACACTAAAGGGATGGAGGGCGGCCCCGTTGAGCGTCGCCCGTGCAGCCCTCATGGCCGCATGCGAACGAGCATTCTACCCGGAAACGGAAGTGAGGAAAGTGGCGATGTTCCACGATGCTGGCACTGCGCTTTGACGGGGCTCAGTTAAAATAGGGGCGTTTTGCTCAACTTCAAGCCATACAAGGAAGAAGTTAGTTGTTGATTTAATGGGTAAAGCGAGGGCAAAAGCAATGGGCGAGTGATTTCAGCTCTTTCTGCTACCATGGCGTTTCTGTTACTTCAGGTGTTCGATCATGGCATTTCGTCCTCTTACGGCCAGAGCACCCGCCGTTTTGCTACGCGAAGCCAAGCCGCTCAAAGCCATCCTCGGCCATGCCCAACGACTGGGTCATCTGCAGCGCCTGCTCGAAAGCCAACTGCAACCCGCCGCCCGCGAACACTGTCATGTCGCGTCGTGGCGCGAAGGCAGCCTGTTGCTGATTGTCACCGACGGTCATTGGGCGACACGCCTGCGTTATCAGCAGAAGCGCCTGCAACGGCAATTGCAGATGTTCGACGAGTTCGCCAGCCTGACGCGGATTCTGTTCAAGGTACAACCGCCGACGGTGCAGCGCGGAGCGACCGGGCACACCATGGATCTTTCGACGGACGCGGCGGCGACGATTCAGGCGACGGCCGACGGGATCAGTGATCCGGGGCTGCGGGCAGCGCTGGAGCGACTGGCGGCGCACGCCAAAGCCAAGACCTGAAAGCATTACCCTGTAAGAAGTGAGCCTGCTCGCGATAGCGGTGGGTCAGTCAACATCGTCGTCACTGACCTGACGCAATCGCGAGCAGGCTCACTCCTACATTTTGATCAGCGGCGTTTGCTGCCGCCGAGCAGAGAGCCCATCAGGCCACGCACCAATTGTTTGCCGAGGTTATTGGCAGCCTGGCGCATCGCCGATTTCAGCGCCTGCCCTGCCGCCGTACCGAGAAACTCCCCTGCCCTGTCAGCGAGGCTTGGCTCTTGCGCCGCCGGTTTGCCCGCCGGCACTTCAGCCTCCGGTCCCAAGCCTTTGCGCCCGGTCAGAATTTCATACGCCGACTCACGATCGATCGGCTTGTCATATCGCCCCTTGAACGGCGAACCGGCAATCAGCATCGTGCGCTCGGTTTCAGTCAACGGCCCGATCCGCGATTGCGGCGGCGCGACCAGCACGCGCTGAACCATTTCCGGCGTGCCTTTCTCGGCCAGCGTGCCCACCAGCGCCTCGCCAATCCCCAACTCGGTCAACACCGACAAAGTGTCGAACGCCGGATTCGGCCGGAAGCCGTCCGCCACGGCGCGCAGGGATTTCTGCTCTTTGGCGGTGAACGCACGCAAGCCATGCTGAATACGCAGGCCCAGTTGCGCCAACACGTCATCGGGCAAATCCGCCGGCGATTGCGTAACGAAATACACGCCCACGCCTTTCGAACGGATCAGCCGCACTACCTGCTCCAACCTTTCCTGCAAGGCCTTCGGCGTATCGCCGAACAACAAATGCGCCTCATCGAAAAACAGCGCCAGCAACGGTTTGTCGGCATCACCGCGCTCCGGCAGTTGCTCGAACAATTCTGCCAGCAGCCACAGCAGGAACGTCGCGTAAACCTTCGGTGCCTCGTGTACCAGACGGCTGGCATCGAGCAGATGAATGCGCCCACGGCCATCTGCCGTCGGTTGCAGGATGTCTTCGAGTTGCAGCGCCGGCTCGCCAAACAAGGCTTCGGCGCCCTGCTGTTCCAACGTCGCCAGACGACGCAACAGCGCCTGACTGGAACCGGTGGTCATCAGCGCCGCATCTTCACCCAACAGTTGCGGGTTTTCCTTGAGGTGATTGAGCAGCGCTTTCAGATCTTTCAGATCCAGCAACAACAAACCTTCGCGATCCGCCACCTTGAACGCCGCGTACAGCGCCGACTGCTGGCTGTCGGTGAGTTCGAGCAGACTGCCGATCAGCAGCGGGCCCATTTCGCTCAGCGTCGTGCGCAACGGATGGCCGGACTCGCCATGGATATCCCACAAGGTCACCGGATACGCCTGCGGCTTGTAATTGAGCCACGGCATCCCGGCGATGCGCTCGGCGACCTTGCCCTGCGGGTTGCCGGCGGCACCGAGGCCACACAGGTCGCCTTTGATGTCAGCGGCAAATACCGCGACCCCGGCGTCGCTGAACGCTTCAGCCAAACGTTGCAAGGTGACGGTTTTACCGGTACCGGTGGCGCCGGCGACCAGTCCGTGGCGGTTCGCCAGGCGCATGGCCTGAGCAATCTGTTGGCCTGCGAGATCAGCGCCGATTACGAGTTGCGAGGAGTCAGGCATTTTGTCACCTAATGGTTAATCTTTGATTCTGCATGGCCGATAAAGAGGAGTGAGAGACCCCGACCACAAGTCAGGCCGGACATTTCCCTAAGGAGAGACGGAAATATCAGCTTACTTTCACCCTTGCCCATTTTGCGCGCTTCTATAAAAGCACGCCCTGGACATTAAGACCTTAGCGGAACCCCAAGCCATGAACAAAAATCTGCGCTTCAGCCATAAAATTTTGCTTGCCGCCGCCCTCATCGTCATCGCCGCCTTCGCCTCGTTTACGCTGTACAACGACTGGTTGCAGCGCAATGCGATCCGCGCTGACCTGAACAACTATCTCAACGAGATGGGCGAGGTCACCGCCGGTAATATCCAGACCTGGCTCAACGGGCGCATTCAGTTGGTCGAAAACGCCGCCCAGAACATTGCCATCAATCCCGAACCCGCCAACGTCGCCAGCCTGCTCGAACAAAAAACCCTGACGTCGACGTTCATGGCCACCTATCTGGGTGATGCCACCGGCCACTTCACCATCCGCCCGGACGTGAAGATGCCGGACGGTTTCGATCCGCGCGTGCGCCCTTGGTACAAAGGTGCCGAAGGCAGCAGCACCTCGACCCTGACCGAACCGTACATCGACGCGGCCACCGGGCAACTGATCATCTCCATCGCCACCGCCTCGAAAAAGGCCGGCCAGAGTGTTGGCGTGGTCGGCGGTGATCTGAGCCTGCAATCGTTGGTCGACACCCTCGCCGCCCGGGATTTTGACGGCATGGGTTACGTGTTCCTGGTCAGCGCCGACGGCAAGATCCTTGTGCACCCGGACAAAGCGCTGGTGATGAAATCGCTTAAAGAAGCGTATCCGCAGGACACTCCGCGCATCAGCAGCGATTTCAGTGAAGTCACCGTCGATGGCAAAACCCGCATCGTGACCTTCGCTCCGATCAAGGGCCTGCCGTCGGTGAACTGGTACATCGGCCTGTCGGTGGACAAGGACAAAGCCTTTGCGATGCTCAGCCAGTTCCGCACCTCGGCAGTGATTGCGACGGTTATCGCGGTAGCGATCATCCTCGCCCTGCTCGGCATGTTGATCCGTATTCTGATCCAGCCGCTGCACGTCATGACGCGCGCCATGGAAGACATCGCCGATGGCGAGGGCGACCTGACCAAACGCCTGACCATCGTCAATAACGATGAATTCGGAGTGCTGGGGACGGCGTTCAACCGCTTCGTCGAGCGTATTCATGGCTCGATCCGCGAAGTGTCGTCGGCCACCGGCCAGGTCAACGAAGTCGCCCTGCGCGTGGTCGCCGCGTCGAACTCGTCGATGTACAACTCTGATCAACAGGCTTCGCGCACCAGCAGCGTCGCGGCCGCGATCAACCAGCTCGGTGCCGCCGCCCAGGAAATTGCCCGCAACGCCGCGCAAGCCTCGAACCAGGCCAGCGACGCGCGTAATCTTGCCGAAGATGGCCAGCAAGTGGTGGATCGCAGCATCAAGGCGATGAACCAGCTGTCGAGCATGCTCAGTGCGTCCAGCAGCAACATCGAATCGCTGAACAGCAAAACCGTGAACATCGGCCAGATTCTCGAAGTGATCACCAGCATTTCCCAGCAAACCAACCTGCTGGCGCTCAACGCCGCGATTGAAGCGGCGCGTGCCGGTGAAGCGGGTCGTGGTTTTGCAGTGGTGGCGGACGAAGTGCGTAACCTCGCGCACCGCACCCAGGAATCGGCGCAGCAGGTGCAGACCATGATCGAGGAGCTGCAAGTCGGCGCCCGCGAATCGGTGAGCACCATGAGCGACAGCCAGCGCCACAGCCAGGACAGCGTGGAAATCGCCAACCTTGCGGGTGAGCGTTTGAACAGCGTGACCCAGCGGATTGGCGAGATCGACGGGATGAACCAGTCGGTGGCGACGGCGACCGAAGAACAGACTGCCGTGGTTGAATCGATCAACGTCGATATCACCGAGATCAATACGCTGAACCAGGAAGGCGTGGAGAACTTGCAGGCGACGTTGCGGGCCTGTTCGGATCTGGAGCAGCAGGCTTCGCGTCTGAAGCAGTTGGTCGGTAGCTTCAGAATCTGAAAGTCAAAAGATCGCAGCCTTCGGCAGCTCCTACACAGGATCGCATTTAGTGTAGGAGCCGCCGCCGGCTGCGATCTTTTTTTCGCATCGTCCCTGCCCCGCGCAATCCCGACCGAACATCTATTCTGGATAAAGGTCAACCAAGGGATAACAACGCAGTGGAGGGATGATCACCGTGCATATCGCCGACATCAGCCTGTTTTACGCCCCGGCCATCGACGGCGTTTACAGCGATCCCGCCCCCGTTCTGGCTGCTGACTGAAGGACGCGTATTAATGACTCAAGTGAACTGGCTCGCTCAACAGCGCGGTCAACCGGGGCGCGCCGCATGAGTCGCGGCATCGTCTTGTTGCTCGGCCTGCTCGCCGCCGTGCTGATCCCGCTGCTGCTCGGTGGCAGTGACATCTGGGCGCGCCTGCAAAGCTTTCCGCTGCCATGGCTGCTGATCCTGTTCGGCATGATCCTGCTGTGCTGGGGCATCAACACCTTGCGTCTGCGTTTGTTGCTGGGCGACCAGCGAGAACGCGTCACGCCGCTAAAAAGCCTCGGTGTGGTCATGGCCGCCGAGTTCGCTTACTGCGCGACACCCGGCGGCAGTGGCGGCCCGCTGACGATCATGGCGTTACTGGCCCGCTGCGGTGTGCGCCCGGCCCGGGGCAGTGCGGTGTTTGCAATGGATCAGCTCAGCGATTTGCTGTTTTTTCTCTGCGCCCTCAGCGGGATTCTGATTTACGCGTTGTTCCAGCACCTCAGCGATCGCATGGAAGGGTTGCTGATTGTCAGCGCCGTGTCGCTGTTCGGCGGGCTGTGCAGTTGCGTACTGCTGGCGCGCTACCACCGCAGGCTGATTCGCCTCAGCGGACGCTTGTTGATCCGCCTGAACGTGCGCGCCAGCACCCGCCGCCGCTGGGCACGCAAGCTGCTGCACTTTCTCGCAGCGTTCATCGATACGCTGAAGCTGCCGTGGCAGACGCTGAGCAAAGTCTTCGCCCTGACCTGCGTGCATTGGCTGCTGCGCTACAGCGTGCTGTATCTGGCGCTACGCGGATTGGGGGCGGATTTGCAGTGGGCGTGGAGTTTTCTGATCCAGATGGTTTCGCTGGGCGCCGGGCAGTTCAGTCTGTTGCCCGGTGGCGCCGGCGCGGCGGAACTGACTTCGGCGGCACTGCTGGCGCCGATGGTCGGCAAAACCACCGCAGCGGCGGCGATCCTGATTTGGCGGGTGGTGACGTTCTATTTCTATCTGGTGGTGGGTGGCCCGGTGTTTCTGATGATGCTGGGGCGGCCGCTGCTGAGGAAGTTGATGAAAGTACGTCAAGCCTGAAAGATCGCAGCCTTCGGCAGCGCCTGCATTGAACGGCGGTCTTTCAATTCGACTCGGTACTTTCGTCGGAATCCGGTTTCACTTGCTCCCACAACTCGGCGGCGCCGGGAAACTCGGTGCCATCCTCCGGACTCATGTCATCGGGGTCATAACGACTCAAACAACCTTCACCCAACGTGGCAGGTGCTTTGGAAGTGGCTTTGTCGAGTGGATCGCTCATGAGCTTTTCCTCAGGTCTGAAACGGCGAAGGGCCTGGAACGATTGAACGCCCAGGCCCTTCGATTTTCAAGCACGCAAGGGTTCGATCAGAACACCACGGTCTTGTTGCCGTGCACCAGCACGCGATCTTCCAGGTGATAACGCAGGCCGCGCGCCAGCACCATCTTCTCGACGTCACGACCGAAACGCACCATGTCTTCGATGCTGTCGCTGTGGCTGACGCGTACCACGTCCTGCTCGATGATCGGGCCGGCATCCAGCTCTTCAGTCACGTAGTGGCAGGTCGCGCCGATCAGCTTCACACCACGCAGGGAAGCCTGATGGTACGGCTTGGCGCCGACGAACGACGGCAGAAAGCTGTGGTGGATGTTGATGACCTTGTGCGCGTACTCGCGGCACATGTCCGGCGGCAGGATCTGCATGTAGCGCGCCAGTACCACGACTTCGGCATCGTGCTGTTTGACCAGGCGCGACACTTCGTCGAACGCCGGTTGCTTGTCCTGCGGATTGACCGGGACGTGGTAATAAGGAATGCCGTGCCACTCGACCATGCTGCGCAGGTCGTCGTGGTTGGAAATCACGCAGGAGATTTCGCAATCCAGCTCATCGCTGTGCCAGCGGTGCAGCAAGTCGGCCAGGCAGTGGGATTCACGGCTGGCCATCAGTACCACGCGCTTTTTCTGCTCGGTGTCAGTGATGCGCCAGTCCATCGAGAACTCTTCGGCAATCGGCGCAAACTTCTCACGCAAGACTTCAATACCGAATGGCAGCGAGTCGGCACGAATTTCGTGACGCATGAAGAACCAGCCAACCTGATTATCCGAATGGTGGCTCGCTTCGGTGATCCAGCCATTGTGGGCTGCCAGAAAATTACTGACTTTGGCAACGATGCCAACGCGGTCCGGGCAAGAAATCACCAGCCGAAAAGTGCGCATGAGGGGGAAACTCCAGAACTTCGCAAAGGCCGCCATTCTAGCGACTGCGCAGCAAAACTGCAGTATTGATCAGCGTCGGCGTGGGCACCGCCCCTGTACGCAGGCTTTTGACGGACTGAAACGTCAACGTGACGACGGTGCCATGGCAGTGCCTGATCAAGCGACTGTGAATATCTGTGATGACTGCATCACACTATTTAACTGAACATTCAATTTGCTGCTAACTCTCGTAACTAATTTAAATAAAAAGTCCGGTTAAATGTTTACTTGATGAAACAGCCTGACTATTATTGCGGCACTGTCCCCTGCCATTCAGCACTCTACTAAGGTAGTAATCATGTCCTTGATCAACGAATATCGCGCCACCGAAGAAGCTATCAAAGAGCTGCAAGCCCGTTTGAAAAACCTGTCGCAAGACGACAAACTGCAAACCGAGCTGGAATTCGAAGGCAAACTGCGCACCCTGATGGGCGAATACTCCAAGTCCCTGCGTGACATCATCGCGCTGCTGGATCCGGAATCGAAAACCAAAGCTCCACGCGGCGGCGTAGCAAAAACTACCGGCACCAAGCGTGCTCGCAAAGTTAAACAATACAAAAACCCGCACAACGGTGAAGTCATCGAAACCAAAGGTGGCAACCACAAGACTCTGAAAGAGTGGAAAGCCAAGTGGGGCGGTGATGTGGTTGAAGGCTGGGCTACCCTGCTGGGCTAAGCCATAGCGCCTTCGCTGAGCGATCCGCGAAAAAAGAAACGCCAGCGAATGCTGGCGTTTTTTTATGCCTGGAATTTAGTCCAGGCATGTTCGATTTCAAAGATTCAAACGTTTGCGTAATGCCTGGACATAATTCTGCCATTCATTGAGCACCACTCTCTGCATCGGCGTCGCACTAAGCGCCCATTGCTCTGCGGCCTCTGTAAAAGATTGCAAGGTATTTGGTGCGCCCCATTCAGGCGCGGATAAACGCTGCTGACAAAATATTCTCCAGCGCTCCTGCTCTTCAAAATTCAACGTATCGGCAAAGTTGCGCGCTCGATATCGAAAGAGTAATTCAGGCAAACGTTCATCATCGAAAGGCCATTGCTCTTGCGCTAATTGCGCAGGATCGGCGCTTCTCACTTGCTCACATAGACGCCGGTCGCGGTCACCGATAAATCCGTCGTACAACTGTTGCTCCGGATCCTCGCTCGGGGTGAAATCTTCGCTGGCATAAATGGCCGCAACTTTATCTTTCCAAACTTGTTGTGCGTCAGTTAGTCGCAGTGTTCGCTCCTGATAAAGCGCCATGTCCAGCCCCAGCCTCTGCTGATCCTGTGCACGGAGTACCGACAGTGGCGCCACCACCGGGCAGCGGTTGATATGAATCAGCTTGAGCGGCACCGGCAACTCGCCTTCGAGCAAATCGTCGCGACGGGTGTAGAGACGCTGGCGCAGCGCCTGTGCATCCAGATCAAGCAGGCCCTGCGGATCGAGGTGCAGGTCGCAGACAATCAAGGCATTGCGGTTTTTCGGGTGCCAGGCCAATGGCAACACTACGCCGACATAACTGCGTGCCGCCGAAAAGCGCCCGGAAACATGCACCAGCGGTTGCAACAGGCGAATCTGATCCATGACCTTTTGCTTGCTGCGCAACTGGAACAGCCAGTCATACAGTTTGGGCTGCTTCTCGCGGACCAACCGCGCAAGAGCGATGGTCGCACGCACGTCCGACAACGCTTCGTGAGCATGGCCGTGATCGATGTTGTTGGCGGCGGTCAGACGCTCGAGCTTGAGCGTTACCCGGCCTTCATCATCGGTCGGCCAGACCAGACCGTCCGGACGCAGCGCATAGGCGGCACGCACCACGTCGATCAGATCCCAGCGACTGTTGCCGCCCTGCCATTCACGGGCATACGGGTCGAAGAAGTTGCGATACAGGCTGTAGCGCGTCATCTCGTCATCGAAACGCAAGGTGTTGTAACCCGCGCCGCACGTGCCGGGAGCGGCCAGTTGCGCGTGGACGCGGGTCATGAAATCGGCTTCGCTCAAGCCCTTTTCGGCGAGCTGGCCCGGCGTGATACCGGTGATGGCGCAGGCGGCCGGATGCGGCAGGATGTCTTCGCTGGGCTGGCAATAGAGATTGACCGGCTCATCGATTTCGTTGAGGTCATGGTCGGTGCGAATCCCTGCCACCTGCAGCGGGCGATCATTACGCGGATTGATGCCAGTGGTTTCGTAGTCGTACCAGAAGATAGAAGTCACGGGCGGTTCCTGAACTGAAGATCGGCAAAGTCTAGGCGTTCAACCGCGGTCGCGGCCAGCCTCGCGTCATTCAAACACCTGGCGCCACATGACGTGCAATACATAGTTATGTCGTTTCCCCCCGAGAGGCTGCTAGCATCGACCCCACTTGCACCCCGAACAGGCGAACATCAGGTAGCCCATGCTCGAGCCCACAGCGCCAAGGAAAGCACCGCTGGCCCCGCCGCTGGATACGCGGCATCAGGTCGAAACGCCGGAAGGCATCGACTTGCCGTTGCGCCCGGCCGGGTTGATGGTACGCGCCGTGGCCTTCACCATCGATCTGGGCCTGCGTGGTCTGATCATGGCTGTGCTGTTCATTGTGCTGGCGTTCCTCGGCAAGCTCGGCATGGGCCTCGGCTCGTTGCTGCTGTTTGCGATCAGTTGGTGGTACATGGTGCTGTTCGAAGTGCTGCGTCAGGGGCGCTCGCCAGGCAAACAATGGATGGGCCTGCGCGTGGTGCACGACGACGGCACGCCCATCGGCTGGTCGGCGTCATTGCTGCGCAACCTGCTGCGCTTCGTCGATCTGCTGCCGTTCGGCTACTTCCTCGGCGCCATCAGTTGCCTGCAACACCCGACCTTCAAACGACTGGGCGATATCGCCGCCGGTACGCTGGTGGTGTACAGCGAACAACCACTCAGCCGCCCACAGTTGCCCGCCGCCGAACCCCGTCATGCACCGATTGCCCTCACCCTCAGCGAACAACGCGCCCTGCTCGGCTTTGCCGAACGTCAGGCCGAACTGACGCCGGCACGGGTCAACGAACTGGCGGCGCTGCTGGCACAGCCACTGCATATTTCCGCGCCCAGAGCCGTGGCTGAACTCAACGGCATCGCACGCGGCTTGTTGGGGCCGACATGAAGCAAAGCCTTTTCGAAAGTCGCCACAAGGCCGAATGGGAGCGTTTTGCGCTGGCCCTTGAACGCCTCGAACGCGGCAAGGAAACCTCGCAAGTAGCCGGTTTCCCCAAAGCCTATCGACGCCTCTGCCAGCACCTGGCGCTGGCGCAGGAGCGCGGCTACAGCAGTTTTCTCATCGACTCCCTGCAACAGCAGGTCTTGCGCGGCCATCAACAGCTATACCGGCATCGCAGTCGATTGGGTGCCAACCTGTTGAGCTTCATCCTCGCCGACTTCCCGCGACTGGTGCGCGCCGAATGGCCTTTTGTGCTGGTGGCCGGCCTGCTGTTTTTCGGCAGCCTGATCGGCGTCGGTGTGCTGGTGTATGTGTTTCCCGAGCTGGTTTACAACCTGATCCCCGCCGATCAGGTGCGTGAAATGCAAGGCATGTATGACCCGGTGGCCGGCCACCTCGGGCGCCCCGCCGATCGCGCCGCGAGCGAAGACTGGGTGATGTTCGGATACTACGTGATGCACAACATCGGCATTGCCTTCCAGACCTTCGCCAGCGGTTTGTTGATGGGCGTGGGCAGTGCGTTTTTCCTGTTCTACAACGGTCTGGTCATCGGGGCGGTGGCCGGGTACCTGACCGAAATCGGTTTCGGCCAGACCTTCTGGTCATTCGTGATTGCCCACGGTGCCTTCGAACTGACGGCCATTGCACTGGCCGGCGCGGCAGGTCTGGAACTGGGCTGGGCATTGATCGCGCCCGGACGTCTGACCCGCGCCGAAGCGTTGAAACGCGCCGCGCGCAAAAGCGTACTGCTGATTTGCGGGGTCATGCTGTTCCTGCTGATCGCCGCGTTTATCGAAGCCTATTGGTCATCGAAAACCATCGTCGCACCGCACACCAAATACCTGGTCGGTGCCGCGCTGTGGGTGTTGGTGGCGAGCTATTTGACATTCGCCGGGAGGTCCCGCCATGCGCCTGAGTGACGCAACGGTGGTGATCCGTCCGCGCACGTCCTGGGAAGCCATGGATCTGGGCGTGCTCATGAGCCAGCAACACCGACGCTTGTTGATGACCAGTTGGGCGATCGTCACCCTGCCGCTGTTCGTATTGCTCAGCGTGTTGCTGTGGGATTCGCCGTCACTGGCAGTGTTTATCTTCTGGTGGCTGAAACCGGCTTACGAACGCCTGCCGTTGTACATCCTGTCCAAAGCCCTGTTCGGTGAAACGCCGACACTCCGGCAAGCCCTGCGCGAGTGGCCACGTCTGCTCAAACCCCAACTGCTGGCCAGCCTGACCTGGCGACGGCTCAGCTTGAGCCGCAGTTTCGTGATGCCCGTGGTGCAACTTGAAGGTCTGGATGGCAGTGCCCGACAACAGCGTCTGCACGTGCTGTTGCAACGCAATGCCGGCGCCGCGCAGTGGCTGACCATCATCGGCGTGCACCTGGAAACGGCGTTGTGGATCGGCCTGATGGTGCTGTTCTACCTGCTGTTGCCGCAGCAGATCGAAACGGACTGGGACTGGCAATCGTTGATCCTCGCGGCGGACCACGACTGGCGCTGGCTGGAGCACCTGACCAACGTTTTCTATGCGCTGGTGCTGGTGGTGTGGGAGCCGATTTACGTAGCCTGTGGTTTCAGCCTCTATCTGAATCGGCGCACGCAACTGGAGGCGTGGGACATCGAACTGGTGTTCCGCCGTTTGCGCCAACGCCTGAACAGTGGCGTGCTGGGCCTGTTGCTGGCGGTATGTCTGTTGCTGCCAAATGTGCCCCCGGTCTGGGCCGCTGAAACTGACAGCAGCCCGGATACGCCGCGCTTGTTGAATCAGCCGCTGACCAGTCAGACCTCGCACGACAGCATCAAGGCATTGCTCGAACAACCGCCGTTCAAAAACAAGGAGTCCGTCACTCGCTACCGCTTTGGTGACGACCCGGCAGCCCCGGCCAAATCCGAGCAGGAAGGTGAGGCGCCACAATGGTTGAAAACCCTGCTCGGCTGGCTCGAAGGCCGACAATTCAATACTCTGGCCACGGTGATCGAAGTGCTGCTGTGGGGCTCGGTGATTGCCGCCGTCGGCTGGCTGATCTGGCGCTATCGCGAGTTTCTGCAAGCGTTCGTCAGCCGCCGCCCGGCGCTGCCAGCCCGAACGAAACGACCACCACCGCAACAGGCCTTCGGACTCGATCTGAACCGCGAAACCCTGCCCGAAGACATCGCCGCTCACGCCGAACAACTCTGGCAGAGTCAGCCACGCGCCGCGCTGAGCCTGCTTTATCGAGGCTTGCTCAGCCATTTACTCCACGACTTCGACCTGACGCTCAAGGACGCCGACACGGAAAACCAGGTACTGGCGCGAGTCGAACAACTGCAGCGCCCGGAACTGCTCGCCTTCAGTCGCACCCTGACCGTGCACTGGCAGAACATGGCTTACGGGCATCGCGTACCAGCGGCGTATCTGCAACAGGAACTGTGCGATGGCTGGCGCGCCCTGTTCGGCCACGGAGCCTCGCGTTGAATCGGCGCAGCCTGTGGTGGTTCGGCGGCTTGCTCGTCGCTTTGCTGGCGGCGTTGAGCGTTTATCTGTTCATGGCCGCCAGGCCCTATCAGGAAGAAGTCGATCACGGCCCCTCACCCGCCGCGCAGGCCAACCCCTATCTGGCGGCAGAAATGTTTTTGCGTGAGCGCGGCATCCATGTAGACCATGCAGAAAGTCTGGCGGTGCTGCCGGATATCGATCCACGCGGGCACACGTTGTTGCTGTTCAACGATCGATCGCGGATGCCCCCGCGTCAGATCGATCAAGTGTTGAACTGGACTCGGGCCGGTGGCCGACTGGTGTTCGTCGCCGAAGCACTGTGGGACGAGCAGACAAAACAAAGCAACGATCTGCTGCTTGATCGGGTGCAACTGCATCAGGCCCTGACCAAGGACTTGAAGGACCCACCCGAAGAGCTGCCCCATGAAGCTTATCCCGACCTGACCAAGCTGTACCTGGAAGACGAAGACACACCGGCCTACGCCAGCTTCGACACCGATTTTCACCTCGACGACCCGAAGAATCTGGCACACGCCTGGGCCAACAGCGCCAAGGCCACGCACATGATGCAACTGCCCTACAGCCTCGGTTCGATCACCGTGGTTACCGATGCCGAGCTGTGGAAAACCACGGCGATTGCCCAGTACGACAACGCCTGGCTGCTCTGGTATCTGAGCGCCGACACCGACGTCACGCTGATCTACAACACCGAGCACGATGGCCTGCTGACGCTGCTTTGGCGCTACTTTCCGCAAGCCATTGTCGCCCTGCTCGCCTTGATCGGCCTGTGGTTGTGGCAGGCCAGCGTACGCCACGGCCCGCTTCAGGCGCCCGCGCCGAGTGGTCGCCGACAGTTGCAGGAACACCTGCGCGCCAGTGCCGATTTCATGCTGCGTCACAACGGTCAGCAGTCGCTGCTGCAAGCCCTGCAACAAGACGTGTTGCGCCGCGCCCGACGCCGGCATCCCGGCTTCGATCAATTGAACGTTGCCGAGCAATGGCTGGCGTTGTCGCGCCTGACTCGGCAACCGACCCGTGCCATCAGCCAGGCTTTGAGCCCGGTGCCGAACCGGCGGATGTCCAGCACCGACTTCTGCCGCCAGGTCGCCCACCTGCAAACCTTGAGGAACACGCTATGACTGAACAGATCGAACCCGGCAGCGCCAGCCACGCCGCCCAGCAACGCCAGCGTGCCAGTCAGTTGGCGCAGGCGGTGCGCAACGAATTGCACAAAGCCGTGATCGGCCAGGACGCAGTCATCGACGACGTGTTGACCGCGCTGATCGCCGGCGGCCATGTCTTGCTGGAAGGCGTTCCCGGACTGGGCAAAACCCTGCTGGTGCGGGCCTTGGCGCGCTGCTTCGGCGGCGAGTTCGCACGCATTCAGTTCACCCCGGACCTGATGCCCAGCGACGTCACCGGCCACGCCGTGTACGACCTGCACACCGAGCAGTTCAAGCTGCGCAAAGGGCCGCTGTTTACCAACCTGCTGCTGGCCGATGAAATCAACCGCGCCCCGGCAAAAACCCAGGCCGCGTTGCTCGAAGCGATGCAGGAACGTCAGGTCACGCTGGAAGGTCGCGCCTTGCCGATTGCGCAGCCGTTCATGGTCCTCGCCACGCAGAACCCGATCGAGCAGGAGGGCACCTATCCACTGCCGGAAGCCGAACTCGACCGCTTCATGCTCAAGGTGCGCATGGATTATCCCGACGCCGATCAAGAGCTGAACATGGTGCGCCAGGTCAGCCGTTCGACCCGCGCCGACATGCTCGACGTGCAGCCGTTGCGCACCGTGTTGCAAGCCAAGGACGTGCAGGCGTTGCAGCGTATCGCCAGTGATTTGCCGCTGGACGATCAAGTGCTCGATTACGCCGTGCGCCTGGCGCGCAGCACCCGCACCTGGCCGGGCCTGACCCTAGGTGCCGGGCCACGGGCGTCGATTGCCCTGGTGCGCTGCGCCCGTGCCCGGGCCTTGTTGCGCGGCGGTGAATTCGTGATTCCCGATGACATCAAGGGCTGCGCGCTGGCGGTATTGCGCCATCGCGTGCGCATCGCGCCGGAGCTGGACATCGAAGGCCTGCAAGTCGATCAGGTGCTGCAGCAGTTGCTCGACCAGATTCCGGCGCCGCGTCTATGAAAGCAAAAGATCGCAGCCTTCGACAGTTCCTACTGGGGATCGCGTTGTCATGAAACCTTCGCGGCTGCTGCTGATCTGGCTGATCGTTCTCTTGGGCATCGGCCTTGTGCTGGGCACCTTGCAGGCACTGGAAATCGATTTCCCGGCGAGCCTGCTGTCAATCAACTGGGGATTGCTGCTGGCACTGCTGGCGCTGGCGACGCTCGATGCGTTGCGCCTCAAGCGACTGCCGGCGGTACGGATCAAACGGCAGATGCCCGGCAGTCTCGCGCTGGGGCGCTGGGGTGAGGTGCAGCTTACGGTTGAACACGACTTCAGCGCGCCACTGAATCTGCAGATTTTCGACCATGTGCCGGACGGCCTCAGCTTCGAAAACCTGCCATTGAACGCCGAATTGCAGCCAGGCCAAACCAGCCACGTTAGCTACCGTCTGCGCCCGCTGCAACGCGGCCACTTCAGTTTTCAACACTGCGAAATGAACCTGCCGAGCCCGCTGGGTTTATGGTCAGGTAAACGCCTGCTCAACGTGATCGACAGCACCCGCGTCTATCCGGATTTCGCCCGTCTCTACGGTGGTGAACTGCTGGCGGTGGACAACTGGCTCAGCCAGCTCGGCGTGCGGCAACGGCAGCGGCGCGGGCAAGGGCTGGAGTTTCATCAGTTACGCGAATTTCGTGAAGGCGACAGCCTGCGCCAGATCGACTGGAAAGCCACCGCCCGCCAACGCACGCCGATTGCCCGCGAGTATCAGGACGAGCGCGATCAACAGATCATCTTCCTGCTCGACTGCGGCCGCCGCATGCGCAGTCAGGACGATGAGCTGTCGCACTTCGACCACGCGCTGAATGCCTGCCTGTTGCTCAGCTACGTGGCACTGCGCCAGGGCGATGCCGTTGGCCTGAGCACCTTCGCCAGTGATCAACCGCGCCACCTCGCGCCGGTCAAGGGCAGCGGCCAGTTGAACGTGCTGCTCAACACCGTGTATGACCTCGACAGCACCCAGCGCCCCGCCGACTATCAAGCCGCCATCAACCAATTGTTGGCCAGGCAAAAACGCCGGGCGCTGGTGGTGTTGGTGACCAATTTGCGTGATGAGGACGATGAGGAATTGCTGAGTGCCGTCAAACGTCTGAGCCAGCAACACCGGGTGCTGGTGGCGAGCCTGCGCGAAACAACACTCGACGCGTTGCGCCATGTGCCGGTGCAGACTTTGCCGGAAGCACTGGCCTATTGCGGGACAGTCAACTACCTCAATGAACGCACGGTACTGCATGAGCGAATAGTCGCCCACGGTGTTCCGGTGATGGATGTTCGTCCCGCAGAACTGGGGGCTGAACTGGTGACTCGGTATCTGGCGCTGAAGAAGGGTGGAGGTTTGTGATTGAAAAAACGCGCCTCGTTCAACTGAAAGAGGCGCGATCGTTAAACCAGAGCCGAATGGTGCCTAGACAACACTTCCGTCGTATCGATTCAAGATTTTAAACGTGTACTCGATGTCATTGTACGAGAGGACCGTTAATTCTCCATCTTCTCGCGTGCGTTGATACGAGGGGCCGGAATTTCCACTCGTAATAGTGACTTCAACAGAGGGTGACGGCAGGTCCAGATACCTGGATATCGCGCGAATCCCGAAGTAAGTCCATATATCCCCCGAACCCGCCTCGACTGTCTTCGTCCAGCGCTCAGCCCTTACCAGGTTATGTCCCAACGACATGGCTAACGGCAATGTGACCCATTGGTGATCCCCAGCCCTCAGCCTCAATGAAAACTCTGCGTTTTTGTGACTCTTAAAGTCAAACTTCCAGCTGAGCGAACTCTCGTCAAATATTTGCTCCCGTATTAGCGCGGGTGACACCTCCACGCCAAGACTCTCGGCGGTCTCTCCCTCCCACTCCAGCCTCACAGGACTGCCCATGAGCGGGCTATCGGGTTTCACCCCAACGAGTAAGGTATGAGTCGCACCATGGCAGGGATAGGCACTCCCTCCGAAGTTCGCGGAAAAAGAGTCGAACTTGACCTCCAGTTCCTGCGCTATATTCAGTGCTTTTCCCGATAACGTCGGTGAAGCCGGAACTGCGACCAATGGCAGAGAAAATTGCAATTCAAAAGCACCGCTTTGCGCCTGCTCGCTGGTGATCGTCCAACTCAAGGAAGTTGTGCCTTTGAGCATTTCACACAGTCTTCCTAATGGGGGATCAAAAACCAACCCCTGTCCTCCTGCATCCACTTTGTATTCGAGAGCAAGAAAACCAGCGGGATTACCAATCAACCAATTGCGTTTGAAATCCAGCCCCAGCTCGATTGTCTCTCCCGCTATCAGATCCAGCTTAACGTTGGGCCAATCCACTTGCTGTCCGTTAACAAGCGGTGAGAATCCTTCCAGCCAGCTGTCAATTAATCGTCCCGGCAATGATGGTGACTTCGGTACATCGGCAAACTTTGGCAGCGCAAACTGCAATTCAAATGGACCGCCTTGCGCCTGCTCGCTGGTGATCGTCCAACTCAAGGAAGTTGTTCCCTTAAGCATTTCACACGGCGTGCCCAATGGCGGATCAAACACCAGCCCCCGCCCCTCTGCACCCTGCATGTAATCAAGCGCAAGAAAACCGGCTGGATCACCAATCAGAGAGCTGCCTTCATAGCTCAGCGCCAACGTGCAAGTCTCACCCTGCATCAAGTCCAGCTTCACACCGGACCAGCTGACTCGCTGCCCGTTAACCCAGGGAACGAAGCCCTCCGACCAATTTTCAATAACTCGCCCCGGCACAGGCGGCGATTCCGATATTTGAGGGTCCCGTGGAAGGGTAAATTCCAGTTCAAAGACTCCGCCAGGGCCTTCTACGGCAGAAATAGTCCAGCTCAAGGAAAGGCTTCCATCAGCCATCTCACACTCCACCCCCAACGGCGGATCAGAAACCAGCCTCTGCCCCTCTTCGCCCGGTTTGTAATCCAGAACCAGAAACCCATCCGGCTCGCCGATGTAGTAGCTGAGTTCATACTCCAGCGCCAGCGTGCACTCCTTTCCCTTCATCAGCACCACGCTCAGATCATCCCAGCGCACTGGCCTGCCATTGATTTGGGGTCTGAATTCCTTCTTCCAGGTCAGAGAATCAGGCGTGGACGAATCATCTATTTCAATTGACTTATTCATTGACTGGCACCAATTCAAATTCAAGAAATTGAGCATCCCAACCCGCATACCCACCGCGCACGGCGGCTTGTAGCCAGGTACGCCTGATACCGGCCAATCGGAACCTCACCTCGGCGTTACCGTTCTCGTCGGTGTAGGTCGATTCAAGATTTCGGTCCGGGTATTTCCATTCCACTTCGACACCCTGCAATGGCTCACCAGTCGAGGCCGACACCACGTTAACGGTCGCTGATACCCACGCTCCCTCTGGTCCACCTGGCTGCGGGCTGGTCAGTGAATCGATTTTCCGAGGTTCATTGAGGAAAAACGGCAACGACACCGAGTCGGAATGCAGTTCTCCCCCCACCGACGCCGTCAGTTCAAGCGGCCCGGGTGTCGTCGGTACAAAAGCAATCTTCGCCACCCCATAAAAATTGCTGGTCGATTGCTTCACGCCAAGATCCGGGCTGCGCCAGGTCACGGTCACCCCGACCATCGGCCTGCCGCTGATTGCCGAGATCACGGTGATCTGCTCCGACACCTCTGTGCCCCAGAGCAACGTTTGATGGGATCGCTGGCGCTCAGCGATTTTCAGCACCTGTTCGCCCTGGCCCAGCGACATCGCATTCACCGGTGACAAGCTGGCCAGGCGGGCGGACGAGAAGCGCAATCCAAAGCTTGCGTCCTTCAAATCGCCGGTCTTGAAGGAGTAGGTCTGTCCGGCTTCAGGAAATAATCTGGGCTCCCCAAGCCTCGGCTCTTCAAACCGCATGCCCAGTTCCGCGGGTCCGGTACCGGTCATTCCTAATACCAGGTCCTTATTGAACAGGACACTACCGGCCGGCGCAGTCACATCCAGCCAGTGCTGCGTATTGCGCCGCGGGAAGAACGTGTGTGTGCCCAAGGGCTGGGGCGGCTGTTTGTCGAAGCTGACCAGCACCTCCTCCCACGGATCGCTTGCCAGCGCTTCAACCGTCATTGGCTGAGTACTCGGATAATTGTCATAACGGCTGAGTACAGACGCTGTGACTAACTGATCTCCGACGATTTTCGGAGCAAAGTCGAAGCCGCTCCAGCCATCGACCGTGGTCTGGATAACTCGTGGGCCGGTGTCGCCGGTCCAGGTCACCGGCGCCTGATCCACGGGACGGTCGGTGTAATGCGAATACACCTGAACCCACATCCAGGCAGGTTCTTGACCAATGACTGGATCGACCGCCGCTCCCCGCCATGCCTCGATCCTGACTCTGTTATGGGCCAGCGTCATCGGCTTGGCGATCGCCTCGAATTTCAGCTGCGGTAACGCCAGGGTCAGGGCAAACTCGCCAGGCGCCGTACTGGCGGTAAAGCCCAGCGTCCAATTCACGCCACCGTCGCTCAGCACCTGTGGGCGATCGAGCGTGGGCTCAACCGTCGCCCCCAATGAGTCAGCCGGAACACCCGACCATTTCAATGATGCGTCCAGCCCCACCAGCGGGCTCAATACTTTGGGTAAAACCTTGAAACGGTGAACAGCCCCCAGACACGGATAAAGGTTCCGGGCATCCAGCTCCGCGTGAATCTGATCGAGCATCAGCGCCACTTCTTCCGTCAAATCCTCGGACAGCAAGCGTCCCGAAAGCTCTCGCACGCTGGCCAGGCCGGCCAGACGCAGCTCCAATTCAAACAGACCGCTACTGCTGTCGTTTTTGTTCGAAACGAGTTTCCACTCCACCCCGCCCGCCAGCAGAGTTTTCGGCGTTGTCAGGTCTTCGGGCGTTAATCCAATGGCCGGATCGTTTCCGCGCCAATGCAAGCTGATGTTTCGTCCGATCCAGTCACTGCCAGCCTTCGGCACGACTGTCAGCGCATGGGTCTGCCCACGTCGACAGAGCATCCCCAGCGGACTCTCAACTTTTACTGTGTCCAGGCGGATTTCGACTTCACCTTTCCATGGGCTCGTGGCAACGGGTTTGACCGTAAAATCCTGTTCCACAGCTGTATCGTCCGGGTGCGCCTTGAGATAGGCCGTGACTGTCTTGTCCCCCGTGCTTTTGGGCGTATAAAGCAAACTGGTCCAACCGCCCGCCCCCGTCACGTCATGCACAGCGTCACCGTCGGGGGTCACCCATTCGACCAGCGCATTGCTGACGGGATCACCATCGCCTGCGGTCAGATAATGGATCGCCTGCACCCGCAGCAGCACGCTTTCGTCTTCGTCGACTATGGGAAATTTGTTGGCCTCACGGACCTCACCCACCCGGAGCCGATTGCGTGCCAGCGACATGGGTTTGCCCGGTGATGGCAGCAACAGTTTCGAGCATTGCAGGCTCAGTTCGAAACGACCGTCGAGCCAATCCTCGCTGGTCAGCGTCCAGAGCACATCGCCCCCGTTGAATGGCAGCGGGGCCTCGAGCGGCGGATTGACCGTGACACCCAGTTGCTCATGCCCCTCGCCGCTCCAGTGCAGCGACAGAGCCGTTCCCAGCAAGGGACTATCGGCCGGCAAGCGCACGATGACGGGATGGTTGCTGCCCCGATTGGGGTAGCCAGTCGCCTCCCATGCTGTTTCTTGCGTTCCGACAACGGCCCGCAGAGCCTTCCACGGATCGGTCGCCAACACCTTCACGGCAAAATCGTGCGTCACTTTGCCTGTAGCGTAATAAGGGCTGTCGACCCAAGCCGTGATGACAACATCACCCGCCGTCTTCGGCTCGAAATCAAAGAAAACCCAGCCTTGCTCATCAGTGACACCCGCGCCCAGCACACCTTGCGCGGCACTCGTCCAGTTCACCGTCCGGCCATCCAGCGCCTGTCTGGTGTAATGGGAAACGATCTGCACACCCAGCCGCACACTCTGCGCATATCCAAGAACGGGGTAAAAGGTCGCTTTCTGCTCGTCGCCAAACGCCAGACGGTGATGCCCCAACGACACGTCAATCGGATAAGGCTCAGCGTCATACTGGTTGAACAGGATGATCGAGAACTCGTAGGTTTTGTCTTCCGCCATCCACGGGCAGTCGAGCGACCATGGCACTGTCAGCGTCTGATCAACGCCCCAGTCTGGCGCGGTCATGATCGCCTCCAACGGGTTGTCACGAACGGTCAACGCCATCTTTGTCCCCTGCCAGGCATTGCCATCGCGCGGTTCAAACGACAGATAGTGCTGCATGTAGAGCGGGTCATCCAAGCCGTTGCCCAGGGATGCGCCCAGGCACAGATACAACTTGCGATCCGGCACCAGGTCTTGCTCATCCAGGCGCAGAGCCTGGAGCTTCAGTGGCTCCAGTTTCAGTTGCAGGTCGATCCAGGTGATCAGCACACCCGTGCGCCTGTCCGATGGATTACTCGGCACACCGCGAACCTCGAAGGTCAGCACGTCGTCGCTATCAAAGGCCAGTTGATCCAATGATTGCCGATAGCGGATCGGGTTGAACTCCAGCGGCTGCCCTGCCGCGAGGCGAGCTTGATCTTGCTCAAAGCTGCGTGAATCGCCAGCCTTGAGTTCAATGCTCATCAACACATCGCTCCCGCTGAGGATGCACAACCAGCCGGATTCGCCCGACCAGTCAAATCCGGGGCGCAGTTCGCAAAGAAACGTCAATTCGTAACTGGCGCTCGCATCGGCTTTTTTAGGGACGACGACTTCCTGCCTGGCCGAGGCGCCGACGCCGACATGCATAAAAGGGATGAACTCAAACTCGTAAAACTCGTTCTGTATTGCCACCGTCCCTTTGTCAATCCAGTGGTTAAGCAGATCCTTGAAATCACCATTGCGCAGCAGGCTTTCTTTCGCCTGGATGATCGGTTCACTCATGACTGCCAACTCCTTCGACATGTTGGCTCAGTCTGGCGTTTTCAGCCCGGGTGACCAGGTCTTCAACCTTTCGCACAAACGGCGGCTCGCCAGCCTTGGCGGTATAGCGGATGCGCAGGATGCAGTCGGTCATCGATTCAAGCAGCGCGCTTTGCTGCGGTTTCTTGAACCACGGGAAATGCAATTTCCAACTGGAGATCGCGCCGGTGTTTTCGAACGGATTGAGCAGGCCTTCATCGGGTTTCATGGCCGTCAGGCCGTTGTCGGCCAGCCCGACCGACAAGGCTATCTGCTGAGCGGCGCGTAGATTGATCACCACATCCGAAGGCGCCCCGAGCCCAGGATTGTGCAGGTACTCGACCGATTGTGGAGTGGGCCGGGTCGCCGTCATGCTGCTGATCTGAAGCAAGGTCGCCCGCACATTCTCGAACGGCCCGGTCAATACCGGCAGATCGACCTCCACCGAACTGATCTGCCGACAGAAATGCCCCGGATGATCACGATCAAACAACAGCTGGGTCAGTCTGAATTCCAGCGAGCCAGTCTTTTGCAACTGATCCAGCGCATCGGCCCAACTATCGATACCGACCTGACCTTCAACCTTGTCGTCGAACAACTGCCGCAGGGAGATGGTTTTCACCAGTTCCAGCCGGCGTTCGTGGCGTTGCAGGTATTCACGTTCCAGCCGCAGCAGATGCCCACGCAATTGCTCACCGGCGGTCAGGCCATGACGGTGATCGAGCCAGACCTGAGGCAACGCGATCTGCGCATCGTAATCGCCGGTTTCGGCGGCCAGCGAAGCCTGGGCGCTGAGGCACAGGCTGATCACCGCATCGTAGGCCTGATAGTGCAATGCCTTGAGCTGGCCGAGCATCCAGCCGAACAACTCGGCATTGCTCGCACGCTTTTTCAGGTAGTTGTAAACCGTCAGCGCCTGAGTATTGGCCCTGAGGGTTTGCGCCAGATTGGACCGGGCAGCGGTGACCGCGTGATTCTGCGCAGCGATCTGCGCATCCATGGCCCGCACCTCGGCCAGCGCCTGATCACGTTGCAACGCCCAGTCACTGCGGCGACGACGGTAACCTTCCGTGGTGCTCTGTCTGTCGGCATCGATTTGCTGCAGTGACGAGGCGACTTCCAGACCGAATATCACCGCGTCCGCCAGCTTCTCGAGGCGATGCCCGCCGTTGGAAAAGCCAAAAATACTCGGCAACGAGGCCAGCACCGCGCCCGCCGGTTTGATCGACTTGGCCACCAGGGAGAACACCTTGGACTGATGCAGGCTGTCCATGACCTGATATTCAATCGTCGAAACGTTTTCGTCATAGCGTTTTGCGTAAGCATCGGCGCGTTCCTGCGCCACCGAACGGCTTTGCTGCAACGCCGTCACACTCGCCTCCAACTGAGCGATGGACTGCTCCTGCACCGTCTCGGCGTAGCTGCCCAGTTCCACCATATGGTTTTGCTGCAACTCTTCCTGCTCGGCGCGATCGCGCCGTTCAAGCAGGTTCAGCACCTGACTGCCGTTATCCTGCAACGCTTGCACTGCACGCAACGCGACCTCGAACATCACTCGCCAGCGGAACGCATTGACCACCAACCGCCCGCCCATCGGCCTCGGCCCTGCCACGCCACCGGACGCCAGATCACGCAGTAATTGATTGGGGTCCGTCGGCGGGCTGAACAGCGGGATGTCCAGCGGTTTGCCGTCGAGGGTGAGATTGTTGCGCAGGTTATGCAGGCGTTGATCCGGCGCTGCAAACAAGTCGAGCAACGACTGATTGATCGGAATTTCAAACGGCCCGCACGCCAGCAGCCCCAGCATTGGCGCGGTGTCGGAGGCGACCGGGAAATCCGCCAGGCTGAACTTCAGGTTTTTTTCAAACTGTTCGAGCCTCGGCCGAGTGCTGCTTTGTTCCAGAAGGTCTTGAACCTTCAAGGGTTGCCAGCGTGTACCGGTGTTGGCGGTGGGGGCCTTGCCCATCAAAAACCCAGCCTGGACGTAACACAGCTTGGCGGCCACCAAGCTGTCCCGGGTCAGTTGCCGGTAATACCAGTCGCCCCAGGTCATCAGGTTTTTCACGTAGTTGGTGAACACCAGGATCTGGAAGTGCGCGGGGGCCGCGTAACCGATGGCATCCGGGTCCGTGGGGTTTTGCGTCTCACAACCAGGGTCGCCCGTTTCCTTGACGATATTCAGAGGCCGGCAGCGCCAGTACTTCGGCTTGGGATTGGGCCGAGGCGGGGTGGGTGGATCAGCAGGTGCCTGCGGATCGAACAGGTAATGCAGCCAGTTCTGTGCCTCCGGGAAGCGCTCTTCGTCGCGCAGGCGTGTGGCCATCAAATGCGGCAGGTGGAAAAAGATCTCCCAGAAGAACAGACCGTTGGCACCGTTAAAGGCACCACTGGGCTCATTGATCACCTGGCCGGTCGGCGGCGGCTCCGGGATGAACTGAGTATCCCAGTCCAGCACACTCGCCACGGAATAGTTCGAGCGCTGCACCAGCTCGGGACCAAACAACGAATTGAGCCGGGTGTATTTCAACGCCAGTCCGGTCTGGTTGAAAGACAGAAACTGTGCGGCATCAACGGTGTTTTTCACCAGGCTGGGCGGGACGAAGTCCGTAAGGTTGACAATCGTCAGGTCAAACAGCCTTCTTTGCAGACCCGGTTCGGTTGTTACAGGGCCCAGTGAGAATGTAGTCGGATTGGGCCATGAGCCTTTATCTCGCTCGCCTTCCCAGGGTCCGATGTTCCAGTCACCCGCGAGAGGCAAGTTTTTGGCCACTACCTCGTTTTCATTGTCAGAAGCAAACCCCAAACGCATGTCCGCAGTACCGGGATCATCAATTCCCGTAGGCCAGCAATAACCTTTGACCGTCAGCTTATCCTTGTCCCCTACCCGCAACGCCGTGACGTCCAGTTCCAGATACGGCGCTAATACCCCCTCTGCTGGACGGGGAACAACCGTCACCTGAGGGGGCAATGGATGTTGAACCGTTTCATTGCTGACAAACCGGTCGAGTGCTGCATCCAGCCAGGACCCAGCCCGCTGTACGGGGCGCATCAGCACGTCGTAAAAGGCATGCACTCTCAACGGGCCTCCATCCGTATCCTTGCCCGACACCAAAATGCCCAGCATGCCCTTGGGGTGACGAGTGTCGACTTGCACGCTCGCGATCAACCGGGTGCCCGGCAGAAGATCATGCTCAAGGTCCTTGATACTCACCGTCAGCGGTGCCAGCCACTGGCCGTTCTGCATCATGAACGCCAGCTTGACGGTCAGTTTGTTCGGGATGTATTCACCCGCCTCCCGGCTGGCAACCTTGTCTTGCCATTCGGTCCAGACCAGACACAAGCGACCATTCCAGAGCACCGGGCGGATGTTCAGCACCTTGTCAGCGCTGGGAATTTCAATGGCTTGCCATTCGCTCCACGCAGCAGGATTCACCGCCACACTTTCAGGGCCGAGTTCAATATCCGCCGAGCGCCAGTAGTACTGAAAAGGCTGCACCCGCTGACGCCCGACAAAATAGTATTTGGCGTTGGCAGGCGTCGTACCGTCCATGTAGCAACTGATCACCTCAAGGTCGCAGGTTTGCTCGAAGACTTGCAGATACTCTTGCAGCGCGGTCTGCACGGAATCGTTGTTCAAACGCGCCTGATTGAGGTTGTTTTCCAGGTTCTTGAACAGGCTGGTCTTGCGTTGACGCACAAAGGGATTGATGAAGTTTTCCGGGTAGCACGAAATCAGCTGCACTGCAGCCCAATCGGGGTAGTTGCTGTAGAGCGCCCACGCGGCAAGATCGTCCGGGTCGAACTCGTGCGACTCGAGACCCGGCTCAAGCTTGCGATACGCCGCATGAATGAATTGCTGCGTGCAACTGATCGCTTCTGCCACCTGGGAGCTCTGCACCTGATAGCTGTCCAGCGGATCCATGCGCAGCAGTTCGAACAGATCGGCCGGCGTTTTCAGAAAATTGTATTTTTTACTGCCGGCTTTGCCGATGCTGTACTCCAGCAGCGCCGAGCGACGCTTTTCCAGCAGCCCGCCAATATTATTCGATGCCATGATCCTGCTCCTTGGGCTATGCCCCGGGGACACGCGTTCGCCAAGAGATAACGCTGACCGCGTTATCTACTCAATCGAAGGTGATGGGTTTGACGAAGACGGTTTCACTCTCGCCAGACTGAGTTCTGACACGGAAAACAAAGGTGCCCCCCGTCGCGCTCGACACAAAGACCCGAGTGAGCCCCTGCTGGTCGGTGAACCCCTGCCTTGGCCGGATAATCGCGCTGGTGAATTCCCCGGGTGGGTAGGGTGTGGATTCCCATTCCACGAGCGAGTTTTTCCCAAGGTTGCCGTAGGCGTCCTCAAGCAGCGCATAGAGCTCGACTTCCTGACCTTTTGGCACAGTCCCCAACGGCGTTGGCGACAGTTCTGCCGGTGGAAAAGTCAGGGTATTGAACTCGACGACGATATTGATGGACGGGGCATACTCAGGCTCAAACAGATCCAGCCAGTACACGGGCGTGTCCGTGCCCGTGATCGCTCCCGGCGTGAAGGTGGCCAGCACCTCACCGTCCAGGTCAGTGGCGTCTGTTTCGATGCTGCCCAAGGTGGCTTGCCAGTAAACGTTGACGCCGCTCAATGCTTTCCCTTCGGCATCGCTGAGCGTCACCTTGTAAACGACTTTTTCTCCACGCTTTTTGGCCACCACCGTGTTTGAACCCACCACGGTGCACGTGATCTTGACCAGCGCCTTGAGGTCGCCCGGCACGTGCACAATGGGTGCGCGTAAACGTTGCTCACCCAGCAGAACGAGTTCAGCGGCATCGGCATAGGCTGTTTTGTCGATGCTCCGGGGCAAACTGCCGACCAGGAAAATCGTCAACGCGTCCATGCCGGTTTCAGCCGACAGCACACGAACGCGCATCAACACATCGAGTTGACTGAGGTTCTTCAATATCTTGAGGTCGGTGGTGTCGATGCGGCTGACGCACTCGCGCACTTCCTGCACACTCCAGCCAAAATAATCGGCCAGCTTGATGGCGGCGGCCTGTTGCGCCAGCCTCCGCGCATCGCCCGTGACAGCGGGCAATGCATTGACCTGACGCAGATAATCCAACAGCTTTTGCGCCGGTTGCTCGCTTAAGCCGAACGCCCGAGTCAACGTTGTCAGGTAATACAGTGTGCGCACCGACAACTCATGTTTGCTGGCCTGATCGAACCAGGCGTGGTGCCCATACTCCAGATAGTCCAGCAACAGCGAGGCACTCAAGCCCAGCGTCGAAACGACCTCGCTGCGCCGCCGTACCTCAGCAAGCAGATCAAGTAGTGGGCTGACATTGCGGTGTGCTGTTCGGCTCGATGCCTCGGCGCTCACGTCGAACTGCTCAAGCACCTGTTGCAACAACTCATGGACTGTGGAGTTGGCCCAATTCAGAACGGGTATGGCCAGTTCCACACCGACACCGGCATAAACCGCCAGCGTCTCTTTGACCAGCGACACCTGAGCGTCCCGTACCTGCATAACCACACCGAACATGGTATCGGCGATGGACTGGCGCAATGGCGCATCGATCGCCCCCAAGGCGGTATCGACGGCCCAGGTGACTTTTGCACGAACAAGGGCCGAGTAATACTCCGGTGTCCCGTCAAAAGGCAAAACCAGACCATCGACGCCGACAACCGGCTCAACATGACCTGCGGAGGTCGCCAGGAACTCGAGCCAGTCGGCAGCCCCGGCCGGCGGCACGCCCGCCATCAAAAAAGTGCTGTTGGACAACAGCGCTGTCGGCAGCAAATTGCGAATCTGTTCAAAAAACTGCAGATCCTGCTCGGACGGCTCCAGTGCCGGTTGCGCTGCGACCACGTGTTGCAACGTCCACAAAATCGATGGATTGTTTTGCGTCGACCACTGTTCACAGCTGCGCATGGCTTCGATCAGTTCCAGCACATCCGGAGCGCCACCCGGCACGGTGTGGATAAGTGGAATGCCTGCCAGGCCGTTAACCCATGCATCCCCGCCGAGTACCGACAGCATCAGCACACCTTCAACCGGTGTGATGCTCAGCAACCGCGGCAGTCTGACCAAACGGTAAAAGCTTGAGATGATCGCCGGACTGCGCCTCAGCGTGTCGGTCAATCCATGAGCCTTGGCCACCGTGGTTGCCAGATAGAAATACGTCTGCAGGTCGATCGCCAGACCGCTGCACAGTTGGCTGATCGTCAAATCGACCTGGCCCGGCGCCGGTAACAGGGGAAACGGACCATTGTCGAGCACCAGCGGTTGAAGATAACCGTTCTGACCGTTGAAGATCTGGTCGAACTGCGAGAGCGCTTCGCCGCGACCGTACAGTGACAGCTCACCGATAAACACGGCAAAGTCAGCGGCGGTGCAGCCATAGCGCTCGTTCAGGGTCTGAAACAGCCCCAAGGCGCGAACTACGCCGGTGGATATCAACATTTCATCCGGCACAGGGAGTTTCGGGCGACTACCGCGCTCTACCGCCCTGATGGCGGCCACCAGCAACGCATCGACCTGGTCGTAAGGCAATCCCGTCCAGTTGGCCAGACGGATCATCCGGTTCATCCGGTCATAGTGATCGAAGCCGGTTTCCGTTTCGGGGTCTGCTGTCAATTGGAAATCCGAGCCCGACACATCAATGCGTACTGTGGGTATGGTGTTGTTATTGATGTAGACCGAACCCGAACGCTCACTTTCACGCTCAGGGTCCTCTGGGAGGTTGCCGGGGTAGGTCTTCACGTTGGGCGAGCGCACCGGAGCAAAATCGCTGATGGATAGCAAGGCTTCGACTTGCGTGCTGTTCAACTTTGTTCGCTCGGCGAAATACGCTACGTCGATCAGTGTCTTTTCCTCATCAGGGTCAACTGGACCAAAATTGTCGAGGTAAAATTTTTTGCGGTTTGCAAAGCTCTCACGCGCCTCGGTCAGCAATTGCCGCTGATAAGGGCCGAGCCTTGAAGCCTTGGCGAAGCCGCGACCGGTATTGGCGCCACGGGCATTGACTTGCAGAAAATAGGGGTATGCCAGGTCAACTTTGTGATCGAAGTCCCCGACCGACAGCCCCTGCAACTGCACAACGCCGTCAATCGTGACCCAGTGCTGGTAATACGGCAGGCCATTGGGGTAGCGGGCTTCGATCAAGCCATCCTCGATCGACGTCTCTTGCAGGTTCTCGGTGATGAACGCCTCCAGCACCGCAATGATGATGTCCACCGACGATATCGACTGATACACCGCGTTGAAGTCGACCTGCAGGGGCATCAGATCCATACGCCGCTCATTCAGTCGAAATTTTTGCTCACGCCCTGGAATAGACTCGATGCGGTCGCGAATCCAGCGCAACAGTTCGATCAGGTAGGCCACCGGCGACAAGATCGACTCCAGCGCATCCACCGGACACAACTTGGCAAAATCAGTGCCGATCAGATTGTGATAATCGGGACCTTCAACCATCGACAACAAGCCGCTCGAAGGGCGTGCCGCGGCCGTTTTGTCGCCCGTCAGGGTCTGCTCGATAAACTGGCGACGCACATACGTGGCCATGCTGTTGGCCCTGCGCAAAAACCGCTTTGCGTCATCCGGGCGCAATTCAAGCTCCCTGACCAGGCCTTGAACGCCCTTCTCCACCAGAGGAAAAATCGACCCCTCCTGCTCAAGGTAGGACTGCAGCTTTTTCAGCCCGGTGTTTTGTACGTGTTGGCCCTCACCAAACAACTGAGCGAACAGTTGCAGGGCGGGACGACGCGAATCAGCCATGATCAGGTTCCTTGTGTCGACAACTGGCCCGAACAGCCCGGCGTCTTCGCCAGGCTGTGCTTTCAGTGAGTACGATTTGGCGCTTGGATGCGGTCCGCGTCTACTGTCAGATATGACAGGTTCTAAGACCGTTCGTCGGGAAACGCAGACTCAGTTATCGACCGAAGGCGGCTGCGCGGGCTCGACTTCAAAGCGTGGGCTGTCGACCCAATCGGAAGCCGTTGCAGCGTCCGCACCGTCGGTGATGTCCTGCTGGAATCGGTACCAGTTGCCCGCGCCCGGCAAGGACTGCGTCGACTCGCCGGACCATTTGTCATTGGCGATGGGCACCTCCGGCACCCATTTCACGTCCGGGTTGTACCAGCTCACTACCTGGCCCCTGCCCTTGCGGCCGCGGCCGGCAAACTGCAGCGGATGCCTGACCCAGCGGCCCGCCGCCGGCTGGTCGAGGGTGGGCAGATAAGTCCCCAGCACGACCGGTCGCGTTGCGGCGAGCGAGGCAAACTCACCCAGCGATGCCACCGCTTCAAGGGTGCGCCGCCCACCTACGAGTGAGCTGAAATCCCGCGTCACCGACCAGGAGCGATCCTCCAGCACGCGTGCATTGGCCTGTATCGAACGCCCCCCGGCGGCCAGCGTCACCGTGACACTGTCGCCCGGCACACCGAAGCCTGACACCACCGTCAACCGCCCGATGTGGCCGTCCGCGACCGGAGTCTCGATAAACGGCGCGGCCGGGACGACGTCATAGTTCAACAACGCGGTAATGTCCGACTCCCGCAACTTGCCGCCTTCATCAACAAACGTTTGCCGCGCCCAGATGGTTTTGCTGCCCACCGGTAACGTCACTTCAGCTTCCCATACGCCGTTCCAGCTCACCAGAATGTCAGTGAGCCAAGGCCCGTTGTGCCCCTCCAGAAAAACCTCGACGCGGCCGTTTGCCATACCGTGCCCCTCAAGCTTCGCCGTGCGGGGCAGTTTGCCATTGGTCTCCGGCTGAATAATGTCCGGGGGCAGCAACACCACTTCAAACCTGTGCAGATCACTGCGCTCAGAAGGCCGGCCCTCGAGGGTTTGCTGGGCGTCGATGGTGTAGCGTTCAAATTTCAGTGGGGGCAGGTCAATCGACCAGACGCCGTCCTGACTCAGTACTTTGGGCGCACCGAGATCACTATCAAAACGGACATCTCGCAACTGTAGTGTCGCGCCCGCCATACCGTTTTCACCCTCGACAGTGACCACACGACCGACTTTCGAATCGGCATCAGGCTTGGTGATTGTCGGTTTCAGCATGACCACGGAAACAGTAAAGGTTTTGCTCGCTTTTTCTGATGTTTGCTTGCCAACGATCTGAAAGACCTCGACGGTATGCAATATATCCGGAGCGAATTCCTTGGTTCGCTGAAAAGCCCAGTTGCCGTTCGAGACGGTTGCCAGATGCTCTTCGGGGCTGTCACTGAATTTGACCTTCACCACCGCTCCCGGCCAGCACGCGCCGCTGAACTTGGGTGACTGACCATCCTCGACCGGGTCATTCAGGCCCGGGGCCAAGGGGGGGATGGTGACGGTGTGATTAATGCCCGTGGTCAGTTCCAGGCCGAGGGACTGTTTGATCAGAAGGACGCGCTCAAACGTCGGGCCCCATTCCGTCGGCGCCGTGCTTGACCATTGGTTATTCCTCACAACGACGTCGGGCAGGTCTGTGATGCTCCCATCGCCGTTCAACAACTTGACCGTAGCGCCGTCCGTGCCTGTACCGCTGATGGCCGGCTTATAGCCGGAGGTCGATTTCACGTTGCTGACTTCAGGCAGAACTTTGCTGAAGCCGGGTCTTATGGGTGCCGAAGGGATCCAGCCGCTTGCGCCGTCACCCACCTTTTGAATGATGCTGAGCGTGTAACTGCCGAAAGGCCAGTTGGTCGCCGTGGCCTCCCACTTGCCATCCACCACTGGAACAGAAGGTATCGCAGGTGCATCAGGCCCACTGACACGAGTTATCTCGACGGTTGCCCCCGAGTATCCGCTCCCCGCAAATTTTATTGAGCCGTCAGAGGGGGTGTTTATTGAGACATTCGAGACCGGCGCGGGGCGGACTTTGAACGCTCGCGGATCAGTTCTGTCGGAGTGATCGGCGACGCCAGCGACAAACTGTTCTGCCCTCAGACTCAGAGGGCCCGGCGTCATGTCCGGGACAGTGACACGCCATCCTTCTGTGCCCGCTATAGTCGAGCCAGTGGCAACAACACTGTGCTCAACCGTATCGCGCAAAATCTCGACAGTAGCCCCACGCATGCCTTTTGAACCTTCAATTGTGAAGGTTGTATCCACCACTGCGCCTGCATCAGGGGAAAGAATCAAGGGTGTCTGGATGACATCAACCCATACCGGATCGGACTCAATTACAGTGCTATCTACTCGCGCTTTGACAAGCAGCCGAACCGAACCTTCTGGCAAATCGGCATTTGGCGTTATGCTCCATTGACCATTGCTAACGAAAGCATAGCCGTACTCCTTGGTTCCGCCCGGTTCAGTACTGTAAAGAGTGACGATTGAACCGTCCAAACCATTGCCCCGAACTATCGGCGTTTTTCCCACAATCGTACTGTTGGTGGGACTTTCAATATGCGGGGTCAAACGCCGCACCGTAAAAAGGTCAGACCCGTCACTGGTCACGTTTTGAAACCAAACGACAGATAAGCTCATGTTTCTCGGCCTCCCTACCATCGAGACCGGAAATTCAAAGTTGCCGAGCCCATCAGCTCTACCCTCTCCAATAACATCACCAGTCTGGAAGTGTTTACATATCACCCTCTCACGGACCGGGCATCTACTCCCCTTCAAGGAGAATACGTCTCCCACAACCTGGTTGTTATGTTTCGGGTCGAGGACAGGGGGCGCGACGTTATAAAGCGTCCACACCTCGGAATACCTATAAGAGTCCGGATACATCACCCATTGCAGAATCCGAAATTGGTTTATCCCGGGGGGCAGGATATCTCTGAACGTCAGTTCAAATGACCCATCTCCGCCCATTTGCCGCTCATCACCCAAGTCTGTGTCATTGTAGGCCCCGATAATTTTTACGTTGCGTCTCGCATGGCCACCGCCAGTGACCTTGACGGGGTTTCTCACGCGCTCACCGTAGGAGGGTGTAAGGATGTAAGGCGGTGAGTCGAGGGTTTCGGCATCATCGGATGCACCGTTTACAGGCTCTTCCTCAAAGGTCGCCATGGTCAGTTCCTTCTTGTGGGGGGGGGCGGGATGGCTTGCCGGAAGCCTTTAAATACGCCCCCGCCCCTGCGCTACGCACCTGTAAAATCTGACAGTCCCGACGAACGGTCACGTACGAAAAATGCCGTTTTGCCCACACCGGCAACGTCCTCATCCGCAGGCTACGCCGGGTTGCGCCTTTGCCTACACATCCCTCAGAATCCGCCGGCTTGTGCGCTTTGCCGATGCCCCGTAACTTGATCCGTGCCGCTGCCAATCAGTGGTCGGGTTTAGTCGCCCGGTGGGTATACGAAGGTGCATAAGCGTCATCAAGTCGGGTATTCCCTATCCCCGCACTCGATGGTGGCTGTGCGCAGGGCGCCCTCGGGCGCGCCGGTTTTTTCGTATTCCTCCCGGTCGACTAACCTGCGTCCAGCCGCCACCCCCTCGTTTAGTCGCGAGACGGTGGCAGCCCCATTAAAAGGAAATACGACATGTGCAAAGAAACGCCGAATCCCCCCGAAACCGACGACTCGGTTTCCCCCTACAAATCAGCTCAATCGAAAAAGCTCCACGAAGCCGCCGAAAAAGCCCTCGACCACTACCTCAAACCCACCGTCACACCGTCCCGCAATTCCGTGGATCGAGGCATGCAGATGTTCATGATCGCCCCCAATCTCAACCGCGAAGCCGTGGCCATTCAGACCTACGAAACGTTTTCCTCGGTGAGCATTCTGCTGCTGGATCTGGCGGACAGCCTCGACGACAAGCCGCGACATCTGGCGATGGCGATTTATCAGTTGAGCGAGATGGGATTGTTGCTGGCGGAACAGGCGCTGGATAACGAGCGGGCGATTGCTATAACCGTTTGAAGATCAAAAGATCGCAGCCTCCGGCAGCTCCTACAGGGTTTACTTCAATCCCATGTAGGAGCTGCCGGAGGCTGCGATCATTTGCTTTTGCAGTTCAGGCCGAGGCCGGCAACGGCTGAAAACTGAAGTACTGCTTCAACGCCTTGACCAGTTGCCCGTATTCCGGCGGCGGTCGATGCAGGCTGAAGCCAGCGTCGTAATGCAGAGGCGTGGCGTCTTCATGGCACCACAGGCAACACGCGGTGAGGTCGATCACCTGCTGGCACCCTTGTTCGCAGGGTATTTTCAGACGCAGATGAAACTCCGCCCCGATCATCATCGGCAACTGGCTGATCAACATCAGCCCGTCTTCGGACACATTGCCGAGAAAGCCGATGGGTTTGTCGGTGACGCTATTGAAGACCCTGAGGAAATACGGCAACTGATGCCGTTCGATTCGGCGGTCGGTAAACATGCGCAGTTCGCCATGCAAGGCTCCATCACAGAGCCGCACCTAATGCTTCGGAACGCGCCGGTTCGGCAGACGCGCTCTCCCCGCTTCCGGTGTGACGGTCGCTAAAACGCCATCACCTTACAACTGCCAGTCGCAGGTGTTGCACGGGCACATTAGAGACTCGGCTCTAGACCCGATTGATTCGACTATAGCTCAGGCTGTACAACCGGCCAGCTTTTGTATGACAACTGCCATCAAAAGCGCGTCGGACGCACCACGGCCGCCGCGCTGCGCGTCGGGTAATGGCCCAGGCTCTGCAAGGTTTCCAGACGCGCACGGGCGCGGTAGGCGTACTCGCTGTCGGGGTATGAGGCGATGATGAACTGATAGGTCTGCGCCGCATCGACAAACATCTTTTGCCGCTCAAGGCACTGACCGCGCATCATCGACACTTCCGGCCACACATACGGGCGGGCACGGCTGGCGCGCTCGACCTTCGACAGTTCGAGCATCACCTGCTCGCAATTGCCGCGGTCGTAGGCGCTGTAGGCGTTGTTCAAATGATGGTTCATCGACCAACGGGTGCAGCCCGTCACGGCGAGGACGCTGAGGGCAAGGGCGGCAATGGGCAACAATCGCATGGGGGTTCTCCTGTCTTGTGCTCTGTATCGACCCTTGCTGAGAAATCTTCAGAAGTGTTTGCGCCAATCGTCGTGTTCAATAAAGAAACTATTAAGTAGTGCAAACGAACAATGACTACACCCCAAGAGCATAGTAGCCTTCGCTAGCGCTTGAACTCAGGAGTCTTTGCATGTCCGTCCGTCGTACCAAAATCGTCGCTACCCTTGGCCCGGCCAGTAACTCGCCGGAAGTTCTCGAACAGCTGATTCTGGCTGGCCTGGACGTTGCCCGTCTGAACTTCTCCCACGGCACCCCCGACGAGCACAAGGCTCGCGCAAAACTGGTGCGTGACCTGGCTGCCAAGCACGGTCGCTTTGTCGCCCTGCTGGGTGACCTGCAAGGCCCGAAAATCCGTATCGCCAAATTCGCCAACAAAAAGATCGAGCTGAAGATCGGTGACAAGTTCACCTTCTCCACCAGCCATCCGTTGACCGAAGGCAACCAGCAAGTGGTCGGTATCGACTACCCGGATCTGGTGAAAGACTGCGGCGTGGGCGACGAGCTGCTGCTCGACGACGGCCGCGTGGTAATGCGCGTTGAAACCGCCACCGCCACTGAACTGAATTGCGTAGTGACCATTGGCGGCCCGCTGTCCGACCACAAAGGCATCAACCGTCGCGGTGGCGGCCTGACCGCACCGGCCCTGACTGAAAAAGACAAGGCCGACATCAAGCTCGCCGCAGAAATGGAAGTTGACTACCTCGCGGTGTCCTTCCCGCGTGACGCCGCCGACATGAACTACGCCCGTCAACTGCGCGACGAGGCCGGCGGCACTGCCTGGCTGGTGGCGAAGATCGAACGCGCCGAAGCCGTGGCCGACGACGAAACCCTCGACGGTCTGATCCAGGCCTCCGATGCGGTGATGGTTGCCCGTGGTGACCTCGGTGTGGAAATCGGCGACGCCGAGCTGGTGGGCATTCAGAAGAAAATCATTCTGCACGCACGCCGCCACAACAAGGCTGTGATCGTTGCGACCCAGATGATGGAGTCGATGATCCAGAACCCGATGCCGACCCGCGCCGAAGTGTCCGACGTGGCCAACGCCGTGCTCGACTACACCGACGCCGTGATGCTCTCGGCCGAATCCGCCGCTGGCCTGTACCCGCTGGAAGCCGTGCAAGCGATGGCGCGTATCTGCGTCGGCGCTGAAAAGCACCCGACCGGCAAGACCTCCAGCCACCGCATCGGCAAGGAATTCACCCGCTGCGACGAAAGCATCGCACTGGCGACCATGTACACCGCCAACCACTTCCCGGGCGTCAAAGCGATCATCGCCCTGACCGAAAGTGGCTACACCCCGCTGATCATGTCGCGCATCCGTTCTTCGGTGCCGATCTACGCCTACTCGCCACACCGCGAGACTCAGGCGCGCGCAGCGATGTTCCGTGGCGTGTACACCATTCCGTTCGATCCGGCCTCGCTGGAACCGCACGAAGTCAGCCAGAAGGCGATCGACGAGCTGGTCAAGCGCGGCGTTGTGGAAAAAGGCGACTGGGTCATCCTGACCAAGGGCGACAGCTACCACACCACCGGCGGCACCAACGGCATGAAGATCCTGCACGTGGGCGACCCGCAGGTCTGAGTAATCAGGCGCTGAAAAACCAAAGCCCCGCCATGTGAATGGCGGGGCTTTTTACTTTTCTGAGGTAGGAGTTGCCGAAGGCTGCGATCTAGTGCATTTCCTGCTGCTGTCTACTGTCAGGTCTGACAGTAGACGAGGCCTGTATTCGGGCAGCTACTGAGTCGACAATCGTCCACTCAGGGAGAGCCCCATGAATCAGTCAAATCGCTCTGCGCAACAGGCAGGAACACTTGATGAAAGCTTTGCAGACGCCGGCATTTTCCGCCTGAGCCTTCCGTCTCTGGGACGCGAAAGCCTTTTGGCTGGCATCAAGGTCGATATCACCTCCACACGCCTGTATTTCTCAGGCCAGACACGCTCTGGAGTCACTCAGCGACCTTATGTGCTGGGCCGTCTGACACCGGATGGGGAGTTGGATACTGGCTTTGGCAAGGAAGGAATCGCCAGCGGATTTTTTGCCGGCAGCCGCGAGTCCATGGCGCGTTCGATTACCCTTACGAGTGATAGCAAAATTCTTCTGACCGGCACGGTCGGGATGCGCGAACCCGCGTTGGCGCGGTTTTCAACCGACGGTGTGCTCGATACCGGTTTTGGCGATAAGGGCTATGTCATCCTCCCACTGCCCAAAAATGTTGGCGAAGACGCTGTCGTGGAGTCCGTTGACGGCGAACAAGCTTCATCGGGGAACATCGTGCCACTGGACGATGGAAAAACTCTGGTGGTGAAAACCTATGTCATTACGCACCAGGCAGACACTCGGGCCTTCGTCTACTTGCTCAACAATGACGGCTCTCTGGACACCTCCTTCAATCAGAAAGGCTACGTCGAGGTGACTTACCCGGGTGCCACGCCCAGCGACGTGAAACTGCGCAGCGGCTTGATCGATCAGGATGGCAAGATTGTGGTTTGCGGCCAACTGGCACCACGTTCCGGTCTGTCCACCGCCCTTTTTGCGCGCTTCACTCGTGAAGGCAAGCTTGATGCGGATTTCGGCAAGGACGGCTTTGTGACTGTGTCGTTGGCGGATTCCGCCAGTCTCGAATCGATCATTCAGCAACCGAACAATCGACTGCTGGGCATCGGCAGAACCGACAAGTCTGAGGGCCTGCTGATCAGCCTCGAACCGGATGGCACTGCCAATATCCAGTTCAATCGCGGCCAACCCCTGCTGACTCGATTGGACAATGCCCTGACCTATTGGCAAAACGGGGTCATGCAACCGGACGGCAAGATCGTGTTGATAGGCAAATATCAACTGCCGGATAACACTACCCCGGCCGTCGTCGCCAGACTGCTCAGTGACGGCACGTTTGATTCAGCGTTCGCCGGTGTCGGCTGGGTGGGCACCCTTGTTGACGGAACAACGACCTTCAGAGATGTCGCGCTACAGACGGACGGGAAAATCGTCGTTACAGGAGAGCATTTCTCCCCGGATGTTCAAGGTCTGGTTCTGCGCTTTCACGCAAGCAGCTGACTGAAAACCAAGCGTCCTGTCATGTGACTGGCAGGGCTTGCTCCCGAAGACGCCGGTGCAGTCAGCGAAAGATTCAATGGCGTTTGATAAACCCGGTCAGCGCCGCCAACGCCTCTGGCGAACGCAACCGCTGGGTGAACAACGCGCCCTCCTCCTCGATCACGGTGCGGATCTGCTCGCGGTCCGGCGCTTTCATCAATTGTTTGCTGATGCGCACCGCTTGCGGTGGCAACTCATCAAAACGTAACGCCATCTCCCGTGCTTTTGCCAATGCAGCTTCGCCGCTGCCCAGCGCCTCGGTGGCGATGCCCCACTGGGCGGCCTGTTCACCGCTGAAGCCTTCGCCGAGCAGCAACAACTCTGCCGCTTTGGCCTGCCCGAGCAAGCGCGGCAGGATCAGGCTGGAAGCGAACTCCGGGCACAAGCCGAGGTTGACGAACGGCATGCGCAAGCGCGCATCGCGGCTGACGTAAACCAGATCGCAATGCAGCAACATGGTGGTGCCGATGCCGACCGCCGCCCCGGCCACGGCGGCGATCACCGGTTTGCGGCATTCGAGCAGGTTAAGCATGAAGTGGAACACCGGGCTGTCGAGATTACTCGGCGGTTGCTGGATGAAGTCGGCGATGTCGTTGCCGGCGGTGAAACACTCGGCGCTGCCGGTGATCAGCACGGCGTTTATTTGCGGGTCGCTGTCGGCCTGTTTCAACGCCTCGGCGAGATAGCTGTACATGGCGCGGGTCAGGGCGTTTTTCTTGTCCGGGCGATTGAGGCGCAAGGTCAACAAACCGCGTTCGCGTTCCAGCAGGATGGCGTCAGTCATGGCGTATCTCAGCAGTTCAGGTCAGCAAAGATCCACTGTGGCGAGGGAGCTTGCTCCCGCTGGGCTGCGCAGCGGCCCCAAGAGCTTATGAGCGCTACACACTCAAACGGGAGCAAGCTCCCTCGCCACAGGAAATCTCGAACCAATGAATTCAGCGTTCAACCACGGGACAGGAACACATCGGCCAGCAGTTGATTGCGCGGCAGACCAGCCAGGTACAGGCGCCGGGCGAAGGCGTCGACACTGGCCGTCGAGCCGCAGACTAAGGCCAGGGTTTGCCGGGAAACAAGGCGCAGTTGCGCCAAAGCGGCGGCTGACTCGGCCGCCGTCCACAGCTCGACGCTGAGGTTTTCGCGCTGGGCGGCCAATGCCGCAAGGAGTTTGGCCAGATAGTGCGCTTCGGCATCATGGGCCAGGTGAATGACGCGAATGGCGCCTTGGTGATCCTGACGCAAGGCTTCGCGCAGCACGCCGAACAAGGGGCCGAGTCCCGTACCGGCCGCCAGCAACCACAGCGGTCGGGTGTGCCAGTCAGGGTCGTAATGCAGCGCGCCGCCGCGCAGTTCGCCGAGACGGATCGGGTCGCCGATCTGCAAGCGGCGTGCGGCATCGCTGAATTCGCCGGGCTGGCGACAGTCGAGGTGAAACTCCAGAAAACGGTCTTCTTCCGGCAGGCTGGCCAGCGAATACGGCCGTGCAATGTGATTGATCCACAGCACCAGGTGCTGGCCGGCGCTATAGCGCAACGGCCGTTGCGGGGTCAGGCGCAGGCGCAGGACGTTGGCGCTGAGCCAGTCCAGCGCTTCGACCACCGCCGGGCGTCCGTCGGCGAGCGGGTCGAAGGTATGCACCTGCAAATCTTCGATCACCTGACACTGGCAGGCCAGCCGCCAACCTTGCTGGCGCTGCTCGGCGCTCAAGGCATCCGGACGATTGTCGGCGGGCAGGCCTTGTACGCACTGAACCAGACACGCATGACAACTGCCGGCACGGCAGCTGTAAGGCACGGCCACACCGTTCTGATTGAGGGCGTCGAGCAGATTGCTGCCCGCCGCCACCGACCATTGCCGTTCTGCGACACGAAGTTCAGGCATCGACGTTCTCCCACGCGGCCGCACAGCGATTGCGCCCGTCACGCTTGGCCCGATAGAGCGCCTGATCAGCCCGCTGCAAGGCATCATCCAGATCATCGCCCACCGCCAGCAGGGTCATGCCGGCCGACAGGCTGAGGTTACGCACATTCAGGCCGATCAGTTCAACATCGGTAAAGGCAATACGCAGACGCTCGCAGCAAGCGGTCAGCCGTTCGGCATTGCAATCGGGCAGCAACACGACGAACTCCTCACCACCATAACGCGCCAGTACATCGCCGTCGCGCAGGCAGGCCTGGGCGACGCCGGCGAACGCCTGCAACACCTGATCGCCGGCGGCATGACCATGCAAATCGTTGATGCGTTTGAAATGGTCAAGATCGATCAGCGCCAGTCCGTGCACGACGTCGCTGTCCAGCGCATTCAGTTCACGCGAGGCCAGGCGCAGAAAGTGCCGGCGGTTGAACAGGCCGGTCAGTTCGTCTGTGGCGACCAGATCTTCGAGCTGGCGCATCATCCCGCGCAACGTGTCCTGGTGCGCTTGCAAGGCAAAGCGGCGCTGGCGTATGCGTTGCCGCGAGACCTGAACGAAACGCGCATAAATCACCAGCCACGCCAGCACCATGGCGAGGATGCACACCTGCAACGCGGCGAGTGCGGGCTCACGCAGGCGAAAGTGATAAGCGTCCCACAGGGTGATCGCGCAGAAGCTGAAGAACACCAGCAGCGCACAACGAATGAACGCCCGCCGGCTCAGATGGAACAGACCGAACAGCAGGATCAGCACATAGAACACCAGAAAGGCGCTACGCGCTTCATCCAGATGGGCGATCAGCCAGGTCTGCCAGCCGAGCCCGAGCAAGACTTGCCCTTCGGTCAGGCTGGGGTCGGCAAAGCGCAGATTGCGCCCGCTCCAGAACAGCACGAACAGGGCGGACTGACTGATCACCACCAGCGCGCTGCCGATGGCCACGGACCTCAGGGATTGTTCGTAATGACCGGTGAAAAACGCCAGCCACAGCAGCAGCAAAGCCAATCCATAGGTGGCTGCAGCGAGGGCAAAGCGTTTGAGCAAAAGACGTTGAATGGCGTTATGGGTCAATCGTTGACTCACCGTGCGATTGGAGGCTGACCGAGTGTCCTACTCTACAGACCGGCTGCCACTTTAGTGGCGTAGTCGATAAATGACCACCGATTTTCGGGCTCGAAAATTGACGTCAAAAGTGTGGCCTGCCTCACTTGAAACACGGCCAGTATGAGGCTCCCTGTGGCGAGGGGATTCATCCCCGATGGGCTGCGCAGCGGCCCTCCGAGATCTTTCAGGCAAACCGGGTGCACAGTATTTACGACTGCTGCGCAGCCGGACGGGGATAAATCCCCTCACCGCAACGGTTATCCGACCAAAAGCCAATGTGTGCGCCCCACCGAGGCGCGGTATACTGCCGCGCCTTTTTAGCGTCGCGCCAGCAGCCCCGGCGTGCCAGAGGAACAGCTACAAGCCTCAAGCTTCAAGCCGCAAGCTCAAGCAGTCCGCGTACTGCTCCAACTTGCCGCTGATAGCTTGAAACTTGTAGCTGCCCCATAGAATGTTCCCGTCTTTTAGAGGAGCGCGACTCATGACCGTGATCAAGCAAGACGACCTGATTCAGAGCGTTGCCGACGCCCTGCAGTTCATTTCCTACTACCACCCCGTGGATTTCATCCAGGCGATGCACGAAGCCTACCTGCGCGAAGAATCGCCAGCGGCCCGTGACTCCATGGCGCAGATCCTGATCAACTCGCGCATGTGCGCCACCGGCCACCGGCCGATCTGCCAGGACACCGGTATCGTTACCGTGTTCGTGCGCGTCGGCATGGACGTGCGTTGGGATGGCGCCACCATGGGCCTGGACGACATGATCAACGAGGGCGTGCGTCGCGCCTACAACCTGCCGGAAAACGTCTTGCGTGCCTCGATCCTCGCCGACCCGGCGGGCGCTCGTAAAAACACCAAGGACAACACCCCGGCAGTCATCCACTACTCCATCGTCCCGGGCAACACTGTGGAAGTGGACGTGGCGGCCAAAGGCGGCGGCTCCGAGAACAAGTCGAAAATGGCCATGCTCAACCCGTCCGACTCGATCGTTGACTGGGTGCTCAAGACCGTTCCAACCATGGGCGCCGGCTGGTGCCCACCGGGCATGCTCGGCATCGGCATCGGCGGTACCGCCGAGAAAGCCGCCGTCATGGCCAAAGAAGTGTTGATGGAATCCATCGACATCCACGAGCTGAAGGCCCGTGGCCCGCAGAACCGCATCGAAGAAATGCGTCTGGAGCTGTTCGAGAAGGTCAACCAGTTGGGCATCGGCGCCCAGGGCCTCGGTGGCCTGACCACCGTGCTCGACGTGAAGATCATGGACTACCCGACCCACGCCGCCTCCTTGCCGGTGTGCATGATCCCGAACTGCGCCGCCACCCGTCACGCGCACTTCGTGCTCGACGGTACAGGTCCAGCCTCGCTGGAAGCGCCACCGCTGGACGCCTACCCGGAAATCGTCTGGGAAGCCGGCCCATCGGCCCGTCGCGTCAACCTCGACACCCTGACCCCGGAAGACGTGCAGAGCTGGAAGCCGGGCGAAACCGTCCTGCTCAACGGCAAAATGCTCACCGGTCGCGACGCCGCGCACAAGCGCATGGTCGAGATGCTGAACAAGGGTGAAACCCTGCCGGTAGACCTGAAAGGTCGCTTCATCTACTACGTCGGCCCGGTTGATCCGGTGGGCGACGAAGTGGTTGGCCCCGCAGGCCCAACCACCGCAACGCGGATGGACAAGTTCACCCGCCAGATCCTTGAGCAGACCGGCCTGCTGGGCATGATCGGTAAATCCGAGCGCGGCCCGACCGCGATCGAAGCGATCAAGGACAACAAAGCCGTGTACCTGATGGCCGTTGGCGGCGCCGCTTATCTGGTTGCTCAAGCGATCAAGAAGTCAAAAGTGCTGGCATTTGCCGAACTGGGCATGGAAGCGATCTACGAGTTCGAGGTCAAGGACATGCCGGTCACCGTTGCGGTGGACAGCAAAGGTGAATCGGTACACATCACCGGCCCTGCGATCTGGCAACAGAAGATCAGCGAAAGCCTGGCGGTAGAAGTGCAGTAAGCGCTTGAACCGCTAAAAAGAAGGCCGGCCCGTCCCACGACGCGCCGGCCTTTTTTTATCCCTGCCATCCCGTGTAGGAGCTGCCGAAGGCTGCGATCTTTTGATTCTGATCTTAAAAACATAATCAAAAGATCGCAGCCTTCGGCAGCCCCTACATTTGGCATCAGCCATTTGACGATAAAAACAACGACAAAGCATACAAAATGGTCTTGCGCACCTGTCAGATCTGACAGGTTACGCGCAGCCCGGTTCTTGGTAGCGTCAGTCCACCCTCGATCACAGCGTGCGCAACGGACAGGAACATGGCCGATCAAGACCTGAGCATCACTACGCCCTCCATCGCCAAAAGCTCATCGATTGCCACTATCGGCAAGAGTTGGGGCGCCGTCGGCCCGACGGGTGCTGCGTCGTTCGAGCTGCCGATTCCCCTGTCCGCCGGGCGTGGCTGGGATCCGCAACTATCGCTGACTTACAGCAGCCAGACCGGCAACGGCCCGTTCGGTATCGGCTGGAATCTGGGCCTCGGGCAGATCAGCCGACGTACCAACAAAGGCGTGCCACGCTATACCGAACACGACGAAATCATCGGCGCCGACGGTGAAGTGTGGATGCCCGAGCTTGAGGCTGATGGTTCGCTCAAGTCGCGTGTCGAAACCCATTACGGCAAAGGCGAAGGCGAAGGTGACGACGACACCAACATCGGTCCCCACCGGGTGGTGCGTTATTGGCCACGGGTCGAAAGCGATTTTTCCCTGCGCGAGCTCTGGCAGCCAACGGACGATCAACCGCCCTTCTGGCTGATCCACGGCGCCGACGGTTCGCTGCATCTGTATGGCAAGACGCCTGACTCACGTCGCGCCGATCCGGATGATCAAGCCAGGATCAGCACCTGGCTGCTTTGCGAAAGCATGAATACCCACGGCGAACACATCTGTTTCGTTTACAAAGCCGATGATCAGGACCCCGACCCGATTCACGATTACCGTGCCCAGCGCTATCTGGAGCGGGTGTGTTACGGCAACTTCACCGCCAGCAAGCATTTGTACGCCTGGAAAGAGGACAAGCTTGCGCAACTGAATTGGCATTTCCAACTGATTTTCGACTACGGCGAACGCACGGAGTCGCTGACCGAAGTCCCGGTGTATGACGGCGACACATTGCTGCCATGGCCTGTTCGCCCGGACCCTTTTTCGACGTTTGGCCAAGGCTTTGCAGTCGGCACCCGCAGGCTCTGTCGGCAAGTGCTGATGTTTCATCATTTCCCGGTGAGCCTGCGCGGCAAACCGGTGCTGGTACGACGCCTGTTGCTTGAATACACAGCCGACAAGGTGTTCAGTCAGATCAGCGCTGCCCACTATCAGGCCTTCGATGCCACCGGCACCGTGGAAAACAGCCCGCCGGTGGAGTTCGACTATTCAGCGTTCGAGATCAATAAAACCCCGACACGCCTGTTCGCCATGGACACACAGCCGGGCATCGAAGACGGCGGTTTCTACCAGTGCGTTGACCTCTACGGTGAGGGCGTTCCAGGTTTTCTCTGTCGCTATGACCAATGCTGGTACTACCGCGAGCCGCTGCGTGCAGACGCCGGAAGCGACGAAATCGGTTATGGGCCGTGGACAGCGCTGGACAGGATTCCGGTTGCCGATCGCAGCCGGCCGGTCCAGCAACTGCTCACCGACCTGACCGGTGATGGCCGTCTCGACTGGATCACCGCGCAACCGGGCGGCAGCGGTTTTCGCACGCTGAAGGCGCAACGTGAGTTCGCCGACTTCGTGCCGTTCAATGCGTTCCCGCTGGAGTTCTTCAATACCCTGGCGCAACTGGGCGACCTCAGCGGTGACGGGCTCAGCTCCATTGCGCTGATCGGTCCGCATGCGGTGCGCCTGTACGCCAACCAGCGTGAGCAAGGGTTCGCCCGCGCCGAAGACGTGCCGCATACCCCGGTCAACGACCGCTTGCCGTTGTTCAGCAACTCGCCCACTGAACTGGTGCTGCTTGGCAATCTGCTGGGCAGCGACATGCCTGAACTGTGCCGCATTCGCCATGACGAAATCACCTGCTGGCCGAACCTCGGCCACGGCCGGTTTGGCGAAGGTCGCAAGATCAGTTCCCTGCCCTTCACCTACGAGCAGTTCGATTCGGCGCGGGTACGTCTCGCCGACCTCGACGGCTCCGGTGCACCGGCCCTGATCTATCTGCAGTCCGATGCGTTCGAGATCTATCTGAATCGCGGCGGCAACGGTCTGGAGCAGACCCCGGTGATCGTGCCTTGGCCCGAAGGCGTGCGTTATGACCGCCTCAGTCAGGTGAGTTTTGCCGACCTGCAAGGTCTCGGCTGCGCCAGCCTGATCCTGACGGTGCCACACATCAAACCACAGCATTGGCGCTACGATTTCGTCGCGGCCAAGCCTTATCTGCTGACCGCCAGCAATAACAACATGGGCTGCAGTGCCAGCGTGGCCTACCGCAGTTCCGCCCAGGAATGGCTGGATGAAAAACAACGCTTCCTCAAGCTGAAACGTCTGCCGATCTGCCATCTGCCGTTTCCGGTGGCGGTGGTCAAAAAACAACAGCAACTCGATGAGATCACCGGCAACTGCCTGACTCAGGCGTTTAGCTGGCGCGAAGGTGTTTACGACGGCCTGGAGCGCGAGTTCCGTGGCTTCGGCCGCTTGCAGCAAACCGACAGTGAAAGTGCCACGGCGGACGACGATGTCGGCTTCAGTGCACCGGTGCGGGTCTGCACCTGGTTCCACACCGGGCAAACGCTGAATCGCCAGCGTGATGGCTATTTCAATGAAGACGAACAGGCTGTGCCACTGGGCAGCACATTGTTTAGCCGATATCACGCCGGTGACGAAATTGATGAACCGATCCCGCCCCACGACGCCGACAGCGAATACCAGATATCCCGGGCGCTGGTTGGTTCAGTCACGCGCATTGAAACCTATGCCGATGCGGACATGGACCTGCCGGGCATTCCCACACCCTATGCGGTGGAAGAACTGCGCTACCTGGTGCGCGAAGTCACGCCTCAAGGCCAATATGCCGCTGCCGTGTTGCTGCCCTTGGTACTGGAAAAAATCAGCTACCAGTACGACGGTTTCATCGACGATCCGCTGTGTCGTCAATCTGCGCTGGAACGATTACGGCCTGTCGACCCATGCATTGGCAGTGAGCTACGCGCGCAGGTTGACTGAATCGGCTACACCGCCATTCAGCGATGCGGATGAACAACAGTGGTGGCGCGACGCCCATGACGAGGCGCAACAATCGTTCTACCTTAGCGAAACCCGGGCGCAATACATCGACCTGACCAGCAATCTCCAGCAATGGCGTCTGGGCTTGCCGTGGCAACAGCGTGGCAATGCGCTGGTGCTGCCAATAGGCACCTTGCCTGAGGGATTGTGCCCGTTTGAAGTGAGTTTCGAGCAACTCGCGGAGCATCAGGATTCGCCGCACTGGAACGCTGAGCGAGTGCTGACGACGCAGTCGGTGCAACGTTATCTCAGCACCGACGGTTTGCCGCTGGACAACGGTGACGCCGAATTCGAAGCACTGGCGGGGCCGTTGGAACTGGCGCAACTGGACAAGACCGCGCTGGACGCTTACAACGTTTTGCCGCCGCCCTTCAACATCCGTGATGAACTGAGAAAGATCGGTTACACGCCGATGCAGTTGATGTTTGAGCCAAAGGTGGCGGACGATGCCGAAGAAAATCTGTGGTCATCGACCTTCGGTTTCGCCGATTACGCCGACCTCGAAGGTTTTCATCGAGTGCAGGGCTACCGCGAAACCCCAAGCCATGGGCTCACCACAGCCGAATACGATGATTACCGACTGGCGATCACCCAGGTCAAGTTGCCGGATGGCTGTACTACCCGGATCACTTACGACTATCACGCGCTGCAACCGCTGACGATCACCGATGCCAACGGCAATATCGAAGAGGCGATCTACGAGCCTTCCGGCCAGCCGCTGGCGACCAGTTTCCACGGCACTGAATACGGCAAGGTGGCGGGTTTCAAACCGCTTAGCGAATACGAACGCCCCGCGGATCATCGCCCCGATCCAGCGATAGACAATCCCCACGATGCCGTGCAAAAAGCCGCCAGCACGCTGCGCAAGGACTTGTTCAGCTGGATGGGACTGATCTCACCCGACAGCCCTGCCGCCCGCGAATGGCTCGCCAGCGGTTACATCCTGCCCAACGGCTACATTCGTGCCAGCGCCCGCCGCCGACTCGCCGGGCTCGCGACACTGACGGCGGCAGAACAGACATTGCGCGAAGCGATCGCCACGACCCATCGCGAACCGGTGCACAGCGTTGTCCTCAGCGCCGACCGTTACCCCGATGACCCCGTGAAGGCGCAGATCCAGATCACCAAGGCCTGCGTCGACGGGTTTGGTCGAGCACTGCAAACCCAGCAGTTGGTTGATCCGGGCCTGGCCTATGCGGTGGACGCAGACGGCTCACTGATTGTCGAAGACGGTCAGTTCGTTGAAGTCCACGCCGACCCACGGTGGCGCATCAGCGAGCGCATCGAATACAACAACAAAGGCCTGGCCGTGCGGCAGTTCCGACCGTTTTTTGCCAACGCCCACGGTTACATCAATGACCAGTCGCTGCACACGCTGGGTTACTTCGATCAACTGTTCTATGACCCGCTGGGGCGCGCGGTCAGACTGGTCAACGCCAAGGGTGACTTCTCCCGCGAGACGTATCATCCGTGGTACCACGCCAGCGAAGACTTCAACGACACCGCTGAGCCGGTGCCGTCACAACGGAAATCACGGCGTTGACCGCCGTGCATTCACGCACGCCTTCGCTCTCTGTGAGCGATGGCCGTGGAATGCCGATTCGTCAGGTCGCCTATTTGCGCAGTGTCGCGGGCAAAGATGCGACGGCGCTGATAAGCCGTCAGACGCAGGATGTAAATGGACGGTTGGTGGCGCAATGGGATCCGCGTTTGCCGGTATCCAGCATCTCGACAGTTTACGGGCTCGCCGGCGAGGCACTGAAAGTCGCCAGTGTCGACGCCGGCTGGCGCCTCAGCCTGCCGGGGCTGGCAGCTGAGCCACTGCAACGCTGGGACGAGCGCGGCGGTCATTGGCGTTCGACCTTCGATGATCAGTTGCGCGTGGTGGCGGTCGAGGGCCGTGATGCGACCGATGTCGACACGTTCATTTACGCCGATGCCAGCGCCGATGCCGGACTCAATCTTCGCGGCCAATTGTTGGAACAGAAGGATCCGTCCGGCGCGTTACGCGTGGACAGTTATGCCCTGACCGGCCAGCCGCTGACCGAAACCCGCACATTTCTCGATGGCGAAGCCTTCACCAGTCAGCGCGTTTTCAATCCGTTGGGGGCGGTGCTGGAACAGATCGATGCCGGCGACCATCGCCAGCAATCGAATTATGGCCAGGCCGGGCAGCTCAGGCAGTTGCTGCTGCTGGTCAATGGCCAGACCGAAGAGGAAGAGGTATTGCTCGACGCGCAGTACAACGCCGAGGGGAAGATCATGGAACAACTGGCGGGCAATGGGGTGCGCAGCCGCTGGACTTACGATCCGGCCAATGGTCGCTTGCGCAGCCAGTCCAGCCGCAAAGACGCCAAGGTTCTGCAAGACTTCGAGTACTTTTACGACCCGGCCGGCAACATTATCCGTATCGAAGACCACACCTTTGCTCCGACCTGGTTTGCCAACCAGTTCGTCGACGGCCATCGCGACTTCAGCTACGACTCGCTGTATCGGCTGATCAGCGCCAGCGGCTACGACGACGGGCCGCTTTCGGACATTCCGGGACTGCCGCAGATTACCGATCCGAACAACCGCCTCAACTACATCCAGACCTACACTTACGACGCTGGTGGCAATCTGACCAAACTGGTCCATGAGCGAGCCGGCGCCAGCTACACCCGCCAGATGCGCATTGACCCGACCAGCAACCGTGGCGTGCGCTGGCAACCGGGCGACGCCGAACCTGTCTTCGACACATTGTTCGACCGCCACGGCAACCTGCTGGCTGTGCAACCCGGTAAGCCTCTGCAATGGAGCGCCCGCGACGAGTTAGAGAGCGTGACGCTGATCCACCGAGAAGGGGGTCAGGATGATGCCGAGCATTACCACTACAGCCATGGTCAGCGGGTGTTCAAACGCCATCAAACCTTCGGCGGCAGCGCCAGTCATTTTGCTCAGGTGCGCTACCTGCCGGGGCTGGAAATCCGCAGCAAGGACAACGGCGAAGAACTGCACGTCATCAGCGTCGGCAATGCGCGCTGTCTGCATTGGGCAAAAAAGCCTCCCGCCGACATCGACAACAATCAACTGCGCTACAGCCTCGAGGATCACTTGGGGTCCTGCACGATGGAACTGGATCACAACGCGCAAACGATCAGCGAAGAAGGCTACTACCCGTTCGGGGGCACGGCGTGGATGACTGCCCGTTCGGCGATCGAGGTCAGCTATAAGTTCGTGCGTTATTCCGGCAAGGAAATGGACGTCAGCGGCCTTTACTATTACGGCGCGCGCTATTACGCGCCGTGGCTGCAACGCTGGATAAGTGCTGACCCGGCGGGGGATGTGGATGGGCTGAATCTGTATGGGTTTGTCGGTAATAATCCGCTGCGCTACATCGACGAGTCAGGCTTTGAAAAAACCGAAGCAGAACAGCGCAAGGAAATTGAAGCACTGAGGAAAAATATTAAAGCGGGCTACAAAATAGTCGACAGGGAAGACCAACTGCTCGCCCATCTGTTTTATCCGGAGGACAGGCATGAACAGATAATCAAAAGCACTGTATCCACCGTAGTGACTGGCGCTGTGAAAGCAGGTGCCGGTGCCGTCGGAGCAGCCGTCGGGATGTTGGCAGGGACTATTGTTCTCCCAGGTCCAGGCACAGTTGGCTTCGGCGCCGCTGGAGCGTTCGCCGCCAAAGAAGCCGCCTCCGAAGGCATGAAGCGCCTTGCTAAAAAGACAGGCATGGAGACATCCATTACACCCAAGGCAAAAAACATCTCCTGGCAGAAAGCCAAGGAAAAAAATGTCGAAATGCTCTCTGTTGATTACGCGTCCAATAAAGTCACGGAGTACAACCCGCGATCCAGTGAAGGTCAAAAAACATTTTTAAAAATGGCAGTAAAGAAAGCCTGATCCAAACTGATCGACTTCGGCACGGCTGAACTGATGGAGCTTAAATTTATTGCCGATGAAGCCCAGGATGGTGAAGAAGGTCTGAGCCCAATGAAACTTAAAGCTTTGGACGACGCATTGGTGACATTGGAAAAAGACGCAGAGAAGGACTTTCAAGCAGTAATGGACATCTATGATGAGGAAAACATAGTCATATACAAACCTGCAGGGTTACGCAGCAAGGAAAAGCAGATCACCGCACAAAGCATTACCCAGGACTGGAGTGATTTCCGAAACATTATTCACAAGGCCCGAGGCAGAATTGCCAATTACAAAGTGCATAAAGGTCAGGCGAGTATCAGTTAAGAGGGTGCCCGACGTCAGAAGCAGGGCAACAGCCGTGGAGAAAAAGTACGGGCACTCAAAGCGCTAATTTTTTCCGAGACGCAAGCCAGCGATGATGGCGTGCTATCGTGCCAGCCCCTTACTGCTCGCCTGTTGCCTAGCATGCATGCATCTGTCCGCACTTTAAGACTGTTGACCTTCATCCTGTTGATCATCGCCGGTGCCGCGCTGGCCGCGACCCTGGCCATTCGACACGCCGAACGTCAGGCGCTGGAAGAAGACGCGGCCCGCGCCAACCAGCAACTGGCGCTCTATGCCAATTCGTTGCACACCCTGATTGACCGCTATCGCGCCCTCCCCGCCGTACTGGCGCTGGACCCGCAATTGCGTGCGGCGCTGACGGGACCGGTCGACGCCGAACAACAGAACGCCTTGAATCTGAAACTGGAAAAGATCAACGGCGCGGCACAATCCTCGACACTTGAACTGCTCGATCACACTGGCCTTGCGGTGGCCGCGAGCAACTGGCGCCTGCCGAGCAGTTACGTCGGTCACAATTATGGTTTTCGCCCCTATTTCAGCCAGACCCGTACCCAGGGCAACGGGCGGTTCTATGCCGTGGGCGTGACCAGCGGGATTCCCGGTTACTTCCTCTCCAGCGCGGTGCTGGGTGACAACGAGCAGTTCCTCGGGGCGATGGTGGTCAAACTGGAGTTCCCCGAACTGGAGCGCGAATGGAGCCAGGGCAGCGACACCCTGCTGGTCAGCGATGCACGCGGCATCATCTTCATTGCCAACCAGCCTGGTTGGCGTTATCGCGCGTTGCGGCCGTTGAACGCCAGTGACATGGCCGAAATCAAGGCCACACGCCAGTACGACAAACAGTCGCTGGTGCAACTGACTCATCTGTCCCTGCGCAGCTTCGACGACAACAGTGATCTGCGCCGCGTCGAAGGCCCGCAAGGCACGGCGGATTACCTGTGGGAGTCGCTGCCACTGACGGCCGAAGGCTGGACGCTGCATCTGTTGCGCCGTCCGCAAGTGGCGTTCGAAGACCTGCGCAATGCCGGGCTCGCGGCGGCTGGCGTGTGGCTGGCGCTGGTGTTTCTGTTGCTGTTCCTCAATCAACGCTGGCGGCTGTCGAAAGTCCGCCAGCGCAACCGCGAAGAACTGGAGCAACTGGTCGAGGAACGCACCCGCGATCTGCGCACCGCGCAGGATGGTCTGGTGCAGTCGGCAAAACTCGCCGCCCTCGGGCAGATGTCCGCCGCCCTCGCCCATGAAATCAACCAACCGCTGACGGCTCAGCGCATGCAGCTGGCGACACTGCGGCTGCTGCTCGACCATGGTCGCGTCGATGATGCCTACAAGGCGTTGAAACCGGTGGACGATATGCTCACGCGCATGGCCGCCCTCACCGGCCACCTGAAAACCTTCGCCCGCAAGAGCCCCGGCGGTTTGCGCGAACGCCTGGATCTGGCGACGGTGGTTGATCAATCCCTGCAATTGCTCGACGCGCGCCTGCATGACGAACAGGTCAGTCTGGTCCTGCACCTGACCCGTCCGGCGTGGGTGCGCGGTGATGCAATTCGCCTGGAACAAGTGCTGATCAACCTGCTGCGCAACGCCCTCGATGCCATGCAGGGCACATCGTGCAAGCGTCTGGAAATCCGTCTGGAAGCCGATGAGCAACTGTGGCGCCTGAGTGTCAGCGACAATGGCGGCGGCATCCCCGAAGAACATCTGGGTCAGGTCTTCGATCCGTTCTTCACCACCAAACCGGTGGGCGATGGTCTGGGTCTGGGGCTGGCGGTTTCGTTCGCCATCGTGCATGAATCAGGCGGACGCCTGAGTGTCGAAAATGGCGGGAGTGGCGCGGTGTTCACCCTGACCTTGCCGATCGATCTGGAGGCGCATATCTGATGCTCAACTCGGTGATGGTGGTCGATGACGAAAGCAGCATTCGCAATGCGGTCGAGCAATGGCTCAGCCTGTCGGGTTTCGAGGTGCAGTTGTTCAGCCGCGCCGAAGAATGCCTGGCCGCCCTGCCCGCGCACTTTGCCGGGGTGATCCTCAGCGACGTGCGCATGCCCGGCCTCAGTGGTCTGCAACTGCTGGCTGAAGTGCAGCGCCGCGACGCCGACTTGCCGGTGATTCTGCTCACCGGTCACGGCGATGTGCCAATGGCGGTCGAAGCCATGCGCGATGGCGCCTACGACTTTCTGGAAAAACCGTTCAGCCCGCAAACCCTGCTCGGCAGCTTGCACCGGGCTCTGGAAAAACGCCGACTGGTCCTGGAAAACCGCGCCCTGCACGAGCAGGCCGACAACCGCGCGAAACTCGATGCGACATTGCTCGGCGTGTCCCGTGGCATGCAGACCTTGCGCCGGCAGGTGCTGGATCTGGCGGCGTTGCCGGTCAACGTGCTGATCCGTGGCGAAACCGGCAGCGGCAAGGAACTGGTTGCCCGTTGCCTGCATGATTTCGGGCCACGGGCGGACAAACCGTTCGTGGCACTGAACTGCGCGGCGATTCCTGAACAACTGTTCGAAGCCGAACTGTTCGGCCATGAGAGCGGCGCGTTTACCGGCGCCTCCGGCAAGCGCATCGGCAAACTGGAATACGCCGATGGCGGCACGCTGTTTCTCGATGAAATCGAAAGCATGCCACTGGCCCAGCAAGTGAAACTGTTGCGGGTGTTGCAGGAGCAGAAGCTCGAACGCCTGGGCTCGAACCAGAGCATTCGCGTGGACTTGCGCATCGTCGCCGCGACCAAACCCGATCTGCTCGACGAAGCGCGGGCCGGACGCTTTCGCGAAGACCTGGCGTATCGCTTGAACGTAGCCGAGTTGCGGCTGCCACCGTTGCGCGAACGCCGGGAAGACATTCCATTGTTGTTCGAGTCGTTCGCCCAGAGTGCGGCGCAGCGTCTGGGGCGTAATTTCCCGGCGCTGACGGGCGGCCAGTTGAGCCACCTGCTCAGCCATGACTGGCCGGGCAACGTCCGCGAACTGGCCAACGTCGCCGAACGCCAGGTGCTGGGGCTGGCAGAGCCGGCGCCGGGGATTGACCCGGGCCAGTCTTTGGCGGCGCAGCAGGAAGCGTTTGAAGCGCAGTGTTTGCGTGCAGCGTTGACCCGCCACAAGGGCGATGTGAAAGCGGTGCTTGAAGAGTTGCAGCTGCCGCGCCGGACCTTCAATGAAAAGATGCAGCGGCATGGGTTGAGTCGGGAGATGTTTGTTCCGGGCAGCTGATTTTTTCAGTATTTGATCTGGCCTCTTCGCGGGCAAGCCCGCTCCCACAGTGGTCGCTGGTGTACACAAATTATGCGTTCAGCACAAAACCCTGTGGGAGCGGGCTTGCCCGCGAAGAGGCCGGTACAGGCAAAAATGATCCACCCGTCAGAATGAGCAATTTTCCGCTCACCACAATTCAATCCTAAGCGGATTTCCGCTCAGCCAATCCCGTCACCCCCTCTAAACCGGCCCTCCCCCCGTTGGCACAGCTCCTGCTATAGCCCTCGCAGGCTGCGTTTCAACGCGCTCCACAAAAACAATTAAACGAAGGATCCTTCAATGGATAACTCCAACGCCCTGCCACTTGGGTCGGCTGCCGTGCCGGTCAAAGAAAGAACCACCGCCAGCCGGATCAAATCGATCTTCAGCGGTTCCGTCGGCAACATGGTCGAGTGGTACGACTGGTATGTGTATGCCGCCTTCTCGCTGTACTTCGCCAAGACATTCTTCCCCGCAGGCTCCTCCACCGCGCAACTGATGAACACCGCCGCGATCTTCGCCGTGGGCTTCCTGATGCGCCCGATCGGTGGCTGGATGATGGGCCTGTACGCGGACAAGGTCGGTCGCAAGAAAGCCTTGATGGCCTCGGTTTACCTGATGTGCTTTGGCTCGCTGCTGATCGCCCTCAGCCCGAACTACGAGACCATCGGCATCGGCGCGCCGATCCTGCTGGTGTTCGCTCGCTTGCTGCAAGGCCTGTCAGTCGGTGGCGAGTACGGCACCTCGGCCACCTATCTCTCGGAGATGGCGACCAAGGAACGTCGCGGCTTTTTCTCCAGCTTCCAGTACGTCACCCTGATTTCCGGCCAGCTCATCGCGCTGGGCGTGCTGATCGTGCTGCAGAACATCCTGACCACTGAACAGCTGTATGCGTGGGGCTGGCGCATCCCGTTCGCCATCGGCGCACTGTGCGCTGTGGTTGCGCTGTATCTGCGTCGCGGCATGGAAGAAACCGAGTCGTTTACCAAAAAAGAGAAATCCAAAGAAAGCGCCATGCGCACTTTGATGCGTCACCCGAAAGAGCTGTTGACCGTGGTCGGCCTGACCATGGGCGGCACCTTGGCGTTCTACACCTACACCACCTACATGCAGAAATACCTGGTGAACACCGTCGGCATGAGCATCTCCGACTCGACCACGATTTCTGCTGCGACGCTGTTCCTGTTCATGTGCCTGCAACCGATCATCGGCGGCCTCTCGGACAAGATCGGTCGTCGTCCGATCCTGATTGCCTTCGGCGTGCTGGGCACGATCTTCACTGTGCCGATCCTGATGACCCTGCACACCATTCAGACCTGGTGGGGCGCGTTCTTCCTGATCATGGCGGCGCTGATCATCGTCAGCGGCTACACCTCGATCAACGCGGTGGTGAAGGCCGAACTGTTCCCGACTGAAATCCGTGCGCTGGGCGTCGGCCTGCCGTATGCACTGACCGTGTCGATCTTCGGCGGTACCGCTGAATACATCGCACTGTGGTTCAAGAGCATCGGCATGGAAACCGGTTACTACTGGTACGTGACGGCGTGTATTGCCGTGTCGTTGCTGGTGTACGTGACCATGAAAGACACCCAGAAACATTCGCGCATCGTGACTGACTGATCGGGTATTCACAGCCACTGCAAGGGTGGCTGTTCTGGCCCCATCGCGAGCAGGCTCACTCCTACAGGGGAACGCATTCCAAGGTAGGAGTGAGCCTGCTCGCGATGAGGGCAACTCGGTATCAGCTCATTTCAACAGCTTGCTGCTTGCCATATCGCTTCTGCGCATACGAAGCCCCGACAATCATCACCAACAGAATCCCCGCCAGCACCGCCGACGAACCGATGGTGCCAAAGTCGAGCCCGCCCTTCTCATGGGATTTGGTCATCAGGTCACCCAGCGTTGCGCCAAATGGCCGGGTCAACACGAACGCCACCCAGAACAGCAGCACCGTGGAAATCTTCGTGAAGTACTTGAGCAGCACGACCACCGCGATGGTCGAGCCGATCAGCAAAGCCCCACCGGCAAAACCCAGCCCCGAATCGTCGGCCAGGTAATCGCCCAGCGCCGTGCCCAGGGTGTTGGAAAACAGAATCGCCATCCAATAGAACATCTCGCCGCGAAAGCTCTGCACTTTGCTGACGTTGAGCGAATCACCACTCAGGCGCCACGCCGCAAAGATCGCCAGCAGAATTGCAATCAGGATCATCGAGCCAGTGGCATACCCCAACCCCAGCGTGCGGTCCATGAAATCGGACATCGTGGTGCCGGCGGTACTGGTGGACAAAATCACGATCCAGTACAGCAGCGGCTTGTAAGTCTTGGCCATCAGTTGGGTAATCAACGTCAGAACGAACACGCTGATCAGAATCAGCGAGCTGATGGCATAGCCAACGTTGAGCGTCATCGAGAGCAAATCTCCCGCGGTTTCCCCCAGGGTCGTCGCGCAGATTTTCATGACCCAGAAGGCCAGGGTGATTTGAGGAAGTTTATTCATCGCAGGTAACGCTCCAGTGTGTGACGGCCGGTTCTTGGTTTTCTGGCCGTGGGCAGACTGGCGTTGCGCGAGTGAAAAAGCGGTCGGCAATGTATGAAAAATCTGTCACATGGCGAAAACAGCGATTAATCGCTAATTAATGCTGGCCCCGCATCCTGCAACTACCTGATCGATGACCTGCGCGACGCTCGCTCCGACGACGAAAGCGATTCAAGTGCGCCGCCCTTAATATCTAGTTAATCGATTGTTTTTAGCATTATTTTGCGCTTTTTAATCAAATTAGTTGGCGTAGCATAAAACCCATGCAAGACACACCCGCCAACGAATCCGGAGTAACGAACATGAAAACCAAACTGATCCTCGCCCTGACCCTGTCTGTACTGGCCGCCAATACCTTTGCTGCCGATGGCTCGGACAAAACCAAATCCGCTGACTTCATCAACGGTGCCAGCGCCGCCATTGAAACCAGCCACACCGGCACCTATGCCGCAGACGGTTTCGATAAAACCAGCATTGGCAAAGCCGTCGCTGCCGATGGTTTCGATAAAACCGGTACTGCCGCAGCCATCAGCTAAGCATCAGCATTCCTTCCACAGCCCGGCCTTGGCCGGGCTTAGTCATTTCTGCGGGATCACAATCCTCTCAAATCAACACAAACCCCTGTAGGAGTGAGCCTGCTCGCGATCGCGGTGTATCAGTCACCCAATGCGTCGGCTGGTATGACGCTATCGCGAGCAGGCTCACTCCTACACAGGGATCTTCGTCTGGCTGGAAATATGCGGGGCGTCCTTGCACTATGGCTGATCCGAAACGCAGTCTCAGGAATTCACCCGCCATGCCCGATGACATCCACTTCTACGAACCCGCCAACGGCCACGGCCTGCCCCACGATCCGTTCAATGCCATCGTCGGTCCGCGCCCCATCGGCTGGATTTCCTCGCAGGATGCCAACGGCCAGTTGAACCTGGCGCCGTACAGTTTCTTCAATGCCTTCAACTACATTCCGCCGATCATTGGTTTCTCCAGCGTCGGGCGCAAAGACAGCCTGAACAACATCGAGCAGACCGGCGAATTCGCCTGGAACCTCGCCACCCGCCCGCTGGCCGAGCAGATGAACCAGAGCTGCGCGATGGTCGCGCCTGAGGTCAACGAGTTTGAATTGGCGGGACTGACCACGGTGGCATCGAAAGTGATTTCAGTGCCACGGGTCGCCGAAAGCCCGGTGTCCTTCGAGTGCAAGGTCACCCAGATCATTCAGTTGCAGCGTGCCGACGGCGAGACGGTGCCGAGCTGGCTGATCCTCGGCGAGGTGGTCGCCGTGCACATCGCCAAGTGGCTGCTGAAGGACGGCATCTACGACACCGCCGCGGCAGAACCGATTCTGCGCGGCGGCGGGCCGGCGGATTATTTCCAGTTGGGGCCTGAGGCCCTGTTCAAGATGTGGCGTCCGGGCGCAAACAAGTAACGCGTTACCAGATCAACTCGGCGTCAGCAGTGACGCCCTTGAGGTCATCCAGCTTATTGATAGCGGCTTCGTCGGCAGCGATGGCGCCGGGGAACACCTGATCATTCAGCAGTTTGTGAAAGCGTGGTGCACCACCATCGACCAGGGCCTTGACCGCGATTGCCGCGTGATAACCCTTGTTGCCGCCCAACTCGACGGGTACGACTGCCGATACTGCTTCGAAGTGTTCGAACTCTTTACGTGCCATGTCACGGATCCTGGCTCAGCCCAATAAGCCGGACATTAAACCCTCAACCGGCGAGTTTGTGTACCGGCGCCGGACATTGACCGAGGGCTTGCGCCGCCGAGACGTCCTTGAACGTGTGGAAATCCAGACTGTTGACCACCAGGTCCTGCACCAGCTCGGCGAAGATTTCCATCGACGGGCTGTTGAAGTACGCGGTCATCATGGGCTGACTGCTCCAGAAACCGGAGACCAGCCACAACTCGGGATCACATTGCGAATGCTGCAAGGCAAAGCTCAGGCAACCGGGGGCGGCACGGGACGGTTCGATCAACGCGCTGAGGCGCACACCGAGTTCCGCCGAACGCCCGGCGCGCGCTCGAACGAAGGCCATATGACTGACGGGAATCTGCTTGGACATGTTCAACCCTCCCAGGGAGTCGCGTGGCAGCCGGGGGACGGGCTGCGACAGGATCCAAGGTTAAGGGCCGGGCGCAAGGCGCCGTTAGTCGATTCCTGCCGCCCTGTTGCACAATCCTGCGAAAGTAGCGGCCACACTGTCATACAGGTTTTGTGTAGGAGCTGCCGCAGGCTGCGATCTTTTGCCCCCTGAAAATCAACAGATCGCAGCCTTCGGCAGCTCCTACACGGTTCGGCGATAAATTGCCGAAATGTCTGCGGGCAGAATCAGGCAAGCATTTCGCAGGATGTGTCTACCGCTTGCGCTTGCACAAACTTATGCTCTGCTCCATTCCACCTCCCCTGCCGAGGATGCCGTGCATGACGTCATTCGATCGTTTTCAAGCCCCGCCCGACGCCGACATGGAAAAGCAGCGTGCGGAACTGGCGGCGATCATCCGCCGCAACACCACCGACGATGGCAGCTATGCAACCGCCATCGGTTCGCTGTACATGTCGCGCCATACCCAATCCCATGACTTTGCCCCGGTGCTCGCACAACCGGCGCTGTGCATCATGGCGCAGGGTCGCAAAGAAGTGCGTCTGGCCGATGAATACTTCAATTACGACCCGCTGAATTATCTGGTGGTGTCGGTTTCGATGCCGTTGAGCGGGCGCGTGGTCAATGTGTCGCCGCAGGAGCCGATCCTCGCGGTGCGCCTGGATATCGACCCGGCGGAAATCACTGCGCTGATCGCCGACGCCGGCCCGATGGGCGTGCCGACACGGCCGACCGGACGGGGTTTGTACGTGGAGCAGATCGACAGTTCGATGCTCGATGCCGTGCTGCGTCTGGCGCGTTTGCTCGATGCACCGAAGGACATCGCCATGCTCGCGCCGCTGATTCGCCGGGAGATTCTCTACCGTCTGCTGCGCAGTCCGCAGGGCCATCGCTTGTATGAGATCGCGATTGCCAACAGCCAGAGTCACCGTATCAGCCAGGCGATCAAGTGGCTCAACGGCAACTTCGAACAGCCATTGCGCATTGACGATCTGGCCAAGGAAGTGAACCTCAGCGTGTCGACCTTGCATCACCGTTTCAAGGCGATGACGGCAATGAGTCCGCTGCAATATCAGAAGCAGTTGCGCCTGCAAGAGGCGCGGCGGTTAATGCTGGCCGAAGGGTTGGAAGCGTCGGCGGCGGGGTATCGGGTCGGGTATGAAAGCCCTTCGCAATTCAGCCGTGAGTACAGCCGCTTGTTTGGTGCGCCGCCACTCAGGGATCTGGCGCGGTTGCGGCTTTCGGTCTGATCCGAAATTTGCAGTGAGGCTTACTGACCTATCGCGAGCAGGCTCACTCCTACAGGGGAACGCATTCCAACTGTAGGCCTTCGCCTGCTCGCGATGGCGTCGGCAGGGCCGACATCAAATCCGGATCTCAAGCCCCCAACACCCGACACGCCTCACTCGGCAACGTCACCGACACCGGATGCCCGATCGCCAATCCGATCCCCTGACACGGCGTACTCAACGCCGTGAACGTCACCCCGGAACACTCCACCGTGGTCTCGATGGTCGCGCCGATATCACGCACGAACGTCACTTTGCCCAGCAGACGATTGCCCGCCGTAGCCTGCGGCGCGGACAGTTGCAGGTCTTCCGGACGGATCAGCATTTTCACTTTCTGCCCCACCACAATGCTGCTGCAAATTGGCACTTGCAGCGCATCGCCACCCGGCAGGCTGACCTTGCCGTCGCCCAGCGCAGTGGCAGGGAAAATGTTGCCTGAACCGATGAAGTCGGCGACGAATTCGTTGGCCGGGTGCCGATAGATTTCAATCGGCGTACCCACCTGCTGCACCTTGTGCTCGCCCAGCACCACAACGATGTCCGCCATGGTCATGGCCTCACGCTGATCGTGGGTGACCATAATTGTGGTGATGTTCAGGCGTTGTTGCAGTTGGCGAATTTCCACCTGCATCGACTCGCGCAATTTGGCGTCGAGCGCCGACAGCGGTTCGTCGAGCAAGAGGATTTTCGGGTGCGAAGCAATCGCCCGGGCAATCGCCACGCGTTGGCGTTGACCGCCGGAGAGCTTGGCCACCGGTCGGTCGATCATCGCCTGCAACTGGATCAACTCCAGCAACTCAACCACGCGTTTTTGCTGATCAGCCTTGCTGACACCGCGCAGTTTCAGCGGGTAGGCGATGTTCTCGCCGACGGTCATGTGCGGGAACAGTGCCAGTGACTGGAACACCATGCCGAAGTTGCGCAGGTGCGCCGGAGTATGGCCGATGTCTTCGCCGTCCAGGCGAATCTCGCCGCCGCTGAGGGTTTCCAGCCCGGCGATCATCCGCAACAAGGTAGTTTTGCCGCAGCCCGAAGGGCCGAGAAAACACACCAGTTTGCCCTCCGGCAAATGCAGGTTGACGTCTTGTACCGCGCAAGCCGAGCCGTAGAATTTCTCGACGTTTTCCAGAATCAGACCAGTCATGTTGCACCTCAAATCAAAAGGAAACGCCGCCCTCGCCCACCAGCTTCTCCAGCGCCCAGATCAGGACGAAGTCGATCAGCACGATCAGCACGGCAAACGAGAACACGGTAGGGTCGAGCGATGACACGGTGCGGCTGTACATCCAGATCGGCACGGTCATGACATCGATGGTGTAGAGGAAATAGGTCACGGTGAATTCGTTGAACGAAACGATGAACGCCAGCAGCATGCCCGCCAGAATCCCCGACTTCATCAACGGCACCACCACATCGACAATCGCCCGCAACGGTGAGGCGCCGAGCATCCGTGCGGCCTCTTCGACTTCGCTGCCGATGGACAGCATCGCGGCGGTGCAGTTTTTCACCACGAACGGCAGCGCCAGAATCACGTGGGCAATCACCAGCCGCGAGGTGGTGATGTGGAACGGCAGGCTGTCGAACACCAGCAGCAACGCCAGGCCCAACACCACCATCGGAAATACCAGCGGCAGCGACATCAGTTGCAGCGCCACGGCTTTGCCTCGGAACTCGCAGCGGGTCAGCGCGTAGGCCGCCGGCACCGCAATCAGCGTGGCGAAGATCATGGTCAGGCACGACACCAGCAAACTGGTGGTCATCGCCTGACCGAGGCTCAACACATCACTGGCATCCGGCGACACGAAGGTGTGCCACGCCGCTTTGTACCACTGCAGGCTGTAGCTGCTCGGCGGGAAGTCAAGGTTCGACGCGCCGCTGAATGACATGACGATCATGGTCAGGATCGGCAACACCGCCAGCAGCAAAATGAGCCCGGAAAGGATCCCGGCGAACTTGCCGGTATCGCCCGGCAGCAGCGCCATGCGCTTCTTGGTCAGGGCACTCATTGCGAAGCCTCCAGCAAACGGCGACGGCGGCCGGTGATGTATTCGGACAAGGTCATGATGGCGAGCGTGGTGATGATCAGCACCACCCCGGCCGCCGACGCGGCGGGCCAGTTCATCAGCGGGGCGATCTGGTCATGCACCATCACCGCGAGCATCGGCACGCGCCGACCACCGAGCAGCAACGGCACGACAAAACTGCTGGCGTTGTAGGCGAAGACCAACGTCGCGCCGGTGATGATCCCCGGCAGACTCATCGGCAAAACCACCTGACGGAACACTTGAAAACGACTGGCGCCGAGGGTCGCGGCGGCCTCTTCGTAAGACCGTGCAACGCCGCGCATGGCGCTGGCGATCGGCAGCACAGCCAGCGGGAACGCGGTCTGCACCAGGCCCATCAACACGCCGTTCTGGTTGTACAAAAGCATGATCGGCCGCTTGATCAGGCCCAGCCCCATCAGCGCCTGATTGAGCATGCCGGCGGGGCCGAGAATCACCAGCCAGCCGTAGCTTTGCAGCAACAGGTTGACCAGCAACGGCAACAACACCGCGGCAAGAAAAATCCGCCGCAGGAATGGCGAGGTCAAACGCGACATGGTGTACGCCACCGGGATCGCCAGCACCACGGCGATCACCGCGCTGATCAGCGCCAGCCGCAAGGTCAGCAACAAGGATTTGAGGTAATAGGGTTCGAGCAATTGCGCGTAACTGGCCAGGCTGAAACCCGTCCACTCCGCGCCTTTGGTGCCGACGCTCATGCGCAACACCAACAGGCTGGCGGCAATCAGCACACCGAGAAACAGCATCGACGGCGTGAGGAATAACCACGCCCGGGCAGTCGGCGAAACACCGCGCGCCGGGCGCACGTCAGCGGCGCCGACCGGTTGGGTCAGGGATTGATGTTCCATAGCAATGATCTCGTCAATGGAAAGCAAATCTCGCAAGCACCACCAATTCCCTGTGGGAGCGAGCTTTTGTGGTGAGGGGATTTATCCCCGACCGGCTGCGAAGCAGTCGCAAAACCACCGTATGCGGAACATTTGATGCACCGTATTGGCTGATCTTGGGGCAGCTGCGCTACCCATCGGGGATAAATCCCCTCGCCACAGGGCTCGCTCCCACAAGGGGTCTGTGGTGTTTGGAAGGACGGCGTCAGGAAGAAAAGATTTCCGTATAGCGACGAATCCATTGGTCATGCACGGTGGCCAGGAAGGCGTTGTCGTGCATGATCGCCTTCTCCGCGATCTGCTCCGGCGTAAGGATGAACGGGCTCTTGCGTGCTTCGGCGGAGATGATCGCCTTGGCGTTGACCGGGCCGTTGAAGATGTCTTCGGCCATCTTGCCCTGCACCAGCGGGTCCAGAGAGTGGTCGATGAAGGCGTAGGCCAGATCAGTGTCGCCCGGACGATTTTTCGGCATCACCGAGAGCATCAGGTCGGTGTAGAAACCTTCCTTCATGCCGAACGTGGCGCCGAGGCCGTAGTTCGGATCGCGGATCTGTTTCGGGAAAAACGCCGGGGCGTACAGCCCGCCCATGTCCAGCGAACCGGTGCGGAACAGCTCGGCAATCTGGTTGGGGTTCTCGCCCAGTGTCACCACGCGGTCCTTGAGTTCAGCGAGTTTCTTGAAGCCCGGCTCGATGTTGTGTTCGTCACCGCCAGCGAGTTTCGCGGCGATGATGATCAGGTCCATCGCCTCGGTCCAGTTTGGCGGCGGCAGGAAAATATTCGGCGCCAGTTCGGCGTCCCACAGCGCGGCGTAACTGTCCGGCGCTTCCTTCTGGGTGCGAGTGCTGTAGACCAGACTGTTGCACCACAACAGATAGCCGATACCGTGACCGTTGGCCCCCGTGCGATATTTTTCCGACACGTCGACCAGGTTGGGAATGCGGTTCAGATCAGGTTTTTCCAGCAGCCCGGCGGCGGCCAGACCTTCGGCGCCAACGCCCGCCAGGGTGATGATGTCGTACTGCGGACGGTCACCGCCGGCCTTGAGTTTGGCGACCATTTCCGAGGTACTGCCGGTACGGTCGGCGATGACCTTGGCGCCGGTCTTGGCTTCGAAGGTTGCGGCAATGTTGCGCAGTGCGGCGAGACCGGTGTCATCCGACCAGGTCAGCAAACGCAGGGTCTTGCCGGCGAAACGCGTGTCGCTGGCACTCGCCCGGATGAAGGGCATGCTCATAGCGGCCGCCGCCACCGAGGCGACGCCAACGGTTTTAATGAATTGACGCCTGTTCAGATCGTGCTCGCCCATGACGGACTCCCTTTGTTTTTTTAAGTATGAGGTTGGTCGCAACCGTTGCATCCGCGCGGCCGGATCCGCGCCAAGACCCGTATTACAAGGGCTTTAGCGCTGCCGACAGGTTCATCCTGAGGTCGTGCAAAACACCTGACTATCGATAAAAACTCATTGAAGCCATGACGCCGACGCATGCCTCGTTGCGAGGCATGCGCTGACCTTTTTCGGGCGTTTCAGAGCGCCCGGATCACGTGTTTGATTTCCTGAAACGCGGCCAGGCCCCACGGCCCCAACTCGCGGCCGATGCTGCTCTGCTTGTAACCGCCCCACGCCGTTTGCGGGAAGATCACCTGCGGCGCGTTGAGCCACACCAGCCCCGCCTGCAGGGCGTTGGCGACACGATCGGCGGTCTCGGCGTTACGCGTCACCACACTGGCGACCAGACCGAACTGGCTGTCGTTGGCCAGCGCGATGGCCTCGGCCTCAGAGGCGAAACTGCGCACGCACAGCACCGGGCCGAAAATCTCTTCGCACCACAACGCACTGTCGAGGGGCACGTCAGTGAATACCGTGGGCTGCAAAAAATATCCGCGTGGCAAATCTGCCGGACGATTACCGCCACACAGCAGCTTCGCCCCGGCACTCAAACCACGGTCGATATGGCCGAGCACACGCTGGTATTGCGCCTGGTTGACCAGTGCGCCCATTTCCACATCCGGCTCGAACGGGTCAGCCACCCGAATCGCCTGGGCACGTTTTTGCAGACGCTTGAGGAATTCTTCTTCCAGCGCTTCGGCGACCAGCACGCGGCTGGTGGCCGAGCACATTTGCCCGGCGTTGAAGAAACCGCCGCCACAGGCCAGCTCCACGGCCAGCTCCAGGTCGGCATCTTCCAGCACCAGCAACGACGATTTGCCACCCAGTTCGAGGCTCACGCCCTTCACGGTTTCCGCCGCGCGTTGCATCACCTGAACGCCAACCGCATTGCTGCCAGTGAAAGAGATTTTGGCGATACGCGGATCGGCCGACAGCGGCGCGCCCACCGCCAGACCCGTGCCGCAAACCACGTTGAACACACCTTTCGGCAGGCCGGCTTCGGCAATGATCGCCGCCAGTTCCAGCTCCGGCAGCGGCGTGACTTCCGACGGTTTGAGCACCACGCAGCAACCAGCGGCCAGGGCCGGCGCGAGCTTCCATGCGGTGGTGACCATCGGGAAATTCCACGGCACGATCAGCCCGACCACACCGCACGGCTCGCGACGCAGACGTGCACTGAAATCGTCGCTGGGCAGCGGCACGTTGCTGTCGAGCTGCGCGTCGAGACCGTCGGCCAACCCGGCGTAGTACTCGAAGGTGGCGATCACGTCATCTATATCGATGGCCGCTTCGAACTGCGGTTTGCCGTTGTTGCTCGACTGCAATTTCATCAGGTGATCACGACCGTTACGCACGCCGTTGGCGATGTTGCGCAGGATCACAGCGCGTTCGGCGCCGGTGGTCTGTGACCAGGTCTTGAACGCTTCGACGGCGACGGTCACCGCGTGATCGACGGCCAGTTCATCACCGCCATTGACCGTGGTCAGCAGCGCTTCGGTGGCCGGGTTGATCACCCGCAAATGTTCACGGCCGGCAGACCATTGGCCATTGATGTAGAGGCCGTCGAGGGTGGTTGGGAAGTTGATCATTTGCTCACCGCCTGCATCCACTGGTTCTGGTCGATTTCAATCACCGTCGGGCCTTGACGATCCGTCGCCGCACGCAGCGCGCCACGCAGTTGCTCCACCGAGCTGATCGCTTCGGCAGCGCAGCCCAGCGCCTTGGCCACACCGATGAAATCCGGGGTGTAGATGTCGACGCCGACCGGCTCGATGGCGCGGTTGACCATGTACTTTTTGATCTCTTCGTAGCCCTGGTTATTCCACAGCAGGACGATCACCGGGGTGCGCGCTTCAACGGCGCTGGCCAGCTCCGGCAGGGTGAATTGCAAACCGCCGTCGCCAATCAGGCACACCACTGGCGGACGAGCGCCGCCCTCGACGCTGCCACCGAGCCACGCGCCGATGGCCGCCGGCAAGGCGTAGCCGAGGGTGCCGTAACCGGTGGACGAGTTGAACCAGCGGCGCGGGCGCTCCGGGTTGAAGGTGAGGTTGCCGGTGTACACCGGTTGCGTGGAGTCGCCGACGAACACCGCATTCGGCAATTCGTGCAGCACGGTTTCGAGGAAGCGGGTCTGGGCCAGGGTCGGCGCATCCCAGCTCGCGGCCAGATCATCACGCAGACGCGCGGCACGCACCTGGCCCCAATCGTTGCGACGTTCGGCCAGCGTCTTGTGCGACAGCGCGTTGAGCAGCGCTTGTGCGGCGTTGCGCGAGTCGGCAACCAGCGCGACATGAGGCGGATAGTTGCGCACGGTCTGGTCGGCATCAATGTCGATGCGCAGCAGCTTGCCGGGGATTTCGAAACCGCCGGCGAAGGTGATGTCGTAGTCGGTCTCGGCCAGTTCAGTGCCGATTGCCAGCACCACGTCGGCGTCGGCGACCAGTGCGCGAGTGGCGACCAGACTTTGCGTCGAACCGATCAGCAACGGGTGGCTGGACGGCAGCATGCCTTTGGCGTTGATCGTCAGTGCCACCGGAGCGTCGAGCAATTCGGCCAGTTCGGTAAGCTCGGCGGCAGCATCGATGGCCCCGCCACCGGCAAGGATCAGCGGACGCTGGGCGCCGGCCAGCAACTCACTCATGCGGCTGACGGCAGCAGGTGCAGCACCGGCGCGATCAATGTTGACCGGCACGCTGGCGAGCAAGTCATCGGCCTCTTCCACCAACACGTCCAGCGGAATCTCGATGTGCACCGGACGCGGACGCCCGGCCTGGAACAGTGCGAAGGCACGCGCCAATACACCGGGCAATTCCGACGCCGACATCAGCGTGTGGGAGAACGCGGCGACGCCGCCGACCAATGCGCTCTGGTTCGGCAATTCGTGGAGTTTGCCGCGACCGCCGCCCAACTGATTGCGGGTCTGCACACTGGAGATCACCAGCATCGGGATCGAGTCGGCATAGGCCTGACCCATCGCTGTGGTGATGTTGGTCATGCCCGGCCCGGTGATGATGAAGCACACGCCCGGTTTACCGCTGGTGCGCGCATAGCCGTCAGCCATGAAACCGGCGCCCTGCTCATGCCGTGGGGTGACGTGGTTGATGCTCGAACGGGCCAGCCCGCGATACAGCTCCACGGTGTGCACGCCGGGAATGCCGAACACCTGCTCGACCCCGTAATCTTCGAGTAACTTGACCAGTACTTCGCCACACGTCGCCATGTCATTGCCCTTCTTGTTCATTTGAGACACAAGGCCTTTGTGTAGGAGTGAGCCTGCTCGCGATGGCGTCTTCGCATTCAACATAACGGTGACTGACACACCGCTATCGCGAGCAGGCTCACTCCTACAAAGAGCCCTTCAATGGGCTCATTGAACGGTGGGCAGGTAGCCGCAACAATCGATTAAAAGTCATACTAGCCATGTCCTCACGTCATACCTTGGATCCACATGAAACGACTGCCTCCCCTGCCCGCCCTGCACACGTTTCTGATCACCGCGCAGTGCTGCAACTTCACCCGGGCCGCCGAGCAGTTGCACATCACCCAAGGCGCGGTGAGCCGGCAGATCGCCGGGCTGGAAGATCATCTGGGGTATGAGTTGTTCATTCGTCTGGCCCGAGGTCTGGAGCTGACGGCCGAGGGGCACGAATGGTTGCCGCGCGTGGAGAAGGTGTTCGGCCTGATCAGCGAAGCCACCGAGCAGATCGGCCTCAAGCGTGAAACCCTGCAACTGAAGGCGCCGAGCTGCGTGATGCGCTGGCTGGTGCCGCGCCTGTTGCAGTGGCAAAAAGAACGGCCGGACGTGCCGGTCAAACTGACCACCACCCTCGCCCATGGCGTCGACTTTCAGCGCGAGCAATTCGATGCCGCAGTGATTTATGGAACAGCGCCGGACAACTCTTCCACCGCACTGCACCTGTTCGACGAGCAACTGACACCGGTCTGTTCACCGGCATTGCTCAAAGGCCCGCCGGCACTGTCCGAACCGGCCGATCTGCAACAACACCTGTTGCTGCACCCGACCCGCGACACCCAGGACTGGAAGGTGTGGCTGACGGCTGCCGAGTTGCAGTTGAGCAATGTGAACATGGGTCAGCATTTCGAGACGCTGGATCAGGCAATGTCGATGGCGTCCCATGGGACAGGCGTAGCGATCGGCGACTGGTCGTTGATCGGCGATGACTTGCGTGCCGGGCGACTGGTGATGCCGTTTGAATTGAAGGTGAAGACGGGGCTGGCGTATTACGTGGTGGTGCCGCACGCCACGGAACCGTCGCCGCAGCTGGAGGAATTGATGATCTGGCTGGTCGAGCAGGCGCATTTGCGCTGAAAAATGTAGGAGTGAGCCTGCTCGCGATAGCGGTGAGTCAGTGACATTTACTTCGACTGACACACCGCTATCGCGAGCAGGCTCACTGCTACAGTTAAAAAGCGCGGAGCATCAATAGCCGACCGTGAAGCGTTGGCGTGAATGCTTCGGCGTTTCCACTTCGTCGATCAGCGCAATCGCATAATCGGCAAAGGTGATCCAGCTGCGTCCTTCAGCACTCACCAGCAAATGATCCTGGCCAACGCGGAACTCGCCGCTGCGCTCACCTTCGACAAACTCCGCCGAGGGCGACAGGAAGGTCCAGTCCAAAGTCTTTTCCTGACGCAACGCATCAAGAAATGCTGCCCCGGCGCTGGCTTCGGTTTTGTACTCAGCCGGGAAACCCGCGCTGTCGATCACTCGCGTGTCGTCCGGCAACAACAATGAACCGGCACCGCCGACCACCAACAGACGCGGCACACCTGCCTGTTTGAGCGGGCCAACGATAGCGCTCGCCGGCACCGTGGCGAAATGCGCGGCGCTGATCACCACATCGTGACCGGCAACGGCATCTTGCAATGCTGCTGCATCCAGCACATCGACATTCTTGCTGACCACTCCGGCACGGTTGCCGATTTTCGAAGTATCGCGGGCGATAGCGGAAACGCTGTGGCCACGACGCAGGGCTTCTTCCAGCAGTTGGCTACCGGCACGGCCGGTGGCACCAATGATTGCGATCTTGCTCATGACATTCTCCAGTTGGCTTGAGAGTGCTGCGTTTTCAGATTCGGATTACCACTGCATTTCGCCCTTGGCGACTTTCGCGCTCAGCTCCAGCGAGCTTTCCTCGCCCAGTTTCGGGTAGCGCTTTTTCATTGCCGCGATCAGCGCAGCGGAGTCTTTGGCCTTGGCCGTTTCCTGATCGAAAGCCTTAATGTAGTCGGCGGTGAATTTCACGCTGGCCAGCGAGCGGCTGCTGTCACCCAGGTAATGCCCCGGCACCACGGTTTTCGGCTTGAGGGTTTCGATCGAGTGCAGGGTTTCCAGCCAGTCGGCGTGGGATTGCGCGGTCTGGGTATCGGCCATCCACACATGAATGTTCTCGGCGACAACCACGCCACCGACCACGGCTTTCAGCGATGGAATCCACACGAAGCTGCGATCCGGCTGTTTGCCTTCAAGGCCGACCACCTGCAACTTCTGCCCTTCGAGCATCAGGCTGTCGCCCTTGAGCACACCCGGCACGATGGTTTTCGCTGGTACGTCAGCGCCCATTTTCGGGCCCCAGAACGCCAGTTTGCCTTCGACGGTTTTATTGATGTGATCCACCGTCGGTTGCGAGGCCAGCACCTTGGCATCCGGGAAAGCCTTGGTCAGGGTGTCGAGGCCGAAGTAGTAATCCGGATCACCGTGGCTGATGTAAATGGTGGTCAGGTGCTTGCCGCTGGCGCGGATCTTTTCCACCACTTGCTCGGCCTGGGATTTGCCGAATTGCGCATCGACGAGGATCGCGTCTGTCTCGCCACTGACCAGCACCGAAGTCACCGGAAAAATCGCCTGGGTGCCTGGGTTGTAGACATCAAGAGTCAGGTTGGCAGCGGCCGCATGGGCGGCGAAACCGAGGGAAGCGGTGGCGAGTAGAAAGCGTTTAAGTGTGGTGAAACCGATCATCTGTTGCTCCGGTATCCGAATGCCGTGTCTGGCGATGGGACAGAGCTTAGTTGCCTGACTCAGTACAAAAAATGCGATGCTTGAACATAGTTTGTTTCTGAAAGCGGGCAAATCATGGATCGTCTCCAAGCAATGCGGGTGTTTGTCACGGTGGTGGACCTGGGCAGCCAGTCGGCAGCGGCCGATCATCTGGATCTCTCACGCCCGGTGGTGTCGCGTTATCTGGCGGAGCTGGAGGACTGGGTCGGCGCGCGTCTGATGCACCGCACCACGCGCAAGTTGAGCCTGACTGCCGCCGGCAGTGAAATCCTCCCGCGTTGCCGGCAGATGATTGAACTGTCGAGCGACATGCAGGCCGCCGTCAGCGAACCCCACGATGCGCCGCGTGGCCTCCTGCGGATCAGCGTCAGCACCTCATTCGGCCAGGCGCAACTGGCCGATGCGATGGCGGCTTACGTCAAGCGCTACCCGGGGGTGAGTATCGACATGCAAATGCTCGATCGAACGGTGAATCTGGTGGATGAGCGGATCGATCTGGCGATCCGTACCAGCAATGATCTGGACCCGAACCTGATCGCCCGGCGCCTGACCGTCTGCCGTTCGGTGGTGTGTGCCGCCCCGGCCTATCTGCAAGAGCATCCGGCGCCGCAGCGTGTGGAAGAGCTGAGCCGGCACAATTGCCTGACTCACTCGTATTTCGGCAAAAGCCTGTGGCATTTCGAGGAGGACGGCGAACCGGTTTCGGTGCCGGTGCAGGGCAATATCAGCGCCAACGAGGCCAGCACCTTGCTGCGTGCGACGTTGGCCGGCGCGGGGGTGGCGATGCTGCCGACGTATCAGGCCGGGGTGCATATTCATTCCGGAGAATTGATTCGCTTGCTGCCTCAAGCGCAACCGCGGCAGATGAACATCTACGCGGTCTACGCCTCGCGCAAACACATGCCGGCGGCGTTGCGCAGCATGCTGGATTTTCTGGTAGAGCGCTTTCCAGAGCATCCGCAATGGGACGTTGATCTGTAAACCCGATCCCCTGTAGGAGTGAGCCTGCTCGCGATAGCGGTGTGTCAGTCGGATAGAGGGTACCTGACACTCCGCTATCGCGAGCAGGCTCACTCCTACAGGGGGGCTATCAGCGTGCTGAATGGCCGGTTACAAGCTCAAGCACACTCGCTGGCAACTCGTCGCCGCTGACCTATGCTGAAAGTAATACCGGCAGGTATACGTTCAGAGGTCGAACACCATGAACATCAAAACAAGAAGGTACTTCGCGATATTCATTACCTGCGCCGCAACGCTGGCGCTTTACGGCACGGCGGCCTGGCGAGTCGAGCAACTGCGCCAACTGCCCCGCGAATACGCGAGTTGCAACTTCGAGCGCTGCATTCCGCATAACGCCACGCTCAACGCGTTGCGCTGATGTAGCTGAAGCGAACCCTGTAGGAGTGAGCCTGCTCGCGATAGCGGTGTGTCAGTCTTCTGCAATATTGATCATGACGGCGCTATCGCGAGCAGGCTCACTCCTACAAGGGATTTGTGGTGGTTACAGATTTACTGCTCGGCCTTCAGACGGTCACGAAAAGCCTTTGGTGATATCCCCACCCTGCGCCGAAACAGGCGCGTGAAGTTAGTCGGATCGGAAAACCCCAACAACTCCGACATCTCGTAAATCGTCATGCTGGTGTACGTCAGCAAGCGCTTGGCTTCCAGCAACTGACGCTCGTGCATGATTTGCAACGCTGGCTGCCCCGCCAATTCTCGGCACGTGCCGTTGAGGTGTGACACCGAAATCCCCAGCCGATGCGCGAGGTCCTCGACCTTCACATGCTGGCGATAAGTCTCTTCGACCAGTTGAATAAATCCATTGAGGTATTCGCGTTGGCGCTGTGGTCGCTGGCTGGCGTTATGGCGCACGATTGCCTGACGACTGACCCAGACCATGATCACGCTGACCAGCGAATGCATGAGCATTTCACGAGCTGGCTGATGGCCGTTGTACTCGGCCTGCAACGCCGTAAACAGGCTGTTCAGGTAATCACCGTCCTTGCCCGCCGGATAGCCTTCAGCCCGGGCCAGCGCATGCACGGCATCGCCCAGTTGCGCTTGCAAGTGATTGATCAACGGGGTTGCCAGCGTGACGACGAACCCTTCGACGTCTTCGGAAAAACGAAAGCCATGCACCGACAGCGGTGGCAGGACTTGAATCGCAGGGGTGTGAAGTTGTGTGCGCTGGCCTTCGATCTCAAGCTCTGCCTGACCTTTGAAAACGAAGAGTAACTGGCACAGATCAGCGTGGCGGTGGGGTTTGATTTCCCATTGATGTTCGCGACTGCGTGAGGAAATGGTTTCACAGTGCAGCAAGTCAGGGGTCGGCCAGTCCAGGCTTTCACCGTAGAGCTTGAACACCGGAATCGAAGGCAGCTCGGGCTTGTTCATCACTTCAATCCAGGCCTCTTGTCTTGCGGGCGATAATCGCACCGATTGGCAGAATGTACAGGTATCGGCTCAGTTTTCACCTTCAATTGACAGACCCGCAAGGGAAAAATGCAAGCACTCGATCCATAAAAAATATTCACCGGCCTTGGTCGCGTGAAGCTTGCGAGCCATAAAAACAATGAAAACGCTGAAAACCCAAGTCGTCATCATTGGCGCCGGTCCGTCCGGATTACTCCTCGGTCAGTTGCTGCACAACGCTGGCATCGACACCCTCATCCTCGAACGTCAGACACCCGATTATGTCCTCGGTCGAATTCGTGCCGGCGTGCTTGAACAGGGCATGGTAGAGCTGTTGCGCCAAGCTGGCGTGAGTCAACGAATGGACGCCGAAGGACTGGTCCATGGCGGTTTCGATCTGGCGCTGGAGGGGCGTCAGGTGCACATCGATCTGCAGGCACTGACCGGCGGCAAGACCGTGATGATCTACGGCCAGACCGAAGTCACCCGTGACCTCATGGCCGCTCGTCGGGAGGCAGGTGCACTGTCGTTTTATGAGGTGAGCCATGTCGTTCCCCACGGCATGAAAAGCGACGAAGCCTTTGTCACTTTCGAAAAGGACGGTGAAACCTGGCGCGTCGATTGCGATTACATCGCCGGTTGCGACGGCTTCCACGGTGTTGCCCGCCAGTCGATTCCAGAGGATTGCCTGAAAGTCTTCGAACGGGTTTATCCGTTCGGCTGGCTGGGCATTCTGGCCGACACGCCACCGGTGCACGACGAACTGGTCTATGCCCGCCACGAACGCGGCTTCGCCCTGTGCAGCATGCGTTCGGCAACCCGCACCCGTTATTACCTGCAAGTGCCGGCCGAAGAAAACGTCGATGACTGGAGCGATCAGCGTTTCTGGGATGAGCTGAAAACCCGCCTGCCTGCCGCGCTGGCGGAGAAACTGGTGACTGGCCCGTCGATCGAAAAGAGCATCGCGCCGCTGCGCAGTTTTGTCGTCGAGCCGATGCAGTACGGACGGATGTTTCTGGTCGGCGACGCGGCGCATATCGTCCCGCCGACCGGCGCCAAGGGTTTGAACCTGGCAGCGAGCGACGTGAGCACGCTGTTCAACATTCTGCTGAAGGTCTACCGCGACGGTCGTACCGATCTGCTGGAGAAATACTCTGAGATCTGCCTGCGTCGGGTGTGGAAAGCCGAGCGGTTTTCCTGGTGGATGACCTCGATGCTGCATCGCTTCGATGACCACGATGATTTCAGCCAACGCATCAGTGCCTCGGAACTGGACTACTTTGTCAGTTCAGAAGCGGGCCGAAAAACCATTGCAGAAAATTACGTCGGACTTCCTTATGAGGCTATCGAATAGCCTGCTACCGACTTACACTGGCGAGCATCCCCGCTCGCCTGGCGATCTGCGGGACTCACACTGCCCGCAGGTTTTGCCCGTGACCAATCTCAATCACCCCGAAACGCCCAAACCGGCCATTCGCAGCGTGCTGGTCGCGCTGATGATGGCGATCTTTCTTGGCGCGCTGGACCAGACCATCGTCGCCGTATCGATGCCGGCCATTTCCGCTCAGTTCAAGGACGTCAGCCTGCTGGCCTGGGTGATTTCCGGGTATATGGTGGCGATGACCGTGGCCGTGCCGATCTACGGCAAGCTCGGCGATTTGTACGGGCGGCGCAAACTGATGCTGTTCGGCATGGGCCTGTTCACCCTCGCCTCACTGTTCTGCGGCATGGCGCAGAGCATGGAGCAACTGGTGCTGGCGCGGATTCTTCAGGGCATCGGTGCCGGCGGGATGATTTCGGTCAGCCAGGCAATCATCGGCGACATCGTGCCGCCCCGTGAACGCGGACGTTATCAGGGTTACTTCAGCAGCATGTACGCGGTGGCCAGTGTTGCCGGCCCAGTGCTGGGCGGCTACATGACGGAATACCTGTCGTGGCGCTGGGTGTTTTTCATCAACTTGCCGCTGGGTCTTGGCGCCTATTGGGTAGCGCAGCGCAACCTGCGCGGGCTGCCGATTCCACAACGCAAACCGATCATCGATTATCTCGGCACACTGCTGATGATCATCGGCCTGACCGCCCTGTTACTCGGCATCACGCAGGTCGGCCAAGGGCATTCGTGGCGCAGCAGCGAAGTGCTCGGGCTGTTCGCCTGTGCGGTGGTGGTGCTGGCGGTGTTTGTCTGGCACGAGCGGCGTGCACGGGAGCCGTTGCTGCCGATGCACCTGTTCGCCAACCGCAACGCCTTGCTGTGCTGGTGCACGATTTTCTTCTGCAGTTTCCAGGCGATCTCCCTGATCGTGCTGATGCCGCTACGTTACCAAAGCGTCACCGGCGCCGGGGCTGACAGCGCGGCGTTGCACTTGCTGCCGTTGGCGATGGGCCTGCCGATCGGCGCGTATTTCGCCGGGCGGCGCACGTCGATTACCGGGCGCTACAAACCGCAGATTCTGACTGGCGCGATGCTGATGCCGATCTCGATTTTCGGCATGGCGTTCAGCCCACCGGAGGCAACGTTGCTCAGCGGGTTATTCATGCTGCTCAGCGGGATTGCCGGCGGCATGCAGTTCCCGACCTCGCTGGTCGGCACGCAGAATTCGGTGGAACAACGCGACATCGGCGTCGCCACCAGCACCACTAACCTGTTCCGCTCACTGGGCGGCGCGGTGGGCGTAGCGCTGATGTCGGCGCTGTTGCTGGCGTTATTGCAGGACTCCAGTTTTGCGCATCTGGCCGGCGGTTCGCTGATGAGCGAGGGGCATTCGGGGAACGTCTTGCTGGACGGTTTGAACGCAGCGCCGGGCGACGCACAGAATGCCTTGCGCGCGGAGTTGCTGGTGACCTTCCGGCATTTGCTGTGGGTCAGTGCGGCGGTATCGCTGCTGGGCCTGGCTGCGGCGATTGCAATGCCCAACAACCTGCTGCGCGGCCGTGAGCACGGCGCCAAATAAAACAAGCACTACGAAACGCTGTAGGAGTGAGCCTGCTCGCGATGAGGGCGTGTCATACAACAATGACGTCGACTGACACACCCTCATCGCGAGCAGGCTCACTCCTACAAGGGCTGATCTTCACGGGCTGTAGTAACCGACCGCCACAAGGAAATGCCCGACCTTCTTCAGGTAGGCGTGCTTGTCCTCGACCTTGCCGGTCACCGGGTTCTTCCAGCGGTATTCATATTCGCCGTCATCCTGTTTGGCGATCAGCGCCAGAATCGGCTCGCCCACCGGTTTGCCTTCCGGGTCCTTGATCTTGCTGAAATCGGTGTTGATCAGGCGCAGATTGGTGCCATGAGCGACGTAACGCTGGGTGTCGAGATCCACCACAAACACGTACAGGTCATCCTGCAAGTAGCCGCCCTTGAGCGAATTGATCGCCGTCAGCGTGGCCTTTTCGTTTTTGCTCAGGTCAGTGGCAGCCTTGTCGAGCAGCGCTTTGGCTTGCTCGGCCGAGGCCCGTGGCAGGTAATACCCGACGGCGAGAATCCGCTGGCCGATGCGCTGATAAAACACATGCTTGCGTTCGACCTTGCCGTCGGACCAGTTCTGCCAGCGGTATTCGGCTTGTTGAATGCCGTTGCCTTCCGGCACTTTCAGGGCGTCCTTGAACGCTTTCTGCAAATCCGCCGGGAGCACTTCGCTGACGTCACGGCCAATCAAGGCTGACGATGGCCCGCCGCTGGCGAGCATCACGCCTTTGGTGTCGACCACGAACACGTAGCGATCCTTGTCGACAAACTCGCCCTGCCGGCTGAACGCGGCGAGCGCCTTGTCACCGTTGTCGTGGTAGTAGGCCAGCGCTTTTTCCAGCAAGGCGATGGCGGCCTTGCTGTCATCCTTTTCCGTGGTCGCTGCGTTGACCTGAGCGAATCCGACCAATAACAGCAAACAGAGCCAAGCGAATTTATGCACAAACCCCATGACGCATCCCTCGTTCTTGTTGGTGTTTCAAGAGCGTAGACGGGTTGGGGTGATGTATGGATATTCAGAAGGTTTCTGGAAATGACACAGTCCCCTGTGGTGAAAGGGGATTATCTGTGGTGAGGGGATTTATCCCCGATGGGCTGCGAAGCAGCCCCAATTCAAGCAACACATATTTCCTGACACACCGATCTGAATGGTTGTAGGGCTGCTTCGCAACCCATCGGGGATAAATCCCCTCACCACAGGATTTACCCACTCCACAAAAATGCTGTTCAGTTAAGGTCGGGCATTGATCTGCTGTTGCAAGTTCTGGATCTGCGCCTGAAGCGTGTTCAGGTTGCGGGTCATCTGACCGCGGAAAGCGTCGAATTCGGCAGTGTTGCCGCCACCCTGTGGCGCTGCCGGGCGGTTGTCCTGCTCGCTTTTGAGGACGACGATTTCCTGTTCCAGACGATCAATCGCCGCGCTCGGATTGCCCTGTTTCTTCAATGCGGCAATATCCGCGCCGAGGCTCTTGAACTGGGCATCGAAGCCCTTGAGTTGCGCATCGACCTTGCTGGTATCGGCCGGCGTGCTTTTCACCGTCGCCAGTTCTGCGCTCAGCGCTTTGACCTGAGCCTGCAACTGGGTATTGGCGTTCTGCTGCTCGGTGGTCTGGGCGGTCATCTGCGCAAGACGCTTGTCCAGATCGCTGGCCTGACCGGCTACACCTTGCTGCTGTTTGCTCTGGTCAAGCAGCTTGCCTTCCAGCTGTTTGATTTGCAGCTTCAAGGCTTCGCTGTCGCTGGTGACGTTGCTCTGGCTGGCCACGACCTTGCCGGAAATGTCTTGCAGGCGCCCCGCCGCTTCCTCACTGATGCGCGCGAAGCTTTCCTGAGTCGCGACCAGTTGTTGTTCCATCAGCGAAATCTGCTGGAAGCTCCACCAGGCCAGACCGATGAAAGCAAAGAACAGCGCACCCACCAACGCCCACAACGGCCCGGTACTGGCGGCCTTGACCTTGACCACAGGCGGCGTGCGCGAGTGCACGGAGGTGCGGCTGGTGGTCGGAATGTCATCGTCGTCGAAGGTGTCGGCACGCAGGCTCGGAACATCATCGAAATCGTCGTGGGCATCATTACGCATGGACATTGAGGCAACCTTTGTGAAACGCGGTGATGGCTAAATGCTGCGAAGTATAACCGCCGCAGCCGCAGGGATTGACCCTCAACCTGCGGTGCGGTTCATTGCCGGCCGGCCGAATCGTTGCAATGCGTTTCAGCGAATGTCCTGAGCCTTCCACCAGCCGCAGAACTCGTCGAGGGCCGTCCACAGGCTGACTTTCGGATCGTAGTCCAGATAATGCCGGGCGCGACTGATGTCGAGGGTGAAATTTTTTTTCATCACTTGCATGCCCAAGCGCGACAGCGTCGGCTCCGGACGCCCCGGCCAGAGTTTGCATGCGCCCTCGTTGAGCGCCGCGACGCTGTAGGCCAGCCCGTAGGAGCGGTACTTGGTGACCTGCGGGACTTCCATTTTGCGCATCACGTAATTGACCACATCCCACAACGGCACCGGCGCGCCGTTGCTGATGTTGTAGGCCTTGCCGAGCGCGGAACCGGCGGCCAGCAGACTGCTGAGCATGGCTTCGTTGAGGTTGTGCACGCTGGTGAAATCGACCTTGTTCAAGCCGTTGCCAATGATCGCCAGTCGTCCCTTGCGCTGCATGTTCAGCAGGCGCGGGAAGATGCTCATGTCGCCGGCACCGGTGACGAAGCGCGGGCGCAGGGCAATGGTTTCCAGACCGAACTCCTGGGCGCCGAAGACCTTCTGTTCGGCCAGATACTTGGTCGCGGCATAGTGATGCTTGAAGCGCTTGGGCACTTGCTCTTCGGTCAGGTTGAAGTGGTCACGGCCATCGAAGTAGATCGACGGCGACGACAAGTGCACAAGACGCCGCACCCGTTGTTTCAAACAGGCTTCGACAACGTTTTCGGTCACCTGCACGTTGCCCTGATGGAAGTCTTGATAGCGACCCCACAAGCCCACGGCGCCCGCGCAGTGCACCACAGCTTCGACGTCGGCGCAGAGTTCGCGCACCAGTTCCGGATCCGTCAGATCGCCGGGGACAAACTCGGCGCCACGGCGCACCAGATGTTCGACGCTCTCGGCCCGGCGACCGTTGACCCGCACGTCCAGGCCCTGCTCCAGGGCGAAACGCGCAAAGCGTCCGCCAATGAAGCCGCTTGCGCCGGTGACCAGAATTTTCATGCAAAACTCCAACAGAAAAGCAGCCTCAAGCATCAAGCTTTCAGCTACAAGTTTAAAACAGTGCGCAGCGCTGAACTTGCCGCTTGCAGCTTGACGCTTATGGCTGCTTCCAGGGCACCAGCCATTGCGCTGAAGAGCGCACCAGTTGCTCGGTCAACAAGCCCAGCAACTGACCGCCATTGCGCCAATGATGCCAGTACAACGGCACGTCGATCGGTTTATCTGGCAACAGTTCGCGCAACGCCCCGCGCTGCAACTGCTCGCGCACTTGCAGTTCCGGCACCAGGCCCCAGCCCAGTCCGGCCTCGGTCAGGCGGATGAAGCCCTCGGAGGACGGGCACAAATGGTGCTCGAATCCGCCATCGACGCCCAGCGAGGCGAGATAACGATGCTGGAGGAAATCGTCCGGGCCGAACACCAGCGCCGGTGTGCGCGGCAGCTGTTCGGCACGCACACCATCGGGAAAATGCCGTTCGATGAACGCCGGGCTGGCCAACGCCCGATAACGCATCGCGCCGAGCAACACGCTGCGGGCGCCCGCCACCGGGCGTTCGCTGGCACACAAACACGCCGCCACTTCACCAGCACGCATGCGCTTGAGGCCGACGGTCTGATCCTCGACGATCAGATCCAGCAACAAATGTTGTTCGGCACAGAAATCACCCACCGCTTCCGCCCACCAGGTCGCTAGGCTGTCGGCGTTCAGGGCGATGCGCAGGCGTTCCGGCAGCCCTTCTTCGTCCAGCGCTGGCACGAGGGTTTGCAGATCGCGCTCAAGCAGGCGCACCTGTTGCACATGGTTGAGCAGACGTCGGCCGATTTCAGTCGGCGACGGTGGCGTGCCGCGCACCAGCACGGGTTGGCCGACCCGCGCTTCCAGCAGTTTGATCCGCTGCGAGATCGCCGATTGCGACAGGCCCAGCACCTGCGCGGCGCGTTCGAATCCGGCCTGCTCGACCACCGCAGCCAGAGCGGAAAGCAATTTGTAGTCGAACATCAGTTTTCCTAATGAGCGATCAGCACTATTGGTTTTTCTTATACAACGTCGAGACGGAGAATAGCCAGAAAGCACTCTTTATCAAGGACTACCCAAAATGGCTGGCGAAACTTCACTCAGCACTTTGCTGCGCAGCATGAGTCCGCAGCTCAACGCCGGCGAATACGTGTTCTGCACCCTGCGCGACGGTCGGCTACCCAATGATCTGGAGATTGTCGGCAGCTTCCGCGAACAGGAAGGTCTGACGGTAATTATCCAACGCTCCCACGCCGAACAGGCCGGTTTCAATTTCGACTACGTCGCTGCGTGGATCACCCTGAATGTGCATTCGGCGCTGGACGCCGTCGGTCTCACGGCGGCGTTCGCCACCGCACTGGGCAAGGCCGGGATCAGTTGCAACGTGATCGCCGGTTACTACCACGACCATTTATTCGTCGGTCAGGCCGACGCCGAACGCGCCATGCAAGTGCTGCGTGATCTGGCAGCCAACGCGGAGTGAATCTTATGTGGCAAAGCTACGTGAACGGCTTGCTGGTGGCATTCGGGTTGATCATGGCGATCGGCACGCAGAACGCCTTTGTGTTGGCGCAGAGCCTGCGGCGTGAGCATCACCTGCCAGTCGCTGCGCTTTGTGTTGCCTGCGATGCGTTGCTGGTGGCCGCCGGAGTGTTCGGGCTGGCGACGATACTGGCGCAGAACCCGACGTTGCTGGCGATTGCGCGCTGGGGCGGCGCGACGTTCCTGATCTGGTACGGCAGCCAGGCACTGCGCCGGGCCTGCTCGAAACAGAGCATGAATCACGGCGACAACCAGACCGTGCGCTCGCTGCGCGCAGTGATGCTCAGTGCGCTGGCGGTGACGTTGCTCAATCCGCACGTTTATCTGGATACCGTTTTGCTGATCGGCTCGCTCGGCGCACAGCAATCGGTGCCGGGCGCTTATGTGGTCGGCGCTGCGAGTGCTTCGCTGTTGTGGTTTTTCACCCTGGCGTTGGGCGCGGCATGGCTTGCACCGTGGCTGGCTCGGCCGAGCACCTGGCGGATTCTCGATCTGGTGGTGGCGTTGATGATGTTCACGGTAGCGGGACAATTAATATTGGCGTCGTGATTTATTCCAAACAGCTCTGGAACCTCTATCCCACACAGTTGTTGCGTGGTTAAGCCGCTACCCCGGTGCTATGATCGGAACCCTGCGCCGCAAAGAGTAAAAACTCGCCGGTGCATTTCTGGCCGCCCGTGATCGGCCTTGCGCTCACCGCAACAGACCTGATTAGGAGAATCATCATGGCTTTCGAATTGCCGCCGCTGCCTTACGCACACGATGCCCTGCAGCCGCACATTTCCAAGGAAACCCTGGAATTTCACCACGACAAGCACCACAACACCTACGTCGTGAACCTGAACAACCTGGTGCCAGGCACCGAGTTCGAAGGCAAGACCCTGGAAGAAATCGTCAAGACTTCCTCGGGCGGCATCTTCAACAACGCCGCTCAGGTCTGGAACCACACTTTCTACTGGAACTGCCTGGCGCCAAACGCCGGCGGTCAACCAACCGGCGCGCTGGCTGAAGCCATCAACGCAGCGTTCGGTTCGTTCGACAAGTTCAAGGAAGAGTTCAGCAAAACCTCGATCGGCACCTTCGGTTCCGGCTGGGGCTGGCTGGTGAAAAAGGCTGACGGTTCCCTGGCTCTGGCCAGCACCATCGGCGCCGGCAACCCGCTGACCAGCGGCGACACCCCGCTGCTGACCTGCGACGTCTGGGAACACGCTTACTACATCGACTACCGCAACGTTCGTCCAAAGTATGTCGAAGCGTTCTGGAACCTGGTCAACTGGAAGTTCGTCGCTGAGCAGTTCGAAGGCAAAACCTTCACCGCTTAAGCTGCGCGCCAGACAAGAAACCCGGCTTATGCCGGGTTTTTTTATGCCTTTGATTCATGCAGGAGCTGCCGCAGGTTCGGGCCGTGATCGAATGATCTTTTGACGTTGATCGGGAAAACAAGATCAAAAGATCGCAGCCTGCGGCAGCTCCTACCGTTGGATGGCGTTTATCACACATTAAAAGCAGCCTTACGCAGCTTGCCGCCGTGCCGCAGAGGGCTAACATCAAACAGAGGAAAATTTGTCTCGCAGCGCTCAAGTTGAGGACTGAAACTACCGACACAGTACAAATAGGGCTAATACTCCAGACAGCAGCATTTTGGCCAAGGCCCCAGGCGAATTCTCTGCGGCCTGATTGTCCCTTTGACTGCCAACACGGGATTGCCAATACTCATGGCAAACTGACGTTACCCGCACGGAACAAGGAATAACCCTTTGAAGCTGGAACTCAAGAACAGCTTGTCGGTGAAGTTGCTCCGGGTCGTGCTCCTGTCGGCATTGATCGTCGGCGTGGTCTTGAGCTGTGCGCAGATTGTTTTCGACGCTTATAAAACCCGTCAGGCCGTAGCCAACGACGCTGAGCGCATCCTCGACATGTTCCGTGATCCCTCCACTCAGGCCGTCTACAGCCTGGACCGAGAGATGGGCATGCAAGTGATCGAAGGTCTGTTCCAGGACGACGCGGTGCGCCAGGCCTCCATCGGTCACCCCAACGAAGCCATGCTCGCGCAGAAATCCCGCGACCTGCAGCATTCCAACAGCCGCTGGCTGACCGATCTGATTCTGGGTCAGGAACGCACCTTCACCACGCAACTGGTGGGTCGCGGCCCCTACAGCGAGTATTACGGCGACCTGAGCATCACCCTTGATACCGCCACCTATGGCGAGAGTTTTATCGTCAGTTCGGTGATCATTTTCATTTCCGGTGTGCTGCGTGCGCTGGCCATGGGTCTGGTGCTGTATCTGGTCTATCACTGGCTGCTGACCAAACCGCTGTCGCGAATCATCGAGCACCTGACCGAGATCAACCCGGATCGCCCCAGCGAACACAAGATTCCGCAGCTCAAGGGCCACGAAAAGAACGAACTGGGGATCTGGATCAACACCGCCAACCAGTTGCTCGAATCCATCGAACGCAACACCCATCTGCGCCACGAAGCGGAAAACAGTCTGCTGCGCATGGCCCAGTACGACTTCCTCACCGGCCTGCCGAACCGTCAGCAATTGCAGCAGCAACTGGACAAGATTCTGGTGGACGCCGGCAAGCTGCAACGCCGGGTCGCGGTGCTGTGTGTAGGTCTGGATGATTTCAAAGGCATCAACGAGCAGTTCAGTTACCAGACCGGCGACCAATTGTTGCTGGCACTGGCCGATCGCTTGCGCGGCCACAGCGGCCGCCTCGGCGCCCTCGCCCGTCTCGGTGGCGACCAGTTCGCGCTGGTCCAGGCTGATATCGAACAGCCCTACGAAGCGGCGGAGTTGGCGCAAAGCATTCTCGATGACCTGGAGGCGCCGTTCGCTCTCGACCATCAGGAAATCCGTCTGCGCGCGACCATCGGCATCACCCTGTTCCCGGAAGATGGCGACAGCACCGAGAAGCTGTTGCAGAAAGCCGAGCAGACCATGACGCTGGCCAAGACTCGCTCACGCAATCGCTATCAGTTCTACATCGCCAGCGTCGACAGCGAGATGCGTCGCCGTCGTGAATTGGAGAAAGACCTGCGCGACGCGTTGCTGCGCGATCAGTTCTATCTGGTTTATCAGCCGCAGATCAGTTACCGCGACCATCGCGTGGTTGGCGTCGAGGCGCTGATTCGCTGGCAGCATCCGGAACACGGTCTGGTGCCGCCCGATCTGTTCATTCCACTGGCTGAGCAGAACGGCACGATCATCGCCATCGGCGAATGGGTGCTCGATCAGGCCTGCAAGCAATTGCGCGAGTGGCACGATCAGGGCTTCATCGATCTGCGCATGGCCGTCAATCTGTCGACCGTGCAACTGCACCACGCCGAGCTGCCACGGGTGGTCAACAACCTGCTGCAGATGTACCGCCTGCCGCCGCGCAGCCTGGAACTGGAAGTCACCGAAACCGGCCTGATGGAAGACATCAGCACCGCCGCCCAGCATTTACTGAGCCTGCGCCGCTCCGGCGCGTTGATCGCCATCGACGATTTCGGCACCGGTTATTCATCGCTCAGCTATCTGAAAAGCCTGCCGCTGGACAAGATCAAGATCGACAAGAGCTTCGTCCAGGATCTGCTGGATGACGACGACGATGCGACCATCGTTCGCGCGATCATTCAACTGGGCAAGAGTCTCGGCATGCAAGTGATTGCCGAGGGTGTGGAGACCGCTGAACAGGAAAGCTACATCATCTCCGAGGGTTGCCACGAAGGTCAGGGTTACCACTACAGCAAACCGCTGCCAGCGCGGGAGTTGAGCGTCTATCTCAAGCAGGCGCAGCGCAGTAATGCGGCCATTTTATAAAGACCCACGATCGTAGCCGATGGATTCACCACAATCCCCGCAGGCTGCGATCTTTTGATCTGCACCAGCACCTGCGCAAATAAGAAATATTTCCAGCCACAACCCTTTACACATAATGCGAAAGATTTGCATTATGTCGCAGTTTTGCGCACCCCCGCGTGAGTCCATTCAATTACCGAAGCAGGATGTTCGCCATGATTCGTATGCCTCTGGCTACCGCCAGTCTGCTGGCCATCGCTATTTCCCTCGCCGGTTGCGGCGAAGGCAAAGACAAGGCTGCCGCCCCGGCCACGCCGACTCCAGCCGCCAGCACCGCCGCTCCTGCGGCCGCGCCAGCCGCTGCCGGTAAAGTCGACGAAGCCGCTGCCAAGGCAGTGGTCGCGCACTACGCCGACATGGTCTTCGCCGTTTACAGCGATGCCGAATCCACCGCGAAAACCCTGCAAACTGCCGTCGATGCATTCCTCGCCAAGCCGAACGCCGACACCCTGAAAGCCGCCAAGGCTGCCTGGGTTGCCGCTCGCGTGCCTTACCTGCAGAGCGAAGTGTTCCGCTTCGGCAACACCATCATCGACGATTGGGAAGGTCAGGTTAACGCCTGGCCACTGGACGAGGGTCTGATCGACTACGTCGACAAATCCTACGAGCACGCACTGGGTAACCCGGGCGCCACCGCCAACATTATCGCCAACACCGAAGTACAGGTCGGCGAAGACAAGGTCGACGTCAAAGACATCACCCCGGAAAAACTCGCCAGCCTCAACGAGCTGGGCGGTTCCGAAGCCAACGTCGCCACTGGCTATCACGCCATCGAATTCCTCCTCTGGGGCCAGGATCTGAACGGCACCGGCCCTGGCGCCGGCAACCGTCCTGCTTCCGACTACCTGGAAGGCGCCGGCGCCACTGGCGGCCACAACGACCGTCGTCGTGCCTATCTGAAAGCCGTGACCCAACTGCTGGTCAGCGACCTGGAAGAAATGGTCGGTAACTGGAAGCCGAACGTGGCTGACAACTACCGCGCCACCCTGGAAGCCGAGCCGGGCGAAACCGGTCTGCGCAAAATGCTCTTCGGCATGGGCAGCCTGTCCCTGGGCGAACTGGCGGGCGAGCGCATGAAGGTTTCCCTGGAAGCCAACTCCCCTGAAGACGAGCAGGATTGCTTCAGCGACAACACCCACAACTCGCACTTCTACGATGCCAAAGGCATCCGTAACGTTTACCTGGGCGAGTACACCCGCACCGACGGCACCAAAATGACCGGCGCCAGCCTGTCGTCGCTGGTGGCCAAGGCTGACCCGGCTGCCGACACCGCACTGAAAGCCGATCTGGCCGCGACCGAAGCGAAGATCCAGGTCATGGTCGATCACGCCAACAAGGGTGAGCACTACGACCAGTTGATCGCTGCCGGCAACACCGCTGGCAACCAGATCGTTCGCGACGCCATCGCCTCGCTGGTCAAGCAGACTGGTTCGATCGAAGCCGCTGCCGGCAAACTGGGCATCAGCGACCTGAACCCGGACAACGCTGATCACGAGTTCTGATCAACAGCGTCCGCGTCAAAAAAGGCGACCTTCGGGTCGCCTTTTTCATACCTGATGTTCACAGTCCCCTGTAGGAGTGAGCCTGCTCGCGATAGCGGAGTGTCAGCCAAGAATTAGCCGACTGACACTCCGCTATCGCGAGCAGGCTCACTCCTACAGGGGTTTTGCATTGTCCTTCAGAGTTGCGCCATATCAAGCAAACGATAATTCCTCTTATTCAAACCCCCTCGCCCTGTTAGACTTTGCGCCTTCAAATTTGCCCGTCCGCAGGATGTCTGATGCCCTCGCTGCCTCTTCGCTTGTCCGCACTGTTTCTGGCCCTGGGCCTGAGTGCCTGCGATGACGCCCCGCGCTTCACCAAGGCCGAGCCCGGTGAAGCACGCTCGGGGGGCGCGGCGACCGTGCGCAAGACCGATCAGAACGCATTCTCCCTGCCCTCGGCCAACCTGCCACCCTCACGTCGGGTGGACTTCAGCGTCGGCAACAGCTTTTTCCGCAGCCCGTGGGTGATCGCGCCATCGACGACCACCGCTCGCGATGGCCTCGGCCCGCTGTTCAACACCAACGCCTGCCAGAACTGCCACATCAAGGACGGTCGCGGCCATCCGCCAACGCCGGACGCGGCCAACGCCGTATCGATGCTGGTGCGCCTGTCGATTCCCGATGCACCGGAATTCGCCAGACTCATCGAGCAAGTGGGTGTTGTGCCAGAGCCGGTCTACGGCGGGCAGTTCCAGGACATGGCCGTGCCCGGCGTCGCTCCGGAAGGCAAGGTGCGCGTCGATTACACGCCGGTGCCGATCCGTTTCAAGGACGGCACTGAAGTCGAACTGCGCAAACCGGTGTTACAAATCACGCAACTGGGCTACGGGCCGATGCACCCGGACACGCGTTTCTCGGCCCGCGTCGCCCCACCAATGATCGGCCTCGGCTTGCTCGAAGCGATCCCCGAAGAGGCAATCCTCGCCAACGCCGCCGCGCAGGCCAAAGACAAAAACGGCATCAATGGCCGGCCGAACCGGGTCTGGGATGATGCCTTGCAGAAAACCGTGATCGGTCGGTTTGGCTGGAAAGCCGGGCAACCGAACCTCAATCAACAAAATGTTCACGCGTTTTCGGGTGATATGGGCCTCACCACCAGCCTGAGACCGTTCGATGACTGCACCGACGCGCAAATCGCCTGCAAGCAGGCACCGAACGGCAATGGCCCGGACGGCGAGCCGGAAGTCAGCGACAACATTTTACGTCTGGTGCTGTTCTACAGCCGTAACCTCGCCGTGCCCGCCCGCCGTGGCGTCAACGATGAGCAAGTGCTGGCCGGCAAGAACCTGTTTTTCCAGGCCGGTTGCCAGTCGTGTCACACACCGAAATACACCACCGCCGCCAACGCGGCCGAACCTGAACTGGCCAATCAAGTGATTCGCCCGTACAGCGATCTGCTGCTGCACGACATGGGCGACGGCCTCGCCGACAACCGCACGGAATTCCAGGCCTCCGGCCGCGACTGGCGCACCCCGCCGTTGTGGGGGATCGGCCTGACACAAGCAGTCAGTGGTCACACCCAGTTTTTGCATGACGGCCGCGCACGCAATCTGCTCGAAGCGGTGCTCTGGCACGGCGGCGAAGCCAAAGCAGCGCAGCAACAGGTTTTAGCTTTCAATGCCGAGCAGCGTGCCGCGCTGCTGGCGTTTCTGAACTCACTTTAAACACTTAAAAGAATCGGGAGCCCGACATGTTCCGTCCCAAGTTGTTGTTCACCAGCCTTGCCGCGCTCGCCCTCGGCGCCTGCTCGCCGCAGGATCCGCAAGCGGTCACTTCGGCGGCCATCGCCAAATCGGTGATCCTGCCGACCTACACCCGTTGGGTCGAGGCCGACAAGCAACTGGCCGTCAGCGCCCTCGCCTACTGCCAGGGCAAAGAAACCCTGGAAACCGCCCGCGCCGACTTCCTGCACGCGCAGAAAGCCTGGGCCGAGTTGCAACCGTTGCTGATCGGCCCGCTGGCCGAGGGCAACCGTTCGTGGCAGGTGCAGTTCTGGCCGGACAAGAAAAACCTCGTCGGCCGTCAGGTCGAGCAATTGGTCGTCGCCCAGCCGCAGATCGATGCTGCCGCCCTGGCGAAATCCAGCGTGGTGGTTCAGGGCCTGTCGGCTTACGAATACATCCTCTTCGATGCCAAGCCTGATGTCGCCAACGCAGAACAGAAAGCCAAATACTGCCCGCTGCTGATCGCCATCGGCGAACGTCAGAAGCAACTGGCCGAAGAGATTTTGCAGAGCTGGAACAACAGCGATGGCATGCTCGCGCAAATGAGCAAATTCCCTAACCAGCGCTACGCGGACTCCCACGAAGCGATCGCCGATCTGCTGCGGGTACAGGTCACCGCACTCGACACCCTGAAGAAAAAGCTCGGCACGCCAATGGGCCGCCAGAGCAAGGGTGTGCCGCAGCCGTTCCAGGCCGATGCATGGCGCAGCCAGTCGTCGCTGACTGCGCTGGAAGCCAGCCTTGCCGCCGCCAAAACCGTTTGGGAAGGCGTCGACAACAAAGGCCTGCGTGGTCTGTTGCCGGCTGAGCAAAAACCGCTGGCCGACAAGATCGATGCCGCTTATGCCGCCTCGCTGAAACTGTTCGACAGCACTCAGCGTTCGCTTGGCGAAATGCTCGAAGACGACGCCGGTCGCCAGCAACTCAACGACATCTACGACAGCCTCAACGTCGTCCATCGCCTGCACGAAGGCGAACTGGCCAAGGCGCTGGGCATTCAACTGGGCTTCAACGCCAACGACGGTGACTGATGAGGACAAGTGCCATGCTGCGACGCCAGGCTCTGACTTTAGGTAGTTTGCTGCTGGGAGCAGTGACACTGGGCGGCTGGACGCTGTTCAAACGCAAGGATCAGAGCCCGCTGCTGCTGTCGGCGCGCGACGATAGCGACGGCAAGCACTACGCCGTCGGTTATCGCCTGGACGGCACGCGGGTGTTCGCCACCGAAGTCGGCCAGCGCTGTCACGACATCATCAACCACCCGACGCTGTCGATTGCGCTGTTCGTCGCCCGCCGGCCGGGCACCGAGAGCTACCTGATCGACCTGCGCGACGGCACGTTGTTGCAGACCGTGACGTCGCAGCCGAACCGGCACTTCTACGGTCATGCGGTGATTCACAAGGATGGCGAGTACCTCTACGCCACCGAGAACGATACGACCGATCCCGGTCGTGGTTTGCTCGGCGTGTACAAGTTCGAAGGCGAGCGACTGCTGCACACAGGTGAGATTTCCACTCACGGTCTCGGCCCGCATCAGGTGTCATGGATGCCCGATGGCGAAACGCTGGTGGTGGCCAACGGCGGGATTCGTACCGAAGCGGAAAGCCGCGTCGACATGAACCTCAACGCTATGGAGCCGAGCCTGGTGCTGATGCTGCGCGACGGCACCTTGCTGAGCAAGGAAACCCTCGCCCAGCAGATGAACAGCGTGCGCCACCTGGGCATTGCCAGCGACGGCACCATCGTCGCCGGTCAGCAGTTCATGGGCGCGTCCCACGAACGTTCCGAATTACTGGCGATCAAGCGCCCGGGCCAACCGTTCGTGGCATTCCCGGTGCCGGAGCATCAGTTGCAGTCGATGGGGCATTACACCGCGAGTGTGGCGGTGCACAGCGATTTACGTCTGGTGGCGCTGACGGCGCCGCGTGGCAACCGTTTCTTCATCTGGGACCTGGACAGCGGCGAAGTGCGCCTCGATGCACCGCTGGCCGATTGCGCCGGCGTCGGTGCGGTGCAGGATGGTTTTGTCGTGACCTCGGGTCAGGGGCGCTGCCGCTACTACGATTGCCGTCAGGATGAACTGCTGGCCAAGCCGCTGGAACTGCCGGCGGGGCTCTGGGACAACCATCTGCACTTGATGGCATAACCACCTGTTCTGAGTACGACTCATAACCTGTGGCGAGGGGATTTATCCCCGATCGGCTGCGTAGCAGTCGCAAAACCATCGCACACGGTTCAATTGACAGACCGCGGTTGCAGGTTTTGGGGTGGCTTCGCCACCCATCGGGGATAAATCCCCTCACCACAGGTTTTGTGTTCAGACTTCTTCACTCCATCCTCCCCTGTAATAACTGCCAGTTGGAATACCCCCTGCACTCGGAGTAATGTGCCCGCCTGTCTCACCTGATTTATCCAAGGAACTGGAAATATGCTGCGTCGCCGCATGCTGATCATGTTGGGTGTTGTATTGCTGATCGTCCTGGTGCTCGGCGGGTACAAAGCCTTTTCGATCTATACGATGATCCAGGGCTTTTCCAAGCCGAAACCGCCGATCAGCGTTGCCGTGGCCAACGCCACCGAACGCCCGTGGCAGATGCGTTTGCCCACCGTCGGTACGCTCAAGGCATTGCAAGGAGTCGAGTTGAGTCTGGAAGTCGCCGGCACCGTCACCGAGCTCAAGTTCGAATCAGGACAGAAGGTCAAGGCCGGGCAACCGTTGCTGCAACTCGACAGCGCCGTCGAAACGGCTCTGCTGGAAACCGCCAAGGCTGACCTTGGCCTGGCGCAACTGGACTTCGGCCGTGGAGCCCAACTGGTCGACAGCCGCGCCATCTCCAAAGGCGAGTACGACCGGCTCTCCGCCGTTCTGCAAAAGAACCGGGCCACAGTCAATCAGCTCAATGCCTCACTGGCGAAAAAACGCATCCTCGCCCCGTTCAGCGGCACCATCGGCATCCGTCAGGTCGACGTCGGCGACTACCTCGCCAGCGGCACCAAAATCGCTACATTGCAGGACCTGAGCAGCCTCTACGCCGACTTCTATCTGCCTGAGCAATCAGTGCCGAAACTGGCCATCGGCCAACCGGTACAGATCACAGTCGCCGCGTATCCCAAGCAGAACTTCGCCGGCAAGATCAGCGCGATCAATCCCATCGTCGAAAGCACCACACGCAACATTCTGGTGCGCGCCACCCTGGCCAACCCTGACGGCAAACTGCTGCCGGGGATGTTCACCAGCCTCGACGTGCTGTTGCCGGATCCGCAACTGCATGTGGTGGTGCCGGAAAGCGCGATCACCTACACCCTCTACGGCAATTCGCTGTACGTGGTCGGGCAAAAGAAAGCCGAGGACGGCAGCGTCGAAAAAGACGACAAGGGCCAACCGGTGCTGATCGCCGAGCGGCGCTTCATCGAAACCGGTGAACGCCGCGATGGCCTGGTGATGATCAACAAGGGCGTGCAGAGCGGCGAAACGGTGGTGACGGCCGGCCAGATCAAACTGGACAACGGCGCCCACATTGCCATCAGCGACGACAAGACCCTCGGCGAGCAGAACAGTCCGCCCCGCGCCGACTGATCAAGGAATCCACATGGCTTTTACTGATCCGTTCATCCGCCGCCCGGTGCTCGCCACCGTGGTCAGCCTGTTGATTGTGCTGTTGGGCTTCCAGGCCTGGAGCAAGTTGCCGCTGCGCCAGTACCCGCAAATGGAAAACGCCCTGATCACCGTGACCACGGCGTACCCCGGGGCCAACGCCGAGACCATTCAGGGCTACATCACCCAGCCGATGCAACAGAGCCTGGCCAGTGCCGAAGGCATCGACTACATGACCTCGGTCAGTCGGCAGAACTTCTCGACGATTTCGATCTACGCACGCATCGGCTCCAACACTGATCGCTTGTTCACCGAACTGCTGGCCAAGGCCAACGAGGTGAAGAACAAACTGCCGCAAGACGCCGAAGACCCGGTACTTAGCAAGGAATCTGCCGACGCCTCGGCGCTGATGTACATCAGTTTCTTCAGCAAGGACTTGAGCAACCCGCAGATCACCGACTACCTGTCGCGGGTGATCCAGCCAAAACTGGCGACCCTGCCGGGCATGGCCGAAGCGGAGATTCTCGGTAATCAGGTGTTCGCCATGCGCCTGTGGCTCGACCCGGTGAAACTCGCCGGTTTCGGTCTCAGCGCCACTGACGTGACCAACGCGGTGCGCCAGTACAACTTCCTCTCCGCCGCCGGCGAAGTGAAAGGCGAGTACGTCGTCACCAGCATCAACGCCAACACCGAACTGAAATCCGCCGAGGCTTTCGCGGCGATACCGCTCAAGGTCAGTGGCGACAGCCGCGTGTTGCTCAGCGATGTCGCACGGGTGGAAATGGGCGCGGAAAACTACGACTCGATCAGCTCGTTCGGCGGCACGCCATCGGTGTACATCGGCATCAAGGCCACGCCGGGGGCGAACCCGCTGGATGTGATCAGAGAAGTGCGCAAACTGATGCCGGAACTGGAGGCGCAACTGCCGCCCAACCTCAAGAGCGAGATTGCCTACGACGCCACGCTGTTCATTCAGGCATCCATCGACGAAGTAGTGAAAACCCTGTTCGAAGCCGTGTTGATCGTGATCGTCGTGGTGTTCCTGTTCCTCGGCGCGCTGCGTTCGGTGGTGATCCCGGTGGTGACCATCCCCCTGTCGATGATCGGCGTGATGTTCTTCATGCAGATGATGGGCTACTCGATCAACCTGCTGACCTTGCTGGCGATGGTGTTGGCGATCGGCCTGGTGGTGGACGATGCGATTGTCGTGGTGGAGAACATTCACCGCCATATCGAGGAAGGCAAGACGCCCTTCGACGCGGCGCTTGAGGGCGCTCGGGAAATCGCCATGCCGGTGGTGTCGATGACCATCACCCTGGCGGCTGTTTACGCACCGATCGGCTTCCTCACCGGGCTGACCGGCGCACTGTTCAAGGAATTCGCATTGACCCTGGCCGGCGCCGTGGTGATTTCCGGGGTCGTCGCGCTGACGCTGTCGCCGATGATGTGTGCCTTTTTGCTGCGTCACGAAGAGAATCCCAGCGGCCTGGCGCATCGCCTCGACCGTATCTTCGACAGCCTCAAACGCCGCTACCAAAGCATGCTGCACGGCACGCTGAACACCCGGCCGGTGGTGCTGGTATTCGCCGTGATCGTGCTGTGCCTGATTCCGGTGTTCCTCAAGTTCACCAAATCAGAACTGGCGCCCGACGAAGACCAGGGCATCATTTTCATGATGGCTACGGCCCCGCAGCCGACCAACCTCGATTACCTGAGTACCTACACCGACGAGTTCATCAAGATCTTCAAGGGGTTTCCGGAGTACTACTCCTCGTTCCAGATCAACGGCTACAACGGTGTGCAGGCGGGGATTGGCGGTTTCCTGCTGAAACCGTGGAACGAGCGCAGCCGCACGCAGATGCAAATCCTTCCCGAGGTGCAAGGCAAACTGGGCGCCATCCCGGGCTTGCAGATTTTTGGTTTCAACCTGCCCTCCCTGCCCGGCACCGGTGAAGGTTTGCCGTTCGAATTCGTGGTCAACACCGCCAACGATTACGAATTGCTGCTGCAAGTGGCCGACCGGATCAAGAAGCGCGCCATGGAGTCGGGCAAGTTCGCCTTCGTCGACCTCGATCTGGCTTTCGACAAACCGGAGGTGGTGGTCGACATCGACCGGGCCAAAGCCGCGCAGATGGGCGTGTCGATGCAGGACCTCGGTGGCACCCTCGCCACGCTGCTGGGCGAGGCGGAAATCAACCGTTTCACCATCGAAGGGCGCAGTTACAAGGTCATCGCTCAGGTTGAACGGCCGTATCGCGACAACCCGGGCTGGCTGAACAACTACTACGTCAAGAACACCCAGGGTGAGTTGCTGCCCCTGTCGACGCTGATCAAGGTCAGCGACCGCGCACGACCACGCCAGCTCAACCAGTTTCAGCAACTGAATGCGGCGAAGATCTCCGGTTTCCCATTGGTAAGCATGGGTGAAGCGATCGATACCGTCTTGCAGATCGCCCGGGAAGAAGCGCCCGCCGGTTTTGCGTTCGACTACGGCGGCGCGTCACGCCAGTTCGTGCAGGAAGGCAGCGCCTTGTGGGTGACCTTCGCCTTGGCGCTGGCAATCATTTTCCTGGTGCTGGCGGCGCAGTTCGAGAGCTTCCGCGATCCGCTGGTGATTCTGGTGACGGTGCCACTGTCAATCTGCGGTGCGCTGATTCCGCTGTTCCTCGGCTGGTCGAGCATGAACATCTACACCCAGGTCGGGCTGGTGACGCTGATCGGCTTGATCAGCAAGCACGGGATTCTGATCGTCGAATTCGCCAACCAGTTACGCAAGGACAAAGGCCTCAGCGCCCGTGAGGCAGTGGAAGAAGCGGCCGCCATTCGCTTGCGCCCGGTGCTGATGACCACCGCGGCGATGGTATTCGGCATGGTGCCGCTGATTCTGGCAACCGGTGCGGGGGCGGTGAGCCGGTTTGATATCGGCACGGTGATCGCCACGGGGATGTCGATCGGCACGTTGTTCACGCTGTTTGTGCTGCCCTGCATCTACACCCTGCTGGCAAAACCGGATCCCAAAGAACACGCGTAATTCCTGTAGGAGTGAGCCTGCTCGCGAAGCGGTGTGCCAGTCACCCTGGTATTGACTGACACACCGCTATCGCGAGCAGGCTCACTCCTACATAGAGATCTGCGTTGCCCAAGGATAAAAAAAGGCCTCGCATCTGCGAGGCCTTTTATGTGGGCTTCAATCGGTTCAACTCTGCGGCCTCATGCCTTGGGAAAGTCCGAACATGAACAACAACAAATCATGGTCGGGTTTGGTCGCCACGGAGGCTTTCGCCACCCGTGGTACCGCGCAGTGAGCATCGTCAACGGACGCGCCAACAACCTGCATGCGGGGCTGCTCCCAGGCAGCCACCGCCAGTGAAGCAACTGCCAAGGCCCCTACCAGGAACAAACCTCGTGCAATTTCGAGTTTCATCGCTATAAACCTTTGATAGCGCTGCCAAACGCCGTCTCATAAAAATAGACGAGTTTTTTCCAGTCCGCGTCGCGGAACGACGAATGGCGGCGCAATTGTTTCATGTCATGGGAGGCGGCGCGATAAGCGGTCAGACGCTGGCGGCATTTCTCCAGATCGATCAATGCCACTTCGACTATCGCCGATTCACCTTCGCCCGTCACCCGTACGAAAACGTGTTTGATGTAGATGCAGCTGTGTTGCCAGCGGCCCTTGTGCATACGCGCCAGGTTTTCGGCGAGATCCTTGAGCACGCGCTCATAGATCACATCGCCGCACTGATCGCGACCACCGGCAGCCGCCAGCCAATGTTCCAGTTCCTGGAAACCGTCCAGGGACTTGGTTACCAACAGCGCGCGCCACTTGTGCTGCGGATCAGGCTGGGCGCCACAGAAAACGATTTGCGGAACCCGTACACCGAGTTTGCTGACGCCGGTCAGGGCATCAAGTTCGCGCAGCACGGTCGGGCGGCCGAACGGATGCAGCCAGCTACGGTAAATATGTCCAGTCTGGCGTTTCGCATACAGCAGTTGGCCATCCCGGCCGACGATCCGTTGCACACCACTTTCACCACCACGGCGCACATTGGGTTCTTCCACCCATTCACCGCGCTGACTCCAGTAGTAGTCAAAGCGGTCCTGTGGAGCGACTTCCGTTTCTGCTGCAAATTGCACTGCCATCCTGTTACCTCTTGCGTAATACGTAAACCCGCCACATCGCATAGAGCGGAATAAAGTCCAGTTGTTCCTGAATGCGGAAACCCGCTTGTTCAAATTCTTTTTCGACCGTAGCAACCGGTAACACAAAGCGATTCTGGTAGTCGCGGTTGGGACGATCCTGCTCAGCACGTTTGCGTTTCCAGGCCTTGAAATTGCCGTCGACCCACAATGAAACAATCACGCTGTCGCGGGTGACGCGCTCGAATTCGCGCAAAATCGTCCGGCGGTGCTCGGCTTCACCAATGTGATGCAACAGCCGCATGCAAAAAATGCTGTCGACGGCGTTATCCGGCAAAGCAATGTCGAACGCAGATGTGTGCAAGGGTTGTACCCGTTTGACCACATCGGCCGGTTGACCTTGCAGTGCCGTCTTGATCATCGATTCGGAGTTGTCCGCACCGATGATCACCCGGTTGTGCTTTTCCGCCAGCAAAGGCCAGAAGCGTCCGGCACCGCAGGGCAAATCCAGCACCAGACCGGGTTCACCGGCGAGTGTCAGAGCCTTGCGGGCCAACTGTTCGTCACGCCAGTGGGACAGGCGACGACCAAGACTTTCTTTGTGTTTGCGCAAGTATTTCTGCGCGTGTTGATCGTCGTACTTTTCGGAAAAATCGAGCTTGATCGGGCCGGCCATCACCAGGACTCCTGAGTTACTGATGGCCCCACCTTAAGGAGCGGCGTGTCAGCGTCAGGTCATCCAGTTGTGAAAAAAACGTCAGGTAAACCGGCAAAGTATTACAGCGTTATACAGGATTTAGACAGGTTGGCGGGAGTAGCATGGAGCCACTATTTGCGTTCGATAATGCCAAGATCCACTTCGAAGCGGCAGCCATTGGGCTTCATTGTGCTCAAGGTAACCGTCCAGCCCTGGTTCTCGCAGATGCGTTGCACCAGCGACAAGCCGAGACCAAGACCTTCTCCGCGCTTTTCACTGCCACGCACGAAAGGCTCGAACATCGCCTCGCGTTTCTCCTCGGGAATCCCCACGCCGGAATCCTCGACCACAAAGCCGTTGGCAGTCAGCGTCAGACGAATGAAACCCTGCTCGGTGTAATGGCAGGCGTTACGCAGCAAATTGCCCATCACCGCCGTCAGCAACGTTGCGTTGTAACAGTCAGCGGGAGGATTGCCAGGCTCGAACTGTAAGGTCAGGCCTTTGCTTTCGATCGGTTCGCGCCATACGCACAGCAGGCTGTCCGCCACTTGGGCAAGATTCTGTTGCGGCGCCGAACCGGCGTCTTCGCGCTGGGCACGTGCAAGCATCAGGAAGGTCTGCACCAGCTCACGCATTTCCTCACTGGCGCGAGCAATGCGCTCGACCTGCGAGCGACCGCGTTGGTCGATCGCGGCGTTCTCGAGCAGCAACTCGCAAGAACTCGCCAAGACCATCAGCGGTGTTCGTAATTCGTGGCTGACATCACTGGTAAACAAACGCTCACGGGTCAGGGCCTGACGCAAACGCCCCAACGTGGCATCAAACGCCACCGCCAGTTCGCCTACTTCGTCAGCCGCGTAATCCGGTGCCAGCGGTGGCGCCAGACCGAGCAACTGATCGCGATGACGTACCTGCCGTGCCAGCCGCACCACTGGTGCCATCACTTTGCGCGCGAGCACCCAGCCGAGGAATACCGCCAACGCCAGACTGAGCACGAAACCCACCAGCACCACGGCAAACAGCACCCGCTCGCGCTCTTCGAAATCGCTTTGATCCTGCAGCAACACATAGCGCCGACCGTCGACGATTTCGACCATAGCGTGATACGACAACTGCTCACGGAAGACTTCGTGGAAACCGGAATCGAGGTGGCGCAAATCTTTCGGCAGCTCGAAATCACCGGGGCCACCGCTGAAGTAAAACAGCTGATCGGGCTCCGGACGATGGCTCCAGTCGGAGACATTGTCCATCAGCAACAGGCGCTGCAAATCACCACCCAGCCCTGCCGAAATCAGTTTTTCCTCGACCAGGTGCACCGTTGCGACAATGCCCATCGCGAACGCCCCGGCCACCAGTGCGCTCATCAGCGCAAAGGCAATGATGATCCGCTGGGAAAGGCTTTGCTTAAACTCCATCACGCCCCTCGGCCAAGCGATAACCGACGCCGTGCACGGTGTGCAGCAAGGGTTTGGCAAACGGTTTGTCGATCACCTGACGCAACTGGTGAACGTGGCTGCGCAGGCTGTCGCTGTCCGGGCAGTCATCGCCCCACAACGCTTCTTCGAGAATTTCCCGGCGCAGTACGTGCGGGCTCTTCTGCATCAACACCGCCAGCAATTTCAGGCCGACCGGGTTGAGTTTGAGAAACTTGCCCTCGCGGGTCACTTCGAGAGTGTCGAGGTCGTAGTTCAGGTCACCGACCTGCAACGCCCGACGGCCGCCGCCCTGGGTACGGCGCATGACGGCTTCGACTCGCGCAGCCAGTTCGGACAAGGCGAACGGTTTGACCAGGTAATCGTCGGCTCCGGACTTGAACCCCTGCAAACGATCGTCAAGTTGATCGCGAGCGGTGAGCATGATCACCGGGGTATCGCGGCGGGCATCTTCGCGCAGGCGTTTGCACAGGGTGTAACCGTCGATGCCGGGCAACATGATGTCGAGCACGATCAGGTCGTAATGCTCGGTGGCTGCCAGATGCAGGCCCGACAGACCGTCCTGGGCGCAATCGACGGTGTAGCCCTTCAGCCCCAGGTAATCGGCCAGATTGGCCAGGATATCGCGGTTGTCTTCGACCAATAAAATTCGCATGGGCACCTCCTCCGTACACAGTAACGGCCGTCATGGCCCGCGCAGCTTACGACCAGATTCAGCTCAGAGCTAGGGCTCGAAGCCTCGTAAATCAACTCTCTCAACCAAATTCAAGACTTAACAAGTTTTTCACTATCGGTTCACAACCTGACTACAGTGGCAACGCGAGACTCTCGCGCCATTAGATATAAGGAATGTAGACAATGGACTTTTTCAAGACGGCGCCCATGCGCCTTCTGTTGCTGATCACCGGTGCCTGGCTGGTGATATTTGCCCTGACCCGAACGGCTCTGTTGCTGACTCATTTGAATGAGGCCGGTGGCGGAGCTTTTTCCGTGTTCGGTATCGGCCTGCTGTATGACCTGGGTTTCCTTGCCTATGCGGCGCTGCCGTTGGGTCTGTACCTGCTGCTGTGCCCACCGGCCCTGTGGCGCCGTCGCGGTCATCGCTGGTTTCTGCAAGGTCTGCTGACCGTCAGCCTGTTCGCAATGCTCTTCACCGCTACCGCCGAATGGCTGTTCTGGGACGAGTTCGGCGTGCGTTTCAATTTCATCGCCGTCGACTATCTGGTGTATTCCGACGAAGTACTGAACAACGTGCTGGAGTCATACCCGATCGGCACGTTGCTGAGCATTCTCGGCGTGCTCGCCGTGGCCATCAGTGTTGCCTTGCGCAGGCCATTCAATGCCGCGCTGGATGCTCCGTTGCCGCCATTGCGTGGGCGCTTGTTGAATGCTCTCGGTCTGCTGATCGTCGCCGGCCTCAGCCTGCAACTGCTCAGCCAGGACGCGCCTCGCGCTCAGGGTGGCAATGCCTATCAAAATGAGTTGGCGAGCAATGGCCCTTATCAGTTTTTCGCCGCGTTCCGAAACAACGAACTGGATTACACCCAGTTCTACAGCAGCCATGCAGCGGATGCAGTCGCCCGGCAGATTCGTGCTGAACTGAGTGAGCCCAACGCCCGCTTCATCGGTCAGGACCCGCAGGATATTCGCCGGATGATCGACAACCCCGGCATCGCGCGTACGCCGAACATTGTGCTGGTGACCATCGAAAGCCTCAGCGCCAAATACCTGGGCAGCAATGGCGACGAACGCAACCTCACGCCTAATCTCGATGCCTTGCGCAAGCAGAGCCTGTATTTCAACAACTTCTACGCCACCGGCACCCGTACCGACCGTGGCCTGGAAGCCATCACCCTGGCCATTCCACCGACGCCGGGACGCTCGATCGTCAAGCGTATCGGGCGTGAAAGCGGTTTCGCCAGCCTTGGCCAGCAGTTGAGCGCGGTCGGTTACGACAGCGTCTTCGTCTATGGCGGGCGCGGCTATTTCGACAACATGAACGCGTTTTTCAGCGGCAACGGCTATCGCGTTGTCGATCAGAGCAGCGTCGATGAAGCCGAGATCCACTTCAAAAATGCCTGGGGCATGGCCGACGAAGACCTGTACAAACAGACCCTGAAACTGGCCGATGCCGATTACGCCAAGCAGCAACCATTCCTGCTACAACTGATGACCACATCCAACCATCGTCCTTACACCTACCCGGACAATCGCATCGACATCAAATCCGGCAACGGCCGTGATGGCGCGGTCAAGTACACCGACTACGCCATCGGCCAGTTCCTCGAACAGGCGCGACGCAAACCGTGGTTCGACAATACGATCTTCATTTTCGTCGCCGACCACACGGCGGGCAGCGCCGGCAAGGAAGACCTGCCGATCGCCAACTATCAGATCCCGTTGTTCATCTATGCACCGAAGCTGATTGAGCCGCGTGAGAACAGCCAACTGGCCAGCCAGATTGACCTTGCGCCGACCCTGCTCGGTTTGCTCAACATGGATTACCAATCGACGTTCTTCGGTCGCAATCTGCTGCTGGACAATCCGCTGCCACCGCGTGTGGTTGTGGGTAACTACCAGCATCTGGGGCTGTTCGATGGCAAGGATCTGGCAATCCTCAGTCCGCGTCAGGGTTTGCGTCGCCACGACGATGCCTTGAGCGAGAGCCGCGAATCCCGGGCGAGCAGCGATGACCCGCTGATCAGCCGCGCCATCACGTATTACCAAACGGCCAGTTATGGCTTCAAGCAACAGCTGCTTGGCTGGAAAGCACCCAAGGAGGGTGCTCCGCAAGTCAGCGAACGTTAATCGAAACGCCCCGGGCTGATGCCCCGGGGCGTGTTCTTTTGTTCAGGATCCGTCATGTCATCAAGTGCTGTACGTGCCACCCCTCGCCCGCTGAATCCATGGTTATGCCTGGGCATTCCCGCCGTCGCGGCAATCACTCTGATCCTGCTGGAAATGACCGATCTGGACATGGTTCTGGCGCGAATGTTTTACGACCCGGTGGCCGGTGACTTCATCGGTCGCCACAGTTTCTTCCTCGAAAACATTCTTCACGACCGCGCCAAGCAAGTGGTTATCGGCTTCTCCGTGTTCGCGATTCTGGGTTTCATTGGTTCGTTCTTCATTCAACGAGTGAAACCGTTCAAGCGCGAACTCGGTTGCCTGGTATTGTCTCTGGGGCTGGCGACTTCGTTCGTCACACCGGTCAAAGCGGTGACGGCGGTGCAATGCCCATGGAGCCTTGAGCAATTCGGTGGGCATGAGACCTACAGCAAACTGCTCGACCATCGTCCGCCTACCGACAAACCGGGGCGTTGCTGGCCCGGCGGTCATGCGGCCACTGGCTTCACATTGTTTGCGCTGTTCTTTGTGCTGCGTGATCGGCGTCCGCGTCTTGCCCGGCAAGCGTTCATTTTTGCCTTTGCGCTGGGCTCGGTGTTTTCGATCAGCCGGATGATGCAGGGCGCGCACTTCTTTTCGCACAACGTCTGGACGGCGATTTTCTGCTGGCTGATTTGTCTGGGGTCGTATTACTGGGTGCTGTATCGCCCGGCGCTGAAGGCTGAAATAGTCGTAAAAACACAAACCGTCAGCGCCTGAAACACGATCCCATGTAGGAGCGAGCCTGCTCGCGATAGCGGTATGTCAGTCGCAATCATGTTGAATGACACACCGCTATCGTCGGAACGCCGCCCGGAGCAGGCTCACTCCTACATGGGTTATGTGTGAAGTTCGATATCCGGGCAATAAAAAACCCCGCTGGCTTTCGCCAGCGGGGTTTTGCGTTACGGGGGTAAGTCTGGCTTACATCATGCCGCCCATGCCACCCATGCCGCCCATGTCTGGCATGCCGCCGCCAGCGCCGCCGTCTTTCTTCGGCGCGTCAGCTACTGCCGCTTCGGTGGTCAGGATCAGACCGCCGATCGACGATGCAGCTTGCAGCGCGGAACGGGTAACCTTGGTTGGGTCCAGGATGCCCATTTCGATCATGTCGCCGTACTCGCCAGTCGCGGCGTTGTAACCGAAGTTACCTTTGCCGTTCTTGACTTCGTTGACTACAACGCTTGGCTCGTCGCCGCTGTTGGCAGCGATCTGGCGCAGCGGTGCTTCAACAGCGCGGCGCAGAACTGCGATACCGACGTCCTGATCAGCGTTGTCGCCTTTCAGGTCGTTCAGGGTTTGCAGAGCGCGGATCAGCGCAACGCCACCGCCAGGTACCACGCCTTCTTCAACGGCTGCACGAGTTGCGTGCAGGGCGTCTTCAACGCGGGCTTTCTTCTCTTTCATTTCTACTTCGGAACCAGCGCCAACCTTGATGACTGCAACGCCGCCGGACAGCTTGGCCAGACGCTCTTGCAGTTTTTCACGGTCGTAGTCCGAGGAAGTTTCAGCAGCCTGGGCACGGATCTGAGTGATACGCGCCTGGATGTCTGCTTCAACGCCAGCACCGTCAACGATGATGGTGTTTTCCTTGGAGATGGTCACACGCTTGGCGCTGCCGAGGTTTTCCAGGGTAGCGGCTTCCAGGCTCAGGCCGATCTCTTCGGAGATAACGGTACCGCCGGTCAGAACAGCGATGTCCTGCAGCATGGCCTTGCGACGGTCGCCGAAGCCTGGAGCCTTGACGGCTGCGACTTTAACGATGCCACGCATGTTGTTCACAACCAGAGTCGCCAGGGCTTCGCCTTCAACGTCTTCGGAAACGATCAGCAGTGGACGGCCGGCTTTGGCAACGGCTTCCAGCACTGGCAGCATTTCGCGGATGTTCGAGATCTTTTTGTCGACCAGCAGGATCAGCGGGCTGTCCAGCTCGGCAACCATGGTCTCTGGCTTGTTGACGAAGTATGGGGACAGGTAGCCACGGTCGAACTGCATGCCTTCAACAACCGACAGTTCGTTTTCCAGGCCTGTGCCTTCTTCAACGGTGATCACGCCTTCTTTACCGACTTTTTCCATGGCTTCGGCAATGATGTCGCCGATGGAGCTGTCAGAGTTGGCCGAGATGGTGCCGACCTGAGCGATGGCCTTGGTGTCAGCGCAAGGCTTGGACAGGTTCTTCAGCTCTTTGACAATGGCGATGGTCGCTTTGTCGATACCGCGCTTCAGGTCCATCGGGTTCATGCCGGCAGCGACGGCTTTCAGGCCTTCGTTGACGATCGACTGAGCGAGAACGGTAGCGGTAGTAGTACCGTCACCAGCGTCATCGTTGGCACGGGAGGCAACGTCTTTGACCAGCTGCGCGCCCATGTTTTCGAAACGGTCTTCGAGTTCGATTTCTTTGGCGACGGAAACGCCGTCCTTGGTGATGGTCGGAGCGCCGAAGCTCTTCTCGATGATCACGTTACGGCCTTTCGGGCCCAGGGTCGCTTTTACTGCGTCAGCCAGGACGTTGACGCCCTTGAGCATTTTTTTACGGGCGGAATCGCCAAACAGAACTTCTTTAGCAGCCATGATCGATATTCCTTAAATACTTTGTAGTAGCGGGAAAATGAACGGGGGGTATCAGCCTTCGATAACAGCGAGGATTTCGTTCTCGCTCATTACCAGCAGGTCTTCGCCGTCGACTTTCACAGTGTTGCTGCCGGAGTAAGGACCGAACACAACCTTGTCGCCAACCTTGACGGCCAGTGCACGCACTTCACCGCTGTCCAGCACTTTGCCGGTACCTACAGCGAGAATTTCACCGTGGTTGGCTTTTTCAGCAGCCGAACCTGGCAGGACGATACCGCCAGCGGTTTTCTTTTCTTCTTCGCTGCGACGGATAACGACGCGGTCATGCAGAGGACGAAGCTTCATTGTCGATCTCTCCTAATTGTGGTTTTCATCGGCCGGTGTAGTCCCGGCGGGTTTAACAAATCCGGCCTGCGCCGGTTGCGGTTCGTCGAGCGAGCCGCGGAAGTCTGTCCGACTCGAATGCCGGAAACCTTTCGGTGACCGTTACATAGGGGCGCATAAGCTTATTACAAGGGCGAGGCTAAAAAAATTTCGCGAATGTTCAGCACAAAAACAGCCCATAAACGAGCACGGCACCCGAAGGTGCCGTGTCGCTGAACAGGTTACTTGGTGTCGCGGTGCTCGAATTCGCCTTCGATCACATCACCCTCGCGGCCCAAAGGCTGGCGCGGTGCAGGACCGCCACGGGGTTGCAGGTCATCGGCGAACGCACGCTGGCGCATGGCCTGATCTTCGGCGCGCTGGCGCATTTTGTTCGCCAGCAGACGACGCGTGAACGGCAGCAACATCACCAGACCGACCACGTCGCTGATGAAGCCCGGCAGGATCAACAAACCACCCGCCAATGCCAGCATCAGGCCTTCAAGCATGGTTTGCGCAGGCAGTTCGCCGCGGTTCAGGCTTTCACGGGCACGCAGTGCCGTTGCCAGACCGGCGACGCGCAGCACGAACACACCGAACATCGAGCCGAGAATGATCAGCAGCAGGGCCGGGAAAAACCCGATAGCCCCTGCCACTTTGACGAATACGAAGAGCTCCAGCACCGGAAACAGCAGAAAGAGCAACAAAAAAGGGCGCATCAAAATTTCCTCAACGCAAGAAATGCCTTGCAGTAAGCCTTAGATGACGTCGCCCTTTCGTGAATTCAAGCGTCGGCCACTGCCTTTTTTGGCCAGACCTCGGCGTGAGCCAGAGAAACCAAGGCTTCGCGCACTTGTATCGGCGTATGACAAGGTGCTTGAAACGGCAACCAGTAGAGCGCCTGACCGATGCGCAGGTGCATGCCCTCGGTGTCGATCCCGGCCATTTGCGCCGGCACGGTTTTCGGCAGGCCGGCCAGATCGACGTAATGCGCGATGGCTTTGGCGTGGTCGCTGTTCATGTGCTCGACCATGCTGATTTCAGCTTTGCCGGCGAACGGGTTGGCCAGGGTCAACTGATCGATCCAGTGAATCGCGCCGAAACCGCCGATGTAGCGATGGCGCACCGGTTTCAACACCCAGAAATCGAAATCATGGGCCTTGTGGTAGTTCTGTGAGTCGGGGAAGTAGCGATAGTAGCGCTCGGCGGCGGCTTCAATGGCAGCGGCGTCCTCGAGCTTTTCGGCTTCAGCCAGATAGGTCAGGCGACCAACGGCTTGCACGTCATCAGCCTCGCGCTCACCCACCAGCATCGAGCACTTCGGATCTTTTTGCAGGTTATGGGTGTGCTGGGCGATGCGGCTTATCAGGATCAGCGGCCGGCCCTGCTCGTCCAGGCAATAAGGCACGACGGAGCCAAAGGGAAAACCGGGCATCGATTTGGAGTGTGTCGATAGCACTCCGCGGTATTCCTTGAGAAGCAATTCTCGGGCATTCTTGGCCACTTCAACGCTCAATTTATGACTCCTTAAATAGAATCCGTCGAAAAAACGGACGGGTGAACGGGATAAGTTCCGATCACCTTCGGGGCAATTCTCATGTGCAGCCAGGCCACGTCGGGCGCAGATCGAGAGGCTCTCCAAGGAAAACCACTCTGACCTGCTATCGGGGCATGCGAATGCAACTCAACGACAAAGTAATCATTATCACCGGCGGTTGCCAGGGTTTGGGCCGTTCCATGGCCGAGTATTTCGCCGGTAAAGGTGCGAGGCTGGCACTGGTCGATCTGAACCAGGAAAAACTCGACGACGCGGTGGCCGCCTGCAAAGCCAAGGGTGTCGAGGCGCGCAGCTATCTGTGCAACGTCGCCAATGAAGAACAGGTCGAGCACATGGTCGCCCAGGTGGCGGCAGATTTCGGCGCGATCCACGGTTTGATCAACAACGCCGGGATCCTGCGCGATGGCTTGCTGCTCAAGGTCAAGGACGGCGAGATGACCAAGATGAGCCTGGCCCAGTGGCAGGCGGTGATCGACGTCAACCTGACCGGCGTGTTTCTGTGCACCCGTGAAGTGGCGGCAAAAATGGTCGAGCTGAAGAACAGCGGCGCGATCATCAACATCTCGTCGATCTCCCGCGCGGGCAACGTCGGCCAGACCAACTACTCCGCCGCCAAGGCGGGTGTTGCGGCGGCGACCGTGACCTGGGCCAAAGAGCTGGCGCGTTATGGCATCCGCGTGGCGGGCATTGCGCCGGGCTTCATCGAGACCGAGATGACCCTGGGCATGAAGCCGGAAGCGCTGGAGAAAATGACTTCAGGGATTCCGCTCAAGCGCATGGGCAAGCCGGAAGAGATTGCTCACTCGGCGGCGTACATCTTCGAGAACGACTACTACACCGGGCGGATTCTGGAGATGGATGGCGGGTTGCGCATCTAAGTCCCACCACAAAACCAACTGTAGGAGTGAGCCTGCTCGCGATTGCGGTCACTCATTCAACATCTCTGTTGAATGTTAATCCGCTATCGCGAGCAGGCTCACTCCTACAGGTCTTTCAGTGTTGCTGATGGATCAATCGTCGCTGATGGTGATGTTCGGCATGGCTGGCGTTGCGGCTTCCTGCAACACGATCCGTGCGCCCACATGGCGGGCGAGTTCCTGATAGACCATGGCAATCTGGCTGTCCGGCTCGGCGATCACCGTCGGTTTGCCGCCATCGGCCTGTTCGCGGATCAGCATCGACAACGGCAGCGAAGCCAGCAGTTCGACGCCATATTGGGTCGCCAGCTTCTCGCCACCGCCCTCACCGAACAGATGCTCGGCATGTCCACAGTTCGAGCAGATGTGCACCGCCATGTTTTCCACCACGCCCAGCACTGGAATGTTGACCTTGCGGAACATTTCCACGCCTTTGCGCGCGTCGAGCAGTGCCAGATCCTGCGGGGTGGTGACGATCACGGCGCCCGCCACCGGCACTTTCTGCGCCAGGGTCAGCTGGATGTCGCCGGTGCCTGGCGGCATGTCGATGACCAGATAATCCAGATCGCCCCACGCGGTTTGCGTGACCAGTTGCAGCAGCGCGCCGGAAACCATTGGACCGCGCCAGACCATCGGCGTGTTGTCGTCGGTCAGGAAGGCCATCGACATGACTTCCACGCCGTGGGCCTTGAGTGGCACGAACCACTTCTGATCCTTGACTTCAGGGCGGGTCCGCTCGGGAATGCCGAACATGATGCCCTGGCTCGGGCCGTAGATATCAGCGTCGAGAATCCCCACCTTGGCGCCTTCACGGGCCAATGCCAGTGCGAGGTTGGCCGCCGTGGTCGATTTGCCCACGCCGCCCTTGCCCGAGGCGACCGCGACCACGTTCTTGACGTTGGCCAGCCCGGGAATCTGCGCCTGGGCCTTGTGCGCGGCAATCACGCTGTTGACCTCGACTTTGGCGATCACTACGCCATCGAGATTTTCGATGGCCAATTGCAGCAATTGCGCCCAGCCGCTCTTGAACAGACCGGCGGCGTAACCGATTTCCAGCTGGACGTTGACGCGATCACCGATGATTTCGATGTTCTTCACGCAACCGGCGCTGACCGGGTCCTGATTCAGGTAAGGGTCAGTGTATTGGCTGAGGACGGCTTCCACCGCTGCGCGAGTGACGGCACTCATGGGCAACTCCGATAACAAGACTGGGAAAAGATGGCGGGTATCGTACGCTGGACATTGATTTGAGGCGAACAGATTGCTCGAGCAGGAAAACCTTTGTGGCGAGGGGATTTATCCCCGATCGGCTGCACAGCAGTCGTGAAACCATTCAACGCGGTTTGCCTGATACACCGAGTTGTATGGTTTTGGGGCGGCTTCGCCACCCATCGGGGATAAATCCCCTCGCCACAAATGCTCTCTAAGTACCCAGCGGCTCAGGGGTGAAAAATATGCGCCAGCGCTTTATAGTGGCCGACCTCCGTTTCATCAAGTAGCGAAGCCCCACATGTCCGAACCACGCAAGATCCTCGTCACCAGCGCCCTGCCCTACGCCAACGGTTCGATCCACCTTGGCCATATGCTGGAATATATCCAGACCGATATGTGGGTGCGCTTCCAGAAGCATCGCGGCAATCAATGCATCTATGTCTGCGCCGACGACGCCCACGGTTCGGCGATCATGCTGCGCGCGGAAAAGGAAGGCATCACCCCGGAACAACTGATCGCCAACGTGCAGGCTGAACACAGCGCCGACTTTGCCGAGTTCCTGGTCGACTTCGACAACTTCCACTCCACTCACGCCGAAGAAAACCGTGAGCTGTCGAGCCAGATCTACATCAAGCTGCGTGACGCCGGGCACATCGCCCAGCGCTCGATCACCCAGTATTTCGACCCGGAAAAGAAAATGTTCCTGGCCGACCGCTTCATCAAGGGCACCTGCCCGAAATGTGGCACTGAAGACCAGTACGGCGACAACTGCGAAAAATGCGGTGCAACCTACGCACCGACTGACTTGAAAGATCCGAAGTCGGCAATCTCTGGTGCCACCCCGGTGCTCAAGGATTCCCAGCACTTCTTCTTCAAGCTGCCAGACTTCCAGCAAATGCTGCAGACCTGGACCCGCAGCGGCACCTTGCAGGACGCCGTGGCCAACAAGATCGCCGAATGGCTGGACGCCGGCCTGCAACAGTGGGACATCTCCCGCGATGCGCCGTACTTCGGTTTCGAGATCCCGGGCGAGCCAGGCAAATACTTCTACGTGTGGCTGGATGCACCGATCGGCTACATGGCCAGCTTCAAGAACCTTTGCGACCGTACGCCGGAGCTGGACTTCGATGCGTTCTGGGCCAAGGACTCCACCGCCGAGCTGTACCACTTCATCGGCAAGGACATCGTCAACTTCCACGCACTGTTCTGGCCAGCGATGCTCGAAGGCGCGGGCTACCGCAAGCCAACCGGGATCAACGTTCACGGCTACCTGACCGTCAACGGTCAGAAGATGTCGAAGTCCCGTGGCACCTTCATCAAGGCCCGTACGTACCTCGATCACCTGTCGCCGGAATACCTGCGCTACTACTACGCAGCCAAGCTGGGCCGTGGCGTCGACGACCTCGACCTGAACCTCGAAGACTTCGTGCAGAAGGTCAACTCCGACCTGGTCGGCAAAGTGGTCAACATCGCCAGCCGTTGCGCCGGTTTCATTCAGAAGGGCAACGCCGGCCTGCTGGTCGACAACAATGCCGCGCCTGAACTGACCGAAGCTTTCCTCGCCGCCGCGCCAAGCATCGCCGACGCCTATGAAGCCCGCGACTTCGCCCGTGCCATGCGTGAAACCATGGCCCTGGCCGACCGCGCCAACGCGTGGATCGCCGACAAGGCACCGTGGTCGTTGAACAAGCAGGAAGGCAAGCAGGATGAAGTCCAGGCGATCTGCGCCACCGCCATCAACCTGTTCCGCCAACTGGTGATCTTCCTCAAACCGGTGCTGCCGCTGCTGGCCGCCGATGCCGAGGCGTTCCTCAACGTCGCCCCGCTGACCTGGAACGACCACACCACCCTGCTGGCCAACCACCAGTTGAACGAATTCAAGCCGTTGATGACCCGCATCGACCCGGTAAAAGTGCAAGCCATGAGCGACGCCTCGAAAGAAGACCTGACCGCCAGCCAGACCGATACCGGTGCAGCCGCACCGGCGGGCAACGGCGAACTGGCCAAGGATCCGCTGTCGCCGGAAATCGACTTCGACGCCTTTGCCGCCATCGACCTGCGCGTCGCACTGATCGTCAAGGCCGAACACGTGGAAGGTGCCGACAAGCTGCTGCGCCTGACCCTGGACATCGGTGACGAGCAACGCAACGTGTTCTCGGGGATCAAGAGCGCTTACCCGGATCCGTCCAAACTCGACGGTCGCCTGACCATGATGATCGCCAACCTCAAACCACGGAAAATGAAGTTCGGTATTTCCGAAGGCATGGTGATGGCCGCAGGTCCCGGCGGTGAAGAAATCTACCTGCTGAGCCCGGACAGCGGCGCGAAGCCAGGCCAACGCATCAAGTAAGACGCGGCGGCAAATCGATCCCACCGGCGTGCCCTGCATGCCGGTGGGATTTTTCATATCTGGCCCACCCTTCCGGTGTGCCGGATAATGCCTAACCTTAAGAGACACCCGCCCGTTTCGCCGGCAGAACCATGACCGAACTTGTGCTTACGCTTTTCAGTGCTGCGCTGCTCAACAACTTCGTGTTGCACTGGCCGCTGGGCGTCGATCCGCTGTTGGCGGGCAGTCGCCGTCAGGTGCATGCGCTGGGGCTGGCGACGTTATGTTTGATGCTGCTGGTCGGGGTGATCGGTCAAGTGCTCTGGCACTGGCTGCTGGTGCCATGGCAACTGCAAGCCTTGCATCTATTCGTGTTTCTGCCGTTGAGCGTGTTGTTGATCGCACCGCTGCTGAAAGCCTTGGCTCGCGGACTGCCCGACTGGCCGTTCGACGGTTTGTGGCCGCTGCTGCTGGGTAATGCCGGCGTACTCGGTCTGGCGCTGATCAATGCACAAAACGATCAAGGGCTGTTGCATGCAACGGCATTGAGCCTCGGTGCTGGGCTGGGCTTCTGGCTGATCCTGAGCCTGTTCAGCGATTTGCGCGAGCGCACGGCCGGTAACGACATTCCCCTGCCCTTTCGCGGCTTGCCGATCGACCTGATCGGCGCCGGATTGATCGCAGTGATTTTTCTCGGATTCAGTGGACTGATCAAAACATGAGTCTGATTCAACGCATCGATGCCCTGCTGCCGCAGACCCAATGCGGCAAGTGCGGCCATCCCGGATGCAAACCCTACGCGGAAGGCATCGTCGCCGGCGAGCCGATCAACAAATGCCCGCCGGGCGGTGACGAAACCGTCGCGGCATTGGCCGAGCTGTTGAAAGTACCGGTGCTGGAACTGGACATCAGCCGTGGTTCGGCACCGCCGCAAGTCGCCTACATCCGCGAAGCCGAGTGCATCGGTTGCACCAAGTGCATTCAGGCCTGCCCGATCGACGCCATCGTCGGTGCGGCAAAATTGATGCACACGGTGATCATCGACGAGTGCACCGGTTGCGACCTGTGCGTGGCGCCGTGCCCGGTGGATTGCATCGAAATGCATCCACTGCCACTCGGCACATTGCCGGTGGTGGGTGGGCTGGCGTTCAGCCTTGAAGAACAACGCGCTCGCGCCGTCAAACGCGACCATGCTCGCCAGCGTTTCGAACGCCGTAATGCGCGCCTGCAACGAGAAGAACAGCAGAAACAGACTGAACGTGAAGCGAGGGCGAAAAAGGCTGCACAACCTGAAGTCACTACGCTTGACCCCGTGCAGGCTGCGCTGGAGCGTGTGCGCGCACAAAAAGCCGCCACCGCGGATGCAGCGCTGAAGAAAGCCAAGATCGATGTCGCGATGAGCCGCGCGCAGTTGCACAAGTCACTGAAAGCTTTCGGTCATCCGCCGACCTTTGAGCAGCAGTCGCAATTGATCGTGTTGCAGCAACAATTTGCAGCGGCCGAGCAGGCGCTGGCGAAACTCGAAAGCAGCGCACCCGCGGCTCCGGTCGCACCCGCCCCGGCGAAGGATGCCGACCTGAAACGGGCGAAAATCCAGTTGGCCATGCGTCGCGCCGAATTGAAAAAGGCACAGACCGCCGAAGCGTCCCCCGAGCAGATTGCCGCACTGGAACAGGCACTGCGTGAGGCCGAGCAAGCTCTTCACTCCGCCGAAGAATCAAGTGATCAGCCTGTGCCTGACATTGTGCGAGTGGAAAAACGCCCGATCGACGGCCAGCTTCGCCAGTTGAAAACCGAATTGGCCTACGCCCGCGCCGACTTCAACAAACTCGAACGCAGCGCCGACACGCCCGCCGAAACCCTCGACAAGGCCCGCGCCCGTCTGCAAGACGCCGAGCGCCAGGTGCAAGATCATGTCACCCCTTGAGGCACCCGACGATCGCCTGCAACAGGCGATGAAACTGGTGCTGCTCGCCACGCTGCCGGGTCTGCTGACTTTGTTCGCGCTGTACGGCTGGGGCGTGTTGATCAATTTGATGCTGTCGGTCAGCACCGCGTTGATCGTCGAGGCGGGCGTCACACGTCTGCGCCGCCAACCTTTACAGCCAACATTGAGTGACGGCAGTGCGCTGGTCAGCGCGACACTGCTGGCCGTTGCGTTGCCACCTTATTGCCCGTGGTGGTTGACGGTGTCCGCAATTGCCTTCGGCCTGTTGTTTGGCAAGCACCTGTATGGCGGCGTGGGCAAAAACCCGTTCAACCCGGCCATGCTCGGATTTGCCTTGATCATGGTGATGTTTCCACAACCGATGACACATTGGCCGGCTCACGGCCTGGCGCTGATTGACGCGGTGCAGCAGGTGTTCAATCCCGCTCAGGCGCCGGATGCCTGGGTTCAGGCCACGGCTCTGGACAGTTTGCGCATCAATAAAAGTCTGACCATCGATGAGCTGTTCGCCGCCAACCCGGCATTCGGGCGTTTCGGCAGCCAGGGTGTGGAATGGGTGAATCTGGCATTCCTAGCTGGCGGGCTGTTTTTACTGCAACGACGCGTGTTCGGCTGGCATGCGCCGGTTGGTATGCTCGCCAGTCTGTTTGTGGTCAGTCTGTTGTGCTGGAACGGCTCGGGTTCGGACTCACACGGCTCGCCCCTGTTCCACCTGCTCAGTGGCGCCACCATGCTTGGCGCATTCTTCATCATTACTGAACCGGTGTCCGGCGCCAAAAGTCCTCTCGCCCGCCTACTGTTTGGCGTCGGTGTCGGCTTGCTGACTTATCTGATTCGTACGTGGGGCGGATATCCGGACGGTGTGGCGTTTGCGGTGTTGTTGATGAATCTCTGCGTGCCGGTGCTGGAACGTTTTGCCGCCAGTCGGCATGCACAGGTGAGCCCATGAATCGGACGACAAGCGCGCTCACGCTGCTACTGGTGGCCGTCGTCGGCGTCGGTGCGACGTACCTCGTACAACGCAGCAATGCACCGCAGATTGCCGCTGCGCAACGTCTGCTCGACAGTCGCAAACTGCTCGACGTGCTCGCGGCAGATACCTACGACAATCAACCGCTGGAACAGCCGCTGGTCCTGGCAAACGTAGCCTTGAGCCACAGCACGCTGATCGGTGGCTATCGCGCGACCAGGGCTGGCAAGCCAGTCGCGGTGTTGCTGCGCAGCCAGACCGAGGGCTATGCGGGCAGCATCGAATTGTTGATTGCCATTGATGCCGACGGAAAACTGCTCGGCGTAAAAACCCTCAAACAGACAGAAACTCCGGCACTGGGCGGACATTTGGGCGACTGGCCGAATACGTGGTTGCAGGTATTTACCGGCAAATCGAGCAATCAACCGACGGATTCCGGTTGGGCGCTGAAAAAGGATCAGGGGCAGTTTGATCAAATGGCGGGCGCGACCATTACCTCCCGCGCGGCGATCCATGCCATTCATGATGCGCTGCGCTACTTCGATGAGCATCGTGCGCCGTTACTGGGGAACGAACCATGACCCGATCGGCGACGCTGGCGAACTCATTGATGCTGATGTTGCTGCTGGGCACCACCGGCTCGTTGGCTGGCGCGCTGCTAACGGTTCTGATGTTCGTTCTGGTCGTGGGTGCTTACGGCGCGTGCATGCTCCCCCTGCGGTCGCGCCTGACGGGGACAAGCACACTACTCGCCTGCTTGCTGCTTGCAGCGACATTGGCCAGTTGCGCCGAGATTTTCGGGCAACGCTGGTTTTTGTCATGGCATCAGGCCTTGGGGCTTTATGCCGGCCTGATCGCCTTGCAGTGCGTGGTACTGGAACACAATGGTTTCTTCCAACAGACGCGAATCGAGCGTTTCAGACTCGCTGGGCTGTTTGGCGTCTTGATGCTGATCCTCGCCTTGCTGCGAGAACTCGCCGGCCAGGGGACCCTCGGCCGAGGGCTCTTCGAACATTGGCAAGGTCTGGTTTTATTCAGTGTAGGGTTGCATCTGGCAACTCTGGTTCCGGGCGCGCTGATTCTTTTGGGCCTGTTGCTCGCAGCCCGTCAGGCGTGGACCCGCTCGAACTCTATTTCCAAGGAAACGCATCGCCCATGAATGCCGCAAAACGTCTTGAGATCTTTCGCCGACTGCATGAAGACAATCCCGAGCCGAAAACCGAACTGGCCTACTCTTCGCCTTTCGAACTGCTGATTGCCGTGATTCTTTCGGCGCAATCGACCGACGTGGGTGTCAACAAGGCGACGGCGAAGCTTTTCCCGGTGGCCAACACCCCGGCGGCGATATATGCGCTGGGCGTCGAAGGTCTGTCCGAATACATCAAGACCATCGGCCTTTACAACAGCAAGGCGAAGAACGTCATCGAGACTTGCCGCTTGCTGGTCGAGCGCCACGGCAGCGAAGTACCGCAAACGCGTGAGGAGCTAGAAGCCTTGCCGGGAGTGGGCCGAAAGACTGCCAACGTGGTGCTCAACACGGCTTTTCGCCAACTGACCATGGCCGTCGACACGCACATCTTCCGCGTCAGCAACCGCACTGGAATCGCTCCCGGCAAGAATGTGATCGAGGTGGAAAAGAAGCTGATGAAGTTCGTCCCCAAGGAGTTCCTGCTCGACTCCCACCACTGGCTGATTCTTCACGGACGCTATGTGTGTCTGGCACGCAAGCCCCGGTGCGGCAGCTGCAGGATCGAAGATCTGTGCGAGTACAAAGCCAAAACATCGGACGATTGATCGACTATTAGATTTATTGATTGATCGATTGAAAAAATCTTTTTTACCCGTCGCTGCATTACCGATATAAGGAGCGCCAAAGGCAGTCTTAGCCGGGAGTTAACTTTATGAGCACCGACAAAGAGCAATTGGACGTAGAAGACGAATTTACCCCCACTGAGACCGATGACCCAGAACCGGTTGTCGAGGTGGCTAAAACCAACCTCAGCAAACGTCGCACGATTGATAACCTGCTGGAGGAGCGCCGACTGCGAAGGCAATTGGCCGATTACGATTTTGATCTCTGATGCTTGAAAGCCTCCCGAAACGGAGGCTTTTCACTTTCTACAGCTAGCTGAACTCGATCGGCCCATGACTCCGTCAGCTAATGAAACATTCAAACGAGTCCATTGCGTTGCGCCAGCTCGATCAAATCAACCAGTGATCGTGCATTGAGCTTCAGCAATAAACGGGTCTTGTAGGTGCTCACGGTTTTGTTGCTCAGAAACATGCCGTCGGCGATTTCCTTGTTGGTCTTGCCTCGCGCCAATTGTTGCAACACCATCATTTCGCGCCCTGACAGACGATCCACCATGTCTGCTTCACTGGCGTTACCCAGACTGGTACGCACTGTATGCAACGCCTGATTGGGAAAGTAACTGTAGCCGGATAAAACCGCCTTGATTGCACTGAGCAATTCAGTCAGGTCCTGTTGCTTGCATACATATCCCGCCGCACCCGACTGCATGCATCGCATCGAAAAATGCCCAGGTGCCTGGGAAGTCAGCACCAGAACTTTAATCGGCATGGCGGTCGAGGTCAGGCGCGCGATAACTTCCAGACCATCAAGTTTTGGTATTCCAATATCAAGAATAACAATATCCGGCATCTGCTCGCGAGCCAGTTGTAATGCATCCACGCCGTTATCAGTTTCTGCAATGACTTCGTAGCCATGACGTTCCATCAGCATACGTACCGCAAGACGAATGACGGGGTGGTCATCCACGATCAGCACTTTATTCATGGGCAAGTCCAGTTTCGCTGTTCGAATTTTTTGAACACGCACCATATCCCAGTCACTTGCGCAGTGGCATGTCGGGGCTCTCACGCACTTGCATCGAAAGACATTCCCTACATCCATTGAAGATAAATCCTACAAAAAATCCGCTCCCATCTAAAAATCCGACATTGGAACGCTTCAACATCCACATTACATTTCCTTCTCCAACTTGTAACAGCTTGCGACCGACGCGCCACGCAGGTGCCGTTCCACAGCCCGAGGCCATTACGGGCTAGCGCCTGAAACTCTAACAAAGAAGATGACGACAGCTCATTCAGACTGGCGACTGGAAACATAAAGCAATGACACTACTTCCTACAACTCAATACACCACCACGCCGCGCATAAACGCTTGAAACAAGATATTTATACTCAACCAAACACTTTTGCTATAAATACAATACTAACCACTAAACTTACAACTACCAACAAACACAAACAAAACCACAATGAGAAAACCCAGACAAAAGAGTACAAATATGTTAAAGATAAAAAATAGAATCACTAACCCAATGACGATCATCGCCATATTCGCCGGTATCTCCGAAGCATCCGCCGCGATATCTTTGCCGTTCCTCAACAGTGAGGAACGCTCTATCTATATATGGTTCCTGATCAGCTTCCCGTTCTACTTGTTATTTATTTTTTTTATAACTTTAAACTTCAACTACCGCTCGCTCTATTCACCTTCCGATTTCGGCAAGGACGAGACCTTCTTGAAAGCCATGGACAACAATGACCGCGACAACAAACGCAACACATCCAGAGAAGGTCCCACTGCACACAATACTTTCGGAATCTCGAGTCGCGTCGTGCCTGATGATACCGCCGCACAATGCGCGGACTCGTGCGAAATCCACAACGCGCCCGATCCACCAACGGACATCCGTGCGAGGTCAAACCTGACGGTTCAACACAATATTCAGTTGCCCGTCTCCGTCAGCAATCTGCACATCATCGATCTCCGTGACATCGATGCGGCGAGAGAACTCGACACGATTCTGCAAAGAATCCGGCTCAACGACAGGAAAGCCATCCGCGTCATCGTATTTCTTTCCAATCATGTGTCGGACGCTTCACTGACGAAGAATGCGCTGCTACAGATCAAATACGCCAAGAAAGACTCAGGCACTACGCTGTGTATTGTTTACAACCTGTGCTCGCAAGCGGTGACGCTGTTGGGACGGACTTGAAGGACGGGGTCATTGTCGTGCAAGCAGACAGACCAGAGACATTGCTCGACAAGCGCCGAACAAAAGAATTAAGTAAAAAGGGCGGCCCCGTCTCTAAGACAAGGCCGCCCTTTCATTGCGCATCAGTCTGAACAATCAGAACAGCTTGCGGCCCTTGTTGGCAGCAATGCGCATGCGCAGCGCGTTGAGCTTGATAAAGCCCGCCGCATCGGCCTGGTTGTAAGCACCGCCGTCTTCTTCGAAGGTCGCGATGTTGGCATCGAACAGCGAATCGTCGGACTTGCGACCGGTAACGATCACGTTGCCTTTGTACAGTTTCAGGCGAACCACACCGTTCACGTTGACCTGCGAAGCGTCAATCATCTGTTGCAGCATCAGACGCTCAGGGCTCCACCAGTAGCCGGTGTAGATCAGGCTGGCGTATTTCGGCATCAACTCGTCTTTGAGGTGAGCGACTTCACGGTCCAGGGTGATCGATTCAATGGCGCGGTGAGCGCGCAGCATGATGGTGCCGCCCGGGGTTTCGTAGCAGCCACGGGACTTCATGCCGACGTAACGGTTTTCGACGATGTCGAGACGGCCGATACCGTGAGCACCGCCGATCTTGTTCAGCGTCGCCAAAACGGTGGCCGGGGTCATTTCGACGCCGTCCAGCGCAACGATGTCGCCGTTACGGTAGGTCAGTTCCAGGTATTGCGGGGTGTCAGGAGCGTTCTCCGGGGAGACGGTCCAACGCCACATGTCTTCTTCGTGCTCGGTCCAGGTGTCTTCCAGCACGCCGCCTTCATAGGAGATGTGCAGCAGGTTGGCGTCCATCGAGTACGGGGACTTCTTCTTGCCGTGACGCTCGATAGGGATCGCGTGCTTCTCGGCGTAGTCCATCAGCTTCTCGCGGGACAGCAGGTCCCACTCACGCCACGGTGCAATCACTTTCACGCCAGGCTTGAGTGCGTAGGCACCCAGTTCGAAACGTACCTGGTCGTTGCCCTTGCCGGTGGCGCCATGGGAAATGGCGTCAGCGCCGGTTTCGTTGGCAATCTCGATCAGACGTTTGGCGATCAGCGGACGTGCGATGGAAGTACCCAGCAGGTACTCGCCTTCGTAAACGGTGTTGGCGCGGAACATCGGGAAGACGAAATCGCGCACGAATTCTTCGCGCAGGTCGTCGATGTAGATTTCTTTGACGCCCATGGCCTGAGCCTTGGCGCGGGCCGGCTCGACCTCTTCGCCTTGACCGAGATCAGCGGTGAAGGTCACCACTTCACAGTTATAAGTATCCTGCAGCCACTTGAGGATCACCGAAGTGTCCAGGCCGCCGGAATACGCCAGAACGACCTTGTTTACGTCCGCCATGCCATCACTCCACGGGGTTCTACGGAAAGCCGAGGAGTCTACCGCCCAAACGCGATAATTTACAGAGGCGCGACAGCTTAAGACGACAAAGCGACAGAATCTGTCGAGAGCGCGACGATGACCGGCGGGTCAGGAAGTCGCGGCAGTGTTGGCAGGCGTACTGGCCTGAGGCGCTGGAGCAGCGGCCGGTGCCACCCGCGCGAGTTTTACATTGACTCGACGGTTTTTCGCGCGATTGGCCGCATTGGTGTTCGGCACAATGGGATATTGCTCGCCATGGAAACGCACAGTGATCTGCGATTCCTGAATGCCGTTGGCCTTGAAGAAGTCGACCACGGCCAATGCGCGACGGCGCGACAGTTCGCGGTTGGTCAAACGATTGCCACTGTTGTCGGAGTGGCCGTCGAGTTCGATGTGATTGACCGTCGGATCGGCCTTCATGTATTCGAGCATCACTTGCAGTTTGGCCTTGGCGGCAGCGTCCAGGTCAACACCCTCGCCGGGGAAGCCGATCTGCGACTGTTTGATCTGCTCGAAATTCTGCGGCAGCAGTTTCGCCACACAGCTTTGATAGTCGTTAAACGCCTTGCTGAACTTGACTGGCAACAGACGCACTTCCGACACACGGCCATCGCCCGAAGCACGCCGCACGACCGGACTGCGACCGTCGAGCAGGCCGCTGATCAGGCCACCGGCCTGGGACTGCGAACTGCTGAACAAGACGTTGCCACTGCCGAGCCTGACGCTGCCCAGATTGATGTCACCACGCCCCGGCTGCCAAGGCGCGGCGGCTGCCAGCAAAGTCGCCGAACCGCCGCCGAGCATGGCGTTGTAGGCGTTCAGGCGAAATATCGCCTGCTCACCGGCCTTGCGCACGAATTCACCCGAACCGAAATCGGTGATCGGCTGTGTCAGGCGGCACTCGAACTTGTCGCCGGCGACCGTCCACTCAATGTTCTCCAGGCGAGTCTGGTAGGTGAGCGCCATCGCGGGAAGGCTGGCAAACACACTGAGCAAGGCTAAATAACGCTGGCGCACGGGAGGCTCCATTGGCTTCTGAAACACAAAGACCGATTCACACTATGTTTACGGCATACCTACGGGATATCGGAAGCTTCCCGCAAAACTTGATAGCGAGTGCCTGCAAGAGTCTTTTCCGGTAGCATTCGCCTCAGTTTGACCCGCCTGGAATCCCCTCATGTCCGACCGCCTGACCCTGCTGCGTCCCGACGACTGGCATATTCATCTTCGCGATGGTGCCGTGTTGACCAATACCGTTGCCGATGTTGCGCGCACCTTTGGCCGCGCCATCATCATGCCCAACCTGGTCCCGCCGGTGCGCAACGCCGCCGAGGCCGACGGCTATCGCCAGCGGATTCTTGCTGCCCGCCCGGCCGGCAGTCGCTTCGAACCGTTGATGGTGCTGTACCTCACCGACCGCACCCAGCCCGAAGAAATTCGTGAAGCCAAGGCCAGCGGTTTCGTACACGCCGCCAAGCTGTACCCGGCTGGTGCGACCACCAACTCCGATTCCGGGGTGACCAGCATCGACAAGATTTTCCCGGCGCTGGAAGCCATGGCCGAAGTCGGCATGCCGCTGCTGATCCACGGCGAAGTGACCCGTGGTGATGTCGATGTGTTCGACCGCGAAAAGATCTTCATCGATGAGCACATGCGTCGTGTGGTCGAGCGTTTCCCGACGCTGAAAGTGGTGTTCGAACACATCACCACCGGCGATGCCGTGCAGTTCGTCAACGAGGCCTCGGCCAACGTCGGCGCAACCATCACCGCGCATCACCTGCTCTACAACCGCAACCACATGCTGGTTGGCGGGATTCGGCCGCACTTCTATTGCCTGCCGATCCTCAAGCGCAATACGCACCAGGAAGCCCTGCTCGATGCCGCCACCAGTGGCAGCGCGAAGTTCTTCCTCGGCACCGACTCGGCACCGCACGCCCAGCACGCCAAGGAAGCCGCTTGCGGCTGCGCCGGCTGCTACACCGCGTACGCCGCCATCGAGATGTACGCCGAAGCCTTCGAACAGCGTAATGCGCTGGACAAGCTCGAAGCCTTCGCCAGCCTCAACGGCCCGCGTTTTTATGGCCTGCCGGTGAACACTGATCGCATCACCCTGGTTCGTGAAGAATGGACCGCCCCGACCAGCCTGCCATTCGGCGAGCTGACCGTTATCCCGCTGCGCGCCGGTGAAAAACTGCGCTGGCGCCTGCTGGAGGAACACGCGTGAGTGAAGACCATTTCGACGACGAACTGGACGGTCAAAGTGGTGGTGGCGGTTCCCGTCACCCGATGGCGGCACGCTTTCGCGGCTACCTGCCGGTGGTCGTCGACGTAGAAACCGGTGGCTTCAACTCGGCCACCGATGCGTTACTGGAGATTGCTGCGACCACCATCGCCATGGATGAAAAGGGTTTTGTTTACCCGGATCACACCTACTTCTTCCGTGTTGAGCCGTTCGAAGGCGCCAACATCGAAGCGGCGGCGCTGGAGTTCACCGGGATCAAGCTCGATCACCCGTTGCGCATGGCGGTCAGCGAAGAAACCGCGCTGACCGACATCTTCCGTGGCATCCGCAAGGCGCTGAAGGCCAACGGCTGCAAGCGGGCAATTCTGGTCGGCCACAACAGCAGTTTCGATCTGGGCTTCCTGAACGCCGCGGTTGCGCGACTGGACATGAAACGCAACCCGTTCCACCCGTTCTCCAGTTTCGACACCGCGACACTGGCCGGTCTGGCGTACGGCCAAACCGTGCTGGCGAAAGCCTGCCAGGCAGCCGACATCGATTTCGACGGCCGTGAGGCGCACTCCGCGCGCTATGACACCGAGAAAACCGCTGAGCTGTTCTGCGGCATCGTCAACCGCTGGAAACAGATGGGCGGCTGGGAAGATTTCGACGACTGATCCTCGTCGAGTAAATTCCGCGCATAAAAAAACCGGCCACATGGGCCGGTTTTTTTTGTACCTCGACGTTGCGCCTTACAGGGCAGCAGCGTTCTCGGTCAGGTATGCAGCAACGCCTTCTGGCGAAGCGTTCATGCCTTTGTCGCCTTTTTTCCAGTTGGCAGGGCAGACTTCGCCGTGCTCTTCGTGGAATTGCAGAGCGTCGACCAGACGGATCAGCTCTTCCATGTTACGGCCCAGCGGCAGGTCGTTGATGATCTGCGAGCGGACAACGCCTTTGTCGTCGATCAGGAACGCGCCACGGAAAGCTACACCGCCTTCCGATTCAACGTCGTAAGCCTTGGCGATGTCGTGCTTCATGTCGGCAGCCATGGTGTATTTCACCTGGCCGATGCCGCCATTGTTGACTGGGGTGTTGCGCCAGGCGTTGTGGGTGAAGTGCGAGTCGATCGACACAGCGATCACTTCAACGTTGCGTGCCTTGAAGTCAGCCATGCGGTTGTCCAGAGCGATCAGCTCGGACGGGCAGACGAAGGTGAAGTCCAGTGGGTAGAAGAACACCAGGCCGTATTTGCCTTTGATGGCCGAGGACAGAGTGAAGCTGTCAACGATCTCGCCATTGCCGAGTACGGCCGGGACGGTGAAGTCAGGGGCTTGTTTGCCTACGAGTACGCTCATTGATATCTCCTGGTGTAAAAACTTGAAGTTCAGGGTCCGCGCCAGCCTGCCACCCTCAGGCGACAGCCCTGTGACACGAACCCCCTTCGCAAGGGCCGACCATCATACACTGCGTTTTTGGCCTGTCCTTAACGGTTTTTTAAAGCAGGCGGATAACGGCGCTGCATTTACGGGGCCAGGCAGATGGCCAGTCATTACCGCTCGTCAGTCACGCGCAAATCCCGGGCAAAGCTTTCCGAAAGCACTTTGACAATCATTCTCGTTAACATTAAGATCCATCGCAATTGAGTCACAACCAGCGACGGTTCTCACTTATGTATGTTTGTCTCTGCACTGGCGTCACCGACGGACAGATCCGCGAAGCGATCTATGAAGGTTGCTGCAGCTATAAAGAAGTCCGCCAGGCTACCGGCGTCGCCAGCCAATGTGGCAAATGTGCCTGCCTGGCCAAGGAAGTGGTTCGCGAAACCCTGACCAAGCTGCAAACCGCCCAGGCTGCGATCCCCTATCCTGTAGAATTTACCGCTGCGTAAATTATCCCTATTTCAAAGAACCGGACTTATGTCCGGTTTTTTTATGCCTGAAAATCAAATGGTTAGCGTCTAGACGCGGAACACAAACATTCTTATTCCGATTAATTTTCATATATTATTCAATAACTTAGGTTTGACACTTATAAGTACGAAGCTCAAACTCCGCCTTATATACAGCTATTACAGGGCAGGACTCCGATCATGAAAGGCGACATTACAGTCATCCAGCATCTCAACAAGATCCTTGCCAATGAGCTGGTCGCGATCAATCAGTACTTCCTGCATGCACGCATGTACGAAGATTGGGGCCTGAACAAGCTGGGCAAGCACGAGTACAAAGAATCCATCGACGAGATGAAGCACGCGGACAAGCTGATCAAGCGCATCCTGTTCCTCGAAGGCCTGCCGAACGTGCAGGATCTGGGCAAGCTGCACATCGGCGAGCACACCCAGGAAATGCTGGAGTGTGATCTGCGTATCGAGAAGACCGGTCATGCTGATCTGAAAGCCGCGATCGCCCATTGCGAAACCGTCGGCGACTTCGGCAGCCGTGAACTGCTCGAAGACATTCTCGAATCCGAAGAAGAACACATCGACTGGCTGGAAACCCAACTGGGCCTGATCGATAAAGTCGGTCTTGAGAACTATCTGCAATCGCAGATGGGCGAAGAGTAAGTTAGCGCCCGCTAAACCCGAGACATTAAAAAGCCCCGCCCTCTTTCGAGGTGCGGGGCTTTTTGTTGGCTGGAGATCAAAAGATCGCAGCCTCGTTTCACTCGACAGCTCCTACAGGGAAGCATGTGCCGGGTGAAACCAATGTGGAGTCAGGCTGCTGGCTCCACAGAGGCCGATCAGGCTTCGGACTTGTTCGCAGCAGCTGCTTCGACAGCGGCCTTGATGGTGGTTTGCAGCGAACCGTCTGCAGCCATCTCGGTCATGATGTCGCTACCGCCGACCAGTTCACCGCCGACCCACAGTTGCGGGAAAGTCGGCCAGTTGGCGTACTTTGGCAGGTTGGCGCGGATTTCCGGGTTCTGCAGGATGTCCACGTACGCAAACTTTTCGCCACAAGCCATCACAGCCTGTGCAGCTTTCGCGGAGAAGCCACATTGTGGGGCATTCGGCGAGCCTTTCATGTAAAGCAGAATGGTGTTGTTGGCAATCTGCTCTTTAATCGTTTCGATGATATCCATGGAGCACCTCGGCTGAACTTTCCGACTCATGGGTCGGCACGGTGGCGCATTGTAACGGAATCCCGAGCGCCCTGCTCGGTCTCCCCGACAGACTTGCTCACGCCGCCGCGACTGTCACCGGCACGCCATTCAACGCGGCATTACCGGACAACTCGTCGAGTTGGCATTCATCGGTCAGGTCGTTGGCGCTCGAACCCGGCTGGCCGCTGGCAATCGCCATCTGCACACCGGGCCGTGCATGCCCCCAGCCGTGCGGCAGACTGACCACGCCTTTCATCATGTCCAGACTGCCGAGCACTTCCACTTCGATCTGCCCGACCCGCGAACTCACCCGCACCAACTGCCCATCGTTGAGGCCACGGCTGGCAAGATCCTCCGGGTGCATCAACAACTGATGACGCGGCTTGCCCTTCACCAGGCGGTGATAGTTGTGCATCCACGAATTGTTACTGCGTACGTGACGGCGCCCGATCATCAACAGTTCATCGGCGGCCGGCGCCTGTAATGCGGCGAAGCGTGCGAGGTCGGCGAGGATCTCTGGCGGCGCAGCCTGCACGCGCTGATCAGGGGTTTTTAAACGCTTTGCCAGATTCGGTTTCAACGCTCCAAGGTCAATCCCGTGGGGATGATCGAACAGCGTCGCCAGCGACAACTTTTGCTCGCCAGCATCGCCATACATGCCCATGCGCAGGCCCATATCGATCATCTTCGACGGTGGCATGGTCGGTTTCAGCTCCTTGCCGGTCTTCTCGGCAAAGGCCTTGGCCAGGCCGACGAAGATCTCCCAGTCATGCAGCGCGCCCTCAGGCTTGGCGAGGATTGCACGATTGAAGCGGGTCACGTTGCGCACCGCGAACAGGTTGAACGTGGTGTCGTAGTGATCGTTCTCCAGCGCCGAGGTCGACGGCAGGATCAGATCGGCGTAACGCGTGGTTTCGTTGATGTACAGATCGATGCTGAGCATGAACTCCAGGCCATCCAGCGCCTGTTCCAGTTGCCGCCCGTTCGGCGTCGACAACACCGGATTGCCGGCCACGGTGATCAGTGCGCGGATCTGCCCTTCGCCTTCAGTGAGCATCTCTTCGGCCAGCGCCGACACCGGCAGCTCACCGCCGTATTCGGGACGGCCCGACACACGACTTTGCCATTTGTTGAAATGGCCGCCCGAGGTTGACGCGACCAAGTCCACCGCCGGTTCTGTGCACAACGCACCGCCGACCCGATCGAGGTTGCCGGTGACCAGATTGATCAACTGCACCAACCAGTGACACAACGTGCCGAATGCCTGCGTGGAAACACCCATGCGCCCGTAACACACCGCACTCGGCGCGGCGGCGAAGTCGCGGGCCAGCAGGCGGATCTGCTCGGCGGGCACGGCACACAGCGGGCTCATGGCCTCAGCAGTGAAACCCGCCACGGCGGCGCGCACTTCATCCAGCCCTGCGACCGGCAAATGACTGTCGCGGGTCAGGCCTTCGCCAAACAACGTGTTGAGCACGCCAAACAACAGCGCCGCATCGCCCCCGGGACGTATGAACAGATGCTGATCGGCCATCGCTGCCGTTTCGCTGCGGCGCGGATCAACCACCACCACTTTACCGCCGCGCGCCTGAATCGCTTTTAGACGTTTCTCGACATCCGGCACGGTCATGATGCTGCCGTTGGACGCCAGCGGGTTGCCGCCGAGAATCAGCATGAAATCGGTGTGATCGATGTCCGGGATCGGCAGCAGCAAACCGTGGCCGTACATCAGGTAGCTGCTGAGGTGATGCGGCAATTGATCGACCGAGGTTGCGGAAAAGCGATTACGGGTTTTCAGCAAACCGAGAAAGTAATTGCTGTGGGTCATCAGCCCGTAGTTGTGCACGCTCGGGTTACCCTGATACACCGCGACAGCATTTTGCCCATGCCGCTCCTGAATCGCCGCCAGCCGCTCGGCTACCAGCGCAAACGCCTCGTCCCACTCGATTGGCAGCCATTCGCTGCCGACCCGGCGCATCGGCTGACGCAGCCGATCAGGATCATTCTGGATGTCTTGCAAGGCGACGGCTTTGGGACAGATATGGCCACGACTGAAAGTATCGAGGGCATCACCCTTGATCGACGTGATCGCGACATGACCATCGGTTTCGGTGGTTTCGATGGTCAGACCGCAAATGGCTTCGCACAGGTGGCAGGCACGGTGGTGGAGAGTCTTGGTCATGGCCAGTCTCTGTCTTGTTCTGGGCAGGCAACAACGCCTGCGGGAACAAAACTATGGCCTGTGCGCCAGCAAGGCGCCAGCGACGTTCGTCTTGTGAATCGATAGCCATCAGGCGAGCCGATAGCCCGTCGAATCAGTTCGATGGCAACTGCGGCGGCGCCTGCAACTGGATTTCCTGAATGGTTTCGATCTGCTCATGGGCGACATGGACGCCGGTGAGCTCGCCGATCAGGCGCCAGTGTTCGTCGAGCCCGGCGCTGATAGTCGCCATGCGGTCGATCATCTGCCGGCTGGCGGCCTTGACCACATCGTCATCACTGCGCAACAACTCGAAGGACATTGAGGTGACCGACGCGGTGAGATGGGTCAGGGAGCGAGCCGTGTGGCCCAGCAATTCCATTAACAGTTGTTCTTTCGATTCCATTCGGAGGCTTCCTGCGTCGCTCGAAAGGTAGTTATAACTCAGCACTTTGCTTTAGCAAATGTTTCAGCCTGCGCATCCGACCAAGCGAATCTGCAACCACTCGGTCTCGAACCGACCAAAGCGCTGTATCCGCGTCACGCCGGATTGCCAAGCCCCGGGACGCCAGTGTACAAAGTGCTTCGCTGCTGTCCTGAACCCGGCTTCAAATGCGTCATTGCACCCGTGCAGTCCGCCCTCCGAATCCCACAACAAAAGTAGCCTATTGGAAAAACGCGACATTTAGTGTCAATATCGCGCCTCCCCCTATTTCGTCGCCCCCGTGCGGCTTACGCCGCAGGTCTCGCCCGTTGTTCCGTTAAACAAGGCTTTGAGCATCTGCGGTTTGTAGCAAAAGGTAGTCAATGATGAGCGCAAGGCACTTTCTCTCCCTGATGGATTGCACGCCCGAAGAGCTGGTCAGCGTGATCCGTCGAGGCGTTGAGCTCAAGGACCTGCGTAACCGCGGCGTACTGTTCGAGCCTCTGAAAAACCGCGTGCTGGGGATGATCTTCGAGAAATCCTCGACCCGTACCCGGATCTCCTTCGAGGCCGGCATGATCCAGCTCGGCGGCCAGGCGATCTTCCTGTCGCCGCGTGATACGCAACTGGGCCGTGGCGAGCCGATCGGCGACTGCGCCATCGTCATGTCGAGCATGCTCGATGCGGTGATGATCCGTACCTTTGCCCACAGCACCCTGACCGAATTCGCTGCCAATTCGCGCGTGCCGGTGATCAACGGCCTGTCCGATGACCTGCACCCGTGCCAGTTGCTGGCCGACATGCAAACCTTTCTTGAACACCGTGGTTCGATCCAGGGCAAGACCGTGGCCTGGATCGGTGACGGCAACAACATGTGCAACAGCTATATAGAAGCGGCGATCCAGTTCGACTTCCAGTTGCGCATCGCCTGCCCTGAAGGCTACGAGCCCAACCCTGAATTCGTCGCCAAGGCCGGCGATCGCGTGACCATCGTCCGCGACCCGCAGGACGCCGTGCGCGGCGCGCATCTGGTGAGCACCGACGTCTGGACCTCGATGGGCCAGGAAGAAGAAACCGCCAAGCGCCTCAAACTGTTCGCACCGTTCCAGGTCAACCGTGCCCTGCTCGACCTCGCTGCCGAGGACGTGCTGTTCATGCACTGCCTGCCTGCGCACCGTGGCGAAGAAATCAGTCTCGACCTGCTTGATGATCCGCGCTCCGTCGCCTGGGATCAGGCAGAAAACCGTCTCCACGCACAGAAGGCCCTGCTCGAGTTCCTCGTCGAACCGGCATATCACCACGCATGAGCCATGAATTACTGCTGAACCTGCGCAACCTCGCTTGCGGTTATCAAGATCAACGTGTGGTGCAGAACCTCAATCTGCACCTCAATGCCGGTGATATCGGCTGCCTGCTCGGTTCGTCCGGCTGCGGCAAGACCACCACGCTGCGCGCCATTGCCGGTTTCGAGCCGGTGCATGAAGGTGAAATCACCCTGGGTGGCGAAACCATTTCCAGCGCCGGTTTCACCCTCGCACCGGAGAAACGCCGGATCGGCATGGTGTTTCAGGATTACGCGCTGTTCCCGCACCTGAGCGTCGCGGACAACATCGCGTTCGGCATTCGCAAACACCCGCAAAAAGATCGCGTCACCGAAGAATTGCTCGAACTGGTCAACCTGAAGAACCTCGGCAAACGTTTCCCGCACGAATTGTCCGGCGGCCAGCAACAACGCGTCGCCCTCGCCCGCGCTCTGGCGCCCGAGCCGCAATTGCTGTTGCTGGATGAACCGTTCTCCAACCTCGATGGCGAACTGCGGCGCAAGCTCAGCCATGAAGTGCGCGACATCCTCAAGGCTCGCGGCACCAGTGCGATTCTGGTGACCCACGATCAGGAAGAAGCCTTTGCCGTGAGCGATCACGTCGGCGTCTTCAAGGAAGGTCGACTGGAACAGTGGGACACGCCGTACAACCTGTATCACGAGCCGGCGACGCCGTTCGTGGCCAGCTTCATCGGTCAGGGCTACTTCATTCGCGGCCAGCTCGCCAGCCCGGAATCGGTGCAGACCGAACTCGGTGAGCTGCGCGGCAATCGTGCGTATACCTGGCCGATTGGCGGCGCGGTGGATGTATTGCTGCGTCCGGACGACATCGTTTATGCGCCGGACAGTGAGCTGAAAGCACGGATTGTCGGCAAAACCTTCCTTGGCGCGTCAACGCTGTATCGTCTGCAATTGCCTACCGGCGCGCAGCTGGAGTCGATTTTCCCGAGCCATGCTGACCATCAGGTGGGTGCGCAAGTGGGGATTCGGGTTGCGGCGGAACATCTGGTGTTGTTCCAGGCCTCGGGCAGCACCGCAGCGCATATTCCGGCGGTGGAAAACGGCGTCCGCCGGTTCAGCACTGCCCTCTGATCCAAACCCGGATCGAATTGTGGAGGGCTTTTGTGGCGAGGGGATTTATCCCCGATGGGCTGCGCAGCAGCCCCAAAACCATTGCATGCGGAGCAACAGATGCTCCGCGATTGCAGGCTTAAGGGCCGCTTCGCAGCCCATCGGGGATAAATCCCCTCACCACAAAGGCTCACCCCTACCTAGCCCAATATTAGGGTGCCGCTCGCAACGAGCGTCGCATTGCCGCCGATCTTCACCCGCTCACCTTCAAGCCGACAGAACAACTCGCCGCCCCGCGCCGAGCGCTGGCATGCGGTCAGGCTCGACTTGCCCAGGCGTTTTGACCAATACGGAATCAGGCTGCAATGGGTCGAACCGGTGACCGGATCCTCATTGATACCAATCGCCGGCGCAAAGTAGCGTGAGACGAAATCGTGCTGATTGCCGCGCGCCGTGACGATAGCGCCGAGCCATGGCAGTTTGGCCAATGCAACCATGTCCGGTTTGCAGTCGAGCACAGCCTGCTCCGACTCCAGCACCACAAACAATTCGTTGGACCCGAGCACATCCACCGCTTCGACACCCAGCGCCCGCTCGACGTCCAGTGTCACGCCAATCTCCGATGGAATGATTGACGGGAAGTCCAGCCACAAGCGGCCATCCTCACGGCTCACACTCAACGGCCCGGACTTGCAGGTGAAGTCCAGTCGCTCGGCCGCTTCCTTGTAAATCTCGAACAGCACATAAGCGCTGGCCAGCGTCGCGTGACCGCACAAAGGTACTTCGGTGGTCGGGGTGAACCAGCGTATATGCCACACCGCACCTTCACGCACCAGAAACGCGGTCTCCGCCAGATTGTGTTCGGCGGCGATCTTCTGCATCAAATCGTCCGCGAGCCACGCGTCGAGCCGATACACCATCGCCGGATTGCCGCTGAATGGCCGATCACTGAATGCGTCGACCTGATGAAAATCAAGCTGCATAACCTACTCCCTGAGTCAGTCGGCAGAGCATGCAGTGCTGTTCGGCTCAGCGCCAGTGACAGAACCGGCCAATTTTATTCATACAGCACAGGTTTTTCTCACGCACGACCAATGTCGGCGAATTTTGCCTGGGTATGTTCAGCCAGCACAGCGGGTGCCAATTCGACTTCAAGGCCACGCCGACCGGCGCTGACATAAATAGTCGCAAAAGCCTGAGCCGAATTATCGATGAAGGTACGCAGGCGTTTCTTCTGCCCCAAAGGGCTGATGCCCCCCAACAGATAACCGGTGGAGCGCTGGGCCGCCGCCGGATCCGCCATCTCGACTTTTTTCACCCCCGCCGCGTGAGCCAGACCTTTGAGGTCGAGACTTCCGACGACCGGCACCACCGCCACCAACAACTCGCCTTTCTCGCTGGCTGCCAGCAGCGTCTTGAACACCTGCGCCGGCTCAAGCCCGAGTTTTTCCGCGGCCTCCAGCCCATAGGACGCGGCCTTCGGGTCATGTTCGTAACTGTGCACGCGATGTTCGGCACGAACTTTTTTCAACAAGTCCAACGCAGGGGTCATGGCAGCTCCAGGCTTGGCAGTGGCAGAAAAATCCTGCGCAGGATTCTAGGCGATCAGATCACAAAAGGCTCTAGTCCAACGCCGCGTTTCCCGTGGCCTGCAGACTTTTCAGAAGATCGGGAATCGCCGCTCGCCAAGGATCATTCATGGCACTAATAGTTTTATTGTGACTGACGGTTCACTTTCGACCTTTGACAGGTTTGTTTCTTGTCTATATTTTTTCGAATCTGAATAATGTAAGAATTATCAACATTGCAGCACCCAGCAGTAAACCGGGAACAGGATGGGGATCCTGCCCCGGGGAAAATCGCGCCTTGCCCTGTCGGCAAAGCGCCAGACAACAACAAAAACCGAGGTTTTCAATGACAACTGCTTTACAGCAACCATCGCTATCGGGCCAATGCCTGGCCGAGTTTCTGGGTACTGCTCTACTGATCTTTTTCGGCACCGGTTGTGTCGCCGCACTCAAAGTCGCGGGCGCCAGCTTCGGCCTGTGGGAAATCAGCATCATCTGGGGCGTCGGCGTGAGTATGGCGATCTACCTCACCGCTGGCGTTTCCGGCGCGCATCTGAACCCGGCCGTGAGCATCGCCCTGACCATCTTCGCCGACTTCGAAAAACGCAAACTGCCGTTCTACATCCTCTCGCAGATTGCCGGCGCCTTCTGCGGCGCGTTGTTGGTTTACACGCTGTACAGCAACCTGTTCTTCGATTTCGAACAAACTCACCAAATGGTTCGCGGTTCGGCTGCAAGCCTGGAGCTGGCGTCGGTGTTCTCCACCTTCCCGAACCCGGTGCTGTCCACCGCCCAGGCGTTTCTGGTCGAGATGATCATCACCGCCATCCTGATGGGCGTGATCATGGCCCTGACCGATGATAACAACGGCTTGCCGAAAGGCCCGATGGCACCGCTGCTGATCGGTTTGCTGATCGCGGTGATCGGCAGCTCGATGGGCCCGCTGACCGGTTTTGCGATGAACCCGGCGCGTGACTTCGGCCCTAAACTGATGACTTTCTTCGCGGGCTGGGGTGAAATTTCCTTCACTGGCGGCCGCGATATTCCGTACTTCCTGATTCCGATTTTTGCACCGATTGTCGGTGCCTGCCTCGGCGCTGCCGGGTATCGCGGGCTCATCGCCCGTCACCTGACCGGCGCCACACCTGCTACAAAGGATGCAGAACCGGCCATTGACGGCAAACCAAGAACTTCTTGAAACAGTCGGCGCAGGCTCCTGCCAAATAGAGCCTGCGCCCCGGCCCACTCTCCCTTATTTCGTCCAAGGCAATCGACATGACCGACATTCAGAATAAGAACTACATCATTGCCCTCGATCAGGGTACGACCAGCTCCCGCGCGATCATTTTCGACCGTGATGCGAACGTGGTCTGCACCGCCCAGCGCGAATTCGCCCAGCACTACCCACAAGCTGGTTGGGTTGAACATGACCCGATGGAAATCTTCGCCACCCAAAGCGCGGTGATGGTTGAAGCGCTGGCCCAGGCCGGCCTGCATCACGATCAGGTGGCCGCCATCGGCATCACCAACCAGCGTGAAACCACCGTGGTCTGGGACAAGACTACCGGCCGCCCGGTCTACAACGCGATCGTCTGGCAGTGCCGCCGCAGCACCGAGATCTGCCAGCAGCTCAAGCGTGACGGCCACGAAGACTACATCCGAGACACTACGGGCCTGGTCACCGACCCGTACTTCTCCGGCACCAAACTGAAGTGGATCCTCGACAACGTCGAAGGCAGCCGCGAACGTGCGCGCAACGGCGAACTGCTGTTCGGCACCGTCGATAGCTGGCTGATCTGGAAATTCACCGGCGGCAAAGTCCACGTCACCGATTACACCAACGCCTCGCGCACCATGCTGTTCAACATCCACTCGCTGGAGTGGGACGCGAAGATGCTGGAAATCCTCGACATCCCGCGCGAGATGCTCCCGGAAGTCAAAGCCTCGTCGGAAATCTACGGTCGCACCAAGAGTGGCATCGCCATCGGCGGGATCGCCGGCGACCAGCAAGCCGCTCTGTTCGGCCAGATGTGCGTCGAGCCGGGCCAGGCAAAAAACACCTACGGCACCGGTTGCTTCCTGTTGATGAACACTGGCGACAAAGCCGTGAAATCCAAACACGGCATGCTCACCACCATCGCTTGCGGCCCGCGTGGCGAAGTCGCTTATGCGCTGGAAGGCGCCGTATTCAATGGCGGTTCGACCGTGCAGTGGCTGCGTGATGAACTGAAAATCATCAACGACGCCCACGACACCGAATACTTCGCCAATAAAGTGAAGGACAGCAACGGCGTCTATCTGGTGCCGGCATTCACCGGTCTGGGCGCGCCGTACTGGGACCCGTATGCCCGTGGCGCACTGTTCGGCCTGACGCGCGGCGTCCGTGTGGATCACATCATCCGTGCCGCGCTGGAATCGATCGCCTACCAGACCCGCGACGTCCTCGACGCCATGCAACAAGATTCGGGCGAGCGCCTCAAGGCCCTGCGTGTGGACGGCGGCGCGGTAGCGAACAACTTCCTCATGCAGTTCCAGGCCGACATCCTCGGCACTCAGGTCGAGCGCCCGCAAATGCGCGAAACCACGGCACTCGGCGCTGCGTATCTGGCCGGTCTGGCGTGCGGATTCTGGGGCAGCCTGGAAGAACTGCGCGGCAAGGCAGTGATCGAACGCGAGTTCGAACCGAGCCTGGACGAAGTGGAAAAAGAGAAGCTGTACAAAGGCTGGAAAAAAGCCGTCAGCCGCACCCGTGACTGGGCGCGTGAAGACGCTGAATAAGCCAACCTTAGGACTGGCTAAAGCGGTCCAAACAGCGTGAAAGCGTAGCGAGCGAAGGCAAGCCAAGGCAAAAACAGGCGAGGACGCGGAGTTTACGGGTTTGTAAATGAGCAGTCCGAGCCTGTTTTTAACGCAGGATGGCCGAGCGCAGTAGCTTTCACGTTGTTTGGAAACTGGTCGGGAGCGGATTCCTGCGTCATCATGGGCAAATTTTGCACGGCAGCCCAAAGGAAGCCCCATGAATCTGCCTCCCCGTCAGCAGCAAATCCTCGAGCTGGTCCGCGAACGCGGCTATGTGAGCATCGAGGAAATGGCCACGCTGTTCGTTGTTACCCCGCAAACCATCCGCCGCGACATCAATCAGCTCGCGGAAGCCAATCTGCTACGTCGCTACCATGGCGGCGCCGCCTATGATTCCAGCGTCGAAAACACCGCCTATGCGATGCGCGCCGATCAGATGCGCGACGAAAAACAACGCATCGGTGAAGCCATCGCCGCACAGATCCCCGATCACGCCTCGCTGTTCATCAACATCGGTACCACCACCGAATCGATTGCCCGCGCCCTGCTCAATCACAATCACCTGAAGATCATCACCAACAACCTGCACGTAGCGTCGATGCTCAGCGCCAAGGATGATTTCGATGTGCTGCTGACCGGCGGCAATGTGCGCCGTGACGGCGGTGTTGTCGGCCAGGCGAGCGTGGATTTCATCAATCAGTTCAAGGTGGATTTTGCGCTGGTCGGTATCAGTGGCATCGACGAGGACGGCAGTCTGCTCGACTTCGATTATCAGGAAGTCCGGGTTTCCCAGGCGATCATTGCCAATGCACGGCAGGTGATCCTGGCGGCGGACTCGAGCAAGTTCGGGCGTAACGCGATGATCCGGCTGGGGCCGATCAGCCTGATCGATTGCCTGGTGACCGATCAGCCGCCAGTGCCGGCGCTGGCGCAGTTGCTGACGCAGCACAAGATTCGCCTGGAAGTCGTTTAACCCCGTTCAACATTCCCCTGTGGCGAGGGGATTTATCCCCGATGGGCTGCGAAGCAGTCCCAAAACCACCCAATGCGGTGTGCCTGATACCCCACGGTAGTTGATTGAGGGGGCCGCTACGCGGCCCATCGGGGATAAATCCCCTCGCCACAATGGCTCCTCTTCACCACTAATGTTCGAAAATTTTCCTTTCCTTGATCTTCGATGAGTATTTTCAATCGAACGCGACTGGCTGTGCGCGTCTTTATGGGCTACCATTTTCGCAAATGAACATTCATGTTCGATTTCCAATATAGAAAATCAAAAGAGCCCGAGGCCAGCCGATGTCCACATCTACCTTGCGTACGCCCCCTATCTCCGAGATCTACGACCTCGCCGTCATCGGCGGCGGGATCAATGGTGTGGGGATCGCAGCGGATGCCGCCGGTCGCGGCCTTTCGGTGTTCCTTTGCGAAAAGGATGACTTGGCCAGCCACACGTCGTCGGCCAGCAGCAAGCTGATCCACGGTGGCCTGCGCTACCTCGAACATTACGAATTCCGTCTGGTGCGCGAAGCATTGGCCGAGCGCGAAGTGCTGCTGGCCAAGGCGCCGCACATCGTCAAGCCAATGCGTTTTGTGCTGCCGCACCGCCCACACCTGCGTCCGGCGTGGATGATTCGCGCCGGTCTGTTCCTGTATGACAACCTCGGCAAGCGCGAAAAACTGCCAGGTTCGAAAAGCCTGAAGTTCGGCGCCGACAGCGCGTTGAAAAGCGAAATCAAGAAAGGCTTCGAATACTCCGATTGCTGGGTCGATGACGCCCGCCTGGTCGTACTCAACGCCATGGCCGCCCGTGAAAAAGGCGCCCATGTCCACACCCAGACCCGTTGCGTCAGCGCCCGTCGCGCCAAGGGTCTGTGGCACCTGAACCTGGAACGCGCCGACGGCAGCCTGTTTTCGATCACCGCCAAAGCGCTGGTGAACGCGGCCGGCCCATGGGTGGCCAAGTTCATCCGTGACGATCTGAAAATGGAATCGCCGTACGGCATCCGCTTGATTCAGGGCAGCCACATCATCGTGCCGAAACTGTACGAAGGCGATCACGCGCACATTCTGCAAAACGAAGATCAGCGCATCGTTTTCACTATTCCGTACCTGAACCACTTCACCCTGATCGGTACCACAGACCGTGAATACACCGGTGATCCGGCGAAAGTGGCAATCACCGACGGCGAAACCGATTACCTGCTGAAAGTGGTCAACGCCCACTTCAAAAAGCAGATCAGCCGCGACGACATCCAGCACAGTTACTCGGGCGTACGTCCGCTGTGCAACGACGAATCCGACAACCCGTCGGCCGTCACCCGCGACTACACCCTGGCTCTGTCGGGCAGCACTGAAGAAGCGCCGCTGCTGTCGGTGTTCGGCGGCAAGCTGACCACCTACCGCAAACTGGCCGAATCGGCGATGGCACAACTGCTGCCGTACTTCACCCAGATGCGCCCGAGCTGGACGGCCACCGCCACTCTGCCCGGCGGCGAGGACATGACCACGCCACAGGCCTTGAGCGCGCTGATCCGCGACAAGTTCGACTTCGTGCCAACCGAGATTGCCCGGCGCTGGTCCACCACCTACGGCAGCCGTACCTGGCGCATGCTCGAAGGTGTGCAAACATTGGCGGACATGGGCGAACATCTCGGCGGCGGGCTCTATACCCGTGAAGTCGATTACCTGTGCGGCGAAGAATGGGCGACCACGGCGCACGACATTCTCTGGCGTCGCAGCAAACTGGGGCTGTTCACCACCCCGGCCGAGCAGGAGAAACTGGCCGCGTATCTGGGTAAGGTCGAGCAGAATCGCAAGATTGAAGCGGCCTGATCTGGCCGGCGCTTGAACAAAAGCCCCTGAATTGTGAGATTCAGGGGCTTTTTTATGGACTGAACCTAACCCTGTGGCGAGGGGATTTATCCCCGATGGGGCGCGCAGCGCCCCCCTCCTTCAAATAAATGCAAAAGCGAGGACTGCTGCGCAGTCCATCGGGGCGGTGCGACGTTTCGCTAAATCCCCTCGCCACAAGGTATGTGCCGTTCACAAAAAACAATGGTCGGCGTCAGCTCCCCAGATGCAGCAGCAGAAAATCAATAAACACCCGCGACTTGTGCGGCAAGTGCGCCGTGTTGGGAAACACCACATTGATCGAGCGCAGCGGTAACGAATACTCCGGCAACAATCGGATCAACCGTCCACTGGCAAGGTCATCCTCGATCAACCACTTCGGCAGCACCGAGACGCCGAGTGAAGAAAGCGCCATCGAGCGCATCGCCGCCGAAGAATTGGTTTCGAAGTGATGCACACCGCTGACCTCGACGCCCTGCCCTCGCTCATCGCGCATTAGCCACTGAGTCGGCGTCTGCAAATTGCTGTTGGCGATCCATGGCACACCACTCAGGTCCTGTGGCTCGCGCACCGGATGACGGCCGAGAAATTCCTCGGTGGCGACCAGGACGATTTCATAGTCAGCGATCTTGCGGCTCTTGAACGCCGAATCCGCCAGTCGGCCCAGACGAATCACCAGATCAAGCTTCTCCGCCACCAGGTCATTCAATGAAGAGTTGACGTGGTAGCTCAGCCTGATCTGCGGATAGGTCTGCAAAAACAACGGGATCAGCGGCAGGATGTATTTCTCGCCGTACTCACTGGTCGAACTGATCCGCAACTTGCCAGACACCCGGTTACTGCCCTTCAAGACGTTATCAAAGGCACTGTCGATGTCCGCGACGATTTCCTTGAACTCGTTGTAGAAGCTCTGACCGGTCTCCGTCAGCGCTACCGATCGGGTCGTGCGGATCAGCAGCGTGGTGGCCAACGCCTCTTCCAGCGCCTTGATGTGCAGGCTGGCCATCGCCCTGCTGATATTCAGGTAATCCGCAGCCTTGGTGAACGACCCCAGATCGACGATCGCGAGAAACGTCTGGACCCGATTCAAATGCCCGTGCATGGCGCCCTGATTCACTGTCAAATCCCTTCAAACATTGTGTTCAGCCCCATTGCATCGACGCCCGGAGTCTATCGCCCCTAAGCTCGCCGACAAAGGGGAAACACCATGGGTTATCGCTACAAGGTCGCGTCGATCTTCCTGATCGGCTTTTTCATCGACTGCATCAATATCTTCATGTCGGCCGTGGCCTTGCCCAGCCTGTCGGCAACGCTGCACGTCAGCAGCTCGTCCGTGGCGTGGGTCGCCAACGCCTACATTCTCGGACTGACCCTGATCATTCCCGTGAGCACCTGGCTGGCCGCGCGTTTTGGCAGCCGGGAGGTTCTCACCGCTTCAATGCTGCTGTTCAGCCTGGCGGTGTGGATGTGCGGGCTGGCGAACAGTTTCGCGGAACTGGTGATCTGGCGTTTCGTGCAAGGCATTGGTGGCGGTCTGTTGATACCGGTCGGGCAGGCGCTGACGTTCAATCTGTTTCAGGGTGAGCAGCGAGCGAAAATCTCCACGCTGGTGATGGCCGTTGCGCTGATTGCTCCGGCGATTTCACCGACGGTTGGCGGTCTCATCGTCGACAGCAGCTCATGGCGCTGGGTGTTTTACAGCAATGTGCCGTTCTCGCTGATCGCCGCCGGGTTGTCGTGGTGGTGGATCAAGGAAGCAAAACCAACTCACTTGCCACGTCCGGACATCAAAGGCCTGCTGCTGGTGAGCGCGGCACTCGCCAGCCTGCTGCTGGGCATGTCGCTATATGGCGGCGACTCCCGAACATGGCTGGCCATGGCCTGCATCGCAGCAGGCCTGCTGTTTATCGGGCTGTACCTGCGCCATTACCGCCAGTCGCGCCACGCGATCATCGACCTGAGCCTGCTCAACAGCACAAAGCTCAGTACGTCGATCTTCATCTATTACGCGATTCCCGGCGTGTTCACCGGGGTCAATCTGCTGAGCATGTTCTTCCTGCAGAACACCCTGCATTTCAGCGCCCGGCTGACCGGAACATTCATGATCGTCTATGCCATCGGTGCGTTCATCGCGATGACGATCAGCGGCCGGGTCTACAACCGCGTCGGCGCCAGGCGCCTGTTCACCCTCGGCATGCTGCTGCACAGCGGCGGCATCGTCACCCTGACGCGGGTGAATGCACCGACCGATCTGTGGCTGATCGTTATCGCCTACAGCCTGATGGGCATTGGCGGCGGCATCGGCGCCAACACCGCGCAAACCACTTCACTGATGGATTTCAACGGCAGCGATACACACAAGGCCAGTGTGATCTGGAACATCAACAGGCAGTTGTCGTTCAGCCTCGGCGCTGCACTGTTTCTGATGATCTTCAACCTGCTGCTCAAACCGTTCGACAGCCCCTCGGCCTACCACGCGACGTTTGCGATTGCGGCGCTGGTCGGGCTGTTCCCGCTATTTTTGATGAGTCAATTGAACCCTGCAAAGGCAAACCATGAACAACCACCCGATTGAACAAGCGCAACACAGCATTCACCACGTGCATGAATTGATTCATCGCGTGTTTAACGATACCGACGGCAGCGGCGCAGCCACCATCGAACCGCTGATGGACGCCTTCGCCAAGCACTTCAGCATGGTCACCACCGCGGGGGTGACGGTTGATCGAGCGCAGGTCGAACAGCTGTTCAGGAGAAACGTGGGTGGCAGGCCGGGGCTTGAGATCGTCATCAACGATCTGCACACCGTCTGGCAGGAAGGCGAGACGATTGCGCTGAGCTATACCGAAACCCATCGTCAGGGCGAACACCTCAGCTCACGTGTCTCGGTGGCGATTCTGCGCATTCGGGCAGAACACGTTGAGTGGCAGTACCTGCATGAAACTGCCTTCACTGCACACAAAGGCTGAAAGCTCGTTCGGTTTTCCGAACGCGACTTTGCGGTCGATTCGGTAAACCGGATCAGTTGTGGCTAAAAACACCGCAACAAAAACTTAATAACCTTGTAAATCAGCTAGTTAACCAGTGGCGACTGGTCTGGCACGACTCATGCTCTACACTCTCTCGACGAATGCCTGCTGTGCCAACACTTCAGGAGCCGTCAGGCATTCGAAGCACAAAAAGGGCCGACAAACTGGCTCCATAAAAAAAACAATGTCGAGGAAAATTTGATGCGCATCGTTCCCCATATCCTGGGCGCAGCCATTGCTGCCGCTCTGATCAGCACGCCAGTTTTCGCCGCTGAACTCACCGGCACCCTGAAGAAAATCAACGAATCCGGCACCATCACGCTCGCTCACCGCGACAGCTCCATTCCGTTTTCCTACATTGCAGATGCTTCCGGCAAACCAGTGGGCTACTCCCACGACATTCAGGTCGCTATCGTTGAAGCCCTGAAAAAAGACCTGAACAAGCCCGATCTGCAGGTCAAGTACAACCTGGTTACCTCGCAAACCCGTATCCCGCTGATCCAGAACGGCACCGCGGATATCGAGTGCGGCTCCACCACCAACAACGCCGAACGCGCTCAGCAAGTCGACTTCACCGTCAACATCTTCGAAATCGGCACCCGTCTGCTGGTCAAGAAAGACAAGGATGGCAACCCGTCCTACAAGGACTTCGCTGACCTGAAAGGCAAAAACGTCGTGACCACCGCTGGCACCACGTCCGAGCGCATCATCAAAGCGATGAACGCCGACAAGCAGATGGGCATGAACATCATCTCCGCCAAAGACCACGGCGAATCCTTCAACATGCTGGAAAGCGGCCGCGCCGTAGCCTTCATGATGGACGACGCCCTGCTGGCCGGTGAAGAAGCCAAGGCCAAGAAGCCGGACGACTGGGTCATCACCGGTACTCCGCAGTCTTTCGAAGCCTACGCGTGCATGGTTCGTAAAGACGACCCGGCCTTCAAGAAGGCAGTCGATGACGCCATCGTTGCCCTGTACAAGTCCGGCGAGATCAACAAGATCTACAGCAAGTGGTTCGAAAGCCCGGTTCCACCAAAAGGCCTGAACCTCAACTTCCCGATGAGCGACAAGGTCAAAGAGCTGATCGCCAACCCGAGCGACAAGCCGGCGCCTGACGTAAAAATCTGATTCCTGACTAACCTTGTCTCCTGAGGGAGCAACCCTCCCTCAGGCGTCTGTTACTACCTGCTGGCTTTACTGTGGAACACTCGACCGGGCGTTTTCGAGCCGATCGCGTGTGCCCGACGTTCAACGTCGGACGGGAAAGGATTTTCCCCAAGCGGGTGCTTGTACATCGATCGATCTCGAGGGGAGACCCTAATGAATTACAACTGGGACTGGGGCGTGTTCTTCAAGTCCACCGGCGTCGGCAGCGAGACTTATCTCGACTGGTACGTCACCGGTTTGGGCTGGACCATTGCCATTGCCATCGTGGCATGGATCATCGCCTTGCTGCTGGGCTCCATTCTGGGGGTCATGCGCACTGTGCCAAACCGCATCGTATCGGGCATCGCGACCTGCTACGTGGAACTGTTTCGCAACGTGCCGCTGCTGGTTCAGCTGTTCATCTGGTACTTCCTGGTGCCTGACCTGCTGCCGCAGAACCTGCAGGACTGGTACAAACAAGACCTCAACCCGACCACCTCGGCTTACCTGAGCGTTGTCGTGTGCCTGGGCCTGTTCACCGCCGCGCGTGTCTGCGAACAAGTGCGCACCGGCATCCAGGCGCTGCCGCGTGGCCAGGAATCGGCCGCCCGCGCCATGGGTTTCAAGCTGCCGCAGATCTACTGGAACGTGCTACTGCCCCAGGCCTACCGGATCATCATTCCGCCGCTTACCTCGGAATTTTTGAACGTGTTCAAGAACTCCTCTGTGGCGTCCTTGATCGGTCTGATGGAACTGCTGGCGCAAACCAAACAGACCGCCGAGTTCTCGGCCAACCTGTTTGAAGCCTTCACCCTGGCCACACTGATCTACTTCACCCTGAACATGAGCCTGATGCTGCTGATGCGCATGGTCGAGAAGAAAGTTGCCGTGCCCGGCCTGATCTCCGTGGGGGGTAAATAATGGACTTCGATTTCAGCGGCATCATCCCCGCCATCCCGGGACTGTGGAACGGCATGGTCATGACCTTGCAGTTGATGGTCATGGGCGTGGTCGGCGGCATCGTGCTGGGTACCATCCTTGCCCTGATGCGTCTGTCGTCCAGCAAACTGATGTCACGCGTTGCCGGCGCTTATGTGAACTACTTCCGCTCGATCCCCCTGCTGCTGGTGATCACCTGGTTCTACCTGGCGGTACCGTTCGTGCTGCGCTGGATCACCGGCGAAGACACCCCGATCGGCGCGTTCACCTCCTGCGTCGTGGCCTTCATGATGTTCGAGGCCGCGTACTTCTGTGAAATCGTCCGGGCCGGCGTGCAGTCGATTCCCAAAGGCCAGATGGCCGCAGCACAGGCGATGGGCATGACCTATGGCCAGACCATGCGTCTGATCATCCTGCCTCAGGCCTTCCGCAAGATGACGCCGTTGCTGCTGCAACAGAGCATCATCCTGTTCCAGGACACTTCGCTGGTCTACACCGTGGGCCTGGTGGACTTCCTCAACTCCGCCCGCTCCAGCGGCGACATCATTGGTCGTTCCAACGAGTTCCTGATCTTCGCCGGTGTCGTCTACTTCATCATCAGCTTTTCCGCCTCGCTGCTGGTCAAGCGTCTGCAAAAAAGGTTCGCCGTATGATCTCTATCAAGAACATCAACAAGTGGTATGGGGACTTCCAGGTGCTGACTGATTGCAGCACCGAGGTCAAAAAAGGCGAAGTGATCGTGGTCTGCGGCCCGTCGGGTTCCGGCAAATCGACCCTGATCAAATGCGTCAACGCGCTGGAACCGTTCCAGAAAGGTGACATCGTCGTCGACGGTACCTCGATTGCCGACTCGAAGACCAACCTGCCGAAACTGCGTTCGCGCGTCGGCATGGTGTTCCAGCATTTCGAACTGTTCCCGCACCTGACCATCACTGAAAACCTGACCATCGCGCAGATCAAGGTGTTGGGCCGCAGCAAGGAAGAGGCGACCAAGAAAGGTCTGCAATTGCTCGAGCGCGTTGGCTTGTCGGCCCACGCCCACAAGCACCCGGGGCAACTGTCCGGCGGTCAGCAACAGCGTGTTGCAATTGCCCGTGCGCTGGCGATGGACCCTATCGTCATGCTGTTCGACGAACCGACCTCGGCGCTCGATCCGGAAATGGTCAACGAAGTGCTCGACGTGATGGTGCAACTGGCCCACGAAGGCATGACCATGATGTGCGTGACCCACGAAATGGGCTTCGCCCGTAAAGTGGCCGACCGCGTGATTTTCATGGACGCCGGCAAGATCATCGAAGACTGCCCGAAAGAGGAATTCTTCGGCGACATCAGCGCCCGCTCCGAGCGCGCTCAGCACTTCCTCGAGAAAATCCTGCAGCACTAAAAGCAACTCCCCGCCCCCGGCTATGGGGGGCGGGCTGATTGACAATGAGTCCCTTGTGGCGAGGGGATTCATCCCCGATGGGCTGCGAAGCGGCCCCCTGCATTCCAAAGTCAAACCGCGTGCAATGGTTTGACGACTGCTTCGCAGCCGATCGGGGATAAATCCCCTCACCACAGGTTCCGCGCTCGACCAAACCAGCGTGCTGTCCGCAGCAGCGCTGGTTGACCCAAGGCATCTGTGATGAAATGCGACCCCACTCTCTATCGCGCAGCGCCGCCATCACTTGCCGTGAAGCCCCGTCTGATTCGTCATCTGTTCCTGCCGCCACTGGTCATCGCGCTGATGATCGGCCTGGGTTTTATCGGCTTCTGGACCAGTGAACATTTCGGCATTCGCAGCCTCGGCGAGAATGGCCAGCGTCAACTGGAACTGCACGCCCGCGCGGTCGAAAGCGAGATCAGCAAATACACCTACCTGCCCAGTCTGCTGGAACTGGAAACCAGTGTCCCGCAACTGCTGGCTGACCCGACGCCGGAACACCGGCAAACGGTCAACGACTACCTCGAAGGCCTGAACCGGCGCAGCCGCAGTCGGGCCATCTATGTGATGGACACCACCGGCCGCGTGATGGCCACCAGCAACTGGCGCGATGTCGACAGTTATCTGGGTGAAGACCTGTCCTTCCGTGCCTATTTTCAAAAAGCCGTACGCGGCCAACCCGGGCGTTTCTACGGGATCGGCAGCACCAACGGCGAACCCGGTTACTACCTCGCCCATGGCCTCGAAGAACACGGCAAGATTGTCGGCGTCGCGGTGGTCAAGGTGCGCCTTGAAGCCATGGAAGAACGCTGGCAGCGAGCGCGCCTCGAAGCGTTTGTCAGCGACGAAAACGGCATCATCATTCTCTCCAGCGATCCAGCCCGGCGCCTCAAGTCGGTGGTGCCACTCAGTGACGAGACCAAAGAGAAACTTGCGCGCAGCCTGCAGTACTACTGGTTCCCGCTCAACGAACTGCAACCGCTGGCCCGCGAAACATTGTCCGAGGGTGTGGAAAAACTGACCTTCCCGGCCAATAGCGAAGTTAATTCCGACGAAGAAAACATCAGCTATCTGGCGCAGACCCGCCCCCTGAGCGATACACCGTGGAATTTCACCCTGCTGACGCCGCTACAGGATCTGCGCCGTGAAGCGATCAATCAGGGGATTCTGGTCGCCGTGGCGTTTGCGTTGGTGGCGTTTCTGCTGATTGCCTGGAACGAGCGGCGCAAGGTCATCGCCACCCGCCTCGCCGCCCGCGAAGCCTTGCAGGAAGCCAACAACCAACTGGAGCGTCGGATTACCGAACGCACCGCCGACCTGCGCGCGAGCAACGATCGACTGAAGAGTCAGATCCGCGAGCGGCGCCAGGCCGAAGAGACTTTACGCCGTGCTCAGGATGAACTGGTCCAGGCCGGAAAACTCGCCGCCATTGGCCAGATGTCCACCAGCATCGCCCACGAATTGAATCAGCCATTGGCGGCGATGCGCACGTTATCGGGTAACACGGTACGGTTTCTGGAGCGTGGTCAGCTGGATGTCGCCAGCACCAACCTCAAGACCATCAACGACCTGATCGACCGTATGGGCCGGATCACCGCCAGCCTGCGTTCGTTTGCCCGGCGGGGTGACAATCAGGGTCAGGCCAGCCTCGGCAAAGCCGTGGACGCAGCGCTGCAGTTGCTCGGCGCACGCCTGGAAAACCCGGCGTTGCAACTGCACCGGCAGTTTATTGATGTGCAGTTGCACATCGACCAGACCCGCCTCGAACAGATTCTGGTCAACCTGATCGGTAACGCCCTCGATGCCATGCAAGCTCAGCCGCTGCCACAACTGTGGCTGGAAGGTGAAGAGTTCAACGGCAAATATCGCCTGCGGGTGCGCGACAACGGCCACGGGGTCGATGCCGAAGCGCGCAAGCACCTGTTCGAACCGTTCTTCACCACCAAACCCGGCGAGCAAGGCCTGGGTCTGGGCCTGACCCTTTCCGCCAGCCTCGCCGCCGCCACCGGTGGCCATCTGGGTGTCGAACACCCCGGTGGCGGCGGTACCACCTTCGTCCTCAGTTTACCGTTGGTAAGCCCTACTCCTGCCGAGCCAATATGAACCACGACCTTAGTGTGCTGATCGTCGAAGACGACCCCCATGTGCTGCTCGGCTGCCAGCAAGCGCTGACGCTGGAAGACATTCCCTGCGTCGGTGTCGGCAGTGCCGAAGAAGCGCTGGAGCGTGTCGGCGATAACTTTGCCGGGATCGTCATCAGCGACATTCGCCTGCCGGGCATCGATGGCCTGGAGCTGCTGACCCGGCTCAAGCAACGCGACCGCAGCCTGCCGGTGGTGCTGATTACCGGCCACGGCGATATTTCCATGGCAGTCGGCGCGATGCAGAAAGGCGCCTACGATTTCATGGAAAAACCGTTCTCACCGGAGCGTCTGGTCGACGTCGCCCGCCGTGCGCTGGAGCAACGCAGCCTTGCGCGCGAAGTCTCGTCGTTGCGTCGGCAACTGGCCGAGCGCGACTCCCTTGAAGGGCGGATCATCGGTCGTTCACCGGCGATGCAGAACCTGCGCGAACTGATCGCCAACGTCGCCGACACTTCAGCCAACGTCTTGATCGAAGGCGAGACCGGCACCGGTAAGGAGTTGGTCGCCCGTTGCCTGCACGATTTCAGCCGCCGCCACAGCAAGCAATTCGTCGCGCTGAACTGCGGTGGTCTGCCGGAAAACCTTTTCGAAAGCGAGATTTTCGGCCACGAGGCCAATGCGTTTACCGGCGCCGGCAAACGGCGCATCGGCAAGATCGAACACGCCGACGGCGGCACGCTGTTTCTCGATGAAGTGGAAAGCATGCCGCTGCCGTTGCAGATCAAACTGCTGCGCGTGTTGCAGGAACGCACCCTCGAACGCCTCGGCTCGAATCAGAGCGTCACGGTGGATTGCCGGGTGATCGCGGCGACCAAATCCGACCTCGACGAATCGAGCAAGGCCGGTGAATTCCGCAGCGACCTGTATTACCGCCTCAACGTGGTGACACTGGAACTGCCGCCATTGCGCGAGCGCCGCGAAGACATCCTGCAACTGTTCGAACACTTCACCCAGCAGTCGGCCCTGCGCTTCGACCGCGCCTTGCCGGAGCTGGACAACCAGACTCTGTCGAACCTGATGAGCCACGACTGGCCAGGCAACGTACGCGAGTTGCGCAACGTCGCCGAACGTTTCGCCCTCGGCCTGCCGGCCTTCAAGAAATCCGGTGCGGGCAACGCCGGCCAGGGCCTGGCTTTTGCCGAAGCGGTGGAAGCCTTCGAGCGCAACCTGCTCAGCGACGCCCTGCACCGCAGCGGCGGCAACCTGACCCAGGCCAGCCTGGAGCTGGGCATGGCCAAGACCACCCTGTTCGACAAAGTCAAAAAATACGGATTGAGCCACTGATGGATCTGTTGCTGAAAGCTGCACTCGGTGCCGCCGTTGTGGTGATTCTCGCGGCGCTGGCCAAGACCCGAAACTATTACATCGCGGGACTGGTGCCGCTGTTTCCAACGTTTGCGCTGATCGCGCATTACATCGTTGGCAAGGGGCGTTCGGTTGATGACCTGAAAGCCACCATCGTCTTCGGGATGTGGTCGATCATTCCGTACTTTGTGTACCTGGCGACGTTGTACGTGATGGTGGATCGGTTGCGCCTGGAGGCGTCGCTGGCCGTCGCGGCGGTGGCGTGGTTAATGGCCGCCACCGTGTTGGTCACCGTCTGGGTACGAGTTCACGCATGACTGTTGTCAAGACCTCAATCAATATGCACAGATCTATTTATTTATTGCAGTCATCAACTGTTAATTTCCCGTCACAATTATTGTATTTGCCAACCACACTGATCGGTACCAATAAACCTTCATAAACGATTGATGTATTCACATGGGTAGTTGAAAATTCACCCCTTTTACTCTCCGACCAATCATCGGTGGGTGATGTACCGGCCTTCGGACAGGAAATACTTGTAAACCTGCATTGATCATTAGGCTCATCCGAGATAGTGGATGAAATACAGCTATGATTTGCGCTATTGCTTTTCCAGGCTGTTTGACAAGGTGTATCAGGTTTTGGCTTGCCACTGGCCTCCCACGCTGCCACTTCAGCTGCCTCTGCAGCCTTCTCCTTCTCCCAGGCGGCCTGCTGATCGTCAAACTCGTCGGCAATGGCAAAGCCGGCATTCAGTGAAAATATCGCAACAAGTGCTAAAACAACGAAACCATCGCATTGGCGCTTCATTTTTATTCTCCGCATTATCAATCCCGCTTAGCGGGAACATAAGCCAAGAATATGTTGACGACTTGCCTTTAGCCACTGTCAGAAATTACAGGTTGAAAGACTCATTACGAATATCAAAAGATCCTTTGATTCAATTTAACCCAAATACAGCTACTGACTTGCAGAGCACAAGCTCGTTAACAACTAATAGATCACAGGCTGTTTATTACAAAAGGCCAGTGCCCATTACCGGCTCGATCTGCGCCCAATGCGAAGTGTCTTCACGATGTGCCTGCAAATATGGCAACACCGCCGCCAGCAACGGTGCCTTGAAGGCCTCTTGAAAGCGATGCGCCAACCCGGGAATCAACTTCAACTGACTGCCACGAATATGCGCTGCCAAATGCACGCCATGCATCACCGGCAGCAACGGATCAGCCGTGCCATGCACCACCAGCGTCGGTACCCGCAATTGATTGAGCAGTGCCACCCGGCTCGGCTCCGCCAGAATCGCCATTATCTGCCGTTTGACCCCTTCCGGATTGAACGCGCGGTCATACGAGGCCGCCGCCTGTTGCAGCAAGACCTGCCGATCATCGGTGACCGCCGGGCTGCCCAGCGCGGCCAGCAAGTCAGCCTGTTGCTCCAGCGCCACCTCGCGGTTGGGTGCACCGCGTCGCGACAATAACTGCACCAGCGCCGCACTCGGCGCCGGCAGACCTTCGGCACCGGAACTGGTCATGATCAGCGTCAGGCTCTCGACCCGCTGCGGTGCCATCGCGGCCAGATGCTGGGCGATCATCCCGCCCATGCTGGCGCCCAGTACATGGAATTGCTCGACGTGCAACGCATCCATCAAACCCAGCGCATCGTCGGCCATGTCGGTCAGCGTGTACGGCGCAGCCACTGGCAAACCTAGTTTGTAGCGCAACACTTCAAAGGTCAGATTGGCCTCGACCGGGGCCTGCCGCCAGGTCGACAGGCCGACATCGCGGTTGTCATAACGGATCACCCGAAAGCCCTGCTGACACAGCGCCACCACCACTTCGTCCGGCCAGTGAATCAACTGCCCACCCAGGCCCATCACCAGCAGCAGTGCCGGGTCCGATGCCCGGCCAATGCTCTGGTAGGCCAGGCTCACCTGCGCCAGATCGACCCGTCCAGTCGGCACATTCACGTCACAACGCGAGGCGGCATACAACGGCGCGCCGAATAAAAGCACGGCCAGCACGGCCGCGATCGAGAGAAAAAACTTACCCATGAAAAACACCGAAACGCAGAACCCCAGTAGAGCGAGAGTCTGATGAAGTTTGTACAAGCGCGCTGCCACAGTTCGATGACAGTTTGATGAAGAGTGCCGAGCGGTCAGCACGGCGATAACTATCTACCGCCATGCTCGGCCGCTTTCCCCGTTGAATGGCTCAGGACCGGAGCGCATCCGCCGCTCCCCACCGCGAGCCGTTAACCATGCCCGATCGATTATTGTTAAATGCCCCCGCCCTTGAGCCGCCCGCCCAGTCAACGGCAGCGCGCTTGCCGGCCCACCACGACGAAGGTTTACTGCTGAATGCCGCTCATCGATGGCGAGAAAGCTGCGAGGCGTTGCATCAATTGTTTGCCGATGTGCCTACCGCACGGGACACGCTTTTACGGGTGCTCAAGCAACAGTTGAATCTGGAGCAAACCGGCGCCGGTCTGCTCTTTGCCGCGCAGGATCCGCGCCCGGAACGCTTCATCCCGATGGTGCAGGTTTGTGCTTTTGTCTTTCAGCAGCCACTGGCCAAGATTGCCGTGGAGGCATCCTGTCGGGTCACCGGCCTCTCCACCGCCCACGCCTTGTTCGGCCTGACGCCGGCGCAATTGCTTGCGCGGCTCAAGACATTGCCCATCGAACAAGCCCTGCAGACGCGCTGGAATACCTATTGGGATGCCCGCACGCCGGGCAGCCCGGTATCGCGCCGCGAACGCGCCAGCCAGTTGTACCGCGAACATCTCGACGCGACCGCGCAGCTCGCGTTCGCCCAGCGCAGCCTGACCGCCGAACAATTGCTCGCGCTCGCCACGCTACAGGAGGCCAGCGCCGCCACACCCGCCATCACCACCGAGCAACTGTCGCTGGTGCTGAGCAATGGCAGCAAGGTCAAATTGCCCGCTGCCTGGGTCATCAGTTTCGGTACCGAGGCGCCGGTCAGCCAGTGGTTGTACCTGCCGCTGCGGCCTGAGGCGTTCCAGGTATTTGCCCAACGTCAGGACCTTGAGAGCTGGCTGTCGACGCAATCGTTGGTGCCCACCGGCCTGCCGCACACCGACCTGCACTTTGAATACACCGGCAGAAACCTGCCATTGACCGCAGGCATGACCGACCTGCTGGCTCACCTGTACAAAGCCCAGTTCGATGCGCTGCGCAATGGCAGTGTCGGCAAAGCGAACCTGTACGAACAGGCCAGCCAGGCTCTCGACAACGTCGATCAGACCGATCACCAGCGCAATACCGGCGCGGTGTTTGCCTTTCCGCCAACGCTCGACAACGTCGTGGTCGAGCCTGAGCAACAGGCCCTGTTCGGAAGTCTGTACGCCGACATCCCCTGGCCCCTGCGCCAGGCAGCGCTCAACCGGCAACGCGACGCGCTCGAAACACTACTCGACGGTGCCGATACCAACACCGCCCTGCAACCGTTCAAGCAAACACACGAGACGCTGGAAGCCGCCGAGCAAGCCGCTGACAAGGCCGCTACGGCATTGCTGGGCCGGCCGCGCGCCCTCGACCTGGCGACGTTCAACCGTGAATTCACCGCCCTGCACCAGGCGCACAAAAGCGGTTTGCAAGCCGAAGCCGACTTGCAAGGGCTGCTGAGCCAATTGAGCGAGACCGAGCGAGACCGGATCAAGGCCCTGCTCGAAACTCCACAAAACCCCGGCGCCGAGCATGTCGCGGCCAGCCTGGTCCTGTCGTCCCATGAGCAGGGCGCCGACAACCCGGCCCCCGCTGAACTCAATGGCCCGTTTGTGATGACCCACCCGCAGGCACTGCTTGATCGGGAGTCGCCGCACAGCGTGTTGCTGTACTGGCCAGGCAACGGCGGTGGTCTGCAACGTTTCGCCAATCGGCGGGTGCTGGAACAGCAGGTGTTCAAGATTGCCGGGCAGGACGCTGCACTTGCCTTGCAACTGAAAAAAATCAGCGGTGATCCGCTGCAGCATGGCCTCAGTCAACTGACCAGCGACTTCGACGAACAGGCCGGTCTCCTGCGTTCACGTTTTGCCGATGCCAGTACAAAAAACCAGTACGACGAACAACTCGCCGCCCTGCGCCAGCGCAGTCTCGGTGCGTTACAGGTGCCGGTAAACGCCGCTCGCAGCCTGGCGTTCACGCAGGTGCTGGAGCAAGCAAACAGCGGCACGCTGGCAGACGTCCTGCCGGACTGGCTCGCCAGGCTCAGCACGGCAGACCGCAGCGCGCTCAAGCAACTGATCGAGGCGTTCCTCCTCGCGATGCAGCGCAGCCATGAGCAACTGACCCTCGCCCTGCAACCACGGGACGACTTCACGCGCACACATCTGCATGAGCGACTGCGCAAGGACTTCGCGCTCAAGGGCAGCTTCGAGATCACCCTCGACCTGCCTGACTCGGTAAAAATGGTCAAACGCTACAAACCCGCCCCCGGCCACTCGGGTTATGAACTGGTGCCGGAGCCCAGTGCCACCCGCAGCAAAATGCCGCTGGTGGAACTGGCCCAACTGAACATCGACAACACGCCATCGATGCAGCTCGAACCGCTTTCGCTGCGCCTGACGTACATGCGGGTGGAGGTCAGCGCAAGCGATGCGGTCGAGGCTGAAACCTTGAAAAAAGGTCTCACCCTGACCTGGCTGAAACGTGTACTGCCAGAGCTCGATCTGCCCCTGGCCTACGAAAAACGCATTCGCGAGGCGTTCACCGGTGCGCCCGACGAGTCGACTTTCGTCAGAGAGCATCGCCGCGAATGCCTGGTCGAATCCTGGCGCGCAATGCTCAAACTGCAAGGTGAATTCGCCCGTCTGCAAAATCACATCAGCCAAGACGAATTGCAGATCCTCAGCATCGCCACGGATGCCAACACCGCGCAAGCCTGGCAAGCCGAGCGCAAACGCATCGTTATCCGTCCGGCGTATCTGAGCGTCGGTGGCGCGGACACGCCCAATGAAGGTGCCGTCACCCTGTCCGGCGTGACCTTCATTGAAGAGCAGGTCAGCGGCATCACCCTGCTATATCTGCCCGACAGTCCCGACGACCGTTTTCTGCGGCGTTACGACAACCTCGAATCGGCGCGCATGGCGTTGTACAAAATGTGCATGCAGGACAGCTGGATCCGCTATCTGGCCGGCCGCGCCTTGCAGGGTAACGTCAGGGCGCATGAGAGCCGGCTCAACGAGGCCGTGCTCAAGCACTTCGACGCGATCATCGGCGTCGGCGAGCGCTGGCCGCCCGGCACCTCGTTCGCCACGCACTTGCTGGATGCGCACATGGGACGGCTGATCGAAGCCCATCGCGGCACCTCGCGCTCCAACGATGCGCTGTACATGGAACGCTATGCGCTGAAGGGACCGCGCGCGTTCAATTACCTGAAAATGGCGATCGGCCTGCTGCCCTTCATCGGCACCGCCATTGCCGTTTACGATGCCTGGACGGCGGCCAACCAGTCAGTGGCCGCGTTTTTACGTGGCGACATCGGTGAGGGTTTGGCCGAACTGGAATCGGTCCTGCTGTCATTGATCGACGCGGCCATGGATCTGCTGCCCGGTGAACTGGCGTTTTCGGCCGTGTCGCGCGCGGCTCGCTCGGTGACCCGCGCACGCCAGATGCGCGTATTGCTCAGAACCACGGCAGCGCTGCAGAACACGTCACGGCGTCAGGCTCGACATCTCGCGGCGCGCTTCTCGGGTTACGAATATGAAAAACCGATTTCCCTCGCTGGCCTGCAACCGGGCACCGACGGCCTGTATCGCGGCATCTACCGGCATGCCGACGGCGATTTCATTGTGCGTCAGGGGCGGATCTTCGAGGTGCAGCGCAGTAATGACTCACGTAACTGGCGCTTGCGCGGCACCCGCAAGGCCACCTACAAGCAACCGGTGGCGCTCAACGACAACGGCGAGTGGGACACCTGGTTCGGCGTTTACGGCAGTACCTTCGAGGGCGGCGGCCTGGGAGGCGGAAACGTCATCGGGCATCTGGCCGATACGCTTGATCCGATCTGGCCGCAGGCGATTCGTCAACGACTGCCGCGCTGGTGGGTAGACCGCAATTTTCGCCGTCATCACCTGCTGACCGCGCTCGCCGATGACCTTTCCGAACAACTCGAAATCCGCGGCGGAAACAGCGACGTGACGTTAAACCGCTATGCCAGTGCGAAAACCGATGAGGCACGCCAGGCCCTCATACCTGCCGCTGAAGCCGCCGCCATCGGTGACATTGAAATCGCAATCCGGCGTTACCAGACATTGCTTGAACTGGAACCGCTGACCCACGGCAACAAGCGTCGCGCCTTGATCGAGATGCAAAGCGGTACAGCCGCCGTATTGACAGATCGGTACGCACGCCGCGCGATCCACAACTCGCACAGCACCTCGCCGTTGATCACCCGGATCGAGGCACTGAACAAGCAACTGGATGAACTGCCGCAAGACGCCCTCGTACAACGCCTGACGCTGATGGAAGAACGCCGCCAGCTGCGCCTCGAATACCTGCGCAAACTGGATCAGATGGAGGTGCTCAGAGTTGACGTCAACCATTGGTACGAGCGCATTCGCATCGCGGCGGACAAAAAAGTAGTGGCCAGCCTTGTCGATGACCTGAACGCCAAACACAGTACTTTTCTCCTGAGTTTTCAGAAAACCTATCAACGCCTTGAGGCGGTGCAGCGCGCCGGTAGCATCGGCGATGCTTCATGGCTTTATCTGCTGGGGCAGGCGCGCAGACTGCGGGAAAAAGTCGCCCGTGCGCTCAACACTCACCACGACCTGTTGAGCGCCAACGTCACCCGGGTACAGCGCGATGCCATTCTTCAGGACTGCGTCGATACGTACGCGCAGTTTGCCCGCGAGATGAAGGTCTGGACCGCCAGCTACCCGCAATATTTCCATGAGGAACTGATCGAGCCGCTGATGTCCGGGTTCGAAAAACTCGGCGAACAGGCGCGCAAAAGCATTAGCAACCCCGTACATGCCGCGCCGCCGGCCGGAGAGATCAATCGCAAGGTCTTTCCCACCGAAGACGATCAATGGCTGATCGGTGTGGAAAAATGGGACAAGAAAAACAACAAGCATCAGTACGAGATGCACAGCGGGGAAATCTGGGAACAGACCGCCAGCGGCAAATATCGCCTGTCGAGTCCTGCGGCCGCAACACCGGCGCCGCCGCCGTTGAGTCTGTCGACACTGGTGGCCGAAGCGCGCAAACGCCTGGACTCGCAAGCGGCTTACCGGGCCCGGGTCGATTCCTACGCCGATCAGGACATGTTGCCGGTCGACCTTGAGCACATGCTGGTGAGCGAGGCCGCCGAGCTGAATCTGCGCGCCGACCGTATCGCCAACATCGCGCCGCAGAATCCGGTCATTACGCAACTGCGCAACAAAGCCACTGAATTGATCGCCAGTGGTCGTGCCCTGCGCACCCGTCAGTCACTGACCACGAAATCGCCCACCGACGGCATGCTGCTCGACCTGATCGAACAGCACGCGGTGGAAATCCGCAAAGTCCAGCCCCTGAAAAACATCAGCAAGCGAGGCGCCCGAAAGGACTACCTGCAGGAATATGAAATCTGGGATCTGACCCTGATACCCAGTGAGCTGCTGTGGTATGCCCACTTCCATTACACCCGCGCAACGCCGGTAATGCGCGTATTCGAAAAAGCCCATCTGAAACTGCCCGAGCACCGGTTTTCGACCCGTGCCGACGATCCCGATCTGCCGACTGCCGATATCGGCAGACAGTCGGCAGTGCTGGAGTATTTCGAGGCGCTTTGAACGTTAAAAAAGCAAAAACCCGCTGAGCCTTTGGGCTCAGCGGGTTCGTTGTATCAATGGACAGAGCGCAGGTTTACGCCAGTTGACTGCGCAACTGCCGCGCCGCCGCCACCATGTTCACCAGCGCCGCTTCCGTCTCCGGCCACGCACGCGTCTTCAGGCCGCAATCGGGGTTGACCCACAGGCGTTCGGCCGGAATCCGTTTCACTGCCTTGCTCATCAGTTTGACCATTTCCGCCGTGTCCGGCACCCGTGGCGAGTGGATGTCGTAGACGCCCGGGCCGATGTCGTTCGGGTAGTCGAACGCTTCGAAGGCCTCAAGCAACTCCATGTCCGAACGCGAGGTTTCGATGGTGATGACGTCGGCGTCCATGTCGGCAATCGCCTTGATCACGTCGTTGAATTCGCTGTAACACATGTGGGTGTGGATCTGAGTTTCATCCTTGACCCCGGACGCCGTCAGACGGAACGTCTCGACCGCCCAGTCCAGATATGCCTGCCATTGCGCCCGGCGCAGCGGCAGGCCTTCGCGGAACGCTGCTTCGTCGATCTGCACGATCTTGATCCCGGCGCGTTCCAGATCCACCACTTCATCGCGCAGGGCCAGTGCCAGTTGCTGCGCCTGGATTTTGCGTGACACGTCTTCGCGAGGGAACGACCACATCAGCATGGTCACGGGACCGGTGAGCATGCCTTTCATGACCTTGTCGGTCAGGCTCTGCGCGTAGGTGATCCAGTCCACGGTCATGGCACTCGGACGGCTCAAGTCACCGTAGATCACCGCGGGTTTGACACAGCGCGAACCGTAGCTCTGCACCCAGCCGAAACGGGTGAACAGGTAACCGTCGAGTTGCTCGGCGAAGTACTCGACCATGTCGTTGCGCTCGGCTTCACCATGAACCAGCACGTCCAGCCCGAGGCGTTCCTGCACCTGCACCGCGTGGCGGATTTCACTGCGCATGGCGTCGTGATAATCGTTGGTCGACAGCTTGCCCTGCTTGAACGCCTGACGCGCCAGACGAATCGAACCGGTCTGCGGGAACGAGCCGATAGTGGTGGTCGGGAACGTCGGCAATTGCAGGCGCGCCTGTTGCCGGGCGATACGTTGGGCAAACGGCGAATGACGCTGACTGTCCTCGGCATTGATCGCGCTGATTCGCGCCTGCACCTCGGTTTTATGAATGCGCGACGACTGCGCACGGCTGGCCTGAATCGCCCGACTCCGGGTCAATGCAGTTTGCACCTTGGGCGCTTGTGGATCGTTCAAGGCATCGCGCAGCACCGAGATTTCGCTGCACTTTTGCACGGCAAACGCCAGCCAGCTCTTCAGCTCCGGATCGAGCTTGTCTTCACGCTCGACATCCACCGGACTGTGCAGCAACGAGCAGGAACTGCTGACCCACAAGTTGTCGCCAAAACGCTCCTGCGCCGGTTGCAGTTGCGCCAGCGCCTGCTCCAGTTCGCAGCGCCAGACGTTACGCCCGTTGACCAGGCCCACCGAGAGGATCTTGTAGGTCGGCAGACGATCGAGCACCTGACCGAGTTGCTCCGGCGCACGCACCGCATCGATGTGCAGGCCTTGCACCGGCAGGCCCACGGCCAGGCCAAGGTTGTCTTCGAGGCCACTGAAGTAAGTCGCCACGAGTTTCTTCAACGGCGAATACTGGAGGATGTGATAAGCGCGCTCGAAGGCACTTTTCCACGCTAGCGGCAAGTCGAGGGTAAGGATCGGTTCATCGATCTGCACCCACTCCACACCTTGGGCAGCGAGGCGGCCGAGGATTTCGTTGTACACCGGCAGCAAGCGTTCAAGCAGATCGAGTTTGTCGAACTCGTCGCCTTTGGCCTTGCCCAGCCACAGGTAAGTCAGCGGGCCGATGATCACCGGTTTGACGTTGTGCCCCAGCGCCCGCGCTTCTTCGACTTCGTCGAACAACTGTTCCCAGCTCAGCTTGAACGGCTGGTCAGCGGTGAATTCCGGGACGAGGTAGTGGTAGTTGGTATCGAACCACTTGGTCAGCTCTTGGGCGTACTGAGTCTTGCCGTGTTCGCCGCCGCAGCAGCCTGCCGTCGCGCCGCGCGCCATGGCGAACAGGGTGTCGAGGCTCGGCTGGCCGTGTTCGTCGCGCACGCCGTCAAAACGTTCCGGGATGACGCCGAAGGTCAGCGAATGAGTCAGCACCTGGTCGTACCAGGCGAAATCGCCGACCGGCAGCAAGTCGATGCCGGCGTCTTTCTGCAACTGCCAGTGGGCGGCGCGCAGATCACGGCCAACCTTGTTCAGGGCAGCCTGATCGAGATCGCCTTTCCAGTAGGCTTCGAGGGCTTTTTTCAGTTCGCGGTCGGCGCCGATGCGCGGAAAACCAAGGGTGTGGGCCACGGCCATGTCGAATGTGCTCCATTGGGTAAAAGATGGCGCCATTGTCGACAGCCAGACCAACATGAGACAAACTCAACCTTTTCGTGTTGATCACAAGTTTTCCTCATGGAGCCAGCCGGTGCTTGAAATCCGTCACCTGAAAACCCTGCACGCACTGCGCGAAGCCGACAGCCTGGTCGATGCCGCCGACCGTTTGCACCTGACCCAATCGGCGCTGTCGCACCAGTTCAAGGAACTCGAAGAGCGCATGGGCATGCCCTTGTTCGTGCGCAAGACCAAACCGGTGCGCTTCACCAGCGCCGGCCTGCGCCTGCTGCAACTGGCCGATGCGACCCTGCCGCTGCTGCGCGCCGCCGAGCGTGATATCGGACGACTGGCCGGTGGCACCGCCGGCCGTTTGCACATGGCGATCGAATGCCACAGCTGTTTCCAGTGGCTGATGCCGACCATCGACCAGTTCCGCGATGCGTGGCCGGAAGTCGAACTCGACCTCGCCTCCGGATTCTCCTTCGCCCCGCTGCCGGCGCTGGCCCGGGGCGATCTGGATCTGGTGGTGACCTCCGACCCGCTGGAAATCTCCGGCATTACCTACGTGCCGTTGTTCACCTACGAAGCCATGCTCGCGGTGGCCAATCAGCACGCGTTGGCGAGCAAACCGTACATCGTCCCTGAAGACTTGCTGACCGAAACGCTGATCACCTACCCGGTGGAACGCGATCGCCTGGACATCTTCACGCGCTTCCTGGAACCGGCCGACATCGAACCGGCGCAGGTGCGCACTTCGGAACTGACGGTGATGATGATGCAACTGGTCGCCAGCGGCCGTGGCGTCTGCGGCATGCCGCACTGGGCGCTGCATGAATACAGCTCGCGCGGTTACGTGAAGGGCAAACGACTAGGCGAGAAAGGTTTGTTCGCCACGCTGTACGCAGCGATCCGCGCGGACATGCTCGATGCGCCGTACATGCGCGATTTCTTGCTGACGGCCAAGGACACTTCGTTCTCGACCCTGGATGGCGTCAGCGCGGTGCGCTGAAAATCCAGATCAAAAGATCGCAGCCTGCGGCAGCTCCTACAGGATGGATGTGCACGCACGTTCTGTGTAGGAGCTGCCGCAGGCTGCGATCTTTTGATCTTATGTGTTGGCGAGCTCACGCCACATGTGGATCTTGTCGAAGTAGTCTTCGCCAACACGCACCGCCAGTGGCTCCAGGCCGAACTGGATGAAGCCGCAACGCTGATACAGCTTGAACGCGGCGTCGTTGCCGGCGGTGACGGTGAGCTGGATCAGTTTCAGCTCCGGGTGTTTGCCGGCTTCGGCGAGGGCGGCCTGGACCAGTTCATGACCGAGGCCGTGCTGGCGAAAATCCGCCGAGACATACATGCCGAACAGCGTCACCTTGTGCCTGGCCTTCTCGCGCGGTTCAAACGCCAGGCCAACGATGCCTGCCAGCACACCCGCTTCGAATGCGCCCAGCACCACGTCGAGTTTGCTGGTGAGGCGCGCCTCCCACCAACTCAACGGCATCACCGCACGTTCACGCACGCTGGAGGTAAACGCCTGCGGATGCCGGCCGTAAGCTTCAAGCATCAATTCGCGATAGGCCAGCGCATGACTGGCGTCCAGTCGTTCGATCCACATGTTCAGGCCGTCCTGCGTTGCTCAAGCATCAGCCGCACCGCAAGACCGCCGAGTACCATTCCCATGACATAACGCTGCACCGCCAGCCATGTCGGGTTACGCACAAACCATGAAGCAATACCCGCCGCAAACAAGGCGATCAGCAAATTGACGCAGAAACTGACGCTGATCTGCGTCAGGCCGAGGATGATGCTCTGGGTAAACACCGAGCCGTGTTCAGGGCTGATGAATTGCGGAAACACCGAGAGGTAGAACACGGCGATTTTCGGGTTAAGCGCGCTGGTGAGAAAGCCCATGGTGATCAGTTTGCGCGACGAATCCGCCGGCAATTGTTGCGCTTCGAACGGCGAACGCGCACCGGGTTTCACCGCTTGCCAGGCCAGCCACAACAGATACAGCGCGCCGGCCCACTTCAATACTTCATAAGCCATCGGCACCGCGAGAAACACCGCGGTCAAACCGGCGGCCGCAGCAAACATATGCACAAAGAACCCGGCCACCACACCGAGCAGTGAGGTGATCCCGGCCTTACGCCCCTGGCAGATCGAACGCGAGATCAGATAGATCATGTTCGGCCCCGGCGTCAGCACCATCAGCAACGCGGCGGCGGCGAAGATCAGCAGGTCTTGAAGCGGGATCATGATAGGCGTCCTTTGCGTGGATGATCAGGCGATGGCGGTGAGCGAATGGCGATAGAACGGCAGGATCAGGTCGCGTGTCAATGGCGCCAGAACCACAGCAGGATCAGTGGCGGGGTCGACCCAGATGACTTCTTCGATTTCAGCGGCCGGGGACACATCGGTGTCGATGGTCAACTGGAAGATCTCGGCCTGAACGATAAATCCCGGTTCGTTGGCAGCGGGGGCCGAGAACTGACCGAGGAACCTCGCTTGTGCAGGATCGATCGCCAAGCCCAACTCTTCCTCCAGCTCACGGGCCAGCGCATGCACCGGCAGCTCATGCGCCTCGATCTTGCCGCCCGGTTGCATGAACGCCATGGTGCCACGCTTGCGCACCAGCAGGGTCTGGCCCTCGGCATTGAGCAACAGCGCGGCGGCGATACGGATGGTGTGGGCAGACGTCAACATAGCGAAAAACCTTAGGCGCAAAAGCCGCAAGCATCACACGTCCCCTGCCGAACACCAACCCCATGCAGGATCTGCCGGATCAGGTGGCTTCCTGGAAATCCATCTCCGGCGGCTGGCGACGGAAGCCGCCGGTCAGTACTGCCAGATACACAACACCGATGGCCAGCCAGCTCAGGCCCAGATAAACCGCCAGATGATCCAGACTGACCATCAGCCACAAGTCCGCCACCAGGCCAATGAACGGGAAAATCAAAAACAGCAGCAGTTCGCGCAGCCCCTTCTTTTCACCGCCGATCCAGTAATGAAAGATCACCGACAGATTCACCAGGCTGAACGCCAGGAACGCGCCGAAATTGATGAACGAGGTCGAGGTGGTCACGTCGAGTTTCAGCGCCAGCAACGCCACGACGGCGCAGAGCAGAATGCTGTTGACTGGTGTGCCGAAGCGCGCGTGCAAGGTGCCGAAAAACGACTTCGGCAGCACCCCGTCGCGGCCCATCGCGAACAGCAATCGCGAACCGCTGGCCTGCGCTGAAAGCCCGGACGCAAACTGACCGACGATCAGGCCGATGAGGAAGATCGAAACGAACAGGTCGCCGCCAATATTGCGGGCGATTTCATAGGCCGCCGAGTCGACGCTGTCGAACTGGAACGACGGGTGGGCGATCTGCACGAAGTACGACACGCCGACGAAAATCAGCCCGCCGATCAGGGTGATCAACATGATTGCCCGAGGAATGGTGCGGCGTGGATCGCGGGTCTCTTCGGTCAAGGTGCTGACCGCGTCGAAACCCAGGAACGAATAACAGGCGATCGCCGCACCGCTCATGACCAGCGGCATCTGCATGTCACCGTTGAAGAACGGTTTGATCGACCACAACGGCGTGCTCGCATCACCACCGATGTAGTGCACGCACAGCGCGACGAAGGCGATCAGTACGAGGAACTGCACCAGCATCAGCAAGGCGTTGATGCCATTGGCCAGTTTCAGGCCGATGATGTTGATCGCACTGGTGATGCCGATGAACGCCAGAACCCAGATCCATTGCGGAATCGACGGGAACGCCGAGGCCAGGTACGCGGCGCCGATCAGCCAGATCGCCATCGGCAGAAACAGATAGTCGAGCAGTACTGCCCAACCGGCGATGAAACCGAGTTTCGGGCTGATGGCCTTGCGCACGTAGCTGTAGGCGGAGCCAGCGACAGGGAACGCCGCAGCCATGCGCCCGTAGCTCATTGCAGTGAAAAACATCGCGACCAGCGCCGCCAGATACGCGGCGGGCACCATGCCCGCGGTGGATTGCGCGAGGATGCCGAAGGTGCCGAGAACAATGATCGGCGTCATGTAGGCGATGCCGAACAGCACCACCGACCCTAGCGAAAGGGTGCGTTGCAAACGAGCCATGGACGACTTACTCCGAATTTTATTGGATTTATGGCAGAGCCGAGTTCGGCGAATGTTTCGGGTGTGGTTTTGTTGTTTGGGTGAATCAATCGGGTCGCTAAAAGATCGCAACCTTCGGCAGCTCCTACCTTGGCATGCGTACTCCTGTAGGAGCTGCCGAAGGCTGCGATCTTTTGATTTTCAACGTTGAGGGATCAGCAACTCGCGCCGCCCGCAAGCGTGCTCCACCACCTCCCCCGGCAGCTTCAATCGCTGATCATCCAGATAGCGGTAATCCTTGCGCGCCAGTTCCAACTGGGCAAAATCCAGTTCAACCGTGAACTGCCCTTCCTCGCGCCCCGCCTCGAACAACAGTGTCCCCAGCGGATCCACCAGCGCGCTGCCACCGGCAAACATCAAGCCGTCATCCCCTGCTTCCACGCGATTGACCATCAGCGCGAACGCCTGATTTTCCTGGGCCCGCGCCATGATCGCGGTGCGATGGGTCGAGGCGTAGGGGTCCATGTTGCCGTTGGTCACGATCAGCAATTCGGCACCCAGTTGCGCCAAGGCACGGGCGGTTTCCGGAAACTCGATGTCGTAGCAGATCAGCAGACCGACGCGCACGCCGTTCCACAGACAGGTCGCATAGCGGTCACCCGCCTCGAACACACCGCGATCCGAAGCCCACAAATGCGTCTTGCGATATTTGAGGGCAATGCCTTCGGGGGTGATCAGCAGAGTGGTGTTATAGAACCGACCGCTGTCGTTCTCGGCCATGCCGATCACCACCGCAATGTTGCGTTCGCGGGCGGCGGCCAACACTGCGCTGACGGTCGGGCCATCCACTGGCTCGGATGTTTGCGCAACGGTCGCGGCCGTCGGGAAGCCCATCAGGTGGGTTTCCGGGAACACGATCAGTTGCGTATCGGCAGCGCACGCAGCAATCGCGGCGAGCGCACGTTGGAGGTTGTAAGCCGTGCCATTATCACGGCCCGCCAGTTGGGCGAGTTCGACTTTCATCGGTAATCCTTGTTCTGAGTGCCGGGCGCTGAAAGATTGCCCGGTGGCTGTCTGTGGGCCAGTATGCGCAGCAAGCAACCGGCCAGGGAATCACGCGGCCGGGGTAACCCGATAGGGGTAGATCGATGACACTTTCGTTTGACGACATCACCTGGCACCGCGCCGTCGGACAACTGATCGACGCGCTGGACAAGCCGAATTTCTGGGCGCAACTGGTGCGTTTGCTGGATCAGTACGTGGCGTTCGATAGCTGGGTCGCGCTGCTGTTCAGCGCAGATCAACACCCACAGGTTTTCGCCGAATGCCCCGGCGCGGACGGCAGTCCTGATCAGTTGTTTCAGGATTATCTGCGCGGCCTGTACCTGCTCGACCCGTTCTACATCGCCTGCCGCGAGCAATCGCGTACCGGTTTGTATCGCCTCTCGGAAGTGGCACCGGAGCATTTCGAGCTGACCGAGTATTACCAGCGATACTTTCGTCTGAATGTGGTCGCCGACGAAATCCAGTTCAATTGCCAGCTCGAAGGCGAACGCACGTTGTGCCTGTCGCTGGGCAGTAAAAAACGTTTCACTGGCGAGCAGATCGCTTTGCTGTCATTGATCCAGCCATGGGTACTGGGCCTGTTGCGCCAGCGCCTGCCTTACGAAATCAATGAAACCGTGGCCCTTGCCACATCAGCCCCTCCGGCGGATTGGCGGGTGCAGCTGGAAGCCTCGGTGCAACAACTCAAGGGCGCGCAACTGACCGCCCGGGAACTGGACGTCGGCCGTTTGATGCTCAGCGGTTGCTCCAGCAAAGAAATCGCCCGTAAGCTGGAAATCTCCGTAGAAACCGTGAAAGTCCATAAGAAACACATGTACAGCAAGCTGGGGATCAAATCCCAGTCCGAGCTGTTTTCGATATTCCTTCAGGCGCAGAACGCCTGACAACGCGTTGAAATGCTTTCCTGTGTCGATAGATTCCCTGTGGCGAGGGGATAAATCCCCTCACCACAATAGATGCCATCAACAGGCCCGACTGCTGCCACAGGTTTGCTAACCATTGAGTCCGAACCAAGGAAACCGTATGAGCCTGTCACTCCTGAGCCGCTACGCCTTCTTTGCCGTCTGCGTGATTTTCACCCTCGCCAGCCTGCCTTTCCTCGAACATGACTGGCTGTGGCCATTCACCGCCGTCACTGGCGTATTGAGCCTGATCGGCCTGTTCGACCTGCTGCAAAGCCCTCACGCGGTGCGCCGCAACTATCCGATTCTCGGCAACATTCGCTACCTGGTCGAAGGCATCCGCCCGGAGATCCGTCAGTACCTGCTCGAATCCGACAGCGATGCCCTGCCCTTCTCCCGTGCCCAGCGTTCGCTGGTGTATTCGCGGGCAAAAAACGAAACCGCCGACAAACCCTTCGGCACGCTGATTGATGTCTATCAGTCCGGCTTTGAGTTCATCGGTCACTCGATGCGCCCGGCGCCACTGAGTGACCCGAGCAGTTTCCGCGTCACCGTCGGCGGCCCACAGTGCAGCCAGCCGTACTCGGCCTCGGTGTTCAACATCTCGGCGATGAGCTTCGGCTCGCTCAGCGCCAACGCCATTCGTGCATTGAACCAGGGCGCGAAACTCGGCAACTTCGCCCACGACACCGGCGAAGGCAGCATCAGCCCCTATCACCGCGAACACGGCGGCGACCTGACCTGGGAGCTGGGCAGCGGCTACTTCGGCTGCCGCACCAGCGACGGCCGTTTCGATCCGGAACGCTTCGCCACCCAGGCGCAGAACCCGCAAGTGCGGATGATCGAAATCAAGATGAGCCAGGGCGCCAAACCCGGCCATGGCGGCATCCTGCCCAAGCACAAGGTCACCAAGGAAATCGCTGAAACCCGCGGCATCATGATGGGTGAAGACTGCGTGTCGCCATCACGCCACAGCGCCTTTTCCACACCAATCGAGATGATGCATTTCATCCAGCAACTGCGTGAACTGTCCGGCGGCAAACCGGTGGGGTTCAAGTTCTGCCTCGGCCATCCATGGGAATTCATGGGCATCGCCAAAGCCATGCTGGAAACCGGCATCCTCCCGGACTTCATCGTCGTCGACGGCAAAGAAGGTGGCACCGGCGCTGCACCCGTGGAATTCACCGACCACATCGGCGTACCCATGCGCGAAGGCCTGCTGTTCGTGCACAACACGCTGGTCGGCCTGAACCTGCGCGACAAGATCAAACTCGGCGCCAGCGGCAAGATCGTCAGTGCGTTCGACATCGCCAGCGTGCTGGCCATCGGCGCCGACTGGGCCAACTCGGCGCGTGGCTTCATGTTCGCCATCGGCTGCATCCAGTCGCAAAGTTGCCACACCAACAAATGCCCGACCGGCGTCGCCACTCAGGACGCTTTGCGCCAGCGCGCACTGGTGGTACCGGACAAGGCGCAGCGGGTGTTCAACTTCCATCGCAACACGTTGAAGGCACTGGCAGAAATGCTCGCCGCAGCCGGGCTTGAGCATCCGTCACAACTGTCGGCCAAACACCTGGTGCGACGCATGTCGGCGACCGAGATCAAGTTGTTTTCGCAGTTGCACGTGTTTTTGAAACCGGGGGAATTGCTCACTGGGGAAGTGAACGGCGAGTTTTATTCGCGGATGTGGCAGATGGCGCGGGCGGACAGTTTTGAGCCGAATGAGCTGGCGGTAGCCTGATCCCTGAAGAGTTGTCAGCCTCATCAGAGGCTGACCTCGCTTCGTTGACTAACAAGTAAGCGGTCATCGGTCCGCTTCTTAGTTCCACAGTTTGCGTCCAGCCTTTTGATAGCAACTGCCCGAAGTTCTTTTTCGACTCATATGAAACCCACCAGATTCTTCGCCCGCACTGCAAAACAACCAAATCCTGAAAGTAAATCCACTTCAACGGGTCGGGGATCAAGGCATAACCACCGAGTACGGGTGATGCAAGAAACGCCTCGAGAGATGAGCGAATGTGAAATCTGGGTTGAATGCCGGTCGTGTTGTAGTAAGTGAATGGCAGGTATGAAATAAGCGAATCAAGGATGATCACGTCACCCGGCTGAACTTCGCGTTTGATCGCTAGCGCCAGCTCGCGATATCCACTACTTCTGCGCATGTCTGTGCCATTCAATCCATCGGATTGCCGGTAGAGCATCGTCAGTCCATACAATTGCGCAACAACGCAAATCAGCAGAACCGCATGCCGCAACGCAGTCCAGTGCGCCCCCCATTTATCCAGCGCCACGGCTGTAATCATCGCAAGGGCAGGCGCGGAAAAAACCAGGTATCGAGGCACAAACAGCGGAAGAACCAAGGCGATAAGATAAAGCGCAATAAGTGGCACGAAAAAATAGCTGACCAACAACAGATTGAAACGACGTTCGCCAGCGTCACTGACAATGAGCGTCACAGCGAACAACAACATCAGAAAAAACGGTGCCAGGTACCAGATCGACGATTCGGAACTTGTGGCTCCCAAGACGGTGAACTGCCAGACAAGCGTCAGCGCCCCGTGCAGCGACACTGGTTTGATCCAGCCCAGACTACTTGTACCCCCAAGCTGCTCGATGAAATGCGGCATCCAGGGCAAATACAACAGCACGATGCCAAGATTAGCAACGATCCACAGACTGAACGAAATCGCCTTCCCATTGCGAGTAACACGGCTCTGCCACCAGAATAACCAATGCACCAATACGCACAGCCCAGCAAAATAGTGGGTGTAAAACGCCGCGCTCATCAGCAGCACATAGATGACTGCAAATCTTTTCCGATCGGGCGCTCTTGCCCAACACACCAACGCCACCGTTGCCCCCATCAGCCAGAATCCAAGCAGGGTGTACATCCGCACTTCCTGACTGTAACGCACCGAAATCGGCAACAACGCCAACAGCAACGCCGCAATCCATGTCGCTCTGCGAGTCGATATCAGACTCATCAACTTGATGCACAACAGCAAGGTGCCTACGTCGGCCAATGCACTCATTGCACGCGCCGGCAACGCTGCGTCGCCCCATATCGCGACCCAATAATGCAGCAGCACATAATAAAGCGGCGGATGAACATCCAATGCTGTCAGCGCCCAGATGCGCGCAGGCGTCTCTCTTGCCAGCAGCAAGCTGTAAGCCTCGTCATACCAGATCACGGGCACTGCGATGGAGTTGAACCGCACGGATAGTGCAATGATCAGAACCACCGCCAGAGCGACACGGTTTACCAGAACCGACGTTTGCGACGGATGGAAAAGCGGTACTGCCAATGAAAGTTTCATGCCCGCTCTCTACGAAACAGCACAAAGCGAAAAAAGCAGTATCCCAACAGCAGATTCAAAGCGGAAAAAACCGCCACTGTCAGTAGCCCTGGCAAGTGATGCTCGTCGGCGAACGAGCCAATACCAAAACTCAGTCCCCCCATCAGACCAATGAACAGCAAGTACCCAGACACCGAAGTTGTGGTTTCGAAGGTGTACAGCGCATTCACATAAAACGAGAACGCCGCGGCCACACAAAACGCCGCAAAATTGCTGGCTGCCTGATGAAGACCGGCCGCAGTGACGAGCACGAAGAATATTTGCCAGTGGATCAGCGCATCCGCCAACCCGATCACGCTGGTTGCAGAGAATCCTTTCATAACCACCCCTTGCCGGGTCCGTTTGGCGGACTTTCAAGCTAAGTCATGGCGATGGGCCGGTCTACTGTCAGAAATTACAGGTACGAGAAGTATTCCGACCAACGGTAATAGCCGTTTCACCACTGCAGCAATCTGCCTTGTGGCGGCTCTTTCATGACAATGAAAGCGTAATCGCCCAGCAGATAGATCCGGTAATACAGGCTGTCAAGCAACGCTGGATAACCCAGATACCCCACACGGGTGGCGTTGCGCCGCTCGCGTTCGGCAACCACGTGCACCAGTTGTCGTCGATGTAGGGGAAGTCGGCGAGGATCAGTGGCAGGGCGTACAGCGAAGACGCGAGCAAAAAGAACAACGCGACCTGACGGCGGCCGAGTTCTCGCACGAGAAAATCGCTGATCCTCATGGCTGCGCCTCGGGGTGGATATAAAGCTTTGAACCTGCTTCGCGGTTTTGTATCGGCCTATCAGACCGGTGGTTACTCTGCTCCCAGCAGTCGTTAGAGAGGCATGCCAGTGGTGATCGCTTTACCTGTTGTGACTGCTTTACCTGTTGTGACTGCTTTACCTGTTGTGACTGCTTTACCTGTTGTGACTGCTTTACCTGTTGTGACTGCTTTACCTGTGGCGAGGGGATTTATCCCCTCGCCACAGGTTTTACACAAATCCTGAGATCCACAAAAAAGCCCCGATCTCTCGACCGGGGCTTTGTCGTCTCAGCGCCTACAACTTAAGAAGCCGAACGCGCCGCACCTTGCGTCACTTGGGTCGGTTGCAACTTGAATACGTAGAACAACACGGTCAGCAGCACCAGAAACACCGGCCCTACATACAGTGCGATACGCGTGTCCGGGAAGTACGCCATCAAGCCGACCACCAGCACCAGGAACGCAAGTGCACAGTACGAACTGACCGGATACAGCCACATTTTGTATTTCAGGGCAGCACGCTCGCTGGCGCTCAGGCCTTTGCGGAATTTCAGTTGCGCCAGCAGGATCATCACCCAGGTCCAGATCGCGCCGAAGGTAGCAATCGAGGTCACCCAGACGAAGACTTTTTCCGGCACCAGGTAGTTGAGCAGGACGCCCAGCAGCAGCGCGAAAATCGACAGCAGCAGTGCACGACGCGGCACACCGTTGTTCGAGGTCTTGGCGAAACCGGCCGGGGCCTGGCCATTCTGCGCCAGGCTGTAGAGCATGCGCCCGGTGCTGAAGATGCCGCCGTTGCAGGAAGACAGTGCCGCAGTGATCACCACAAAATTGATGATGCCGGCGGCCGTCTTGATGCCCAGACGTTCGAAGGTCATCACGAACGGGCTGCCCTGCGTGCCGATTTCATTCCACGGGTAGATCGACAGGATCACGAACAGTGCACCGACGTAGAACAGCAGAATCCGCCAGAACACCGAGCCAATGGCATTGGGGATGGTCTTCTGCGGGTTCTTTGCTTCACCGGCAGTCAGACCGATCATCTCGACACCGAGGTAGGCGAACATGACCATTTGCAGCGACATCAATACGCCCTGAATGCCGTTGGGCATGAAGCCGCCATGCGTCCACAGGTTGGAAATCCCCAGCGCCACGCCATCGTTGCCGAAGCCGAAAGCGATGATGCCGATGCCGCCGATCACCATGGCGATGATGGTGACGATCTTGATCAGGGCGAACCAGAACTCGAATTCACCGAAGGCTTTCACCGCGATCAGGTTGATCGAACCCATGCTGACCAGCGCCGCGAGCGCCCAGATCCAGCGGGGTACATCGGGGAACCAGATGCCCATATATACGGCGACGGCAGTGATTTCCGCGACGCACGTCACCAGCCACAGGAACCAGTAGTTCCAGCCGGTGAGGAAACCCGCCAATGGTCCGAGATAGTCTTGCGCGTAGCGGCTGAACGAGCCGGCCACCGGGTTGTGCACGGCCATTTCGCCGAGGGCGCGCATGATCACCAGGATCGCCAGACCGCCAAGAATGTAGGAAAGCATGATCGCCGGGCCGGCCATTTCGATGGCTTTGGCCGAACCGAGGAACAGACCGACGCCGATACAGGCACCGAGCGCCATCAGGCGAATATGCCGTTCGCCGAGTTCGCGTTTGAGCGGACCGCCCTGAGCGGTTTCGCCGTGAGGCAGGTGATTGCCAACTGGCATAGGGGTGCAACCTCGTCTTGTTATTGGATTGGACCACCGAGTGTCGAAGCCTCAACCGATAGGCGTTGGCTTGTAGGAAACCGCGCCTGCTTCGTGGGCAAACGCGTCTTGTAGGACAAAACCTGCAAGATCAGCGGGGCGTGCAGTATAAAAAGCCATCGACAGGCACTTTCACTCTATAAACAGAAATATTCAGCGATAACTCTCGGCAAAAGCCGGGTTTTCGGAGAGAGATTAACTGGTTTACGTAGGAATATTCGCCGCCGAAAAAGGCGCCGAGTATTGCACAGCATTGGTGCATCGTCATGCCCCTGCTTAGGTCGAATGGGTCCCCTCAAAAGCTCTGGCCCGCTCATCTCCAAGACAACTGATGGCAAAGCTTTGCCTGTCCCAAGAGGATTTCCTGTGGCGAGGGGATTTATCCCCGATGGGCTGCGAAGCAGCCCCCCATATATACAGATACACCGCATTCTCCGGGTTTGGGCCTGCTGCGCAGGCCATCGGGGATAAATCCCCTCACCACAATAAATCCCCTCACCACAGATCCTTCCTCTGCACACCAATCTTCTCTCCCAGTAAATCGCTCTCTCCGTCCTTCACAGAAATCAGAAAATTCACTCAAGCCTTACAGATCCGACTCGGCTAACCCGGCACTAACCTAAAAAGATCAACCACAAGGAAGTGAAAGTGCCTGCCTATCCAAATTCCTGTCGTCTGCGCCTGGGCCGAAGCTCCGAGGTCGGTCGCGCCTACTTCATCACCGCTGTAGTCCACAATCGTCAGCCCATATTTTCCGATTGGCAAACAGGTCGTCTACTGGTCGCGCAACTTCGCAAGGCACACAACGAAGGCCAGGCTGAGTCCATTGCCTGGGTAGTAATGCCCGACCATTTTCACTGGCTAATGCAGTTGAAGACCGACAATCTCGGTGATGTCATTGGCGGTATCAAGGCGCGCTGCACTCACGCTGTTAACAAAAAAACCGGGAGACGTGGGGCACTATGGCAAACCGGGTTTCACGACCGCGCCATTCGCGATGGGGAAGACCTGAAACCGTTCGCCCGCTACATCATCGCCAACCCCCTGCGGGCCGGACTTGTAGCAAAGATAGGCGACTATCCACTCTGGGATGCCTGTTGGCTGTGAACTTCAATGTGGCGAGGGGATTTATCCCCGATGGCCTGCGCAGCAGGCCCAACCCCCTGAGAATGCGGTGTAGGTGTAACTGTATATATGGGGGGGGCTGGTTTTGGGGCTGCTTCGCAGCCCATCGGGGATAAATCCCCTCGCCACAATAAATCCCCTCGCCACAGTAATTCTGCTAAGCCAATAAATCCCCTCCCCCACCCTTCACAATTTTTTCACCACCGCCAACCACCGTCTAAGCTTCAGACAAGTCCGATCAATCTGCGTGAATGGATCAATCGACTATGGGCGCTTTGTGGCAAACCGATTCGAGTAAAGCCGTGGTTCCGACTGAACGTGTGGATGATCAAGCGCCTGTCCCTGAAAAACCCCGCCGCAGCCGGCACGGGTGGAAGGCTTTCTGGCTGTTGCTGCTGATTATCGCGGTGGTGGTGGGATTGGCTGCCTCCAAGGAAATGCGCACCTCGCGCTTTCAGTCCCGAGAACTCAGCCAATATGCCGCCTCGCTGACCTACAAACTGGAGCCGGGGCCCAGTGAAGCCATTCGTTATCCGGGCAACGGTCCGTTCGATCTGCGGCTGGGCTACAGCTCCCTCGATGAATTCCTGCCGCGCCTGCTCAAGCGTAACTATGTCGTCGCCGAGCAGACGCGTTTTTCACCGGCGCTGCTCAGCTACACCGACAAAGGCCTGTTTGTGCCTTACTCCGAGAAAATTCAGGCCGGGCTGTCGATCACCGATTGCCGCGCCGCGCCGCTGTACAAGTACAACTATCCGCAGCAACTGTATTCGAGCTTCGCGGCGATTCCGCCGGTGGTGGTCAACAGCCTGCTGTTCATTGAGAACCGCTTCCTGCTCGACCCCAAGCAACCCATGGCCAACCCGGCCGTGGACTGGCCACGTTTCGGCATGGCCGCGTGGTCGCAGGTGGCGAAGTTGCTGCACCTGCCCGGGCAATCTGCCGGTGGCAGTACCCTGGCCACGCAACTGGAAAAATACCGGCATTCGCCCGATGGCCTGACGGTGTCCGGTGCCGAGAAGATTCGCCAGATGATTTCTGCCAGCGTGCGCGCCTATCAGCCCGGCCCGGAGACCCTTGGCGCGCGGCAGAACATCATTCGCGACTACCTCAACAGCGTGCCGCTGTCCGCCGTGCCCGGCCACGGCGAGGTGCACGGCATGGCCGAAGGGCTGCGGGTCTGGTACGGCACGGATTTCAACAAGGCCAACGAACAGTTGAACAGCCCGGCCACCGACCCGAAAACCATGGCCGACAAAGGCCTGGCCTTGCGTGAAATGCTCTCGCTGATGATTGCCCAGCGGCGTCCGTCGCATTACCTGACCAAGGGCCACGAAGAGCTCGCCGACCTCACCGACAGCCACCTGCGTCTGCTCAAGCAGAGCGGTGTGATCGACAGCGCCCTCGCCGATGCGGCACTGGCCAGCACCGTCAGTTACCGCGACTGGCAGACCCAGCCGACCCTTCAGCCCATCGAAACCAACAAAGGCATCAGCGTCGCCCGCAGCCGACTGGCGAGCATGCTCAATCGTCCACTGTACGACCTCGACCGCCTCGACCTCTCAGCCACCAGCACCCTGCAGGGCGACCTGCAAACCCAGGCCACCGCCTATCTGAAAAAACTCGCCGACCCGGCCTATGCCGGCGAAATCGGTCTGCTCGGCGAACGCCTGTTGACCCCCACCAGCACCACGCAAGTGCGCTACAGCTTCACCCTGTTCGAACTGACCCCGGACGGCTCGCGGGTGCGGGTGCAGACCGACAGCACCGACCAGCCGTTCGACATCAACGAGGGCAGCAAACTCGAACTGGGCTCGACGGCGAAAATGCGCGTGCTCACCACCTACCTGCAAATCATCTCCGAACTGCACGACAAGTACGGTGCCATGAGCGTGCCGGAGCTGAAGAAAGTCGAAGTGCCAGATCAGGATCGCCTCAGTCAATGGGTCATCGACTATCTGATCCAGAACAAGGATCACGACCTGTCGAAGATGCTCAGCGCCGCCCTCGATCGCAAATACTCGGCCAGCCCCGGCGAGGCGTTTTTCACCGGGGGCGGGCTGCACGTGTTCCACAACTTTCGCAACGAAGACAACGGCCGCATGCCGAGCCTGCGTGATGCCTTGCGTGAGTCGATCAACCTGCCGTTCATTCGCCTGATGCGTGATGTGGTGCGCTACGTCACCTACTCCGGCCCCAACAGCAGCGCCGAACTGCTCAAGGACGACCGCGACCCGCGACGTCAGGAATACCTGGCCAATTTCGCCGACCGCGAAGGCACTTCGTTCCTGCTCAAGTTCTGGAAAAAGTACAAAAACAAGGACACCCAAGCGCGCCTCGAGACCTTCCTCGACAGCATGCGCCCGACCCCGATCCGCATGGCCGCCGTGCACCGTTACCTGTTGCCGAACGCCAGTCAGGAGGATTTCAACAGCTTCGTGCGCTCGCACCTCAAGGGCGCCAAGCTCACCGAGAAACTCACCGATGATCGCCTGATCAGGCTTTACGATGCCTACGGCCCCGGCAGTTACGACCTGCCGGATCAAGGCTTCATCGCCAAAGTGCACCCGCTCGATCTGTGGCTGATGGGTTACCTGTTGAACAACCCGGACGCGACGTTTAGCCAGATCGTCAAGGCCAGCCAGTTCGAGCGTCAGGAAGTCTACAGCTGGCTGTTCAAAAGCAAGCACAAGGGCGCGCGCGACAGCCGCATCCGCACCATGCTTGAGATCGAAGCGTTCCTGGAAATCCACCAGCGCTGGCAGAAAGTCGGTTACCCGTTCGATCATCTGGTGCCGTCGCTGGCGACCGCCATCGGCAGCTCCGGCGACCGCCCGGCCGCCCTCGCCGAGCTGATCGGCACTATCCTCAACGACGGCGTGCGCATGCCGACCCTGCGCATCGACAGCCTGCACTTCGCCGCCGGTACCCCCTATGAAACCCGACTGGTCAATGACCCTCACGTCGGCAAACGGGTGATGCCGTCGGAAGTCGCAACAGCCATGCGTGAAGCCTTGTCGCAGGTGGTCGATGCCGGCACGGCAAAACGTGTTTCCGGCAGTTTCAAACTGGCTGATGGCAGCCCACTGGCCATGGGTGGCAAAACCGGGACCGGCGACAACCGCATCGAGGCCATCGGTTCGGGCGGGAGGATCCTCAGTTCGAAGTCGATCAACCGTACGGCGACCTTCGTTTTCTACATCGGCGAACACCATTTCGGCACCCTCACCGCGTTCGTTCCGGGACGCTCTGCAGAGAACTTCAAATTCACCTCAGCCCTGCCAGTGCAGGTGCTCAAGGGCATGGCACCGATTCTCACACCGTACTTGCAACCGGGTAGCGACTCGCAATGCCGGCCTGTGGAAAACACTCAGGTTACGTTGGTCACGGCACCTGCCGACGAGCGTCTTTGAACAGCGTTCGGCGTCAGGCTGGTTGCTAAAATCCGCCACACCGGGTGCTACAGGGCTATTTTTTTCGATTCGAATTTTCGACCGGTCGGCGGCGAAAAGCCCTGATTAAACAGGTGTGTTTTTCGTCTTTTGTTTTGAGCATCCCCCGATAAGGTGATCATCCCGAACAAGCACTCAAGGATGATTGCCATGCCTGCGTTCCCCTCTTCCGCCGACAATCTGCACAAGGGTCGGCACCACGAATTCATCAAAAACACCCTCGACGAGACGTTCAAGTCCGCCACCCTGAATCGGGGTCTGGCGCTCAGCGCAACAACGCTGAAACCCGAAGCGTGGTACGCCACCACGCACGTCATCCAGCACGATAAACTCAAAGCCGCCAATCTCAAGGCCTGGGCTTCGCAGAACAAGGTCGACGGGCTGCTGGCGCAACTCGATGTCTACACGTTTGCCGCGCCGCTGCTGCAAGCGAAACTCAAGGAACGCTGCGGCGTCGACATCGACGTCAAAACCACCTGGCTGCGCTTGTATATACCCAAGGACAAACCCTGGTGGGCCATCGACACCTCGGGTGCCGCGACGGCCCGCACGGTGTCGTTGCTGGATGCCGCGCTGCACAACTTCGCCAGAGACGAGCAGGTCGATGCGGCCTCGGCGTTCATCAGCAAACCCGATGCTCAGGGCCACTTCGAGGTGCTTAAGCTGGCCAATCTGAGCATCGGCGAGTTCCAGACGCTGTGCCGGGAACTGGACATTGGCGCGCAATACAAAACGCATCTGGAAAGCTATCTGCTGTCCGGCAACGCCGTCGCCGATGCGGTGCTCAAGCACAAAGTGGTCGAGAGCCAGAAAGACGCCCTCAGCGTCGCAGCACAGCTGGCATTGATCACCGGCGACATTCAGTACGACGTCTACAAACTGATGCTGGAGTTGACCAAGGACAAACCCCGCCTGGTGCTGAACGGCAGAAGAATGCAGTGCTGCGACCTGTCGATGATGGACACCCGCCTGACCGGCATCACTCTGCTGATACCCGCCAGACCCGACACCCGTGGCATCAATCGGCTGATCGCCTACCTGCCGCACGACCCCGACCACCCGCTCAAGGAATACGCCTCGGTTGACGCGTTCATCGAGGAACTGGCGCGGCAGTTACGTGAGGACAAACTGGCGATCTCCTCGCAACAGACCTACCGACAATTCTTCAGTCAATTTGTCGATCAGCAACAGCGCGGGCATTTTTTCGCCAGCCTCGAACAACGCCTGTTCACGCTGCAATGGCACCCGCCCGGGGATTCGACCGATCAAAAACCCACCTGGCGCAAGGAGCCGGTGCCACGACCGCGCCTGCAAATCGACACCGTCGCATTGCCTGCGGATTACTGGCGACACGTCTATCAGCAAAAGCTCAACAAGATCCTCAACGATGGCCGCGAGATCGCCGTATCCACTGCCGACACTGACAGCAACGCACGCTGGGCCTGGTGGGACAATTTCAAGAAAATCGTCTCGGATATTTTCAATGCCGCCCTGCTGATTGCCACACCGTTCGTGCCGTTTCTCGGCGAACTGATGATGGCCTACACCGTGTATCAATTGACCAGCGACGTCATCGAAGGCGTTGTCGATCTGGCCGAGGGGCTGGCCGAGGAAGCCGCCGAACACGTGGTCAGCGTGGTCACGGACGTGATTCAGCTGGCAGCATTCAGTGCCGGAGCCGCTATCGGCTCGACCTTGCGCGTCAAGTTGTCCGCGCTGGTGGACGGCATGAAACCGGTGCGTTTGCCTAATGGCAAAACCTCACTCTGGCACGCGGATCTGAGCCCTTACGAACAGAAAAATGTGGCGCTGTCGGTGGCGTCGAAACCCGACCGGCTGGGCCTGCACCGTCACGGCAACGAGCTGCTGCTGCCGCTCGACGGCAAGGTCTACAAAGTGCAGAAGGTCTCGACCGAGCCGGCGCACAAGACCCACCGCATCGAACATCCTTCGCGCACCAGCGCCTATCAGCCGACCCTTGAGCACAACGAGCATGGCGCCTGGCTGCACGAAGCGGAAAACCCCGAAGATTGGCCAGCCTCAACCCTGATGCGCCGGCTCGGCCATAGCGTCGAGCGCTTTTCGCCGCTGGAGATGGAGCAGATCCGCGTCGCCAGCGGTACCGACGCCGACGAGTTGCGGCGCATGCACATCGACAACAGCCCGCCACCACCGGTACTGGCCGACACGATCAAGCGTTACAAGGCCTATGACGATGCACGAACGACCAGCGACGACATTCGTGCCGGGCGGCCAATCGACGCGCAATCGGTGTGGTTTGAACCGATCATCACCCGACTGTCTGGCTGGCCAGCCGAGCGGGCGTTGCGCGTCTGTGAAAATGTCGACCTCAGCGGCCACTCGCGCCAGTACGGCAATCCGGCCGCATCCGAGGCCGATACCCTGAGCATCGGTCTGCCGGATCTGACCAGCGGCAGACTGCCGGAACGCGCGGCGGTGTTTCTCACCGACAGCGAAATACGCGCACTGACCGGGCGTGAAATCCCGGCAGCACAGCGCCCCCAGGCCCTGCGCAATCTGCTCGCCGATGCGGTGGACGACCTTCAGGGTGATTTGGCCTCGCGTATTTACCAGGGCGCAGAACGCTCCAACAAGGCCGACGTGCGCGTCATGAGCCAGACGTTTCCGGACATGCCGCTGAGCCTCGCCGAGAAAACCCTGGCCCAGGCCCGACCGGTTGAGCTGGAGCGGATTGTCAGCGAAAACCGCCTGCCCCTGCGCATCAAGTCGCAGGCACGCGAGGTCAACTTCGAAGCCGCCACGGCGCGTGCCTACGACGGTTTCTACCATGACGAACGGGTGGTGCCGGACACCGAACGCCTGGCGCTCAATACCCTGCGCACCTTCAGCGACAGTTTTGGCGAGATGCGCCTGGAAGTTCGTGACGGCACTTACGACGGCCCGTTGCGTTGCAGCGTCGGCCCGGACGAAGCAGCGAGTGTCAGACGGCTGATCCGCGATGAACACGGTCGCTACGAAGTGCTCGACGCCGACAACCGCAGCCTGCATGCCCCCGCCGATTTTTACGAAGCGCTGCTGCAGGCCATCCCGGAAGACAAGCGCCAGCAGATCGGTTATCGAACCGGTCAGGGTCGCCTGCTCAAACGCTGGATCATGGACAAAACCGCAGCGCCGGCCGAGCGGCGGTTCCTCCTCGCCGAGCCACCCGTGCGCCCGGTGGCGAGCATTGAAACGGTCGAGCTGGTGCGTGGCTGGCCGTGGCCGTTCGGCGAAAAAACCTTCGAAGAACGCATCAAGCAGCTGTTTCCAAGGCTGTCCGAGCGGCAAGTGAACAACTTCGCCGAAGCCTTGCGCGCCAAACCCGATCCTGAAGCGGCGCTGCAAAAGCTCAAGGACCAACTCAAGGACCTGCGCAGCACGCTGGCCCACTGGCGCAACAGCCAACCGGTAGGGCTGGACAGTGCCGGCGAACCGATTCATGGGGTTTCGGCGGAGTTCCTGCGCACCGGCGGCATGCATCTGGAGGAACGTCTGCTCGATTGCTTTGAACGCAAAACCGAAGCGTTCGCCGAGCGCGATCAGCATCCTGACCAAGGCTATGCGCTGGATTTATCGTCCGACCTCTCCCGCCCGGATCACGACCGCTGGTGGAACGAGATGCGCCGGCAACCCGGCATGAAAAAATACCTCGATCAGATCACTGCACTGAAAATCGACAACGGACGCCTGTCCACAGACAGCCATTTACTCAACGATCTGCGGCAACTGCGCCAGTTGAGCGCCCGCCAGTGCGGTTTGAACAGCGTGCCGCCGGCCATTGGCGAGATGCGTCAACTGCAAACCCTCGACCTGACCGATAACCGCATCAGGCTCAATGACGACTCGGCCACCCGTCTGAGCGGTCTCACCCGTCTGCAATCGCTGCGCCTGACCGGCAACCCGCTGGGGCAGGCGCCGGATGTCGGGCGCATGCACCGCTTGAATGAATTGAGCCTGGCCAACAGCGATATCCGCGACTGGCCACGCGGTCTGTTCCGGGTCGCCAATGCACCACGCCATCGCCCGCGCAGTTTTGCCCTGGACATGCGCCGCTGCCCGATCACCACCGTCCCTGAGGTCACGCCCGGTTCCGATGAAGCATTCATCCTCTCTCGCGCACGCTTCGATACCCAACGGCTGGTCGATGCCGACCGCCTCCGCTATGGCGACTACCGCGAATCGGCAGGTTTCAGCCGCCAGCAAGCGTATTCCCCGGCGGTGGAAAACGAAATCAACCATTGGCTGTCGCCGGATGAGTCGCCGACGTTCAGCGCCTCGCAGGCGCTCAGGCGACAGCGCGAAGAATCCTGGCAGGACGTCATGGCCGAACCCGGTTCCGAGGATCTGTTCAGGGTCATCCGTCAGCAAAGACGGAGCGAGGATTACCGTTCGGACCGATCACGCAAGAAACTCACCCGACGCGTCTGGGACCTGATCGACGCCGCCGCGCTGGATTCCGAACTGCGTGAGCAACTGTTCGCCCAGGCCCGCGAGCCGGAAAGCTGCCAGGACGGCGGCGCGCAACTGTTCAATTCCATGGGCCTGAAAGTGCTGGTGTCCAAGGCGTATGCCGAACAGACCTCGGCGAGAACGCTGGACGATAATCTGGTGCGGCTGGCCCGCAGTGCTGCACGCCTGGAACGAGTGGGCGATATCGCCCGCGAGGAAATCAGTCGTCAGCAACAGCAGCACCTGATCAACCCGGCCGGAAATCTGCCACCCGACGACGTTGAAGTGCACCTGGCTTATGAAACCGGATTGGCCGAACGCCTGGGCCTGCCGTGGCAGTCCGACGGCATGATGTATCAGGAGCGCTCAGGTGTAGACGCGGCCATGATCGACCGCGCCTACGACACGATCATCGAACGCGAACGCGGCGACGGCCTGGCCAACGGCATGATCGACTTGTACGTCGACGGGTTCTGGGAACGTCATCTGCGCAGAACCCATCCCACGCAATTCGAAGTCAATGACCGGGTGTTCGAAGAACAGCTGCGGCGCCTGGAAGAGTTGCGCGAATTACAAACCCAGTGGGCCAACGTCACAGACCCCACGCGCCTGAATCCACTGACCAGGCGCATGGAGACACTGGCCAGACAATTGGGCGCACGGGAAACCGAAATCTTCAGTGGCGAAACAATGAGCGAGGCCTACTACAACCGGCTGTTGAGTGATCTGGCGTACGCACGCAATGATCTCGCCCGGCAATTGACCCACAAGGCGTTGCAAGCGGCGGGTCTGCAAAACAGACCCGCAGCAACTGGCCCGTGAAAAGTGCGTGATCGCGGTTGGTTTTTCGTCAACCGCACGCAGGTTTCACTCCCCCGGCGCCTTGGAATAGAACAGCAACAGCACATTGCCGCTGTAGTCGCCGGGGCGATAACCCCCAGCCGGTTCAACCGGATCGATTTCCAGTAGCACGCGTTTGCCTGCCGCCGCTTCCTCTTGCGAAACCACCTGGCGTGGCGGCCGTTCTGCGCTCAATACCACGCCATTGAAGGTGACCCGCAATTCGATATCGTCGCCCGACTTGCCGTTGGACAGGTAGGGGATCGTCTCCAGGCGTGCTTCGATCGCGCTGGTGTCGTGGCGTACATCGAAGTTCTTGCGCATGCTGCCCAAGGTTGAAGTGGCGTGATGCCATTCGAGCCGTTGCGGCCGGTGGATCCAGTCGGACTCCGCCGGAAGAACGTAAAACGGCCGACTGGGTACCACCAGCGTCACTTCGAACGTGTGTTCTTCGCGGGCGGCCCAGATCACGGTGGTCGTCAGGGCTGCCGTGGCGATCAGCGCGACGACGGTGCATTGCTTGATCATGTTGATTACCCGTTGCGTCAATGGAGAACAGACCTAGCGGCGGCTGACCTGGAGGATTTTTTTCTGCTCGCCCTCGATCAGAAAGAAGCGGTACTGACGGCCCGGCTCTTTATCGAAAGCGAAACTCTTGCCGGCCAGCACGTGATGCTTGGTGGTCGCGCCGCAGTCGGCTTCGTCGGCCAGCGCGCAGCTTTTGAACTCGTCGATGACCACCACGGTGTTGCCGTTGTTGCGCAATTCGTAGCGACTGTCGGTTTCATTGATGGCGGTGGCGAAACGCGCATCTCGCGGCCGCACGAAAAAGATCGTACCGAACCCGGTCATAAGGTTGACCCCGGCGCTCAGGTTCTTTTTATAGTCCTCGCGTTCCTCGCCGCTGACCACGAACTCATCTTCCTTTTCCGGCACCACGGGCACGAAACGCACGCGGAAATAGCGCTCGCGGTCACGCTCGCCCATGTACAGCAAACGCGTGCCCTGCATGCCTTGCGACGGCACGATCAACCGCGCCGGGCTGGCCATCAAACCATTGCGCGAAGCACCGTCGGCGGCGTTCTCGACGGCAATTTCCTGCGGCACGCCATCGGCGCCGTAGACGATTTCCAGCACATTGACCTTGACGAACGCGGTGGCGTCGCCGCTGTTGAACACCCGTTTCAGGTAAGTACTTTTATCGGCGTCCAGATAGTCATACACCGTGCCCACATTGATCTGCGGACCGGCCTGTGCCGCCAGGCCAAACAGACTGAGCACGCCCAGTAAAAAAACACGCTTCATCGTCTTCAACTCCATGAAAAATCAAAGGGCCTGTCGGAGTTTTCAGACTTCCGAATCCCAGATAACGGTGATGTTGCCGGTGAACGTGTCGCTGAGCCCGGGACGGATCAGGAAGTCGATTGCGTCCTTGGGTATTTCGAAGCGCAGCGAACCGACCTTGCGATCAACATAAATGCTCGGCTGGAAGGGCCCGCCCCAGGTGTTGTATTGCAACTGGTACAGCTTGACGTCGACACCGCCGGGGCCGGTGATGCCGGCGGGCAACGTGAGATAGGTTTCAACTTCGGTGGAAGCGCCCTTCGGGCTCATCATTTTGCAGCGCGGACCACCGGTTGAGCTGCACAGCATCATCACTTTGAAGCGCGATGAGGCCGACAGGTAAAACTGTTGGTCACGGTAAATCTTGATCGGCTTCTTGCCGCTGTCGATCCAGCGCATCCAGCCACCTTCGGGCTCCAGCACCACGCGATTGCCGCCCGGCGGCAGATCGACTTTGAGGGTGTGCTGTACGTCGAGTACGAAATCCAGATTCAGTGCGCCGTCATCGGGCGTCATCAACGGCCCCAGGCTGAAGTCACCGGTTGGCCCGATCGAGTAGGTCATTGAGCCGGTGTATAACCCGGAAGACATACCCAGCGGATTGGGCGTGCGCAGTTCATAGGCGAAATCGAGGGTATCGAAGTACATCGACGGGATGCTGAAAGCCGCGACTTTGCTACACGCCGCTTCAACCGGCGCCTTCCAGAAAAAACGATAGCGATTGTCGCCATAAGCACCGACGCCGCTGTATTGGCATGGCGCAGGCGCATACACCCAACTGCTGCCGGTCCAGAGTTTTTGATGACCTTCAAGCGGGTCCGTCACCCCGACCAGTTTGTAGGCTGGATCGCTGAGAATGTACTGCGAGCCGATGCCGATGATGCGCACTTCCACCGTTTCGGCTTCCCCGGTTTCGGCATTAGTCACGGTCAACGGCCGCCAATTGGCCGGCACCCTCAGATCAATGCTGTCATTGGGCATCAGCGCCCGGGTGGAATTGAAGCGCACCGGCAACTGGATGCTGAACATATTGTTGTCTTTGCACTCGGACGGATAGCCTTCGCAGTAGCCGCTGTTCGGCGTCTGGTTGACGAACACGTTCTTGTTCGGTTGTGACGAATCCGGCTGAAACAACGCGCGAATTTCGCGACTGGCCGCCTCGATTGCCGGCGTGGCCATCACCAGGCACAAGCCCAGACCACAAGTGAGTCTTTTCATCGGATCAGCCCGCCTTCTGTTCGGTGGAGGTGACATCGGCCAGGGTGTCTGGCGTGCAACGCAGGTCGCCGATCATCAGCACATTGTTTTCACTGCGATGCTGGTTCTCCTCCAGACGGAACTGGCAGAGCAGCTGGTTTTCCCGGCGCACTTCGAGGGTCGGCGAGCCGGCGTTCATTTCCATCGAGAAGAAGCCGTCGACCTCGGTCACGCCACGGCTGGCATGGTTGATCACGTGGTGGCCCTTGAGCGGGCGCCCTTGCCCGTCGACCAGACGGCCGAGCACGGTCAGGGTTTTCATCACGCGAATCTTGCGGTACTCGACCCCGCCCTTGTTCAGGTGGTAACGAGTGCGGGCCGGGGCAATGGTCGCTGCCGGCACGTGGTTGCCCTCGAAATCGAAACTTACCGAGCTGTTCTGGTACGCCGTGATCGGGATGAAATTGCGCCCCGGTTTCAACGCGGCGCTGCCACCGCTGAAGTCGTCGGCGCGCAGGGTGATGTTGTCGATGTCCGACTCGATATCGACAATCAGTCCGGCGCCGCGCACCTCGTTGCGACTGGTCAGGAGCATCTGCTGGCCGCCGACCACCAACGTGCTGTCGACGTTGAGGCCGCCGGTGAAATTGCCGTTGTAGGAAGAGCGCTGGACAAAGCCGTCGCCATTCACCGTATCGGTGCGGAAGTTCGCCAGGCTGGACATGCCGAGGCCATAGGTGTCAGTGAGCGCGGTGACCGAAACGTTTTGCAGGACGTGATCCTTGAAGTCCTTGCGCCAGCCGATCGAGCCGTTGTTGTCGCGGCTGCCATCACGGGCCGTGCGCGAACCGATGCTGCCGGTGATCTGCTGGCCGGGCGCACCGAGTGCCAGGTTGACGCTGAGGTCGACCCCGCGATTGCGCGCATCGCCGCTGCTGTAGCTGCCCGGCCGATCAAACACCGACAAGCGCCAACTGGCGTCACTGCCGAACAACTCGGTGCGCTGCGTCCAGCCCAGATCCAGACCGGCGCCTTCGACGTTGCCCTCGCTGTGCGACACCCGGGCGTTGAGCGAACTCTTGCTGCTGAGGCGGTGGTTGAGCGCCAGCGACGAGTTGCTGGTCTGCCCGATAAACACGTTGCGCGGGCGAATGCGCGTGCCGTCGGGCAAGGTGTCGTAGGTGTTGGTGGTGTCGAGCCAACTGCGGCTGTGGCTGATCACCAGGCTGCCGGCCCCGTAGTTGTAAAGGCTTTGCAGGTCCAGACCGGTGCCGTAATCCTCGGTCTTATAGACGTTGGCGTACGCGCTGAGGTGGTTGGCCAGCGTCCAGTCGACGGACGTGCCGTACTGCAGTTTTTCGCGGATCTGCCGCGCCGACAGGCCGAGAATCACCCGCGGGTGCATCAAGTAGTTGACCGACGCACCGGCCGTGGGGCTGCCGCTGGACTGCGTGTCCCAGTTGCTCAGCAGCTTGCTTTCCTCGCCGGCAAACACGTTGTAGCGCCAGCGCTCGTCGAGGTTGCGCCAGTTATTCGGCTTGTAGACCAGCTCTTGAGTGGTGGAGGTGATCTGGCCGTCTTCGATCAGGCGCACTTCCACTTCATAGATGCCGCCCGGCAGCGGCCGGGTGTCGAGGGTCTGCAAACCGGCGGGCACCGCTTGGGTGTTGATCAACAGGCCATCGCGATAAATCTCCACCGAGCCCTGCCGGTTGGCGGTGACGTAGATCGGGTACACGCTGGGCTTGGGGTTGTTGATCGCGAGGCTGTCGGAGCTGCCGTACATCACGCCGACCGCCGTGTCGGGGCTGGTGCCGAACGTGCGCGGCTGGCGGGTCAGGCCTTCGGAATTGGGGGTGAAATAGCCCAGACGGAAAAAACTGCCTTGCAGTTCGCGCTGGGTGTGCAGTTCATGTACCGCGTGGTAAAGCTTGTCATCCGGGCCACCGAGGCGCGATAGCTGCAAATTCAGCGTCTGGCTCCAGTTACCCAGGCTGCTGCTGGCTTCGAGGCCGTAGCGGCCGCCGAGATCCTGATCCTGACCGCCGTTGAGGTTGAGCTGATTGCGCACCATCAAACCGTGGCTACCGCCTTCGGGCTGATCGTGGTAACGCTTGGCTTCAACATCGCGCTCGGCGTTTTCGGTGAGGATCGACACCTGTGAGTTTTCCAGGTTGTAGTGCACCGCCAGCACTTGATCCGGGCACGACCCGGTGCAGTTGCCAAGCGCCACGCCGGGCTTCAGATAGGCCGCCCATTTTTCCCGTTCGGCGGCGCCGAAGCGGTTTTCGCTGGTGTCGGTGAATTCGAGCAGGGTGATGCGATCATCGCGGGACAACACCACCAGCGCCTCGCCCAGAGGCTGATGATCGAGCTCGACCCGAACCGCCAGAGGCACATCAAAGAAATGCTCCTCGAAATCCGCCGGCAGGCCTTTGGCCTGGGCCAACAGACTTCGCGGCGTGGTGCCGGCGGAGTTGGAAGCCACGGCTGCGCTGGCACAAAACAACAGCGCAAGCGCAGCCGCGATGGGTGTCATCGGGAACATGAACTCTTACTCTGATTACGAAATGTGGAAGTCCGAGGGGGCAAGCACACGGCTTGCCCCCTCGGTGAGCGTTGACCTGGGGTCAGCGCTGGTTGTCGACGCGCTCGATCAAGGCGTCGCGACCGGAGGAACAGCGTCGAAGGTCATCGCAACCACACCGGTGTAATCGCCCGGCTCAAAGGAGCCGCCGACCGCGCTGATATTCAGCGCTGCACGGAAGTTCACATCCGACTCGGACTCACCCACTACCAGTTGTGGCGTCTGATTGAGGACGCGGTTGTTCAGCGTGACTTTCAACGGGATGTTGCTGGAACCGGAGATCAACTTGGCTTCACTGTCCAGGCTGGCGTGTACCGAGCCGTTGTTGTTACGCACGTCGAAGAAACCGTCGACTTCGTCCATCTTGCCCTTGCTCGGGTTGTAGTCCATGCGCTGATCCTTGTTGATCAGATCAGGGTTGGTCGGCACTACATAAAAGCCGTTGGTCGGCACATGAGCGACGATGTTGATGGAGTGAGCGGCTTCACCAGCGGCGAACGCTCCCGAGGAACCCAGTGCCAGAAGAGCCAACGGAGCAGCGATTGCGATTTTCTTGAACATCGTTCAGTACCTTGTTTTCTTGATGAGAAGGAAGAATTGAAAGTTCAGGTAAACCCTCAGGGGAGTTGAGCCAGGTCAACTTGAACTTTCAATGCCGGAGCATCATCGACTGTTGCCTCCGGAATGTAAGCAAGTAACTTCCTATAACCTCGTAGTTCGACAACCTCATGACCCGCAAGAAAAAAGAACAAAAAAACGATATTCAAAACAGTGGCTGTAAGTTATGCCCTACATACAGATTCAGTTAAAAAACCATACAGCAGCTTCGCCCAGACATAGCAGCACTTAGTTATATATTTAGAATACTTGCTCGATTAAATAGAGTGATGACTTTAACTTCAAAGTTATCCTTTGCGAAACCCTGGTGAAAATTAAGCTGTTGCATTCTCTGCAGAGATCGCCGCTCGTCAGCCGCCAGCAGGTCGGGGAAAAAACGTCTTGCGCCGGCCTAAAGATATATCTTAAGTTATGTCTAAACATGACGAGAGAAGACAGAAATGAGAGACCATCATTCCCCCCACCGCGAACACGGCGACGGCCGCGACGGCTTTGAAAAACGCCCCGGGCGTGAACGCGGTGGCCGTGGCCCGCGAGTATTTGCCCCCGGCGACCTGAAATTGCTGCTGCTGGCGCTGATCGCCGAGCAGCCGTGCCACGGCTACGACCTGATCCGCCAGATCGAAGGCATGTTCGATGGCGCGTACAGCCCAAGCCCCGGCGTGATCTACCCGACCCTGACTTTCCTGGAAGAAAGCGAACTGATCAGCGGCGACGCCGAGGGCGGCAAAAAACGCTACAGCGTCACCGAAGCAGGCCGTTTGTCCTTGGGTGAACAAGCCGTGGCCCTGGATGGCGTGCGCATGCGCATCGACGTCAGCAAGCGCTCGTTGCGCGGCCATGACCGGCCGCCGGAAATCCACGAAGCGGTGCACAACCTGCGCCACGCTCTGCAACTGCACCACGGACGCTGGAGCCCGGAAGAAATCCTGCGCGTACGGGATCTGCTCAACGACACCGCCAAAGCCATCGTCGACGGCCCTGCCGTTCAACCTGCCCCGGAGAAAGCCGAATGACTGCAGTCGATAAGCAAACCATTCACCGCGTGATGCACGAAATCAAACGCCGTCGCCTCGAAGTATTGCGCGTGGTCGACCTGACCCCACGGATGCGCCGCATCACCCTCGGCGGGCCGGAACTGGCCGGGTTCATCAGCCTCGGCACCGACGATCACGTCAAACTGCTGTTCCCGCAGAACGCCGATCAAGCCGCTGCGCTGGAAACCATGGTGCTCGGCGTCGGCAAGGACAACGGGCCGATGCCCGAGATGCGCGATTACACCCCGCGCCGCTACGACCTCGACACCCTTGAGCTGGACATCGACTTCGTCCTGCACGGCGACGGCCCTGCCTCGACCTGGGCGGAACAGGCCCAACCGGGACAGTTTCTGCACATCGGCGGGCCACGCGGTTCGATGATCGTGCCGGACATTTTCGACAGCTACCTGCTGATCGGCGACGAAACCGCCCTCCCCGCCATCGCCCGCCGCCTCGAAGGCCTGGCCGCCAATCGCAAGGCGCTGGTGGTGATCGAAGTGGAAAACGGTCGCGAACAACAAGTGCTGGAGAGCGCGGCGCAGGTCAATGTGATCTGGGTCTTGCGTGAGGGCGGCAAGGACAACCTGCTGACCACCGTCAAACAGTTGCAGGTGCCCAAGGGCAATCTGTACGCGTGGGTCGCGACGGAAACCAAAGTCTCACGGCAGATCCGCCGGGTGTTGCTGGATGAACACGGACTCGACGAACAGTTCGTCAAAGCCGTCGGCTACTGGCGCGCTGAAGGTACTTCCGAAGAGGAATGACTTTTTGGTATTCACCCTCCACTTGAGGGGGGGAACTTAATTGTGGTGAGGGGATTTATCCCCGATGGGCTGCGCAGCGGCCCCAGAACCTGCACCAGGGTGAGTAATCCGTGGAGGCAGGTTTCAGGGCCGCTCCGCGCCCCATCGGGGATAAATCCCCTCACCACAGGTTTTGCATGAATTCAGGACTGCGATCCGCGCCAGCGGTCGAGGCCGATCAGCGCCAACCCGATCAGCACAAAGCCCACCAATATCCCCCCGGCATTAATAAACACCTGTGGATAACCCAACACCGCCACATCAATGAACGGATAGGCATACGCGCCCAGCAAATGCCCGCGCAGCAAGGCATAGATGAAGTACACCAGCGGATAAATCAGCCACAACGGCAGATGCCAAAGGCGCAACGAGCCCTTGGGCACACAAAACCACCAATAGCCCAGAAACAGCAACGGCATCACGTCGTGCAGCAGTTCATCGGCGATAAATTGCCAACCTTCGGGATGCCACAGGTGTCGCAGCAAGATGCTGTAGGCGAGGCCGACCACGACAATGCTCACGACAATGCCGCTGCTGACCCACGGCTGTAAAAACCAGCGGCGCGCAGCGGATTCACGCTCGGTCACGGCACAGGTCAACACCGTTGCCACCAGCGTATTCGTCAGAATCGTGTAGTAACTGAAGAAGCTCACCAACCCGCCCAACAGGCTGGCGCCCACACTCAAGCGGGCGAAGAAAATCAGGTAAAGCTGAAGGCCCAACCCCGTCCAGCCGAGCACGGCAGCGCAGGTGATCAGGCGTCGCCGCCAGACGGCGTCCATCTCAGAGAGGTCGCTTGGTGCGCATCAATTTCACGTACAGACGTTCGACCTTCTCCCGCGCCCACGGAGTTTTACGCAAAAACGTCAGGCTCGACTTGATGCTCGGATCGCTCTTGAAGCAGCGGATGTCGATGCGTTCGGCCAGCCCCGACCATTCATAGTGGGCCACCAGCGCGGTGAGGATCTGTTCGAGGGTCACGCCGTGTAGCGGATCGGGGGATTGTTCGTTCATGCCTGGCCTTTGGGCGAAGTGAAAATGCAGAAGCCGCGCACCTTAGCCGAGGGGGTGATCGGGTGGAAGGCCTTCCTTCAAATGTAGGCCAACCCGAGAAGATCGCAGTCTGCGAGCAGCCCGACAATGCGCCCGTTTGCCGCACTGTTACCGAATCCGAAAGGCTGCATGTCAGCAAAACCCCTTTGTCTTTTTGTTACAGATCATTATCCTGCCGCCCTTCGGCTGAAACGCTTCACTGCCTGCGACCTATTGAAGCGCTCGGCCCGCACTTTCGAAAACACCAAAAAAGACTTATCCATGCCCGATTTTTCCTTCTCCCGAGACAGCGCTGTCTCTACCCTGCGCATCCTTGGCGGCTGCACTGCTCTGGGCCTCGCCACCTGCGTTCAGGCGGCTCCCGCGTTCGACAGCGAATCACCGTACATGCTCGGTGACTGGAACGGCACGCGCACCGAACTCTCGGAAAAAGGCTACGACTTCAAACTCGATTACACCGGCGAAATGGGCAGCAACCTGCACGGTGGCTACGATCACGACCGCACCGCACGCTACAGCGATCAGTTCGGTCTCGGCACGCACCTGGACCTGCAAAAGATCCTCGGTTGGGACGACGCCGAGTTTCAACTGACCATCACCAAACGCAGCGGCAACAACATCAGCAACGACCGCATCAACGATCCGCGCGTCGGTGGCTTCACCTCGGCCCAGGAAGTCTGGGGCCGTGGCCAGACCACGCGCCTGACGCAGATGTGGTATCAGCAGAAATTCTTCGATCAGAAACTCGATATCAAGGTCGGTCGTTTCGGCGAAGGCGAAGACTTCAACAGTTTCCCGTGCGACTTCCAGAACCTCGCATTCTGCGGCTCGCAGGTCGGCAACTGGGTTGGCGGCATCTGGTACAACTGGCCGGTCAGCCAATGGGCGCTGCGCGTCAAATATCACCTGACCCCAGAGCTGTACGCGCAGGTCGGCGCCTATGAGCAGAACCCGTCGAACCTCGATCGCGGCAACGGTTTCAAACTCAGCGGCAGCGGCACCCAGGGCGCGATCCTGCCGATCGAGTTGGTGTGGACGCCGAAGCTCAATGGTTTGCCGGGCGAATACCGCGCTGGTTACTACTACAGCAACGCCAAGGCCACCGATGCTTATAAAGATCAGAATGGCCAACCGGCCGCCCTCAGCGGCGAAGCCTACCGCAGCGCATCGAGCAAACACGGCGTGTGGCTGGGCCTTCAGCAGCAAGTCACCAGCGTCGCCAGCGACAACTCGCGCGGTTTGAGCGTGTTCGCCAACGGCACGATGCACGACAAGAAAACCAACGCCATCGACAACTATGTGCAGGCCGGCATTACCTACAAAGGCCCGTTCGATGCTCGTGCGAAAGACGACATCGGTTTCGCCCTCGCCCGCGTGCACGTCAACCCGGCCTACCGCAAAAACGCCGAAGCGAGCAATCAGGCCCACGCCGTTTATGACTACGACGATCCGTCGTTCCTGCCGCCGCAAGACACCGAATACAGCGCCGAACTGTATTACGGCGTGCACGTGACGAACTGGCTGACCGTGCGCCCGAACCTGCAATACATCCGCCACCCGGGCGGCGTCGACAAGGTCGACGACGCGCTGATCGCGGGGATCAAGATCCAGTCCTCGTTCTAAAGCACACGTAAATCCATTGTAGGAGTGAGCCTGCTCGCGATAGCGGTGTTTCAGGTCACATCTCCAGAGACTGACACACCGCCATCGCGAGCAGGCGAAGGCCTACAAAAGAATTTAGCTAGCTACACAAGTTTTATCTGAACCATGCCCGTGCCAAATCGTCATCTACAGTGACTACAGCGCGGGACTACATAAACGTCACGGAGAATCACACTATGAGCACCGAAAGTGCTTCGAGTCGGGGCCGTCTGCTACCGAGCCTGCTCGGCATTCTGCTTCTACTGATGGGCCTGGCCATGCTGGCCGGAGGGGTCAAGCTGAGCATGCTCGGCGGCTCGCTGTACTACCTGCTGGCCGGTATCGGCATCGCGCTGAGCGGCATCCTTCTGCTGATGCGCCGTCGCGCGGCGCTGGGCCTGTACGCCATCGTCCTGTTTGCCAGCACCGTTTGGGCGCTGTGGGAAGTCGGTCTGGACTGGTGGCAACTGGTGCCACGTCTGGCCCTGTGGTTCGTCCTCGGCTTCGTGATGTTGCTGCCGTGGTTCCGTCGTCCACTACTGCTCAACGGCCCTGCGCCGCTGGGCACTGGTGGCTTGACCGTGGCTGTGGTTCTGGCCGGCGTCACTGCCCTGGCCAGCCTGTTCACCCACCCGGGCGAAACCTTCGGCGAACTGGGCCGCGACACTGCGGACATGACCAGCACCGCGCCAGCCATGCCGGATGGTGACTGGCAGGCCTATGGCCGCAGCGAATTCGGTGACCGCTACTCGCCGCTGAAGCAGATCACCCCCGCCAACGTCGGCAAACTGCAAGAAGCCTGGCGCATCCAGACCGGCGACCTGCCGACCGCTGATGACCCGGTCGAGCTGACCAACGAAAACACCCCGCTCAAAGCCAACGGCATGATCTACGCCTGCACCGCGCACAGCAAAGTGTTGGCACTGGACCCGGACACCGGTAAAGAACTGTGGCGCTTCGATCCGCAGATCAAGAGCCCGGTCGGCTTCAAAGGCTTCGCGCACATGACCTGCCGTGGCGTGTCGTACTACGACGAAGCCGCGTACGCCAAAACTGAAAACGCAGCCTCGGCAGTGATTTCGGAAGCTGGCAAAGCCGTCGCTCAGGCCTGCCCGCGTCGTCTGTACCTGCCAACCGCTGATGCCCGCCTGATCGCCCTGAACGCCGACACCGGCAAGATCTGCGAAGGCTTCGGCAAAAACGGTGTGGTTGACCTGACCCAAGGCATCGGCCCGTTCACCGCCGGTGGTTACTACTCCACTTCGCCAGCGGCGATTACCCGTGATCTGGTGATCATGGGCGGTCACGTTACCGACAACGAATCGACCAACGAGCCATCGGGCGTGATCCGCGCCTTCGACGTGCGCGACGGCCACCTCGTGTGGAACTGGGACAGCGACAAGCCAGACGCCACCGAGCCTTTGGCGCCGGGCGAAATCTACAGCCGCAACTCGGCCAACATGTGGTCGCTGGCCAGCGTCGACGAAAAACTCGGCATGGTTTACCTGCCACTGGGCAACCAGACTCCAGACCAGTGGGGCGCTGACCGCACCCCGGGCGCCGAGAAGTTCAGCGCCGGTGTTGTGGCTCTGGACCTGGCCACCGGTAAAGTGCGCTGGAACTACCAGTTCACCCACCACGACCTGTGGGACATGGACGTTGGCAGCCAGCCAACCCTGCTCGACATGAAAACCGCCGACGGCGTGAAACCTGCGCTGATCGCCCCGACCAAGCAGGGCAGCCTGTACGTTCTCGACCGTCGTGACGGCACGCCGATCATCCCGATCAAGGAAATCCCGGTCCCGCAAGGCGCCGTGAAAGGCGACCACACCGCACCGACCCAGGCCCGTTCGGACCTCAACCTGCTGGCCCCGGAACTGACCGAAAAAGCCATGTGGGGCGCGAGCCCGTTCGACCAGATGCTGTGCCGCATCCAGTTCAAGGAACTGCGTTACGAAGGCCAGTACACCCCTCCTTCGGAACAGGGCAGCCTGATCTACCCGGGTAACGTCGGTGTGTTCAACTGGGGCGGCGTTTCGGTCGATCCGGTTCGCCAGATCCTCTTCACCAGCCCGAACTACATGGCCTTCGTCTCGAAAATGGTGCCACGCGAAAAAGTCGCGGCCGGCAGCAAACGCGAAAGCGAAACCGCTGGCGTGCAACCAAACACCGGCGCGCCATACGCGGTGATCATGCACCCGTTCATGTCGCCATTCGGCGTACCGTGCCAGGCCCCGGCCTGGGGCTACGTCGCCGGTATCGACCTGACCACCAGCAAAGTCGTGTGGAAACGCAAAAACGGCACCAGCCGCGACAGCTCGCCAATCCCGATCGGCTTCACCCTCGGCGTGCCGAGCATGGGCGGTTCGATGGTCACGGCCGGCGGCGTCGGCTTCCTCAGCGGCACCCTCGACCAGTACCTGCGTGCGTACGACGTCAACTCCGGTAAAGAGTTGTGGAAATCGCGCCTGCCAGCAGGTGGCCAAGCGACGCCGATGACCTACACCGGCAAGGACGGCAAGCAATACGTGTTGCTGGTTGTCGGCGGTCACGGTTCGCTGGGCACCAAAATGGGTGACTACGTGATTGCGTACAAACTGCCGGAATAAGTTTTAACGGCGGTAACAAGAAGGCGATGCCCCAAACGGGGCATCGCCTTTTTTTGTGCCTGGCGAGATGAGCATATGGCAGCGTCTCAATCGCCAATCGGTATAGACAACTGTCAACTCTGACAGTCGCCACGAGAGCGTTTCTTGCCGATCATCAATGACAGGTGCACGCAATGACGCACCTATAGATGAGCGGAGCCCTCCGATGTCCATCACCCCGCATTTTGGCACTCACTGGATCGAAGCGCTGATCAACGGTGACCTGCACCTGCATCAGTTGCCGGATAACCTCACGCAAAAAGAAGCCGCGCTGATCCGCCGCGAAGCGCTGCAACACATCAGCGGTATGTCCCTGGACACCATCGGCCGTTACACCTTCGATCCGCAACCGGCAAAGTGCGAAAACTTCATCGGTGCCATCCAGATACCGCTGGGCGTTGCCGGGCCGTTACTGATCAAGGGACAGGCCATCACGGCGCAGGAACCTCTGTATGCTCCCATGGCCACCAGCGAAGGCGCGCTGATTGCCAGCGTATCCCGTGGTTGCAGTGCAATTCACGCGGCCGGCGGCGCGCTGGTTCGGGTCGAAGACATCGGCATCACCCGGGCACCGGTGTTTCGCTCCACCGGTATCTTGCAGACTGAAACTTTCCTGGCCTGGATCAGCAGCCACTTTCAGCAGATCAAATTGCTCTGCGAACAGGACAGCAGCCATCTGCAACTGCAAGACATTGTGCCGGCGGTGGTCGGCACCTCGATCTACCTGCGCTTTCGCTTCCACAGCGGCGATGCCATGGGCATGAACATGGCGAGCATCGCCTGCGACCGGGCGATCACTCAACTGATCAGTCCAGAAACCGGTGTGCCGTGCATCAGCATCTCAGGCAATTACTGCACCGACAAAAAACCTTCGCGAGTGAACTTCCTCAACGGGCGCGGCAAGCGCATTCATGCCGAAGTCCATCTGAGCGCCGACATCCTGCGCGACATTCTCAAGACCGACGCCACCTCGTTATGCGAGGTGCAATACCGGAAAAATCTGCTGGGCTCGGCCATGGCTGGAACCATTGGCTGCAACGCCCACCACGCCAACATCCTCGCCGCTTTCTTCATCGCTACGGGTCAGGACGTCGCGCAAGTGGCTGAGAGTGCAATCGGCATCACTTGTATCGAAGCCTGCGAACATGGCGCGATTTACGCCTCGATTCTGTTGCCTGATACGCCACTGGGAACCGTCGGCGGAGGCACCGGCCTGAGCACCCAACGTGAAGCACTGGCGCTGATGGGCATCGTCCCCGGCACCCGCGCGCCGGGTGTTGACACCCGGCGTCTGGCGGAAATTCTCGGGGCCCTGGTGCTCGCCGGCGAACTGTCGATCATGGCCGCACAGGCCTCTCATCAACTGGTACAGGCGCACAAGCGCCTGGGCCGCTGAAACATGCGCGTGATCCACGCCAGGGCACCAGGAAAAATCATCCTGATGGGCGAACACGCCGCCCTTCACGGCTGCCCGATACTGGCCTGCTCGGTAGGGCTGTATTGTCAGGTATGGCTACAGCCGCGTCAGGACGGGCAGCTCAAACTGCAACTGCCCGACCTGGCACTCGAAGCCGTTTATCCACCGAGTTACCTGGCCGATTACGCGCGCGATGTTCGGCAAGCATGGGAGCTCTATTGCAACACCCCCAACCCACAGACCTTTGCTCGACTGCGGTGTGACGACCGCGATCATCTGGTCAAATGCGCCATCGGCGAAATCCTCCTGCATGTGCCCGCGCAGGACTGGCGCGGCTTCAGCCTGCGCGTCCAGTCGCAGATTCCGCTCGATGCCGGATTCGGCAGTTCCGGCGCCCTTGCGGTGACGCTGATGGCCGCGTTGTCACGGCTGTTCCGGCTGAACGCGGCGCACCATCCGCTGGAATCCCTGGCGATGCAGGTCGAACGCTACCAACACGGCCAGCCTTCGGGGATCGATCACAACACCAGTCTGCGCGGCTCGCTGGTCGAACGTCGGCGCGATCCCTATGGCGCATATCATTTCACCTCGTGGTCCGACACCAACCTGAACCTGCCACTAGCAGATCTGCGCATTTACCATACCGGCGGCGCCCGTGAGAGCACCGGCCAGATCATTGCCGCTACGCGCCATCGACTCGAAGGCAGCAACAATCCGCTTTTGGCCAGCCTGTGGCGCCATACCGAACGTTTTCGCGCCCTGTTGCAGCAATCGCCCCCGCCGCTCGACGGCTTGAAAACCGTGGTGCGGGCCTACGAAGCGGATCTGGAAAGCCTGGGCGTAGTGCCCGCCCCGATCATGGAGGCGATCCGAGCCATCGAAAAATCCGGCGGCGCAGCCAAGATCTGCGGCGCGGGTGGATTGTCCGGGGATCAGGCGGGCGCGCTGTTGGTGATTGACGCAGCAGACCTGCCAGAGCTGGCGCGCTATCAGCGAATCAACGCGGCACTGGCGGTGCCTGGGCTGGAGCTCAGCGAGTCATGAAGCGCATCAGTGTCTCGTCCCCCGCCAACATCGCGCTGATCAAGTACTGGGGCATGCGCGACGTACAAAACACGGAGCCCAACAATGCCTCCCTTTCAATGACCCTGAACCGCTGCGTCAGCCGCTGCACCCTGGCGACCCTGCAACGCGGTGTGAGCGATGAAATACTCTGGCAAGTCTCCAGCGGCGCATTGGTACCGGCTGACCCGACACTGCGCCAAGGTATCGAGCGCCATCTGCAAACGCTGCGGGAACACTTCGACCACTGGCAACCCTTGCGCATCGCCACGACCAACAGCTTCCCCACCGGCGCAGGCATCGCCTCCTCGGCGGCGGGGTTCAGTGCACTGACGGTAGCCTTCGCCGTGCACTGCGGGCACTCGCCGCAGCACCCCGACCTCAGTGATCTGGCACGTCGCTCCGGCTCCGGCTCGGCGGCACGCTCAGTGCTCGGCGGCTTCGTGCAATGGCCGTGCGATGCTCTGCTGCTGTCAGGCCCCGCGCGACAAATCGCCCCGGCCCACCATTGGCCGCTGCGCGACCTGATCGCCGTGGTCGACCCTCGCCCCAAAACTGTCAGCTCCCGCCAGGGCCACCTCGCCGCTGCAAGCAGCCCCTTCTATTCGACCCGTCTGGATCGGCTCCCGGAGCGCCTGGACAACCTGCGTCGGGCCATCCTCGAACGCGACTTCGACACCTTGGCCGATCTCGTCGAGCGCGAAGCCGTGGAACTGCACATGATCGCCATGACCTCGCAACCGCCAATTTTCTACTGGCAACCCGCGACCCTGGCGATCCTCGCACGGGTACGCCAACTGCGCAGCGAAGGCCTGGAGGTTTGCGCCACCATCGACGCCGGTCCCAACGTCCACGTACTGTGCACCGCGCAAGATAGCCCCGGAATATTCGCCGAACTACGCAAACTGCACGGCATCGAACGCTGGATCCTCGACCAAGCGGGCGACGGCCCGAGGCAATTGCATGAACATCTGTTTTGATGAAGACAGACTCTTGATAGGGGGCATTATTCGATTGCGTAGATACTGCCGGAATAAGCTTTAGCGGCGGTAAAAGAAAGGCAATGTCCCGTGAGGGGCATCGCCTTTCTTTGTACGTGCAATTTCTGAATACACCGGAGAAACCTGGGCCGCCGGATCCGGTTTTAGAATATTTCGTATGGCTTTTCAGAAACGCCCTACAGCGTACCTCAAACCCTTGTAATAGGATGTTCCGCTGACTACAAGGAGTGTCACGTATGGCTAACCATGGTTACATGACCATCACCGGCAAGGCTCAAGGATTGATTTCGGCGGGTTGTTCAACCCAGGATTCTATTGGCAACAAGTGTCAGTCCGGGCATACCGACGAAATTATGGTGCTGTCTTACTCCCATAACATGGTCAACATTGGAAATATCAATAAGCCAACACATAATCCAATTATCATCACCAAAAATGTTGATAAATCCTCGCCACTCCTCGCCCAAGCACTCTCAACTAGAGAAAAAATAGACTGCACAATTAGCTTTTATCGAGTCTCTCCTTCCGGCATGCAGGAAAGATTCTATTCAGTTTCGATCAATGGCGGGGTTATTGCTGACCTGACACTTGAAATGCCTCATTCCATTTTGCAGAACGATGCCGAACCGCAAGAACATATAGCCATCCGTTACCGAGATATAACTTGGACCCACCATGCTGCTGGCACTAGCGGATATGGCACATGGGGAAATAACGAATGAAACCACTGAGCGAGAGTTGCACGCCTGGTAGTTGTGACTACTGGATGGTCAGTGCCGCCGCTGGAAAACTTGGAAACCAAGCCAGCACATTAGGTGTTAGACACATCAAAGACGGCATGCTGCGCTTGCAGTTCAACCGCGAAATCGCCTATTACGCCAAAAGCATTGTAGATGACGTTGCTCAGGGCAAAAAAACTCCTGAACAGGGTTTTCAGGAACTGAAGAACGAACAAAGTAGTTTGCTTAGTCAGTCATGGGAAATAGCCAAAAAAGGTGCCGGCGCTATCGCGGGTGCAATGCAGGTTATAACGGGCGGGGGGATATGCTATGCCTCAGCAGGTACGCTGTGTCTCGTGGCTGGAGTGCCAATGATGGCCCATGGAGCAAATAACATTTATGAAAACGGACGCAATCTTCTAGAGGATCGAACTGATACAGAAGGTCCTGTCAGGAAGGGTTATCAAGCCATAGCAAAATCGGTGGGATATGAAGCGCGTGAAGGAAATTTAGCCTACAGTACCGCTGACTTAGGCCTGTCTGTCTATGGCCTGAGTCGATACATATTAAAGCCCGATGCCTGGCGCTTGTTTAGATATGTCAGAACAGACTATGTACGATCTTATAAAGGAATGGGCGTTAGCGCATGGGGGCTTGAAATACATACCGACTTCCAAACAGGAAAACAGATCTACCAAGAGAGCGCGAAATGATTGTGTGGTTTTTCCCTATCTTGGCCGTTTGTGGCGCTTTTTTCGCCTACCTTCTAAAAGTGCGCCTCTCGGGAAATAACTTAAATAGCATTAAGCTTTTTTTCTGCCTAATATTCAATGGCTTATTTGTTGTGCCTTATATAGATATCATTGAAAACAATGATTTTCTGTTTTTAGGGCATAGACCAGAAATAATTGCAGAACATCCATTTATTGGCTGGATTGCGTTTTCTTGCATATTCATTCATTCATTTTCACTACCGGTTAAGCGGAAAGTTAAGTGGTTATTTTCACGAAAGTGAGCTCACACCAATTCAATACCCATAAACACTCTTTCAAAACTGCGTCCTGGTAATCCTCACAACCATCGCTTGAATTACGCACCGCCGCTCAGCGATCAGTTCGAACTTGACCGTCTGGCGGGCAAGTCCGTTGAGCTTGCCGTAAACCGCGTCCGGACGTGTACGCCAAAACTTGGTAACGCCAACGTCGGCCGGGCGTGGACAGAAGTGATAAACAACCCGAACACCCAATCGCTGTAGGCGTCGGTATCGGTCACGATTTGTGTTGGTGCAAATCGGCTTGCTGTGCCAGCACCACCGCGAGTAATACCATCTTGTAGGAATTGTGCTTGTCCTACAGATAACGGAGATTGCGCGGAGATTTCCGACAAGTCGTGTCGGTTGTGCGTCGGAAATCGGGTGGATAGGCTCGGGGGGTCGCTGCAAATACAGCGATGGGGCGTCGCGGCCCGAGCAGTTCATTCGATTTGATGCATAATCGCCGGCCCAAACTGAAGCGCTCAGGTGCTTTTTGTCTGGTTTGATGGTGGCTGTGCGCGGGATACCTTCGGGTATGCCGAGATTGCCGAATGGCTCGGTCCGCGAACCCGCGTACAGCTGCCACCCTCTGTCGCGTCGCGGTGATTGAGAGTGACAGCCCCACTTCTCATTCGGAGCTTCACAATGAAAAAGCCGACACCCAATCCCCCAGAAACCGACACCACATCGCCCTACGAATCCCTCGATTCCAAGAAATTCCACGAAGCCGCCGAACGCGCCCTCGACCACTACCTCAAACCGAACGCGTTCACCCTTCCGTTCCACAAACCCAGCACCATGTTCCTGGTCGCGCCGGATCAGGACAGCGAAAGCCTGCTGGCCCACGCCTGCGAATCACTGGCCCAGGCCAGCCTCATGAGCAGCGACGTCGCCGCCTACATCGACCTCCCGCAGCGGCGAACGATTATGGCCATCCAGCAAATCATCATGCTCGCCGAACTGGCGGTAAACCGCGTGCTGGACAACCTCGAAATTCCCCAGCCCCCAGCACACAGCTAACCCCTCGTGGGAGCGAGCCTGCTCGCGAAGGCGTCAGCCCATCCAGCAGTTATGGCACCTGACACAGCGCTTTCGCGAGCAGGCTCGCTCCCACAGGTAATTTGAATGCTTTCAGTAAGAAAAATGGTCGGCTGTCAGGCCGCCTTCGCGTGCAGGCTAGCCCCCACAAAACAGCATCAGCAAGATCAAAAGATCGCAGCCTTCGGCAGCTCCTACAGGGAATGCGTACATCCGCCAAAGACTGGTCAGCTATCAGGCCGCCATCGCTGGCAAAACAGCTCCCACAAAAAATGAGCACACCCCCGCACGCGGCGCATGCCGCCCCACTCAACACAATGAGCGTTAGCTCGAGTACCGCTCTTGATCTCAAGGCCCGTCGGAAGGCTGAGCGGAGGGATTGATCCGGGGGTGGGAGCGCAGCGACCGTTTGGCGCAGCCAAATGCATCGAGAGGAGGTGCAGCGAAGCAAACCGTAGGCGATGCGCCCGGATCAATCCCGCAGCGAAGGAACCCGAGCCCCAGCGAGGGCCGTACGTCAGGGTAAAGCCTTTTCGGTTACCTTTTCGGCGTTTGGAAAAGGTGACTCGCTGTAAGAGCGAAACCGCCAGTGGCAACACCCGCAGAAACGGATATCCCCCCAAGAACATGGTCGGCCCAAAGGCCGCCAAGCCAAAAAGCCAACCCTGTCAAAACCCTGAACACACAAACAGAAACACACCCCCACCATTGAAACCACTCAAGCCCTGCCCCATCTAAGACCCATACCCCATTGCGCAGGTGCCCCATGAGCGACCAGCAAGAATTCCCGGAAAACCCAGACGACTACACCGAAGCCGAACACATCGAACACACCTCCTCCGGCAAAGGCCTCGCCCTGCCAGGCCAGAACCTGCCGGACAAGGTCTACATCATCCCGATCCACAATCGCCCGTTTTTCCCGGCCCAGGTCCTGCCGGTCATCGTCAACGAAGAACCGTGGGCCGAAACCCTCGAACTGGTCAGCAAATCCGATCACCACTCCCTGGCCCTGTTCTTCATGGACACCCCCCAGGAAGACCCGCGCCACTTCAACACCGACGCCCTGCCGCAATACGGCACCCTGGTCAAAGTCCACCACGCCAGCCGCGAAAACGGCAAACTGCAATTCGTCGCCCAGGGCCTGAGCCGCGTGCGCATCAAGACCTGGCTGAAACACCACCGCCCACCGTATCTGGTCGAAGTCGAATACCCTCACCAACCGACCGAGCCAACCGACGAGGTCAAGGCCTACGGCATGGCGCTGATCAACGCGATCAAGGAACTGCTGCCGCTCAACCCGCTGTACAGCGAAGAGCTGAAGAACTACCTCAACCGCTTCAGCCCCAACGACCCGTCGCCGCTGACCGACTTCGCCGCCGCCCTGACGTCCGCCACCGGCCCCGAGCTGCAAGCCGTGCTCGACTGCGTGCCGATGCTCAAGCGCATGGAAAAAGTCCTGCCGATGCTGCGCAAGGAAGTCGAAGTCGCGCGCCTGCAAAAAGAGATCTCGGCGGAAGTTAACCGCAAGATCGGCGAACATCAGCGCGAGTTCTTCCTCAAGGAACAACTCAAGGTCATCCAGCAGGAACTCGGCCTGACCAAGGACGACCGCAGCGCCGACCTCGAACAGTTCGAGCAGCGCCTCGAAGGCAAAGTCCTGCCGGCGCAGGTGCAAAAGCGCCTCGAAGAAGAAATGAACAAACTGTCGATCCTCGAAACCGGATCGCCGGAATATGCGGTTACCCGCAACTACCTCGACTGGGCCACCTCGGTGCCGTGGGGCGTCTATGGCGAGGACAAACTCGACCTCAAGCACGCACGCAAAGTCCTCGACAAACACCACGCTGGCCTCGACGACATCAAGGATCGCATCCTCGAATTCCTCGCCGTCGGTGCCTATAAAGGTGAGATCAGCGGCTCCATCGTGCTGCTGGTCGGCCCGCCGGGCGTGGGTAAAACCAGCGTCGGCAAATCCATCGCCGAATCCCTCGGCCGGCCGTTCTACCGCTTCAGTCTCGGCGGCATGCGCGACGAAGCCGAGATCAAGGGCCACCGCCGCACCTACATCGGCGCGCAGCCGGGCAAACTGGTGCAGGCGTTGAAAGACGTCGAAGTGATGAACCCGGTGATCATGCTCGACGAGATCGACAAGATGGGCCAGAGCTACCAGGGCGACCCGGCCTCGGCGCTGCTGGAAACCCTCGATCCGGAACAGAACGTCGAATTCCTCGACCACTACCTCGACCTGCGCATGGACCTGTCGAAAGTGCTGTTCGTCTGCACCGCCAACACCCTCGATTCGATCCCCGGCCCGCTGCTCGACCGGATGGAAGTGATTCGCCTGTCGGGCTACATCACCGAAGAAAAAGTCGCCATCGCCAAGCGTCACCTGTGGCCGAAACTGCTGGAAAAGGCTGGCGTGTCGAAAGGAAGCCTGAGCATCAGCGACAGCGCGCTCAAAGCCTTGATCGACGGTTACGCCCGTGAAGCCGGGGTGCGCCAGTTGGAAAAACAACTGGGCAAACTGGTGCGCAAAGCGGTGATGAAACTCATTGATGATCCGAAAGCCGTGATCAAGCTCGGGCCGAAAGACCTCGAAGCCTCGCTGGGACATCCGGTGTTCCGCAATGAACAAGTGCTGTCCGGCACCGGCGTCATCACGGGCCTGGCATGGACCAGCATGGGCGGCGCGACCCTGCCGATCGAGGCCACGCGAATTCACACACTCAATCGTGGTTTCAAACTCACCGGGCAACTGGGTGACGTGATGAAAGAGTCGGCGGAGATTGCCTACAGCTACGTCAGCTCGCACCTGAAGCTGTTCGGCGGTGATCCGAAATTCTTCGACGAAGCCTTCGTCCACCTGCACGTACCGGAAGGCGCCACACCGAAAGACGGCCCGAGCGCCGGCGTGACCATGGCCAGCGCCCTGCTCTCCCTCGCGCGCAATCAGGCGCCGAAAAAAGGCGTGGCGATGACCGGCGAACTGACCCTGACCGGGCATGTGCTGCCGATTGGCGGCGTGCGCGAGAAGGTGATTGCGGCGAGAAGGCAGAAGATTTTCGAGTTGATTTTGCCAGAGCCGAATCGGGGTAACTTCGAGGAACTGCCGGATTATCTGAAGGAAGGGATTACCGTGCACTTCGCCAAGCGGTTTGCGGATGTAGCGAAGGTGCTCTTCTGATAGTTCTTTGGTGACATGACTACCGTTATCGCGAGCAGGCTCACTCCTACAGTGAGAGGTGGTGTTCACAAATCCTGTGTTCACCACAAACCCCTGTAGGAGTGAGCCTGCTCGCGATGGCGTCAGCCCGGACACCAACACTCCCGGACTGTCACACTTTGTCTCATCTTCAGTTATGCTCGCCGTTCGTCGCCAACGCCGGAGCCGCTGACCTTATGTCCCCCACTCGCCTGTTTGTCCCCCTCGCCCTTTCGTTGCTGGCCGCTTGTGCCACGCAACCAAAACACAACGTGACCGTGGAAAAACAAAGCGAATGCCCCGTCCGGCTCACTAACGGGCAAAACCTCATCATCATGCTGCCAAGCAACCCGACCACGGGTTATCGCTGGGCCATTCAGGATTCGGCTGGCGGCGTACTCCGCGCACTCAGCCCCGAGGTCTACAGCAATCCGGAAGATGCCGGCGTCGTCGGCGCAGCGGGTTTGTCGACCTGGCGCTTCCAGGCCTTTGCCCCCGGCACCGGGCGCCTGCGCCTGACCTCACAACAACCGTGGGCACCGGAAGTGTTACCGGTGGAAACCTTTGACTGCGCGATTTCGGTGAACTGATCGTGGGCTGGCTGATTCTGGCGCTGATGGGTGCGGTGACGTTTCTGTACGGTGTCAGCACGCATGCGGCGTTGCTCTGCCTGCTGGTCAAACCTTTACCGATGCTGGCGTTGCTCGGCTGGCTGCACGATGCGCCACCCAGCGACTATCGGCGCTGGATCAGCCTCGGTCTGATTTTCTCTCTGCTCGGTGATGTGTTGCTGGCGTGGCCGGGGGATTTGTTCGTGTTTGGCCTCGGTGCGTTTCTCATCGCGCATCTGGCGTATCTCAAGGCTTATCTCAGCGATTGCAAACGTCTGGCGCTGTTGCCGCTGGTGCTCGCGGTCGGCGTCGGCGCAGTGCTGCTGGGGATTCTGATTTCCAGCGGACTCGGACCGTTGCTGGTGCCGGTGATTGTTTACGGCACGGCGATCAGCGCCATGCTCTGGCGCGCCCTCGCACGCCTGGGTACTGACGTGCCGAAGCGCTCGGCGTTATTGGCAGCAGGTGGTGCGCTGGCGTTTGTGTTCTCCGACAGCGTGATCGGTATCGACCGTTTTGTGTCGCCGTTCCATGCAGCGCCGTACGTCATCATCCTCAGCTATTGGTTGGGACAGTGGGGTATTGCGGCCTCGGCCTTCTCCCAAAAACACCGCTGACTTTGTGGTGAGGGGATTTATCCCCGATGGGCTGCGCAGCGGCCCCGAAACCGGTCAATCAGGTATGTCAGACAGACCGCAGGCACAGGTTTTGGGACTGCTTCGCAGCCCATCGGGGATAAATCCCCTCGCCACGTCGGACAACCCAAGCATCCCCGCGCCACTTTGGCTAAAATGCCGGCCTTTTCCACCGACACCGCCGGACACCGCCGTGAGCAAAGAACCCGATCGCATTTTCGCCCAGCCCCTGGACAAGGTGCCTGACTTCGCCTTCAACGAAGACGTGGTGCGGGTGTTCCCGGACATGATCAAGCGCTCGGTGCCGGGTTATCCGACCATCGTCGAGAACCTTGGCGTGCTCGCGGCGCAGTTCGCTCAGCCCAATAGCGTGCTTTATGACTTGGGGGCCTCCCTCGGTGCGGTGACCCAGGCGCTGCGACGCCATGTGCGCACTGACGGCTGCCGGGTGATCGCGGTGGATAACTCGGCGGCGATGGTCGAACGTTGCCGCGAGTACCTCAACGGTCAGGATTCCATGTTCCAGGAGTTGCTGCCGGTCGAAGTGATCGAGGGCGATATCCTCGCGCTGGATTTCAAACCCGCTTCGGTGGTGGCGCTGAACTTCACCCTGCAATTCATCGCCCCGGATCAGCGCACCGCGTTGCTCTCGCGCATCCGCCAATCGTTGTTGCCCGGCGGCGCCTTGATTCTCTCGGAGAAGCTGCGCTTCAACGATGCCGAAGAACATCAATTGCTCACCGATCTGCACGTCGCGTTCAAACGCGCCAACGGCTATAGCGAACTGGAAATCGCCCAGAAGCGCAGCGCCATCGAAAACGTCATGAAGCCCGACAGCCTCGAAGAACACCGCGAACGCCTGCTGGCCGCCGGGTTCTCGAAAGTCGTGCCGTGGTTCCAGTGTCTTAACTTTGCCTCGTTGATTGCCTTGCCATGATTGATCTGTCCCCTCTCGCCCGCCGTCTGGCCGGCACACCACTGGCCGAATGGGCCAACACCCTGCAAGCGCAACTCGACAAGAAAATGGAGAAAGGTCACGGCGATCTGGAGCGCTGGCAAAGTGCGCTGGATGCCTTGCCGAAGATCCAGCCGAGCGAAATCGATCTGCTCAACGGCCTGAAACTCGACACCGATTGCGCCGATGAAACCCGTGCGCAAATGCGCACCGCGCTGATGGGCTTGTCGCCATGGCGCAAAGGGCCGTTCGATCTATTTGGCGTGCACGTCGACACCGAATGGCGTTCGGACTGGAAATGGTCGCGGGTTTCACCGCATCTGGATCTGCAGGGCAAACGCATCCTCGATGTTGGCTGCGGCAACGGCTACTACATGTGGCGCATGCTCGGCGCCGGCGCGGACAGTGTGATCGGTGTCGATCCGAACTGGCTGTTCTTCTGCCAGTTCCAGGCCGTGCAGCGTTACCTGTCAGAGCCAAACGCGTGGCATCTGCCATTCCCGTTCGAAGACCTGCCGCCGAATCTGGAAGGCTTCGACACGGTGTTTTCCATGGGCGTGTTTTACCACCGCCGCTCGCCAATCGAGCATTTGCTGGCGCTGAAGGACTGCCTGGTCAAGGGCGGCGAACTGGTGCTGGAAACGTTGGTGGTCGAAGGCGACAAGCATCAAGTGCTGGTGCCGGAAGATCGCTATGCGCAGATGCGTAACGTGTGGTTCCTGCCGTCGGTGCCGGCGCTGGAGTTGTGGCTGCGTCGAGCAGGTTTCACCGATATTCGTTGCGTAGATGTCAGCACCACCACCGTCGAAGAACAGCGCGGCACCGAGTGGATGAAGTACCAGTCGCTGAGCGATTTCCTTGATCCTGAAGATCACAGCAAGACGATTGAAGGACTGCCGGCGCCGATGCGGGCGGTGATTGTCGCCCGTAAGTAAAGGAATAACCCTGTAGGAGTGAGCCTGCTCGCGATAGCGGTCTGACAGTCAGATAAATGGTGGCTGTCAGACCGCTATCGCGAGCAGGCTCACTCCTACAGGGGTTTGTGTTTATTCAGATGGTTTAGCGCGCCGGGCGCGGAAGAACTCGGTCAGCACCGCGCCACACTCCTCCGCCAGTACCCCGCCTTCATACAACACCCGATGATTCAAAAAGCCCTGGGTAAAAAACTGCCCCTGGCTCTGAACAATCCCGGCCTTGGGTTCCAGCGCGCCATACACCACCCGCGCCACCCGCGAATGGACGATCAGCCCGGCGCACATGCTGCACGGTTCCAGCGTCACGTACAGCGTGCTGCCCGGCAGGCGATAGTTGTTCACGGCTTGTGCGGCGGCGCGGATCGCGACCATTTCCGCGTGGGCGCTGGGGTCGCTGGCGCTGATCGGGCAATTGAAGCCGCGACCGATGATCTCGCCATCCTGCACCAGCACCGCGCCCACTGGCACTTCACCGAGCGCCGCACCTTGCGCCGCGAGGGTCAGGGCTTCACGCATGAAATCGCGATCACGGCTGCGGTCGATGATCGCCGCGGGGCGAATCTGGCGCATCACTTCACCTCGATGGCGGCCATCAGGCCGGTTTCCATGTGGTCAATCACATGACAGTGGAACATCCACACCCCCGGGTTATCCGCCACCAGCGCCACTTGCGCACGTTCGTTCTTGCCCAGCAGATAGGTGTCGGTGAAGTACGGAATGATCTTGTGACGGTTCGACGCAATCACCTTGAAGCTCATGCCATGCAGGTGGATCGGGTGCTGATACTGGGTCATGTTCTTCAGTTCGAAGATATAGCTCTGGCCCAGTTTCAGGCTGGCAATCGGCCGATCGGCACAGGTCTTGTCGGTGATGTCCCAAGCCTTGCCGTTGATCTGCCACAGGCTTGGCGGCTTGCCGTTGTCGACGTTGACCGACACCGAACCGACCCATTCGAAATTGAAGTTGAGTTTCTCGGCATTGGCCAGGTCCGGTTCGGCCACCGGATTGGCGGGCAGCGCTTTCGGCCAGTCCGTCGGTGCATCGGTGTTGGCCACCGAGCGCAGGGTGCCCAGACGCACCGGGCCGTTGCGTAACGAAAGTTCTTCGCCCGCCGCCGGTGCCTTGATCGCCAGACAGATGCGCATGCCGGGGCCGAGCCAGTATTCCTTGCCCAGCGGGCGAGGTTCCACCGGGTTGCCATCCAGCGCGTAGATCTTTGCCTCAACGCCAGGAATGTTGATGCGATAAGTCAGGGTGTTATCGAGATTGAGCAGACGCACGCGAGTGATCTGCCCTGCCGGCAATTCGATCACTGGCGCAGGCACGCCGTTGATGGTCGACAAACGCCCCGCCGTGCCACCGCGTGCGGCCTCGCGCGGGATGCTGAATTCGACAAAGTTGCCTTCATCGTCGATGTGCCAGTTCTTCAGGCTCAGGGTCTTTTCATACTTGAAACCGGTCGGCTCGCGCTCTTCGATGATCAGCGGCCCGACCAACCCGCGACCGAGTTCTTCGCTGCTGCTGACGTGCGGGTGATACCAGTAGCTGCCGGCGTCCGGCACGCGGAATTTGTAGTCGAAGTATTCGCCCGGCAGCACCGGCAACTGCGAGACGTACGGCACGCCGTCCATTTCCAGCGGCAGGCGAATGCCGTGCCAGTGGATGGTGGTCGCCACCGGCAGATGGTTGATGAAGCGCACTCGTAGCCATTCACCCTGACGCACACGCAATTCAGTACCCGGCGCCGAAGGACCGAACGCCCAGGCCTCGGTCTTGTGGCCCGGCACCAGTTCCACGTCCAGCGGCGCTGCGATCAACTCGTAGTCGTGGCCCGCCTCGGCGTCGGCCATCTTGCCCAGCCAGTAACGCGATGCGCCCCCCGCGCCAACGCCAACGACAACAAGACCGGCCAGGCCACCGAGGATTTGGCGACGGGTAAAGGACATGAACTCAACTACCTCACGTATCAGCGACAGACCCTGAAGGCCCGTAAAAGGCGAATACGATACACCTGCGGTTGAGAAACAGTAAGGGTGACCTGAGGCCGCACATGCCCTCCGCGCTCAGGTTCGCAGGCCGGTGATCAAGTGCACCACGCCGCCCTCCAGGGGCATGACACCCGCGACACCGGCCTTGCTCAGCGCCTGGCGATCCATCAGCGACACATCGCCCAACGCCACGCGTACGCGGGTCAACGCAACCGGTTGCTGCGATTTGAGGTTATCCACACCGCCCAGCGCCACGACGATCTCGGCACTCAATCCGTCGGCTGGCTCAGCCTGCACCGGCGGCGTATCCACCACCAGATCCGGGGTCAGGGCTTTCCAGAATGCCTGCTGCAATTTATCGAACATGTTCAGTTCTCCAGAGCCGGTAAAGTTTCGACTGTCGCTTGGTGAAACAGGCGCAGCGCCTCGCGTACTTCTTCAGCGCTCTCCAGCCCTTGCACCTGCTCGGCAATGGCCTTGCAGTCGAGCAGATTCACCTCGCGTACCGCCGCTTTGATCGCCGGAATCTGCGGCACACTCACTGACAGCTCATCTACCCCCAGCCCCAGCAACAGCGGCACCGCCAGACGCTCGGAGGCCATCGCCCCACACACCCCAACCCATTTGCCGTGGGCGTGTGCGGCGTTCACGGTCAGCGCAATCAGCCGCAGTACCGAAGGATGGAAGCTGTCAGCCTGACTGGCCAGACGCGGATGATCGCGATCCATGGCCAGGGTGTATTGGGTCAGATCGTTGGTGCCGATCGAGAAGAAGTCCACGTGCGGCGCAAACACGTCGGCCATCAAAGCCGCTGCCGGCACTTCAATCATGATCCCCAGTTTTGGCAGTTGATCCAGATTCAGCGCCAGCGCTTCCTCCTCCAGCATCTGCCGCGCCAGACGCAGTTCCGATAGCTGAGTCACCATCGGCAACATGATGTGCAGGCGCGTCAGGCCGACACTGCCGAGGATGGCGCGGAACTGCTCGCGCAACAGGTCCGGGCGCTCCAGACACAGGCGAATCCCGCGCAACCCGAGGAACGGGTTGCTTTCCCTGTCCATCGGCACGTAGGCCAGCGGTTTGTCGCCGCCGACATCCAGCGTGCGCACCACCAGGTTGTGCGACGGCCCGACCGCCCGGGCGATGGCGCTGTAGGTCGAGACCTGCTCGTCACGCGTGGGCGCATGATTGCGATCCAGATAAAGAAACTCCGAACGTAAAAGCCCCACGCCTGCGCTGCCCACGGCCATCGCCCGTTCGGTTTCGCTGAGCGAGGCAACGTTGGCTGTGACCTCGATGTGATGCCCGTCGCGGGTGCAGGCAGCTTGCGTCGCCTGCGCCTGCTCGTGTTGATGACGCTGACGTTGTTGTTCGTGCCTGGCGTGCCACTGGTTGATCGCCTCAGGCTCCGGATGCACATGCAGCTCGCCCCGGTCGGCGTCGAGCAATACCTGGGCGCCATTGGCCAGCGTCAACATTTGCGCAGGCATCCCGCAGATCGCCGGCAAACCACAGGCTCGGGCCAGAATCGCGACATGACTGGTCGCCCCGCCACCGACGGTGGCGAATCCCAGCACTTTGCCGGTGTCGAGGCCGGCAGTCTGCGATGGCGTCAGTTGCTCGGCGATCAGAATGCTGCCGGCCGGCAGTTCCAGCGCATGTTCGCTGACCCCGAGGATCCGTTTGAGCACGCGCTGGCCGACGTCAGCCAGATCCGCCGCCCTTTCAGCCAGCAACGGGCTGCCGAGTTGCTGGAAAAGTGTCGCCGTCGCCGCAGTGGCCGCGCGCCAGGCAAACGCTGCACTTTTGCCCTCAGCGATCAACGCCTGAGCCTGATCAAGCAGACTCGGATCTTCGAGCAGTTCCTGATGCGCCTTGAAAATTTCTGCCTGAGTTTCACTGCTGGCGATGTCGCGCAGATGCTGCAAGGCCATGTCGGCCTCGATCAGCGCGTTCGCCAGGGTTTCGCGTTCGATGTGCGAACCGGCGCCAAACTCCTTCACGTCGAGCGTCGGTTCGGTAATCGTTATCACCGTCCCCAATGCCGAACCGGGAGATGCACAGACGCCACGCAAAACCGTCAGGACTTCTGGCTCGACACTCTCGACGGGCGCCGCAGCAACCACTGCCGTCACCGCTTCGCCGCAGCCCTCGGCCAGTAACCGGGTAAGCGTATTGATCGCGTCTTCAGCATCGTCGCCCAGCGCGCTGACCTGCACGCTGTCCCCCCAAGCGGTCTGCAACGCCATGATCGCCACCAATGACTTGGCATTGGCTTCGGCCTGCTGTTTATGCAGGTAAATCTGCGCGCAAAAGCCCTTTGCCGCTTGCGCGAACACCGCCGCCGGACGCGCATGCAGGCCATTCGGATTGGGCAGTTTCAGCGATTGCGAGAACAGCCTTTCGCCCTCTGCAACCACAGGTTCGTCGCCGCTCGCCGCGGCACTGGCGAGGCTCAGCAGTGCCTGGCCGGTTTCGACCAGACCGCTTGGCGCGACTTGCCAGGTGAATGGCTCACCGCTGACCACCAGCATCAGGGTCATCAGACTGCGGGCATTCAGCGCAAGGTAATCGGCATCGAACTCGATCAGTGTCTGCCCGACTTCAACTCGCTGCCCCTCTTCGACCTGCCGGGTGAACCCCTGCCCCGCCAGGTTCACCGTATCAAGACCGATGTGCATCAATACCTGAACGCCAGTGTCGCCGGTGATGCTGATCGCATGCCCACTGGCCTGCACGTTGCTGACGACTCCCGCGAGGGGCGCGCACAACGTTGACGAAGTCGGATCGATGCACAGACCGTCGCCGATCACGCGACTGGAAAACACCGGGTCCGGCACTTGTTCCAGCGGTATCAGCACGCCGGACAAAGGTGCCAGCAGTAGCAATTGTTGGGATGTGGCCATGACGTCACCTGCGGTTTTGTTCTCTGAAGTGCCCGTGGAGCGCGACGCCCCACCAGCATCGCTTATTTCCACCAGTACTCGACCTGCAATCCGACGTTCGCACCGTGGCGCGCAGTGCCGAAGGCGCCGGTATCAGACAGGGCCGAGCCTTTGGCCAGTTCGTTGGCCGCACGTTTCGCCGCCTCGTTCCAGGTGGCATAGGTGTAATACAGCCGCACCTCGGGGCGTGCCCAGAATTCCGGGCCCTTGGGTGACCAGGTCGGAGCGAAGGTGAACTTGCTCAGCTTGCGTGTCCCGCCCGGGGCTTCGACTTGATCGTGACCCATTTCGGTGACCAGTTTGAACTGCTCGGTCAGCGCATAGGTCGGACGCACGCCCAGGGAAATCCAGTTCTGGTCAGCACCGTCCGGGCGTATGTCCTTCTGATAAACCGCCTCGACTTGCCCACCAAAACGCGGCGTCACCTGCCAGTCGAAAAACTCCACAATCCGATAGCTCTTGTTGCTGTCGTCGAGTTTGACGTTACCGGTGTAGCCCAGTCCGGTGCCCGGCCCCTCGCCGTATTGCAGTGCCAGTTTGTTCTTGCCGCCGAGAAGATCCTTCTGCACATGTTGCGTGGTGATCGCCCAGCCACGGTGGGCATCGCGGCTGTCAGGCTTGTCGATGTAGCTCAGGCCGAACTCAAGTTCACCGCCGGGATTGGTGTTGAAACCGGCCACGTTGAAATCATGCCGGTTGATGTAGTCCTTCTGGTAAAGATTGTCCTTGCGCGAGAACGCGTAGCTGTATTTCAGATCGCCGATCAGCACGTCCTCGACCCCGCCACCGGTGGCGCTTTGGTTCCAGTAGTAAAAATCGGAAATATGGATGTCGTTACGTTTGTAGTAACGGCGGCCGGCCCAGAGTGAGCCGCCGTTGAGCGCGGGCATCGCCGACCACTGGGCGTAGGCCTGCGGCAGGCGAATCGAACCGTTGTCTTCGTTGAACGTCGGGCTGCGGTTATAGCGGTTGTACAGCGAGGCCATGCCGTCGACGCTGAGCACCGAGCCGTCGTCGAGGGTGTACAGGTCCTGACGCAGCTCGAGCTCACCGTACTGTTCGCATTCGTTGCCCAAGCGGTATTTGGTTTGTGCTCCCGGTAACTGAAAACATGACTGGCCACCGCCCTTGAGCGAATTGCCAATGCCACTGCGCAAGTAACCACCGAACTCCAACGCATGCGACGACTGTGGAAACGCGAGGCATATCCCTGCCACTGCAAGGCTGCGATTTATTGTTGTTTTCATAAGCCACCCCATTATTTTTATTGTGTGTTTGCATGAATTCGGCGCGCAAAACTCCCCCGCGCAGGGCTCTGCGTGTTTATTTCAAACGGTGTTTTTCAGTGAATGATCAAGGGTCGATCAGGTGCAGAACGAACGATTCGTAAGGTCGCAAAATCACCTGTCGATTACGCTGCGGGCAGTCCGGGTAATTGCTGATCAGCAAGCGCTGGCTCAGCGTGTCGTCGATCTGCATGGGCAGTTCGACTTCGCACGGTGTGCCGTAGAAGTTGTTCACCACCAGCAGGCGCTCCCCCATCCCCTCGCGCAGGTAAACCCAGACTTGCTTGTGCTCCGGCAACAACTGCCGGTAGACACCGTCGGACATCAACGCCTCAGTGCGCCGCAACGTGATCAGGTGGCGGTAGTGATGCAGCACCGATTGCGGGTCGTCGAGCTGCTGGGCGACGTTGATCTGCGCGGCATTCGCCGGCACCCCGATCCAAGGTTCAACGCTGCTGAAACCGGCATTCGCTTCAGCGTTCCAGTGCATCGGCGTACGTCCGTTGTCGCGGGACTTCTGCATGATCGCGGCCATGTTGTCGGCGTCGCTGGTGCCCCCTTCGCGCTTGAGACGGAAGATGTTCAAGGTTTCGACATCGCGGTACTGATCGATGTGTTCGAACCCAGGGTTGGTCATCCCCAACTCTTCACCCTGATACACGAACGGCGTGCCCTGTAAAAAGTGCAGTGCGGTGCCGAGCATCTTCGCCGAGAGCTCCCGGTACTCGCCATCATGGCCAAAACGCGAGACCACCCGTGGCTGATCGTGGTTACACCAGAACAGCGCATTCCAGCCGCCACCGGCCTGCATGCCGGTCTGCCAGTCGGAGAGAATCCGCTTGAGTCGCAGGAAATCGAAATCGGCGCGAACCCATTTCTGCAGGTTCGGATAATCGACTTTCAGGTGATGAAAATTGAAAGTCATCGACAGCTCTTGCGATTGCGGATTCGAGTAGCGAATGCAGTGCTCGAGGCTGGTGGATGACATCTCGCCAACGTTGATCAGGTCGTGCCCCTCGAAGACTTCGCGATGCATCTGCTGCAAATACTCATGGACGTTCGGGCCATCGGTGTAAAAACGACGACCGTCGCTGTTGTCCTCGGGAAAGTCCGCAGGCTTGGAGATCAGATTGATCACATCGAGACGGAAACCACCCACGCCCTTGTCGCGCCAGAAGCGCATCATTTTGAACACTTCGGCGCGCACCTTGGGGTTGTCCCAATTCAGATCGGCCTGGGTGTGGTCGAACAGGTGCAGGAAATACTGCCCGGTCTGAGCTTCGTACTCCCAGGCCGAGCCACCGAACTTGGATTCCCAGTTGTTCGGCTGATCACGCCAGATATAAAAGTCGCGATACGGATTGTCGAGACTGCTGCGCGCCTGCTGGAACCAGACGTGTTCGATCGAGGTGTGGTTGACCACGATGTCGAGCATCAGCTTGATCCCGCGCTTGCCGGCTTCGGCGATCAGCAGTTCGCAGTCGGCCATGCTGCCGTAACTCGGGTCGATCGCGTAGTAATCGCTGATGTCGTAGCCGTTGTCACGTTGCGGTGAACGCAGGAACGGCGTGATCCACAGGCAATCGACACCCAGCCATTGCAGGTAATCGAGCTTGGCCACGACCCCGAGCAGATCACCGGTGGGGTTGCCGGCATGGCTGTGAAAACTCTTCGGGTAGATCTGGTAGATCACCGAACGCTGCCAGTCTTGCATGGCACATCTCCCTCTTGAATATGTTGACCTCTGTAGGAGCTGCCGCAGGCTGCGATCTTTTGATGTTTTTTTTAAAAAGCCAAAGTCAAAAGATCGCAGTCTGCGACAGCTCCTACAGGGGTTGGCATCAGGCCACCCGGTAGCCGGGACGGACAATCTTCATGCTCAGCGCACAGGTCAGAACAAACGGCACAACCATGGCAATCAGCATCCCGATCACAAACATCGGAATGAACTGCGGAATGATCGAGATGAAACCGGGTAAACCACCGACGCCAATCGCCGAGGCCTGGATCTTGTTCAGCGACAGGAAGATGCAGCCCAGCGCCGAGCCGGTCAGCGCCGCGTAGAACGGAAACTTGTAGCGCAGGTTGACCCCGAACATGGCCGGTTCGGTGATGCCGAAATACGCGGAAATCGCCGAGGTTGAAGCCATGCTTTTGTCCCGCGCATTGCGCGTCATGTAGAACACTGCCAGCGCTGCACTGCCCTGGGCGAGGTTGGACATGACGATCATCGGCCAGATAAATGTGCCGCCCTGGGTCGAGATCAACTGCAGATCGACCGCCAGGAACATGTGGTGCATGCCGGTGATCACCAACGGTGCATAGAGCAGTCCGAAAATCGCCCCGCCGACCATCGGCGCCAGATCAAACAGCATGACCACGCCTTCGGTGATCAGGATGCCGAGATGACGGGTCACCGGGCCGATCACCGCCAGCGCCAGCACACCTGTGACAACGATGGTGGTGATCGGCACCACCAGCAATTGCACCGCATTGGGCACTCGCGCCCGCAGCCATTTCTCGATGACGCTCATCACGTACGCGGCCAGCAATATCGGCAGGATCTGCCCCTGATAACCGACTTTCTCCACCTGAAACAGACCAAGGATGTCGAAGTACGGCATTTGTTGCCCGTCCAGCCCGGCCACGGCCTTGCCGTAGTTCCAGGCGTTGAGCAGATCCGGGTGAACCAGCATCAGGCCGAGCACGATGCCGAGGATTTCGCTGCCGCCAAAACGCTTGGCCGCCGACCAGCCCACCAGTGCCGGCAGAAACACAAAGGAGGTGTTGGCCATCAGATTGATCAGGCTCCAGAGCCCGTCGAGTTTCGGGTAGGCGTCCAGCAGGGTCTGGCCCTCGATGAACATGCCCTTGGCACCAAGCAGATTGTTGATGCCCATCAGCAGGCCGGCAATGATCAGTGCCGGCAGGATGGGCATGAACACATCGGAAAACACCCGCACCAGACGCTGCATGGCGTTGATCTTTTCGGCACTTTTCTGTTTGACGTCGGCGATGGTCGACGCCGCGAGACCGGTCTGCCGACGCAGCTCGGCGTAGACCTTTTCCACCTCGCCAGGACCGATCACCACCTGATACAGACCGCCAGTGAAAAACGAGCCTTTGACCAGGTCGATCTGGTTGAGCGTGGCGCTGTCGACCAGGCCGGGATTCTTCAGGGCCAGACGCAAGCGCGTGACGCAATGTGCAGCCTGTTCGAGGTTCTCACTACCGCCAAGGCTTTGCAGCAGCTCGCTGGCGATCTTCGGATAGTCATGGCTCATGCTTGTTCTTCCACTGTGGGTTGTTGTTATAGGCAGCACGTCGAAGCGAAAAATACTCGTACAGACGAGTTAATGCAATAACTCGTCTGTACGAGTTTGTTTTTGCCTGTTGCCGCCAGACCGTGGGCGAATCTTCCTACCCCGCCCTAAGGCAATTTCCATTCCCCACATGGACAAAGCCCTACCCTGCCCTTAAGGTTCGAAGCTTTGAGCACAGCCGGCACAGAGCCTACCCATGAGCAAATACAACCAGATCTATAGCGATCTGCTGGCCAGCATCACCACTGAACGCCTCGAACGCGGCGCGCGACTGCCGTCCGAAACAGAGCTGATGGACAGCTATCAGGCCAGCCGGGGCACCGTGCGCAAGGCGATCGAGCTACTTCAGGAGCGTGGTTTTGCGCAAAAGATTCATGGCAAGGGCACGTTCGTTCTGTCGACCAACCCGATCGAATTCCAGCTTGGCGGCATCGTCAGCTTTCAGGAAACCTATCCACGTCTGGGCAATGACGTCAGCACCGAAGTCGTCGAGCTGACCCAGATACCGCTCGAAGGCGCCTTGCTCGAACACATCAATGCCGAACCCGGCAGCCTGATCACCCGCGTCAAACGCGTGCGGCGAATCGACGGCAAACGGGTGATTCTCGACATCAACCACTTCGTCGCCGAGGTGATCCCCGACCTGTCTCGCGATATCGCCGAACAATCGATCTACGCCTACATCGAACAGAATCTGCAGCTACAGATCGCCTACGCCCAACGCACAATCGAAGCCGTGCCGCGCAGCAAGGATGATCTGCAGCACCTGGACCTCGACGGGCAGAGCCATGTGATCGTGGTCAGCAACCAGACGTTCCTGCAGGACGGCCGACAATTCGAGTACACCGAATCGCGCCATACCCTGGACAAGTTCTACTTCTCCGACGTAGCCCGACGCTGACCCCGACACGTTTCGCATGTCGGCGTGCGGTATCCATGTAGTGCACTCCCCCGGGGCGAATCAGCCATGCTCGGCCTTCGTTTCTCAAGGATGGAGAAAGCATGAACGCCCCCGAATCACGTCCTCTGCCCAACGCAGCGGACAAAGCTGCCCTCAAGCTCATCGCCGCGACTGTCGTGCAAACCTGCCCCAGCCTGCACGACGCAGCCCATCAAGTGGCCCGCGAGCTGCTTGAGCTCAAAGGCCTGACAGACATCGATCCGGACCGGGTCTATTTCCATCGTTTCAAAGCGGCCCAGAGCAGTAGCCAGTCGTTTACCGGCTGGGAACATATCCGCGAAAAACCCTACGAATCGATGACCCTCACGCAATTGGTGATTCATCGTTTTCGCGCCACCGACGTCGACAACGCCGATCTGCTGGATCTTTACGCGGGGTTCTACACGGACGGACCAGAGACCGAAGATTTCGACCACAACAATGAAGTTTGCCTGCACGGCAACGAAGTGCTCAAAGCCTTCTGGGACATCGATTTCAGCTCGCGCTACAACGACACACTGACCACGTTCTGGAACGCACACGCCGATGATTTCCGTACATTGGCCAAGTGCAACTTCCTCAGCCGTGCCGTGCAGGCGCTCGAACTCGAGCAACTGAGCGACACGGATTTCCAGTGGATCGTCGGCGCCGTCATCGGGCCGGTCACCTGGCCGGTAACGCTGACCACGCTGCAATCGACCCACACGACTGACAGTGGCGTGAGCGCTTTCGATATCGACGGACATGTGGCGACCAACCTGCTGCGAATCGTCAGTAGCAATGGCCGGCAGGTCGTCTATCTGCCGGGGGAGGCGCTGGCGTTCGTCGTGCAGCAAACCCCGGCGGACATGCACGGGTGGGTGCTTGAGCAGATGAACCTGGAGCCCACGCGCCAGTCCTTCCTCAGTCACTTTGCACTCGCCGACCGCCAGCAGATGACGACAAACATCACCGATTTGATGAACCGGTTGGTCAGTACATGGGGACACTCCGACCATCATCTGATCAATAAAACCAACGCCGTGATCAGTGGCGATGCCTTCAGTTGGCTACGCGATTCGACTCGCAATGCCATGTTTGCCGAAGCCAGCCTGACGCTGACGTCCAATGGCGATCTGCGCGAAAAGCTGTGGATCGGTTACTTGAGCGCTGGCCTCAAGGTATTTGGCCCGATGGCCGCCGTCGGGTGGCCGGTCGCATTGCCGGTGATTGGCGCCAGCATCGCCAGCATGGGGCTGAACATCGATCAGGCGGTCAACGGCAAAACCTCCAGCGAACGCAAGGCAGGCGTGCTGGGTGCCGTGTTGAGCGGCATTGATGCGCTGTTCAACCTTCCATTTCTCAAAGGCACCGGCCCGATGCTGGAGGTGGGTGTCGAGGTGGACGCAGTGGAGGCCGCGGAAATGGCCGAGCTGAACGAGCCGGCTGCAGCAGTGGAGGTACCGGATCCACTCGTCGAGCAGCAGGAAAGCGAGATTGCGGTCGAGCCCGACGTGATTGCGCCTTTGGAAACCTCTTGGCTGCCGCCGACCGAGAGTGCTGCACCACCGCCCATTCCTGACAAATACCTGTGCAACGAGCTGCTCGACGGGCTCGATGTGCAACGCGAGCCCGGGCAGTTTCAGGGGGTCTTTCGTCTGGATAGCGACCCGCCCTACGCCATCCATCTGGATGACAACCCGTACTACGTGCGCTATTTCGGTGACACCGATGAGGGTGGCTATTGGGCCATCGTTGATCCGGACCGGCCCAATCAGTTTGTCCATTCATTGCCCGTCCGCCTGAACGCCGAGGGACAGTGGGAACGAATGCAAGCCCTGCGCTTGCGGGGCGGCGGCCAATGCGCGGGCAAACCGTGCGCGCCCGACCTTGCGCTCGGCTCCCCGGCGGCGGCGTTGCAACCGGAGATCGAACTACCCGGCCTGGTATCACGTCCGGTGCGCATTGTGACGTCCGCCTTCGACATCGAGCCGACGGTACGCCGTTCGATCAGAGGCTGGGCACTGAACCTGAACGAAACCCACGCTCAACTGGTGCCGGAAGCCGACGGTGCCTTCGGTATGGCTGACCCTTTTGAGCTGTATGCGGTCGATAAACGCGTTTCGTTGCAAGCCGCCGCGAAGAAGTTTTTCAGTTCACTGCCATGGATCACTCCTCCTTTTCGCGCGCCAATCCCAGCGATCAATGCGCAGATAAGCCTTTCCGAGTTTATCGATCGCCTCTTTGAATCAGCGGTCGGGCTGGTCATAGGAGAATCCCTCGATCGCATTACCAGCATGCGCTTCCTGATAGAAAACATGCCGGCACTGGCTCGGCACGCAACCACCCTCTACATGCGCGGCATCCTCAGTGATTTCGCGCAGGTGGAACTGAACCGCTATTTCACCACCGGTACCCTGTCGGCAGATCTGCAAACCTATCTGACCAGCCTGGGTACCGATCCGGCGGGACGATTCAATGCACTGGAACTGGTCAAAGTGGCCAGGGAAAACGGCGTTCGGGTCCAGGGTATCGACTGTGCTGCGAGCTTCAAGATGAAATCCCCGCTGTCGCCCTTTGACGAGCAAATGATCGGCACCTATCTGGCGAGCGACATCATGACCGGCGATGTCTACCTCAATAGCCCGAAAAAATGGATCGTGCTGACCGGCGCGCAGAACACCAACACCTTCAGAGGGCTTACCGGCCTCAGTGAAATCAAGGGTGGCATTGGTTTGCGGATCGAGGAAGTCGGCGCGGCAGACGCCATGGAAATTGATGTCGATCCGGGTATCGACGTGAACCGGGGACCGTTTGCCAATGGGGCTGCTGCAAGGAGCAATGACGATGTTCTTCGCGCCGATTTACGCCTGCGCATGCCGGCCGAACCGGTGAGCTGGAATGAGACGACGCTGGAAAACCTGCTGCATCGACGTGGCATGTACCTGTTCAGAAAAGTCGGAGACAGCTACACCGTGCTGCACCGCAGCAAGTCAGGAATGCTCGCGTACACGCCTGTGGCGAGTCTGGCCGACGGAGGCGTTGCCCTGCATCGTCCGGCATGGCCGCTGGTGAACGATGTCCGGTTTGCCAATATCGAGTAAATGTCCCAACGCCTGAGCGAGATGGGTTTGACCTTGCAGAGCCGGCTCCCGGACTGAATCCACAACGAAAAATACAGGGATAGTGCATGGCCCGTGAGCCGATGGGTCATGCTCGATCTTCGTTTCCTCATGGATGAAGAACTGCATGAACGCACCCGAACGCCACCTGCTGCCGAACGCAGCAGACAAGGCCAGCCTCAAGGCAATCGCTGCAACACTCGTACAAACTTGTCCCAGCTTGCTGGAGACGGCCCGCGAAGTCGCCAGTGAGTTACTGACTGACAAAGGACTTTCCGGTATCGATCCGGACCGTGTCTATTTCCACCGATTCAGGACGGCGCAAAGCAGCGCGCTGACGTTTACCGGTTGGGAACACGTACTGGAAAAACCTTACGAATCGTTGACCCTCACACAATTGGTGATCCATCGCTTTCGTGTCACCGATCAAGACAATGCAGACCTGCTGGGCCTGTACGGCGGCTTTTACACGGACGGGCCGCAGACCGAATCCTTCAATCAGAGCAATGAAGTGCAACTGCTGGGCAGCGAAGTTCTGAAAGCGTTCTGGAACGTCGATTTCAGCACACGTTACACCGGGCAACTGAGCACTTTCTGGCAGGCCTCGGCGGATAATTTCCGGACACTGGCCAAGTGCAACTTTCTCAGTCTGGCAGTGAATGCGCTGCAAAAGGGGCACCTGAACGGCACTGATTTTCAGCGCGTGGTCAATTCAGTGATGGGGACCATCGCCTGGCCCGTCACCCTGCAAATGCTGCAGTCGGATCACCCTGCCGGCAGTGAGGTGCGCGCGCTGGATATCGACGGCCACATCGCCGTCAATATCCTGCGCTTTGTTGAAGACAGCGGGCGGCAGACGCTGTATCTGCCGGGCGAGGCCCAAGCCTTTCAAGTGATGGAGAACGAGGCGGCCCTGCACTGGTGGGTGCTAGAGCGATTGAACGACGAGAAGCGCTGCAAGGTTTTTCTCAACCACTTCTCCTTCGCAGACCGTCACGACATCAACGAGAACTTCACCGACCTGATGAATCGTCTGGTGAGAACCTGGGGTCATTCCGATCATTATCTGATCAACAAGACCAACCTTGAAATCGGTCGTGATGCGTTCACCTGGCTACGCATTTCGGCCCGCCATTCGATGTCCGAGGAAGCCAGCCTGTCGCTGACGTCCAATGCTGATCTGCGCAAAAAAATGTGGAACGGTTATTTGAGTACCGGACTGCGGATATTCAGTCCGATGGCGGCTGTTGGCTGGCCGCTGGCGCTGCCGGTCATCGGCGCCGGCATCGTCAACATGGGGCTCAATATCGATCAGGCCGTCAACGGCAGGACAGCCGCCGAACGCAAGGCCGGCGTCAAAGGCGCCGTGCTGAACGGCATCGAAATGCTGTTCAACGTGCCATTCCTGAAAGGAACCGGCCCGCTGCTGGAAGTCGGCCCACAAGTTGAATTTGCCGAAGCTGAAGAAATGGCCGGTCTGCTCGAGTTTCCCCCGGACGACGATCTTGCGCCCGCAGTCTCCGAACCAGTGCCGGCCGCGATTGAACCAGAAATGAGCAACGAGACGGATCTTACCCCGACATCTGTCGAAGTCACTGCGCAGAGTGTCAGTGCAAGCCCCGGACCTCCGGCGATTCCTGCCCAATATCGTTGCAACGTGATTCTTGATGGCCTTGTTGCGCAACGTGAATCAGGAAAATTCCAAAGCATCTACACACTCAAGAGCGATCCGCCCTACGCCATCCAGATTAAAGACAACGCTTACTATGTGCGCTACTTCGCTGATACGCCGGACAGCGGCAACTGGGCAATCGTTGACCCTGAGCGGCCCAATCAGTTTGCCCACTCCTTGCCCGTACGCCTCAACGCCGCCGGACAGTGGGAACGCATGCAAGCACTGCGGCTGCGAGGGGGAGGCCAATGTATTGGCAAGGAGTGCGCCCCGGTCGTTGAACCCGAGACATCTGAACCCTCACCTCCCGAAAACTCTCCGGCGGCCGAATCCCTCCCTGTCACCACACATGCGGTGCGGCCATTGAAAACAACTTACGACATCCCTCTCGCGGAAAGAGCCGTGTTGAGGCGTTGGGCATTGAATCTGCCTGAGAATCGGCATCAAATCGCTCCCCATCCAGCGGGTCATCTGAATATCGAGAGCCCGTTTACGACGCTTGTGGCATACAAACGAAAGCTGCTCCGGCAGGAGGCCCGAGTGTTTTTTTCAGATGTCTCCTGGGCCAATTTACCTCCCCGCCCGGTGATACCCGAAGTCACCCCGTTGATGCAGACGAGCGAACTGCTGGATAGCCTCTATGCAAACGCGCCGGGTCTGGTCGTGGGTGAAACCCTGGATCGCATCACCAGCATGCGCTTCATGATCGACAACATGCCCGCCATCGCGCGCCACGCCAAAGTTCTCTACCTGCGCGGTGTACTCGGCGATTTCGCACAAACCGAACTGAACAGCTACTACACAACGGGCGAGATGTCCGCACCACTGAATGAATACCTGAGCAGTCTAGGCACTGACCCGGCCAGGCAGTTCGATACGCTGGAACTGGTCAAGGTTGCTCGCGCCAATAATGTTCGGGTCCAGGGACTCGATTGTGTCGCCAGTTACAAGATGACAACGCCCTATCCGCTGCTCGAAGAGCAGAGGATGCACACCCACTTGAGCAACATCATCCTGTGGCAGGACCAGCTCCTCAACCGGCCCGGAAAATGGATCGCACTGACGGCTGCGCAGAACCTCAACACCTTCCGGGGACTGCCGGGAATCAGTGAATTGAAGGGCGGTATCGGGTTACGGCTTGAAGAGATCAATCCTGGCGAGCCGGCAGGGATCAGTATCGATCCGGGAATGGAGGTATTCCGTGGCCCCAGCAACGCCGGCGCGATGATGACAGGGGCTTACGACGAGCTATACGCAGACCTGCGCCTGCAGATAGAAGCGTCACCGGTGATTTGGGAGGAAGACAGCCTGAAACGCCTGCTGCACCGCAGTGGCATGTACCTGTTCGAGAAATCGGCTGACGGCTATGCGCTAGTACATCGTAGCCGCCAAGGCCTTGTTGTCCGTACCCCTGTTGAAGACGTCGGCGATGGCCGGATCGCCATCCATGTTCCCTCCTGGCCCCGCATCAATGACATCCCGTTTGCCGATGTCCAGTCACTGTCCCGGCGACTGACAGAAACTGGGCTGACACTGCAAAGTCGCGTGCCAGACTAAAACACATTTGACCTATAACGCTGCCACTGGTTTGGACAATGGATAAACGACTTGTCGCTCATCAGCCCCCATTCTTCTGGCGAAGCAGCTTGTTACGGTTGAAGTACGCAGCGACCTGACAAACAGAGAAAATCTTACGTAGAATGCGTCCGTGGCTATGGAACACCTTCCTTCTAAACCTCCTATGACCTAGGGGTTTCGCTCTCCACACTACGCCTGCTTCTTGCAGGCGTTTTTATATCTGCCGTAGACACGATGCTGTGCTCGTCCATGACGGCGACCAAAGGAGAAAATCAAGGATGAATCAGGAGCTGTTCCTGCGTCGCCGTAGCAAAGTTCGCGTTCCGACGGGCAGTGGCGGCGCCACGCGCGCTCAGGTCGCGTCGGCTGTCCGGGAAGTCGCGGCGTTCCGATGCGTACTGTCAGAGTCTCTTATTGAGCAAATTGGCTGCTTGTCTCCCGCAGAACTTAAGCACTGGCTGCGCGACATTATCAGAATGCTTCGGCGGCGGGCTGGTGCGCATGTGCACCACCGGCCGTTTTATCCTGACTTTCCAGAGCAAGTTCTGCAGGCCTCAGAGGCGGAGCTGTACCTGAACGCCGTCATGCACTACCTCACGCTTCGGCGTTTACCACCGACTGAACATTCTCGACCGCCCCTGCTTGAAGGCAACTTCATACCTTGGGTGATTGAATCTGGAAGCACCTCGGAGTTCGAGTCACTGCTTGAGCCGCTGGTTTCATCGCGCACCTCGCTCTCCGAAGAGGAGACAGCCGATGTCGTCTGGTTTATCCGCGAGTACAAAAGCGATGTGTTCCGTCTGCTGCCCGAGGCCATCCCGTTCCGGGAGAACCGTGCACAGGTTGGCGGGGCGTTGATCCTGCATGTCGCCAGCGATTCTCGGGTCGACACATTTCTGCAGCGAAACGTCGAAACGGCAACTGACGTGCTACGACTGGCGGTCGCATTGAGTGGAGGAGACGTGTCCCTGGCGACTGCTTCGACACGCTTCAAAGCGATGAAGCGCTCCATACGCCGCCTGTTTTTGCGCCTGCTCGATAACATTCCCGACGCTGTGGAAGACGTGATGCGTCATGCAGAGCGCTGGAAACGTCTGGCTGAAGTACTGCATCCGGGCGACTACGCCGATAAGTACCCACGAGCGCTCGCCGCCATCACTGCTGCGCGTCGTAACGAACCGCCCGCCACCTTCAATTCACGAGCCGAAAAATTACTGGCCGATCGTGATATTGCCGCCCTCACGCTTCTACTGCAAAGCCGTCCCGGTGAGTTCGCACGACGGTTAGACGTCACCCTCCGCCGCGCGACCGAAACAGACGCTGTACTCGACGCCTTCGAGGCTGTTGCGGCGCAGGTTTCCTCGCCCGTTTTGCTGCAGTTGCTAGCCCAGTTACGTGCACCGCGCCCTCTGCCCCTGCGGGCGTTCACACCAAAAGGTTCAATCGCCAAAGTCTATGCGATCAAGGATCGACGTGAACCTCTCGCCCCTGAAACGTTGGCGCGTGCTGCCCGTATCTGCGAGAACGCTCTCGTACAACGCTTTGCCTCACTGCCGCCATTAGGCCGCTGTTTCATCGATCCAGCGTTACGTGAGTACAAGGTGCCGCTGGCGCAGCGCGCTTCATCGAAGTCACTACGTACATTGGTGCGGGGCAGTCGGCTGCCTGTGCCTGACACACGCTTCATTCGCCTGTTTCTGTGGTGGAAGAATGGCAATGAACGCACGGACATCGACCTGTCCGCCGCATTTTTTGATACCGACTTCGTGTTCAAGGATACGGTCGCGTACTACAACCTGGAGGGCTACGGCGGTTACCACAGCGGCGACATCGTCGATGCGCCCGAAGGGGCTTCGGAGTTCATCGATCTCGACATCGACGTCCTTGTCGAGCAGGGCATCCGTTATGTCGTCACGTCCATCAACTCATTCACCGAGCAGCCGTACTGCGATCTCCCGGAATGCTTCGCTGGCTGGATGGCCCGTACTGACACAGCCTCGGGTGAAGTGTACGAGCCGCGAACCGTGTTCGATCGTATCGATATCGCGTCCGACACTGTGATCTGTCTGCCATTCGTGATGGACCTGCAGGAACGACGCATGATCTGGGCCGATCTGGGGCTTACTTCATCTCCCAGATGGAACAACGTCGGGAACAACCTCAGCGGAGTGTCGTTGATGCTGCGGGCATTGGTGCATACGCCACGGCCGGATCTGGAAACCCTGTTCGATTTACATGTTCGAGCACGAGGGGAACGCGTGACTTCGCCGCAGCAGGCTCAGGTGGTATTTAAACCTGACCAAGGGATAACACCGTTCGATACGGACGTGATTCGATCACAGTTTCTTTAGTAACTACTTCAATCTTCGCGATCAATTGAGTGCAACGAATCTTGCCAAGGTGCTTTGCGCCCGAAAACAAAAATGCCAGTCAGTAAAACTGACTGGCATTGGCGAAGCGTGCGCTGTAATCAACGCGAAACAGAATAATTCTGGACGATATCGTTCTCGAAAAAGATCCTCAAACTGATCCCTTGGGCGGTGGTCTTGCCGGTGGTTACGCTGGCCACTTCATTCATGGTGCCCTGCGCATTGGCCACGTGTGACGTTGCTGTGCCAATAGCACCGCTGGTTTCCGACGAGACGAATCGGTGGGCAAGATTCACGTACTTCTCCAGCCCTTCTTCGCTTTTCACGTACGTCCAGTTAGTCATGGTGTCCGAGTCGGCCTGTTCCTGCATCGGCGGGCCAAACATCTGAGATATCTGGTTTTTAGTGGTTTTGCCACGAACGATGGCGGTCCTCAGATAAGACTCGTCGTACTTCTTCGCACCTGCGCCATTGAGATTCATTGAACCCATCATGTCATTCGAGTTGGCACAACCACTCAAAACTCCAGCCACCAGACACAGCGCAATGGCACCTCCAACTAACTTTCCATGTATGAAAGACATAACTCACCCGTATGCTTTTTCTGTAGCTGTTTTTATATTTGAGGAACAAGAATCCGCCACGCCTCGGCACTCGGCTGCGCGCAGATGTCTTATTGGTTTTCCAGAAAGTGGGGCCAACCCACAACAGAAGTTGCCTGTAGCTTAGGGCGATGAAATACGCGTAGCTATAGTACAGGTGTGCTAGTACCCACCTCGATCGCACACGATGAACTAAAAAAAAACCGCCTGACGCGAACGCCAGGCGGTTTTTTATTTCAATCAGTCGGCCCTCAGGCCGGTGACATTATTCCCACTCAATGGTCGCCGGTGGCTTGCTCGACACGTCATAAGTGACGCGGGAGATGCCTTCGATTTCATTGATGATGCGGCCGGATACGGTTTCCAGCAGCTCGTAAGGCAGGTGAGCCCAACGCGCGGTCATGAAGTCGATGGTTTCCACGGCACGCAGCGCCACGACCCAGGCGTAACGGCGGCCATCGCCAACCACGCCAACCGATTTCACTGGCTGGAACACTACGAAGGCCTGGCTGACTTTGTGGTACCAGTCGGCTTTGCGCAGTTCTTCGATGAAGATGTGGTCGGCACGACGCAGCAGGTCGGCGTATTCCTTCTTCACTTCACCGAGGATCCGCACGCCCAGACCCGGGCCCGGGAACGGGTGACGGTAGACCATGTCGTACGGCAGGCCGAGTTCCAGGCCCAGACGGCGGACTTCGTCCTTGAACAGTTCGCGCAGTGGCTCGACCAGTTTCAGGTTCATCTCTTCCGGCAGGCCGCCCACGTTGTGGTGCGACTTGATCACGTGAGCCTTGCCGCTTTTCGCGCCAGCCGACTCGATCACGTCCGGGTAGATGGTGCCCTGAGCGAGGTACTTGATGTTGTCCAGTTTGTTCGACTGGGCATCGAATACGTCGATGAAGGTGCGGCCGATGATTTTGCGTTTCTTCTCTGGATCAGCTTCGCCGGCCAGGTTGTTCAGGAACTGCTCTTCAGCGTTGGCGCGAATGACTTTGACGCCCATGTTCTCGGCGAACATGGCCATCACTTGCTCGCCTTCGTGCAGACGCAGCAGGCCGTTGTCGACGAAGACGCAAGTCAGCTGATCGCCAATGGCTTTGTGCAGCAGCGCGGCAACTACCGAGGAGTCAACGCCGCCGGACAGACCCAGCAGCACGTTGTCGGTGCCGACTTGTGCGCGGATGTTGGCGATGGCGTCTTCAGCGATTTTCGACGGGGTCCACAGGGCTTCACAGCCGCAGATGTCGAGAACGAAGCGCGACAGGATGCGACCGCCCTGCTTGGTGTGGGTCACTTCCGGGTGGAACTGCACGCCGTAGTAAGCACGATCGTCGTTGAACATACCGGCGATCGGGCAGCTAGGGGTGCTGGCCAGGATGTGGAAGTCTTCCGGCATCTTGGTGACTTTGTCACCGTGGCTCATCCACACGTCGAGGCCGAACAGGCCGTCGGCGTCGATGTGGTCTTCGATGCCGTCGAGCAGACGGCTCTTGCCGACCACGTCGACGCGGGCGTAACCGAACTCACGCAGTTCGGAACCTTCAACCTTGCCGCCCAGTTGCTCGGCCATGGTCTGCATGCCGTAGCAGATACCGAAGACCGGCACGCCCAGGTCAAAGACTGCCTGCGGGCAACGCGGGCTGTTGGCTTCGTGTACGGACTCGGGGCCGCCGGCGAGGATGACGCCTTTTGGAGCGAATTCGCGGATCGCATCTTCGTCCATGTCGAACGGGTGCAGTTCGCAGTACACACCGATCTCGCGCACGCGGCGGGCGATCAGTTGGGTGTATTGCGAACCGAAGTCGAGGATCAGGATGCGGTGAGCGTGAATGTCGAGGGCCATGATTCAGTCTCGTCTAAGTAATTCAGAAACAGTCGTGATTCAGAAACAACTCGGGGCTGAATAAAACAGCCCCGGTTGCTTAACGATTTGCTTGAAGGCTCAACCTACGCGGTAGTTTGGCGCTTCTTTGGTGATCTGCACGTCGTGAACGTGGGATTCGGCCATACCGGCGCCGGTGATCCGCACAAACTCAGGCTTGGTGCGCATTTCTTCGATGTTGGCGCTGCCGGTGTAACCCATCGAGGAACGCAGGCCGCCCATCAACTGGTGAATGATCGCGCTCAGGGTGCCTTTGTACGGCACACGGCCTTCAATGCCTTCCGGAACGAGTTTCTCGGCGCCTGCCGAGGAGTCCTGGAAGTAACGATCGGAAGAACCTTGAGCCTGGGACATGGCGCCCAGCGAACCCATGCCGCGATAAGCCTTGTACGAACGGCCCTGGAACAGTTCGATCTCGCCCGGGGCTTCTTCAGTACCGGCGAACATCGAGCCCATCATCACGCAGGAAGCACCGGCCACGATGGCCTTGGACAGGTCACCGGAGAAACGGATGCCGCCGTCGGCGATCAACGGTACGCCAGTGCCTTCAAGGGCAGCGGCGACGTTGGCGATGGCACTGATTTGCGGAACGCCGACACCGGCGACGATACGGGTGGTGCAGATCGAGCCAGGGCCGATACCGACCTTGACTGCGTCAGCGCCTGCTTCGGCCAGAGCCTTGGCAGCGGCGCCGGTGGCGATGTTGCCGCCGATCACCTGCACTTCAGGGAAATTCTGTTTGACCCAGCGAACGCGGTCGATCACACCTTTGGAGTGACCGTGAGCGGTGTCGACCACCACCACGTCCACACCGGCATTGACCAGCGCGGCAACGCGGTCACCGGTATCTTTACCGGTACCGACAGCAGCACCAACGCGCAGACGACCTTGATCGTCCTTGCTGGCCAGCGGGTAGGCTTTGGCTTTTTCGATGTCTTTGACGGTCATCATGCCTTTGAGGGCAAACTTGTCGTCAACGATCAGAACTTTTTCCAGACGGTGCTTGTGCAGCAACTCGCGGACTTCGTTCTTGTCGGCGCCTTCACGCACGGTGACCAGACGCTCTTTAGGCGTCATCACTTCACGTACGGTGGCTTCCAGACGGGTTTCGAAACGTACGTCACGGGAAGTGACGATGCCGACCAGGTCGCCATCGTGCAGGACCGGAACGCCGGAAATGTTGTGCATGCGGGTCAATTCGAACAGATCACGAACCGTGGCATCTGCCTCGATGGTGATCGGATCCTTGACGACGCCGGCTTCGAACTTCTTGACCTTGCGAACTTCGGCAGCTTGCTGCTCGATGGTCATGTTCTTGTGGATAATGCCGATGCCACCTTCCTGAGCCATGGCGATTGCCAGACGGGCTTCAGTAACGGTGTCCATTGCAGCAGAAACCAGAGGAATGTTCAGCTCGATGCCACGGGTAAGGCGGGTCTTGAGACTGACTTCGTTAGGAAGCACCTCGGAATAACCAGGCACTAGGAGAATGTCGTCGAATGTCAGAGCTTCTTGGCTGATACGCAGCATCGCGGGGGCTCCCGAGCGGGAAAATGGAAGCGCGCCATTATAGTCAGACACCCCCTGCTGTTCAATGTAAAACTCAGCTTAATATCAATGTTGCTGATGTACGGGAATCCCCGCCGCTACAGTTCCACCTTGACCCAAGAGACAGGTTGGTCGAGCCAATCGGCGAATTCGTCGATGAAGCTCTGCTTGAAGCCTGCTTCCAGCCAGTTGTTGAAGATGAAGCCGAGGTTGGAAAACGCGCATTCCTGCAAGTACAGAAAACCGTTGATGTCGTCTTCATGCCCGCATTCGGGGCAGGTGAAATTGTCGGTGCGCCCTGGCATCCAGTCTTCGAGGCTGTCGAATAGCGCCTCACCGACTTCCCGCCGACACTCGGCGCAACCGGCTTCTTCGAGAAAGCCCTTGGCCGGGGTATAGATGCAGCGTTTGGTGACGATCTCCAGCCCATTGATTGGCTCACCGAATGGCAACGCCTGTGGATGCAGCACCACGGCACGCGCACCATCGGCAATCGCGTAAGCCATGCGGTTGCCAGTGCGGCCACAGGTCGTCAGCTCTTCTTTGATGATGTTTTTGCGCACCAGCCAGCGCACGATTGCCCGGGCCCGGGGTTCGTGGACCGGCAGCGTGGAAATTTTCGGCACGATGATGCTTTGCGAATTCATGGGTACAAGCCTGTTGCAAATACAGAGATTATCCCTTGTAGGCCTTCGCCTGCTCGCGATAGCGGTGGGTCAGACACATCAATATTCGCTGACACAACGCTATCGCGAGCAGGCTCACTCCTACAGGGAATGGCGGCCGGCAGCTTAATCCCTGACGAAATCCGGTCAAGTGCTGAAATAGCGCAGGATCAGGGCAATCCCGCTCGCCAGCACCAACCACGTCACCAGCCGCACAAACGCTTCGCGAGACAAGCGCACGGTCAACCGCCGCCCAATCCACAGCCCCAGCGCCATGGCCGGCAACAGACACAGCGCCAACATCAACAAGGGTAGCTCGGCATACACACCGGCGATGGCAAACAGGCTCAAACGCACCACCGTGCTGCAACTGATCAGCGCACTTTGCGTGGCCCGCGCCGCGTCTTTCGGTAAACGGCTGTTGAGATAGATCGCATATAAAAAGCCGCCACTGCCAAACAGCGCCCCGAACAGGCCGCCGATCGTGCCCATCGGCAGCGCCCACACCGCTGACAATTGTGCCGGCCGCGCTTTGACCCACAGGCTGTAAACCGCATAAGCGCTGATGAACAGCCCCATCAGCAGCAACAACAGATCGGATTTGAGGTTGAGCAGGAAGATCACCCCCAACGTGCAACCCACCGCCATACACGGCAGCAGTCGCAGCAATTCGGGGTTGGCCACGTCCTTGCGCGATGGCAGCAGATTGCCGAACGCCGCAACGAAATCCAGCAACACCAGCAACGGCACGATTTTCGACAACGGCATAAACACAATCAGAATCGGCCCCGCCACCAGCGCAGTGCCAAATCCGGCGATGCCGAACACGATATAGGCCAGTGCGATGGCCAGGCCGATAACCGCCCAGCCCTCGACGCCCCACGCCCATTCACTCAACAGCCCCAGCACACTCATCGCCACGCATCCTTTATTGACCTGAGATGACTTTAGCCAGCGCCGAGGGTTGCGACTAATATCTTCAAAGCCGACCACCTATCTCGAAAAGGCATACCTTGTGCTTTCAACCCGCCAACTGCGTTACTTCGTGGAAATCGCCGAATGCGGCAGTTTCAGCGCCGCTGCCGAGCGCCTGTTCATCGCTCAATCGGCATTGAGCCGACAGATCAAGGACATGGAGACGCGACTGCAAACCCCGCTGTTCGAACGCACCGCGCGCCAGCCTCGACTCACTGCGGCGGGCGAAGCATTTTTGCCGCGAGCGAGGAGTCTGCTCAACGAGCTGAACAAGGCCAGTGCCATGGCCACCGAGGTCGGCAACGGCCAACTCGGAACATTGCGCCTGAGTCATTCGAGCACCGTACCGATCAGTGGGCGTCTGCTGCGTGACATCAGTCGCTACCTCGATCAGCAACAAGGTGTATCGCTGGACATCGGCAAACTGTCCTCGGAAGCGCAGCTTGAGGATCTGGCCGAGGGGCGCCTCGATATTGGTTTGCTGCGCCTGCCCGTGCTGCGTCAGCGGGAAGATATTCAGATTGTGCCGCTGTTTACTGAACGCTTGCTGCTGGCGGTTCCGGCCGATCATCAACTGGCATCGGCGCACTCGGTCGATCTGGCGCAACTCAAGGACGAAGCGTTCATTTCCATTCCCCATCCACAGCGCGGCGGCCTTAGCTATCTATGTGCCGACCTGTGCATGCGTCAGGGCTTTTTCCCGAAAGCGGCGCGAGTGATGTCGCGCAAGACCACGCAATTGCAGTTGATTCAGGCCGGTTTCGGCATTGCCCTGCTGCCGGAGTCGATGCAAGACCTCGCCCCGTCCGGCGTACGATTCCTGCCGCTGGCCAATGCCGACTGCCACAGCACCGTCGCCCTCGCCTACCGCCAGAATCCATCCCCGCTGATCCAACACTTCATACAGACTTTTACAAATCCCGTGTAGGAGCTGCCGCAGGCTGCGATCTTTTGATTCTAAAAAACAAGATCAAAAGATCGCAGCCTGCGGCAGCTCCTACAGGGGATCGTGCATTGATTGGGGGAATGCCTTTAAACTGCGCCCCATGATTAAAGATCCCTTTGCAAGACTTGGCCTGGACCGTGAAGTCCTGACCGTCAGCCAGCTCAACGGCCGTGCGCGGGTGTTGCTCGAAGACGTGTTCAGCAACATCTGGGTAGAAGGCGAAATCTCCAACCTCGCCCGCCCCGCGTCCGGGCACATCTATTTCACGCTCAAGGACAGTGGCGCCCAAGTGCGTTGCGCGCTGTTCCGGCAGAACGCGGCGCGCGTGCGTCAGGCGCTGAAGGACGGCCTGGCGGTGAAGGTGCGCGGCAAGGTCTCGCTGTTCGAGGGCCGTGGCGACTATCAGCTGATTCTCGACACTGTCGAGCCGGCCGGCGACGGTGCGTTGCGTCTGGCCTTCGATGCGCTGAAGGAAAAGCTCAGTGCTGAAGGCCTGTTCAGCGCCGAACGCAAAGTGCCGCTGCCGGCGCATCCGCAGCGCATCGGCATCATCAGCTCGCCGACCGGCGCGGTGATCCGCGACATCATCAGCGTGTTCCGCCGCCGTGCGCCGCAGGTTCAACTGACGTTGATTCCGACCGCCGTGCAGGGCCGCGAAGCTACGGCACAAATCGTCCGCGCCCTGAAAATGGCCGATGCCCGCGGCTTTGATGCGTTGATCCTCGCCCGTGGCGGCGGCTCGCTGGAAGACCTCTGGTGTTTCAACGAAGAGGCCGTGGCCCGTGCAGTCGATGCCTGCGTAACGCCGATTGTCAGCGCTGTCGGCCATGAAACCGACGTGTCGATCAGCGACTTTGTCGCCGACGTTCGCGCACCGACGCCTTCCGCCGCCGCCGAATTGCTCGCCCCCGACTCCAGCCATTTGATCCGTCAGGTGGAAAGCCTGCATCGCCGTCTGGTGATGCGCATGCGTGACCGTTTGATGCGTGATCGCCTGCGCCTTGAAGGCATGGCCCGACGCCTGCGCCATCCCGGCGAACGTCTGCGCCAGCAAGCTCAGCGTCTGGATGATCTGGACATGCGCATGCGACGCGCGTTCGAACGTCATCTGAACACGCGCCGCGAACGCCTGATTCGCCTGGAAACGCGCCTTGCCGGGCAACATCCGGGACGGCAATTGGCGATGCTGCGCCAACGTCTGGACAGCCTCGCCGAACGCCTGCCCCGCGCCATGCGCGAAGGCCTGAAAAACCGTCGTCTGCAATTGCACAGCCAGATGCAGACGCTGCATGTGGTCAGCCCCTTGGCGACCCTCGGCCGTGGTTACAGCATCCTGCTCGACGAGTGCGGCCATGCGATCCGCAACGCCGCACAGACTCACACCGGTCAGCGTCTGAAGGCCAAGCTCGGCGAAGGCGAACTGCAAGTGCGCGTCGAGGACAATCACCTGACGCCCGTCACCCTCTCTTTACTGGACTGATCCATGCCGCGTTTTCTGGCTTCACTGTTTTTGTTGTGCCTGACCTTCAACGCCCACGCCGACAGCTACATCACCCGCCTGCTGAACAAACCGGTGCCGGGCGGTGTGGCGGTGGTTGATCTGGGCGTTGCCGCTCAAGCGCCAAAAGCCACGTATCAGGGCAAACCGGTGCTAGTGGTGAAAGAGCAGAACAATTGGCTGGCGATTGTTGGCGTGCCGCTGACGGTCAAACCGGGTTCACAGCAGATCAGCAGTGGCGGACGCAATTTGCCGTTCACCGTGGGCAACAAGAAATACCCGGAACAACGCATCACCCTGAAGAACACTCAACAGGTCAACCCGAACCCGGCCAACCTCAAGCGCATCGAAGGTGAACTGGCCGAGCAGATCAAGGCTTACCGCAGTTTCAGCCCGAACACACCGAGCAATCTGCTGCTGGACAAACCGGTCAACGGGCCGCTGTCGAGCAAGTTCGGTGTCCGCCGGTTCTTCAACGGTGAAGAGCGCAATCCCCATGCAGGTCTCGATTTCGCAGTGCCGGCAGGCACACCGATCAAGACTCCGGCGGCGGGTAAAGTGATTCTGACCGGCAACTATTTTTTCAACGGCAACACGGTGTTTGTCGATCATGGCCAAGGCTTTATCAGCATGTTCTGCCATATGTCGAAGATTGATGTGAAAGTCGGCGATCAGCTGGCGCGTGGCGCGGTCGTCGGCAAGGTGGGTTCGACTGGCCGTGCTACCGGACCGCACATGCACTGGAACATCAGCTTGAATGATGCGCGGGTGGATCCGGCGATTTTCATTGGTGCCTTTCAACCTTAAAAAAATAGAGCGAAGCTGATGGCCTCATCGCGAGCAGGCTCACTCCTACATTGGACTGGTGTTGTGAACACGATCAACTTTAGGAGTGAGCCTGCTCGCGATGGCGGCTTATGCTGTATTCAAATACCCCTGACACCCCGTCGACCTCAATTGCGCCTCTATCAAACCTCGCGCAAGTATCACAACGATCAGCGATCTAAAGCGCAATAAAATCCCGCAAAAACTCTCTTTTCGAGTATTCCTCTCAATTTTTTTCGACTGCTTGCCATCCTCCCCACCCGCGGTTAGGGTTGAAGGCATGAAAACCTCTCACACCCTTATTCAGCTTCGCCAGCACCGCAGCCTGTGCCTCGTCAGCGCACGACTGCCGGGCTGAATCGCTGCGCCTCGTCCCACGCTTTTCCAAGTACATTCGTTCCACCGGCAGGCCGCCTCTTTTCGGCCCAGACAATAAGGAATTTCCCGATGAGCATGCTCAAAGATCCATCTTCGAAATACCGTGCATTCCCCGTCATCAATCTGCCGGATCGCACCTGGCCGTCGAAAACCATCGATGCCGCGCCGATCTGGTGCAGCTCTGACTTGCGTGACGGCAACCAGTCGTTGATCGAGCCGATGGACGCGGTGAAAAAGCTGCGTTTCTGGAAGACGCTGGTGCAGGTCGGTGTGAAAGAGATCGAAGCTTCGTTCCCGGCCGCTTCGCAAACCGACTTCGACTTCGTGCGTACCCTCATCGAAGAAGGCCACATCCCGGACGACACCACCATTCAGGTGCTGACCCAGGGCCGTGAAGACTTGATCGAGCGCACCTTCGAATCCCTGCGCGGGGCGAAAAAAGCCATCGTTCACCTGTACAACGCGACCTCGCCGTCGTTCCGTCGCATTGTCTTCAACCAGGACAAGGACGGTATCAAGGCCATCGCGGTCAACGCCGCCAAGCTGTTCGTCAAATACGCAGCGATGCAGCCGGACACCGAGTGGACTTTCGAATACTCGCCGGAGACCTTCAGCGCCACCGAACTGGAATTCGCCAAGGAAGTCTGTGACGCGGTGATCGAGGTCTGGAACCCGACGCCTGAGCACAAGATCATCCTCAACCTGCCGGCCACCGTTGAATGCGCGACGCCGAACGTCTACGCCGACCAGATCGAGTGGTTCCACCGCAACATCAACCGCCGTGACAGCGTGCTCATCAGCCTGCACACCCACAACGACCGTGGCACTGGCGTGGCCGCCACCGAGCTGGGTCTGATGGCCGGCGCCGATCGCGTCGAAGGCTGCCTGTTCGGCAACGGCGAGCGTACCGGTAACGTCGACCTCGTCACCGTGGCACTGAACATGTACACCCAGGGCCTCGACCCGCAACTGGACTTCTCCGACATCGACGGCGTGCGCAAAGTCGTCGAAGAGTGCAACCAGATTCAGGTTCACCCGCGTCACCCGTACGTTGGCGACCTGGTGCACACCGCATTCTCCGGCTCGCACCAGGATGCGATCCGCAAAGGCTTCTCCCAACAGAAACCAGACGCTCTGTGGGAGGTGCCGTACTTGCCGATCGACCCGGCCGACATCGGTCGCAGCTACGAGGCGGTGATCCGCGTCAACAGCCAGTCGGGCAAGGGTGGCATCGCCTACTTGCTGGAGCAGGAATACGGCATCAGCCTGCCGCGTCGCATGCAGATCGAGTTCAGCCAGGTCGTGCAGCGTGAAACCGACCGTCTCGGCCTGGAAATGACCGCCAAGCAGATCCACTCGCTGTTGATCAGCGAATACCTGCAAGCCAACACCCCGTACGCGCTGGTCAGCCATCGCTTGCAGGAAGAAAACGGCAACAGCAATGTTGAAGTGGAAGTGGCGAGCAAGGGTCAGGGCGAGACCAACCTGCACTGGCGCGGCAAAGGCAACGGTGCGCTGGAAGCACTGGTGGCCGGCCTGCCGATTCCGGTGGAGATCATGGACTACAACGAACACGCGATCGGCGCGGGCACCAACGCCAAGGCTGCGGCCTACATCGAGCTGCGAGTGAACGGCGAGCGTGCGGTACACGGCGTGGGCATCGATGAAAACATCACCACAGCCAGCTTCAAGGCGCTGTTCAGTGCACTGAACCGCTCGTTGAGCCAGCCGGAAGCGAAAGCGGCTTAAGCCTTCGCGGAAATGCAAAAGGCCCCGGAGTGCGAACTCCGGGGCCTTTTTTTGCCTGATGGTTTTGTATTGAATTCAGTGACCCCATCGCGGGCAAGTCCGCTCCCACAGTGTTCGCGGTGTACATGAAATCGGGTGTACACCCACACCCCCTGTGGGAGCGGGCTTGCCCGCGAAGAGGCCCGAACAGACGGCGCAAAACTCAGGTGAACTCGAACGTGTCCGCATCCAGATTCGCCGGGAATCGCTCGCGATAAGCGGCCAGCGGCGCCGCCTCAAGAACAGCCTTGAACACGCCGTCCGCCTCCCCCGCCGCCAGCAACATCTCGCCCTGGAAATCCAGCACCTGACTGTCTCCAGTGTAGGCAAAGCCCTTGCCGTCGGTCCCCACACGATTTACTGCTGCCACGTAGCAGAGGTTTTCGATGGCCCGCGCCGGTAGCAGACGATTCCAGTGCAGACGCCGAGCCCCCGGCCAGTTGGCGGTGTACAGCAGCAGATCGGTGTCTTGCGCATCACGACTCCACACCGGGAAACGCAGGTCGTAGCAAATCAGCGGACGAATCCGCCAGCCCTTGAGCTCGAACTGCACCTGTCGCTCGCCGGGGGTGTAATGGTTGTGCTCGCCGGCCATGCGAAACAGATGACGCTTGTCGTAGTGCAGCACCTCGCCATCGGGGCGTGCCCACAGCAGGCGATTGCGATGGCTGCCGTCAGCCGCCTGAATGATCACGCTGCCGGTAATGACCGCATTGAGTTTTGCCGCTTGAGCCTTCAGCCATTTGCTGGTCGGGCCGTTTTCGACTTCGGCGAGGGTTTCCGACTCCATGGAGAAACCGGTGGTGAACATTTCCGGCAGGATAATCAGATCCGCCCCACGCGCCTGTTCCAGCAACGCGTCGAAGTGCTCAAGGTTGGCCTGACGGTCGTGCCAGGCCAGGCTGGTCTGGATCAACGCCAGATTGAGGTCGGGTAACGTACTCAGATCACGCATAGTTTTGCCGCCGCTTCGCGCAGCGTCTCCTCGCGTTTGGCAAAGCACAGACGCACGAGGCGCTGGCCTTCAGGTGGGTTCTGGTAGAACACCGACACCGGAATACTCGCCACACCGTGTTCGCGGGTCATCCACATCGCCATCTCGACGTCATTCAAGTCCGGACGGATCTGCGAGTAATCGACCAGTTGGAAATAGGTGCCAGTGACACGAGTGAAGGTGAACCGCGACGGTGCCAACAGATCGCAGAACAAATCACGCTTGGCCTGATAGAAACCCGGCAACTCCTCGACGTGCTCAGGATGCTCGGCCATGTAATCGGCCAAGGCGTATTGCAGCGGGGTAACACCGCAGAAACTGACGTACTGGTGCACCTTGCGCAACTCGGCGGTCAGCGCGGGGGGCGCGACGACGTAACCGGTTTTCCAGCCAGTGACGTGGTAAGTCTTGCCGAACGAACTGACCACGAACGCACGCTGATACAGCTCTTCGTGGGCCAGCACACTGACATGCGGCACGCCGTCGAACACCAGGTGTTCGTAGACTTCGTCGCTGATCAGGTATATGTCGCGATCACGGATCAGTGCCGCCAGTTGATCGAGTTCTGCACGGCTTATCAGGGCGCCGCTCGGATTATGCGGGGTGTTGAGGACGATCATTTTCGTCCGTGGCGTCAGCGCAGCAGCAAGCTTGTCGAAATCGATGGAGAAATTGTCAGGCCGCAGTTGCACATGCACGCAACGACCGCCCGCCAACTCTGTCGCCGGTTCGTAGCTGTCGTAGCACGGATCGAACACGATGACTTCGTCGCCGCTGTGGATAACCGCCTGAATCGCACAGAAGATCGCCTGGGTGGCGCCCGGCGTCACCGTCACTTCGGTGTCGGCATCCACCTTCACGCCGTAGCTGCGAGCGATCTTCGCCGCAATCTGCTCACGCAGTGCTGGCAGGCCGGTCATCGGCGAATACTGGTTATGGCCACTGGCAATATGCCGACCTACCGCATCGCGCAAGGACTGGGGACCGTCGAAATCAGGGAAACCCTGGGACAGGTTGATGGCTCCGGTCTGCGCCGCGAGCTGAGACATCTGCGTGAAAATAGTGATGCCGACATTCGGCAGCTTACTGGTGATCATCGGGGGTTCCCTGCTCAACACCCGGCTCTGACGGCGGCGCGGGAGAGCCCGAGGATAGCCCATCCGGCGCCCATAAAAAAAGGGCGCTCATTTGAGCACCCTTCTTATTGCCGCCCCCTGTAGGAGCTGCCGCAGGCTGCGATCTTTTGATCTTGTCTTTAAAGCAAAATCAAAAGATCGCAGCCTGCGGCAGCTCCTACATGAAGTGATGAATCACTTCTTGTCGCGGCGTTTTTTGTCGGCTTTCTTGTGGTGCGACATCAAACGACGCTTCTTGTTGACCTGGCGGTCGGTCAGCGTGGTTTTGTTGCCTTCGTACGGGTTCTCGCCGCCCTTGAACTCGATGCGGATCGGCGTACCGACCAGCTTCAGCACACGGCGATAGGTGTTCTCCAGATAGCGCACATACGACTTCGGCACTTTCTCGATCTGGTTACCGTGGATCACGATGATCGGCGGGTTCGCGCCACCGAGGTGAGCGTAACGCAGCTTGATCCGGCGGTTGTTGACCATCGGTGGCGCGTGCTCGCCAACGGCGTCTTCGAGAATCTGGGTCAGACGGTTGGTCGGCCAGCGGGTGACCGCCGACTTGAACGAGTTCTGCACGGAAGCGTAGAGGTTACCCACGCCAGTACCGTGCAGTGCCGAGATGAAGTGGATGTCAGCGTAGTCGACGAAGAACAGTCGACGTTGCAGCTCGACCTTCACGTAGTCACGCTCGCTCGGCGTCATGCCGTCCCACTTGTTGATCGCGATCACCAGCGCACGACCCGACTCGATGGCGAAGCCCAACAGGTTGAGGTCGTGATCGACCACACCTTCGCGGGCGTCCATCACGAAGATCACCACGTTGGCGTCTTTGATCGCCTGCAGGGTTTTGACCACGGAGAACTTTTCGACTTCTTCGTGGATCTTGCCGCGCTTGCGCACACCGGCGGTGTCGATCAGCGTGTACTTCTCTTCATTCCGTTCGAACGGGATGTAGATACTGTCACGCGTGGTGCCGGGTTGGTCATAGACGATTACCCGGTCTTCACCGAGCATGCGGTTGACCAACGTCGATTTGCCGACGTTCGGACGGCCGATGATAGCGATCTTGATCCCGTCTTTTTCACTCGGGCCTGGAATGCGCTTGGCTTCCTCGCCTTCGGCAACGATCTCTTCCTCTTCGCCTTCAGCGGGCTCGTCATCATCACGCGGGAAATCGCCCAGGGCGGCTTCCAGCAATTGGGTGATGCCGCGACCGTGAGCACCCGCGATCGGAATCGCGTGGCCCATGCCCAGCGGGGCGAACTCGGCGCGGGCCATTTCCGGGTCGATGTTGTCGACCTTGTTGGCAACCACGTGGGAACGCTTGTTACGTTTGCGCAGGTGCTCGGCGATCATCTGGTCGGCGGCGGTAAAACCGGCCTTGGCATCTACCAGGAACAGCACAACATCTGCTTCTTCAATGGCCAGCAGCGACTGCTCGGCCATTTTTTCGTCCATACCGTGCTCGTCACCGGAGATACCGCCGGTGTCGATCAGAATGTAGGAACGCCCTTGCCACTTGGCCTCACCGTACTGGCGATCACGGGTCAGACCGGACAAGTCGCCGACGATGGCGTCGCGAGTCCTGGTCAGGCGGTTGAACAAGGTGGATTTGCCGACGTTCGGTCGGCCCACCAGGGCGATTACGGGAACCATGCGGCTCTCCACTTCGTTATTTCAGAAAATACAAAAGCCGCTGCGAGGCAGCGGCTGGTGCTCGGGGCAACACCCATGGGTGCTGCAAGCCCTGTAAATACAAGGCCGCTTGGGGATTAACCCCAAGCATAGTTGTTACTTGATGGTCAGGGCTTCCAGTTTGCCGCTGTTGCCATACACATAAATCGTGTCACCCACCACCAGCGGACGGGCACGCAGGCCATCGCTGTCGATGCGCTCGCGGCCGACGAAACGACCGTCAACCTGACTCAACAGGTGCAGATAACCTTCCAGGTCACCCACTGCCACGTAGCTGGAGAACACTTCCGGCGCCGACAATTGACGGCGAGCCAGCGAGTCGTTGCTCCACAGCGCAGTGGTGGAACGCTCGTCAACGCCTTCAACGGTACCCGAAGACAGGCTTACGTAGACACTGCCGAAACCTTGAGCAATACCGGCGTAGCTCGATGCATCGCGCTGCCAGAGTTGACGGCCGCTTTCCAGATCCAGTGCAGCCACGCGACCCTGATAGCTGGCAACGTACAGCGTGCCGCCGGACAACAGCAGACCGCCGTCGATATCGACCACGCGCTCCAGTTCCGAACGACCCTGTGGAATCGCGATCCGTTGTTCCCAGACCGGCACGCCGTTGGAAATGTCCAGAGCGACCACTTTACCGGTCGACAGGCCTGCCACCGCGAGGCGGTTGGTAACCAGCGGAGCACTGGTGCCACGCAGGGTCAGCACGGCAGGCGTGCTGTCATACACCCAGCGCTGAGTACCGGTGGAAGCATCCAGACCGATCAGACGATCGTCCTGAGTCTGCACCACCACCACGTCGCCGTTGTTGGCCGGCGGCGCGAGGACTTCGCTGGTCACGCGAGCACGCCACTTCTCTTCACCGTTGACGGTGTCCAGAGCAACGACTTCGCCTTGCAGCGTGCCAACCAGAACCAGACCGTAACCTACGCCAACAGCGCCGGAGACAGGCAGTTCAAGATCTTTTTTCCACTTCACGTCGCCATTGCTGCGATCCATGGCCATCACGATGCCCGTTACGTCGGCAGCGTAGATGGTGTCACCGTCAACTGCCGGTACCAGCATGTTGTAGGTTTCGCCCTGACCGTCACCGATCGAACGACTCCACTGCTTGTGCAGAACCACTTCTTCTTTGAAGTCGGTCAGTTCGGCCGGTGGCAATTCTTTTTTGCTGTTGCTGCTGCAACCCGCGGCCAAAAGGGCCAGAGCCAGCAATGCTGCATGCTTCCAACGGATCACGTCACGCATCCCCTTTGGCCAGGTCGTCGAGCTTGATTTGAAGGCCACCGACCGCCGCTTCATCCGACAGTGCCGCCTTGGCTTTTTGATACGCCTTGTTCGCGTCATCGGTACGGCCCAGCTGTACCAGCAGGTCGCCCTTGAGTTCTTCGCGAGTGGCCAGGAACGCTTTATCGGCGTCGCCGTCGAGCAGTTTCAGCGCGTCTTCGGCCTTGTTCTGCGCGCCGAGCACCTGCGCCAGGCGCTGACGAGCGATTTCGCCCAGCGCCGGGTTGGCCGGTTTGTCGACGATGGTTTTCAGCTCGGTCGCGGCGTCGTCCAGCTTGCCGCTGTCGACTGCAACCTTGGCCACGAACAGGCTGCCGTACTGCGCGTAGGCAGAACCGCCGAACTCGCTGTTGAGCTTGCCGGCCAGATCCGCAACACGGGCAACATCAGGCTTGCCGTCAGGCGTCAGCGTGGTTTCCAGCAATTGCTGATAAAGCACCGAGGCGCCTTGCGACTGGTTGCTCTGATACTTGTGATAAGCCTGCCAGCCGAACACGATAACCAGCGCCAACAGGCCGCCGGTGACCAGAGGTTTGCCGTTGCGTGTCCACCAGTCCTTCAAATCCGCCAACTGTTCGTCTTCGGTACTCGACACCCCAATACTCCTTAATCGCTAAATCGGCTGTTTAGACAGCTTCAACCCTGCACGACGCAGGTGGCCAGGTGAGCGGCGAGCGCATCCCAGGCAATGCTTTGTTGTTCGCCCTGGCCACGCAGGGGTTTGAAACCTACCACTTGCTGGGCCATTTCGTCGTCACCGAGGATCAGTGCGTACAGCGCACCGCTCTTGTCGGCCTTCTTGAACTGGCTCTTGAAGCTGCCGGCGCCGGCATTGACTTGCAGGCGCAGGTTTGGAAGTTGATCGCGAACACGTTCAGCCAGGGCCAGACCGGCCAGCTCGGCTTCTTCACCGAAGGCGCAGAGATAGACATCGACCTGACGGGAGATTTCTTCCGGGATCTGCTCAAGGGTTTCGAGCATCAGCACCAGACGTTCGATACCCATTGCGAAACCGACACCAGTGGTTGGCTTGCCGCCCATCTGCTCGACCAGACCGTCATAACGGCCGCCCGCGCAGACAGTGCCCTGGGCGCCGAGCTTGTCGGTGACCCATTCGAAAACGGTTTTGCTGTAGTAATCGAGGCCACGCACCAGTTTCGGGTTGAGCACGTAAGGAATGCCGACGGCATCCAGACGAGCCTTCAGGCCTTCGAAGTGGGCACGGGATTCGTCATCGAGGTAGTCAGCCATCTTCGGCGCATCGACCAGCACCGCTTGAGTGTCGGCATTTTTGGTGTCGAGCACGCGCAGCGGGTTGGTTTTCAGACGGCGCTGGCTGTCCTCGTCGAGTTTGTCGTGGTGCGCCGAGAGGTACTCGACCAGCGCTTCACGATATCGACCACGGGACTCGCTGGTGCCGAGGCTGTTGAGTTCGAGTTTGACCGCATCACGGATGCCCAGCTCGCCCCACAGGCGCCAGGTCATGATGATCAGTTCGGCATCGATGTCCGGACCGTCGAGATTGAACACCTCCAGACCGATCTGGTGGAACTGGCGATAACGGCCTTTCTGCGGACGCTCGTGGCGGAACATCGGGCCGATGTACCAAAGCTTCTGCACCTGACCACCGCCGGTGATGCCGTGTTCGAGTACAGCGCGCACGCACGCGGCAGTGCCTTCCGGACGCAGGGTCAGGGAGTCGCCGTTGCGGTCTTCGAAGGTGTACATCTCTTTTTCGACGATGTCGGTCACTTCACCGATGGAGCGTTTGAACAGCTCGGTGAATTCGACGATCGGCATGCGGATCTGCTTGTAACCGTAGTTATCCAGCAGGCGCGCAACGGTGCTCTCGAAATAGCGCCACAGCGGGGTCTGCTCGGGCAGGATGTCGTTCATGCCACGAATGGCTTGCAGAGACTTGCTCACTTTAAATCCTTAAATTCGTTCGGCTTTCAGTCAGGCTCAGCCGCGCGCGATAACCGCTGCGTCAGCTTCGACCTTTTCGGCCGCTTTCTCGCGGATCAGCCTTTCCAGCTCGTCCACCAGATTGTCATTCGTCAGTTTCTGCGACGGCTTGCCGTCGATGTAAATCAGGTTTGGCGTGCCGCCGGTCAAGCCGATATGGGCTTCCTTGGCTTCGCCGGGGCCGTTGACCACACAACCGATCACCGCGACATCCAGCGGCACCAGCAGGTCTTCAAGGCGCCCTTCCAGCTCGTTCATGGTCTTGACCACATCGAAGTTCTGCCGCGAGCAGCTCGGGCAGGCGATGAAGTTGATGCCACGGGAACGCAGATGCAAAGACTTGAGAATGTCGTAACCGACCTTCACTTCCTCGACCGGGTCGGCCGCCAGCGAGATGCGGATAGTATCGCCAATCCCCTCGGCGAGCAGCATACCTAGGCCCACGGCGGATTTCACTGTGCCCGAACGCAATCCACCGGCTTCGGTGATGCCCAGGTGCAGCGGCTGAACGATTTCTTTCGCCAGCAAGCGGTAGGCTTCGACGGCCATGAACACGTCGGAGGCCTTCACGCTGACCTTGAAGTCCTGGAAATTCAGACGTTCGAGGTGTTCGACGTGGCGCAGAGCGGACTCGACCAGCGCCGCTGGCGTCGGCTCGCCGTATTTCTTTTGCAGGTCTTTTTCCAGAGAACCGGCGTTGACGCCGATGCGGATCGGAATCCCGCGATCACGGGCGGCATCGACCACGGCACGCACGCGGTCTTCACGACCGATGTTGCCCGGGTTGATTCGCAGGCAGTCCACACCCAGTTCGGCTACGCGCAAAGCGATCTTGTAGTCGAAATGAATGTCGGCAACCAGCGGCACCTTGACCAGTTGCTTGATTTTGCCGAACGCCTCGGCGGCGTCCATGTCCGGTACCGATACGCGGACGATGTCGACGCCAGCGGCTTCCAGACGATTGATCTGCGCAACGGTGGCAGCAACATCATTGGTGTCGCTGTTGGTCATGCTCTGCACAGCGATCGGCGCATCGCCGCCCACCGGCACATTGCCGACCCAGATCTTGCGCGAAACGCGACGTTTGATTGGAGATTCGCCGTGCATGACTTATTGACCCAACTTCAGGCGAGCAGTCTCGCCACTGGTGAACGGAGCGACATCGACCGGCTGGCCGTTGTAGCTGACCTGCGCGCCACGGGCATAGCCCAGACGCACGGCAAATGGTGGCTTGCCGGCAACCGCCAGGCTGTCGCCTTTACGCTTGAGACCACTGAACAGAACCTTGCCGCTGCCGTCGCTGACCTGGGTCCAGCAATCGGCAACGAATTGCACCGACACCTGGCCTTGACCCGCCACCGGCGCGGCTGCGGCAACAGCAGGAGCGCTGACCGCCGGGGCCACTGGCGCTGTGACAGTCGGCGCTGGCGTGTTCGGAACAGCTGGGGCCGGGGTAGCCGGCGATGCAACAACCGGGGCCGGCGTATGAACCGGTGCTGCGGGTGCTGCACTCGGAGCAGCTGGAGCAGTTGCCGGCGCGGCAGGCTCGGCGCCGGTCGATTCAGCGGTGGTTTCCGACTGTGGCAGTGCCAGCGCTGTCGCGCCCTCGGCCTGACCTTCGGCAACGGCCTGATCTTCCGGCTCGTCGATCGGGTGAATCTGCGTGGTGCCATCGGCGCCTTCGACTTCGACGTGCTCCGGGGCCAGCGTGGTCAAATCTTTGCTCCGCAGCGAAGTCTGATCCTGCCACCAGACGAAACCGCCACCGATGACTGCGATCAGCAACAGCAGGCTGACGATTCGCAAAATAGTGTGGGACACCCGCACCGGCTCTTCGATACGGCCCAGCGCATGGACGTTGCTGCCCTGGGAATCGGTGCCGGTGGACTGGTCGAATTGCTGAACCAGAACGGTCTGATCCATACCGAGCAACTTGGCATAGGCGCGAATGTAACCGCGAGCGAAGGTATGCCCCGGCAGCTTGTCGAAAGCGCCGGCTTCAAGATTGCTAAGGGAAGTCACGGTGAGGTTGAGCTTGAGGGCCACTTCGGCCAGCGACCAGCCATTGCTTTCGCGGGCCTGGCGCAGGGTCTCACCGGGGTTAACGCGATTCGCTGCTACAACTTCGGGATGCGCCGCTTTCATCATTGCTCCGACAGGTATTGCTGATATTCCGGCGTACCGGGATAGAGTCGTTTTAATTGCAGGCCGTAACTGGCGGCCTTGTCGCGATCTTCAAACACTTTTGCCAGCCGAACGCCGAGCAATAGACTACGTGCATTTTGCTCGGTAAGCAGGCTGAAACGGTCGTAATAGTCACGTGCGGGCACATAATGCCTGTCTTCGAAGGACAACTCAGCCATTTCCAGCAATGCACGCGGTTGTTGACGGTTCAAACGCAGGGCCTTTTCCAACTGCTGCTGCGCCAACTCACGCTGCCCCAGCTTTGATGCGGTCATGCCGAGGTTCTCGAACACACGCGAACGCTCAGGATACAGGGTATCGGCGGCGGCCTGTTCAAAACGCTCGTAGGCTTCCTTGTAACGCTGTTCTTCGTAGAGAAAACTGCCGTAGTTGTTGAGGATGCGCGCATCGGCGGGACGGGAGGACAAGGCTTTGCGGAAATGCTCGTCGGCCAGTTTCGGCTCCATCTCGGCCTGAAACACCAGACCGAGGGCGGCATTGGCGTCGGGATCGGAGCTATCCAGATCCAGTGCCTTCTTCAGCGGCACCTTGGCCCGCTCGGTCATGCCCTGCTGCAAATACCCCAGCCCCAACTGCACATACGCTGCCCGCGCTTCATCGCGGCCCTTGCTGGTCTTCATCGGGTTGTAGTCACCCGACAGGACACAACCAGCACTCAGGCTGGCCAACAGCAACAGCAGCGCAAAGCGCAGGGACATAGAGATCCTCTCTTAGTTAGTGTTCGCGGCGTTCTGTGCCAGATCGCTGTCGGCGCTCAATTCACGCACGGCGATGTAACGTTCGCTGCGACGGGTGCGATCCAGCACCTGCCCTACCAATTGACCACAAGCGGCGTCGATATCTTCACCACGGGTGGTGCGGACAGTGACGTTGAAACCGGCCTGATGCAACTGATCCTGGAACCGGCGGATAGCATTGTTGCTCGGCCGCTCGTAACCGGAGTGCGGGAACGGGTTGAACGGGATCAGGTTGATCTTGCACGGAATGTTCTTCAGCAGCTCGATCATTTCCACCGCATGCTCAACTTTATCGTTGATGTCCTTGAGCAAGGTGTACTCGATGGTCAGCACACGCTTCTCGCCAAGGGCGGACATGTAGCGCTGGCACGACTCGAGCAGCATCTTAAGCGGATACTTCTTGTTGATCGGCACCAATTGGTTACGCAATGCGTCATTCGGTGCGTGCAGGGACAACGCCAAGGACACGTCGATGTGCTTGGCCAGCTCATCGATCATCGGCACCACACCCGACGTGGACAGGGTCACGCGGCGCTTGGAGATCCCGTAGCCGAGGTCATCCATCATCAGATGCATGGCGGCCACGACGTTGTCGAAGTTCAGCAACGGCTCGCCCATGCCCATCATCACCACGTTGGTGATGGCGCGGTCGACGGTTGCCGGGACGCTGCCGAAAGATTTGTTGGCAATCCACACCTGGCCGATGACTTCGGCGGCGGTGAGGTTGCTATTGAAGCCTTGCTTGCCGGTGGAGCAGAAACTGCAGTCCAGGGCACAGCCTGCCTGGGACGAAACGCACAGAGTGCCGCGTTTGCCCTGGGGAATGTAAACGGTCTCGACACAGCTGCCGGACGCCACGCGCACCACCCACTTACGGGTGCCGTCGCTGGAAATGTCCTCGCTGACCACTTCGGGACCACGGACCTCAGCAATAGCCTTGAGCTTATCGCGCAAGGCCTTGCTGACGTTCGTCATGGCGTCGAAATCATCGACACCAAAGTGGTGAATCCATTTCATTACCTGACCGGCACGGAAACGCTTCTCCCCGATTGAGTCGAAGAATTTTTCCATTTCCTGTTGAGTCAGACCCAGCAGGTTGGTTTTTACAGTCGATGTAGTCATGGATTCACCTTCACTCTTAAGCCAATGCTTAGCGAGTGGTTACTTCAGTAGCTGCGAAGAAGTACGAGATTTCACGAGCAGCGGCGGCTTCGGAGTCCGAACCGTGAACAGCGTTGGCGTCGATGGAATCAGCGAAGTCAGCGCGGATGGTGCCGGCAGCAGCTTCTTTAGGGTTGGTGGCGCCCATCAGCTCACGATTCAGAGCGATAGCGTTTTCGCCTTCCAGAACCTGAACAACAACAGGGCCGGAGATCATGAAAGCAACCAGGTCGCCGAAGAAACCACGAGCGCTGTGCTCAGCGTAGAAGCCTTCAGCTTCAGCTTTGGACAGTTGCTTCAGTTTCGAAGCTACAACGCGCAGGCCGGCTTTTTCGAAACGAGTGGTGATTTCGCCGATGACGTTTTTTGCAACAGCGTCAGGCTTGATGATGGAGAAAGTGCGTTGAACAGCCATGGTGTAACTCCAGAAACGGTAATTTGCGAAAAATTAAACCCGCGAATTATACGCGGGTTCTTGGGTATTGCCTAACCTGCGAGACGATCAGTCCAATTCTTTGGCCCAAAGCTCCTGAACCGCTTCAAGCACTTTCTCGCCGACACGGCCAGAAGTGCTATCAAACTCGGGCAGATCCTGGATCATCTCTTTCAGACGGACAAAACCTACAGAATACGGGTCGACACCGGCATGGGCCTCGGCCAGTTCTTCTGCAATACGTTGAACATCATTCCAACCGTAGCTCATGACAGTCTTACCAGTCAGTGCGGCGCTTCGGCCGCATGGTTAAGCGAATATTTCGGAATTTCGACGGTGATGTCTTCTTCACCGACGATAGCCTGACATGCCAGGCGCGATTGCGCTTCCAGGCCCCAGGCACGATCGAGGAAATCTTCTTCCAGCTCGTCGGCCTCTTCCATCGAGTCGAAACCCTCGCGGATGATGCAGTGGCAGGTGGTGCAGGCGCAGACGCCGCCGCAGGCGCTTTCCATCTCGATGTGGTGTTCGTGGGCCAGTTCGAGAATCGATGTGCCGGGCGCAGCCTCGACCACCATGCCTTCAGGGCAGAACTTCTCGTGGGGCAGAAAAATGACCTGCGGCATCAGATATCCTCGATTTCATTCAGATTGCGCCCCGACAGAGCGGCTTTCACCGTCAAATCCATGCGGCGGGCAGCAAAAGCATCGGTCACTTGCGACAGACGCTTGGTCTGCTGCTCGATGGCGTAACCATCAGTACCTTTCATCAGTTCAGCCAATTCCTGCAACTGCAGGTCGATGACCATGCGTTCTTCGGCGTCAAGCAAACGCTCGCCATCGACCTCAAGAGCGCCCTGCACCGCTTCGATCAGGCGCTGGGCATCGACTTGTTGCTCACGCAGAACGCGGGCGACCTTGTCGTCATTGGCATGCTGGAACGAATCCTTGAGCATTTTGGCGATTTCGCCGTCGGTCAGACCGTAGGATGGCTTGACCTGAATGCTCGCCTCGACGCCCGATCCCAGCTCACGAGCGGAAACGCTGAGCAGACCGTCGGCATCGACCTGGAAGGTCACGCGAATCTTCGCCGCACCGGCAACCATCGCCGGAATACCACGCAATTCGAAACGCGCCAGCGAGCGGCAGTCGCTGATCAGTTCGCGCTCGCCTTGCAGTACGTGGATCGCCATGGCCGACTGGCCATCTTTATAAGTGGTGAAGTCTTGCGCGCGAGCGACGGGGATGGTGGTGTTGCGCGGGATCACCTTCTCCATCAGACCGCCCATGGTTTCCAGCCCCAGGGACAGCGGGATCACGTCGAGCAGCAGCAGTTCGCCGCCGTCACGCTTGTTGCCAGCCAGCGTATCGGCCTGGATCGCGGCACCGATGGCCACCACTTGATCCGGATCGATTTCAGTCAAAGGCTGACGACCGAAGGCTTCGGCAACAGCTTCGCGAACACGCGGAACGCGAGTCGAACCGCCGACCATGACTACGGCATGCACGTCTTCCAGCTCAACGCCGGAATCGCGAACGGCGCGACGGCAGGCTTTCAGGCTGCGTGCAACCATCGGCTCGATCAGCGCATCAAAGGCTTCACGGGTCAGCGGCGCTTTCCAGTCACCGTAGGCAACTTCAACACTGGCCGCATCGGTCAGCGCTTCTTTGGCCGCGCAGGCGGTTTGCAGCAGATTGCGTTGTGCGCCCGGATCGAGATCGGCAGACAGGCCCGCGCTCTCGATGATCCAGCCGGCAATCGCGTGATCGAAGTCATCGCCGCCCAGCGCGCTGTCGCCGCCGGTGGCCAGAACCTCGAAAACACCGCCAGTCAGACGCAGAATGGAAATATCGAAAGTACCGCCACCCAGGTCGTAAATCGCGACCAGGCCTTCGGCATGCTGATCCAGCCCATAAGCCACAGCTGCAGCGGTCGGTTCGTTGAGCAGGCGCAGTACATTGAGGCCGGCGAGTTTCGCCGCATCTTTGGTGGCCTGACGCTGAGCATCGTCGAAATACGCCGGAACAGTGATCACCGCACCGACCAACTCGCCACCCAAGGTCGCTTCAGCGCGCTGACGCAGAACCTTGAGAATGTCGGCAGAGACTTCGACCGGGCTTTTCGGGCCTTGCACGGTGTCGATGAACGGCATGTGCGATTCGCCACCGACAAAGCGGTATGGCAATTGCTCGCCCAATTGCTTGACGTCGGAGAGACCACGACCCATCAAGCGCTTGACCGACAGCACAGTGTTCAAGGGATCGGAAGCGGCGGCCAGCTTGGCCGACTCGCCAACTTCGACGCGGTCGGCGTGATAACGCACGGCGGACGGCAGGATGACCTGCCCGTTTGCGTCAGCCAGCGGCTCGGAAAGACCACTGCGCAACGCAGCGACCAGCGAATTGGTAGTGCCCAAGTCGATCCCCACAGCCAGACGACGCTGGTGCGGTTGAGGACTTTGGCCGGGTTCGGCGATCTGCAGTAGGGCCATCGTGATCAGGACTTATCTGTATATCAGGCGTGCGACCGGAGCGGCACTGGGTTAATCGTCGAGGCGCTCTTCTAACTGGCGCACTTCGTAGGTGAGCTTGTCGAGGAACTGCATGCGCCGCATCAGGCGTTCGGCCTGCTCACGTTGCGCTGCATCACCCCAACAGGCCGCGAAGCTTTCATTGAGTTCTTCCTGAGCCACTTTCAAGCGACGCTTGAATACCGCGACACCGTCGAGGTCGGCGCTGTCCTGGAGGTCTTCGAGCTCTTCGCGCCATTGCATCTGCTGCAGAAGAAACTCGGGGTCGTGGACCGTGACTTCCATCGGCACTTCATGCCCGCTGATGGTCAGCAGGTAGCGTGCGCGCTGCGCTGGGCTCTTGAGCGTCTGATAAGCGTCGTTGAGCCGCGCAGACTGCTCGAGTGCCGACCGCTGCTCACGCTCGGAAGCGTCGGCAAAACGATCAGGATGAACGCCGCGCGCCAACTCACGATAGCGCGTGGCCAACTGCTCGAGATCCAGACGGAAGCTCGGTTGCAGCTCGAATAAAGCGAAATGACAAGGAATACCCACGACAAGCCTCAGATGTTGAAGCTTTCGCCGCAGCCACATTCACCGCGAACGTTGGGATTGTTGAACTTGAAGCCTTCGTTCAACCCTTCCTTGACGAAATCGAGCTCGGTGCCGTCCAGGTAGGCCAGGCTTTTCGGGTCGATGATCACTTTTTCGCCGTGACTCTCGAACACCTGATCCTCTGCAACCACCTCGTCGACAAACTCCAGCACGTAGGCAAGGCCGGAACAGCCCGTGGTGCGAACACCCAGACGAATCCCTTCACCTTTGCCGCGCCCGTCGAGGGAGCGCCGCACGTGTCGAGCAGCCGCTTCTGTCATGCTGATAGCCATCGTTGACTCCTTACTCGTCGCCCAATGCTTAGATCAAGCCTTTCTTCTGCTTGTAATCGCGAACAGCCGCCTTGATAGCGTCTTCAGCGAGTACCGAGCAGTGAATTTTCACTGGCGGCAAGGCCAGTTCTTCGGCCAGCTGGGTGTTCTTGATGGTTTCCGCTTCATCCAGAGTCTTGCCCTTCATCCACTCGGTGGCGAGGGAGCTGGAAGCGATGGCGGAACCGCAGCCATAGGTCTTGAACTTGGCGTCTTCAATAACGCCCTGATCGTTGACCTTGATTTGCAGGCGCATTACGTCGCCGCACGCTGGTGCGCCGACCATGCCGGTGCCGACATCAGGATCTTCCGCGTTCATCTTGCCGACGTTGCGCGGGTTTTCGTAGTGGTCGATGACCTTTTCGCTGTAAGCCATGATTCTCAATCCTCACTCATCAGGGCCGCTCTTGAGACCCTGCAACTGCGCTGCGTCAGTCGCCGCGTCGCTACAGGATCTGTATCTGGCGGCTTCTATATTTAGTGTGCCGCCCACTCGATCTTCGAGATATCGACGCCGTCTTTGTACATGTCCCACAGCGGCGACAAAGCGCGCAGCTTGGTAACGGCCTCGCAAACTTTCTGCGCGGCGTAATCGATTTCTTCTTCGGTGGTGAAACGACCGAAGGTGAAGCGGATCGAGCTGTGTGCCAGTTCGTCGTTGCGGCCCAGGGCGCGCAGTACGTACGAAGGCTCCAGCGATGCCGAGGTGCAGGCCGAACCGGACGATACCGCCAGATCCTTGAGTGCCATGATCAGCGACTCGCCTTCAACGTAGTTGAAGCTAAGGTTCAGGTTGTGCGGAACGCGGGCGGTCAGACTGCCGTTGACGTACAGCTCTTCCAGATGCTCGACCTGCTTGTAGAAACGGTCGCTCAAGGCTTTGATGCGGACGTTTTCGGCAGCCATGTCTTCCTTGGCTACACGGAATGCTTCGCCCATGCCGACGATCTGGTGAGTCGCCAGGGTGCCGGAACGCATGCCACGTTCGTGACCGCCGCCGTGCATGGTCGCTTCGATGCGCACACGCGGCTTGCGGCTTACGTACAGCGCGCCGATGCCTTTAGGGCCGTAGGTTTTGTGAGCAGAGAACGACATCATGTCGACTTTCAGCTTCTGCAGGTCAATGTCGACCTTGCCAGTGGACTGAGCGGCGTCAACGTGGAACAGGATGCCTTTGGAACGCAACAACTCGCCGATGGCGGCGATGTCATTGACGGTGCCGATTTCGTTGTTCACGTGCATGACCGACACCAGAATGGTGTCTTCGCGCAGTGCAGCTTCGATCATCGCCGGGGTGATCAGACCGTCGGTCTGAGGCTCGAGGTAGGTCACTTCGAAACCTTCACGCTCCAGTTGGCGCATGGTGTCGAGGACAGCCTTGTGCTCAATCTTGGTGGTGATCAGGTGCTTGCCCTTGGAGGCGTAGAAATGTGCCGCACCCTTGATTGCCAGGTTGTCGGACTCGGTGGCACCGGAAGTCCAGACGATTTCGCGCGGATCGGCATTGACCAGATCGGCCACCTGACGACGGGCGTTTTCGACGGACTCTTCAGCTTTCCAGCCGAACACGTGGGAACGGGACGCCGGGTTACCGAAGTTTCCGTCGACCAGCAGGCATTCACTCATTTTTTGCGCAACGCGCGGATCGACCGGGGTGGTCGCAGAGTAATCAAGGTAAATCGGCAATTTCATGGACTATCTCCTAAATCAGGCTGGCTGGCGTGCCGCTAGCTCTTTGGCTGTCATTCGACGGCGGACGCTTCAATCTTGTCCAGGCGCGGCGCCTTGCCATTGCAACGACGCTGATCCTGACGCTGGGCTACTTCTTGTACCTCACGGCGAGTCACAAGGTCAGCCAAGCTGATACCGCTGAGAAATTCGTGAATCTGCAGGCTCAAGTCGCACCACAGATGATGGGTCAGGCAGGTGTCGCCGGAATGGCAATCGCCCTGGCCCTGGCACTTGGTCGCATCGACCGATTCGTTGACCGCATCGATCACCTGCGCCACCTGGATGCCCTGCATGTCGCGAGACAGCTGGTAACCACCACCGGGGCCGCGAACACTGGAAACCAGGTTACTGCGGCGCAGCTTGGCGAAAAGCTGTTCGAGATAGGACAGGGAGATGCCTTGGCGCTCGGAGATATCGGCCAGGGACACGGGCCCGTGCTGCGCGTGCAACGCCAGGTCAAGCATGGCGGTCACGGCGTATCGGCCTTTTGTAGTCAGTCGCATGGACAGTTACCACGGAGTTCGGAATGGGCGGGAGTATGCAATTCCCGAGCATTTAAGTCAACTATAAGACCTAGTGCTTTAGTCGGGTTTACCCACAAAAGAGCGCGCGCATCATAGCAAAGGCTGGCGGCGTACAGCCAGTGATTGCGAGTTATCGCTCTTCGCGAGCAGGCTCGCTCCCACAGGAGAACGCATTCCAATGTGGGAGCGAGCCTGCTCGCGAAGAAATAGCGCGGTTTAACTGGCCTTGCTTTGATCCTTGCCTTTGACGCAGGCGAAGTCTTCTTCACGCAACTCAGGCAGATCTTTCGCACAGTAATTGCTGCCCAGATCCTTCAACGCGCCGCACATCCCCTCCAGACGCCCGTCCACCGCTTGCAGGTGATCGAGCAACTGGCCGATCGCGCGCGCCACCGGGTCAGGCATATCTTCGCTGACACCATAGGCGTCGAAGCCGATTTTCTCGGCCATGGCCTTGCGCTTGGCATCCTGCTCCTCATCGGACTTGACGATGATTCGCCCCGGAATACCCACGACCGTAGCGCCCGGCGGCACTTCTTTGGTCACCACCGCGTTAGAACCGACCTTGGCACCCGCACCGACAGTGAACGGCCCCAACACCTTGGCGCCAGCACCGACGACGACACCATCACCCAGCGTTGGATGGCGCTTGCCTTTATTCCAGCTGGTACCCCCCAGGGTCACGCCTTGATAGATGGTCACGTCATCGCCAATTTCGGCGGTTTCGCCAATGACGATGCCCATGCCGTGGTCAATAAAGAAGCGTCGACCGACTTTCGCCCCCGGATGAATCTCGATCCCGGTCAACCAGCGACCGAAGTTCGACACCAGTCGCGCCAGCCATTTCAGCTCGTTGCGCCAGAGCATGCCCGCCAATCGATGAATCCAGATCGCATGCATGCCGGGGTAGCAGGTCAGGACTTCAAAAGCGTTACGCGCCGCCGGGTCTCGATGGAATACGCTTTGGATATCTTCACGCAAACGCTCAAACATCATTTAGTCCTTCCGCTTAAGAAGCTCACCACGGGCCGCTTTTTGGGTTTCCGTGAGGATGCCACGCAAAATATTCATTTCCGCCCGGCTGACCGAGCTGCGTCCGTACAACCGGCGCAGGCGCGCCATCAAGTGTCGTGGTTTTTCCGGATCGAGGAATTCGATGGCAACCAGCGTCTGCTCCAGATGCTCATAGAATCGCTCCAGCTCATCCATGGTCGCCAGTTCGGCGCTTTTCACCGAGGCCACTTCTTCTTTCTCGATCTTGGTCGGCTGACCTTGTGCTGCCAGCCAGGCCATGCGCACTTCATAGCTCAACACTTGCACCGCCGCCCCGAGATTCAGCGAACTGAATTCCGGGTCAGAGGGGATGTGCACGTGAAAGTGACATCGCTGCAGCTCGTCATTGGTCAGGCCGGAATCTTCACGGCCGAACACCAGGGCGATTTCCGCGCCCTGCCCGGCCTCCTCGACCACTTTGCTGCCGCATTCACGCGGATCCAGCAGTGGCCAGGGAATACGGCGGTCACGGGCGCTGGTGCCGAGCACCAGATTGCAGCCGACCAAGGCATCTTCCAGAGTGGCGACGACTTGCGCGTTTTCAAGGATGTCACCGGCACCGGAAGCACGAGCATCGGCTTCGTGATGCGGAAATAACCGCGGTTCGACCAGCACCAGCCGCGACAGACCCATGTTTTTCATGGCGCGCGCGGCCCCGCCGATGTTGCCGGGGTGGCTGGTATTGACCAGGACGACACGAATATTCTGCAGCAAGGGAGGCGCTCTCGGACACAGGAAAGGGGTGCAAATCTTACAGAACAGCCTACCGTTAAGCTATGAAAGCGAACAGCGTCCTTCACCTGAAGAAAAGTTCTGATAGAATGCGCGGCTTTCTTTAACAACCTTAGGTGACACATCCATGCAGCCCATGCTGAATATCGCGCTGCGCGCCGCCCGCAGCGCCAGTGAACTGATCTTCCGCTCCATCGAGCGCCTGGATACCATCAAGGTCGACGAAAAAGACGCCAAGGATTACGTATCCGAGGTTGATCGCGCCGCAGAACAGAAAATCATCGATGCCCTGCGCAAGGCTTACCCGAATCACTCGATCCAGGGTGAAGAGACTGGCCTGCACGCCGGCACCGGCATCGAAGGCGAAGAGTACCTGTGGATCATCGATCCACTGGACGGCACCACCAACTTCCTGCGCGGCATTCCTCACTTCGCTGTCAGCATTGCCTGCAAATACCGCGGTCGTCTGGAGCACGCAGTTGTTCTGGATCCGGTTCGCCAGGAAGAGTTCACTGCCAGCCGTGGTCGTGGCGCCCAACTGAACGGTCGTCGTCTGCGCGTCAGCGGTCGTACCAGCCTCGACGGCGCACTGCTGGGTACTGGCTTCCCGTTCCGTGACGACCAGATGGACAACCTCGACAACTACCTGGGCATGTTCCGCGCCCTGGTTGGCCAGACTGCCGGCATCCGCCGCGCCGGCTCGGCAAGCCTGGACCTGGCCTATGTCGCTGCCGGTCGTTTTGACGCGTTCTGGGAGTCGGGCCTGTCCGAGTGGGACATGGCTGCGGGCGCCCTGTTGATTCAAGAAGCTGGCGGCCTGGTGAGCGACTTCACTGGTGGTCACGATTTCCTTGAAAAAGGCCATATCGTTGCCGGCAACACCAAATGCTTCAAGGCAGTCCTGACGGCGATCCAGCCGCACCTGCCGGCTTCGCTGAAGCGCTAAGCTTCTGGCGAAACGAAAAAAGCACCCTGCGGGGTGCTTTTTTTATGCCTGAAAGAGCACTGCCGAACCAGTGTAGGAGTGAGCCTGCTCGCGATAGCGGTGTATCAGTCAACAATGATGCTGACCAATACATCGCTATCGCGAGCAGGCTCACTCCTACAGGGGATTTGTGGTGGGCTTGAATCTCAGGCACAAAAAAGCACCCCTTAGGGTGCTTTCTTTTAAACACTCACCAGATTACTGACCCGGCTCATTCTGCGACAGGATCAACTTACCTTCCTTGTCGACCGGAATCTGGTTGCCCGGATCACGATCCATGCGCACTTTGCCTTCCTTGCCGTCCAGCGAATAACGCACATCGTAACCTACAACCTTGTCACTGATGTCATTCACTGTGTTACAGCGAGTCTGAGTCGTGGTGTAGGTATCGCGGTTCTGCATGCCTTCCTGAACCTTGTTACCGGCATAACCGCCACCAACCGCACCAGCCACCGTGGCAATTTTCTTGCCGGTGCCGCCGCCGATCTGGTTACCCAACAAACCACCTGCTACCGCACCAATGGCAGTACCGAGGATCTGGTGTTGATCCTGGACCGGTTTCTGCCGGGTTACCGCCACGTCCTTGCACACTTCACGTGGAGTCTTGATCTGTGTCTTGACCGGTTCGACGGCCAACACTTGCGCATACTCAGGGCCGCTTTTAACCAGGCTGTAGGTGGCAACAGCACCCCCGGCAGTCACACCGACAGCACCCAATACCGCACCAACCAGCAACGACTTGTTCACATGAACCTCCTGACCATCACATGCGGGACGCGCCCGCGCTTCTCCCAGCCTTGGAGCATAAAAAAAGGCGCGAGTTCAACTCGCGCCTTTTTCGACTGACAACCGGGAAAACGATGGCCGTTATGGGCGGTCGTCGATTTCCTTTTCGGTGTTGGCCGGTGGAATCAGGTCTTCAGTGCTCAGGTTCAGCCAGATCAACACCACGTTCGCGATGTAGATCGACGAGTAAGTACCCGCCAGAACACCGATGAACAGGGCGATGGAGAAGCCGAACAGGTTGTCGCCACCGAAGAACAGCAGCGCCGCGATCGCCAGCAAGGTGGAGATCGAAGTCGCCATGGTCCGCAGCAGGGTCTGGGTGGTCGAGATGTTGATGTTCTCGATCAGCGTAGCCTTGCGCAGCACACGGAAGTTCTCACGCACCCGGTCGAAAACGACGATGGTGTCGTTCAGCGAGTAACCAATGATCGCCAGTACCGCCGCCAACACCGTCAGGTCGAAGGTGATCTGGAAGAACGACAGAATACCGATGGTCACAATCACGTCGTGGATCAGCGAAACGATGGCGCCGACCGCGAATTTCCACTGAAAGCGGAAAGCCAGGTAGATCAGGATGCCGCCGAGCGCCAGCAGCATGCCGAGGCCGCCCTGGTCGCGAAGCTCCTCACCGACCTGTGGGCCGACGAACTCGACTCGCTTGACCGTCGCCGGGTTGTCGCCACCGACCTTCAGCAGCGCTTCCGCCACTTGATGACCCAACTGCGGGTCTTCACCCGGCATCCGCACCAGCAGATCGGTAGTCGCACCGAAGCTCTGCACGATCGCTTCGTGATAACCCGAACTCACCAACTGCTCGCGCACCTTGGTGACGTCGGCCGGACGCTCGTAGGTCAGCTCGATGAGCGTACCGCCGGTGAAGTCCAGACCCCAGTTCATGCCCTTGTGGAAGACGCTGAAAATAGCCAGCACCGTAAGAAACACTGTGACGCCGAACGCGAAGTTGCGAACGCCCATGAAGTTGATTGTACGTAACATGGCAGCCCCTTAAATCCACAACTTCTTGAAGTCACGTCCGCCGAAGATCAGGTTGACCATTGCGCGGGTCACCATGATGGCCGTGAACATCGAGGTAAAGATCCCGAGGGACATGGTCACTGCGAAACCTTTGACCGGGCCGGTGCCCATGGCAAAGAGAATGCCGCCGACCAACAATGTTGTCAGGTTGGCGTCGAGAATCGCGGTGAATGCCCGGCCGAAGCCTTCGTTGATTGCACGCTGCACGGTCATGCCTGCGGCGATCTCTTCACGGATCCGCGAGAAGATCAGCACGTTGGCGTCGACCGCCATACCCATGGTCAGAACAATACCGGCGATACCCGGCAGGGTCAGCGTTGCACCCAGCAGCGACATCAGGGCCAACAGCAGCACCATGTTCACAGCCAGTGCAACGGTGGCAATGATGCCGAAGAAGCGGTAGATGGCGATGATGAACAGCGACACGAACAGCATGCCCCACAGCGACGCATCGATACCTTTGGTGATGTTGTCAGCACCCAGGCTCGGGCCGATTGTGCGCTCTTCAGCGAAGTACATCGGTGCCGCCAGACCACCGGCACGCAACAGCAGCGCCAGCTCGGACGATTCGCCCTGACCGTTCAGACCAGTGATACGGAACTGAGCACCCAGCGGCGACTGAATGGTCGCAAGGCTGATGATCTTCTTCTCTTCCTTGAACGTCTGCACAGCGACGTCTTTCTCGACGCCATCAACCACTTGCTTGGTGTAAGTGGTGACCGGACGCTGCTCGATGAAGATCACCGCCATGCTGCGACCGACATTGGAGCGGGTTGCGCGACTCATCAGCTCGCCACCGTGGCCATCCAGACGGATGTTCACTTCAGGCGTGCCGTGCTCGCCGAAACCGGCCTTGGCATCAGTCACCTGGTCACCGGTGATGATCAGGCCACGCTCGATCTGCGCAGGAGGACGCTTGCCTTCACGGAACTCGAAGGTTTCGGAAGTGGCTTTCGAAGCGCCCGGCTCTGCTGCCAGACGGAACTCAAGGTTGGCCGTCTTGCCGAGAATACGCTTGGCTTCGGCAGTGTCCTGCACGCCCGGCAGCTCAACCACGATGCGGTTGGCACCCTGACGCTGGACGATCGGTTCGGCAACACCCAGTTCGTTGACGCGGTTACGTACCGTGGTCAAGTTCTGCTTGATGGAGTATTCACGGATTTCCGCCAGCTTTGCCGGGGTCATCGCCAGACGCAGCACCGGTTGACCGTTGAGGTCGGCCGGAACAATGTCGAAATCGTTGAAGTTCTTGCGAATCAGCGCACGGGCCTGTTCACGGCTGTCTTCATCAGCGAAGCCCAGCTGGATGGCACCGCCCAGTTGCGGCAGGCTGCGATAGCGCAGCTTCTCTTTGCGCAGCAGGCTCTTGACGTCGCCTTCGTAGACTTTCAGGCGTGCATCGAGGGCTTTATCCATGTCCACTTCGAGCAGGAAGTGCACACCACCGGACAAGTCCAGACCCAGCTTCATCGGGTGCGCGCCCAGATTGCGCAGCCATTGCGGGGTGGTCTGTGCCAGGTTCAGCGCGACGACGTAGTCATCACCCAATGCCTTGCGCACAACGTCTTTGGCCGGCAGCTGATCTTCAGCCTTGGACAGACGGATCAGACCGCCCTTGCCGTTTGCCGCCAGTGTGGCTGCCTTGACGTTAATCCCGGACTCGTGAAGCGCGGTACTTACGCGATCCAGATCGGCCTGATTGACCTGCAGAGCCGTGCTGGCGCCGCTGATCTGAATGGCCGGGTCATCGGGGTAAAGATTGGGAGCGGAATAAATCAGACCGACCGCCAGCACCGCCAGGATCAGAATGTATTTCCACAGAGGGTATTTGTTCAGCATCACGCCGCCCGTTATGACGCGGGGCGCCTTGCGCGCCCCGTCGATTGAGTAGAAGTTGTTACCTTTAGATCGCTTTCAGCGTGCCTTTTGGCAGCGTGGCGGCGATGGCGCCTTTCTGGAACTTCATTTCCACGGTGTCGGAAACTTCCAGAACCACGAAGTCATCGGCCACTTTGGTGATCTTGCCGGCGATGCCGCCGGTGGTAACCACTTCGTCGCCCTTCGCAAGGCTGCTCAGCAGGTTCTTCTGCTCTTTGGCGCGCTTGGCCTGTGGACGCCAGATCATCAGGTAGAAGATGACCAGGAAGCCGACCAGGAAAATCCACTCGAAACCGCCGCCCATTGGGCCGGCAGCAGCCGGTGCAGCCGCGTCAGCCATGGCGTTAGAGATAAAAAAGCTCATTTAGCACTCCAGTTGCAAATGTTGAATCTTGGGGTCAGAAAACTCAGTCCAAAGGCGGAACGGGGAGCCCGCGTTTGGCGTAGAAGGCATCGACAAAGGCGGCCAATGTACCCTGTTGAATAGCCTCGCGCAAACCAGCCATGAGCACCTGATAATGGCGCAAGTTATGGATGGTATTGAGCATGCTTCCCAGCATTTCGCCGCACTTGTCCAGGTGATGCAGATAAGCGCGGGAGAAGTTCTGGCAGGTATAGCAATCGCAGGTCGGATCGAGCGGCGAATCATCATGGCGATGGAACGCGTTACGGATCTTCAGCACGCCTGTATCAATGAACAGATGCCCGTTGCGGGCATTACGGGTTGGCATCACGCAATCGAACATGTCCACACCGCGGCGCACACCCTCAACCAGATCTTCCGGTTTGCCAACGCCCATAAGGTAACGAGGTTTGTCAGCCGGCATCATGCCCGGCAGATAATCCAGCACCTTGATCATCTCGTGCTTGGGTTCGCCCACCGACAGACCGCCGATGGCCAGGCCGTCAAAGCCGATTTTGTCGAGGCCTTCCAGCGACCGCATGCGCAGATCCTGGTGCATGCCACCCTGAACGATACCGAACAGCGCCGCAGTGTTGTCACCGTGGGCATTTTTCGAACGCTGAGCCCAGCGCAGCGACAGCTCCATCGATACGCGAGCGACGTCTTCGTCAGCCGGGTACGGCGTGCATTCGTCGAAGATCATTACGATGTCGGAGCCCAGATCGCGCTGAACCTGCATCGATTCTTCCGGGCCCATGAACACTTTCGAGCCATCGACCGGAGAGGCGAAGGTCACGCCCTCCTCCTTGATCTTGCGCATCGCGCCGAGACTGAACACCTGGAAACCGCCGGAGTCGGTCAGGATCGGGCCTTTCCACTGCATGAAATCATGCAGGTCGCCGTGCGCCTTGATCACTTCGGTGCCTGGGCGCAGCCACAGGTGGAAGGTGTTGCCCAAAATGATCTCTGCGCCGGTGGCGACGATGTCACGCGGCAACATGCCCTTGACGGTGCCGTAAGTACCGACCGGCATGAAGGCCGGGGTCTCGACGGTGCCACGCGGGAAAGTCAGACGACCACGACGGGCCTTGCCATCGGTGGCCAGGAGCTCAAAGGACATGCGACATTCGCGACTCATTCTGTTTCCTCTGGGCCTGTTTGTTTAGGGGCAGTAGGTGCTGGATTACGGGTGATGAACATCGCATCACCGTAGCTGAAAAAGCGGTATCCATTTTCGACAGCGGCTTTGTAAGCGGCCATGGTTTCGGGATAACCGGCAAACGCCGAAACCAGCATCAACAGCGTGGATTCCGGCAAATGGAAATTGGTCACCAGGGCGTCGACCACATGGAACGGTCGGCCCGGGTAGATAAAGATGTCGGTGTCGCCACTGAACGGCTTGAGCACGCCATCACGCGCCGCACTTTCCAGCGAACGCACGCTGGTGGTGCCGACAGCAATCACTCGACCACCACGCGCACGACAAGCGGCGACGGCATCAACCACATCCTGGCCGACTTCCAGCCATTCGGAGTGCATATGGTGATCTTCAAGCTTCTCAACGCGCACTGGCTGGAATGTACCCGCGCCCACGTGCAACGTAACGAACGCAGTCTCGACGCCTTTGGCGGCAATCGCCTCCATCAGCGACTGATCGAAATGCAGTCCCGCCGTCGGTGCCGCCACCGCGCCGAGGCGCTCGGCATAAACGGTCTGATAACGCTCGCGATCCGAGCCTTCATCCGGGCGATCTATGTAAGGAGGCAGCGGCATGTGCCCGACGCGATCAAGCAGCGGCAGGACTTCTTCATCGAACCCCAGTTCGAACAACGCATCGTGACGAGCGAGCATCTCTGCTTCGCCACCGCCGTCGATGAGAATCTTCGAACCCGGCTTCGGCGACTTGCTGGAGCGCACATGCGCCAGCACGCGATGCGAATCGAGGACCCGCTCGATGAGAATTTCCAGCTTGCCGCCGGACGCTTTCTGCCCGAACAGCCGCGCCGGAATCACCCGGGTATTGTTGAACACCATCAAATCGCCCGGGCGTAAATGCTCAAGCAAATCAGTGAATTGACGGTGTGCGAGGGCGCCGCTGACCCCATCCAGGGTCAACAGGCGACTACCGCGACGCTCGGCCAAAGGGTGGCGGGCGATCAGCGAATCAGGGAGCTCGAAAGTAAAGTCAGCAACGCGCATGATGGGGTTCGTCTAGCAGGGCCGGGAAGTCTAGCGGAAATATCGAAAATTGACCATGAAACGTGATTGACCAACGGTAATGACCTCTCTATACTTCGCCGCCATTGAGCCCTGATGGCGGAATTGGTAGACGCGGCGGATTCAAAATCCGTTTTCGAAAGGAGTGGGAGTTCGAGTCTCCCTCGGGGCACCATATAGCAGTATCTGAAAGTCTCTACCAGACTCTCAGACCCAGAGAAACCGGCCACTTGGCCGGTTTTTTTGTGCCTGTCTGTTTATGCCTTTCTCTCCCTATGCGCTGTATCCCTGCTTGCATCCTGAGAAAAATACCGAACTTTGGGATACAAGGATGAAGCGCACAGATATCAAGCACCACTCTCGCTGACACGACACTTACGGGGTTGGAGCCGTAGTCAAAGGAATGCCGCAATCTCGACGGAAACGGCCTCTTCTTCAGGGTCAAACCGGATGGTGGTAAATCCTGGCAGCTCCGCTACAAACGCCTCTGGAAGCCGACCTCGCGATATAGCCACCCAAGCACTTAAAACAGCAACGCGCGCGGCGCTCGTATCGCCTGGGCTCTTTCCGAGGTTCAAGCGTGGGTGCGCAGCCGTATCGAGGCACGAGATCAGGTGGCTGCATGAGCACAAGACTGAAAACAACGCTTTGATGCACCCTTTCTCCGTGTTGCGTCGAATCGGCTCTACACGCCAACTCCAGCCTCGCTACACGCCTCTCCCGTCACAACGCTCACATGGCCAAAGCCCGCGCACTCGAAACCGCAGGCAGTGCCCAATGAACAACGCCCTGAGGTTCTCGCTGCCTGATGACCTGCTTTGCGTGAATCCAAAAGCAGAAGCCGGTGTACCCTTCGACGCCATCACCTGCGTCATCGACCGTGCCGACTCAGTGTTGACTTGATTGAAGATCACTTCGAAAACGAATCCTCGCGCCTTGCCAATCACGTCATTGCCACTGTCCTTTGGGATGTGCGCGGCACTCTCGGTCTGAAGCACGTGAAGCAATGGATCGTTATCCAGCGCCCAATGCAGACTCAGAGCAATTACATCATTGATCAGTCAGGTCGAAAAAAGAATGGCTCACCACGTGACTGCCTGGATGCTGCGCTGGTGCTTTTAGAGGAAAACGGGGCTACCCCTAATGTCGCACTGCTGAGGATGCGGGATAAGCGCCAGGCGGCTTACAAAGCGGTGGGCTACCGTGTGGCTGAGCTGATTCCATGGTCACCATGGATCTACTCTAACGTGGTTGACGGTCAACCTCCGTACAAAGTCTCAGGATGCTTTTTTCGAGGACAAACAAAACCCCAACTGCTTTCGCAATTGGGGTTTCGGAATTTAATCTTGACGATGACCTACTCTCACATGGGGAAACCCCACACTACCATCGGCGATGCATCGTTTCACTGCTGAGTTCGGGATGGGATCAGGTGGTTCCAACGCTCTATGGTCGTCAAGAAATTCGGGTACTGAGTCGTGACCAGATGGCCTCGCTTCAGCAAATTGGGTATGTGACAGCTTTCGGTGTTTGTGAACATCAAACTTTCGGTTCGTTTCGTCTTCACACACCGCAATCTGGTCTCTTCGACGCAAATTGCTTGGGTGTTATATGGTCAAGCCTCACGGGCAATTAGTATTGGTTAGCTCAACGCCTCACAGCGCTTACACACCCAACCTATCAACGTCGTAGTCTTCGACGGCCCTTCAGGGAACTCAAGGTTCCAGTGAGATCTCATCTTGAGGCAAGTTTCCCGCTTAGATGCTTTCAGCGGTTATCTTTCCCGAACATAGCTACCCGGCAATGCCACTGGCGTGACAACCGGAACACCAGAGGTTCGTCCACTCCGGTCCTCTCGTACTAGGAGCAGCCCCTCTCAAATCTCAAACGTCCACGGCAGATAGGGACCGAACTGTCTCACGACGTTCTAAACCCAGCTCGCGTACCACTTTAAATGGCGAACAGCCATACCCTTGGGACCGGCTTCAGCCCCAGGATGTGATGAGCCGACATCGAGGTGCCAAACACCGCCGTCGATATGAACTCTTGGGCGGTATCAGCCTGTTATCCCCGGAGTACCTTTTATCCGTTGAGCGATGGCCCTTCCATACAGAACCACCGGATCACTAAGACCTACTTTCGTACCTGCTCGACGTGTCTGTCTCGCAGTCAAGCGCGCTTTTGCCTTTATACTCTACGACCGATTTCCGACCGGTCTGAGCGCACCTTCGTACTCCTCCGTTACTCTTTAGGAGGAGACCGCCCCAGTCAAACTACCCACCATACACTGTCCTCGATCCGGATAACGGACCTGAGTTAGAACCTCAAAGTTGCCAGGGTGGTATTTCAAGGATGGCTCCACGCGAACTGGCGTCCACGCTTCAAAGCCTCCCACCTATCCTACACAAGCAAATTCAAAGTCCAGTGCAAAGCTATAGTAAAGGTTCACGGGGTCTTTCCGTCTAGCCGCGGATACACTGCATCTTCACAGCGATTTCAATTTCACTGAGTCTCGGGTGGAGACAGCGCCGCCATCGTTACGCCATTCGTGCAGGTCGGAACTTACCCGACAAGGAATTTCGCTACCTTAGGACCGTTATAGTTACGGCCGCCGTTTACCGGGGCTTCGATCAAGAGCTTCGCGTTAGCTAACCCCATCAATTAACCTTCCGGCACCGGGCAGGCGTCACACCCTATACGTCCACTTTCGTGTTTGCAGAGTGCTGTGTTTTTAATAAACAGTCGCAGCGGCCTGGTATCTTCGACCGGCATGAGCTTACGGAGCAAGTCCTTCACCCTCACCGGCGCACCTTCTCCCGAAGTTACGGTGCCATTTTGCCTAGTTCCTTCACCCGAGTTCTCTCAAGCGCCTTGGTATTCTCTACCCAACCACCTGTGTCGGTTTGGGGTACGGTTCCTGGTTACCTGAAGCTTAGAAGCTTTTCTTGGAAGCATGGCATCAACCACTTCGTCATCTAAAAGATAACTCGTCATCAGCTCTCGGCCTTAGAATCCCGGATTTACCTAAGATTCCAGCCTACCACCTTAAACTTGGACAACCAACGCCAAGCTGGCCTAGCCTTCTCCGTCCCTCCATCGCAATAACCAGAAGTACAGGAATATTAACCTGTTTTCCATCGACTACGCTTTTCAGCCTCGCCTTAGGGACCGACTAACCCTGCGTCGATTAACGTTGCGCAGGAAACCTTGGTCTTTCGGCGTGGGTGTTTTTCACACCCATTGTCGTTACTCATGTCAGCATTCGCACTTCTGATACCTCCAGCAAGCTTCTCAACTCACCTTCACAGGCTTACAGAACGCTCCTCTACCGCATCATCCGAAGATGATACCCGTAGCTTCGGTGTATGGTTTGAGCCCCGTTACATCTTCCGCGCAGGCCGACTCGACTAGTGAGCTATTACGCTTTCTTTAAAGGGTGGCTGCTTCTAAGCCAACCTCCTAGCTGTCTAAGCCTTCCCACATCGTTTCCCACTTAACCATAACTTTGGGACCTTAGCTGACGGTCTGGGTTGTTTCCCTTTTCACGACGGACGTTAGCACCCGCCGTGTGTCTCCCATGCTCGGCACTTGTAGGTATTCGGAGTTTGCATCGGTTTGGTAAGTCGGGATGACCCCCTAGCCGAAACAGTGCTCTACCCCCTACAGTGATACATGAGGCGCTACCTAAATAGCTTTCGAGGAGAACCAGCTATCTCCGAGCTTGATTAGCCTTTCACTCCGATCCACAGGTCATCCGCTAACTTTTCAACGGTAGTCGGTTCGGTCCTCCAGTTAGTGTTACCCAACCTTCAACCTGCCCATGGATAGATCGCCCGGTTTCGGGTCTATTCCCAGCGACTAGACGCCCTATTAAGACTCGCTTTCGCTACGCCTCCCCTATTCGGTTAAGCTCGCCACTGAAAATAAGTCGCTGACCCATTATACAAAAGGTACGCAGTCACAGAACAAAGTCTGCTCCCACTGCTTGTACGCATACGGTTTCAGGATCTATTTCACTCCCCTCTCCGGGGTTCTTTTCGCCTTTCCCTCACGGTACTAGTTCACTATCGGTCAGTCAGTAGTATTTAGCCTTGGAGGATGGTCCCCCCATATTCAGACAAAGTTTCTCGTGCTCCGTCCTACTCGATTTCATTGATAAGAGATTTTCGCGTACAGGGCTATCACCCACTATGGCCGCACTTTCCAGAGCGTTCCGCTAATCTCAAATCAACTTAAGGGCTAGTCCCCGTTCGCTCGCCACTACTAAGGGAATCTCGGTTGATTTCTTTTCCTCAGGGTACTTAGATGTTTCAGTTCCCCTGGTTCGCCTCTTGCACCTATGTATTCAGTACAAGATAACCATCTTATGATGGCTGGGTTCCCCCATTCAGACATCTCCGGATCAAAGTCTGTTTGCCGACTCCCCGAAGCTTTTCGCAGGCTACCACGTCTTTCATCGCCTCTGACTGCCAAGGCATCCACCGTATGCGCTTCTTCACTTGACCATATAACCCCAAGCAATCTGGTTATACTGTGAAGACGACATTCGCCGAAAATTCGAATTTCTCAACTAAGAGAACTCACAAATTTTACCTTAGCCTGATCCGTTACCAGTGAAAGTAACGTTCAGTCTATCTTTCTATCACATACCCAAATTTTTAAAGAACGGCTCTGAAAAAGATCAGAGCTAATTATTCGATTCGAATAGTTAGCTCTGCACTTTTACAAACGCATGAATCAAGCAATTCGTGTGGGAGCTCATGAAGCAGCTGATGTCGTCGATTAAGGAGGTGATCCAGCCGCAGGTTCCCCTACGGCTACCTTGT